>NZ_CP077089.1:3517500-4752500 GCF_014268445.2 Pseudomonas tensinigenes
CGGTTTTGAGGAAGTTGCGCGAGCTGGCCGCTTGTAGCGCCGAGGTGTTTTGCAGGCCCGGGCGACCATCGATGGTGCGCATTGGCGCCGCCGGGCCATGGCAGCCGGCGCAGGCGCTGCTGAAGAGCAGGGCGCCGGTCGAGTGGTCTGCCGTTTCACTGGCAGGCGTCTTTGGCGGCGGTTGCGTCAGTGGGTGCGGGTTTTCCAGGCTGAGCAAATACTCGGCAATCGCCTCGGCTTCACTGGCGGGCAAGCGGGCCAGACTCAAGCTGACCGGACGCATCGGCCCGGCGGGTGTGCCGTGTCCATCGACGATCTCGGCGCGCAGATAGCCGACAAGTTGCGCGCGACTCCACGGGTTGGCGCGCTGGCCCATACCGACCAACGCGGACGCTTGCCAGCCATCGACGCTGCCGCCCTGCAAATATTCCGAGGATTTTTCCGCGCCGATCAGGTTCAGCGGCGAATGGCAGCCAGCGCAATGGCCCGGACCGTCGACCAGATAACGCCCTCGATTCCATGCCTCGGTACGTCCCGCCAGCGGCGTCAGTGGCTCACCGTGCAGGAACAGCAGGTTCCAGAACGCCACCAGCGGGCGAATGTTCATCGGGAAATTCATCCGGTTCTGCGCGGCCGGCGCGTGTACGGCAGGGCCGCTCATCAAGTAGGCATAAGCGTCGGCGATGTCTGCTGCGCTCATGCGCCGGTAGTGCACGTAGGGGAACGCCGGATAGAGCAAGTGACCATCGCGAGCAATGCCCTGACGCATCGCCCGCTCGAAGGCCGGCAGCGACCATTGGCCGATACCGGTCTCTACGTCCGGGGTGATGTTGGTGCTGTACAGCGTGCCGAACGGTGTCACCAGCGGCAGCCCGCCGGCCAGATATTCACCGCCGGGACGGGTATGGCAGACCGCGCAATCGCCAGCCTCGACCACCCGCGCCCCGCGTTGCAACTGCGCAGTATCGAACAGCGTTGGGCGCTCGATCGGTGTAATTGCCGGGCGCCACATCAGCCAAATGGCGCCGATCAGGCCGAGCACGGCGACGACGGCGACGCTGATCCAAAGCGTTCTGGACTTCAGAAAAGAGCTGTTCATGGGACGGAGAAAAACGCGGCAGGCGATGACAGGACGGATGGGCTGCGGGTCATGGAAACGCTCCTTGTGATAGCCGGGGAAGGGCGCCGATGGGGACGACAGCGCCAGAGGCCAAAGCGTAGAGAAACCACCAGCGCCGGAGAATCAGCGGCTCACGCAACAGCGCGTTGCGCGAGAAGCAACGCCTGCGCCGTTGCGCCGGACGCATCACTGCGTTGCCCGCCGTGTGGATTCTGTGCATCGCCACAGGGCCGTAGCCTTGGCAGCACTTTCCTGAACTCAATGAGGTGTCATCATGCTCACGGGCAATCCGGCCGTTGCGGCGAATGCCGAACAGTCAACTTCACTTTCCGGCCTGATGGTCGCGTTCCTGGCATTCTGCTGTGGCGCGGTTGTGGCCAATCTTTATTACGCACAGCCGATCGTCGAGCTGATTGCACCGCAGATCGGTCTGTCCAGCGCCAATGCCAGCCTGATCGTTTCGCTGACGCAGTTTGGTTACGCGCTGGGCCTGTTGCTGCTGGTGCCACTGGCCGACCTGATGGAAAACCGCCGGCTGGTGGTCGGTTTCACCCTGGCGGCGAGCGTCACGCTGTTGTGCGCCGGCCTGACCCATTCGCCGTCAATGTTCCTGGTGTTGTCTTTGCTCATCGGCCTGACGTCGGTGGCCGTGCAGATCCTGGTGCCGCTGGCGGCGCACCTGGCGCCCGAGGCCAGCCGTGGCCGCGTTGTCGGCAATATCATGAGCGGTCTGCTGCTAGGCATTCTGTTATCGCGGCCACTGTCGAGCCTGCTGGTTGAAGTGTTCGGCTGGCGAGGGGTGTTTTACAGCGCATCAGCCCTGATGGCCGTCATCGCTCTGATTACCGCTGTAGCACTGCCGCGTCGGCTGCCGACACATAAAGCCACCTATGCGGCGCTGATCGGTTCGGTGTTTGCCTTGGCCCGGCGCTATCCGCTGTTGCGTCAGCGCTCGCTGTATCAAGGGCTGCTGTTTGCCAGTTTCAGCCTGTTCTGGACCCTCGCACCCATTGAACTGATGCGTCACCACGGCTTTACTCAGACGCAAGTCGCGATCTTTGCACTGGTCGGTGCGGTGGGTGCCATTGCCGCACCGATTGCCGGACGTCTGGCCGATGCCGGGCATGGTCGTCGCGGCACGCTGGTCGCATTGTTGCTGGCGCCGGTTTCGCTGTTGATCGCCGCACTCCCAGGCAGCGGCTATGTCTGGCTGGTGGTGTGCGCGGTGCTGCTGGATTTCGCCGTGCAATTGAACATGGTGCTCGGTCAGCGTGAGGTGTACGCCCTCGATCCCCACAGCCGTGCGCGCCTGAATGCGGTGTACATGACCAGCATTTTCGTCGGCGGCGCCGTGGGTTCGCTGGTCGCCAGTCCGCTGTACGAGCACTTCGGCTGGTACCTGTCCGCCGTCGCGGTGGCGCTGCTGCCAGCGCTGGCGCTCGGGTTGTTCCTGAGCCGCAAGGCCGATGTCTGAACAGCCAACAGGTGCGGGCGAGCACGGCGGCACAAGACGAAGGGCGAACAGTGATGCACAATCATCCGCGTTCCCTCTCGACCGGACCCCGCTTATGGACAAGTTGCTGGCACTGAAGATGTTTGTGGAAACCGTGCGCTGCGGGGGCTATTCCTCGGCAGCGCGCAAACTCGGGATATCCACGTCGTCAGTGACACGGCAAGTGGCCGGGCTGGAACACGAGTTGGGCGCGAGCCTGCTCAATCGCACCACGCGCAACACCAGCGTGACCGTTGCCGGCCAGACTTATTTCGAAAAAGCCGTGGCGATTCTCGACGCGATCGACGAAGCCGATGCTGTCGTCGCCGATCGTGGCGCCGAAGCGCAAGGCCGTCTGCGCATCAGCGTGCCGGTGGAGTTCGGCCGACGCCTGATCGCGCCGCACCTGAGCCGTTTGCTTGAACGGCATCCGGGCCTGGAGATCAGTCTGTCGCTGAGCGATCAGGTCAGCGACCTGCTCAGCGAGCAGATCGACGTTTCGGTACGGCTGGGATCGTCGGTGGTCAGTGACGATATCGTCAGCAAACGCGTGGGGCAGTTTGAACGCTGGGTGGTGGCCAGTCCGGCGTATCTGGCGCGTAGCGCGGCGCTTGGTCATCCACGGGATTTGCTGGAGCATCAGTGCCTGCGTTTCGATTACGGCGGCACCCACCAGCACTGGACCTTTCAGAATGAAGACGCGCCCATTCAGCTCAACGTCCACGGGCGCCTGCAAAGCAACAACGCCGACATTCTGCGCGAAGCCGCCATCGGCGGCGGCGGGGTGACGCTGTTGGCTGACTGGCTGGTCCGCGACGACGTCGCAGCCGGCCGGCTGACCCGCTTGCTTGAACAGTACGAGGTAAATCCCGGCAGTGCCAGCACCTGCATCAACGCGTTGTATTTACCCAATCACCGTGGCTCCAGCCGGATCAATGTGTTTATCGATTTCCTGATGGAAATTCTCGGCCCGGCGCCCGCGACCACGCCCGCAGCGTAATCCCTGCGGCTCAACGGCGCCCGGTTCGCGTACTCACGTCCACCCAAACCGCCAACACCAGAATGCTGCCCTTGACGATCATCTGCCAGTAACTGTCGACGTCGAGCATGGACATGCCGTTGTCCAGGCTGGTGATGACCAGCGCGCCGAGGAGGGCGCCGTACACCGTGCCGGAACCGCCGCGCATGGAGGTGCCGCCGATAAAGCACGCGGCGATGGCGTCGAGTTCGCCCATGCTGCCGGCCGAAGGCGAACCGGCGGCGAGGCGCGCGGTATTGACCACACCGGCGAGGGCGCACATCACGCCCATGATCCCGAAGATCCACAGCTTCACCGCCTGCACATTGATCCCGGACAGGCGCGTCGCTTCCATGTTGCTTCCGACGGCATAAACGCGCCGGCCGAACACAGTCTGACTGGTCACGTAGCTGAACACGCCGAGCAGAATCAGCAGCAACAAGACCGGCACGGGAATGCCGTCGTAACTGTTCAGCGTCTGCACGAAGCCGGCGAGCACGGCGCCGATCACCAACACGCGGATGACATCACGCACCAACGAATGCGCCGCGAGGCCGTGAAGAGCGCGATTACGCCGTTGTTTCCAAGTCAGAAACACTGTCAGCGCAAACAGCAAAACGCCGAGGCCAGTGCCGATCGCGTGGGGCAGGTAACCCTGGCCGATGTAGACCAGCTCCGGCGATACCGGCGCGATGGTCGTGCCGCCGGTAATCCCCAGCAGAATCCCGCGAAAAGCCAGCATGCCGCCCAGACCGACAATGAATGATGGGATGCGCAGGTAAGCCGTCATGTAGCCGTTGGCGAGGCCGATCATCAGGCCGCATAAGGCGACCAGACTCAGGTTCGCCAGCAGCGGAATGTGGTAGACCACATCGAGAATCGCCGCGAGGCCACCGAGCAGGCCGAGCAATGAACCGACCGATAAATCGATCTCGCCGCTGATGATCACCAGCACCATGCCGCAGGCAAGAATCCCGGTAATCGACATCTGCCGCAGCAGATTGGACAGGTTGCGCGGGGTCAGAAAACCGCCCTCGGTCTGCCAGCTGAAGAACAGCCAGATCAGCACCACGGCAAACACCAGCGCGAGCATTTTGTAGCGAGTGAACAGTTGTTTGACCTGATTCATTTACGCGGATTTCCGATCATTATTGTTATGGCTGCCAGGCTGGCTGAGTGCGGCGGCGAGCACTTGTTCCTGCGTCAATTCATGGTTGACGAAGTCGCCGCGTAACTGACCTTCGCCGATCACCAGCACGCGGTCGGAAACGCCGAGCACTTCGGCCAGTTCCGACGAGACCATGATGATCGACACACCTGCTGCGGCCAGCGCACCCATCAACTTGTAGATTTCGTATTTGGCGCCGACGTCCACGCCTCGGGTCGGCTCATCGAGAATCAGCACCCGGGGTTTGGCCAGCAGCATCTTCGCCAGCACGGCTTTTTGTTGATTGCCGCCCGACAGGCTGGTGATCGGCAGAAGAGGGCTGGCGGTCTTGAGGTGCAGGCGCGAGATTTCCCGATCGATGGAGCCCAGTTCAGCTTCGGCATCGATGCGGGTCAGTTTCGAGTAGTTGTCCAGCACGGCGAGGGTGATGTTCTGGCCGACGCCCAGGTCTGGAATGATGCCTTGGCGCTTGCGGTCTTCCGGCACCAGGCACAAGCCGGCGCGGATGGATTTGAGCGGCGTGCGGGTGTCGATGGCTTGCCCGTCGAGCCACACTTCGCCTTCGTAGCGGCCGGGGTAAGCGCCAAACAGCGCGGTCACCAGTTCGGTACGGCCAGCACCGACCAGCCCGGCAATGCCAAGGATTTCCCCGCGCTTGAGGACGAAGGAAATATCGTCGACCCGTTTGCGCTTGGGATTGTCGACGTCGTAGCAGGTGATGTGCCGGGCCTCGAAAATCACTTCGCCGACGTCGTGCGGCTCGGTGGGATAGAGGTTGCTCATCTCCCGCCCGACCATCTGCGTGATGATCTGCGCAATGTCCATGTCGGCCATGGCGGTGGTGGCGATGTGTTTGCCGTCGCGGATCACCGAAATGGTGTCGCACACGGCGGCCACTTCATCGAGTTTGTGCGAGATGTAGACGCAGGCCACGCCTTTGGCTTTGAGGTCGCGGATGATGTCCAGCAACACCTCGATTTCCGAACGGCTCAAGGCCGAGGAGGGCTCGTCGAGGATCAGCAGCCGGGCTTTCTTGTTCAGGGCTTTGGCGATTTCCACCAGTTGCTGATAGCCGCCGCCGTACTGCGAAACCGGCAGCGAAACGTTCATGTCGGGGACTTTCAATTCGCGCATCAGGGCTTCGGCGCGGTGGATCATCGCCGGATAATTCATGCGTCCGCCGGGCAGCGTCAATTCATGGCCCATGAAAATGTTTTCGGCCACCGACAGGTCAGGCACCAGCGTCAGTTCCTGGTGAATGATGACGATGCCGGCGGCTTCCGTTTCGCTGATCGACTGCGCCCTGAGCGGTTGCCCGTCCCAGAGGATTTCACCGTCCCAGGTGCCGTGGGGGTAGACCGCCGAAAGGATTTTCATCAGCGTGGATTTGCCGGCGCCATTCTCGCCGCACAGGCCAACGCACTCGCCGGGTCTGACCTTGATGTCGATGCCGTTGAGCGCTTTGACACCGCCGAAGGTTTTGACGATGCCGTTCATTTGCAGCAGATAGTCGGACATGGACAGGGCTCGTATATCAAAGACTCACACACCACTGAACCTGTGTGGGAGCGAGCCTGCTCGCGAAAGCGTCAGTTCAGACAATGCTTCGTTGACTGACACAGCGCATTCGCGAGCAAGCTCGCTCCCACAAGGGTTTTCGTATCACCGGAGATTTGTGATGTGATCACTTCCCGGCAATTTGCGCCTTGGTGTAGAAGCCGTCCTGTTCGAGCAGGTCGATGTTGTCCTTGGTCAGCGGGGTTGGCGTGAGCAGGATGGTGTCGACCTTTTTGCTGCCGTTGTCGTACTGCGAGCTGAAGGCGGGTTTTTCGTTGCGCGCCAGTTGTACCGAGAGCTTGGCGGCTTCGCTGGCGATGAGTTTCAGCGGTTTGTACACGGTCATGGTTTGCGTGCCAGCGATCACGCGTTTGACCGCGGCAAGGTCAGCGTCCTGCCCGGAAATCGGCACTTTTCCGGCCAGTTGCTGTGCCGCCAGTGCCTGAATCGCTCCGCCTGCCGTGGCGTCGTTGGAGGCGACGATGCCGTCGATTTTGTTGTCGTTACGGGTCAGGGCGTTTTCAACAATGCTCAGCGCTTCGGTCGGGTTCCATTCCTTCACCCACTGTTGGCCGACGATCTTGATATCGCCCTTGTCGATGGCCGGTTGCAGCACTTTCATCTGGCCTTCGCGGAGGATTTTGGCGTTGTTGTCGGTGGGCGCACCACCGAGCAAAAAGTAATTACCCTTGGGCGCCGCTTTCAGCACACCGCTGGCCTGCATTTCGCCGACTTTTTCGTTATCGAAGGAAATGTAGGCGTCGACATCGGCGTTGAGGATCAGCCGATCGTAGGAGACGACTTTGATCCCGGCTTTCTTCGCTTCGGCCACCGCGTTGGTCAGCACCGTGGCGTTGAACGGGACGATGACGATGACATCGACGCCCCGGGAGATGAGGTTTTCGATCTGGGAAATCTGCTTCTGTTCGTTGGCATCGGCCGACTGCACGAAGACCTTGGCGTCCATTTTTTCGGCCGCCGCGACGAAGTAGTCACGGTCACGCGACCAGCGTTCCAGGCGCAGGTCATCAATGGAGAAACCGATTTTCGGGTGGGCAGCATCAGCCATCACCGGCAGTGACAGCAGCGCCAGGGCAGTGGCCAATAGCGTGCGTTTTACGTTCTTCATAGTGGGGCGTCCTTTTATTGTTGTTGGAAAGACACGGCCTGACGATGAGTATCGGGCTGGTAAAACTGTAGAGAATCCGCAGACGCCGCAGGCACAGATTTGTCGTAGAAATGTCACCGCGTGGATGCGCCCGCAGACTCCCAGTGTGATCAGCGATAGATAAAGCGGTTGACGATGTTCTCGAGCATTTCTTGGCGGCCGCTGACGGCTTGCGGGTTCAACTCGTTGGTGAAGGCGTGCTCGGCCAACGATTCAAGGTTGAAGTCGCCGGCCATCACCGCTTGCCCGAACGGCTGCTGCCAGCCGGCGTAGCGTTGATCCTTGAGCCGTTGCAGTTCGTCGTTCTGCACCATGGCCGCTGCGCGCTCCAGCGACAGGGCAAGAACATCCATCGCGCCGACGTGGCCATGGAACAGATCAATCTGATCAAGGCTTTGCCGGCGCACCTTGGAATCGAAGTTGAAGCCGCCATTCTTGAAGCCGCCGGCCTTGAGAATTTCATAGGTGGCCAGGGTCATTTCTTCGACGCTGTTGGGGAACTGATCGGTGTCCCAGCCGTTTTGCGGATCGCCACGGTTGGCGTCGATGCTGCCGAAAATCCCCAGCGAGACGGCCGTGGCAATCTCGTGATGGAAGCTGTGCCCAGCCAGCGTCGCGTGGTTGGCCTCGATGTTGACTTTGATTTCGTGTTCCAGCCCGAACTGCTGGAGAAAGCCGAATACGGTGGCGCTGTCGTAATCGTATTGGTGCTTGGTCGGCTCCTGCGGTTTCGGTTCGATAAGCAGGTCACCGGTAAAACCGATCTTGTGCTTGTGCTCGACCACCATGCGCATGAAGCGGCCGAGCTGTTCGCGCTCACGTTTCAAGTCCGTGTTGAGCAGGGTTTCGTAGCCTTCGCGACCGCCCCATAACACGTAGTTGGCGCCTTTCAGGCGATGGGTCGCGTTCATGGCGCTGAACACCTGGGCAGCGGCGCAGGCGAACACTTCGGGATCGGGATTGCTCGCGGCGCCGGCAGCGAAACGCGGGTTGCTGAAGCAATTGGCGGTGCCCCACAGCAGCTTGATGCCGCTGGCTTCCTGGTGTTGCTCGAGGTGATCAACCATTTGTGCGAAGTGGTTGCGGTACTCCTTCAGAGAGCTGCCTTCGGGGGCGACATCGGTGTCATGGAAGCAGTAATAGTCGATGCCCAGTTTGGAGAAGAATTCGAAAGCGGCGGCGGCTTTGCCGATGGCCATTTCCATCGGGTCGCCGGCGTGTTGCCAAGGGCGCTTGAACGTCCCCGCACCGAACACATCGGAACCCGGCCAGACGAACGTGTGCCAGTAACAGGCGGCCATGCGCAGGTGTTCGCGCATGGGTTTGCCGAGGATGAGTTTGTCGGCGTCGTAGTGACGAAAGGAGAGGGGAGAATCGCTGTCTGGGCCTTCGTAGCGAATCGCATCGACATCGGGGAAATACTGCATGGACCTTGTCCTTGTTGTTCTTGGCGGTGTCTCGATACTAGCAACGGCCCTGTGCCCGCTGATTATGAAAAACATCAACACGGGGTGCGATTTTGCGTATTGAGCTTCTTCGGCCAGGCGCCTAGTCTGTGCCAATCGCCTCCGTGACAAGAGGCCCCGGACAAGCATAAAAACAATGAAAACCGTACCGCCTGTTCACCGCATCGCCCTGTTGTTCAACGGCAGCAAGATCTACGACCGCGGCATCATCAGCGGCATCGGCAACTACCTGAGCAGCACCCGCGCCTCCTGGGACTTGTTCCTGGAAGAGGATTTTCTCTGTCGCTTGAAAGGCATCGAGCGCTGGCAGGGTGACGGGATCATTGCCGACTTCGACGATCCGCTGATTGGCGAGGCGCTGGCCGATATCCAGATGCCAGTGGTAGCGGTAGGGGGCTCGTACGAGGACAAGCGGGCATATCCGAAAGCGATTCCCTACGTCGCCACCGATAACAACGCGCTGATGACGCTGGCCTATACGCACTTGATCGAGGCGGGACTGCAGCGCTTTGCCTGCTTCAGCCTGCCGGAAGCGCAAGCCAATCGTTGGGCACAGGAGCGGGAAAAAGCCTTTCGCAAACTAATGAAACGCGACGGCCTGCACGGCGAAATCTATCGCGGCATGGGCACCAGCGCGCCGCTCTGGGACAGCGCCGTCGAACAACTGATCGCCTGGCTGCAAAGCCTGCCCAAACCCATCGGCATCATCGCCGTCAGCGACGCCCGCGCGCGCCAGTTACTGCAAGCCTGCCTGACCGCCGGCATTGCCGTGCCGGAGCAGGTGGCACTGATTGGCATCGACAACGACCCGCTGACCCGCAGCCTGACTCGAGTGCCGCTGAGCTCGGTTATTCAGGGCACGGAAACCATGGGCCGTACCGCCGCGCAATTACTCCACCAGATGCTGCACGGCATGCCGTCGACCGGCACGCAGATTCTGATTCCTCCTGATGCGGTCAACGTGCAGGTGTCGAGTTTGCACCAGCCATTGGGCAATCCTTACGTCATGCAAGCGCTGCTGTTCATCCGCCAATACGCTTGCCAAGGCATTAAAACGGCGCAGGTGGCAGCTTATGTCGGTGTGTCGCGTTCATCACTTGAAGCGCATTTTCGTGCTGAGCGTGGTTGTAGCGTGCATGACGAGATTCTGCGTTTCAAACTGGCAGCGGCGACCAAGGGCCTGACAATTACCGACTCGGTGATTGCTGACGTTGCGCGCAGTTGTGGCTTTAAATCTGCGCAGTATCTGCACACGGTGTTTCGCCGGGAGTTTGGTTGTACGCCGCGGGAGTATCAGCAAGGGGCAGGGATGCGCTGATGGAATGGCGGAAATGAGGTTAGAGTGGGCATCAATGTCTTGATTGTTGCGTGAACAATGAATCGTCCGCTGTTCGTTTCTCTGGATGGGCCCAAAGGTACCGGCAAAACCACACTGTTGGAGGCCGTTACGCAAGTACTGAGGGCGGGCAACCAGAAAGTCATCCGGCTTTGCAAGAGAAAAAGCGATCCGTTCAGGGGGGAAACCATGGCCTTGGTCAACACTCTGGCGAGAAATCCTTGCCGGGATCTGGATTGGGCTGTGTGTCAGCGCCTTGCGGATAGCCGTCGCTGGATCTCCCAGAACGTTCTGACGAAACAGCCGCTGGACAGCATCATCTTGATCGAGCGCTGGTATCCATCGGATGCCGCGTTTCGCCAAACCATCCCGTTTGCCGAGATTCTTCAATTGAATATCGAGCGAGACGTGCAGGTGCCAGATCTGCATGTCGGCGTCGTCACAGATCCGGATATTTCATGGGCCAGAGCTGCCAACCGATCACGAGGACTGGGCGGCACTGTGATCCAGAAGCACGCAGAGCATGTGGCGTGTACGGAAATGTTCGAGCAAGCGGTCAAGGATCACGGTTGGATGTTGTGCCGTAATGAAGGAACGGTTGAGGAGGCGACGATGCTGGTGGCTTCTCGGATCCATGAGGTGCTTGGGTTGAACGTCGAAGTGGATGCCAGTCTTGGCGCTCAGGGTATCGCGTAGACCTTGAAGTTCAGTGGACACGGCCCTGCCAGGAAGGCCGTTTGGTTAGATTTTCTGGGGTTGGGCAGGGCGTTTGCTCAGGCTCTCTGAATAGCCTGATGAAGGTTTTATAGAAACAGGATGAGCAAAACCGCGACAGCCACAAAGCCATCGCGGTTGTTCTGCGTTTTAGCGGTTAGCGTTGGCCAAGCCAGCCTCGATGAAGCGAACGGAACTTTCCATAGCCTGCTGACCTTCTGGCAGCATGGTGGCGTAGAAGTGCCAGGCGTGGAACATCGCAGGCCATACTTCCAGGTTCACGCGAACTCGGTTATCAGCCAGGTGAGTTGCAAGGCGCATTGCATCACTCAACATCAGCTCGTTCTCGCCGATCTGCACCAAGATTGGTGGAAGACCGGTGACGTCCGCGAACACAGGTGAGGCCAGAGGATGATTAGCCAATGTGTCGCCTAGGAATGCTCTGGCGAGGATGTCCAAGACAGGCTTGGAGTTCAGAGGATCCAGACCTTCGCGGTTGCTCATGGAAGCACCGGTGTGTTCAAGGTTCGCCCATGGTGAGATGGAGGAGCCAACCGCAGGCAATGGAAGCCCCTTCGATTTAGCCGCGACCATGACGCTGACAACCATTGCGCCGCCAGCCGACTCGCCAGAGATCGCAATTTTGTTAGCCGGGATTTTCTGCTCAAGCAACCATTCGTAAGCGCGCAATGTGTCGTCAATAGATGCTGGGAACTTGTGCTCAGGGGCAAGGCGATAGTCCGGCATGTACACACGAGCACCGAGCATCTTCGCGTAGTTGCCGCCGATACCGTGGTAGCCGTCTGGACGTCCTACAATGTAGGCGCCGCCGTGGATGTACATCACGACCGCGTCGGTTTTGATCTCGTCCGGAGTAACCAGTGTGCCGGGTACGCCACCCATGTCGACTGCTTCGAATTTAACGCCAGCTGGCGCTGGATTTTGCGCGAGCATTTTTGCGTAAGAGTCGCGGATGTCGCTCATTTTTGTGGTGGTATCGATTCCCTTAAGAACGGGTACCAGATCGCTAAGGCTATTGGCCCAGGTTTGGACGGCTGCTTGGACTTTAGTGTTCATAATGACCTCAATTGATCGTTGGGAGTGGATTAGCTAATTGAGATACTATGCTTAGTATTGGGGAATAGGGTTCCCCATAACAGGTGCTAAGCCGCCCGAACGTTGAGACCACCGAGGCCGTATGGAACTCCATAACCTGAATGACATTGCCGCGTTTGTGAGCTCGGTAAACGCTGGAAGCTTCACTGCGGCGGCAAAACAGCTTGGCCTTACGCGCTCTGCAGTGGGGAAGTCGATAGTCAGGCTTGAGGCTCGTTTACAGGTACGTTTACTGAATCGCACTACGCGAAGTTTAAGCATGACGGATGACGGCCAGGTTCTGTATGAGCGCTGTGTGGGCGTTCTTCAGGATCTGGACGACGTGGAGGATGCCCTTGCGTTTCGTCGTTCGACACCCAGTGGGCGACTGCGGATGAGTCTGCCGGTTGCGCTGGGCAGACTTCATGTCCTTCAGCACATTGAGTGCTGTCTTAAAGATTGGCCCTCCCTGAGCGTGGATATCACCTTTTCTGACAGGCTGGTCGATCTGATCGATGAGGGATTTGATTTGGCCATGCGCATCGGGCCACCGAAGGAAGATTCTCGGTTGTTAACGCGCACTGTGGCCTACCAACAAATGATTACCTGCGCTTCCCCCAAATATTTGGCTGAGCATGCCGAGCCTAAAACGCCGGAGGATTTATCCGAGCACCAGTGCCTGCATTTCGTGAGCGGTGGGAGATTGCTTCCTTGGAATTTTCGCGTGAATGGTAGCTCTGTGTCCGTTACTCATGGTGGAAGGCTACAGATGGACAGTGCTGAGTCATTACACCAGTCAGCTGTAGCTGGCCTGGGCATCGCGACTCTTCCTTCCTACGTGGTGAACGACGATTTGAGGAGCGGCAAGCTTGTTCAATTGCTCGCTGGGTATGCAGAGGCCGCAGAGCCTATTCGGGTGATCTACCCTAGCAAGCGGCACCTCTCTCCAAAAATTCGACTCTTCATCGATAAGCTCGTGGAGGCTTGGTCACCATGCCCACCATGGGAGCATCACCTAGGGGAAGGCGCTCATTCAGGTTGATCAGTGAGCGAGGTGCGTAATTGCAATTTACAAGTCGACTTCGTGCTAAGCGACTCACGCGCCGATTTGATGACTGATCGCATCGATATAGCGTTTCCGGCAACACCTACCGCTAGCTGTATCTGCTTTCATTGGTCTGGTTATGGAGAAATTAGAGGGGCAAGAATTCCCTGCGACGACTCTTTCCTGATCCATGCATTGTCGAAATATCGACGATTCGGTCGCGCTGCAAACCTTCAACAGAGGCAACGATGATGAATTCAACTTGGGCAGATCAAGTGGCACTTGTGAGTGGCGCGGGCAGTGAGCTTGGAATCGGTATGGCCATTGCCCGTCGCCTTGGCGCTCAAGGAGCCAAGTTGATCGTCACGGCAAGCAGCGCCCGCATCAATGAGCGGGTTGCGGAGTTACGTGGCGCCGGCTTCGAAGCAGTGGGTCGACCGGTCGACTTGACTCAGGAAACTCAGGTGAGTGAATTCGTCGCTTGGGCTGAGGCCGTCTGGGGCCGCATCGATATTCTTGTAAATAATGCCGGTATGGCGATGCAAGGGAGTCCAGAACAGTTCTCCGAATTCACGAGTACGAGCCTCGAAAGCTGGAATCTTTCCATCGCTAGAAATCTGACAACTGCGTTTCTGTTAACCCAAGGGGTGTTGCCCGGGATGCGAGCGAGAGGCTATGGCCGCATAGTGAACATCAGCTCAACTACCGGCACACGGGCGAGTAATCCAGGGGAGGCTGCTTACAGTGCTGCAAAGGCGGGAATGGTTGGAATGAACATGAGTCTAGCCCTTGAGGTTGCTCATCAAGGTATCACTGTGAATTCAGTTGCCCCTGGTTGGATCGCTACAGGGTCGAGCACGCCTGATGAAGTCAAAGCCGCACGTTCTACGCCTCTCGGGAGAGCGGGGCGACCAGACGAAGTGGCCGCAGCCGTTGTATTCCTGGCTTCACCTGAAGCGAGTTACATCACAGGGGAATTGCTCGTGGTGGATGGAGGCAATTGCCTTGTTGAGAACAAAGCGGGTTAAGACATTTTAATTCCTGAGAGGGACCTCTACGAGCTTGAGGGATTGCGCTTGCGTCACTCGCTTTCAGGGATATCGCCCGATCAGGTCGTGCGTCGACGCTCATTTTGCGTCTCCTGCATAGAAGTGCTGATAAAGGGCGTTGATTTTTTGATGTCAATCAGCGTTGCCTTAGCTGCGGTGCGCCGACTCACTGGTCCAGCAAAAAACGCTCAATTTCCTCAACGGTACTGCGCGCCGTTCGGGTCACGCCGATCAGTGTCGCGGAAGCGGCGCCTGTCCAGTCGCCATAACCCACCAACCACAAACGCGGTTCCTGAATCGAATGCGTACCTTTGACGGCCACGCGCCCGTCGGCGGAGCACACGCCCAGTGATTCCAGATAGCCGAGGGCAGGGCGGAAGCCGGTGCACCAGATCACCGCGTCGACCGGCGTTTGTGAGCCATCAGCCCAAGTCACGCCGGTCTCGGTGAAGCGCAGGAACGGCCGAACCGCGTGCAACACGCCGCGCTCCCGTGCCTCAACGACTGGCGGCACCATCACGATATCGCCCAGGCCGCCAACCGGCTGTTCAATGACGATACCGGCCAGTTGCGCTTTCCAGCGCTCGGTGGCGCGTTCGAAGAGCACGCGTCCATCAACGTCATCGGCAAGAAACTCTGGCGGCTGCGGAGTGACCCAGGTGGCATCGGCCACTTGCGAGACTTCAGCGAGGATCTGTGCACCGGAATTGCCACCACCTACCACCAGGACTTTTTTTCCGGCAAACGGTTTGGCGTTAACGTAGTGGGCCGAATGCAATTTCTGGCCGGTAAAGGTTTCGCTGCCGGGGTAATGCGGCAGGTAAGGATGGCGCCAGGTGCCGGTCGCGCTGACCACGGTGCGGGCCAGCCAACTGCGACCTTGGGCTTTTACGTTGAGGTGATTGCCCCGACGTTCAATAGCGTTGACCCAGTAGGGCCGTTCGACAGGAAATTGGTAGCGTTGCTCATACTGACGCAGGTAATCGACTACGTTGTCGCGACTGGGGTAACCGTCAGTGACCGGAGGCATCATCCAACCGGCGATGGAGCTCCAGGTCGACGGTGAAAACAGTCGCAGGGAATCCCAGCCATGTCGCCACGCGCCACCCGGTGCTGCTTCGGCATCAATAATCACAAAGGAACGCCCGGTACGGCGCAGGAAGTAAGCCACGGCGAGTGCGGACTGGCCACCGCCAATAATCGCGACATCCACTTCGGCAGGCATGAGGAATCCTTGGGTCAGCGAGGTTCAGGTTAAGTTAATCCATTTGAAGCGGACGTTTGTTGATGTTGCTCAATCGGCGGCGTTGTAATGGATGTGATTTAACATAATATACATTACACGTAACAAGATGTTTCGAGATTAGCCTCGTTGCCCACGGGATTTCATTCTCCTGCACAGCGCCAAAAAGGCTTTCTCTTGAATTTGATAAACCTTTGAATCTGCATCGCTCAATCCTCACCCCGCGTCAGCTTTTCAATTAGCGCTCGATGCTGTGGATAAGCAGCGATTAGTTTCTTGCGATTCCCCATCTCCATGTCCGCAAAATCAAATCCTGGAGAAACGGCTTCGCTGATCAATCCGAATCCGTACTCGCCGTCGAGTAACCGTGAAGCTTTCCAGACTCCACCCGGTACGTGTAATTGCAAAAGGTGTCCTGAAAGAATGTCGCTGCCCATTACCAGTGTGTGCAGCGAACCGTTCGCGTGAATCAAGCTGTATTCGATGGCGTCACCCAGATGGAAATAATGCAGGATGTCCGATCGATTGAAATGAAACTGGCCCACAGGTGATTGCTGATCCAGCAGGTAGTAAATCGAGGTCATCAGATACCGTGGACCGCTGAGGGTTTCGAGCAGCTCGCGGTGATCGGCCTGATAGGTTCTACGGAAATAACCACCTTCAAAATGAGGCTCCAGACCCAGTGTTCCAATCACGTCCTGCGTGCTGGCTTTAAGCTAAATCATGGTGCCTTCTCCGTCGAACAGGCAGCTAATTTCGTGTTAACTCAACTAAACGGTCATTTAGTGTAGTTATATCTTTTTTGCTCGAGCAGCACCTGCGCCCTGCTTTATCCGAGTCAATTTCTACGGTAACTGGTCGCGATTAAAGTGTTCGCTCAAGCCGAAGTGCCAG
Source organism: Pseudomonas tensinigenes (assembly GCF_014268445.2). Lineage (NCBI taxonomy): Bacteria > Pseudomonadati > Pseudomonadota > Gammaproteobacteria > Pseudomonadales > Pseudomonadaceae > Pseudomonas > Pseudomonas tensinigenes. Next base: position 3,533,866 of record NZ_CP077089.1, read on the forward strand.
CCGTCACACACGGTTTCCATTAGTTCAAGATTATCCCTGAGCAACGGTTCTGCGATTCCATGTTGTGCACCGTAGAGTAAGCCGTGCAGTTCTCGCTCTTGTTCTGCGTTTCTACATAGTTGAATAAAATCAAGGGATGTCTTTCGTGCATTCAGCTTCGGCATATGCTTTAGCAGTTCCTTGGGAGGACGCGTCGAAAGCGACAGCAAGTACCCCGCCGGACCTGCCAGATCGGCAAAGCCTGCGAGAGCGAAACTTCGAATATCCTGTCTCGCCTCATTCGCGTACCCACTGCCATGTTCAATGGCAGTCACAGCCCTCTCAAGAACATTAAGTGCTGCGTTGTTCGACTCACGATCAGCATCCTTGCCAAGAAGCAGCCCTCCCAGCAGACTGCCCCTGAGCTTGATCCTGTGCCCTTCGAGTGCGCGACTGCGCTGCAGAATTTCCAGTTCAGCATTTGAGAACAACGGCCCCATCGAACTGCGGTCGTCCTGATATCTCGAAAGCAACTCGACGGTCCGCCTTAACGACTTGGTGCTGAATGCCAACGCAACGCGCAAACCTGGCAACCATCGATGCCTGAGTACTCCCTTGCGCGGCATCGTCACGGCAAGTTGAGCATCTATTTGATGATACAAATCGCGAGACATTACGTAGGAAGGCAGCAACATATAAACAAGTGTCAACCAGTCCAGCCCTTCAGGATTAACAGAGGCAAGGAATCTGGCATATCCAGTATTCCAGCGGCTATCCATCCAGGAAACCGAATAAAAGAAGTTGCCCAGGAATACCACGGCTCGCAGATCTTCAAGATCCTGAGGCGGAACAAAGTCGCGCTCCCTGACCTCTGCCCAGCGCCCGGTCTTGATCAGTATGCTTTGCTCAGCCGCATTGCATTTGCGCTCGGAGGAAGCTTCGAACGTGCGGCTCAGCATGACTACCCGAGGATCGACGCGTCGGTCGCCCATGGCCTTCAGTGCTTTTCCGGATTGGTTGAAGTGGCTCCAGGCCAGACTCTTGGAAAGCGTCTGGAACTCTGTCCAAGGCAATAATTGGCTGGCCTGTCGTACGCTTAACTCCTGAGCAACCATGGAGTTGCTGGTGAAATCCTCCAGTCGTGTCAGCAGGAGCTGGCGCAGACGCCCGCTGTCATCCGCGTCGAGTATCCGGGCAGCCTCACGATCATCCGCGAGCAGATGGTAATAAGTCGCCTCCAATGGTTCAGCGGGCTTTTTATCAAGATGGTGAGCGCTCATCAGCGCGCAGATTTTGTTGAACAACGCGCCGTTATGCCGTCGCATCAACGGCAGTGTGCGGGCGCGCAGGTCCGGTCGATGACGCAGCACGCCACCCTCCTCCGTAACGATCCACACTTCCCGCCGCAGGCGCTCGAATGCGATGTCCGCCTGTTCCGCGCTCAGGCCACATTCGGGAGCGAGTACGTCCCGGGCCAATTCCCGCGAGATGCTCCGCGCGACCAGCCCCGGCCACGCCAACTGACGCGCATAGGGATCGCCGATATGTTCGAGGATGCGCTTCTGATAAAGACGTCCGACGAAATCCACGCTCTGCGGGTCGCAGTCCTCCCCCATGCTAGCGATTTCGTCAACCAGGTCGTCACGCTTGCCTGGCTCGGCATTGCGCACTGCTTCGACGGCGATACGCAGGGAGAGTGGCTCACGGGCAGCGCTACTGTGAGCGCCGCCAATCATCCTGCCGGACCAGTCCGGCTGCCAGTGCTGCGGCAACAATTGTTCGCCCAGGCGCTGGACCATTCGCTGGGCATCGGCTTGGTTGAACGCTTCCAGCTCCATTTCGCTGAGGTTCCAGTTGCGCTCCTGATGATCCCAGAGCTCCGGCACTTCTGCGCGACCGGAAGCCACTACGATCAGTTCGGGAAAATCGTCGTCGGTCAATCCGCGGAGGAACTGCTGGAGGCCGTCGATTGCCCGTGGATCGCTTTGTACCAGTTCAAGCGTGTCCAGGATCAGCAAGAAGGCCTTGGTCTTGCGCTCAGCGATGAAGGTGCGCAGCCATGCACGGAATCCCAGGAAATACGCGGCATTGTCTCCGAGTCCGATCCCCTCGCTTTTAGTGACCACCTGTTCCTGGCCGGATATGCGGACTTCCTTGTGCAGTTCCTGGATAAAGTTCTCGAGATACTCGCTATAAGGGAAAAACAACGAAATCTGCCGGATTACTTCAGCCAGCAGCAGCAACGGGTTTTGCGGTTGCAACACGGCGCTGTCGAAATCCAGATAAGCGAAAGGCATGGTTCGGCCCACGGCATGGTCGTAGGCGAACTTGCTGATCAATGTGGATTTGCCCAGTCCGCCACGTGCGCTGATCATCATCAGCCGGGGCTTGTTCGAGAACATTCGGCCTGTCCGCGAAACCAGGCGCCCGAATGATTCCATTGCGCCTTGTGAATCGAGCTCATCGACGAACGACCGCAATTCACGAAGTTCCTTCCCTCGTCCGGCAAATCGGTCTTTTTCCAGAGTGATGCCTGGCCGGCGCAGCGGTGCGCCGATCATCAGGCGCATTGGCTCCAACAGTTCGAGCCACTGCATCTGCCGTCGGATCTCTGTCAGAGACGGTTGGCTTTGCAACAAAGCCTCGCATTCGCACAGCGCCAGGCGTGAACGATAGGCTGCGCTGATCTGCGCTTGCGAATAACGCTCAAGATCTACCGGCTCGCTGCGTAGCAGACGACGCAGCCAGGCTGACTCCGGGTCGATCGCGTTCGTTGCAGGCTGTGCCAGCACCAGCCGATCCTGCTTTTCGGTCATTTGCAGCGCTGGCTCCAGGTCGCCACGCTGTTGTGCATGGAGCAGCACCTTGCCGCGAAACCCGTCGTTTAGCCGCAAGCAGGACAGACCATTGCTGATCTGCACGCTGGCCTCGTTCAGCACCACCTCGATCTGCTCGGGCGTGCCGTCGATGTCGTCGAGGCTGAAGGTGATGCACAGGGCTGCCTGCAACGTGACAGGGTTTGAGACATCAGGCAGCGCCTGCTCGACCTCGGCCTGGACCGCGAGGCTATCGAGCAGTTGCTCTTCGCCTAGCTCGCGCAGGCGTCGAACGAAGTGCTCATCGGATCTGAGCAGGTCCAGCAGGCCCTGGTTCGACTTCTCGGATTTCATGTATTCGTCCAGATCGGCATTTTCTTGGTGAGCGTGACGCTGACCACGTTTTGTAGCAGCGCAAGGCGCTTGGCCGGACTGTCGGTCGCCCCTGCGGATAGCCTCATCATGTCCTTGATGGTGTCGATCACCGACTCGATAACTACAGCCTGAGCATAAGGCGCCGCCGACATGATGTCGTGCTTCAGCTTCTCTATGCCGTCCAGATAAGTCTGCTCGCCGATACTTTCCACGCACATCAGCGCGGGGTCGAGGAAAGCCGGGCAGTTGCCCAGAAACACCCAGCGCAGACGGCGAAGCACTTCGAAGGTGCCGTTATCGCTGTTTCCCATCTGCGCGATAGCAGCGACGAAGTCCTGGATCTCCTGGCTCAAGGTCAGGATGTGTAGGTCATCGAAAACCAGCCATGCGCGGGTCCAGCGCTCCACGGTCCAGAAATCCGGCTCGGTCTGGTTGGCTAGCGCCTGTATATCAGGGTCTGTTGCCCGCCCCATCACCCGATTGTCCTCAACCATCCGCTGGGCCCGTGCGCGGCGGTCTTCAGTGTATGCCCGCGTCGCTTCCAATTGTGCACAGAACCACTGTGGTACCAACTGCGAAGCCCAACGTCTTAGCTTGTCGTTGTCGTCTTCGGTACGGGCCGGCATCGGAGTACCTTCGCCGGGGGGTATCATGAACTCGTCTGTCAGTGTCGCTACGAAGTCTTCAAGGGTCGCAGGCATTATGTTGCGGTCCTTGTCGAAAAGCATCGTCAAGTGTTGGTGATCACTCTTGACGCAATGCTCCAGCACCTCCCAACTGAACGATTTCCCGCCCTGCCCCGCCTCCGGCACCATTGCGAAGTAACGCTCACGGGGATTGGCATCGGCGTGCTTGGAGTCTTCGATCCATTTCAACAGCACACTCCGGCCGATCACCGGTCGGCAGTGCATACGGTCCTTGTCGAGATTCCACAGGCGTGCTGGCGCCGGTAGCTCGATATGCTTGATATGAGGTGCGATAAAGGCCTGAATGCTGTCGAAGCGGATCGCCTGGTTGGACTTGGCGACTGGATGGCCGGCAGGCTGAAACTTGGCGTTATGCATCCCGACCAGCTCGAACTGCTGGTTGAAGCAGGGTGCCCCAGAGGAGCCAGGAGCAGTAGAGGCGCTGTAGAAAATCCGTGTATTGGACGGGCACACCCGCTCGAAACGCCCGAAATCCAGGCACTGTGGCGCCCCTCCCGGGTGCTGGGTGATGACCAGCCGTTCATCCCGGGCCAGCTTGCCGGGCAGATGAATATCCGGCAAACGGACCCACGATCGTATCCGTCCGCCCGAGGGGCTTACGGGCTGCAAGCCAACCTCGTCATTCAGGCGAACCAGCACGAAGTCCAATTGCTTGCGCATCGCTTCCTGCTGCTGCGGGTCCGGCAGGTCGATCTTGCCATCCTGCTCGAACGATTGTGCGCCGGTGACCCGCCAGTCCTGCGCCAGCCGCACGCAACGCACTGGTGCCGGCACCGGCCCGTTCAGGCTAAGGGGAGCGCTGGCATGGTGGTCGAAGAATACCTTGAAGCTCTCCGGCACGCGCGCAGGCTCTCGATCCAGCGGCTCGAATACATGCATGGCCGTCAGCAGCAGATCCGGCCCGACCAGGAAACCCGTACCCTGCGTATCGTGCTGCTTGCCTCCTAATTCGTAGCTGCCGACTATGCAACAGACCTTCGGCTCGAACTCCGCCAGATTGCTGTGTAAGTTCCGGGACAGGAAGAAATTGTCGCGCTTGGCGAGCATCGCCTCGCGCCGATCCCCGTCGGGCATCCCGGGCTCCAGCAGGCGGCGCAACTCGTCGCTGGCGGGGATGCCGTGGCTGAGTTCGTAGAGCCCTTCGCATAGCAGTGTCAGCGACCGCTGCAAGCTGTACTGTTCGAGGACCCGCTCGACCACAGCCAACGCACGCGTCTCTATGGGGCCCGCGTAGGTCTTGACCAAGTGGTCAAACTGCGCCACCACAGGATGCTGTTCGACGAGCCCGCGCAGGGATCCCAACGGAACCACCTCAGCGATGCAACGCCCTAGCGCTGCAAGCTGTTCTGACGTCATTGCACTCAACCCCGTTCCGCCTGTCTCAACAACTTGCCAAGGTACTCATGCCGCTGTAACGCCGTCGCACTGATCGCCCGGTTCCCTACCCGCGGATCCCCCCAATAATGCAGGGCCTTGACCCGTAGTTCATCGAAACCGAACACCGGCCCACCCGAGTAGCCGCCGTAGGTCGAAGCGTCATGTACCAGCTCCGGCGGGTCGAAGCCGTCAAGTGCGAACTTGCGTCCGAAACTCAGGCGCTTGCAATCATCCAGCGTGCCGAAGACGGCGTTGACCTTGTCGTCAACCGCCAGTACGCGGCCGGGATGGCCAATTACATAGAGGTAGTCCAGTTGCTCGACCGAGTCCCGGGAGATCACCAGTGGCGTACTGTCCGCAACCGCTTCGATGCGCAACAACGCGGCGTCGACCGGGTCGTCCGGCGCGGCGAGAAACGGCACATCGAGCACCCGGTAACAGCGCTGCCCCTGCCGTGTGCGCTCGAAGGCGAAGTCGATGGTCAGGTTGAATCCGTCCTTCAACTGCGCTTTGGTGGTTCCGGGCAGCCGCTGCACCAGAGGCTGGCCGTTCCCTGGTGGAATCAGCACATGACGATTGGTCAGCACCAGGTCCGGCCCAACCAGGAACGCGGTGCCCTGCCCCCAGGCGTTGCCCCAGGCATCACGCACCCGAATCGCGCCTGTCGCACCGTTGGCCTGCTTCAGATGTTTGCGGTGCAAATCAACATGGGTGGCCCAAAACTCTGATCCGGGGTGCCCGTCCAGATCCTCCAGATCGTCCTGTTCCACTCTCAGCGCCGGCCGCCCGCGAACCTGGATAACCGCTTCAAAGGCACTGAGTTCCTGGTCGCTCAGTTGCCAGTCCAACGCCCCTCCGTCCAGGCGTTTCATGCCGGTATTGGCAATGGCGACTAGGTCTTCAGCCAACGCCCGGGCTTCTAGCTCGGAGATTTGCGGGTGCTGGCTCAGACGTCGCGTGATGGCGTCCGCATCGGCCGCACCTGGCAGACCTACGGTAGGGAAACTGGCCTCATGAAAGGTGTTTTCACGGGTGTCACCGAGCAGCATCCGCATGCGCGGCGCAGTCTTTTCCAGCTCAAGAGGCATCACTAACTCCCACCTGGGCGATCTTAAAGGCGCCCTGCCCCAGCGTCCGGCGCAAGCCCGCAGACAGCGCCAGTGGCGGCAGGCTTTCCAGTTGCACGCGCTGGCTACGCCGGGTACGTAACTGGTCCAGGGCAACGCAGGACAACTCGAGCAGGCTTTGCGGGTCGCCGGTCGCCGGCGCCGCAGCCTCCAGCCCCGATGCGCCCAGCGCTTCGTTCAGTAGCGCGACTACCTGGCTGCGCAGATGGGTGGCCGGGGTGCGGAACAGCGTTTCCTGGCTGAAGGCGTGACGCGGGTCAAGCTTGAGCAGCGCCTCGGCATCAATGATCCCAGCGCCGTAATCGTCCTTCTCGGATTTCTCGAAATCCCCGGGTTGGGCGCTGGCAGCCAGCAGCGTGCGAAACAGTTGCTGCAGCGCAACGCCTTGCGGCAACCCGCGAATCAGTTCGTCGCGTCCGTGGTGGGCCAGCCACAAGGCCGCAACACCGGCCAGATGGGCGGTGGCGAACGAGGTACCCTGCCCGCCGGCTACCTGGGACGGCGCGTTGCGGTCACTGGCACTTGCGCGCAACACGAACTCCGCTGGACCACTGATAGCGACCGACGAACCGTTGCACGAGCCGCGCCAGGGCTTGAACTTCTCGTTGACCCCGGCAACCGCGATGGCCTCGTCGTAACGCGCAGGCCAGACCACGGTGCTGGCGCAGTTGCCCGCCGCCGAGACAACAATAATGTTCGCCTCCACCGCCTTGCGCAGGGCAGTGTGCAAGGCATCGCTGAACAGTCCGCCGAGACTCATGCTGATCACATGGGCGCCATTGCGCCGGGCATGGTCGATGGCCTGGGCCACCCGGCTCTGGTTGAACACCACTACACTCTCCAGGCAACGGATCGGCACCAGGGTCGCCTTCGGCGCTGAACCGCGCATCTTGCCGTCCTCCGGGCTGACCACTACCGACGAGGTCCCGGTGCCGTGCCCGGGATTGCTGCCGCCGCTCATCTGGTCGATGGGTGGGCGTCCGGGTTCCACCAGGTTGAAGGCACCGGGGTTGTTGTACAAACCTTCGGGCAGTTCGGTGTGCCAAGCGACCACCCCGGTATCGGGCTGGAACACCCGAATGCCCTCGCCGCGGCTTGGCCGGCCCTGCTTCTCAGAGAACGCCCAGGCCTGTGGGGTGCGGGTCTTTACGATGGCCCAGTCGGGATCCTTGGGCAGCTCGTCATCGCCGGCCCAGCACCAGAAGGTCAGGTTGAAAGCTTCGGTTCCCGGATCCGGGAGCGTTGGCTGGTCGTGGAAGTAGTCGCTGCCCAGATCCGGATCCACCGTTTCGGCCCCGGTCACTTCGCGCAACAAGCGCGCCAAGTCGAACAGTTCATCGCGCGGCAAGGTGGTCAGCCCCGGCAATTCCAGCAGGCGGTGGGCGTCGAGTTCGGGATCGGCCGGGAACAACTGGCCGAGCTGCCCATACAGGCCGGTCGCCGTGGTGATGGCCTGGCTCAGCGAGGCGTCGTCGCGACCAGGCTGGCCTGTGAAGTTCAGCACGAAACGCTGCGCCTGGGTGTCGCTCCCACGCTGGTGAGCTTGGTAGAGCAGCAGTAACTGCTGATAGTCGCTAGTCACCTGAGCCGCAACGGGCGCCGTGGTAATGGCCGGCGTCGGTTTGGCAGCGAATACCGGCTGCGCGCTGACGTTCACCTGGGCCTCGCCCAGGCGAATGCTGATCTGTAGAGGTATGGTAATGGTCTGCTCGCAGGCCTGGGTCACCGGTACGCTGACCGCCGATGCAGGAGCCGGGGAAACCACCGGTGCAGGCGCCGCCACTACCGCAGCCGGCGTTGGTGCCGGGACCGGAACCTCGAGCCCTTTCCATACCCCGTCCAGCCCCGACCAGGCGGGCGGTACCGGCCTGGCGAAACTTACCCCGGCATCCACCACGCGGCTATCGCGTGCCAGTTCGAAGGCCGGTACGGCATAGTTGCTTTGCAGATAGCGCCCGCCGAAATGCAGGCCGAGAATCCGCCCGCCAAAGGGATCGAATACCGCTGAGCCGGAGGCGCCGCCCAGGGTCGAGCTGTCATGGCCAACGGCGCTGACCATCCCGCCGAAGCTCTCCACCTCCAGGCGCGGCCCGAGCAACCCCGGCATCAACCGCTTGACCCCGTAAACGCCATCGAAGAGCTGATTCTGCACGGCGGCGTCATTGCGCGGATCGAAGGCTGGATAGCCGATAACTGCCACTTCCTTGCCCAGGTGCTCGGCCGGGTCGACGGTATCGAGCAGCAACGGCCGTTGATTGTCGCGCAGACCTTCGACCTGCAGCAGGGCCATGTCCCAGTAAGGGTGGATCATCACAGTCTTCACCACTCGCAGGAACTGCGAGGCCGTCCTGTCGCGTTCGCGCAGGAAGTCCACCCCGGCGCTCACCCCCGGAATGAACACCAGGCCGCGCAAGCCGAGACCGCTGCAGAACAGTTGGGCAACGTGACGGTTGGTCATGAGCAGCCCGTCACCGACCACGAAGCCGGTGCCGCCATAGGGATACGACGGATGCCCAGGCAGCTCGATGCGGCCCACGGACGGCAGCGCGGCGCGCAAGGGCGCCCGGAAGCGTTCTTCATTCCAGGCAAGCCAGCGATGATGAGTGATCGTCACGTAATCGCCGTCGACGATGTCGATGGCGGGCCGCTCCTGGGGGATGATCAGGGCTTCGATGTAGAACTGTTCCTTGGGCGCCAGTGGCTTGCCGAGGGTCAGTTTCTCCAGGGTCCGCGTCAGCTTCGCCTCGGGCAGCGGGCCGATATTCAGCGGCCTGGAAGACTCCACAAAGCCTTCCAGACCGCTGTCCGGCGTCAGTCGCGCCAGATAGTTGCGCAGCAGATCATCCTTGATTGAGCTCATCGTCCTGCACTCGCTTGGTTGAGATGGCGTTCACTATAGATCAGGATGCCACTATGGCTGAGCGAAAAATGGCAATTCGGCATCATTGGGTGATTTCGTGATTGCGCCGCAGTCGCCCGGCAATGCCGGTCGCGCGCCCCCCCCCGTCAAGAATCGCCGCCAACCCTTCCAAAAAGCACTCCACGGCAAACTGAGCGGTGAATCAGTTGCCGGCCTCTTTATCTAATTTTTTCTTCCAGGCGTCTAATGCAACCGGCCCCATCGCATCTGTCCATGCCTTGAGTTCAGATTTGGCTTTAGTGTTCAAGCCTGCCATCGAACCGCTCTCGACGACTGCGAACTTCAGATAGATGCTCGAGTTATCGTCTTTTGAGAAAAACTGCAGGGGGTCCGAATATTGATCATCGCCCACCAACTTACTGTTAAGCGGAACGTTTTCTCCGGGCGAAGAAACAGTAATGCCGCTTACGCTGACAGGATCAGTCGCTCTGACCGTGAACTCACCATCCTTGAAGGATTTCGCCGCCACCGACAGCGACAGGCCAATGGTCCCCTCGGTACCTTCTTTCCTGGTAAGCGCCAAACTGGTCCGCGAACCCACCAGTAATGGTGCCCACTGGAGCGCTGGGGCCTCTGGTTTACCGGTAATGGCAACTTTTGTGTGGAACAAGATCGCCATCTGCGTTTGCGGAACCTTATCGCCACTGAGTCGTACTACAGCGAAGCATTGAGCGCGCTGAATACTGTTCTTGTTCCCTGACCATGTTGCCGTCCACGACTTAACCGATCGTTCCTGAATTTCGTCAATTTTTGAGTTTGCCGCATCAACTGCCAGATTCCACACGACACCGCCAGCCGCTGTTAATGCAGCGGCGGCCAACTGGGGCACTTCCTCGGTTTGTGCGTCTAATAGAACATTGCATCTTTTCGCCCATTGACCTTGATTGGTTGCACCAAATAGCTGTTCCCACTGCGAACCAGTTCCTTCGAATGTACTTTTTGCAATAGGAATAACCTGGGTTTTCTCTCCATCCCCTGTGGCAGGTTCAAGGGTACTTGTCGTGAGAATTTTTATTGACTGACAGCCACCTAGCGCCAACAACGAAATAACGATCAACAGTTGGTTTCGCATCTAAACGCTCCATGCTTGGGCCTGATCCGGTTATGGCATTGCGCCACGCCGCCTTGAGGTATAGTCGATTCGCCAATCCGCTGCTGGCTTTCGAGTGATCTGGCCACAACCGCTCCAACGAAAGATCGGACATGCCCCAGTCTCTCCAACCTTCTCGCCTGAAGTTTTCTCCTCGGGTTGTTCTCAGGGCCGTTCCTCGCTGCGCGATACCGGATCACGCGCGCAAGGTCAGACGCCAATGAAAGTTTCAGACGGGTCGCCCCACCTAAACGATCTTTAACTACACTGCTGTTCTGATCGCCCCCCAACGACGATCCAGACCAGTGGGACGCAGCGGACCTTTATCGGAGACGGACCTCATGGCACTTTATCAATGTCTACCTTGTGTAAAAGTATTCGAAGAAGAAGCTGCGTCCGTTTCACTTTGCCCGTTTTGTCGCGGCCAGGTCATACCCTATCCAGGCCCTAAACCGTCCACCCTTTGCGCCACACCGTTGACCACACCACTGGCACCTATTCTGCCATTGCCGGAAGTCTCGCCGATCTCATTCAACTTCATCAGTCTTACTGCCGAGAATATGAATTTCTGGAGAAAATACGCAAAACTCATGCGATTCATCGCCTCCAACCTTTTCTCTGGTGCCACTTTGTATGGTTACCAACAGGCCATAAAAGGCTTTATGGATGCGTTGGATTGTTGCGAAAAAACACCTGACAGCCAGGTATGGGTGGCCATCGCCACGTTCGGATCAATCAAGAGCACCCCCACTGCCAAGTCCTTTGCCAACATTGAGATGTGCATGACTGTTACAACACATCCGGACATCCCGATAACCACACACATGGGGATTTTTCGCTCTCCCTTACGCTTGGTGCAAACTCCCGGGCTGGAAAAGGTTCGCGGCTTGCATGCCGGAGGCGTCAGCGTGGGTGACATCATTGCCGTTCTGGAAAAGAAGCGAACCCTGGCACACCCCGTCCGCCGACTTTCAACCCAACTTCATGCCTTTGCTGCCAAGCGTTGTCTTCAAGAAAGTCGTGGGCTTGCAAAGATCCTCATGATTACCGCGCCGCTGGCGAAAATGCTGGAGATCCTGAATAAAGATTGCGCCGCCTATTCGACTGAAAAAATCAAATCAGAGAAAACAGGCAGCAGACTGCTCACTCAGGTGGGCGATGCTCAAGCACTTAAAAGTCACCAGCTTGTAATCACTAACATTCAAAACTACCCGTGGCTCACTGAACTGGCCGACCTGGATGGATCTCGCCCAAAGATCGCCATCGAGCTGCAGCCCTTGGCGAGTGCCATGGATGAGAGCACGCGTGTCGAATCAGTTCTGGACTGGCTTGATAGTCGGCACAGGGTGTATCTCGCCGCGTCCTCAAGTTCAATGTGAATCAAGTGCCGTCAGCTGTTCAATCTGGCTCCGATGCGTAGGCAACTCTTCGCTACCCATCAACAGCGTCTGCAAGGACCCGTCAGCCAGGATCAGGCTCTACTCGATAGCGCGGCCCAAATGGAAATAATGCAGGATGAGAATTTCAGAAATCTACAGTGGCTGAAAGCAGATAGGTTCTCGGTGTCGACAGCGTCAACCCAGGCTCGCTGTCATCCGAAGCTCCAGCCGAACTCCAGTAGCGTTTATCCAATACGTTTTCCACATTGGCGCGCAGCGTGATGGTCTTCTCGTCGACTTTAAACGCGTACCGCGTGCCGACATCGAAGCGCTCCCAGGAATCGATTTCCTTCTCATTGGACTGATCCAGGTACTGCGAACTCGAATAAATACCCCGCGTTGTCAGCGTCAACCCCTGCACAGTCGGCACGTCCCACTCGGCGCCCAGATTGACGTTGTATTTCGGCGTCGCCGGCGCCCGGTTGCCATCGAAAGTGCCATTGGTGGTCTTGGTCAATTCGCTGTCGATGTACATCACGCCGCCAAGCAAACGGAAGCCTTTGAGCGGTTCGCCGAACACGCTCAGCTCCACGCCATTGTTATCGCGCTTGCCATTGGGCCCGAAGACTCGCGTGGTGGCGTTGGTTTCGTACGCCGGTTGCTTGATGCGAAACACCGCAGCGGTCAACGCGTAGGCGCCGGCGTCGTACTTGGCACCGACCTCGACCTGACGGCTGATAAACGGTGGGAAGATTTCATCTTCGTTCACCGAGGTCGACGGCGCGATCTTGCCCTGGCTCAGGCCTTCCATGTAGTTGGCGTACAACGACAGTTTGTCGGTCGCCTTGAACAGAATGCCGCCCGAGGGCGAAACCTTTTCTTCGTCGTAAGCGGTGTCGCCTTTGATGTCATCGCTCCAGTCATCAACTTTCACCCGCTGCCAGCGAGCGCCGAGGGTCAGCAGCAATCGATCGTCGAAAAAGCCCAGGGTGTCGGACAGCGCTACGCCGCTGAAGCGGTTTTCCGTGTAGACCTTGGCGTCATTACGTGTCGGCGTACCGGGTTTGGCGGTCTCCACCGGGTCATACAGGTTGCTGCGCCCTGCCGCGTAACGCGCGCCGCCGTTCTCGAAATCCATGTAGAAGTAGCTGGCCGCGAGGTTGACCTCATGGCTCACCGGCCCGGTATGGAACCAGTTGCGCACGCCGGCCGTGGCCGTGCGCACGTTTTCGTCTCGGGTGAAGTCGCGCGGCAGTACGCTGAAATCACCGGCATCGTTGGTGACGGAAACGGCGTGGCGCAAGAAGTCATGATTACTTTTGCGCGCGCCGACGCCGCCGTACAGCATCACCGAATCATTGACGTCGAACTCAGCGTTGAGCGTGCCGAAGGTGTCCTCGGTTTTCGCCTGAGTCCACGGTTGCGCGTAGTTGCGATGTACCTTGTTCGCGCTCGGAACCTTGGCATTGGCCGCGACCTGCACGCGCTCCTGTGGCGCATCGGTGTCGCGTTCGGTGTGGCCGATATCGGTCGAAAGCCGTAGTCGCTCACCGCGAAAATCCAGGCCGAGCACGGCCATGTCACGGTCGACACTTTGATGATCCCACTCGGTATCACCGGCCTGTTTGACGCCGTTGAAGCGCAGGCCGAACTGATTGTCCTCACCGAACCGCCGGCCGACATCCACCGCGCCGCCGACCTGATTGTTCGACGCATAATTGGCCGTCAGCGAGGTGATCGGTTTGTCGGTGGCTCGCTTGGGCACCACGTTGATCCCCCCGCCTACGCTACCCCGCGGCGAAATGCCGTTGATGAGCTGGCTCGGGCCTTTGATGATATCCACACGATCGGCCATTTCCATATCAATGGTGTACGTCGGCAACACACCATAGAGCCCGTTGTACGCCACGTCGCTGTTGAACAGGCTGAAACCACGGATGGTGAACTGCTCGTAGCGACCACCGGCCGGGTTGGTCGCGCGAACCGACGGGTCGCTGGAAATCAGATCGCCCAAGGTGCGCGCCTGCTGATTCTTCACCGCCTCGCTGGTGTAGGTGGTCATGCTGAACGGGGTTTCCATGAAGTCTTTCGACCCCAGCAAACCCTGCGAGCCACGCCGCGCGACTTGGCCGCCGGCAAACACATCGGCATCGCTGGAACCGGTGGCACCGAGAATCGACGTCGGCGCCAGTTGCAGGCTGCTGCCCTCGGCGGCTGGAATCAGTGTGTAGGCCTGCTCGCCCAGCGGTTGCAGTTGCAGGCCGGAACCCAGCAACAAGCGAGCGAACCCCTCCTCCACAGCGAATTCGCCGGACAAACCGTTGCTGTTGCGGCCACTCACCAGTGCCGGATCGACCGACAGATTGACCCCGGCCAAACCGGCAAATCTTGTCAACGCGGCACTGAGGCTGCCGGCCGGCACCTGATAACTGCGCCGAGCGGCGTCTTCGGCCCAACTGGACTGGATCAACACAGGGCTGGCACTCAGGCTCAGCAGGAGGCTCAACTGCAACAACGGACGCAAACGACTTGGGAATACTGCGGGCATTGGAAGAAGCTCTCGATTTTGTTCACTTACCTGCAATGACCGGTGAGGCGAAAAAAAGGGACAGGCTTCAGACGATATTTTTTCGCGGCGTCAGCGTTACCCAGAAACGCGTGCGCGAATGCACCTCCAACGGCAGGCTCGCCGCCAGCAGGGCCAGGACTTTATCGGTGTCGTCGAGACGGAAACTGCCGGTGACACGCAGACCTTCCAGTGCCGGCTCCCAGCGCAAAAGGCCCGAGCGATAACGGCTCAACTCGCGCAGGAAATCCCCCAACGGCTGGTTTTGCGCCACCAACACACCGTCACGCCAGCCAGGCATGTTTGCGTCGAACTGCGCGATCGGTCCGGCGCCGGAGGCCTGCAAACTGAGCTGTTGTCCGGCGTTCAACTGCAGCGCCGGCCCGTGCAACGGCTGCAATTGCACCGAGCCGCTGACCACCGACACGTTGCAGTCACGCTCGTTGAGGCGCACGCAGACTTCGCTGCGGCTGACAATGATCCGACCGTACGGTGCGTTGACCGTCAATGCCGTGCTACCCGGAACGTTGAGCGCCATTTCGCCGCGCACCAACGTCAACTGACGGCTGGCCAGATCGACGTTCACCGCACTGGCGGTGTTCAGTTGCAAGGTGCTGCCGTCGGCCAGCCGTGTACGCGTGTGCTCTCCGGTGGAAGTCTGCAAATCTGCGCGCCAGACGTCGAGCGGCAACTGGCGACTGATCAGCCACGCCGTCGGCACCAAGGCCGCCAGCCCCAGCGCCCTTTTCAATGCTGCCCGCCGCGCCAGATCCGGACGATCGAGTGTGGCCATGGCCAACTCTGTCGGCAGACTGGCAAAGCGCTGACGCAGCAATTGAATCTTCTGCCAAGCGTTTTCATGGCGGCTATCGCTGTCGCGCCAGTGCTTCAGTCGCACGTGATCGGCTTCACTGGCCTCGCCGGATTCGAGCAATGCCAACCACTGTGCGGCGGCACGCGCCACTTCACGCGCTTCCGTGTTGGGTGCGACGCGCATCATAGATCCAGCATCAAACAATGCTCGTAAGCCATTGCCATGTAACGTTTTATACTGCGCTCGGAAACCTGCAAACGTTCGGCAATTTCACGGTAACCGAGGCCTTCGAGCTGACTCAGGAGAAAGGCCCGACGCACCGCTCGCGGCAAACCATCGAGCAGCTCATCCAGCGCTTGCAGGGTTTCCAGCAGCAGCCAACGTTGCTCGGGCGACGGCACGCATTCTTCGGGCAATTGCGCGAGGGCTTCGAGATAGGCCTTTTCCAGACTGCGGCGGGTGTAGAAATTGCTCAGCAGGCGTTTGCCGACTGTCAGCAAATACGCCCGCGGCTCACGCATATCGGCAATCGGCTGAGCGCTGCACAGCACGCGCAAGAAGGTATCCTGGCTCAGGTCCGCCGCGTCCCAGGCATTGCCCATGCGCCGCCGCAACCAGGTTTCCAGCCATCCTCGGTGATCGCGATACAGTTCGTGCAGGTGCTGCGGCGATGGCGTCGCTGCTTCAGTCATCTCAAGAGTCCTGCGCGAAGTCAGTTTCAAATGAGAGTGATTCTATTTAACTTCAGCGCCGAGACAAAGCCTTTTTAACCGCCGAGGCTTTCATGAGCGCTTCAAGGTCTCGCTCGGCAATTCCTTGAACAACGCCCGGTAACTGCTGGAAAACCTTCCCAAATGCCAGAACGACCACTGCATCGCCACCTCGGCCACAGTGGTTTCCGTGGGCCGGCGCTTAATCAATTCACGGTGTGCGCTGTTCAACCGGCGCAGGCGCAGCCAGTGACTCGGGGTCATCCCGGTGTAGGCCTTGAACGCCTGTTGCAATTGCCGCAACGGCACCCCGGCCACTTGGGAAAGCTCCAGCAGATTGACCGTGTCTTCCGGCGAATCCGCCGCCCACTCTCCAACCCGTTTCATGATCATTCGTTCTTCGGTACGACGCTGTAGGCCACCGCGATCGAGGCTGGTATGGGCGTTGTCGAGGATGAACAGACAGTCTTCCAGCAGCTGCTGGGTCAGCGCATTTTTATCAAGTGGATCAACAGCTTGCGACAACTTGGTGAGAATCGAGCTTAACCAGCGACTAAACAAGGCGTTCTGCCCGCAATTGAGTTGCGTCATGAACAAGCCTTCAAGTTTCGCCACATTCAGACCGTGCTGACGGACAAACTCCGGACCGAACACCACGGCGATTTCCTGGTAGTTCTCCGGGGTGATCCAGATGTTGCAGCTCTCTTCATTGAGCAGGTACAGCGCGTTGTCGCTGCGATCAAAACAGAACGCCAAGGCACCCGACGGCGCGCTGAAATTCTGCTCGACCCGGGTGTTCATCTGCTCTTCATAGACCTCGACACCCTGCAGATCCAGATAGCGGATCTGCCCGGCGAAATGGCCCGGCGACATCTGTTGGTAATGCTGGACCCAGCCTGGTGTCGCGCGGACTTGTTCGGCGACATCGGCGGTGTTGAACGCTTGGACTTGTAGCGGATTGCACGTCGTCATAGGGTGACCTTGCGCACTCTTTTGGTGCGCTTTGGTGCTGCTTAAAGTGGATAGATGGAACTGCAAGGCTCGCCCAAGATAGTCGTCAACGCGCCACAGGGGAAGGGGCGGAAGATGAAACCCGCCCTCCCCGGCGTCTATAAAACCAATAACGAGGTCTTTATGAATGCCCCTTTCGATCAGCTGTTCACGTGGCTGAAAGATCACAAGATTACCGAAGTCGAATGTGTGGTCAGCGACCTGACCGGCATTGCCCGCGGCAAGATCGCACCGACCAACAAGTTCCTGCATGAGCGAGGCATGCGCCTGCCGGAAAGTGTGCTGCTGCAAACGGTAACCGGGGATTTTGTCGACGACGACGTCTACTACGACCTGCTCGATCCTGCCGACATCGACATGGTCTGCAAGCCCGTGGCTGACGCGGTCTACGTGATTCCGTGGGCGATCGAACCGACCGCCATCGTTATCCACGACACCTTCGACAAGTTCGGCAACCCGATCGAACTGTCGCCGCGCAACGTACTGAAGAAAGTCTTGCAGCTGTACACCGACAAGGGCTGGAAGCCGATTGTGGCGCCGGAAATGGAGTTCTACCTGACCCAACGCTGCGAAGACCCGGACTTGCCGCTGAAGGCACCACTGGGCCGCTCGGGCCGTGCTGAAAGCGGTCGGCAGTCGTTCTCCATCGATGCCGCCAACGAATTCGACCCGTTGTTCGAAGACGTTTATGACTGGTGCGAACTGCAAGGCCTGGACCTCGACACGCTGATCCACGAAGACGGCCCGGCGCAGATGGAAATCAACTTCCGTCACGGCGACGCCCTCGATCTGGCCGACCAGATCACCGTGTTCAAACGCACCATGCGTGAGGCAGCGCTCAAGCACAACGTTGCGGCGACGTTCATGGCCAAGCCGATCGGTGATGAGCCGGGCAGCGCCATGCACATCCACCAGAGCGTGGTCGACATCGCCACCGGCAAGCCGGTCTTCGCCAATGAAGACGGGCAGATGAGCGAGCTGTTCCTGCATTACATCGGCGGTTTGCAGAAGTACATTCCGAAAGTGCTGCCGATGTTTGCGCCCAACGTGAACTCGTTCCGCCGCTTCCTGCCGGACACCTCAGCACCGGTCAACGTCGAATGGGGCGAAGAAAACCGCACCGTCGGCCTGCGTGTACCGACCTCAAGCCCGGAAGCCATGCGCGTCGAGAACCGTCTGCCGGGCGCCGACGCCAACCCGTATCTGGCGATTGCCGCCAGTTTGCTCTGCGGTTACATCGGCATGGTTGAAGGTATCGAGCCAAGTGCCGGGGTACAGGGCCGCGCCTACGAACGCCGCAACCTGCGCCTGCCGATCACCATCGAAGAAGCGCTGACGCAGATGGAAGAATGCGAAACCGTGGCGCAATACCTCGGCGACAAGTTCGTCCGTGGCTATGTCGCGGTGAAGCGCGCCGAGCATGAAAATTTCAAACGCGTGATCAGCTCGTGGGAGCGTGAGTTCCTGATGCTGAGCGTTTAACCCAAACCTGCACAAATCCCTGTGGGAGCGAGCCTGCTCGCGAATGTGTCAGCACAGTCACCATTGATGTTGCCTGACCCACCGCTTTCGCGAGCAGGCTCGCTCCCACAAGGGATTAGCGAACCACCTGAGAAATCCAACAATCGATCGTTCCCACGCTCTGCGTGGGAATGCAGCCCGGGACGCTCCGCGTCCCATCCAAAGCCGAACGCGGAGCGTCCGTTGAGGCATTCCCACGCAGAGCGTGGGAACGATCATTATAAGAAGAGGTGTCGAAATGCGTCTGTTGAAATCCGTACTCCCGGTCGCCCTGAGCGTGCTGTTCAGCGCCGTAGCGCACGCCCAACCCCAGGTCAGCGTCTACAACTGGACCGACTACATCGGTGAAACCACCCTCGCCGATTTCCAGAGCCAAAGCGGGATCAAGGTGATCTACGACGTTTTCGATTCCAACGAAACCCTGGAAGGCAAGCTCCTCGCCGGCCGGACCGGTTACGACGTGGTGGTGCCGTCCAACCACTTCCTCGCGCGTCAAGTAAAGGCCGGCGCGTTCCTCAAACTTGATCGCTCGCAGTTGCCGAACTTCAAGAACCTCGACCCGAAACTGCTCGAACTGCTGGAGAAAAACGACCCGGGCAACGAGCACTCGGTGCCGTACCTGTGGGGCACTAACGGCATCGGTTACAACGTCGACAAGGTCAAGCAAGTGCTGGGCATCGATCACATCGATTCCTGGGCCGTGCTGTTCGAGCCTGAGAACCTGAAAAAACTCACACAGTGCGGCGTGTCGATGATGGACTCCGCCGACGAAGTCTTCCCTGCCGTGCTCAACTACATGGGCATGGATCCGCGCAGCGAAAACCCGGAAGACTACAAAAAGGCTGAAGCCAAACTGCTGAGCATCCGCCCGTACATCACCTATTTCCATTCCTCGAAATACGTCTCGGATCTGGCCAACGGCGATATCTGCGTAGCCTTCGGTTATTCCGGCGACGTGTTCCAGGCCGCCAACCGCGCCAAGGAAGCCAAGAACGGCGTGAACATCGCCTACGCGATTCCAAAGGAAGGCGCCAACCTCTGGTTCGACCTGCTGGCCATCCCTGCAGACGCCAGCAACACCAAAGAAGCCCTTGCCTTCATCAATTACCTGCTCGATCCGCAAGTGATCGCCAAAGTCAGCGCCTCGGTCGGTTACGCCAACCCGAACCCGGCCGCCAAGCAATACATGGATCCGGAGCTGGTCAACAATCCTGAGGTCTATCCGCCTCAAGAAGTCCTCGACAAGCTCTACATCTCTACCACCCCGCCCCAGGCGATCATGCGTCTGATGACCCGGTCCTGGAGCAAAGTGAAGTCGAACAAATGAATCAGTACACCCAGGAACACGCCCGCTCTTACTACGCCGCTTCGGCCCGGGCGAGCACACCTTATCCGCTTTTGGACGGTGACTTGACCGCTGATGTCTGCGTGATCGGCGGCGGGTTCACCGGGGTCAACACCGCCATCGAACTGGCCCAGCGCGGGTTGTCGGTGGTGTTGATCGAGGCCCGGCGTATCGGCTGGGGCGCCAGCGGGCGCAATGGCGGTCAGTTGATTCGCGGCATCGGTCATGAAGTTGAAGGCTTCGCCAAATATGTCGGTCAGGAAGGCGTGCGTTATTTGCAGCGCGCCGGCATCGATTCGGTGGATCTGGTTCGGCAGCGCATTGCTGACAACGGTATCGAGTGCGACGTGCGCTGGGGCTTCTGCGATCTGGCCAATACCCCCGCGCAATTCGCTGCCTTCAAGGATGAATTGGTCGACCTCGCCGAACTCGGTTACGCCCACGAAACCCGACTGATCGGCCCGGAGCAGATCCGCCAGCAAGTGGTCAACTCCGACATCTATGCCGGTGGGCTGGTGGATATGGGTTCCGGTCATCTGCACCCGCTGGATCTGGTGCAAGGCGAAGCGCGATTGGCAGCGTCGTTGGGCGTGCGGATTTTCGAGCAGAGTGAAGTGCTGGAAATCATCCATGGCCCGACCGTGCAGGTGCGCTGCGCAAACGGCACGGTGCGCGCCGGCAGTCTGGTGCTCGGTTGCAATGCGCATCTGGACGAGCTCGAACAACAACTCAGTGGCAAAGTGCTGCCGGCCGGCAGTTACATCATCGCCACTGAGCCGTTGTCGGAGGCACGCGCCGCGCAACTGATTCCGCAGAATCTGGCGGTTTGCGACCAGAAAGTCGGCCTCGATTACTACCGGCTCTCGGCGGACCGACGCTTGCTGTTCGGCGGTGCCTGCCACTATTCCGGCCGTGATCCGGCGGACATCGCCGCTTATATGCGGCCGAAGATGCTCAAAGTGTTCCCGCAACTGGCCGACGTGCGCATCGACTACCAATGGGGCGGCAAGATTGGCATCACCGCCAACCGCTTTCCGCAGGTCGGCCGGCTTAAGCAACACCCGAACGTGTTCTATGCGCAGGGCTATTCCGGCCATGGCCTGAACGTCACGCACTGGTGCGCGAAACTGCTCGGCGAGGCGATTCATGCCGGTCACAGTCAGGGCATGGACGTGTTCAGCGGCGTGCCGCACATGACCTTCCCCGGCGGCCCGGCCCTGCGTTCGCCACTGCTGGCACTGGGCATGTTCTGGTATCGCCTGCGGGAAATGCTCTGCTGACAGCGCGGTTTGATCGTTCCCACGCTCTGCGTGGGAATGTAGCCCGTGACGCTCCGCGTCACTGGACGCAGAGCGTCCCATGAGGCATTCCCACGCAGAGCGTGGGAACGATCATCAAGCACAGGCGAGCTATACACATTTGCTCTATCGCCAAGCACTTCTATATTGATGAGGTGCTTTTGCGTTCCTGACGCTCAGTGCCCATTCAATCGAGGAGACATGGATGAAGTCGTCAGCCACCGACGAGCCGCGAGCGCCAGGCCAAGCCCCCGTCAAAACCCACCGTTTCGGCATTTCACTCGTCTGGATCGTACCGATCGTGGCGGTGCTGGTGGGCATTTCGCTGGTGGTGCACAACGTGATGCAGGAAGGGCCGACGATCATTGTCAACTTCAAGACAGGCAGCGGCCTGACGGCGAACAAGACCGAGGTCAAATACCGCAACGTGGTCATCGGTCAGGTCACGGACGTCGAGTTGAGTGGCGACCAGAAAAGCGTCGACGCCACCATCAAGCTGTCCAAACAGGCGGAAACCTTCACGCGCGAAGATTCACAGTTCTGGGTGGTGCGCCCGCGCATTGGCGCCGGCGGCGTTTCGGGCATCGACACCCTGCTTTCCGGAGACTACATCGGCGCCGACGTCGGCCAGTCCGATAGCCGCGCAAAGAACTTCAAGGGTCTGGAGAATCCGCCGCCGATCACCTATGGCGAACCCGGCAAGCGTTTCATGCTGCACGCGCCGGACCTCGGTTCACTGGACATCGGTTCACCTGTCTATTACCGCAAGATTCCGGTCGGCCAGGTCGTCACTTACGCCCTCAACCCGGAAGGTAAAGGAGTGGATATCGAAGTGTTCATTCACGCGCCGAACGACGCGTTCGTCACCGAAAACACCCGTTTCTGGAATGCCAGCGGCATCGACATCAATGTCGGTGCCAACGGCTTTGCCGTGAAGACCGAATCGCTATCGACCATGCTGGTGGGCGGTATTGCGTTCCGTGCTCCGGATTACAGTCCCAATGATGTGGCCGCCGCCGACGACAAGGATTTCGAACTGTTCGCCGACCAGCAGAGCGCCCTCGCCCCGCCGAATGGCAAGGCGCAATACATGGTGCTGCGTTTCGAACAGTCACTGCGCGGACTCAAGGTCGATGCGCCGGTCGAGTTCCTCGGTATGGAGATCGGCCGGGTCGTGGGCATCAACCTGGATTTCGACGCAAAAAAACGCACCTTCCCGCTTAACGTCGGCATCGTCATTTACCCGCAGCGTCTCGGTCAGGCCTACAAAAAGATGCTCACCGAATTCAAGCACGACCCCAACGACGAAGCCGCTGGCATCCGCCTGCTGGGTACCTTCGTCGATAATGGCCTGCGTGCTCAGGCGCGCAGTGGCAACCTGCTGACCGGCCAGTTGTACGTGGCGCTGGACTTCTTCCCGAAAGCGGAGAAAGTCGCGTTCGACCCGACTGCTCGCCCGGTCGTTCTACCGACCGTTCCCGGCAGCCTCGAACAGTTGCAGGAAAAACTCGAAGCCGTGGTCGACAAACTCAACAAGCTGCCGGTTGATCGCATCGCCAACAACCTCGACAGCAATCTGATCGAGCTGCGCAAAGGCCTGACGCAGTTTAACGCCAAGACCCTGCCGGGCGTGCAGAGCACCCTCGCTGATGTCAGCAAGACCTTGCAGTCGGCCAGCTCGACCCTGGCCGAAGATTCGCCGCAACGCGAAAAACTCACGGAAACCCTCGACGAACTCGGGCGCATGTCGCGTTCGCTGCGTGAGCTGTCGGATTACCTCGGCCGGCATCCGGAATCGCTGATTCGTGGTCGCCCCGATAACGCCGCGCCTATCGACCTGAAAGGTCCGCCACGCAACTGAGCACAGGAGCTGAACCATGGCTGTACCGCTGAAAATCACCGTGCTCGCTGCGTTCATGCTGCTGGGCGCCTGTCGCAGCGACCCGATCAGTTTTCACACCCTGACCCCGGTGCAGGTTGCCAATACACGGAGCGGCGCGCAGATTCCGATTGAAGCGCTGAGCGTGCCGCCGCAGGTCGACCGGGCGCAAATCGTTATCCGCCAGGGCAACAGCGGCCTGGCGATTCTGGAAACCGATTGGTGGGGGGCGACATTGGCGGATGAGTTGCGCGGTGCGTTGGCCGATCAATTGAGCAATACCAGTGGCCAAGGCAACGTTTCGGTGCGCATCGAAGTGCAACGCTTCGACTCGATCCCCGGTCAGTACGGCCTGATCGACGCCAAATGGCGCTTGCGTCCCGACGGCGCCACTGACAATGGTTTGCTGACGTGCCGTTCGACCCTGCAAACACCGGCCGGCCCGACCATCGATGATCTGGTGGGCGCCCAGCAGCACAACGTCAAACGTCTGGCCGAGCAGATCAGTCGGGCGGCAACCGGCAATGCGCGCACCTGCCCTTCCCCGTCCTGACGAGGCCTACAGATCGAAGCGATCCACCGCGCGCCGACGCTCGTTGTCATCCCGCACATCGTAGTTGGCGGTGGTCTGGATGTTGCTGTGGTGCGCCAGTTTCTGCGCGATCGACAGATCGTGTTCCTCGATCACCCGCGTGATGAACGAGCGGCGGAAGTCGTGAGGCATGATCTTCACACCGACCTGCGTGCCTCGCTGACGGGCGATGTAGTAAATCGCGTGTTTGGTGATGCGTTCGCGAGTGATATGGCTGCCGCGACGGATACGGTTGAACAGAAAGGCATCGTCGCTCTCACCCTCCTTCAGCTCTGAACGGCGCAGCTCCAGCCAGGCATCGAGTTTGGCGAACGCCCATGCCGGCGCGTACTTGATCAGTTGTTTGTTGCCTTTGCCGGTGACGGTCAGGCTGCGTTCAGTGAAGTCGACCTGATTCAAATCCAGGTCCACCGACTCCGATTTACGCATGCCGGTGCCGTACAACAGCGCAATCACCGCCGCATCGCGCAGCCCTTGAGGGCGCGGATCGGCGGCGCAGACTTCCATCAATTCGTGGATCAAGGTGCGCTTCAAGTTGCGCCCCTGAGATAACCGCGTGCCGGCAATGCCCTTTACCGAGCGCATCTTCAGCAAATGGTCCTGACTGATCAGGCTCATGCGCCACGCTTCATTCATCACCCCGCGTACGGCATTCACATACAGCGACGAGGTATTCGGCGCATAACCGTCGGCGCGCAAAGCGGCGACCAGCGCCACGACGTCTTCGGGTTGCAACCCGTGCCAGGGGATTTCTTCGATATCCACGTCTTCGAAACCGAGGCGGTCCGCAGCATCCTGCAAGACATAGCGCATGGTCAGTTGGCTGGAGGGCGCCAGTCGCGCCAGATAAATCGTCAGCGGATTAGTGTTGGACGGGGTGGATTCAGTACTCGACAAGTCAATCAAACGAAACGGCCTTGAATAGAAAACAGTTCAACAAAACAACTTAAAAGTGCAAACAAACTTATATAAATAGCGACTCTTTCGTAAGACTTTTCGACTAAAACAGCCGATGAACGGAAGAAGTCTGAACGGTGGCTGTATGGCTTACAGATAGACGAATCGCCGACCGTTTTTTCATGTCCTTTGACAAAAACACGCATAACCTTAGTTACAACAGGTTGCCCCGAAAGGCCTGCAACCCTGCCGGCCGCGGACTGGAAAGTCAATCAGGTATTCCCCGACCGGTAACTCAACCCTTTGAAATTCCGTGTTTTTCAAACAATCGGCTGAAGGATGGCTGTCGCCCCGAGGTTCTTATGAGTCAAGCGTTTCTGCCGTTTTCCCGGCCGAGTATCGGCGATGAAGAAATAGCCGCGGTTGAACAAGTATTGCGTTCGGGCTGGATTACTACCGGCCCTAAAAGCCAGGCACTGGAAGAACAGTTTGCCGACTATGTCGGCTGCAAGCATGCAGTGGCACTTTCCTCGGCAACCGGTGGTATGCACATCACGTTACTGGCCTTGGGCATCGGCCCCGGTGATGAGGTGATTACGCCCTCGCAGACCTGGGTCTCAACCGCCAACATGATCTCGCTGCTCGGCGCCAAACCGGTGTTCGTCGATGTTGACCGCGACACCTTGATGACCGACGCCGCGCGCATCGAAGCCGCCATCACCCCACGCACCAAAGCAATCATTCCCGTGCATTACGCCGGCGCCGCGTTTGATCTCGATCCGCTGTATGCGCTGGCCGACAAGCACGGCATCGCGGTGATCGAAGACGCCGCGCACGCTGCCGGCACCCGCTACAAGGGGCGTCACGTCGGCGCGCAGGGCACGGCGATTTTCTCCTTCCATGCGATCAAGAACATGACCTGTGCCGAAGGCGCGATGTTCGTCACCGACGACGAAGCCTTGGCCAGCCGCGTGCGCATGCTCAAGTTCCATGGTCTGGGCGTCGACGCCTACGATCGCCTGACCGGTGGCCGCAAGCCGCAGGCTCAAGTGATGGAGCCGGGGTTCAAATACAACCTCGCCGACATCAACGCCGCAATTGCCCTGGTGCAACTGGAGCGTCTGGACGCGATCAACGCCCGTCGCACTGAATTGGCCGCCGCCTACCGGCAAAAACTCGAAGGCCTGCCGGTGCAACCGCTGGCCCTGCCCGCCTACGCCCAGACCCACGCCTGGCACCTGTTCATCCTGCGTATCGACCGCGAGCGCTGCGGCATGGATCGCGATGCCTTTATGAAAGGTTTGCAGGAACAGGGCATCGGCACCGGTATCCATTTCATCGCCACCCACCTGCACGCCTGGTATCGCCAGCGTGACCCCGACCTGTACCTGCCCAACACCGAATGGAACTCGGCGCGGCTGTGCTCGATTCCGTTGTTTCCCGACATGACCGATCAGGACCTTGATCGCGTGGTCGGCGCCATCGCCTCCCTAATGGACAAACGCCCGTGAAACCTTATCCGATCCGCTGTGTGTCGATCGTTATTCCGGTCTACAACGAACAGTACAGCCTGCCGCAACTGCTACGCCGCACTGAAGCCGCCTGCCGGATGTTGCGTCACGACTATGAAATCGTCCTTGTGGACGACGGCAGCCGTGACGATTCCGCCCATCTTCTGGAGGAAGCCGCGACCCGCGAAGACAGCCCGTTCGTGGCGGTCATCCTCAACCGCAACTACGGCCAGCACGCAGCAATCATGGCCGGGTTCGAACAATGCAAAGGCGATGTCGTCATCACCCTCGATGCCGACTTGCAGAACCCGCCGGAGGAGATTCCGCGCTTGGTTGCCGAAGCCGAGAAAGGTTACGACGTCGTCGGCACCGTACGCGGCAACCGTCAGGATTCGGCCCTGCGCCGCTATCCGTCGAAGCTGATCAACCTTGCCGTGCAGCGCTCCACCGGCGTCGCCATGAGCGACTACGGCTGCATGCTGCGCGCTTACCGCCGAACGATCATCGACGCCATGCTCGCCTGCCGCGAGCGCAGCACGTTCATTCCGATTCTGGCCAACAGCTTCGCTCGCCACACCACCGAAATCGTCGTCGCCCACGCCGAGCGTGAACACGGCGATTCGAAGTACAGCCCGATGCGTTTGATCAACCTGATGTTCGACTTGATCACCTGCATGACCACCACGCCGTTGCGCCTGCTGAGCATCGTCGGTTTCGCCATGGCTGGCCTCGGCGTGTTGTTTGCCGCCGCACTGATCGTGTTGCGTCTGGTGTTCGGTGCCGGCTGGGCCGGTGACGGCATGTTCGTGCTGTTCGCGGTGTTGTTCGTGTTCACCGGTGGCCAGTTCATCGGCATGGGTCTGCTTGGCGAATATCTGGGGCGCATGTACAGCGACGTCCGCGCCCGCCCGCGTTTCTTCGTGGAAAAAGTCTTGCGCGGCCAACCCGCCATGCCGCCGCGCGCCATCACCGTCGACGGTCTCTCCTCCTCCAATGATCAGGTTCTCTCATGAGCGCAAAAACGGTTGTCTTCGCTTATCACGATATCGGCTGCGCCGGCATTCAAACCCTGCTCGACAGCGGCTATGAGATTGCGGCGGTATTCACTCACGCCGATGATCCGAAAGAGAACGCGTTCTACGGATCGGTTGCGCGACTGTGCGCCGCCAAGGGCATCCCGGTGCACGCCCCGGAAGACGTCAATCACCCACTGTGGATCGAGCGGATTGCCAAGCTCAATCCGGACTACCTGTTTTCGTTCTACTACCGCCACCTGCTGAGCGAATCGTTGCTGGCCACCGCAAAAAAAGGCGCGTTCAACCTGCACGGATCTCTGTTGCCGAGCTACCGTGGCCGTGCCCCGGCCAACTGGGTGCTGGTTAACGGTGAGACCGAAACCGGCGTGACCCTGCACCGCATGGTCAAACGTGCCGATGCCGGCGCCATCGTTGCCCAGCAGCGCGTAGCCATAGAGCGCAGCGACACCGCGCTGAGCCTGCACGGCAAATTGCGCGTGGCAGCCGTTGACCTGCTGCGCGACACCTTGCCAGCGATGCTGCAAGGCAAGATCAGCGAAACCGCGCAGGACGAATCGAAAGCTACGGTATTCGGTCGTCGCACCCCCGCGGACGGCAAACTGCTCTGGGCCAAACCCGCCGAGCAACTGTTCAATCTGGTGCGCGCCGTGACCCAACCGTATCCGGGCGCTTTCTGCGCCGTGGGCGACCACAAACTCATCGTCTGGAGCGCCGAAGTCGTCAAAGGCAACGACGGTCAGGCGCCGGGCCGGGTGATCAGCGTCGATCCGTTGCGCATTGCCTGCGGCGAAGATTCGCTGGTGATCCTCTCCGGTCAACGCAACGACAACGGTCTGTTCCTCAGCGGCCCGCAACTGGCCAGTGAACTCGGTCTGGTCGACGGCTCGCTGCTGCGCGGCGCTGAATCCGGCCGTGCACCGCGCCGCACTCGCGTGCTGATCCTCGGCGTCAACGGTTTTATCGGCAATCACCTGTCCGAGCGTCTGCTGCGTGACGACCGCTACGAAGTCTATGGCCTGGACATCGGCTCCGACGCCATCGAGCGTCTGCGCAGCCATCCGCACTTCCACTACGTCGAAGGCGACATCAGCATTCACTCCGAGTGGATCGAGTACCACATCAAGAAGTGCGACGTGGTCCTGCCGCTGGTGGCCATCGCCACGCCGATCGAATACACCCGCAACCCGCTGCGTGTGTTCGAACTCGACTTCGAAGAAAACCTGAAACTGGTGCGCTACTGCGTCAAGTACAACAAGCGCGTGATCTTCCCGTCGACCTCGGAAGTCTATGGCATGTGCCAGGACAAGCACTTCGACGAAGACACCTCGAACCTGGTGGTCGGCCCGATCAACAAGCAGCGCTGGATCTACTCAGTGTCCAAACAACTGCTGGACCGGGTGATCTGGGCGTACGGCGCCAAGGGTTTGAATTTCACCCTGTTCCGCCCGTTCAACTGGATGGGGCCGCGCCTTGACCGTCTGGATTCGGCGCGCATCGGCAGTTCGCGCGCCATCACTCAACTGATCCTCAATCTGGTCGAAGGCACGCCGATTCGCCTGTTCGACGGCGGCGAGCAGAAACGTTGCTTCACCGACATCGCTGACGGCGTTGAGGCCTTGGCGCGGATCATCGATAACGACAACGACGTCTGCAACGGCCAGATCATCAACATCGGCAACCCGGACAACGAAGCCAGTATTCGTCAGTTGGGCGAAGAGCTGCTGCGTCAGTTCGAAGCGCATCCGCTGCGCGACAACTTCCCGCCGTTCGCCGGTTTTCGCGACGTGGAAAGCAAGGCGTTCTACGGTGCGGGTTACCAGGACGTCGAACACCGCAAACCAAGCATCGCCAACGCCAAGCGCCTGCTCGACTGGACGCCGACCGTGGAGATGCGCGAGACCATTGGCAACACACTGGATTTCTTCTTGCGTGAAGCCATGCTCGAACAAGCGGACAAGCGCTAATGCAGGCAGGCCTTCGTATCGACGTCGATACCTATCGCGGCACCCGTGAAGGTGTGCCGCGCTTGCTGGAAATGCTCGATGAAGCGCAGATCAAGGCGACGTTCTTCTTCAGTGTCGGCCCCGACAACATGGGCCGGCATCTGTGGCGCCTGATCCGCCCGCAGTTCCTCTGGAAAATGCTCCGTTCCAATGCTGCCGGCCTGTACGGCTGGGACATTCTGCTGGCCGGCACCGCGTGGCCGGGCAAACCGATTGGCCGCGATCTCGGGCACCTGATGCGTCAGGCCCGCGATGCCGGTCATGAAGTGGGTTTGCATGCCTGGGATCACCATGGCTGGCAGGCCAACGCCGGGCGCTGGAGCAACGCGCAACTGATCGAGCAGATTCGTCAGGGCGTCGACACCTTGAGCGACATTCTCGGTGAGAAAGTCGAGTGTTCCGCCGCTGCCGGTTGGCGTGCGGACGAGCGCGTGATCGAGGCCAAGCAAGCCTTCGGCTTTCGCTACAACAGCGATTGCCGAGGCAACCGCCTGTTTCGTCCGCTGCTGGCCGATGGCACGCCGGGTACGCCGCAGATTCCGGTGGACCTGCC
Organism: Pseudomonas tensinigenes; assembly: GCF_014268445.2. Lineage (NCBI taxonomy): Bacteria > Pseudomonadati > Pseudomonadota > Gammaproteobacteria > Pseudomonadales > Pseudomonadaceae > Pseudomonas > Pseudomonas tensinigenes. The sequence goes on from NZ_CP077089.1 coordinate 3,563,373, forward strand.
GACCTTCGACGAAGTCGTCGGCCCGATCGTTGCCGCGCGGGACTACAACGCGTTCCTCCTCGATCACTTTCGCCCGCAACAGCTCAACGTCTACACCATTCACGCCGAAGTAGAAGGGATTCTCATGGCCGAGGACTTTCGCCAACTGCTCGCCGACGCGCGACAGCGCAACATTGACTTCACACCGCTGGGTGACTTGCTGCCCGAGTTCTTCAACACCTTGCCCGTGGGTCGCGTGCAGCGCGGCGCCCTCGACGGCCGTGAAGGCTGGCTGGGAGTGCAAGGCGCATGATCAAACGCTGGACGCTGCCACTGCTGTTGCTGGGCATTTGTCTGCTGGCCTATCTGCTGCCGCTGGGCACGCACGGTTTGTGGATTCCTGATGAGACCCGTTACGCGCAGATCAGCCAGGACATGCTGCTGAGCGGCAACTGGGTGTCGCCGCGCTTCATGAGCCTGCGTTATTTCGAGAAGCCGATTGCCGGTTACTGGATGATCGCGCTGGGTCAGCAACTGTTCGGGCAGAACCTGTTCGGTGTGCGCTTTGTGTCGGCGCTGAGCACCGGCCTGAGCGTGCTGCTGTGCTATCTGCTCGCCCGACGTTTATGGAACGAGCCGCGCAAAAGCTTCGTCTGCGCCCTGCTCTACATGAGTTTCACCATCGTCGCCGGTCAGGCGGGCTACGCCAACCTCGATCCGCAGTTCACTTTTTGGGTCAACCTGAGTCTGCTGGCGCTGTGGTTTGCCTTCGACAGCCACACCAGCGGCAAGCGCATGGCCGCGTGGGCCGTGTTGGGCCTGGCCTGTGGCATGGGCTTCATGACCAAGGGATTTCTCGCCTGGCTGCTGCCGGTGTTGATCGCCCTGCCGTGGCTGCTCTGGCAAAAACGCTGGCGTGAACTGCTGATGTTCGGCCCGGTGGCGATTGCCGTGGCGATCCTCATCAGCCTGCCGTGGGTGCTGTCGGTGCATGCGCAGGAGCCGGACTACTGGCGGTTCTTCTTCTGGCACGAGCACATTCGCCGCTTTGCCGGGGATGACGCGCAACACGATGCGCCGTGGTGGTTCTATCTGCCATTGCTGGTGGCGTTCAGTTTGCCGTGGGCGGGATTGTTGCCGACGGCGTTCAAGCAAGCCTGGCAAAGCCGCGCTCAGCCCAAAATCGTGTTCCTGCTGCTGTGGCTGCTGCTGCCGTTGCTGTTCTTCAGCCTGAGCAACGGCAAATTGCCGACTTACATCCTGCCGTGCCTGCTGCCGCTGGCGTTGTTGCTGGGTAATGCGCTGGCTGACCGCTTGCGTCTTGAGCAAGGTCGCGCGCTGAGCATCAATGGTCTGCTCAATCTGTTGCTGGGCGTCGTCACGCTGATCGCGCTGGTGTATCTGCAACTGACCAAACCGGTGTACGACCACGAACTGCACAGTCTGGTGCTGGTGTTTATCGCGCTGATCGGCTGGATCATCGCCAACCTGCTGCAAGCCTTTCTGCCGCTGCAATGCTGGGCGGCTCCGGCGCTGGGCAGCCTGTTGCTGATCGCCGTGTTGCCGGCGGCGCTGCCGAAGTCGGTGGTCGCCAACAAGATGCCGGACCAGTTCATCAAGCATCACGTCACCGAACTTTCGCAAACCACCCACCTGCTGAGCAACGATCTGGGCGCAGCTTCGGCACTGGCCTGGCGCCTGAAAACGCCACAAGTGGCGTTGTACAACACGATAGGCGAATTGAAATATGGCCTTGCCTATCCTGACGGCATTCAACAGCGGGTCGATCCCGAACACGTACAACAATGGATGCGCGAGGCGCGCCGCAGCGGTTCAGTCGGCGTGGTGATGCGCGTCAAGGGGCAGGACGAACTGGACGAAATCGACAGATTGCCGAAGGACGGCGTCCGTTATGAGCAGGGCAACCTGGTGATCATGATTCTGCCCAAGGAGGCGTCATGAGCCTTTTGTTGCTGTTGGCCGCGTGCCTGCTGACCTGCCTCGGCCAGATCGCGCAGAAGTACGCCGTGGAGAGCTGGCGCGAGAGCGATTCTTCGCTGACCGGCAAACTGCGCTCGCCGTGGTTATGGCTGGCCCTGTTCGCCCTCGGTTCCGGTCTGTTGGTCTGGTTGCTGGTGTTGCAGCGTCTGGAAGTCGGCATCGCCTACCCGATGCTCAGCCTCAATTTCGTGCTGATCACCCTGATCGCGCGCTTCGTCTTCCGTGAACCCATCGACAGCCGGCATTGGATTGGCGTGGCGTTGGTGATCGGCGGCGTGGTTTTGCTGGGGCAACAGTCATGAATCAACGTCGCGGCATCACCTTCGCACTGGGCAGCGTATTCCTCGTCAGCGCTGCGCAACTGGGCATGCGCTGGAGCATGATCCGCCTGCCCGTGCCGGAACAATGGCTGCACATCGACAGCCTTGATTGGCGCGCCTTGGCCGTGGTCATCGCGGCGATTTTTGCCTACGCGCTGTCGATGCTCTGCTGGCTCGCCGCCCTGCGCGATCTGCCGCTGGGCCGCGCTTACTCGCTGCTGAGCATCAGCTATGCGCTGGTTTATCTGCTGGCGGCCAGTCTGCCGCTGTTCAACGAATCCTTCAGTTTCACTCAATCACTGGGCGTGGCGCTGGTCATGCTCGGGGTCATCACCATCAACACTCGTCCGGCTCGTGCGCCCGAATTCAGGAGTGCTCCATGAAAATCACAGTATTTGGCAGCGGTTACGTCGGTCTGGTGCAAGCGGCTGTGTTGGCCGAAGTCGGCCATGATGTCGTGTGCATGGACGTCGACCAGAAGAAGGTCGACCTGTTGCGCCAGGGTCACGTGAGCATTTTCGAACCGGGGCTGGCCAGCCTGGTACGTGAAGGTCTGGATTCGAAACGCCTGCAATTCACCACCGATGAAAAACTCGCTGTGCAGCACGCGCGGGTGGCGTTTATTGCCGTGGGTACGCCGTCGCGTGAGGACGGTTCGGCAGATCTGCGTTACGTGCTATCGGTCGGCGATGCGATTGCCCGGCATCGTGAGCAACCGTTGATCATCGTCGAGAAATCCACGGTGCCGGTGGGCACGGGCGACACCCTGCGCACGCACATTGAAAAAGCCTTGATCAAGGTGGGCCGCCTGCTGCAATTCGATATCGTCTCCAACCCGGAATTTCTCAAGGAAGGCTCGGCGGTTGCCGACTGCCGCCGCCCGGATCGCATCGTCATCGGCTGTGAAGGCGATGAGGTACGCGACGTGATGCGTGATCTGTACTCGCCGTTCAACCGCAACCATGACCGCATCATGTTCATGGACCTGCGCAGCGCCGAGCTGACCAAGTACGCCGCCAACTGCATGCTGGCGACCAAGATCAGCTTCATCAACCAGATCGCCGAGCTAGCCGAGCACTTGGGCGCCGATATTGAATCGGTGCGTCAGGGCATCGGTGCCGACACGCGCATCGGTTACCACTTTATCTACCCGGGCTGCGGTTATGGCGGCTCGTGCTTTCCGAAAGACATGCGCGCGCTCATCCACAGCGCCGAAGAGGCGCACTGCTCCAGTGATTTGCTGCAAGCGGTCGAGGCGATCAACCAGCGGCAGAAACACAAGTTGTTCGAGCGCATCAACGCGTTTTATCGCGGAGACCTGCGTGGCAAGACATTCGCCTTGTGGGGCTTGGCGTTCAAACCGAATACCGACGACATGCGTGACGCGCCGAGCCGCGTGCTGCTGGAAGAATTGTGGGCCGCCGGTGCCAGTGTGCGCGCCTTCGACCCGGAAGCCATGCAGGAAACCCAGAACCTCTACCCGGACGAACCGAAACTGATGCTGATGGGCACGCCGGAATCGGTGCTGCCCGGCGCCGATGCGTTGATCATCTGCACCGAATGGCAGCAATTCAAGGCACCGGATTTCGACCTGATCAAGCAGCGCCTCAACACGCCGGTGATCTTCGACGGGCGCAACCTGTACGACGCCGAGCGTCTGGCGCGCAACGGTTTCCATTACTTCCCGATGGGTCGTGGCGAGTCGCGCAAACTGCCGATCCCGCTGCAACAGTGGCCGAACGCGTCCGACGTCGCTTGATGACGCCGTCGCTCTGTACGCCGCCGCCCTTGTAGGAGCTGCCGAAGGCTGCGATCTTCTGATCTTGTTTTTTACAATCCAGATCAAAAGATCGCAGCCTGCGGCAGCTCCTACATGAACATGATCATTCGCCTTGCAAGGCCCGCTGACGCGGTGACCCTCCCTGCCATCGAACGCTCGGCGGCCGAGCTGTTTCGTCTTGACCCGCAATTGGCCTGGCTGGCGGATGCCGAGGTGGCGGAGGTTGCGCAACATGTGCGAGCTATCGAGGAGGCGTATGTATGGGTCGCTGAAAGTACCGAACTGGCAGGATTTCTCCGCGCAGTCGAAATCGACCAGCACCTGCACATCGAAGAGTTGTCCGTCAGTCAGGCCTTTCAGGGCCAGGGCATCGGTCGACGGCTGGTTTCGGCGGCGATTGAACACGCGCGCGCATTGCGGTTGAAAGCAGTGACATTGACCACGTTTCGCGACCTGCCGTGGAATGCGCCGTTCTATCAGCGCATGGGGTTTATCGAGTTGACGTCCGCACCTACCGCTGGCTATTTGCACGACGCCGTACAGGCCGAAATCGCACTGGGTTTTCCCGCGAACCGCCGCTGCGCCATGCACCTGCCCCTGATTTGAAAGCAACGGAAGTCCCCTGTGGGAGCGAGCCTGCTCGCGAAGGCGGAGTGTCAGTCAACACTGATGTATCTGACAGAACGCTTTCGCGAGCAGGCTCGCTCCCACAGGGATGGTGTTATGGCGGCTTGACCGGTGATGATTGCCCGGTGAGGATGACCCACGCCTGCCAAGCATTTGAAATAAGGACATTGCCCCTCCGTGGCCACCTACTCGCGCCTCATCCGCCGGTTGATGATCAGCTCGCTGACCGTCGTCATCAGCCGCGCCCTGATCAGCCCGCTGCTGACGCTGTTCCTCAGCAACAAGCTCGGCCTCAATCCGCAAGACGTCGGTCTGCTGTTGGGCATCGCGGTGTTCAGCGCCACGTTATTGTCGTTGTACGGCGGCTACATCATCGATCGGCTCGACAAGCGCCGGTTGCTGATCCTGACGATGCTCTCCAGTGGTATCGGTCTGATCCTGCTGACCTTCGCGCAGAATCTTTATCTGGTCACGCTGGTGCTGATCATCAGCGAAACGGCGTCGGCGCTGTTCCTGATCTGCTCCAAAGCCATCCTCAGTGAAAACCTGCCAATCGGCCAACGGGTCAAGGCGTTTTCCCTCAACTACACATTGACCAACATCGGCTATGCCGTCGGCCCGATGATCGGCGTGGTGATTGCCGGGGTGCAGCCCTCTGCGCCCTTTATCGTGGCCGGTGCGATTGCCATCGGCAGCATCTTTCTGCTGCTCGGCGCCGGCCGGGAAGCCAGCCCGATTGCTCCAGTCGCCGCACCGCCGAGTTTTCTGAAAACCCTGATCATCCTGAAAAACGACCGCACGATGATCCTGTTTACCCTGGGTTGCCTGCTCAGCACGCTGGTGCACGGGCGTTTCACCCTGTACCTGTCGCAATACCTGCTGGTGACCCACACCCAGCAACAGACGTTGGACACCATGGCCGCCCTGCTCGCCTGCAACGCGATCACGGTGATTGTGCTGCAGTACCAGATCGGCCGTTTACTCACCCGCGAACACCTGCGCCACTGGATTGCCGGCGGCACCGCATTGTTCATCGTCGGGCTGATCGGCTTCAGTCTGGCCGACAGCCTGGTCGGCTGGTGCGTGGCGATGTTCATCTTCACCTTGGGCGAGATGATCATTTACCCGGCCGACTTTCTGTTCGTCGACACATTGGCCCCGGAAGACCTGCGCGGCAGTTACTACGGCGCGCAGAATCTGGCGGCGCTGGGTGGTGCGGCCAGTCCGGTCATGTGCGGATTTCTGCTGATGCACACACCGGCGCCCAGCATGTTCTATGCCTTGAGCGCATTGGCCGCTGTGGGTGGCTATTTGTGTTTCATGAGTGGCCGCCGTGTCGCTTCAATTCAAAATTAATGCACTAAATCTTCATTAATATGAATTTGTCAGCATCGAGTTTGATCGGCAAACTGTGCACGTTCCTCCCCCAATGTTGGAACGCTTCGAGGGCTTTCCGGATATGCCGGACAAGTCCTTTTTTTTGCCTCGAATTTGCTGCAAGGATTGGATTTACATGCTCGCTCGCTGGTTGCCCGCCGCCATCAACACCCGCCCGACCGAATGGAGCCGCGCCGCCATCGGCATGGCGCTGGGCACATTATTCAGCGTGTGGTTGTGCGCGCAGGTGTTCGGCCATGAAGTCGCCTATCACTTGATCGGGCCGCTGGGCGCATCGGCGGTGTTGCTGTTCGCCGTGTCCTCCGGCGCCCTCGCCCAGCCGTGGTCGATTCTCGGTGGGTATTTGTGTGCCGGCGTCGTCGCACTGCTGGTCGCCCATGTGCTCGGCCGGACTTTGGGCAGCGCCTGTCTGGCGGCGGGCATGGCGTTGATTCTGATGTGCTGGCTGCGCTGTCTGCATCCGCCGGCCGGGGCGTTGGCACTGACGCTGGTGCTGGCCGATCCGGCGACCATCGCCATGGACTGGAAAGCCATGGAACCGGTGATGCTCGGTGCGGCGTGCATGCTGCTCAGTGCACTCGCCTACAACAACCTGACACGCATTCGTTATCCGAAACGTCCGGCTGAACCGGCGCCGATCGTTGCGCCCGTCGACAGTCAGGCCATCACCGCCGAGGACCTCAAACTGGCGTTGGCCGACATGGAAGCCTTCATCGACATCACCCCCGAGGATCTTGAACAGCTGATCCACGCCAGCGAATTGCATGCCAAGCGGCGCAGCATCAGCGAAGTGCTTGCGCGATCATAGACGCGGGCTGTCCACTGACGGCCATCATTCACTCCAGGTTTGATCATCTTCATTGGCTTTTTGTGCGTCCCGAAACTTTTGGATCTGTTCCTGGAGTTCGGGCGATCGCGGTTTAGCCGCGGAGGAGCCTTCACCGATGTAATCGCCGTATTCGATCATCTTGATCCCCGATGGCAATACCCCATTGAGCTCATCAATCTGGATCTCCACGTTTGGCCGCAGTTCGTTGTAAAAATGCGCTTTCACATACGAATAACCCGGCTGGTATAACTTCGCCATTTCGTAGAGGAGCGCCTCCGGCTTTTTCTTCTCATCAGCGGTGAAACTACCCTCGATTGCTGTGGTGGCGGTATTGATGTAATGACCAATTTGACTGTCAGACACTAGTTGGCCGGTGTTGAAACCCGGGTTGAAAAATAGATCGCGCGCCACCTGACGGTGAACCTCGTCAATGATGACATCGGGCTTCAGGTTGATATGCTGCGGCAACAGCCGCGTATCCGAACAAAACGTCAGGCAACGATCCTTGAGTTTTTGAAGTGCAGCCTTCAAATCCCCGTCCGAGTTTCCGATGGCGATATCGAAGCCTGACAGAAAGTCCTGGGTGAGCCCCAGGTTATTGAAGTGCGCTGCGTCCATACTGGAAACGCCCGTACCCAGTTGATCCCCCATATTGTCAGCGCTTTTATTAAAATCGGCGTGTATCCCCTTGGTTCTGTAGCCGACTCCGGTTTGATGAGTCGCATGACGAAGTTCTATTGCATCCAGAGGCTTCTTGTTAAACGTGTGTGAAATCTTGCCAAGCACATCACAACTCATCTTGACGTTGATACAAAACCAAAAAAAATGATTGGCCCGCATCCTCGCATGCAGCGGCAAGGCCGAATCAAGGCTGCCACTGAGGATCGGTGCGTTCTGGTTGCCGGGCAGAAAAATGCGTTTTTGCTTTCCCGGGGGAGTTGGGTTAACAAACGTTGCAGGAACGTGTTTGGGCGCCTTCGTTGAAAACTCCCTCACCAGTTGCGTAATTAACCCGTGTTTCGGAGCCATTTTTCTTTCCCTGACAGATTGACGAATGTCCTTTCGCACCGCTTGTTAGGGTGTAGCACAATTATTGAATATCACTATCCACTCCAAAGTAATCTGTATTCCCGCAGGCGCTGCCGACAGGCACCCTTGCCATGCAAAAATGCAGATGTCGCCTGCAGTTATCTCCGTTGTACACGGCAAATTTGCACTGTTACGATCCGGTAACGCTCGCGCGCGAGCTTCTCGAATAAAGACAATAAAAGCAGGGAGTTACTGATGACAGCTCAGGCTTCATCCCCGCGGACCCAGTCCATGGATGCCACGCAAAACGAAGTGCTGGCCGAGGTTCGCAATCACATCGGTCACCTGACCCTCAACCGCCCCGCCGGTCTCAACGCCATTACCCTCGACATGGTGCGTTTGCTGCAACAGCAACTCGACGCCTGGGCGACTGACGCCAATGTTCACGCCGTAGTCCTGCGCGGTGCCGGTGAAAAAGCCTTCTGCGCCGGTGGCGACATTCGTTCGCTGTACGACAGTTTCAAAAGCGGCGACACGCTGCACGAAGATTTCTTTGTCGAGGAATACGCCCTCGACCTGACGATTCATCACTACCGCAAACCCGTGCTGGCGCTGATGGACGGTTTCGTCCTCGGCGGCGGCATGGGCCTGGTGCAAGGCGCCGATCTGCGCGTGGTCACCGAGAAGAGCCGTCTGGCGATGCCGGAAGTGGCCATCGGTTATTTCCCGGATGTCGGTGGCAGTTATTTCCTGCCGCGCATTCCCGGTGAGCTGGGGATTTATCTGGGGGTCAGCGGCGTGCAGATTCGTGCGGCCGATGCGCTGTATTGCGGCCTCGCCGACTGGTACCTGGACAGCAGCAAACTGGCGCTGCTCGACGAAAAGCTCGATCAGATGGAATGGCAGGACACGCCGCTCAAGGCGCTGCAAAACCTGCTGGCCAAGCACGCCGTGCAAACCTTGCCCGATGCGCCGCTAGAAGCCTTGCGCCCGGCCATCGATCACTTTTTTGCTCTACCGGATGTGCCGAGCATGGTTGAGCAATTGCGCGCGGTAACCGTCGCCGACAGCCACGAATGGGCAACGGCCACGGCCAATCTGCTGGAGACTCGTTCGCCGCTGGCCATGGCCGTGACCCTCGAAATGCTTCGTCGCGGCCGCCACCTGAGCCTGGAAAACTGCTTCGCACTTGAGCTGCATCTGGATCGCCAGTGGTTCGCCCGCGGCGACCTGATCGAAGGCGTACGCGCCCTGCTGATCGATAAAGACAAGACACCTCGCTGGAACCCGCCGACCCTCGCTGCACTGGACGCTGCGCATGTCGCGAGTTTCTTCCATGGTTTTGATGAGCGCCGGAGCTGAGCCATGCACGATCTCGAACTGACTGAAGAACAAGTGATGATCCGCGACATGGCCCGGGACTTTGCCCGTGGCGAAATCGCACCGCACGCGCAGGCCTGGGAAAAGGCTGGCTGGATCGACGACGCGCTCGTCGCGAAGATGGGTGAGCTGGGGCTGTTAGGCATGGTAGTGCCTGAGGAATGGGGCGGCACTTACGTCGATTACGTCGCCTACGCCTTGGCCGTGGAAGAGATTTCCGCCGGTGACGGCGCGACCGGGGCGTTCATGAGCATTCACAACTCGGTCGGCTGCGGGCCGGTACTCAACTACGGCAGCGAAGCACAGAAACAGACCTGGCTGGCGGATCTGGCCAGCGGGAAAACCATTGGCTGCTTCTGCCTGACCGAACCTCAGGCCGGTTCCGAAGCGCACAACCTGCGCACCCGTGCCGAACTGCGTGACGGCCAATGGGTGATCAACGGCGCCAAGCAATTTGTCAGCAACGGCAAACGGGCGAAACTGGCAATTGTGTTTGCGGTGACTGATCCGGATCTGGGCAAGAAAGGGATTTCGGCGTTTCTGGTGCCGACCGACACAGCGGGTTTCATCGTTGATCGGACTGAACACAAGATGGGCATCCGCGCTTCCGATACTTGTGCGGTGACGCTGAACAACTGCAGCATTCCCGAGGCCAATCTGCTCGGCGAGCGCGGCAAAGGCCTGGCGATTGCCCTGTCCAACCTTGAAGGCGGACGTATCGGCATCGCCGCGCAAGCACTGGGCATTGCCCGTGCGGCGTTTGAAGCGGCGCTGGTGTATTCGCGTGATCGTATCCAGTTCGGCAAACCGATCAATGAACACCAGAGCATCGCCAACCTGCTGGCGGACATGCACATGCAGATCAACGCGGCGCGGCTGATGATCCTGCATGCGGCGCGTCTGCGTACAGCGGGCAAACCTTGCTTGTCCGAGGCTTCGCAGGCCAAGTTGTTTGCGTCGGAAATGGCCGAGAAGGTTTGCTCGTCGGCGATTCAGATTCATGGCGGGTATGGGTATCTGGAGGATTATCCGGTCGAGAAGTATTACCGCGATGCGCGGATTACCCAGATCTATGAAGGCTCGAGCGAGATTCAGCGGATGGTGATTGCGCGGGAGCTGAAGAACTATCAGTTGTGATGGTGTTGGCCCCTTTCCCTCACCCCAGCCCTCTCCCAGAGGGAGAGGGGGCCGACCGAGGTGTCTGGCGTTATACGCCAGACCTGAAAGACCGGGTCGATTATCGATTGGATTAACCAGGCCGATCAGGGATTCAGTAAAGTTCTTTCAGGTCGGCGCAGATCATCAATATCCCCCAATCAGTCCCCTCTCCCTCCGGGCGGTCCGACGTTTCGGGAGGGTTAGGGTGAGGGGCTTTTGATTTTGATGTACATCAAGCCGTAAAAGCTTCGCGAGCAGGCTCGCTCCCACAGAGATCTCCAGCGAACACAGATTGTGTGAACGCCGAGAACCTCATGTGGGAGCGAGCCTGCTCGCGAAGGCGCCAGCTCAGGCACTACATTTATTTGCCTTGGAATGCAGCCTCACGCTTGGCAATAAACGCCGCCATCCCTTCCTTCTGATCCTGCGTGGCAAACGCCGCATGGAACACCCGACGCTCGAAACGCACGCCCTCAGTCAGGTTCACTTCAAAGGCACGATTCACGCTCTCCTTGATCATCATCGCAATCGGCAGCGACTTGCTGGCAATCACGGCAGCAACCTTCAACGCTTCATCGAGCAACTCATCACTCGGCACGATCCGCGCAACGATGCCGCAACGCTCGGCCTCAACCGCATCGATCAAGCGCCCGCTCAGGCACATCTCCATGGCTTTCGCTTTGCCGACGGCACGCGTCAGACGCTGGGTGCCGCCCATGCCCGGCAACACGCCAAGGTTGATTTCCGGTTGGCCAAACTTCGCGTTATCACCGGCCAGAATAAAGTCGCACATCAACGCCAGCTCACAACCACCGCCGAGGGCGAAACCGTTGACGGCGGCAATGATCGGTTTACGCCGGTTGGCCACGCGATCGCTGTCACTGAACAAGTCGTCCATGTAGATCTGCGGGTAAGTCAGCTCGGCCATTTCCTTGATGTCGGCACCGGCGGCAAAAGCCTTTTTCGAACCGGTGAGCACGATGCAACCAATGTTCGCATCCGCCTCCAACGCATCAAGAGCCTGGTTCACTTCGCTGACCAGTTGCGCGTTCAGGGCATTCAGCGCCTGCGGGCGGTTGAGGGTGATCAGGCCAACGCGGCCGTGGGTTTCGAGCAGAATGGTTTCGTACGTCATGAATAAAAATTCCTTGTTAAAGATTGCGCGAAATGACCATGCGCTGAATATCGCTGGTGCCTTCGTAGATCTGGCAGACGCGCACGTCGCGGTAGATGCGCTCCAGCGGGAAGTCGTTCAGGTAACCGTAACCACCGAGCGTTTGCAATGCCATCGAACAGACCTTCTCGGCCATCACCGAGGCGAACAGCTTGGCCATTGATGCCTCGACCAATGCCGGTTGGCCGCTGTCACGCAGGGCTGCAGCGTAATGCACCATCTGCCGGGCGACGGCGATCTGCGTGGCCATGTCGGCGAGGCGGAAAGCTACGGCCTGATGTTCGATGATCGGCTTGCCGAAGGTGTCGCGTTCACGGGCGTAATCACGTGCCGCTTCAAACGCCGCGCGGGCCATGCCCACCGCTTGCGAAGCGATGCCAACGCGGCCACCTTCAAGGTTGGCCAGGGCGATCTTGTAGCCCTCGCCCTCTTCGCCCAAGCGATTGGCCACCGGTACTTTGACGTCTTCGAAGAGGATCTGGCAGGTGTCGGAAGCGTGTTGGCCGAGCTTGTCTTCGACGCGAGCGACTTTGTAGCCCGGCGAATCGGTCGGCACGATAAACGCCGTGATGCCGCGCTTGCCGGCGCTCGGATCAGTCACCGCAAACACAATCACGATCCCGGCGTTTTGCCCGGAGGTGATGAACTGTTTGCAGCCGTTCAGCACGTAGTGATCGCCGTCCAGCCGTGCACGGGTTTTCAGGCTGCTGGCGTCGGAACCGGCCTGCGGTTCGGTCAATGCAAAAGCACCGAGCATCTCGCCGCTGGCCAATGGCTTGAGAAAACGTTCACGTTGATCATCGTTGCCGAACTTGAGGATCGGCACGCAGCCGACCGAGTTGTGCACGCTCATGATCGTCGAGCAGGCGCCGTCGCCGGCGGCGATTTCTTCCAGGGCCATGGCGTAGGCCAGATAACCGGTGTCGCAGCCGCCCCACTGCTCCGGCACAAGCATGCCGAAGAAGCCCAGCTCGGCCATCTCGCCGATGGCTTCCTTGGGGAAACGGTGCTCGCGATCCCACTCGGCGGCGAACGGTTTCAAGCGTTCCTCGGCGAACTGCCGGGCCATGTCGCGGATCTGGGTTTGGTCTTCGTTGGGAATCATGGTGAATCCTTAAATCCGGGTTACCACACAGACCCCCTGTGGGAGCGAGCCTGCTCGCGAAAGCGGTGTGTCAGCAAAGCAAACATTGACTGACATGACGCCTTCGCGAGCAGGCTCGCTCCCACATGGGCTATTTAGCGATCAATAAACGCATTCCACAGCCATGGCCGTGGCTTCGCCGCCGCCGATGCAGATCGCCGCGATACCGCGTTTCTGCTTTCTCTGGCGCAACGCCGACAGCAACGTCACCAGAATCCGCGCCCCCGACGCGCCGATCGGATGCCCCAGCGCACAGGCACCGCCATGCACATTCAACTTGTCATGAGGGATTTCCAGGTGCGTCATCGCCGCCATGCCAACCACGGCAAACGCCTCGTTGACCTCAAACAGATCGACATCACCCAGCGACCAACCGGTTTTCTTGATCAGTTTCTTGATCGCACCAATCGGCGCCACCGGGAACAGGCCCGGGGTATCAGCAAACGCGGCGTGGCCATGGATCACGGCCAGTGGTTTCAGACCGAGTTTCTGTGCCTGCGACTGACGCATCAGCACCAATGCCGCCGCACCGTCAGAGATCGAACTGGAGTTCGCCGCCGTCACCGTGCCGCCTTCGCGGAACGCCGGTTTCAGCGAAGCAATCTTGTCCAGTTTGGCTTTCGGTGGCTGTTCGTCATTGCAGATCAGCACCTGTTCTTTGCCGACGGTCACGGTCAGCGGGACGATTTCGTCCTTGAAGCTGCCGTCCTTGATCGCCTGCTGCGCGCGGGTGGTCGAGGCGATGGCAAAGGCGTCCTGCGCTTCGCGGCTGAAGTGGTTGGTCTCGGCGCAGTCTTCGGCGAAGGTGCCCATCAGGCGGCCCTTGTCGTAGGCGTCTTCGAGGCCGTCGAGGAACATCGAATCGAGCACACGGCCATGGCCCATGCGATAACCGGCGCGGGCACGATCCAGCAAGTACGGCGAGTTGGACATGCTCTCCATGCCGCCCGCGATGACCACATCGGCGCTGCCAGCGATCAGCATGTCGTGGGCCAGAATGGTGGTTTCCATGCCCGAGCCGCACATCTTGTTGACCGTCGTGCAACGGGTCGATTTATCCAGCCCGGCGCCCAAAGCGGCCTGACGCGCGGGCGCCTGACCGAGGCCCGCAGGCAATACGCAACCGAACAACACTTCATCGACTGCATCGCTGGCGACACCGGCGCGCTCAACCGCTGCCTTGATCGCTGCAGCACCGAGCTGCGGTGCGGTGAGGCTTTTCAGTTCGCCCTGAAAACCGCCCATTGGCGTGCGCACGGCGCTGACGATAACAATCGGATCGTTGGAAATGGTCATGACAAATCCTCCTTACTTGGCGGCCATGCGCAAGGCACCGTCGAGACGGATCACCTCGCCGTTGAGCATGCTGTTTTCGATGATATGCCGAACCAGCGCGGCGTACTCGGCAGGCTTGCCCAGACGTGGCGGGAACGGTACGCCGGCGGCCAGTGAATCGCGGACTTCCGGGGTCATGCCGGCCATCATCGGCGTTTCGAAAATGCCTGGGGCGATGGTCATTACGCGAATGCCGAAGCGCGCCAGTTCACGGGCAGCCGGCAGGGTCAGGCTGGCGATCGCGCCTTTCGAAGCAGAGTACGCCGCTTGGCCGATCTGGCCGTCGAACGCCGCGACAGATGCAGTGTTGATGATCACACCGCGTTCGCCATCAGCGTTTGCCTCGGATTCAGCGATGGCCGCAGCGGCCAGACGCAGCATGTTGAAGCTGCCGATCAGGTTGACATTGATCACTTGGGCAAAACTGCTCAGCGCATGCGGGCCGTTCTTGCCGAGGATCTTCTCGCCACGGACGATACCGGCGCAGTTGACCAGGCCGTTAAGGCTGCCGAAGGCTTTGACCGTCGCCTGCACAGCAGCTTCGGCGGCGGCTTCGTTGCTGATGTCGGCGACCACACTTTGCGCGCCCAAACGCTGAGCCTGAGCGGCCACGGCTTCGGCGTTCATGTCCACCAGCATCACTTTCGCGCCGGCACTGACCAGCAATTCAGCGCTGGCAGCACCCAGGCCGGATGCGCCGCCGGTAACGATAAAAACCTTGTTTTCGATCTGCATGACTGTAGTTCCTGATCTTCAAGCTGAAACGTTATGCGCCGCGGCCTCTTGAGCCTTGGCGATTTCCTGGTTGCGCAAGATAAAGCGCTGCAATTTGCCACTTGGGGTCTTGGGCAATTCGCTGACAAATTCGATTTCACGCGGGTATGAGTGCGCGGCCAGACGCTTGCGCACATGTTGACGCAGCTCTTCCGCAAGCTCCGGCGCGGCACGGTATTGCGCACTCAGCACCACGAAGGCTTTGACCAGTTCGGTGCGCTCCGGATCGGGTTTGCCGACCACCGCCGCTTCGACCACCGCCGGGTGTTCGATCAGCGCACTTTCCACATCGAACGGGCCTACGCGGTAGCCGGACGTGGTGATCACGTCATCGCTGCGGCCGACGAAGCTGATGCTGCCGTCCGGGTTCCATTCCACGGTGTCGCCGCTCAGGTAGTAATCACCGACGAACGCTTTGGTCGGCGCGCCTTCGTAACCGCCGAACCAGCACATCGGCGATTGTGGGCGGTCGATGGCTAGGATGCCCGGCTGGCCGACGCCAAGTTCGTTGTACTGGTCGTCCAGCACGACGATGCGGTGCCCCGGCGAGGCAAAACCGGCGGCGCCGACGTGTACCGGATGGTCGAGGCCGTGGTGATTGCACAGGACCATGCCCAGTTCGGTCTGGCCGTAATGGTCGTGGATGACCACGTCGAGGTTGTCGGCAAACCAGCGGATCACTTCCGGATTCAGTGGCTCGCCAGCGCTGCTGACGATGCGCAGCTTGCCTTTGATCGACTTGGCGAACACGTCCCCGCCGGCAATCAGCAAACGATAAGCCGTCGGTGAACCGGTGAGGTTGGTGATGCCGTACTTGTTGATCACCCGGCAGGTGCTTTCGAGGGTGAACGGGCCATCGTAGAAGGTGATCGGGTGGCCCATCGACAACGGCCCGGTGACGCCGAAGTAGATGCCGTAGGCCCAGCCCGGATCGGCGACGTTCCAGAACGCATCTTCCGGACGCAGATCGACGGCATCGCGGGTATAGCTCTGGAAGGCGACGATGGCTTTTAGCGGTACTGACAGGGCTTTCGACGGGCCGGTGGTGCCGGACGTGAACATCAACAGGAACGGGTCTTCGCCGGTCAGCATGACCGGCTCGCAGACGTTGGAATAGTTGGCCAGTTCGGCCCAGAAGCTGAAATCACCTCGGACAATGCCCTGGCCTTTGGCGCCGCCGACGGTAACTAGCGTCGGGCAATCGGCGACTTCAGCGAGTTTCGGCCGATTGACCGCGTCGGTGACTACGACTTTGGCGCTGGAGCTGTTCAGACGATGTTCGAGGGCTTTGGGGCCGAATGCGGTGAACAACGGCTGATACACCGCGCCGATGCGCCAGGTGGCCAATACGGTGATGAGTAATTCGATGTTGCGCGGCAGCAGGCCGGCGACTTTGTCACCCTTCTGCACGCCTTGAGCGAGAAGGAAATTGGCGAAACGCGCGGCTTTATCCTGTAGCTCGCTGAAGGTGTACGTCGCACTGGCGCCATCACGGCCCTCCCAGAACAGCGCGATGCGCCCCGGCAAGGCGTGGCGGTCGCAGCATTCGACACAGGCGTTGAGCGCCTCAAGCGTACCGCTCAGCGCGGCATCCACGGTGTGCTGATAGTTGAACTGTGCGGTGGCAGACAGGTAATCGCGCATTGCCAGAATCCCTCTGTTTTTTATTAGGTTGGGAACCGTAAACAACAGAAAGATAGTCGCGCTGTGGGGCGGCGGCGGCAATGGTCAAAGCCATCAATGTGGCTGACTGGTTTGGCCAACCCTGGCAGGTACACAACCGTTTTCTTACAAGCTGATAATTATATGTAGTGGTCGCAAACAAACTGGCCTGATAGCTTCAAACAACAAACACCCCCTATCTTTCTTTATCAAACAAGGAACACACCGTGTCGCCTGAGCAAAGCTTATTTAATGACAAAGATTTTATTTTCAAACAATCGGTACATGCTCAATTCAACGACCACCCTACATTGCGAAGTGTTGCCAGATCGCAACTGGAAGATTATTTACATTACTGTTTGCAACCAGGCTCACTGTCCCTTGATACGTTGTTCTATCGTGATACCCGATTTGACCCGGAAGCCGAGCCCGTGCCTTATCTCGATGCATTCATTCGGGCCTTCACCGAAGGGCGCAGTATTGTTTTAACCGAAGAAAACCTGATTATTCCGGTGCAAGCCGAAGGCCGCGCGGGAATCGATCTTGTTGAATTCCAATCGGCTCAGAAAGAAATATGCCAAACACTGGTCGCCACGTTACAGCAACAGTTGCTGGATTACTGGCAGCAACCAGCAGATAACGGCATGAGTCGTTGGCAGTGGCTGTCGGAGGTAATAAAAGATGCCTGCGCATTGAACATCAATGAATCGCTTCACCAGACAGATCCAGACTTGCATTTCGCTTTCACTGGATTGGTCGTCACATCAGAAAAACAACATCGACAACTATTTAACGAGCATTTAAGGCCGCCGGTTTATCTTTTGCACCTCACCTTGAATAACGGGACGGATAATCTCTCGCTGATCTATCCTGCCTTGCTCGTCACTGACAAGTCAGGAACAGTATTGATTCAACCCTCGGGGGCCTGGGAACGATTCAGCTCCGAAGCAGACTGCCTGCAGAATGTTGCGCGGCAATTGCAGCATCAATGGGAGTTTACCGAGCTGAGCGTTGATCGCTATGAACCTGATGCGGACATCTTTGACGAACTGGTGCGGGTCCTGATTGATCAGCAGTTGGTGGAACTTGAAAGCATCCGGATTCCGGCCGACGGAGTGTTCGAGGACGCTGAGCAGTTGTTCGATCAGAGCTGCGATCCGCTTCGACTGTTGGCCGGCCAACAGCCGCATGTTTACCAAGCGGAACATGTCGACAAGCATTTGCCGCAATGGCTCAAGGACGCCGACCCTGACGATCGCCTTACTTATCGGCGTTATGTCTCGGCCATGGCCGTCACTCATTTACAGTATGACGGCGCGACGTTTTTCACCCATCTCGATTCCATTCGCGATTTTGCCTATCAAGCCCTCGTCGCTCAGATGAGCCGTGACGGACATGAGCCGGTAAATCCTGATGACATGGAACTCCACATCAAGGTTGCGCGAGGCGTACCGGGTGGATGGGGAACCGTGGAAACCACTCGCTTGGGCATCATCGATTTTGCCCTGGAAAATCTCGCCGGCCTGCCATGGGGCACGATGACCGTCAAAGGCCTGCATCAGCGCACTGTACCCGCGTGGATGACCCCCGATTACGTCAAGGGTCTGATCCAGTCGGTGGACATTGGCCGTACCTACCCGGCGTATCTGAAACAGCATCTGCTTGAAAATCGCCCCGAGGCGTCGTCCCGACAAAATCTGTTTACGGTTCACCTGCGCAATCAATTGCCGCTCCAGGCACTTGAGGCCAAACTGACCGGCGCCCATGGTTTTGACGATGACGGTGTACGTCTGATCGTTGCGCTGGCGGATGGCAGCGAGACCTCTCAAGACATCGTCGTCAGCCCTTTGCAGCTGCGGCTCGGGCCGGTTTTGAATATGTTCGTCATTGCTGCCGGCACCCGCAGTGATGCCCCCGTCGTCCTCTATCGCCCCTTCTATTCCCCTTCGTTGACCCAATACCGTTCGCGCAGCCATCTGGAACAGGCGATTCAGTCCGACGCCGCGCTGCAGAAGAGCATCCATGAATGGTACAAAACCGTGGTCAGGCACACCGGACTGCTGGGCGCTAACGAAATACGCCTGCGTTGGGAACTGAAAAACGTGTCCCCACTGCAGGGCGATGTATTTCAGCACTTGTATGAGGCGAACAGCCGGGCGCTTGTTGAGTTGGCAGACCGGCAATCAGTGTCCAACGCAGAGAGTCGCTGGGCCCATTTCAAGACGTTGAGCTGGTTGATTTTCGAGTCGTTGTTGCCGCTGGTGACCGGGCCGGCAGCCACCGCCGGATGGTTAGTGCAATTGGCGGTAAGTCTCAAAGGCGACCTGGAGGCACTGTCGCAATCGGACGGTCAGGACAAGTCATTTGCCGTGGCCGACCTGCTGCTGAATCTGGCGGCAGTCCTCATGCACGCCGGGCGCATTTCGACAGGGGCAAAAAACGCCGAAAATCTCCCGCACCTGTCGATCGAACCGGAAGTATTCGATTATTCCGTTGAAAGTCCCGCCCCCGCTACGCCTGATGTGCCGGTTGTCGAAAACCGTAGTTTGCCGAGTGAGCGGCACCCGCAGGTGGACCTGTCGCTCACTGAAAACGCTTTGGCTACACCACGTTCGTCCTATTCCGGAGCGCAGAAAGCGATACTCGACAGTTTCGCGCTGGAGAAGCCGGCAGATCTGGGAGAACCCGTGGCGCAAGGACGCAACAAAGGGCTATATCGATACAACGACAAATGGCACGCGCTGGTTGAAGATCAGTTTTTTCGGGTTTCGATTGAAGAAGGGCCGGTGCTTATCATTGATCCGGCGGATAACCTGCGACCCGGTCCCTTCCTGATCTCCGACGGTCAGGGGCGATGGACAGTCGATAACAAGCTGTATCTCAAGGGTGGCACGCCGAACAAGCGCGGCCATGACGACTCCAACACCGAGGCGCCGGGTCCGTCACGACGGGCAGTCGCTGACAGTAGCGGTTTTCCGACGGTTGTCGAAACTGAAATCACGCCATTGCCCAAGCGCCTGTACCACTACGTGAACAGGGATAAACTGGCGACGATCAAAGCCACGAAAAGCGCGTTTATCGCCAATTCGTCCAACGATGCTTACGGCAGGCCGCAGCGCGATATCGTCGGACTGTACGTGACCGATCTCGCGCCGGACTCAATGCCGCTGCAGCAGCTTTCGGAAACCCTGTTTGGTAAAAACCGGTACAACGTCTCATCCCGTGCCAACAAGATCCACGCGGTACTGGAACTTGATCCCACGCTTTATCCAGAGGGCAGCGTAAAGCTGTTCAAGCTCGAGAGCCCGAAGCTGAAGGATCATATCTATGTCCTGCGCGGCTCGAAGAACGATTTGCAGTTGCGCATCAAGGCTTCGGCGTTCGGTACCGGCACAACCACGTTGGTCAGCGTGAAGGAACTGTAAGTGACGCCTCGGTCGAGCCAGCTTCGGCTGGCTGGCTGAGGATCAGGTTACGGTAGTGCCCAGGGTTGGAGCCTGCCCATTTGCGGAACGCTTTATAAAATGAGCTGACATCGGCAAACCCCAAGCGGCTGGCGATCTCGACAAAACTGATCGAAGGTTCCGCCAGCCAGACAATGGCCAACTCCTTGCGCACGCTGTCCTTGAGGCCTTGATAGGTCTGCCCTTCCTCGGCCAGACGTCGACGCAGTGTCGAGGCCGACATGCACAACTGTTGGGCCAGGGCTTCGGTTTCCGGCCATTGCTCGGCAGGCAGCTGCCGCAGATCCTGCTTGATCCGACTGGCCAGGCTCTGCGGGTCGCGGTACTTGACCAGAATGTTGGCCGGGGCGTGGGCGAGAAAGCGCTTCAGTTCTTCGGCACTGCGCTTGATCGGCAGGTCGAGGCAATCGGCGGAGAAGATCATCCGTGTCCGTGGCCGCTCGAAACGCAGGTTTTCCGAAAACATTACCCGGTAGTCATCGGTGAAGTCCGGCGCCGCACAGCGCAATTCAATCGCCAGAATCGGTATCCGCCGCCCGGCCAGCCAGCAGGCCACACCGTGGACGATCATCCAGTAGGTGAAATAGCTGAAGGCGCGGCGTGGTTCGGGTTCATCTTCCATCAACACGATTTCCGCGAGACTTTGCTGGTGCAGCAGTTGCGCCGGCATGCGCTCAAGCATCAGCGACAGAAAGCTCAAACCTGTGCTCAACCCCGCTGCCAGCGTCGGTTGCGCCATCGCGCTGCGGCACAAGAACTCAAGGCTGCCGGACTTGAGCTTGCGCGGATCCATGCCGAAAAACTCGTCATCACCGCGTCGGGCCAATAACCGCCAGAGTTTCGCGTACTGCGAGGCCGGTACCCGGCCGTGCTCGGTTTGCAGCAACGCCGGATCAATCCCGACCTTGTTCAAGACTTCTGCCGTGGCCACGCCCGGGGCACAACTTTGCAGCAGCGCTTCACGCACCAGTTGAACGGCGATGGTGTCTTTTTCCGACATGGAGCGCGATAAACCTTGTTGTTTTTGGGTGGTGGGCATCTTACCGCAACCAACGCAAATCCCGTGTAGGAGCTGCCGAAGGCTGCGATCTTTTGATTCTAAAAACCAGGATCAAGAGATCGCAGCCTTCGGCAGCTCCTACAGAGTTCCGATGTCACGCGCATGAGAATGGTTGTTCTTCAACTTGTTCAGCTTGTGTTCAGGTTTATGTCAATCAATGTCATGTGAGAATGACTTTCATTATGTTACAACTTGTAACCTCTAGAAATGACCTCTTGGACACCAAATGCTTGTTCCCTTCCTGATCATGCTGCGCGAAGGCATTGAAGCCGCGCTGATCGTTGGCATTATCGCCAGCTACCTGCAACAGACCGGCCGTGGCCAATGGATGCCTGCCGTATGGATCGGGGTTTTCCTCGCTGCGGCCCTCGCCCTGCTGGTCGGTGGAGGCCTGGAATTGGTCAGTGCCGAATTCCCGCAGAAGCAACAGGAACTGTTTGAAGGCATCGTCGGGCTGGTCGCCGTGGGCATTCTCAGTTCGATGGTGTTCTGGATGCGCAAAGTGGCGCGTTCGATCAAGCATTCGCTGCAAGCCTCGCTGGATGAGGCGCTGACTTCTTCAAAGCATCAGGTCATTGCGCTGATCGCCATGGTGTTCTTCGCAGTCGCCCGTGAAGGCCTGGAGACGGTGTTCTTCCTGCTCGCGGTGTTCCAGCAAAGCGAAGGCCCAGGCGCGCCGATCGGTGCCCTGCTCGGTTTGATTCTGGCGATCATCGTCGGCTTCCTGATCTACAGCGGCAGCATGCGCCTCAATCTTTCCGCGTTCTTCAAGTGGACCGGCCTGTTCATTCTGGTGGTCGCCGCCGGGATTCTTGCCAACTCGGTGCAGGCCCTGCATGAAGCCGGGCTGTGGAATCACCTGCAAACCGTATTGTTCGACTTCAGCGCGACGCTGCCGATGGACGGCCCGCTGGGTTCGGTGCTGGCCGGCATGTTCGGCTACCAGGATGCGCCGACCGTCAGCACCCTTGGTGCCTATCTGATTTATCTGCTGGTAGCACTGGTGATGTTCTTCCTGCCGGCGGCCAAACCCACTGCGCAATCGTCTTCCGTTTCCAGCCAATAAGGGCATTCATGTCAAAGCCTAACTCTCCTCAGGCCTCCCCTCCCCGCGCCTTGCGCTGGGCGGTGGCCGGCTCGGTGGTGGTGATGATCGCCGCCGGTGGTCTGTTTTATTACGCCTCGAAAATGGCTGCGGCCAAGCGTCAGCACAACCACGATGAAGTGGTGGTGAATATCCATCCGGGCAATTGCGAGCCGAACGCGCTGACTGTGCCGGCTGGCCGCGCCAGTTTCCGCATCGTCAACCGCTCCGACCGGGCCGTGGAATGGGAAATCCTCGATGGCGTACTGGTCGTCGAAGAGCGCGAAAACATTGCGCCGGGCCTGAGTCAGGTGATCAACGCCAATCTGCAACCGGGCGATTACGCGATCACTTGCGGCTTGCTGAGCAATCCGCGCGGCACCCTGCATGTGACACCTACTGCCGCTTCTGATGCTGCCGCCAAGGCCAAACCGTCGATGGTCGCCTTCGTCGGGCCGCTGTCGGAATTCCGCGTGTATCTGGCCAGCCAGAGCAGCGCGCTGATCAAAGCCGTCACGGCGCTCAATCAAGCGATTGAAAGCGGTGATCTCAGCCAAGCCCAGGCGCTATACCTGCCCGCGCGTGCGGCTTATCAACATCTGGCGCCGGCCGCTCAGCGCCTGGCCGAACTGGACAACAGCATCAACGCCCGCGCCGACTATTTCGAAAAACGCGAACAGGATCCGGCCTTCGTTGGTTTCCATCGCCTCGAATTCGGCCTGTTCCAACAGCGCAAACTCGACGATCTGACGCCGGTCGCCCAGCGTTTGCTCAGCGATGTCACCACGCTCAAACAGCAATTGCTCGCGCAATCGTTGCCACCGGAGCAACTGGTCAACATCATCGTGCGCAACCTCAACACCTTGGCTGACGTCCGCGCCGCCAGCGGTGAAGAAGAACGCTATAGCCACAGCGACCTCAACGGTTTCTCCGCCAATGCGCAAACCGCGCGCAAAGTCGTTGACCTGCTGCGGCCGATGCTGAGCAAGTCAGCCGCCGACCTGCTGCCGAAAATCGACCGGGCACTGGCGGATTTCGACAGCGAACTCGACACCTACAAGATCAAGGACGGCTACGCCAGCTACGACACCGTCAGCGGCGCACAACGCAAGCAGATCGCCGACAAGGCCCAGGCTCTGGCCGACGCACTGGATGGCATCGATCCCGCCCTCGGCCTCTCCGGCCTGTAAGCAGAAGACCCATTCCCGATGAAAGATCTAGAAACGCTCAACCTGCAACGTCGCCGTGTCCTGATGGGCATGGGCGCCGCCGGTGTCGCCCTCGCCGGGTCCGCCCTGAGCTGCCCGGCCATGGCTGCCGCGCCAGCACAGGTCACTGAAGCACCGAGCAGCGACAAGACCGAAGACCGCCACGATTTCCACGGTGTGCATCAAACCGGCATCGTCACTCCGCGTCCGGCCTCGGGCATGCTGGTTTCATTCGACGTATTGGCCAGTGATCGCGAAGACCTCGAGCGGCTGTTCCGCACGCTCAACGAGCGCATTGCCTTCCTGATGAAGGGCGGCCCGGTCGCGCAGATCGACCCGAAACTGCCGCCACCGGATTCCGGCATCCTCGGCCCGAACGTCACGCCGGACAACCTGACCATTACCGTTTCCGTCGGCGAGTCGCTGTTCGATGAGCGCTTCGGTCTGGCCGACGCCAAACCCAAGCGCCTGATCCGCATGGTCGGTTTCCCCAACGATGCACTGGAAGCCGATTGCTGCCACGGCGACCTGAGCCTGCAGTTCTGCTCG
Organism: Pseudomonas tensinigenes; assembly: GCF_014268445.2. Lineage (NCBI taxonomy): Bacteria > Pseudomonadati > Pseudomonadota > Gammaproteobacteria > Pseudomonadales > Pseudomonadaceae > Pseudomonas > Pseudomonas tensinigenes. The sequence goes on from NZ_CP077089.1 coordinate 3,587,328, forward strand.
AACACCGCCGACACCAACATTCACGCCCTGCGCGACATCGTCAAAAACCTGCCTGACCTGCTGCTGGTGCGCTGGAAGCAGGAAGGCAGCGTGCCGCCGCAAGCCCCGGCGAAACCCGGTGTGCCAGCACAATCGGCGCGCAATTTTCTCGGCTTTCGCGATGGCTCGGCCAACCCCGATTCCAACGACAGCAAAGCCATGGATCGCCTGGTGTGGGTGCAACCGGGCAGTGATGAACCGGCCTGGGCGGCGCACGGCAGCTATCAAGCAGTGCGGATCATCCGCAATTTTGTCGAGCGCTGGGACCGCACGCCGCTGCAGGAACAGGAGAGCATCATAGGTCGGGTGAAAACCACCGGCGCACCGATGGGCGCGCAGCGTGAAAGCGAAGTTCCGGATTACAGCAAAGACCCGGCCGGCAAGCTGACCAAACTCGACGCGCACATTCGTCTGGCTAATCCGCGTACGGCTGCAACCCAGGCCAACCTGATCCTGCGCCGGCCATTCAACTATTCGAATGGCGTAAACAAGAACGGCCAGCTCGACATGGGCCTGCTGTTCATCTGTTACCAGGCCGATCTGGAAAAAGGCTTCATCACCGTGCAGACCCGCCTCAACGGCGAACCGCTTGAGGAATACCTCAAACCGGTCGGCGGCGGGTACTTCTTCACCCTGCCCGGTGTTACGGGCGACAAGGACTTCATCGGTCGCTCGCTGCTCAACGCCACACAACCGAAAACCGCTGCATAAAACAACATCCCAACACTGGAGCCGCCCCCATGAAAAAGACGCCACTCGCGTTATTGCTGACCCTTGGTTTGCTCAACACCCCGCTGTCAGCGTTCGCCGCGACAGCGCCGCTGGATCTGGTCGGGCCGGTGTCGGACTACAAGATTTACGTCACCGAACAATTGGATGAACTGGGCAGCCACACTCAACAATTCACCGATGCGGTGAAGAAAGGCGACCTCGCCACTGCGCAAAAGCTCTACGCACCGACCCGCGTTTTCTACGAGTCGATCGAGCCGATTGCCGAGCTGTTCAGTGACCTCGATGCGTCCATCGACTCCCGTGTCGACGATCACGAGAAAGGCGTGAAGGCTGAAGACTTCACCGGTTTCCACCGCATCGAGTACACGCTGTTCTCGGAAAAAAGCACCCAAGGCCTGAACGAACTGGCGGACAAGCTCAACAGCGACGTCAAAGACCTGCAGACCCGCGTCGCCGGGCTGACCTTCCCGCCGGAGAAAGTCGTCGGCGGTGCTGCTGCGCTGCTGGAAGAAGTCGCCGCGACCAAGATCTCCGGCGAAGAAGATCGCTACAGCCACACCGACCTGTATGACTTCCAGGGCAACATCGACGGCGCGAAGAAAATCGTCGACCTGTTCCGTCCGCAGATCGAGCAGCAGGACAAGGCGTTTGCAGCGAAGGTCGACAAGAACTTTGCCACCGTCGACAAGATTCTGGCCAAGTACAAGACCAAGGATGGTGGTTTCGAGACTTATGACAAGGTGAAGGATAACGACCGCAAGGCGCTGGTCGGGCCGGTTAATACGCTGGCGGAAGATCTGTCCACGTTGCGTGGCAAGCTTGGTCTCAACTGAGTTCTTGTAGCGTCTGAGCGGGCCCCTTCGCGAGCAGGCTCGCTCCCACATTTTGAACTGCATTTCCCTGTGGGAGCGAGCTTGCTCCCACATCTGGAATGCATTCCAACTGTGGGAGCGAGCCTGCTCGCGAAGGCATTTTCAGCCGCACTGAATAACTTTGATTTTTTAGAGAATCCGATAGAGCAACCGCTCAATCCGCACCCGACTCACGCGCTTGAGGAACTTGGCCACCCCGGCCGGGTATTCCGGCAGCGTCTCCAGACTCTGAAAGCTGTCGATCCGATTGGTATGGCGGAAAATCTCTTCCAGCTCCTTCGCCCGCGGTTCCAGCCATTCCCCTTTCGGATCATCGATCAACAAGGCGTTCTCAAGATCCAGGCGGAACGCCCGAGGATTGAGGTTGTTGCCGGTCAGCAGCGTATAGCGCTGGTCGACCCACATGCCCTTGAGGTGATAGGTGTTGTCGCCATCACGCCACAAATGCAGGTTCAACTGACCGCTGTCGATGTTGCGCTGATGGCGTTTGGCGAAGCGGCGCAGGCTGATCTCGTACAGATACGGCAGCGCCGCGATCACCTTGAACGGCTCGCTCGGCGGGATATAGAAGTCGTTGGCGGTCTTGTCGCCGACGACGATGTCGATCTTCACACCGCGGGCCAGCGCGCGGTTGATCTCGCGGATCACACCCAGCGGCAGATTGAAGTATGGCGTGCAAATGGTCAGCTGTTTTTGCGCGCTGGCGATCAACTCGAGAATCGCCCGGTTCAACGGGTTGTTCTTGCCGACGCCCAGCAACGGAGTGACTGAGAGGCCTTCTCTTGCCGTACTGCCGGTGGCCGTGTCGTACGTTGCATATTTGAGGCGACTACGCAGATCGCCGATATCGTTGCGCAGGCTGCGCGTGGTCGGCAGGTTGGGCAGATCGAGGCGATGCACTGCTTTCGATTCGATCAGACCGTGTTTGACCAGATGATGCATCGAGTCCGCCAGTTCGTGGCTTTGCAGCACGTGATAGCGGTCGAAGCGGTACTTGTCGAATTTGTGCAGGTAAACGTTGTTCAGGCTCGCGCCGCTGTAGACCACGCAGTCGTCGATCACGAAGCCCTTCAAATGCAGCACACCAAACAGCTCGCGGGTCTGCACCGGCACGCCGTACACCGGCACTTCGCTCTGGTGCGTGCGGGTCATTTCCTGGTACCACGCCGAGTTGCCCGGCTGCTTGCCGGCACCGATCAGTCCACGCTGGGCGCGCAGCCAATCGACGACCACGGCAATTTCCAGCTCGGGACGCTTGAGTTTGGCGGCGTGCAAGGCATCAAGGATTTCCTGACCGGCTTCGTCTTGCTGCAGATACAGCGCAACGATGTAGATACGCTGGGTCGCTGCGGCGATTTTCTCGAGCAGGCAACGACGAAATTCAGCGGCGCCGGACAGAATGGTCACGGCCTCGGCGGTCAGCGGGAAGCTGCGCAATTTGGGCAGCAAGGAGCGTTTGAAAAGCAACGGCATAGGGCTCGCAATGGGTCGAATCCGAAGAACCCGAGAGCTTACACCATCGCATCCTTCGGGTCTTGTTAGTGTCTGTCATAACCCCTTCGCGAGCAGGCTCGCTCCCACAGGGGAATGCATTTCAACTGTGGGACCGAGCCTGCTCTCGAAGACGATTTCACAGTCGACAAAAATCCCCGCTTGACCAAGGAGAACAATCGTTCTACTGTTCGTCACATGAACGAAATCACTAGCAATGACACACGCGACATCATTCTGGATGTCACCGAAAAGTTGATCTACAAAAGTGGCATCGCTGCCACCAGCATGGATCTTCTGGTGAAAACCGCCGGCGTCTCCAGAAAAAGCATCTACCGTTACTTTGCCGACAAGGACGCCCTGACCGTCGCCGCTCTGCAACGCCGTGACGTACGCTGGATGCATTGGTACAGGAACGCTGTCGATCAGGCCGAAACCCCGGCCGATCGCCTGCTCAACCTGTTCACCGTGCTCAAGAGCTGGTTTGCCTCGGAAGGCTTTCGTGGCTGCGCCTTCATCAACACCAGCGGCGAGACCGGCGATCCGCAGGACCCGGTGCGCCTGGTCGCCAAAGAACACAAACAGAAGCTGCTCGACTACGTGTGCGAGCTGTGTGCCGAACATGGTGCCGAGGATCCGCAACTGCTGGCCAGACAGCTGCTGATCCTGATTGACGGTGCCATTACCGTAGCGCTTGTGATGGGTGATCACAGTGCCGCCGATAATGCGCAATGCATGGCGCGAAAGTTATTGGACCTGTAACGCCTTAATAAGCCGGACTTGTTGTTCAATTATTAATTAGATCGGGAGACTGAACATGTCTACTGCAGCCCAGGTACGTCCGCCATTACCGCCCTTCAACCGTGAATCGGCGATCGAGAAAGTTCGTTTGGCCGAGGATGGCTGGAACTCCCGCGACCCGGAACGGGTATCGCTGGCTTACACCCTCGACACCAAGTGGCGTAACCGCGCCGAGTTCGCCAACAACCGCGAAGAAGCCAAGGCCTTTCTGACCCGTAAATGGGCGAAAGAGCTGGATTATCGTTTGATCAAGGAGCTGTGGGCTTACTCGGATACCCGCATCGCCGTGCGCTACGCCTACGAATGGCACGATGACTCGGGTAACTGGTTCCGCTCTTATGGCAATGAAAACTGGGAGTTCGACGAGCAAGGCCTGATGTTCCAGCGCTATGCGTGCATCAACGACATGCCGATCAAGGAAAGCGAACGCAAGTTCCACTGGCCACTGGGCCGTCGTCCGGATGATCATCCGGGCCTGACCGAACTCGGCCTGTAAGCCAACACAGCTCCAACTGTAGGAGTGAGCCTGCTCGCGATAGCGGTGTGTCAGTCAACATACAAGTTGAATGTTCAGACGCTATCGCGAGCAGGCTCACTCCTACAGGGGATGTGTGGGGTTCAAGCGACGGCGGCAGTCTTCTCGGCCTCCAGTTCACGCACCAGCGGCAACACCCGCCACCCGAAATATTCGACCTCTTCCTGAAAATGCAGAAACCCCGCCAACACCAGATCCACACCCACCGCTTTCAACGCGACAATCCGCTCGGCAATCTGCAACGGCGTGCCAATCAGATTGGTCTTGAAACCATCGTTGTACTGCACCAGATCCTCAAACGTTGATTTCGCCCAGTTACCCTCGCCCTCCGGTGAAGCCCGGCCCGCCTGCTTCGCCGCATCGCCAAAAGCGTTTACCGCTTCCGGATCAGCCTGATCGATGATCTGCGCAAGTACCGCCCGCGCTTCTTCTTCGGTATCACGGGCGATGACAAAGGCGTTGACGCCAACTTTCACAGAATGGTTATTCGCCGCTGCTTTGGCACGAATATCGTCGACCTGCGCCTTGATCCCTTCAACGCTGTTGCCATTGGTGAAATACCAGTCCGAGACCCGTGCGGCCATGTCCCGTGCCGCACGCGAACTGCCACCCTGAAAGATCTCCGGACGGCCCAAGGGTTTCGGTTTCAGGCTGTAATTGTCGAAACGGTAGAAGTCGCCGCGAAAGGTAAAGTTGTCCTGACTCCACACGCCGCGCAATGAACGAATGAACTCTTCGGAACGACGATAACGCTCGTCGTGCTCCAGCCAATGTTCGCCGATGGCCTGGAACTCGCCTTTGAACCAGCCACTGACGATGTTCACCGCGATGCGGCCGTTGGTGAGTTGATCGATGGTCGCCAGCTGTTTTGCAGCCAACGCTGGTTGCCACGGGCCGGGCAGGATCGCTGCGATCACCTTGAGTTTGCTGGTGGCCGCGAGTAACGCGTGGCTGAACGCGACTGACTCATGCTGGAACTCCGCACCGTAACCGGCGGTGAAGCGGATCTGCGTCAGTGCATATTCGAACCCGGCGGCTTCGGCGATCTGCGCCAGTTTGCGGTTGTAATCGATGCTCCAATCGGTGCGCTGTTCGATCTTGCTGACCACCAGCCCACCACTGACGTTCGGCACCCAGTAGGCAAATTTTACGGCTTGCTGACTCATTGGCGTGTCCTCGGGAGGTTTGCGGAGATGGGAGTGGTAGAGCAGCAAGCGTGCCAGCCTGGAAATGCCCGGTTTTGTTGGGTATCGGGGTGAAGTTGATGTTTTGTGGAAGGCGGATTTGTTGGCAGGTTGTTGTGTGGGCAACAGTTGGATTGGGGGCGGCATGAAGAATGCCTTCGCGAGCAGGCTCGCTCCCACAGGGTGGAATGCATTTCAAAATGTGGGAGCGAGCCTGCTCGCGAAGGCGTCAGACGGGTCGCCGCAACAGTTGGATACAGGTAACATGACCGCCCTCCCCGCAGCTCACGTTCTGCGCCCTGCCGAATAAGCCGATTCCATGCCTTTCGAACTCAGCGTTGACCTCACCACCCTCGCCATCCTGGCCGTTGTCGCTTTCATTGCCGGTTTCATCGATGCCATCGCCGGCGGTGGCGGTCTGTTGACCACGCCTGCACTGCTGACGGCCGGCCTGCCACCGCATCTGGTACTCGGCACCAACAAGTTGAGCTCGACCTTCGGTTCGGCCACCGCCAGTTTCACCTTCTACAAACGCAAGCTGTTCCACCCTCGACAGTGGACGCATGCGATTGTCGGCACTTTGATCGGCGCACTGACGGGTGCCGTCGTCGCCCATTACCTGCCGGCCGAATGGCTGAACAAGATGCTCCCGGTCATCGTCTTCGCCTGCGGCCTGTATCTATTGTTCGGCGGCACGCCAAAAGCGCCGCTGGACAGCGATGCGCCGATCAAAAAGAAATGGCAGTCGACCCAAGGCTTCAGCCTCGGTTTCTATGATGGCGTGGCCGGTCCCGGCACTGGCGCATTCTGGACGGTGAGCAGCCTGTTGCTCTACCCGATCGATTTGGTCAAGGCCAGCGGTGTGGCGCGCAGCATGAACTTCGTCAGCAACATTGCGGCGCTGTCGGTGTTCGTGTTTTCCGGGCAGGTGGACTGGATCATCGGCCTGAGCATGGGCCTGTCGGTGATGGTCGGCGCGTTCTTTGGCGCGCGCACCGCGATCAGCGGCGGCGCCAAGTTCATTCGCCCGGTGTTCATCACCGTGGTACTGGGATTGACCGTGCGCCTAGCCTGGCAGCACTGGTTCAGCGTGGCCTAAGCGCCGCGCCACGTAGACGTCGATCAGGTAACGGGCAATCGACTTGGACGCCGGCAACGGCGGCAGGTCGTGCACGTTGAACCACTGGGCGTCTTCGATCTCGTCTTCCTGACAGACAATCTCGCCACCGGCGTACTCGGCATGGAAGCCGAGCATCATCGAATGCGGGAACGGCCAGCACTGGCTGCCCAGATACTGAATGTTCTGCACCTCGATCTGCACTTCTTCGCGCACTTCACGAATCAGGCAATCCTCGGCCGACTCGCCCGGCTCGGCGAACCCGGCCAGCGTGCTGTAGACGCCAGTGACGAAACGCGGTGAGCGCGCCAGCAGGATCTCGTCGCCACGGGTAATCAGCACGATCATGCTCGGCGAAATGCGCGGATAACTGCGCAGATCGCACGGCTGGCAATACATCGCCCGTTCACGCGGCACCTGGGTCATCGCCTGCCCGCAGTTGCCGCAGAAGCGATGTTCGCGGGCCCACGTGCCGATCTGCGCGGCGTAACCGAGCACTTTGTAGATGGTGTGATCGCCATCAAGCATGAACGCCCGCAGGCCTTTCCAGTTACAACCCGACACTTCGCTGGCACTGCGCAGTTCCAGCAAGTACACCGGCTCGCCATCGAGATGGCCGATGCCGTGCTCGGCGAGGACCGACAGGTCCTGACGCTTGAGCCATTCCCGGGGGAACAGCGCGCCGTTGTCGTCGAACAAAAAGCCTTCCGGGCTGCGCGCCACGGCCCAGCCGCCGGGTTGATCGGTGTCCAGTACTGCAGTGGTCCAGCGAGATGTCATGGTTTCTCAGTCCAGAAATTCGGGTTTCTGTTTGCTCATATGGGCGGCCATGGCCACGCGCAAGTCGGTGGATTGCAACATGGCGGCGTTCCAGGTGGCAACGTATTCGAGACCGTCGTCGATGCGATGGTCGCGCATGTAGCTGATCATTTCCTTGGTGCCGGTGACCGCGATCGGCGACTTCGAAGCGATCTCGCGAGCGATGTCCTGCACACCTTCGAGCAGCGCGTCCTTGTCGCTGTAGACGCGATTGACCAGGCCGATGCTGCGCGCCTCATCAGCGCCGAAAGTGCGACCGGTGTAAGCCAGCTCACGCAGCATGCCGTCACCGATGATCCGTGGCAACCGTTGCAAAGTGCCAACATCGGCGGCCATGCCGATATCGATTTCCTTGATCGAGAATTGCGCGTCTTCGGCGGCGTAACGCATATCGCACGCGGCGATCAGATCGATGGCACCACCCAGGCAGTAACCTTGAATGGCCGCCAACACGGGTTTGCGGCAGTTGTCGACGGCGTTGAACGAGGCTTGCAGGGTGAGGATCTTGCGGCGCAGCAGGCGCGCGTTGCGACCGACGTCCTTGCCCAGCTCATTGGCGACGCCGGCGAGCATCATCAGGTCGATGCCCGAGGAAAAGTGTTTACCGTTACCGCTGAGCACCACCACGCGCACTTCGTCGGTGTCGTCGATCCACTGGAAGATCTCGACGATCTCGCTCCAGAACGCCGCGTTCATCGAGTTGATCTTTTCCGGACGATTGATCTGCACATGGGCGATGTTGTCGGCCAGTTCGACGCTGAAGGCGGAGTATTGAGTCATGGCAGTGATCCTTTACCGGGCTGAAAATGAGGCCCGAACTATAACAAGGCATCACAGTGGCGGTTCGGCCAAATGCGGGACTGTCTTGAGTTTTACTTTGCCTGTGCCGGCCTCTTCGCGAGCAGGCTCGCTCCCACCCTGTTGAAATGCATTTTCCCCTGTGGGAGCGAGCCTGCTCGCGAAAGCGTCCGATCAGTCACTACAAATCATCGAGCCAAACGCCGCAACCCAAACAACATCCCCCCCGCCCCCAGCAACATCGCCGCCAGAAACAGCGGATAGGAAATCCACCAAGGCGTACCCGCCGTCATCATGCTGAACTCCGACATCCCGCCAATGCTCGCGATCAGGTTCAACGGCAGAAACACCACGTTGATCAACGTCAGTTTGCGCAGCAGGTTGTTCATGCTGTTGTTCATCAGATTGCCGCGCGCATCGATCAACCCGGAAAACACCGTCGAGTAGATTTCCGCCTGCTTGTAGCACTGGTTGTTTTCGATGATCAGGTCGTCGATCAGGCCGATCGCTTCACTGCCGAAGTGCTGTTTTTCCGCATGATTGCGCAGCCGCGTCAGCACTGCGCCGTTGCTGTGCAGGGCATTGATGTAATAGATCAGGCTTTCGCTGAGGTTGAACATCTGCACCAAGTGCTGGTTCTGCATCGATGCATTGAATTTCTGCTGCAGCTCGCGGGCGACCAGTTTGATCACCTTCAGGTGCCCGAGGTAGTGATGGATGTTGTTGAACAGCAAGTCGAGCAAGACATCCAGCGGCGTGTTCAACGGCTGACGGGTGCCGAGGCCGTGCAGCGGCGTGTCATCGGTGGCGATCACCAGCAGTTGCCCGGGTGCGAACAGCAATCCGCAGGACGACACTTCAAATGCCAGACTGCCACCGCCGGAATAGTTTTCCGGACGTTTCCAGATCAGGAACAGATGGTCGGGATGGAACTCAATGCGCGACACCTCGTCCGGGTCCAGCGCTGACGCCAGTGCATGCTCGTCGACTTTGAAATGACTGTGCAGCAAGTCGCGCTCGGCGGCATCGGGGTTGCTGAACAGCATCACCTCGGCGTCCAGTCGCTCGACCCGCTGCAGGGCGCCGTGGCTCAGTGCGAAGCTGTTGATCATCGGCGCCTCACCACGCCTGGCCGCGACGCTTGAGTTCCAGGCGGCGCACGAACTCTTCCAGCACCAGTGAGTACAGATCGTCGTGCAAATAGGCGTCTTCAATGCCGGCGTCGAGGTTGGGGTTGTCGTTGACTTCGATCACCACCACTTTGTCGCCGGCCTGCTTCAGATCGACACCGTAGAGGCCATCGCCGATCAGGTTGGCAGTTTTCACCGCCAGTTCCACCACCGCCCGCGGTGCCTCGTGGATTGCCATCGTTCGGCATTCGCCGTTGACGTCCTGACCTTTGGCCTTGTGGTTGTAGATTTGCCAGTGGCCCTTGGACATGAAGTATTGGCAGGCGAAGATCGGTTTGCGATTGAGCACGCCAATGCGCCAGTCGTATTCGGTGTAGAAAAACTCTTGAGCCAGCAGCAACACCGAGTGTTCGAACAGTTCGGCGGTCGCTTCGAGCAGCGCCTGCTGGCTTTCGACCTTGATGACACCGCGCGAGAAGCAACCGTCTGGAATCTTCAGCACCAACGGAAAGCCGAGGCGTTCGCCGACCCGTTCGAAGTCCTCGGGTCGCTCCTTGTAGAGAATTTCGGTGGCGGGCATACCCAGTTGATGGCTGTTGAGCAGATCGGTCAGGTACACCTTGTTGGTGCAGCGCAGTATCGACGTCGGGTCATCCATCACCACCAGCCCTTCGCTCTCAGCCTTCTTGGCGAATCGGTAAGTGTGATTGTCGACGCTGGTGGTTTCACGGATCAGCAAACCGTCGTACTCGGCGAGACGTGCGTAATCCTTGCGTTCAATCAGCTCGACATCGATGCCCATGCCCTTGCCGACCCGGACAAAATTCGCCAGCGCCTTGCTATTGGACGGCGGCAAGGCTTCCTGCGGATCATGCAGAATCGCCAGGTCGTAGCGCGCTACTTGCGGCGAGCGCGGTACACGCCAGACTTTACGACTGAAACCGTCCAGCGCATTGGCGAACTGATCTTCCTGATCATCGCGCAACTTGTGCAAAGCGCCAGACTTTATCCCTTCGATGTGCCAACCGTTAGTTCGGCGGAACTCAACTAACAGGATCGGGCAGGGAAACACTTCAAACAACTGCCGCGCCAGATCCTGTAATGGTTCGATATGGGTCCGACCGAAATACAGGGTCAGGGTAAAACCTTCGGTATCACTGTAGAGATGATGACTGAGGGCTTTCTCGAGGGTTTTATCGAGGTCATCCAGCGCCAGGCCATACAGTGATTTTTTCGTCAGTTCGCTGATGGTGCGCACCGAGGGAATCACCTTGTGCCCCCGTGCTTCGGCGAGCAGCGAGCAGTAGTAGCCATGGCCCAAGTACTTGTAGCTGCGGCATAGATTGATCACCTGAACGCGCTTGCCCGGCTCGCTGCCGCAGCTGTGTTCGAGGTATTCCTGGGCGGTCAGGATGTCTTCGCTGGGGAAGTATGAAGCCCAGTCCTCCTTGCGTTCGACAATAATCAACACTTGACTGGAGGCTTTAATCGCTGAACTTAAAAGAGTTGCCGCCGGCAAACTTTGCTCGGATACTTCGCGCCAATGACCCTGTACCGCTGACATAGAGATTGATCCGTTGGAGAACAAGACCTTTTCTATTAAGCACGAAGTTTTTTGAAAGTCTCGTTTCGTTACGCAACTTTTACGGTGGTCATATGAAGGCTGTTTTTCGTTTGGCGGTAGTTGAAGACTTGCCGGCGCTGCTGGCACTGGAAATGCAATGTTTCACCACGGACCGGCTTACCAGTCGCAGCTTTCAGTGGATGATCACCCGCGCTCACGGGCAGTTGCTGGTGGCGGAGTGCGATGGCCAACTGCTGGGTTACGCACTGGTGTTGTTCCATCGCGGCACTTCACTCGCGCGGCTGTATTCCATTGCGCTCGCCGTCGAGGCGCGCGGCACCGGCCTGAGCAAACAGCTGCTGCAACGCATTGAAGCAATGGCGCTGGAGCACGACTGCGCGTACCTGCGTCTGGAGGTGCGCATCGACAACCCTGCGGCGATCGCGTTGTACGAACGCAATGGCTACCGGCGTTTTGCGCTGATTCACGATTACTACGAAGATCATGCCGACGCGCTACGCCTGGAGAAACGCATTCTCCAGCACCGCGACTCGCGCAGCATCAAGGTGCCCTACTACCGGCAAACCACTGATTTCACCTGTGGCCCGGCATGTCTGCTGATGGCCATGGGCGCACTGCAATCTGAGCGTTTGCTGGAGCGGCGCGAAGAATTGCAGATCTGGCGTGAGGCGACCACGGTGTTCATGACCTCCGGCCACGGCGGATGCAGTCCGCAGGGATTGGCGTTGGCGGCGTGGCGTCGGGGTTACAGGGTGGGTTTGCAACTGAGCCTGGCCGGGCCATTGTTCCTCGACGGTGTGCGGGATGCGCATAAAAAAGACGTCATGCGTTTGGTGCATGATGAGTTCACCGCGCAATTGCAGGACACCGACGTCGAGTGTGTGATCGGTGCGTCTCTGGATCTACCACGCTTGCTCGATGCCGGAGGACAACCACTGGTGTTGATCAGCAGCTATCGACTGACGCGCTCCAAATCACCGCACTGGGTGGTCGTGACCGATTGCGACGAGGATTTCGTTTACCTGCATGACCCGGATGTCGATCATAGCCAGCATCGACAGCCCATGGATTGCCAGCATGTGCCGGTCAGCCATGGCGAATTCGAGAAAATGTGCCGGTTTGGCCGGGGGAAGCTGCGCGCGGCGGTGGTGCTGTATTCCCGCGAAACGTGAGAACTCACCTGTAGGAGCTGCCGAAGGCTGCGATCTTTTGATTTTGAAAAACAAGATCAAAAGATCGCAGCCTCGTTGCACTCGACAGCTCCTACAGGGGGATCGTCTTTAAAGCGCGGGCTTCAGGCCGATTTTGTACAGTGAACCTTTCTCTTCATCGGTCAGCACATACAGATAACCATCCGGTCCTTGCCGCACATCACGAATCCGCTGCTTGAGTTCGCCCAACAAGCGCTCTTCATGCACGACCTTGTCGCCATCGAACTGCAAGCGAATCAGTTCCTGAGTCACCAGGGCACCGACAAACGCATTGTGTTGCCACGGTTTAAAGCGATCGGCATCGTAAAACGCCATGCCGGTGACGCCCGGCGACTTCTCCCAGACATGGTGCGGCGCGACGGTGCCTTCTGCGGTTTTACCCTGGGCTTCCGGGATCGGCTGCATCGAATAATTGATGCCGTGGGTCGCCAGCGGCCAGCCGTAATTCTTGCCGCGTTCGATGATGTTCACCTCATCGCCACCGCGCGGGCCGTGTTCGTTCTCCCACAGCGTGCCGGTCCACGGGTTGAGCGCTGCGCCCTGTGGGTTACGCAGGCCGTAGGCCCAGATCTCTGGCCGTACGCCGGACTGACCGACAAAGGGATTGTCATCCGGCACCTTGCCGTCCGGGTAGATGCGCACGACTTTGCCTTGCAGCTTGTCGAGATCCTGTGCGGTCGGCCGGTCGTTGTTCTCGCCCAAAGTAATGAACAAATAACCGTCGCGATCAAACACCAGCCGCGAGCCGAAATGGTTGCCAACCGAAAGCTTCGGTTCCTGGCGGAAGATCACTTTGAAATCCTTCAGTGTCTTCAAGTCATCCGAGAGCCGCCCTCGTCCCACGGCGGTGCCAGCCTTGTCGCCGGCTCCGCCACCTTCGGCATAGGACAGGTAGACCAGACGATCCTGTTTGAAGTCCGGCGACAGCACGACATCCAGCAACCCGCCCTGCCCCTTGGCCCAGACCTGCGGCACACCTGAAATCGGCGCGGACAGTTTGCCGTCAGCGTCCACCACGCGCAGATTGCCGGGACGCTCGGTGACCAGCATGCCTTGGCGGTCCGGCAGAAACGCCAGCGCCCATGGATGTTCAAGGCCTGCGGTGATGGTCGTGACTTCGAGGGTGCCCTGTTCGCTTGGCAGCTCTTTGGGCGCGGCGGCAAATGCTGGAGCGCTGATCAGCGCGCCGGCACACAGTGTGGCTAGAAGGGTTTTACGCAACATGCACGATTCCTTTTGTTCGCTTGAAGGGTCGACAGAAGCTCAGTCCTGCCGCTCAACGGTTGCTGCCTCCGCTGCGCGAAGGTGGATTGGGAATGAACGTGGGTGGTGTGCTCGGCACGGAGCGGATCGGCTGGCCATTGCCGATGCCACGGTTCTCGACCGTAGGCTGGCGTGGTGTCGGTACCGTGTTCGGGCCGCGAATGGGTGGAGCGCTGGGCTGAGTGCCCTGCATGCTGTTGGGGTTGGCCTGGCGGATCGGGCTGTTGTAGGGATTGTTGCTGTTGCCGGTCGGGCTTTGCGCCAGCAAGACGTCGGCATGAACCAGACCGCCACTGAGGGTCAGGACGACGATGCCAAGCAGAATTCGGTTCATGACGCTGCCTCTCGATGGGGCCGGGGATAGAGCCTTCGAGTCCACGCTACGCCGAGGGTTCGGATTTGTTAACCCACAAGCCTTAAACAACATGTAACACGACTTGACCGAGTTCCCGAAACCCCGTGCATTCCGGGGAAACTTTCAGTCACAGCCGCAGGTCATCCGATCATCACTCGGAGAACTCACCATGGCTCGAGCAATCTGGAAAGGCGCGATCAGTTTCGGACTGGTGCACATCCCTGTCGCACTGGTCTCGGCGACCTCGTCGCAGGGCGTCGATTTCGATTGGCTCGACAGCCGCAGCATGGACCCGGTGGGTTATAAACGGGTCAACAAGGTCACCGGCAAGGAAGTCACCAAGGAGAATATCGTCAAAGGCGTGGCCTATGAAAAGGGCCGCTATGTGGTGCTCAGCGAAGAGGAAATCCGCTCGGCGCACCCGGTTTCAACGCAGACCATCGACATTTTTTCTTTCGTCGACGCAGAACAGATTCCCCTGCAAAACATCGACACGCCCTACTACCTGGCACCCGACAAACGCGGTGGCAAGGTCTACGCGCTACTGCGCGAAACCCTGAGCAAAACCAATAAAGTCGCCCTCGCCCGCGTGGTGCTGCATACGCGCCAGTACCTGGCGGCGTTGATGCCGCTCGAGTCTGCGCTGGTGCTGGTGAAACTGCGTTGGCCGCAGGAGGTACGAGGCCTCGACGAGCTGGAACTGGGCAGCGAAGTGACCAAGCCGCAGCTGGCCAAGGGTGAACTGGACATGGCCAAACGGCTGGTGCAGGACATGAGCGCGGATTGGAAGCCCGAAGACTACAAGGATGAATTTGAAGACAAGATCATGGCCCTGGTCGAGAAAAAGGCCCATGAAGGCAAGATCGAGGATGTTGAGTCGGTGGGTGGCGAGGAAGAGCGCAAGACGGCCGATGTTATCGACCTGACCGAGTTGCTGAAGCGCAGTCTGGGCGGGAAAGCGGCGGCCAAGCCGAAGGCGAAAGCCGCCAGCAAAGCAGCGCCAGCCAAGAGGACAAAGAAGGCCTCCGGTGAATGACAATCCAAGAATCGTCAGCTAACTGACAGGTTGTATTTGAGAGAGTCTTCGCTAGCGGGCTAGCTCCCACAGGGTTCTGAGTCGAATGCAAAAATTGCTTTCACTCGAGACTAAGGTGGGAGCGAGCCTGCTCGCGAAGGGGCCAGCCAAACCAATGCAAAAATTCAGATCAGAATGAAGATCGCCAGCAAACCGCCGAAGATCGCCCACTTTTCCATGTAGTAGCGCTTACGATTACGTTTTTTCAGCTCTTTACCACGCAGACGAATCTTGTAGATTCGGGTAAACAAGCGGTTGATGCCACCGGTCCGATCACCGGCATCGTTCGGCGCGCCCGCCGCTGACATGACGGTACGGCTGAACCAGCTGTTGAACGCCGCCGCCCAGCGGTACTTCATCGGTCGTTCAATGTCGCAGAACAGGATGATGCGGTTCTTGTCGGTGGTGTTTTCGGCGTAATGGATAAACGTCTCGTCGAACATCACCGCTTCGCCGTCACGCCAGTGGTAGCTCTCACCATCGACGTTGATATAGCAGCCAGCGTCGTTCGGTGTGTCCAGACCCAGGTGATAGCGGTAGGAACCGGCATACGGGTCACGGTGACGCACCAGTTTCGAACCCGGTGGCAGCTCGGCAAACATCGCGGCCTTGATCGAACCGATGCTCTGCACCAGTTCGGTGGTGCGCGGGCACAGCTTCATCGCCGACGGATGGC
Organism: Pseudomonas tensinigenes; assembly: GCF_014268445.2. Taxonomy (NCBI): domain Bacteria; kingdom Pseudomonadati; phylum Pseudomonadota; class Gammaproteobacteria; order Pseudomonadales; family Pseudomonadaceae; genus Pseudomonas; species Pseudomonas tensinigenes. Next base: position 3,603,011 of record NZ_CP077089.1, read on the forward strand.
TCTCGCCATACCACTTCAGATAGAAACGCTTCCAGCCACTCTTGAAGAAGGAGTTGAAACCGACATCGTCGTACTGGTTGGAGCGTTTGATCTCACCGGCACGCAGCAGATTCTGCCCTTCTTCGCGGATTTCCTCCCAGTGCGCCTGTAGCGGGCTCAAGTCGGGAAAATCAGCCGGGTCGAGGTAAGGCTTGTTCGGCTTTTTCGAGAACAGATACAAGAAGCAGTTGATCGGCGCGAGAAACGTCGAATGGTCACTCAGTTGTCGACCGAGCTTGTGGCGCACACGCCCACGCAAATGAACGTATGCAATGGAAATGACATAAATAGCAGCAATGATGAGTTTCACGGAAATCGTCACACGTCAGAAGTGAACAAACTGCGCGCCAGCGGCCTGAAGCCCCGCGTCTTATGCAGTGGTCTGAATACACATGGCACGTCCTTGGCCCGCGCCGTAACCGGACGCTCGGTGAAAGGTGGCATTTTAGCCACAGTTTGTAACCGATAGTGAACCTTCATCTGTGAAAAACTGTCCCGCGATCATGCCAATCGGCGATCGTGGCGTGATCGCCCTATCGTTTAAAGAGCCAGACCAGTACAATCGCCGCCAAACTTTACGCGCCCCCCTTGGTTGATGACGGGACTCTCCCGCTTCAGCGCACTTTGACTCGGGCCAAGCGCCGCAGCCGCACCCTCGCTACTCAGAATGCTTCGCAGGAATAACTCTTGATCTCTACAGCTAACATCACGATGCAGTTCGGCGCCAAGCCGCTCTTCGAAAACGTTTCGGTCAAATTCGGCGCGGGCAACCGCTACGGCCTGATCGGCGCCAACGGTTGCGGCAAGTCGACCTTCATGAAAATCCTCGGCGGCGACCTCGATCCGTCCGGCGGTCAGGTCATGCTCGAGCCGAACGTGCGTCTGGGTAAATTGCGCCAGGACCAGTTCGCCTACGAAGAATTCACCGTGATCGACACCGTGATCATGGGTCACGAAGAGCTGTGGAAGGTCAAGGCCGAGCGCGACCGCATCTACTCGCTGCCGGAAATGAGCGAAGAAGACGGCATGGCCGTGGCCGAGTTGGAAACCGAATTCGCCGAAATGGACGGCTACACCGCCGAATCCCGTGCCGGTGAACTGTTGCTGGGCCTGGGTATCGGCATCGAGCAGCACTTCGGCCCGATGAGCGAAGTTTCGCCGGGCTGGAAACTGCGCGTATTGCTGGCGCAGGCGCTGTTCTCCGATCCGGAAGTGCTGTTGCTCGACGAACCGACCAACCACTTGGACATCAACACCATTCGCTGGCTGGAAAACGTGCTGACCCAGCGCAACAGCCTGATGATCATCATCTCCCACGACCGTCACTTCCTGAACAGCGTGTGCACGCACATGGCTGACCTGGATTACGGCGAGCTGCGTCTGTTCCCGGGCAACTACGACGAGTACATGACCGTGGCGACCCAGTCGCGCGAGCAACTGCTGTCGGACAACGCCAAGAAGAAAGCACAGATTTCCGAGCTGCAATCGTTCGTCAGCCGCTTCTCGGCCAACGCCTCGAAAGCCAAGCAGGCTACTTCCCGCGCCAAGGCGATCGACAAGATCCAGCTGGCCGAGGTCAAGCCTTCGAGCCGCGTGAGCCCGTTCATTCGCTTCGATCAGAACAAGAAGCTGCACCGCCAGGCGGTCATCGTCGAAAAAATGGCCAAAGGCTTCGACGGCAAACCCCTGTTCAAAGACTTCAGCTTCCAGGTTGAAGCCGGCGAGCGCGTGGCAATCATCGGCCCGAACGGTATCGGTAAAACCACCCTGCTGCGCACCCTGGTCAACGAACTGACCCCGGACGCCGGCGCCATCAAGTGGACCGACGCCGCGGAACTGGGCTACTACGCTCAGGACCACGCGCACGACTTCGAAGACGACGTTACGCTGTTCGACTGGATGGGTCAGTGGACTCAGGGCGAGCAGATGATTCGCGGTACTCTGGGCCGCATGCTGTTCTCCAACGACGAGATCCTCAAGTCGGTCAAAGTGATTTCCGGTGGTGAGCAAGGTCGCATGCTGTTCGGCAAGCTGATTCTGCAAAAGCCGAACGTGCTGATCATGGACGAACCGACCAACCACCTGGACATGGAATCGATCGAGGCGCTGAACCTGGCGCTGGAAAACTACCCGGGCACGCTGATCTTCGTCAGCCACGACCGTGAGTTCGTATCGTCCCTGGCCACGCGCATCATCGAGCTGAGCCCGGATGGCGTGACTGACTTCAGCGGCACTTATGATGACTACCTGCGTAGTCAGGGTGTGGTGTTCTAAACAGCAGCTTTTAGTGTTGAGCTGTTAGCTTCAAGCTAAAGCCCTGTCCATGTGACGGGGCTTTTTGCATTTCAGGGTGAGGGATTTGCTGGTGCGGCTACCTTCGCGAGCAGGCTCGCTCCCACAGGGGAATGCATTTCAAAGGTGGGAGCGAGCCTGCTCGCGAAGGGGCCATCAGCAGCTACATCAATCCTGAGGGCCTCAGGGAAAGTAGTTAGCCTGCTTTCTTTTATCTCAAGCCCAAGCCATGATGCGAACTCTCCCACCGCCGCCCGCGAACGAGTCCTCATGTCTGCGCAGCAACTGCCACCGCAAAGCTCCATGGCGATCACCCTGCAGATCGTTTCCATCGTGTTCTACACCTTTATTGCGTTCCTCTGCATCGGTCTGCCGATCGCGGTGTTGCCCGGTTATGTACATGAGCAATTGGGTTTCAGCGCGGTGGTTGCCGGGCTGGTGATCGGTTCACAATACTTGGCCACCCTGCTCAGCCGGCCGATGGCCGGGCGCATGTCGGATACGATCGGGACTAAACGGGCGATCATTTATGGCTTGTGGGGGATTGTCCTCAGCGGTTTGCTGACGCTGGTTTCCACGCTCCTGCAAGACTTCCCGCTGGCCAGCCTGATCATTCTTATTATCGGGCGCTTGCTGCTCGGCGTCGCTCAGGGGCTGATTGGTGTCGGCACCATCAGTTGGTGCATGGGCCAGGTCGGCGTCGAACACACGGCGAAATCGATTGGCTGGAACGGCATCGCTTCCTATGGCGCGATTGCCATTGGTGCGCCATTGGGTGTGGTGATGGTCGCCGATTACGGTTTTACCAGCCTCGGCATCGCCCTGGCCGTACTAGCGGCCGGCGCACTGCTGCTGATCCGCAATAAGCCTTCGGTGCCGGTGATCCGTGGCGAGCGCCTTCCGTTCTGGGCGGTGTTCGGGCGAATCGCCCCGTATGGCGCCAGTCTGACCCTGGCTTCAATAGGCTACGGCACGCTAACGACGTTCATCACCCTCTATTACCTCAACCGTGGCTGGACCGGCGCGGCGTATTGCCTGACGGTGTTTGGGGTGTGCTTCATCCTGTCGCGGCTGATGTTTATCTCGGCGATCAGTCGCTTCGGCGGGTTCAGGTCCGCTATCGCGTGTATGACCATCGAAACCTTGGGGCTGGTGATGCTGTGGCTGGCGCCCTCCACCGCATTCGCTTTGATCGGCGCAGGACTGGCGGGGTTTGGTTTGTCGTTGGTGTATCCGGCGCTGGGCGTTGAGGCGATCAAACAGGTGCCGAGTTCCAGTCGCGGTTCAGGTCTCGGCGCCTACGCGGTGTTCTTCGATCTGGCGCTGGCGATTGCCGGGCCGTTGATGGGCGCGGTGGCGTTGAATCTGGGGTATTCGTGGATATTCTTCAGTGCGGCGCTGTTGTCGGTGATTGGGCTGGGGCTGACCCTGCTGCTCCAGCGCCGGGCAACGACCTGAAGTCCGACGCGGCCCCCTGTAGGAGTGAGCCTGCTCGCGATAGCGGTTTATCAGAAAAGAAAATGTCGACTGATATACCGCTATCGCGAGCAGGCTCACTCCTACAGGGGATTTGCGGGGTTATTGATCCGCGGTCTGCATCCCGGCCCGGGTTGGTCTGCCCAGTGTATGCGAGAAGAACCGCCCGGCCTCTGAAATGAGGTTGCGATGAATATCCTCGCGATCCACCCCATCAGCATCGGTACACAACGCCGGCATGGCGCGAATCTGCTCTTCATTGCACGGCGCCATAAAGACGAAGTGCCCTGCCCCGGCCAGTAATTTGAAATCCGGCGCCGTCGGCAGTTTGCGCGCCAGAGCGGCCGCGTTCTTGTCGAAAGCCACCAGTTTGTCGCCATCACCGCTGTAAAGCAGCACCGGCACATGCACATCGGCCAAAGTATGCCGACCAAACTTCAGGCTCAACGGCGCCATCAACAGCAACGCGTGAACACGTGGATCGGCCACCGGTTGCAGATCATCCCGATCAACAATCAATTCCCCCTGCGTGTTGCAGGCGTCACGATCATCCGGACGTTCCTGGCAATAACGCCGCAGGCGATCCAGATCCGGTTGCGCCCCGGACAGGATCAGCGCGGTCTCGCCACCCGCCGAATAACCGATCACCCCGACCTGATCGGCATTGACGTACGGCGCGAGCATGCGGTCGCCAAGGGTTGCGGTGATGGCTTCGGAAATCTGGATCGGCCGGCCATAGAGATTGCTCAGGGTGCCCAATCGGCTGTGGTCTTTGGAGTTGTCGCCGGGGTGAATCACCGCCACCACCACAAAGCCTTTGCGCGCCAGCGATGTCGCGAGATCGTGCAACGCCAGCGGCGTGCCGGTGTTGCCGTGGGAGAGCATCAGCATCGGAAAGCGGCCGATGGCGACCTTGGTGTCTGCGCCGGCCTCTACGGAGTAACCCTCGAGCAGACTCATGTGTTCACGGTCGCTGGAAGGATAGAAGGCAATCGCGCGCATCGGCTGCAGATCCAGCGGATCGAGGAACGTCATCTCGTGATAACCAACGCTCCACACCGGGTGTCGCCCAGGCGCAGCCTGCACTGAATTCAGGCTGCCAAGCAGGCAAATCAGTAACGCTGCACAAAGACGCATCATGGGATGCCCCACCCTGTTGTTACTCAATCGAAAGTTCCGTGGCGTTGCGGGCCAGAAACGCCGGGGATTCGGTGTTCCGGTACGACAATGCACTCAGACGCTGATTGTGTGACTGCATAACCTGGGCCAGATTATGTAACAACCAGAAACAAAAAACTCCGTATTCGCCCCTTGCGGAACCAGAATACAGAGTTTTTTGGGTGTTACCTGAACATCAGCTGTTCTTTACGCAAGCCTTACGCAGCGGCGAACAATTGCTCGCTGATCTTCGCTTGCGCAGCGGTCATGGCGTTGTTGCGCACTTCTTCGCCATAAGCGAGGCCTTCGGCGCGAACGATTTCGATGTCGGTGATGCCCAGGAAGCCCAGTACCAGCTTTAGATATTCTTCGTGAGCGATGCCGCTGGCCTGACCGGCATGAATGCCACCGGAAGTCGAAACGATCACGACTTTCTTGCCACCGCACAGGCCTTCAGGGCCGGCTTCGGTGTAACGGACGGTCTGACCGGCAACAGCAACGCGGTCGATCCACGCCTTGAGCTGGGTCGGCACGGTGAAGTTGTACATCGGTGCGGCGATCACCACGGCGTCGGCAGCGATGAACTCGGCCAGGGTCGAAGCGCTCAGTTCGGCTTCGTGCTGTTGTGCGGCGTTACGCAGCTCAGCGGTGGTGCCGGCGGCAACCAGGGTGGTCGACGAGAAGTGGCTGATGGCGTCGGCGGCCAGATCGCGGTAAGTCACCACGGCGCTTGGCTCGGCGACTTGCCAGGCTTTGACGACTTCGCCGCTCAACTGACGGGAAGCCGAGTTGTCGCCCAGAATGCTCGAATCGATATGCAGCAGTTTCATGTGGAATGTCCTGGAAGGAATCGCCGGTGGCGACGGAATGGAGACAATCCTACGCAAGAAACCAATGGGTGATTAGCCGCCTGAAATGCGATAGTTTGTCCCATTGATAGAACAGTGGATTTCCCTATGCAAGACCTCAACGATCTCTACTATTTCGCCAAAGTCGTCGAAGCCGGCGGTTTTGCCGCGGCCGGGCGCTTGCTGGGGATTCCCAAGTCACGGCTGTCGCGGCGCATTGCCGAACTGGAAGAACGCCTCGGCGCGCGTTTGCTGCAACGCACCACCCGGCAGCTCAATCTCACCGCCGTTGGCGAACGTTATCTGCGTCACTGCCAGGCGATGTTGCTGGAAGCGGAGATGGCCGATGAAGCGGTGGCGAGCATGTCCAGCGAGCCGCGTGGACGTTTGCGGGTGTCATGCCCGACCGGTTTGGCGCATGAGATGCTGCCGTGGGTGATCAGCGAATTTCTCGGTAAATTCCCGCAGGTGCAACTTGAAGTCGTCTTGCTCAATCGCCGCGTCGATCTGGTCGGCGAAGGCTTTGATGTGGCGCTGCGCGTGCGTGAACATGGTGATGAGGACCCGTTGCTGGTTACCCGGCGTCTGCGTCAGGCGCAAATGGTCGTGGTGGCCAGTCCGGCGTTTTTGCAGGGCCACACGGTCAACCACCCGCAAGACCTGAAGAATCTGCCGGTGCTGGGTGCGCTGGAGGCGGATCGCATGGTGCATGTGCGTTTGCTCGATCAGCAGGGCCACAGTTTCGAACTGAACATGGAAGCCCGCCTGGGCATCGATGATTTTGTCGTACGCAAGGCCTGCGTTCTGGCCGGTCAGGGCTTTACCCTGTTGCCGATGATGTATTGCGAGGCGGAGCTGGAAAACGGCACGCTGGTGCAGATGCTGCCGGAGTGGTCGCTGCCCGGCGGCTGGCTGCAAGCGGTGTATCCGCATCGACGCGGGGTGATGCCGGCGGTGCGCGCGTGGATCGATCATCTGGTCGAGTCGTTCAATGCCTGTGGGGAGCGGTTGTTATGAGCAAAGGAAAGATGAACGAAGCCGACGTTGCGGCGTTCTGCCTGGCATTGCCGGGCGCTCGGGAAGATTACAAATGGGGTGGCGTGCGGGTGTTCTCGATTGCCGGCAACAAGATGTTTGCCTTGCAGGGACTGCGCGGGGATTCACTGGCATTCAAGGTTGATAAGGACCTGTTTCTCGGCCATTGCGACCGCCCGGGGATTCATCCGGCGCCGTATCTGGCGCGGGCGCAGTGGATCATCATGCACCCGCCCTACCCGTTGGGTGCCGAGGAATTGCGCGGGTTGTTGCAGCGCTCGCACCAGTTGGTGGTGAGCAAGTTGCCGAAGAAAACCCAAATCGGCTTATTGCTGTAACCCCAATCCCCCTGTGTAGGAGCTGCCGAAGGCTGCGATCTTTTGACTTTGATCTTTTAAAAGCAAGATCAAAAGATCGCAGCCTTCGGCAGCTCCTACATAGGGAATTGCGGTGTATTCAGAACAGCGTCAGCAGATTCGAGCCGAGAAACAGCTGGTCGATCCAGAACACCTGATGCAACACGACAATCACCCAGAACAGAATCTGAAACGACACCTTGCGCGTCTTGTGCCGGAACACCTGCTGGGCGATCAACGCGCCCGGCCAGCCGCCAGCCAGTTCCACGGCATGCAGGATGTTCTCCGGGGTGCGCCAGGCATCGGTGCGCGCCTTGCGCTTGTCGGCCCAGTACATGAAGAACGCCAGCACGCTGACAACCCCATAGGCTGCCAGCGGCACCAGCGAAATCCCGCGCAGCCACATCGAAACGGAGCCGAACAGCGGCAACGCGCAGACGATCAGCAGAACCAGCAGTTTCAGCTTCAGATGCTGGATGTTGTTGCCGCCCGAAGGTCGTCCTTCGGGGCGGCGTGCGCGGGAATCACTCATGGTTTGGCCGCCGCCCAATCGATCCAGCCAAACTGCCACGTCGCCAGAATCACCAGACCAAACACGATCCGATACCAGGCGAACGCCGCATAACTGTGGCTGGCAATAAACTTGAGCAAACCGCGCACGGCGATCATGGCGAAGATGAATGCGGTGACGAAACCGATGGCGAACACCGGGAAGTCCGCTGGCACAAACAGGTCGCGGTACTTGTAGCCCGAGTAGACCGCCGCACCGACCATGGTCGGCATGGCCAGAAAAAACGAGAACTCGGTAGCGGTCTTGCGCGACAGGCCGAACAGCAAACCGCCAATGATCGTCGAGCCGGAACGCGAGGTGCCGGGGATCATCGCCAGACACTGGGCGAAGCCGACCTTCAATGCGTCCTTCCAGGTGATCTCGTCGACCGTTTCGGCATGCACTTCATGCTGACGCTTTTCCGCCCACAACATGATGATGCCGCCCACCACCAGCGCGGCCGCGACGGTAATCGGGTTGAACAGGTATTCGTGGATCAGGTCGGCAAAGATCACGCCCAGCACCACCGCGGGCAGAAACGCGATCAGCAGGTTAGCGGTAAAACGCCGTGCGCTCGGCTGCGTCGGCAAACCGATGACCACATCGAAGATCTTGCGTCGAAACTCCCAGACCACCGCGAGGATCGCGCCGAGCTGGATGATGATATTGAACGCCATGGCTCGTTCGCCGCCGAATTCGAGCAAGTCGGCAACAATGATTTGGTGTCCGGTACTGGAAATGGGCAAAAACTCCGTCAGCCCTTCTACAACTCCTAGTATCAGTGCCTGCAAGGCCGTCCAAAGATCCATCAATCCCCCAAAGAGCGATGCGCGCCGGCATGCCCCGATAGTATTTTTTTACGTTCACTGCGATCAGCGTAGCTGGTTGTGGCTGTACCGATTCCGCGCGCACAGGATCCACACGAAACGGTCAAAATTCCGTGAAATATCAATTTGGATTCAGGTTTTCACGCGCGGGGCCGAAATCCTAACAGACAAGCCTTAATAGCGCTGCCGCGTTATACGACTTGGGTCGCGTATGCCCGCTCACAAAATCGTGGTTGGATGCTGGCGGTCGTTTATTACAAGAAAAAGAATCCGGAGTGACAGCGTTATGAACAGCTTGCGCAGCGTGTCGATCAGCCGACGCTTGTGGCTCATCTTGATTGTGGCGGTGGTCATGTTGCTGACCTTGGGCGTGTTGATGCTCAAGCAGATCCACGACGATCTCTACCATGCCAAAGCCCAGAAAACCCAACACGTGGTGCAGACCGCCAGCGGCCTGCTGACCTATTACCACGACCTCGAAACCGCCGGCACACTGACTAAAGAGGCCGCGCAGAAACAGGCGCTGACGGCGATTCGTGGCTTGCGCTACGACCAGAGCGATTATTTCTGGATCAACGACCTCACGCCCGTGATGGTCATGCACCCGACCAATCCGAAACTCGAAGGCCAGAACCTTTCGGCGATCCGCGATCCGGACGGTTTTGCGGTGTTCAACGAAATGGTTGCCATCGCCAAGGCCAAAGGCGCCGGCATGGTCGACTATCGTTGGCCAAAACCGGGCGCCAGTGAGCCGGTAGCCAAGACCTCCTACGTCAAACTGTTCGAACCGTGGGGCTGGGTACTCGGCTCCGGGGTTTATGTCGATGATGTGCAGGCGGAATTCCAGGGCCAAATGATCAAGGCTTCGGTTATCGGCCTGGCGATTGCGCTGATCATGGCGCTGCTGGTGATCCTGATCGCACGCAGCATCGTCCGTCCGCTGCAGGAAACCGTAAACGCCATGGCCAACATCGCCAGCGGTGAAAGCGACCTGACCCGCAGCCTCGATACTCACGGCAAGGATGAAGTCACCGAGCTCGCGCATCACTTCAACGCCTTTACCGCCAAGCTGCGGCGGGTGATCGGTGATCTGCAGGTGTCGGCCAGTGCGCTCGGCCAGTCGTCCAGCGAACTGGGCAACGATGCCTCGCAGGCCCAGCAACGCAGCCAGCAGCAATCGCAGCAAATGGAACTGGTGGCCACGGCGATCAACGAAGTGACCTATGGCGTGCAGGACGTGGCGAAGAACGCCGAGCACGCCGCCGCCGAAATGCGCGATGCCGAAGCGCAGGCGCAACAGGGCCAGATCAACATCGATGGCAGCTTGCAGCAGATCGACAAGCTGTCCGGGACCATTGATCAAGCGGTTGAAGTGATTCGCACCCTCGCGGCCGAAAGCACGCAGATCGGCAGCGTATTGGAAGTGATCCGCTCGATTGCCGAGCAGACCAACCTGCTCGCGCTCAACGCCGCGATCGAAGCAGCCCGGGCCGGTGAGCAAGGTCGCGGCTTTGCCGTGGTGGCGGACGAAGTGCGCTTGCTGGCGCAGCGCACGCAGAAATCGACTGCGGAAATTCAGTCGATGATCGAACGCTTGCAGAACCATTCCGAAGCCGCCGTGAAGGTGATCGGCGACAGCAGCAAGGCGTCGCAATTGACCATCGAGCAAGCGGGACTGGCCGGGGCGAGTCTGAATGCCATTGGCCAGGCGTTGCGCAATCTCAACGGCCTGAATGCGTCGATTGCCAGCGCGACGTTGCAACAGGCGCATGTGGTCGAGGACATCAATCAGAACGTCACTCAAGCGGCCGGCCTCTCGCACAGCACGGCAATTGCGGCCGAGCAGTCGAGTGCGGCCAGCCTGCGCCTCGGCCAATTGAGCGAACAACTCAACGCCCTCCTGCGCCAGTTTCGCGTCTGATCCGTGTAACTCTGGTGAACCCACCCCTCACCCCAGCCCTCTTTCCGAGGAGAGGGGGCCGACCGAGGTGTCTCAAGCTATACGTCGACCTGAAAAATCGAGTCGATTATGGATTCAACGCAGAAAGATCAGGTCGGCGTATCTCGAACATCCAACTCGGTCAGTCCCCTCTCCCTACGGGCGGTCCGACGTTTCGGGAGGGTTAGGGTGAGGGGTTTGGCCCAATGCAGTACAATCCGCCCCCTCCTCAATTTCCCCCAAGGAACCGCCATGTCCGGGCTTGAACTGTTTGCCGCCGCCCTTGGCGTGATCGCCGTGTGGCTGACGGTCAAACAGAATCCGTGGTGCTGGCCGATCGGCCTGGTCATGGTGCTGCTCTATAGCTGGATCTTCTTTGAAGTGAAGCTGTACTCGGACATGTTGCTGCAAGTGATCTACGCCGCGTTGCAAGTCTATGGCTGGTGGCAATGGACCCGCGCCGGGACGATGCATGACGGCCGGGAGGTCACTCGCCTCGATCAACGCTCTATCCTGATCGGCCTCGGTGCTGGCGCGGTCGGCAGCCTGCTGCTCGGCGCGGCCATGGCCCACTGGACCGACGCCGCGCAACCGTGGCTCGATGCCGCGCTGACCGGTTTCAGCCTGGTTGCGCAACTGTGGATGGCGCAGAAGCGGCTGCAATGCTGGGCGCTGTGGTTCGTGCTCGATGTGATTTTTGTCGGGTTGTTCATCTATAAGGGGCTGTACCTCACCGCCGCGCTGTACGGGCTGTTCACCTTGCTGGCGATTCAAGGCTTTCGCGAATGGCGTGCTGACCCGGCGTTGCGCCCATGAAGGTTGTGGTCCTGACCGGGCCCGAATCCACCGGCAAGAGCTGGCTGGCAGCGGGCCTGCAACAACGCTTTGGCGGCTTGCGCGTGGATGAATACGTGCGTCGGTTTATCGAACTCAATCCCCGCGATACGTGCCTTGCCGACATCCCTGATATCGCTCGGGGCCAACTGCAATGGGAAGATGAAGCGCGGGCGCAACAGCCTGCGCTGCTGATCCTCGACACCCATTTGCTGAGCAACATGCTGTGGAGCCATACCCTGTTTGCCGACTGTCCGGGCTGGCTGGAAACCGAGCTGTTGGCACGGCATTACGACCTGCACCTTCTTTTGTCCCCGGAACAGGTCGACTGGACCGATGACGGTCAGCGCTGCCAGCCGGATCTGGACGAGCGTCTGGCGTTTTACCAGTCCACGCAAAACTGGCTGGAAAACCACCATCAGCGCTTTCTGATCATTCAAGGCAATTGGGCCGAACGCCAACTGCAGGCCTTTGCCGCTGTCGAGCAATTACTGACCGAGTGACCCGATCATTGGGTCACCTTCCCCGGCACTTTCCCCTGTTTCGGGGACAAAGTGTCCGATTCTGAAACACTCGTTGACGTGCAGAGTGCCCGTTTCAACACTGTTCACGACTTTGTCATCCGAGTTGTTACGCGCTTGAAACACATCGTCGCAAACCCTTGTTCCAGAGCTTTGTTCAGCCAATAGACAACTCAGCGCGCCGGTGGGTGTTTCAACGCTGAAACAGCTTGTGTTTCAGCTGCGCGTGTTTATTTGCCAACTCATTGAAATTCAAAAACATTAAAAAAGCGGCACAGCTTTCGCTCTCTCCTTCACAACGCTGACTAGGGCCAGCCCACTGAAGAAGGAATTGCAGCCGTGGGGAATATCCAAAAAGGTTTGACCTGCCTTCTGCTGATCGGATCAGCAGCCAGTACGCTGATCAGCTTCAACGTGCAGGCGGAAGGCAACGGTGTGATCGTCCTCAACCGCGATGTTCAGCCTATTCCGATCGGTCGCAACGGTGGCAAAGACCCCTACCCGACCACTGTCAACGCCAACCCGTCCGCACGCATCAACTCCACCATGAACAGCACCGAATTGAGCGACGGCGACTTCGCCGGTGTCGCCAGCGGCAGCGCGTTCCGCACCGTCAACAATGTCCAGGCCGGCGCCAATCTGCCGGGCCTCAATACCGTCACCAATCCCAACGGCATGCCCGGCATGAGCGCAGGACACGGCGGCGGCTCCGGCGGTGCGATTTCCGGCACGATCAACCGCGCCATGAGTTCCGGCCTTGCCCCTCTGACCCGCATGGCCGGAGGCCAATGAAATGAATCGTTCACTCCTTCTGCTTGCCCTGCTCGGTTGCACCACTGCCATGGCTGCTGATCCTGGTTCAGTGAACAAGGCCAACATTCAAGATTCCGGGGTGCAGTACCGCGGCAACTTCAACGTCAACCAGGCGGCTGGCGATCAAATGCAACAGACCAACGTCAAGGCAGTGGCAATCGGCACCGAATCCCACGCCAGTACCAGCGTCATGCAGAAAATCGACACACCGGCCTCGCGCTCCATCGACGCCAGCGCATCCATTGGCGGCACCTCTTTCAGTAATGGCAACGGCATCCTCGGTGTGAACCAGGGCGCCGGGGCCAACAACCAGATGGCCAACGTCACGCGCGTCAGCATCAGTGCTGCCCCGCAGAGCGTTGACGACAGTGCCCTTTCGCAACAGAACGTGGCGCTTTTACCGAGCTCAGGAGCAACTGGTACCTCACCCGGCAGTCGCCAGGTCACGACAAGTGATCAGGCCTTCACCGGCAGCCGCGGGGTAATCCAGGTGAACCAGAGTGCCGGGGTGGGGAACCGAATGGCTAACACCCTGAGCATCCGGGTCGCTGACTGACCCAAACAACAAAAGCAGTGCAATTAGAAAGTACCAACACTTAACCAACTAATAAGCACGATGGAGAAACACCATGAAACCTACAATGGCTCTCAAACCACTGGTTTTCGCACTTGCAGCAGTGATGGCAATCGCAGCACAGGCAGGCGGTCGTGATGACGATCATGGTAATGGCCACGGCAACGGGCACGGTAACGGCCATGGTAATAACCAGCCTAAAGGCCCTTCCCTGGAACAACTTCTGCAAATCACCGCCGGCGCCGGGGCTGCAGTACTCGACGAACAAAACAGTGACGGCAACGTGGTGAAAAACCAGGGCACCCTCAACAACGCCAACGCCAGCGACTCGCTCAATGGCTCCAACGGCAACATGGGCGCCAACGTAGCAGCCGGCGACGGCAACCAACAAGACAACGCCGCCGCCCTGGCGACTGCCGACGAAAGCTTCATCTTCGGCACAGCTGTTGCTGCCTCGAGTGCAACTCAGGTCAACAACAACAACTACGTGAAAAACTCGTCCACCTTCAATAACGCTACGCTCAACAATGCAGGCAACAATGGTTCCGGCAACATCGGCATCAACGTCACTGCCGGCAACTTCAACCAGCAGAAAAACAACCTGGCGATCGCCGTATCCGGTGGCCGTGTAGCCACTGCCGCCGCAGCCGCCAATCAGTCCTCCACCGGCCTGGTTGTAGACAACAAAGGCGTGCAGACCTACAAAACCGACACCCTCACCGGCACCTACGCGGCCGCTGGCGTGTTCAAAGCCAAAGGCACTGCAACCATCGAAGATGATGACCACCACGGCGGTTATGGCAATCGTGGCGGCGGCCACGGTGGCAACGATGACCAGAAAGCCAAATTCGAAGCCGTCGGTACTTTTGGCCTCGCTGGCGTAACCACCCAACAAGTGATGACCAAAGATGGCTGGAAAGCCCCTGTCGTCAACAATGCCAACATGACCAACTCGATGAACAACTTCTCCGGCAACGGCGGAGCCAACGTCTCGTCTGGTGTGGGCAACCAACAAAGCAACTCGCTGTCCATCGCTGCTGGCTGCAGAGCCTGCCTGTAATCGCGATCGAAACGAAAGCCCCGGAAACGGGGCTTTTCCTCAGTCCGCAAAGGCGTATCGATCATGCGTAAGACTGCCCTCTTCACTCTGCTTTTCGTCTGTGGCCTGACTCAGGCCGGTCAGATGCCCGTCGCTGCCCTGCCGGGTGGCACGCTCGTCTATAAAAACGTGCAGAGCATCCGTGAGCGCAAGTTTGCCGACATCGTCGAACAGAAAACCGATTTCAGCTGCGGCGCTGCTGCACTGGCAACGGTATTACGCCAGGCCTATTGGCTCGACGTCGATGAGGAGCACATCATCAAAGGCATGCTGGTCAACGCTGACCAGGACCTTGTTCGTACTCAAGGTTTTTCCATGCTGGACATGAAGCGCTACATAGAAAGCATCGGCATGCGCGCCAGGGGTTACAAGATTCCACCGGAAAAGCTCGAAGCGGTAACCATCCCGGTGGTGGTACTGATGGAAATTCGCGGCTACAAGCATTTCGTCGTGTTGCAGCGTTCGGACAAGGATTGGGTTTACATCGGAGACCCGGTTCTCGGCCATAAACGCTACAAACATGATGACTTTGTCAAAGGTTGGAACGGCATTGTCTTCGCGATCGTCGGTCCTGGATATGACAAGGCCAACGCCTTGCGCAGCCCTCCGGTGCCCTTGACGGCCAAGAACACACTCGACGGTTTCAACCCGGTCAAAGATGCTGAATTGATGGATTTCGGGTTCATTCAGAGCGACTTCTTTTAATCGCCGATTATAGAAAATGGGACTGGATGTCCCGGGAGCAGCAGATGAAAACCTCATACTGGCTGGCCGCCGCCTGCCTGGCAGCGAGTGCGTCAGGCTATGCCAATGCAGGATTCAAACCCATAGAAATCAAGGACCAGGAGCTCGCCGAGCTGCGTGGTCGGTATGTCATGCCGGGGCGAATTATCAGCTTCGGCATTGTCATGAGCAGTACCTGGCGCAACGCCAGCGGAGACCTGATCGGAGCGTCTGCCTCGATGCAGGTGCAACAGGCCACAATCAAACCAGAATTCTACGTTTCGACCATCAAGGAGATGGGCAACGGCAATACGCCGGAACTGGGCACCGGATCGATTATCGGCGGTGCCGGCCTTAACTCATCGTCGGGCGTGACCCAGAGCGTACGCGCGGCGGGTGACGGCAACACGGCGAACAACAACGTCGCCATCAACGTCAAGGAAGCCAATCAGGCGCCAGCACTCGCCCCCGTACAGGGCCAGGCCCTGATGGCCGGCCAGACCATTTCCGGCAGCAATGCCGCCGGCAATGTCGCGGTGTCGGCAACCGGTACGGGTGGCGTGCAAATGGCGATTCAAGCCAGTGGCAATCAAGGTACGGCGCTGCAACAGGTCGCCTCCAGCGGCTTACTGCAGAACACCCGCCTGCTCGGCAGTGCCAATGTGGTCAACAACCTGACTCAACTTAACGTCGTACTCAATAATAACGGCAGAAGCGCCGGCGCACTGGATTGCAACCTGACTCAACTCGGGGCCCTACGCAGTATTGGATATTGAACTACGCTGAGTCTCGATCATTGGGCTTAAAGGGACGGCTTATTCATGTATCGATCAGTATCACTGCGTGCCGCAGTGTGTTTGAGCACTCTTCTCCCTGCGGCGATGCTGCAAGCAGCACCGGATGCAGATGTAGCGGCCCTGAAACAGGAACTTCTGGAGCTGAAACAACGATACGAAGTGCAACAAAAGGCCCTGGCGGTTCTCGAACAACGAGTTCGCCAGGTTGAAGAACAACCCGCCGCCCCACAACCAAAACGGCTGGCAAAATCGCCGTCGGACATGAAAGGCAACCGCGTCGCCACCGGCACCGGAGCGGCAGCAGCATCAGGAGGCGCCGCCGGGGGCAGTGGCGCTTCTTACGGGCAATCGCTGGCTGACGATTCACAACCGGCGCAGAGCGTTTCCAACCTGTACGACGAGGCCAGCGGCTTCTTCGGCGGCGGCAAGTTCAGCGTCGAAACCGGCATCACCTATTCGCGCTATGACACCCGTCAGCTGATTCTCAATGGCTTCCTGGCGCTCGACTCGATCTTTCTCGGCAACATCAACCTCGACCGGATCAAGGCCGACACCTGGACCCTCGACCTGACGGGCCGCTACAACTTCGACAACCGCTGGCAGTTCGACCTGAACGTGCCCGTGGTGTATCGCGAATCGACTTATCAGTCGGGCGGCGGCAATGAGGGCGCGGCGGGTGTCACTACAGAAGAAACCGTCACCAAGGATCCCACCATTGGCGACGTCAACTTCGGCATCGCTTACAAGTTCCTGGACGAGTCGGTCAATACACCGGATGCGGTCGTCACCCTGCGGGTCAAGGCGCCAACCGGCAAGGATCCGTTCGGGATCAAACTGCGCCAGACCGATGCCAACTCCAATCTGTTTGTGCCTGACACCCTGCCCACCGGCAACGGCGTCTGGTCGATCACGCCGGGCATTTCGCTGGTCAAGACGTTCGACCCGGCGGTGCTGTTCGGCAGCTTGTCCTACACCCACAACCTGGAGGAGTCGTTCGACGACATCAGCTCGACGGTCAACCAGAAAAACCCGGGCAAGGTAAAGATCGGCGACAGCTTCCAGATCGGCGCCGGTATTGCGTTTGCGCTGAACGAGAAGATGAGTATGTCGTTCTCGGTGTCTGACCTGGTGCAACGCAAGAGCAAGTTGAAACAGGATGGCGGCGATTGGGAATCGGTGGTCTCCAGCGACGCCAACGCCGGTTACTTCAACGTCGGCATGACCATTGCGGCCACCGACAACCTGACCATTGTGCCCAACCTGTCCATCGGCATGACGGATGATGCCCCGGACTTTTCCTTCAGCCTGAAATTCCCGTACTACTTCTAAGCAAAAGCAAAAGATCGCAGCCTGCGGCAGCTCCTACATTGGGAATGTGTAATCCCTGTAGGAGCTGCCGCAGGCTGCGATCTTTTGATCTTCAGGTATCTAGCGGATCTGGTGCTTGTGCAGCAAACGGTAAAACGTCGGCCGCGACACGCCGAGCACTTTAGCCGCCACACTGAGATTATCGCTGTGCCGATTCAACACATCGCACAACGCCTGGCGTTCGGCGCGGGTCTTGTAATCTTCCAGCGTGCCCATCGGCGTGGCGATCGAGTGCTGGCTGATCAGCCCGAGATCACGGGCCTCGATCTGCCGACCTTCGGCCAGCACCAGTCCGCGCCTTACACGGTTGGCCAGTTCCCGGACGTTGCCTGGCCAGTCATGTTTGCCCATGGCAATCAGCGCGTCCTCACTGAAACTGCGTGGACGGCGACCGGTTTCATGACTGTAGAAATGAGAAAAGTGGTTGGCCAACATCGATAGATCACCGTGCCGTTCACGCAATGGCGCAGTGACCACCTGCAGCACGTTGAGCCGGTAATACAGGTCTTCGCGAAAACGCTTCTTCTCGATGGCCGCCTCAAGGTCGACGTGGGTCGCCGCCAGCACACGCACATCCACCGGAATCGGCTGACTGCCGCCGACGCGCTCGATGTGTTTTTCCTGCAGAAAGCGCAACAGATTGGCTTGCAGTTCCAGCGGCAGATCACCGATTTCATCGAGGAACAACGTGCCGCCATTGGCCGCCTCAATGCGCCCGACCTTGCGCTGATGCGCGCCGGTAAACGCGCCCTTTTCGTGACCGAACAGCTCGGATTGGATCAAGTGCTCGGGAATCGCCCCGCAGTTGATTGCCACAAACGGTTTGCTGTGGCGCTGGGATTGCCGGTGCAGCGTGCGCGCAACGAGTTCTTTACCGGTACCGCTTTCGCCGCGGATCAACACTGGAGATTCGGTCGGTGCCAGTTTGCTGAGTAGTTTGCGCAGTTCACGGATCGGTTTGCTGTCGCCGAGCAGTTCATGTTCCGGCTGATCGACGTGAATCGTGCCCTGCCCG
Organism: Pseudomonas tensinigenes; assembly: GCF_014268445.2. Taxonomy (NCBI): domain Bacteria; kingdom Pseudomonadati; phylum Pseudomonadota; class Gammaproteobacteria; order Pseudomonadales; family Pseudomonadaceae; genus Pseudomonas; species Pseudomonas tensinigenes. The sequence continues at coordinate 3,621,275 of NZ_CP077089.1, forward strand.
CGCAAACGCGCCATGCCGAACGCCCGCCCGAGGGTGACCTGCACTCGCGAAACGTCGAACGGTAGGGTATGGAAATCGAAAAACCATTCACAAACGAAGTCACCGACGTTTTGTAAACGCAGGACTTCCTGATTGAGTACGGCGATCCATTCGGTGCCGCTACGGCTGATCAGTTCCTTGACGGCTTCGGGACGCTCGAGGTGAAACGGCTGTAATCGCAGCAGGCCGACATCACAACTTCGATCGGCGGCATTTTCCAGGGTACAGCTATCAACATCCCAACCTACGGCGCGTAATCCGGGCAATAAGCGGTGGCAGTCGTCGCACGGATCGACCACCAATAAACGTCGTAACGCAGGCGCTTCGCTCATGACTGTTCCTTGGCGCCAAATTATTAGAAATGATTGTAAAAACAGTCATTTGGCAGACCCGACTGTAACATTAGCAAGATTTTGACAGGGCCTTGTATCGATTGCTTATAGGCGTACAAGCAAACACGTTATAAGAAACCAGGTTGTTAGTTAGCTATCGACTAAATTGCTGTTTCAAGCTTTCAGTGAGCTTTCAAACCCTGCCTGCAAAGCAACTTCATGAAAGAAAGTTGAAATTTCTTTGTTTCCTGTGTGACCTGCCTACGGGTTCGGTGCATCAGTACAAGTACCAGCCGAACGGTAAGCCCAACCGACGGCACATCACTTGATTGGGCACGACAGAGAGAAAACCCCATGATCGCCCCGCTCCGTATCAACGAAGCTGTTTTGATTGCCAACCATGCGTTCAAACCGTTCCAGTGCGTGGCCTGGGCGCCACAAGACGGCAATGGCGAGCTCAGCCTGACCGTAATCGACCGGACCAATTCGCACATCGGTCGCAAACAGATCCCGAGCAGCGCCTACTCCGATCCAGCGCAACTCGAGCAACTGCTGCAGCAGGCTCGCGCTGAACTCAGCGAAGAAGGCTACAGCCTGCAATCCTGGTCGATGCCACACTAACAGCCGGGCGATGCGGATGACATTCAGGTCATCCGCCCTACTCTGTTAGTTCTAATCTTTTAATTCTCCGTACTTTTGTACAACTATTTGCAACTTGTTCAGGCTTAACTGCTTGGGCGGCTTGCTATTGGTTCAAAAAGACACTGTTCTGGCACAGTGCGACCCTCCACCTGTTAGTTCTTACAGTTGTACTTCTCCCGGTTCAGGGATTGAATGTTTCGCTCATGCAGTTACCCCTCCGGTTTCCGGTAAAGGTCAACTCGCAAGGAGATGCGTGCATGTCCACCCTGAACACTTTTGCGCTGCCGGCATTACCGACGACGTTGTCGAATCAGGCCGGTCAACTCGACAGAACGTTTGCCGCCACCGGCGTCGCCCAAGTGTATTTCGCGGGCAGCGTGTCCAGCCTGACGGAAGATATCGCGCTCGATGCTCAGGGGCGGATCCTTGTTGCCGCCAAAGTCGGCACCGCCGCTGGCAGCCGTTTCGGCCTGGCCCGCATGCTCGCCGATGGCTCGGCCGACCTGGCCTTTGGCGATCAAGGCAGCGTGATCGATACCTTTGCTCCAGGCTTCGAAGCCACCGCCGGCAAAGTCCAGGTACTGCGCGACGGGCGCATCCTGCTCGCCGGCCTGCATTATGAAAACACGCATCGCACCTTGCCGGCGCTGGCCTTGTTCGATGCACAGGGCAAGCCGGACCTGAGCTTCGGTGACAACGGCCGTCAAGTGGTGCGCCTGCCCGGCGACTTGTCCATGGGCAGCCGAGATGCCTGGCTGCCGCCGGGCGTACCCGGCGCCGAAGCCTGCGACTTTGTCGTCCAGGACGACGGCCATATCCTGCTCATCGCCAATCACCACTTCGAACTCGCCGACCATGCCGGCATGCTGATTCGCCTCAAGCCTGACGGCAGCCTCGATGAAACCTTCAACGGCCGCGGCTTCGTGATGATTCGCCACTTGTTGCTTAACACCTGGCTCAGCAGCCTGCTGTTGCAGAAGGATGGGCGGATTGTGGTGGCTGGCTCCATCGATTTTCCGCAGGAAGGTCTGTTGGCGCGCTACCTGCCCGACGGCCATCTCGACGAGCGTTTCGCCGTGGATGGATTCATGGCCTTCAAGGCGCACGGCAAAAGCGCTCTGGTCAGTCAGATCCTTGAGTCCGCCGACGCGCTGCACTGTTTCGGCAGCAGTCGCGACCCGATTCGTTGCATGGCCTACAGCGTGCACACCAATGGCCGCCCGAACCTGCACAACCATGGCGGGCAACCACAGCTGCTGGAAATCGGCCCCAGCGGCTGTCAATGGAGCGCCGCCCAACGCATGGCGGACGGCCGCATCATCGCAGTCGGTGCAACCATTGGCGGGATCGAAGCGGATTTTATTGTTGCCCGCTACCTGAGTGACGGCAGCCTGGATCACAGCTTCGGCGATGGCAAAGGCTGGCTGCGCACGCGCTTGGGTCGCAGCCTGGATACGGCCAACTCGCTGGCCGTGCAAGCGGATGGCGCCATCCTCGTTGGCGGTTATTCGCTCGATTGCAGCTACCGGGCAATGGTGGCGCGGTATTTCAATCACTAGTCAAGCGAAGAGCCGCAGCGCTGCCATTCATCGGATTTAGCCCTGCACCTGTAATTTCTGACAGTAGACGCTGCCATTGATCGGCGCTCAGATAGCGACACGCGCAGATGGCTGCGCGTTGAACCTGAAAAAGGAATTTTTGAATGACTGATCAACAGAAACTACCTGGACAACTGACGCAAGTTGAAGCCTCGAGCACGCGTGCTAGCAAGATCGAACCACGAATCCTCGAACTCACCGATCTGGATGGGAATTACATCGAACCCGACAGTGTTGTCACGGTTAGCGACTTTTTTATCAAAGGCGTGGCCACTCCCGCGAGACCGGCGGACATTCTGGATAGCCGAACCCCGATTGCCCCTGTTCTTGTAGACGCGACCGGCCACTTTACAACAGAACTTTTTAACCAGTCGCTGGGTACTCATGTATACACCGTGTTAGACGAGTCTGGACAAGAATCATCGCCTTGGGTGGTTACTATTGCTGCACTAGATCAGCTATTAATCGAATCTATAAAAGGGCCGGACGACCAGCCCATCGGAAACGGTTCAAGTACAGCTCATACCGACCTGAGGTTTATCGGCAAGGGCGTACCTGGCCAGGTGGTGGAACTTGTGGATAACGGTATTGTGCTTCGCTTGCTCAATGTCGATAACAGCGGGCACTGGAGCGCCCACCTCACAGGCCTTAAGCCAGGCAAGCATAAATTCGTCGCTCGAGAGTTAAACGGCAAAGAATCAGCCCCCTGGCATGTCGAGATCGAAAAACCGGCATTGTTGAGTATTCAATTTGGATACGGCCTGGGAAATTATCAGCCCATCAAAGATGGCGAAACCACAACGCAGACAGCAGTAGTTCTGATTGGCACGGCCAAGCCGAACGAATTTGGCCGGATACTCAGTGATGCCCATGAAGGGGTTGTCTTCGAAGCAAATGAATACGGGGTTTTCATTACCCCTATTAAGGACTTACTCCCCGGCGATAGTTATATGTTCATCTGCCGATCTGAATCCGAACCGGATCGCCACTCGGAACCTTGGATGATCCATGTAGCGTCTGAGAAACTGCCGCAACGGTAGTTCTGTTTCATCGTCAACATGACCCGTCGAGCGATAACTCGGCGGGTCTTGTTGTTTACCCCGCGAATCGTCTAAAAAAACCTGCTTCCACGGCAACGACGGGGATTAAATCGACGAGCGGCTTGATCTTCCTCGACACATCCGGCAACTTTCGCGCTTCTTAATAAAAGGAGCTGCCGATGTCCGGTTCAATGGCCCAAGCGTTCGCGCATAATTTTCTCGGGCACTCGCCACGCTGGTACAAGGCGACCATTGTCGGTTTCCTCATCCTCAATGCGCTGGTGCTGTTCACCGTTGGCCCGGTCGCGGCCGGCTGGTTGCTGGTGATCGAATTCATCTTCACTCTGGCCATGGCGCTCAAGTGTTATCCGCTGATGCCCGGCGGCTTGCTGTTGATCGAAGCCTTGCTGTTGAAGATGACCACCCCGCAAGCACTTTACGATGAACTGGTGCACAACTTCCCGGTGATCCTGTTGCTGATGTTCATGGTGGCGGGCATCTATTTCATGAAAGACCTGCTGCTATTTCTGTTCTCGCGCCTGTTGTTGGGCGTGCGCTCCAAAGCGGCGTTGGCCTTGATGTTCTGCTTCCTCTCGGCGTTTTTGTCGGCGTTTCTCGATGCGTTGACGGTGACCGCTGTGATCATCAGTGCAGCGGTCGGTTTCTATTCCGTTTATCACCGTGTCGCGTCCGGAAACGATCCGCGCCAGGACAGCGAGTTTGCTGACGACGAGAACCTGCCGAAACTGCATCACGAAGACCTGGAACAATTCCGCGCTTTCCTGCGCAGTCTGTTGATGCACGGCGCTGTCGGTACGGCGTTGGGCGGCGTGTGCACACTGGTCGGTGAGCCGCAGAACCTGTTGATCGGCCACGAAATGGGCTGGCACTTCGGCGAGTTCTTCCAGAAAGTCGCGCCGGTTTCGCTGCCGGTGCTGGCGGCAGGTCTGGTCACCTGCGTGCTGCTGGAAAAGCTGCGCTGGTTCGGCTACGGCACGCTGCTGCCGGACAATGTTCGCACCGTGTTGGCTAACTTCGCCGCTGAAGACAATGCTGAACGCACGGCGCGCCAACGCGCAGCACTGCTGGTGCAAGGCGCTGCGGCATTGATTCTGATTGGCTGCCTGGCTTTTCACATCGCCGAAGTCGGCCTGATCGGGTTGATGGTGATTGTGTTGATCACCGCGTTTACCGGCATCACCGACGAGCATCGTTTGGGCAGTGCATTCAAGGACGCCATGCCGTTCACGGCATTGCTGGTGGTGTTTTTTGCCGTTGTGGCGGTGATTCACGATCAACAGCTGTTTGCGCCGTTGATTCAATGGGTGCTCGCCCTGCCGGTCGAGCAACAACCGGGCATGTTGTTTATTGCCAACGGCCTGCTGTCGGCGATCAGTGACAATGTGTTTGTCGCGACGATTTACATCACCGAAGTGAAACAGGCGTTCCTTGCCGGGCACATGAGCCGCGAGCACTTCGAGACATTGGCGATCGCGATCAATACAGGTACGAATTTGCCGAGTGTCGCGACGCCGAATGGCCAGGCGGCGTTTCTGTTCCTGCTGACTTCAGCGATTGCACCGCTGGTGCGTCTGTCGTATGGGCGGATGGTGTGGATGGCGCTGCCGTACACCTTCGTCATGGGCCTGCTGGGCTGGTATGCCGTGAGCTACTGGCTCTGACAAGCACTGCATAAACCTGTGGGAGCGAGCCTGCTCGCGAAGAGGGAGTGTCAGACAACAGATCCGTTGAATGACACACCGCTTTCGCGAGCAGGCTCGCTCCCACATTGGTTTTTCGGTGGTGTCAGTGAGGCAGGATGTATTTCTCGATCGCTTGGGCTACCGGCTCTGACAAACACTGCATAAACCTGTGGGAGCGAGCCTGCTCGCGAAGAGGGTGTGTCAGACAACAGATTCGTTGAATGACACACCGCTTTCGCGAGCAGGCTCGCTCCCACCTTTGTTTTTGGGTGGTGTCAGTGAGGAAGGATGTATTTCTCGATCGCTTGGGCTACCGGCTCTGACAAGCACTGAATAAACCTGTGGGAACGAGCCTGCTCGCGAAGAGGCAGTGTCAGACAACAGATTCGTTGAATGACACACCGCTTTCGCGAGCAGGCTCGCTCCCACATTTGGTTTTGCGTGCTTTCAGCGAGGGAGGATGTAGTTTTCGATCGCCAGGGCCACGCCGTCTTCGGTGTTCGGCGCTGTGACCACGTCGGCTTGGCGTTTCACCGCCTCCTCCGCCTGGCCCATGGCAATCGACAGCCCTGCGCAATGGAACATCGCTGGATCATTGCCGCCATCGCCGATGGCCGCTGTCTGCTCCAATGGAATACCGAGATGTTCGGCCAGAGTTGCCAGCGCCGTGCCTTTGTTCGCCTCCAGCGCCGTGACGTCGAGATACACCGGTTGCGAGCGTGACACTTGCGCCATGCCTTTGACCTTGGTCAACAGGCGCGCCTCAAGCTCGATCAACAGCTCAGTGTTGTTACTGGTCGCGACGATCTTGTCGATGCGCTGCAGATACGGCTCGAAGCTTTCGACCACCACCGGCGGATAACCGAGGCCATGCTGCTCGCGCGGCACCATCGGCCCGTGCGGATCCTTGAGCAGCCAGTCACCGCCGCTGAACACCCAGATTTCCACATCCGGCTGATCGGCAAACGTTGCCAGCGCAATCAGCGCGGTGCTCGCCGGCAGGTAATGCGCGACCAACAAACTGCCATCCGGATTGACGATGGTTCCACCGTTAAACGCCGCTGTCGGCAGATCAACGCCCAGGGCCTCGATCTGCTGCAGCATGGCTTTCGGTGGTCGCCCCGTGGCTAGGCTGAACAGCACGCCCGCCTCACGCAGCGAACGCACCGCGTCAATGGTGCGCTGACTCAGCGTGTGATCCGGCAGCAGCAACGTGCCGTCCATGTCACTGAGCAGAAAGCGGACAGGTTGTTTCGGCAAGTCACTCATCCGAGGCCATGCCAGACGCGGCCATCGCGAGTCAGCAGATCTTCGGCGGCCTGCGGGCCGTCTTCACCGGCAGCATAGGTCTGTACGCTCGCGTCCTGTTGCCAGGCATCAAGGAACGGTTGCACGGCGCGCCAGCCGTTCTCGATGTTGTCGGCGCGCTGGAACAGCGTCTGATCGCCGGTCAGGCAGTCGTAGATCAAGGTTTCGTAACCGGTCGACGGCTGCATTTCGAAAAAGTCTTTGTAGGCAAAGCCCAGTTCGATGTTGGCCATGTTCAACGCCGGCCCCGGTCGTTTGGCCAGCAGGTCGAACCACATGCCTTCGTTCGGCTGGATCTGGATGCGCAGGTACGTCGGCTGCAACTCATCGACTTCAGTGTCACGGAATTGCGCGTACGGTGCCGGTTTGAAGCAGATAACAATTTCCGTGTCGCGCACACTCATACGCTTGCCGGTGCGCAGGTAGAACGGCACGCCAACCCAACGCCAATTGTCGATCATCACTTTCAGCGCGACGTAGGTTTCGGTGCTGCTGTCCGGTGCGACATTGGGCTCTTGGCGATAACCGTTCAGTGACTTGCCATCGACTTCGCCGGCGCTGTACTGGCCGCGAACCGAGTTGGCCCGCGCCTCTTCAGTCGTCCACGGGCGGATCGCGCCGACCACCTTGGCCTTCTCGCCGCGCACCGCATCGGCGCCGAACGCCGCCGGCGGTTCCATGGCGACCATGGCCAGCAACTGAAACAGGTGATTGGGCACCATGTCACGCAGTGCGCCGGTGTGTTCGTAAAAACTGCCACGGGTTTCGACGCCGACGGTTTCGGCGGCGGTGATCTGCACGTGGTCGATGTAATGATTGTTCCAGAACGCTTCGAACAGGCTGTTGGAAAACCGGCTGACCAGAATGTTCTGCACGGTTTCCTTGCCCAGATAATGGTCGATCCGATAGATCTGTTTCTCGGACATCACCTTGAGCAGACAAGCGTTCAACGCTTCGGCGGTGTGCAGGTCGGAGCCGAACGGCTTCTCGATCACCACCCTTCTGAACGCTTCCGGAGTTTCTTCAAGCAAACCGGCGCTGCCCAGTCGGCGCACCACTTCGCTGAAGAAACGCGGCGCGGTGGCCAGGTAGAACACCGCATTGCCAGTGCCGCTGTCGGCGATTTTCGCCGCCAGCGCGGAATAAGTGCTGTCGTCCAGGAAGTCGCCCTGGACGTAGCTGATACCTTTGGCGAGCTTGGCCCACAAGGCCGGATCAAGCATCTGATCGCCCTTGCCGACCTTCGCCGCCACTTCGGTGCGGATGAAGTCTTCGAGCTTCTGCGCGAAGGCTTCATCGGTAATGGCGTTGTGGTCAACGCCAACGATCCGCAGATTTTCGTCAAGCAAGCCGTCGCGACTGAGGTTATACAGCGCCGGCATCAGCAAGCGCTTGACCAGGTCGCCGTGGGCACCGAACAGAAACAGCGTGGTCGGTGGAGCGGGTTCTGCCTTGGATTTTCTGCGGATCGTATGGGTCATTTCTTCGGTGTCTCCACGTGGCCGCCGAAGCCGAAGCGCTGGGCCGAAAGAATCTTGTCGCCAAACGTGCCCTGACCGCGCGAGCGGTAGCGCGAGAACAGCGAGTTCGACAGCACCGGGACCGGCACCGCTTGTTCCATGGCCGCTTCGATGGTCCATTGACCTTCGCCGCTGTCCGCTACGGAGCCGGAGAAACCGTCGAGTTTCGGATCGCTGGCCAGTGCATCGGCGGTCAGGTCGAGCAACCACGACGACACCACGCTGCCACGGCGCCACACTTCCGCGATGTCGGCGACGTTCAGATCAAAACGCTGATCTTCCGGCAGGCGTTCGCTGGACTTGGTCTTGAGGATGTCGAAACCCTCGGCGAAAGCGGCCATCATGCCGTACTCGATGCCGTTGTGAATCATCTTCACGAAGTGCCCGGCACCGGCAGGACCGGCGTGGATGTAACCGTGCTCGGCACGGTGGTCATCGGACTTGCGATCCTTGGTGCGCGGGATGTCACCCATGCCCGGCGCCAGTGCGGCGAACAGCGGATCGAGGCGCTGCACGGTTTCAGCGTCGCCGCCGATCATCATGCAATAGCCGCGCTCCAGGCCCCAAACGCCGCCGGAAGTACCGACGTCGATGTAGTGCAGGCCCTTTTCGGCCAAAGTCTTGGCCCGGCGAATGTCATCCTTATAGTTGGTGTTGCCGCCGTCGATGATGGTATCGCCGGCTTCGAGCAAAGTGCTCAGGGTGTTGATGGTGTCTTCGGTGGGTGCGCCGGCCGGCAGCATGACCCAGACCGCACGCGGTTTGGCCAGGCCGGCAACCAGTGCCGGCAAATCGGCGACGCCAGTGGAGCCCTCGGCGACCAGGTTATCGATGAAAGCGGTATTGCGGTCGTAAACAACGGTGGTGTGACCGTTGAGCATCAGACGTCGCGCAATATTGCCGCCCATGCGGCCCAGTCCAATAATCCCGAGTTGCATGTGCTGATGCTCCTTACTACAAATAAATGTGTGTCATTGGTTATAGCCCAACGCGACTGATGGAGGTTAGTCCAGAGCGTTGCGATGAAGTTTCCGGGCATTGTGCCCGATCCAGACTGATAACGCCCCGAATCATGCAGAAGACACACCGACCATGAAAAATAAAAAAGTTCCATTCACAGGCAAAAGAAATCAAAATCGGCGCCGATAGTAGATCTGTACCGCAAGCCGGGACGACCTACAGTTGATGCACGCCATTTGCGAGGTGAGCAATGGGCACAGTACACACAGCAATGCCGCCACAAACCCTGTACGTGACGATTCGTCGCGATGAATTGCGCCAGTTGAAAGACGAACGCGACCAGTTGAAGCAGGAGCTGGCGCAACTGCGCCTGTTGACCCAGGGTGCGCAACCGCAACCTTTGCCGGTCGTTCAGCGTCATCCCCACGCCTGATCCCCCGCCTGATTCGGGAACGGCAGCGGCTGTTCCCGACACGCTACCCTCTGGCCGCATGCCCCACGGCAAAAGCGCCGCTTAACAAAACTTTCACATTCTCTTCGTAATACTCCGCCCCATTCTGGCCGTACCTGCGTGTACGGCCTCCGTTCGTCGGCTTCATGGATGTTCCGGCGGTGGTTGTAACGAGTGAGCTGGAGCGCCGAATGGCATTGTTCAAACGCAGCAAAACGACTGCGACAGGTTTCGATTGGGCCGGTTTTCTCTGGCTGTTTGTATTCTTCTGGTACTTCTCGGGTATCACCCAACTGCTGATCCAGCTGACCGGTACCTCCGGCTTCACCGGGTTCCGTCAGGCGTTCGTCATGAGCGCGATCTGGCTGGCGCCGATGCTGCTGTTCCCCAAACGCACCAAACTGCTCGCCGCCATCATCGGCGTGGTGTTGTGGGCGTGCTCGATGGCCAGCCTGGGCTACTTCTTCATCTATGAGCAGGAATTCTCCCAGAGCGTGATCTTCATCATGTTCGAGTCGAACGTGTCCGAAGCCGGCGAGTACATGACCCAGTACTTTGCCTGGTGGATGGTGCCGGCGTTCCTCGCGCACACCGCGTTCGCTTACTTTCTGTGGACTCGCCTGCGCCCGGTGTACATGCCCCGTGGCCGCGCATTCGTCGCGGCGATGGCCATCCTGATTGCGGTGATCGGTTATCCGCTGGTCAAACAAACCATGCGCATGGGCACCTTCGCCCAAGGCTTCGAGAAATTCGAAACCCGCATCGAGCCGGCGGTGCCATGGCAGATGGTCGTGGCCTATCACCGTTACCAGGAAACCCTCGCCGACATGCAGGGCATGCTGCACAACGTGAGCAAGATCCCGCCGCTGAAAAACCTCAAGGACGCCTCGGCCGATCAGCCAAAAACCCTGGTGCTGGTGATCGGCGAATCGACCAACCGTCAGCGCATGAGCCTTTATGGCTATCAGCGCAACACCACGCCGGAACTGGACAAGCTCAAGGATCAACTGGCGGTGTTCGACAACGTCGTCACTCCACGTCCGTACACCATCGAGGCGCTGCAGCAGGTCCTGACCTTTGCCGACGAGGAAAACCCGGATCTGTACCTGTCCACGCCGTCGCTTGTCAGCATGATGAAACAGGCCGGCTACAAAACCTTCTGGATCACCAACCAGCAGACCATGACCAAGCGCAACACCATGCTCACCACGTTCTCCGAACAGGCCGATGAGCAGGTATACCTGAACAACAACCGCAACCAGAACGCCGCGCAATACGACGGCGACGTCATCGAGCCCTTTAACAAGGCCCTGACTGATGCGGCGCCGCGCAAACTGATCGTTGTGCATTTGCTCGGCACACACATGAGCTACCAGTACCGCTATCCGCCGACGTTCGACAAGTTCCAGGACCGCAACGGCGTGCCGCCCGGCGTGCGTGACGACCAGGTACCGACCTACAACAGCTACGACAACGCCGTGCTGTACAACGACTTCGTCGTGTCGAGCCTGATCAAGGATTACGCCAAATCCGATCCGAACGGCTTCCTGCTGTACCTTTCGGATCACGGTGAAGACGTGTTCGACTCGGTGGGCCACAAGACCCTGGGCCGTAACGAAAACAAACCGACCGCGCCGATGTACACCATTCCGTTCATGGCTTGGGCGTCACCGAAGTGGAAAGCCAACCACGACTGGAACTTCGCCGGCGACCTCGATCGCCCGTACAGCAGCTCGCACCTGATCCACACCTGGGCCGACCTCGCCGGTTTGAGTTTCGATGAACTCGACCACAGCAAGAGCCTGGTCAGCGACAGCTTCAAGGTACGGCCACTGCTGATCGGCGATCCGTACCAGACCGACCAGCGTGCGTTGATCGACTTCAGTTTGATGAAGCCGAAGAAACCGACACCAACCGTCGCGGATGCGGTGGGGCAGTAAAACCGAAGGGGCCTTTACGGCCCCTTTTTCATGGCTACCGCTAGCCACGGAAGCATTGTCATGGCGAATTTGTCGGGCGTCGCCGATGCGCCACGTCAACCTTCAGCAATCATCCCAAGTCCTGGTCCTCACACCGCCTTCGAAGGCAAGCAAGTGCGCCTCAAGGAAATACTGCAGCGGTTGACTGCCCTACCCTCACTCCCTATCCTCGCGCCTGTCACGACTCATTCGTGATCGGGTTTGACGGCCTGAAAAATCCAAGACGCACATTGCTCTCCAATGTGTGCGTGCACTCCTGTGTCCGACGCACTGCTCAATGGTGACTGTGTGCGGGGCATCTTCGGGTGCGCCGGGTGTCTTGGACCGGTCCGTCAACCTGCACACAGTTGCCACCTATTCGTTTGACGGCGATGAAGTGGCAGTTTTCGACTTCCAAGAGGCTGCACCGATGACCGATCCAACCACGATGTCCACACCCTTCGCCCACTGCGACCACGTCGCTCACCACCTCTTCACCGTCCAACCCGACATCCCCCTTCTCGACGCGCTCGAACACGCCTCCGTCTACCTCAACTGCGCCGAAGCCCTCGCCCATCAAGCCCCCACCGCCACCCGCCCAGAACACAGCGGTTCACTGCACTGGGCCAGTCAGCAAATGCTCAGCACCGCCCGCGCGTTGGTGCTGGCCTCCGTCGCCGGTTTGCATGCCGCACAGGCCGGAGGTGAAGCATGAGTTCGCACATTTCGATGACCCACAACGAAGACAACATTCCGGTTTTATTGATCTCGACTGAAGCCCCGCTAGATGTTCTGCACAGCAGCGCGGCCAATCGCTTTCTGGCGGTGACGCAGATGATGGAAAGTCTGGCCAGTCTGGACATCTCGTCCGCCAAAGGCGCTGATGTGCAGCAACTGGCCCACGCCGCCGCGATGTTGTTGCGTGATGGCTGTGATGTGATGGATGTGTTGGGCCGGCAGATTCGTTTGCGAGTCTGATACCCGCAAAGTCAAAAGATCGCAGCCTTCGGCAGCTCCTACATCGATCGGTACAGGAGTTGCCGAAGGCTGCGATCTTTTGCTTTTCAAGCGAGGTCGAGTCAAACCTCAGAAACACTTTCAAATAATAATATTTCTCGTTTGATACTAAATCCCAGCCGCACCCTTCGTCTTTGAACAAACGGAATTTTTCCCTCGAAGACAAGGAGTCGGCTGCGATGTTCGCGCCCATTACCCGTTCCATGACCCTCACCCTCGGCCTGTGCGGCGCTGCGTTCAGCGCCGATCTGCTGGCTGAAACCGAAGCCGAAAATCCGCAGCAGCCCGGCAATCCGGCGCTGGAGCTGGCCGCGACCAACGTCAGCGCGCAAGGCCTGGGCACCACCACCGAAAACACCGAGTCCTACACCACCGGCGCGATGAGCACGGCGACGCGGCTGAATCTGTCGATCAAGGAAACCCCGCAATCGGTGTCGGTGATCACGCGCCAGCAAATGGATGATTTCAAGCTCGGTACATTGTCCGAGGCCATGCGCCAGACCACGGGTGTGGTAGTGCAGCACCTGGATTCGGATCGGGTCAGCTATTCATCGCGTGGTTATGCGATCAACAACTTCCAGATCGACGGGATGCTCAACACCTTCGATCGCATGAAGTCCGACTCCGACACGATCATTTACGACCGTATCGAGGTGGTGCGCGGTGCCACCGGGCTGACCACGGGTGCGGGTGATCCGTCGGCGACGATCAACATGGTGCGCAAGCGTCCGACCGCGCAGTGGCAGGCGCTGGCCGGGGTCAGTGGCGGCAGCTACGACAATTACTACAGCTACGTCGACGTCGGCGGGCCGCTGGCGTTCGACGGGCGCTTGCGCGGGCGCACGGTGTTGGCGTATCGCGACAACCAGTCGATCAAGGACAAATACGCGCTGCAACGGGAGGTCGGTTATGGCGTGCTTGAGGCGGATCTGACCGATTCCACCGTGCTGGCGGTCGGCTACGACTATCAGAACAAGCATGTGCAAGGTTCATCCTGGGGCACCGTGCCCTACTGGAATGCCGATGGCAGCAAGGCCGGTCTCGGGCGTTCGACCAACATGGCGACGTCGTGGAGTTCCTGGCCGCTGCAAGACAAAACCGCATTCGCCACCCTCGATCAGCAACTGGCCGGCGGCTGGCGCCTCAAAGCCGCGTACACCCATCGCGAGAGCAACACCGACGGCAAGGTCTATTACGGTGGTGCCGGTTTTCCCGCAGCGGACCGCAGCGGCATGATCGCCTACACCTCGCACATGATCGGCACGCAGAAAATGCAGGCGTATGACTTCAATGTCTCCGGCCCCTACTCGCTGCTGGGCCGTGAGCACGAAATGATGTTCGGCTACGGTGAGGCCGTGCGCCGCTCGAATTCCCCGTACACCATTGCCGGTGCGCGTCCCAGGGATTACGGAACCATCCGCGACTGGAAATACATGGGCGACATCGCCAAGTTCAGCGATACCGTCACCGACCTCACCGGCTCGAAGGACGATACCCGGCAGAAAGCCGGCTACATCGCCACGCGCCTGAGCCTGACTGATGATCTGCACGCCGTGCTCGGCAGCCGATATGGCAGCTGGCAAGCGTCCAGTACCAGCAACAGTTACGACGCCAATCGGCAACTGACCGAGGTCGATTACACCAGCCAGAAACAGAACGACGTCTGGACGCCATACGCCGGGCTGCTGTATGACCTGACCCCGGAATACACGGCGTACGTGAGTTACACCGACATCTTCAAGCCGCAGGGCAACCGCGACAAGAATCGCAAATACATCGACCCGGTGGTTGGCAAAAACTATGAAGTGGGCATCAAGGGCAGTCTGCTCGAGGAGCGCCTGAACCTCTCCACGGCGGTGTTCTGGAGCAAGCAGGATAACGTCGCCGAACTCGATAACTCGGTACCGGCGGATCCGGTTACCCGCGAGCAGTTCTACAAATCCGGCGGCAAGGGCAACAAGGTCAACGGTTTTGAAGCCGAAGTGTCCGGGGAAATCCTTCAGGGCTGGAACATGACCGCCGGTTACACCTACACCCACTCGGTCAACGGCGACAGCGCGCGCACCAATACCAATCAGCCGATGAACCTGTTGCGCGTGTCCACGGCGTACCGTCTGCCGGGCGAATGGCAGGCGCTGACCGTGGGCGGCGCGGTGAACTGGCAAAGCGATGTGTATGGCACGTCGAGCCGACCGGTTGGCGACGACACCGAACAAGCACGAATCGCCCAGAGCGCCTACACCGTGGTCAATCTGATGTCGCGCTACGAGTTCGACCGGCACCTGTCGGCGTCACTGAACGTCAACAACCTGTTCGACAAGAAGTATTACGACAACGTCGGCTTCTATAACGGCGTGTACTGGGGTGACCCGCGCACCGTCACTCTGAGTCTCGACTGGAAGCTCTGACCTCCGCCTCTCGGGTGCGGCGCACCTGTGCTTGATGTGCGCCGCGTCTGTCTGAAATTGCCCCGCAACATGCTGCAAAACCTACACTGAACCGGCGTTAACCCCGTGTTAATTCATGCCACCCAGACTCTCTTCCGAGATCTGCTTCATGGACGAACAGCTCCCACTTGTTCAGTAGGAGGCACCATGAAAATCACTACCGCAATCCTTGCCGGGCTGTTTGCCCTGGGTTCTGCCAGCGTCTTCGCCGAGGGCGGCGCTGAGCGCATGCGTTATTACTACGACAACTTCCCGGTTCAGCACGCCCAGAGCGAGCAGAAGAGCGACGCCAACGCGAAAGAAATTCGCGTTCCCGCCGACCAGACCGCGCAAGTGACCGAGTCCTATCGCGACTGAGATTTAGCGAGCAACCGATGGACCTCCCGTGGCTCCGCTCTGGCCTGGGAGAAGACAGTTTGGCGCCCTGATTGGGGCGCCTTTTTTTATGGGCATTGAGCGGGGGTGTTCGACCTTATGCTGTCGCGAGTTCGCAGATTGGGTTGGGTCAGCAAGATCCAACCCCCTCACCCCAGCCCTCTCCCCAAAGGGGCGAGGGGGAAAGGGAGCCGATTTTCATGCTTTTCAAAACCTACGTTCGGCTCGATGTTTCAGGTCGGCGTACCCCGCCCAAACACCTCGGTCAGTCCCCTCTCCCGAGCGAGAGGGAGCTGATTTGTGGGCTTTCAAAACCTGAGCTCGGCTCAATATCTCAGGTCGGCGCACCCCGCCCAAACACCTCGTTCAGTCCCCTCTCTCGAGGGAGAGGAAGCTGATTTGTGTGCTTTTCAAAAACCTGAGTTCGGCTCAATATCTCAGGTCGGCGCACCCCGCCCAAACACCTCGGCCAGTCCCCTCGCCCGAGGGAGAAGGATCTGATTTGTGGGCTTTCCAAAACCTGAGTTCGGCTCAATATCTCAGGTCGGCGTACCTTGCCCAAACACCTCGGTCAGTCCCCTCTCCCTTTGGGAGAGGGCTAGGGTGAGGGGCTTCTAGGCCTGCAAACTCTTGATCCAGAACTGCATCCGCCCGTGATCCGGGTCGAACATGCCCGGCGCGAAGCCGAACTTGCGGTAGGAACCCTGCGCCACAGCGTTACCTTCAAGCACTTCAAGGGTGATCTTGCAGCAACCGCGCTGACGAGAGATTTCCTCGACTTTCTGCAGCATTTTCTGGCTCAGACCGAGACCGCGAAACTTGCCCACCACCGCCACGTCGTGGACGTTGACCAACGGTTTGCAGGCAAACGTGGAAAACCCTTCAAAGCAGTTCACCAACCCCGCCGGTTCACCACCGACAAAGGCCAGCACGCTGAACGCATGCGGGCGTCGGGCCAGTTCTTCGGGCAGCCGGCGCAACAGCTCAGGATCGAGCGAGTGACCGCCGCCCATCGGGTCTTCGGCGTAATGATTGAGCACGATACCGATGGCCTCGGCGTGCGTTGGATTGCTGTAGCTGGCTTGAAGCACAAGAATCTCTGCGGAATCCATTTCCATCCCCAAACACAAAAGCCCCAGCGCGCAAAGTGCGCACTGAAAGGCTGCCTGACATTAGCGCGGGGGTGATCGGGCGGGCAACCCGCAAATGCACAAGATCAAAAAATCGCAGCCTTCGGCAGCTCCTACAGATAATCGAGTGTAGGAGCTGCCGAGGGCTCGGGCCGCGATCGGACGATCTTTGGCTTTTTCAGTGGCCCCAAATCAACTCTTCAGTCCAGCCCAGTTCGGCGAAATCCCCGGCGCGCAGGCCACTCTCGCCGACACAGAAGAACTCATCCAGTTGCGGCGGCGTCACCGAAGTATCGCTGAGCATCGCATGCACCTGACCACGGTGATGAATCTGATGTTCGAACAAATGCGACAGCATGCGCAGACGGCTGTCGTGCTGCGGCGTATCACGGGCAATGGTGACGATCCTGGTCAGATCGGCATCGCGCAGTTGCTCGCAATAAGCAATCAGCCGCCGATCAACGTGAGCCTGCTCCTCGCGCAGCTGCGCGCCCTCGGTAAACGGTTCGTCCGCGTTGAAAAACACATAACAGTCAGGATGCGGCTCGGCCCCGCGCAGCTCGCGCTCCAGCGCATCGACGTAGAACCAGTCGCAGGTGAGGATGTGATTGAGGGTCAGACGAATGCTCGGAAAAAAGCTTACCCGAGGCGCCGCCAGATCTGCCGCGCCAAGCTGCGACCAGGCCTTGGCCAGGCGATGATTGGCCCAGGCATTCTGATAAGCCATGGTCAGCAGATGATGGGATAACGCTTGGCTCATGTCGGCGCCCTCTTCACTCAAGCTTCGGCAAAACGCTGCAGCTGCATCTCCTGCAAGCGACTGAGGGTGCGGCGGAACGGGAATTCCAGATAACCCTCGGTGTACAGCGCATCCATCGGCACTTGCGCCTCGATGTACAGCGGCACTTTGCGGTCGTAGCACTCGTCGACCAGCGCGATGAAACGCCGCACACCGTCATCGTGAACCGACAATTGCGGCAACTCACGGTCACCGGCCACTACCCGTTGCGCGCCATCTTCAGTGCCGCGCGCGATGCGCCCTTCGCGTTTCTGTGCGCTGAGGTTCGGCACCTCGCTCAACAGAATAGCCGTGTAGCGGTCGCACAGCGCGATGAAATCCATGGCGGCGAACGGTTGCTCGCACAGATCCGCGTAGCGGCACCACACCACCGTTTCACTGGCCTGCACCACGTTCAACTGGCGATGCCCGACCGCCACCGGTTCGCCGCTGGACGGTTGCCCGGCGGTGAGTGCCTGAAAGACTACGTCCAGCGCACTGACCGCAGACGTGGCGACAAAGTAGCGTTGCAGGCCCGCCCCCGGATGCAGTCGATGATCCTCGGCGCCATTCACTGCCACCACCTGCATATGCGCTTTGATCGCGGCAATTGCCGGCACAAAGCGATCGCGGTTGAAGCCATCGGCGTACAGATCGTCCGGCGGTAGATTGGACGTACAAACGATCACCACGCCTTCGTCGAACATCACCTGAAACAGCCGACCGAGAATGATCGCGTCACCGATGTCGTTGACGAACAGCTCATCGAAGCACAGCACCCGCACCTCGGCCGCCAGCTCTTTGGCCAGCGCTCGCAACGGATCGGCAATCCCGGTCAACTGGAACGAACGCTGGTGCACCCAGCCCATGAAGCGATGAAAGTGTTGACGTCGCGCCGGCACCCGCAGGCTCTGATAGAACTGATCCATCAGCCAGGTCTTGCCGCGTCCGACCGGCCCCCACAGATAAACGCCGGTGACCGAACGGGCACCGGCGTGCAGGGCTTCATGGCATTTTTGCAGTGCCCAGACCGCGTGTTCCTGGGCTTCATCCTGGATGAAACCCTTGTGTTGCACGGCGTGTTGCCAGGCGCTGAGGGGGGAGTCGAAAGTCATGCGCGGCAGTATGCCACGCCGATTACAGGGAAATATCCAGTCGGGCGATTTTCCCCTGCTCGTTCAACCGAAACGTGTAGCGCAGTTGCGCCGGGCTGCCGGGAAAGGTTCCGGAAATCAGCCCGTGCACCAGCACCTTGCCGGTGCGCTGCTGCACGTCCAGCACTTCGACCCGTGGTTGATAACGTTGCCCGGTGTCGTGCATCCATTGCGCGATGGCTCGCGGGCCGACTTGATGCTGGCCCTCGTCGAACACGTTGGCATCCTCGGCAAAAAAACTGCCGACCCTGGAGGTATCGCGCGTGTTGGCCGCATCGATATACGCAGCGATCGCCGGGGCCAGCGCAGAGACGGGATGGGACATGGTTGCAGCTCCTTTTGTTTGGTTCTGCGAGCATCCTAAAACAGTGTTGCGTCAGTTTTTGTCAGGAGTGAACCGCCCGCTTTCATCCAGTTGCATCTGCTCGCGCCAAGTGCGCAAAAGGTCGCTGCGCCGTCCCGGATAACCCTCGCCCTGGCGGCTGGCAGCGCTGATCCGGTCGGTGCGAAACGTGCGGTAGGCGCCGCGCAATTCGCACCACGCGACGATGATCCGCACCTCATTGAGAAAGCCCAGCGCCAAGGGCCAGATCAGTCGCTGACTGGACACCTGTTGCGCGTCGGCGTACGCGATGTGCAGTTTGGCCTGGTCGCGGATGGCATGGCGGAACACGTTCAACGGCACGGCGTTTTGCGGAAAACCATAGCCCGGCGGGCCCGGCATCACCGTGGGATTGCGCAGCGCTTCCTGGGCCTGCGGATCGAGCACAGCGGCAATTTTCGCCAGCGCATCCGCCGCCGCTTTGCCGAGCACTTCGTCACCGCGCTGATCGACGTAGCGCAAACCGAGAACAATGGCTTCGGTCTCGTCGGCATTGAGCATCAGTGGCGGCAGAAACAGGCCGCTGCGCAGCACATAACCGATCCCCGCCTCGCCATGGATCGGCGCGCCGAGCGCGGCCAGCTCAGCGATATCGCGATAGAGCGTGCGCTCGGACACTTCCAGCTCGGCAGCCAGAGTCGCCGCCGTGACCGGGCGCTTCTTGCCGCGCAGCACTTGCAGCAAAGTCAAAAGACGAGTGGTACGTGACACGATCGGCAGACTCTGGAGGGAAAAGATTCCGGAGCTTAGCAGAGGCTGGTGTCAGAAAATGGCAGGAGCCGAACGACTGTAATGACAGACCTGACCGTTGAGCGGCAAGCGTCTTGACAGCCAATATTACCGACATCATATTGGCGTAATATTTCGATCGTAATTTTTTATATCAAGCGAATTTCCATCGAGGGCGTTGCCATGCATTACAAGGTTTTTGGCCGCAAGACCGGTCTGCGTGTTTCTGAACTGGCGTTGGGCGCCGGCAATTTTGGCACCGGTTGGGGTCACGGTGCCGAACGTGATGAAGCCAAGCGGATCTTTGATGGGTTTCTCGATGCTGGCGGCAATTTCATTGATACCGCCAATGGTTATCAGGGCGGGCAATCGGAGTCGATGCTCAGCGAATTCATTGCGCCAGAACGTGATCGGCTGGTGATCGCCACCAAGTACAGCATGGGCACAACCCCGGCCGACGGTATTTCCCACACCGGCAACAGCCGGAAAAACATGGTTCGCGCGGCGGAGGAAAGTCTCAAACGCCTGAACACCGATCACATTGATCTGTTCTGGGCCCATGTCACCGATGGCGTGACCCCCATGGAAGAAATCCTCCGCGGTTTCGATGACCTGGTGCGGGCCGGCAAGATTCACTATGCCGGCCTATCCAACTTCCCGGCTTGGCGCATTTCCCGCGCCGACGTACTGGCGGAACTGCGCGGCTTCGCGCCGATTGCAGCGATTCAGGTCGAGTACAGCCTCGCCGAGCGCACTGCCGAGCGCGAATTGCTGCCGATGGCCGAAGCGCTGGGGCTGGCGGCGACGCTGTGGTCGCCACTGGCCGGTGGTTTCCTCACTGGCAAGTATCGCGGCGGCGATGACAACAACCGTGCGAGCAAACTCGGCATGCTGGTGCACGCGGAAAAAAGCGCCCGCGAAACCGCCCTGCTCGATACGTTGCTGGCCGTAGCTGCAGAAATCGGCGCCAGCCCAACCCACGTCGCCATCGCCTGGCTTCGCGAAAAAGCCCGCCGCTCGACGACCGCGCTGATTCCGATCCTCGGCTCACGTACCCGCGAACAACTGGATGCCACCCTCGGCGCGCTCGAGGTGCAACTGAGCGAACAGCAAATGGCTCGGCTGGAAGACAGCAGCAGCGTGCCGGCCGGTGTTCCGCACGAGACGATTGCCAGTGCCACACCTCGCTTTACCGGCCCGCAGACGTTGGACCTGCCGATCATCCCGGTGGCCTGACCCGGCTCGCTCCCATAGGGATTTACCAGGTGCCTTCAACTCCCTGTAGGAGCTGCCGCAGGCTGCGATCTTTTGATTCTGCTTTTCAAGATCAAAAGATCGCAGCCTCGTTTCACTCGACAGCTCCTACAAGGCTTTTGCCGATGGCGGCCAATAAAACCTGACCTTTCAGGCAGTTATTGCTCGTTGCCCTCGCCGCCCTCTTCCGGCATCCTGCGCCTCCATTTTCTGACCCGGCCCCGCCTCGCGGCGCGCAAAACACCATGACCGCCTCTGAAAAAGCCCCGCGCAACAACGACCTGATCTACGGCCTCAACGACCGCCCGCACCTGACCGCCACCGTGTTTGCCGCGCTGCAACACGTGTTGGCCAGTTTCGTCGGCATCATTACTCCCACGTTGATCATGGGCGGCGCCCTCGGTCTGCAAAGCGAAATCCCCTACCTGATCAGCATGGCGCTGTTCGTTTCCGGCCTCGGTACTTTCGTTCAGGCCAAGCGCTTTGGCCCGGTCGGTTCGGGATTGTTGTGCCTGCAAGGCACCAGTTTTTCCTTTATCAGCGTGATTCTCAGTGCCGGGTTCATGGTCAAGGCGCGCGGTGGCGGCACCGATGAAATCCTCTCGACGATCTTCGGCGTGTGCTTTTTCGCTGCGTTCATCGAGGTGGTGCTGAGCCAGTTCATCGGCAAGCTGCGCATGCTGATCACCCCGGTGGTCACCGGTACGATCATCACGCTGATGGGCCTGTCGCTGATCAAAGTGGCAATGACTGACATCGCCGGCGGTTTCGGCGCGCCTGATCTGGGTGCGGCTAGCCACATCTTCCTCGCAGCGCTGGTGATCGGCACCATCGTTGTGCTGAATCGCGTCGACGTACCGTTCCTGCGCCTGGGCGCGATCGTCATCGGTCTGACCCTCGGTTACTTGGTCGCATGGCTGATGGGCACCGTGGATTTCGCCTCCATGCCTGAAGTGCCACTGGTCAGCGTGCCGGTGCCGTTCAAGTACGGCTTCAACTTCGACTGGGTGGCGTTCGTGCCGGTGGCGGTGATTTTCCTCGTGTCGCCGCTGGAGGCTGCGGGTGACTTGACGGCCAACTCGATGATTTCCCGGCAGCCGGTCAAAGGCCCGCTGTACATCCGCCGGATCAAATCCGGCCTGCTCGCCGACGGTCTCAACTCGGCGATGGCGGCGGTGTTCAACAGCATGCCGATGGTGACCTTCGCGCAGAACAACGGCGTGATTCAGCTGACCGGCGTCGCCAGCCGTTACGTGGCTTTCTTCATTGCCGGTTTGCTGGTGCTGCTGGGGCTGTTTCCGATGATTGGCGCGGTGCTGCAACTGATGCCGAAACCGGTGCTTGGCGGCGCTGAACTGGTGATGTTCGGCACTGTGGCGGTGGCCGGGATCAAGATCCTCGCCGAGGCCGGCCTGCACCGACGCAACATGCTCATCGTGGCAATTTCGCTGGGCATGGGCCTGGGCATCGCGGCGGTGCCGGAAGTATTGCGTGAGCTGCCGCAAGCGCTGCGCAACATCTTCGAATCGCCGATCACCGTCGGCGCGTTGTGCGCTATCGTGCTGAACATCTTTCTGCCGGAAGAATTCATCGAGCTGGAAGAAGACGATTTCGATCCGGAAGCATCTATTCTTCAGGTCATGGAAAACCCGGACATGCCGGCCAAAGGTGAACCTGCCCCAGCGGCGGCTGTCGCACAGTTGAACCGCTGACGTCTGGCCTTTAACAGAAAGGGCTGAGCCGGCAACGGTTCAGCCCTTTTTTGTTGAGAGACCGTTTATGCGCCGCGTCCAAGCCGTCATTCTGTCACTGCTTCTGCTGTCCCTCAGCGCCTGTGCGCTGTTCCCCAACCGAGACCCGGTGAACATCAACGTGGTCGGCCTCGAACCGTTGCCAAGCCAGGATCTGGAAGTGCGTTTCGCCATCAAGATTCGCGTGCAAAATCCTAATGAAACGGCCATCGACTACAACGGCATCGCCTTGGATCTGGAGGTCAACGGCCATTCACTGGCCTCCGGTGTCAGCGATCAAAGCGGCTCGATCCCACGCTTTTCCGAAAGCATCGTCACGGTCCCTGTGAGCATCTCGGCGTTCTCGGTCCTGCGTCAGACACTGGGCCTGAGCCAGACGCAAACCCTCGACAACCTGCCTTACGTGCTGCGCGGCAAACTTGCCGGTGGCTTGTTCGGCACCATGCGCTTTGTCGACAGCGGCAAGCTCAGCCTGCCCAAGGCCACTGCCGCTACCTGGTAAAAATGCGCTAGCCTGCCTTGTTCCTTAAAGACACTTATGGAGGCTGCAGGTTTATGGAAGACATGCCGACGCTGTACACCGAACGACTGATCCTGCGCTCATTGCAACTGGCCGATGCCGAAGCCGTGCAGCGCGAATTTCCGCATTGGGACGTGGTGCGTTATCTGAACGCGGCCGTGCCATGGCCGTATCCGGAGGACGCTGCCCTCGCCTATCTGCGCGACATTGCCTTGCCGGCGGTCGCGGCGGGCAAGGAATGGGCCTGGACGATTCGCCTGAAATCGGCACCGGAGCAATTGATCGGCAAGATCAGCCTGATGGATCAGACGGATAACCACCGTGGATTCTGGCTGGCGCCGGCGTGGCAAGGTCAGGGATTGATGACGGAAGCCTGCGCAGTGGTGACCGATTACTGGTTCAACGTTCTGCAACGCCCGGTGATGCGCGTACCGAAAGCTGCGCCGAACATCGGCTCGCGCAAGCTCTCGGAGCGTGCGGGGATGCGCTTGATCCGGACAGATGAAGGAGATTTTGTCGGTGGGCGTTTCCCTCGGGAGCTGTGGGAAATCACTCGTGAAGAATGGCTGCAACGCCAAAAAACGTAGCCTTGTGAGGCCCCCCTGTGGGAGCGAGCCTGCTCGCGAATGCGTCGTCACACTCAATATTTTCGTTGACTGACACTCCGCTTTCGCGAGCAGGCTCGCTCCCACAGGTTCTCTATAAGGCTGGAGTCATGTGTTGAAGCGCACCCCGGGTTTGGCGCGTTCATCGACCGACAGCTCAAACACATCCGGCCGCGCATAGTGGCCAACCACATCATAGTCATAGCGCGCCCGCACCAGCTCATCGGTGTCGATCTCAGCCGTGAGCAACCCCGCCTCCCCGCGCAACGGCCCCGCCAGCACATCCCCCATCGGCCCGACAATCACGCTGCCACCGGCAATCAACGGCCGATCCGCCGGCCAATTGGCGACTTCAACGCCCAACGCCTGAGGCGAAGCCTGCACCTGACACGCACTGACCACAAAGCAACGGCCCTCATGGGCGATATGACGCATGCTGACCTGCCACATCTCGCGCTCATCGACGGTCGGCGCGCACCAGACTTCAATGCCCTTGGCGTACATCGCCGTGCGCAGCAGCGGCATCATGTTTTCCCAGCACACCACCGCGCCGAGCTTGCCGACCTGGGTGTCAAACACCGGCAAGGTCGATCCGTCGCCCTTGCCCCAGATCAGCCGTTCGGTGCCGGTCGGCATCAGTTTGC
The DNA here is from genome assembly GCF_014268445.2 of Pseudomonas tensinigenes. Taxonomy (NCBI): domain Bacteria; kingdom Pseudomonadati; phylum Pseudomonadota; class Gammaproteobacteria; order Pseudomonadales; family Pseudomonadaceae; genus Pseudomonas; species Pseudomonas tensinigenes. The sequence goes on from NZ_CP077089.1 coordinate 3,645,612, forward strand.
GGTGTTTGCCGACAAGCCCGCCCTGCGGGTCGAAATACAGCGCCGTGCAATACAACGTGCTGCCACCGCGTTCGATCACACCGATTACCAGGTTTGCCCCGGTTCGCGCCGACATTGCCGCCAGCGCTTCCGTTTCCGCGCCCGGCACATCGATCGCGTTGGCGAAGTATCGGGCATAGGCTTCGCGCCCTTCTGGCAGGCGATAACCCAGTTGCGTACCGAAACCCTCGCCTTTCGGATAACCGCCCAGCAGTGCTTCCGGCATCACCACCAGCGCCGCGCCGGATTCGATGATCGCGCCTTCCCAACTGAGAATCTGTTCCAGAGTCGCGTCTTTGCCTTCGGGCAAGGCGCCGATTTGCAGCGCAGCAACGATTGATTTGGCCATCGCGGTAACTCCATCAGGTTCAGTGGTTGCCGATTCTGCGGCGCCACGCGATCATGAATAAAGCCCCGTCCACTGCTGAATGATATGAGCCAAATGAATATCACCACCATCGACCTCAACCTGCTGAAAGTCCTCGAAGCCCTGCATGAAGAATCCAGCGCCAGCCGTGCAGCGCTGCGTCTGGGCGTCACGCAATCGGCGGTCAGTGCGGCGCTGCGACGGTTGCGCGATGTCTACGGCGATCAATTGTTCGTGCGTACCGGGCGCGGGTTGGCACCGACACTCAAGGCCAATCAATTGAAACCGGTGGTCAGTGAAGCGCTGAACAAGTGTCGGCAAAGCCTGGCAATGGTCGACCCGGCAGCCAATCAATACGAGGGTCGCTCGGTTACCGTAGGGCTCTCGGACGACTTCGAGATTGCCTACGGTCGCCGGCTGATCGAGGAAATTGCCCACAGCGCACCGAAGTTGCGCCTGATCTTTCGCCAGACCCACAGCCAGATCGTTGCTCGCGCCTTGATGGATCGCAGCATCGACCTGGCGATCACCGCCGGTGGTTTTGCCGAACGGTTGCTCAGTCGTCAGGTATTGGGCGAAGGTGGCTATGCGTGTCTGGTCGATCCAGCGAGCCTGGCGCCCGGCCAGCAGCAGATCGATCTTCAGGAGTTCGTCGCCCGCGAGCACATTCTGGTGTCGTCCGGCGGTTTTATCGGAATCACCGATGAGGGCTTGGCGGCGTTGGGCCTGAGTCGCCGGGTGTGCGCGTCGACCACGCATTTCGCCGCACTGCCGTACCTGCTCAAGGGCAGTCGCGCGGTGGCGACAATTCCGACGCATGCTGCCGAAAGTATCGCCGCGCTCAGCGGTCTGGCGCTGCTGCCCTGTCCACTGAAATTGCCGCGTTACCCGATCGAACTGGGCTGGCGCACCAGCACGCAGATCGATCCGGTGGTGGTCAAAGTGCGCGAGGCGATTGCCGCGACGTTCACCTGAGGTGTTACTTGTTGGCGGCCATCAGGCGATTGACTTCACTGCGCACCATGTTGGCGAACTCCGGCGGCGACATGCCGTCCAGTTCGGCGCGGACCCACTCGGCCCACTTGCCCTTGCGCTTGCCGCGCTCACCGAACAGACGCGCGGCTTCGCCTTTGGCTTTGCCCAGATTGTTCTGCCAGAGTTCGAACAGACGGGATTTCTCGTCTTCCAGCGCAGCGCGCTCTGCGAGGGATTTGTCGGCCAGATTGAAACTCATGGGGAATTATCCTGCTGCGTAAAATGGCGACATCTTACACGCTCGACGGAAATCTCCCGCGCAGGTTTTTGTTTCTGACCTAAATTCAGTGCAACTTTTTACTCAGCGCCACACTCCATTGATCACTGTCCATTCAACTGCAAGGAGTCACCTAATGGCCCGCAAATCCGCCGTGCAAGCCGCCGAAGATCAAATCAAGGATCAGGCCTTCAGCGAACTTCAGGCTCTGATTCAAGAGTCGGACAAACTGCTCAAGAGCAGCGCCTCACTGGTCGGCGAAGAAGCGGAAACGCTGCGCGGACAAATCGCCCTGAAACTGCAGCAGGCGCTGGACTCGGTCTCGAGCGTACGTGATCGCACCAAACCGGCGGTCGATGCCACCGAAAGCTACATCGGCGGTCATCCATGGCAGACCGTGGCGATCTCCGCCGGTTTCGGTCTGGTGGTCGGTTTGCTGCTCGGCCGTCGCTGAGTCAAACGCACACAAAAAAGGCGAACCCGCGGGGTTCGCCTTTTTTATGCCTGCATTTTTTTGCCGGTTTTGAACCAGTTCTGGGCTTTCAAAACCCGAGTTCAGCTCGATCTCTCACGTCGGCGCACATCTCCCATTCACCTCGGTCAGTCCCCTCTCCCTCCGGGAGAGGGCTAGGGTGAGGGCCTTTCGATCTCCCCCGCCAACTCACGCAACTGCGCCAACGTCTGCGCATCCAGCACAATACCTTCAGCCAACGATTTGCTGCGCTGCCAATGCCGACGATCACCCGGCAACCGCTTGAGCCCAACGCCGTGCATCTGCCGCACCAGTTCGCCACTGCGTTCGGCAAAACTCTGCCCGGCAGCCTTGCTCGGGTCGATGACGATCAACAACTGTCCGGTCCATGGCGTTTTCGCCCCGGGATGATTGGACCAGTCGAACTCGAATGAAAAATTGCCCCCCGTCAGCGCTGCCGCCAACAACTCGACCATCATCGACAACGCCGAACCTTTATGGCCACCGAACGGCAACAACGCACCGCCTTCGAGAATCGCTTGCGGATCCTGGGTCGGCTGCCCAAGGCTGTCTACGCCCATTCCGGCCGCTAGCCGTTCGCCCTTGCGCGCGGCGATCTGCACATCGCCATGGGCAATGGCGCTGGTGGCCAAATCGAAGACAATCGGCGCGGCACCGGCCCGCGGCGCAGCAAAGGCAATCGGATTGGTGCCGAACAATGGCCGGTCGGCGCCGTGTGGCACCACGCAGGTCATGCTGTTGACCACACTGAGCGCCACCAGCCCCTCATCGGCAAACGGCTCGACATCCGGCCACAGCGCAGCGAAATGATGGGAGTTGCGAATCGCCAAGACGGCGATCCCGGCGTCACGGGCCTTTTCCACCAGCAACGACCGTGCAGCCGCCAGTGCAGGCTGAGCAAACCCGTTGCCGGCGTCCACCCGCACAAATCCACTGGCGACATCTTCGACTTGCGGCACGGCGTGGCCGTTGACCCAACCACTTTTCAGAGTCGAGACGTAACCGGGGATACGGAACACTCCGTGACTGTGCGCGCCATCTCGCTCAGCTCCGGCGCAGTTGGCGGCCAACACCCGAGCGACATCGACAGAGGTGCCGTGGCGCAAAAAAATCGTTTCAAGCAGTTGCGTCAATGCTTCAAGTGATAACACCGACGAAGCGGCGGCAGAGACATGATCGTGTGGCGCAGACATCTGAAGCTCCAGAGTAATTATTGGAGGGAACACCAGCGTACGAACAAATTGCCCAGCGATTAACCACGTCACCCCTGCTCTCTGTCAACCCTTGGCCGACTGCAAAAAACTGCGAGCGATAACTATCTACCACCTGAGCGCCATCCCTTGCGCCTAGCCTTGAGCCTCATTTCTGGCGCCCATCGCGCTATTACCGAGACTCGAAATGCCTGAGCCCGCTGCCCCGCTCCTGTTCCCCGATACCCTGAACTTCCCCGGTCTCTGGAAAGAACTGGGCAAAATCCACAGCCTCAACAGCAAGGACTTCGACTGGCTGGCTCATGTAAAGCTGAGCACTCACGCGCTACGTAATCAACAATCTCCACCGATGCTCGCGCAAAGCATTTACATCGAAGTCGGCGCGGCAAAGCCCATACCGCTGGCCGGCAGTTTTATCCTCAGCGAAACCCCAGACGACAAAGGTGCGATCCTGTACACGCCGTACGACGGCATCAAAAAATACGAAAGCCTTGCGATCCTGAAGACACTGCTTGAGAAACGCCTGCAGGTGGCCGAGGAAGAGGACCCGCTGCTGGCGTTTCTTTCGCTCGCTCAACGCCGCAAAGTCAGCGAGCAGACGCACCGCACGCTGACGTATGAAACGATCAGAGACGACATCTTCGAAAGCCAGAAAAACCACATTCTCGCGGCCCAGCAAGTAAACGCCGTGGCCATGCTTGATGAGTTGAAGCGGCTGCCGGCGCTCACACCCCTGGTGGAAAAAATCCTCGATGATCTGTTGCGCGTCCGTTTACCCAACATCAATCAGGCGCTGACTCGCGTCAACTTCTATACCCATGCGCCCGTTGACGGCAGCGCCCCCGTGGCGGCGGCCAGGTCGGCCAGACACTGGCACGATTCAGTGAGCCTGAGTGAAGCGGTGCTGATGTATTACCGCAACCAGGATTGGCCAGCGGGCCAGTTGCATGAATTTGCCAATTCCCAGCGTGCTCCGTTCGATAACGATCAGGGCGTTTGGGAAGATGCCGTCAAACAGGCCGCAAACAAATTGCGGGTCCTGCTGTTTCGCGAGATGGAGCGCTATTGGGACGCGCCTTCTGCCACGGGGGCGCCAAGGCGCAAATTCTTTGGTGAGGCGCTTGAGGAACAGGCCCGTGCCGAACTGATGATCAAGCGCGAAACCAACATCATCGACGCCAGCCAGTTTGCCACCCTGCATCAGATGATTCGTCCGGCAGCCTATCCGACCCGTCGCCCGACCATCGAAAACGTGCGTCTGTGGGAGTACGAACCCAACTATGTCGAGCTTGCAGGTTCATTGATGATCAGTCACGCCAACGCCTTCCTGTACACGCCGACCATGGGTCTGCAGGTACTCAAGGATTACCAGGATCTGAAGGACACCGTATTGAGCAAGTTCCATGCGGCCGGGCACGAGGACGAACTGTACGGGTTGTTGAACCTTGAAGAACGCCAACGCTTTATCGGCTTTGACCGGCCTCATGTCACTGGAGAAAGCGTCGGCGGCGAGATCTTCAACGTGTTGTTCGAGGCCATTATCACCAAGCAGCGGCAGAACATCGAATACGCTTTGCAGGTGTCCCGTCACAGCGATGGCAGCGTGGATATCCATGCCCTGTTCGACAAAGCCCTGGATATCCGCGCCATGCTTCATCAGCGGTTGCTGGAAATGGAAACCGCGGCCCGCTGGTCAACGCGGCCGGTGCTGACCGGTGTTCAACAGCCATCGCAGGTTCGCGCGCAGAAAGCCGCCGCGGTGGCGAAAACCTGCCAGGACATCGAGCCCTTGATCGCCAGTTCCTTCAAAGTTCAGCCTGTTACTCACATCGAAGAGCAACGCCACTATCTGGAAAACATGAAATCACGGTTGGCCCACTCACTCTTTCTCGGCGTGACCGCAGAAGCGGCATTGCGAGTGCTCAGTGGCTCGCTGAAATCTGCCGAGCAGATGATCGTCGACACCGTGATCAACCCCGATCACACCAGACGCGACAATCGGCACTCACTTAACGGCTTTCGACCCGATGCCTGGTCACTCACGCTGAAAACCCCTGAGGCGAAAGCGCCTTTGTCGCTGGCCCACTGCTTCTTGCTGACCGAACGCGGCGGCCTCGACGACTTGCACTCGGGCAGAGTGATGGTCTGGACTCCGGCACTGGGCCTGGAAGCCTTCGAGAGCATTCGCGCTGCCCGGTTGGCACTGGGTCAACGGCTCGAAGACAGGATTGGACGCCTGTCATTGCTGGAAAATCTTTTGCCTCAAGAGCGCCAGTACCATCGGCAATACACGCTGGGCACCTTGCGCTTGATCGAAGACAGTGTTCTGGAGAACCGCGTGCAGTCCGGCATTGAACACTTCATTGCACGTTGTGAAGAAGTTCGTGCGCGATTCAAAGGCCGGGCCGGATTGACCTCGGCGCTTGCTTGCCTGACAAAAACGACCATCGATACCAATCTGCTGCGCACTATTCATCTGGCCAACGCTATCGACCAACAACAGTCACTTCCTGCCTGGCTGGGCATGGCGCCGGTGGAGGAGCAACAGTTGCACCTCGAACTGCTTGAGCAATGGCGTCGCAGCGTTGTCGACCATAAGGACTATCTCAGCGGTTTGCCTACACTGGCCGACTACGTACATCAGAGGTTGAAGGCGCTGCTTGACACTCGATTTGCAGGCAGCCGGGTCGATCCGAATGACATCCAGATCATTCCTGACCTCGCCCTGGCCGGTCCTGCCCGCGCGCTGCCCGAGTTTGCGCTCAACCATATCAATATCGCTCAGGGCACCGGTTTCAAAGTCGCCTCCAGGACCACTACCCCGCTACCGGCCAATCTGGATCCGGCGACGGTCAGACAACTGCTGTTGTCACTGGAGATCCCGACGACATTTGCACAAAAAATCACCGCGGCCCTCTCTGCGGACGATGCCGAGGCCACGCAGCGCAAGCAGCGCTTCTTGCGACAGCTGCCCTGGCAACTGCTGCAGCACGCTCATGGTTTGAAACTGCAACAACAATTGTCTGCCAGCGCATTCGACTACGTATGCCAAGTGCTGGACATCCCGGATGGCATCGCACGCAAGACGGTCGAAGGCGCCCACGCCATCGTGTATCCGTTGTCGCTGATCAAAACCGCGGGCTCGACTGCGGTCGAAGCACTGGGCCTGTATATGATCGGCCCGGGCAGCGGTCATCAGGGGCCGCTGGTGCTGTATGCCCCGTACGCAGAAGACGTATTTCGCGAGTTTGCCGACGAAGCGAGTGTGATCGCAGCCATCAATACGCCAGGCAGTTTTCAGGACTTGCTGATTCGTCGATTGCCGCCGGCACAGCAATCGGTATTTCGAGGGCTGTTGCAGTCAAGCGCTGGCGAGGTCAGCGAAATGACACTTGCGGGTAACACCATCACCGGCAACCTGTTGCAAAGGTTTTTCAGCGACAACCTCAAGTTGTTGCCGCAATTGCTGAACGGCCAGTCGTCAGCCAGCGCTCAAAGCGACTGGGAAGCAGCCAAAAACCTGTTCAGCAAAGGCACCAGTCTGATCTCGGGTCTGCTGCCCGGTAAACTTTCGTACGTGACATTTCTGTGGCAGGCCTACAAGGACTTCAAGGATTCGGCAGAAAATCTGCAGGATCATCATTGGACGCAAGCATTGCAGTCATTTATCGCCGGTGCGGTGCAAATGATAAGCCTGGGGCGCCTGACGGCAGAGGCATCGGCAGCGACGCAAGCCACGCCCCCGAGAACGGCACAAACCGCGACTGAAACACCGCCAATCACTCGAGTCACCGACGAAGACGCCAGCGGGGTCGAAAGCTCGCCCGCGCTGGTCGCGCCAAGCTGGTCACAGATCAGGATGACCTCACCCTCGCGCACCGAGTTGCAGCCTTTTGAAACGTCGGCCGTGGCGCTTGAAGACCTCAAGCGTGACGCGAAGAACGGCACCTACGAAAATCCGATCAATAAACGCCTTTACACGGCCATTGCCGGCAAGGTTCATCAGGTCGACCAACCGGGCGCCGTCTGGCAGATCTTCGGCGATGAGAAGCCCGGGCCGTCATTACGATTGAGTGGCTCGCGGCTCTTGCTCGCGCCAGACCGCTACGCGGTTCACTACGGCAAAGCGATATCGAAACTGCACCAGCGATACGCCGTGGAGCCCATCCGCCGAGCCTTGCTTGAAATCGAAGCCATTGGCATGAACGAGATTCGCCGCCGCCATCCCGATAAAGCCTTGCAAATCCAGCAAGCGGTCGACATGGCGCGCTTCTATGCCTTCAACAGCCTGCACAATCTGGCCCAGCTGAAAGCCAATGTTCCGGGCACCCGTCTGGAAGGTTTTCTCAGGTTGTTTTTCGGCGTTGATCAAATCGACAAAGCGTTACTGGCCAAGCTTCACAAGGCCATCGTGCCGATCTGTAATGCCTTGGTCGACCCCAGCGATGACCTGATGGATACCGAACGGTTCGTGGTGGGCTCCAACACCGCCATGTCATCCGCCATCGCGTTCGTGCTGGTCAATGACCGGCGCAAAATGGTGCACTTCACCGAGCATTTCTTCGATCAGAAACTCGGTTTTTACAAAGGAAACCTGACTGTACCCTTCGATGTCGATGGCCACGCTCAGGCGGCGACATTGATTCACGAGTTGTCTCATCAATTCTCCGCCACCGAGGATTTCGCCTTTGTGGAAGCGCGCCGGCCGTTTTCTGATCTGATCAACACGCTCACCGCCTATGGCCGGGATATGAGGGATGTACTGGAAGATTTTCAGAACAAGGCGCTGTCGCTCAATACGCCCAAAGATCAGTTGTTCGCGCGCTGGAGCAAGAAACGCGGCTCGTACGTCGATCTGGACAAATTTCCTGCGGCTGAGAACATGAGCAAAAAATTGCTCGCACTCACCGGCAGCCCAACCATTGATGACGCACGCAACGCGTTTTTTGATCGGCTTTCGCCCAATGCACGTATCGACGTCATCCTGCACAACGCCGACTCGATCGCGCGTCTGATCTGCGAGATGGGCCGGCAACTCGATCCGGCAGTTACGCCCTGACAAACGCAAAAAAAAGGCGCAGGTCGTGACCTGCGCCTTTTCAGCGGTCCTGGGAATCAGTCTTTCTGATCGCGCAGCACATTGCCCGATGCACCGTCGATGCGGAATTCGTAAACCACGCCGTCGGCCTTGCGCCCTTCACCTTTCCAGTAACCGTCGTTGTCGGCTTCAATTTCGTAGACCTCGACATACCTGGCCTTGGTTTTCACGATTGCGATGGCTTTCTCGATGGTGACCCAGCCAGCCCCGGGCCTGTCAGCCAATGCAGCACCGGCGCTCAGCAAACTGGCAGTGGCAATCAGTGCAGCAAACGCGTTTTTGATCATTTTTTCACTCCATTTGTGGATAGTAGTCATTGGCGTCCTGCTTTTTGGGTGCCTGAGCGAAAAATAAGTTCCACTTTGATGGGTAAATGCCATGACCGATGTTCTCGGCAACTTCCCGCAAAGGTTAGAATGTGCGAAATCAGGACGAGTCAATGACCCAAGACACTCTCTCGGAAGCCGAATACGATGCGATCACCGATGCCGCTGCGCACTGGTGCATGCGTCTGCACGCCGCGGATTGCACGGAAGAAGAACGTCGCGCATTCACACAATGGCACGATGCTCATCCGCTGCATGCGTTCGAGTATGAAGCCATGCTGGAAATCTGGGACGTCGCCGAACATCTGCCACGCCCGGAATCCGCGCCGCTCGTGCCGCTTCAGCAACCGTCCCGTTCGTTGCGCCAGTACGCAATAGCGGCCGGTGTCTGCGCGCTCGCGTTACCGCTGGCGGCCTACACCGGATGGAATCTGGGCTGGGTACCCGACAGTTATGAGCACCTGCGTGCCACCGACAATGTGCGTCAGGTCACGCTGAGCGATGGCAGTCAGATCGAGTTGAATCTGAACACTGATTTGACCTTCAGCAATTACAAGGATGAACGACGAGTCACGTTGAAAAAAGGCGAGGTGTTCTTCAACGTCAGTCACGACGCCTCGCACCCGTTTGTCGTGCGAGCGGGCGAAGGCAATATTCGAGTGACCGGTACGCGCTTCAACGTATGGCTGTATGAAGACCAGGTACGTGTCAACCTGATCGAAGGTTCGGTGCTGGTGACGAGTAATCGCGCATTGCCAGGCGATGGCCTGCGTCTGGGGTCGTCCATGCAGGCGCGTTACAAACCGGGCGACTACATGCCGCAGATCAGCCAGACCTATCCCAACGATACCTCGCTGGCGTGGCGCAACGGCAAACTGGTGCTGGACAATCTGGCGCTCAATGAAGCCCTGCCCCTGATCAACCGCTACCTCGACAGACCGTTGATGCTCGCCGACAACAGCACAGGTTCGATCAGAGTGGGCGGCATCTACAACATCAAAGAGTTGAACAACCTGGCCAACTCCCTGCCCAAAGTCTTGCCCGTCTACCTGACGCGCAACAAGGAAGGCAACCCAGTGATCAACCCGATGCCACAACAACCGCCAAAAAGCTGAAGGCCGCGCCCCTTGCGGGATGCGGCCTTCAGTTTGTTCTCAGGTCACGCAGCAGTTCACTGCGCGGCTACTTTCCCCGCCTTGTCCAGCGTCTCGCGAATGGTCTGCACCTGATACTGCGGATCGGCCTTGATCTGCTGCTCGGTGAAGGGCAACACACTCCATTGTTTCTTCGAAAAGGCCTCGGTCTGATCCCGCGAATACTTCGATGCCGGATCGCTCGACAGCGAAAACGCCAGCAGGCCCTGCGCGTGCGGCCCTTTTTCATCGAACGTCACCACTTGCAGGTAGCTGGTACCGCTGACCACCTCAAGCTTGCCGTCCTCGCGGGGCACGCTCTGGATGGCGTTGTAGATCCCCAGCTGACCCGGCCCGCCATGAATCGGTGTCTGTTGCCCGCCACTGCTGACCACCTGGATATCGCCCCAGCGGGTTTGCGGTTTGAGGCCCATCTTGTTCGTCGCTGCGACCGAAGCCAGCATCGCCTCTCGCAGCGACTGTGCCACGGCCGGCTGCTCGACCGCGAGACCGCGCGGGGTGTGTTGCGCGTCTTTCGGATCGAAAGCGACGCGCCAGATATCCGCTGAATGTTGCATTGCCTGCATGATGTTCTGGAAATGCACCAGACCCAGACCCGAGTCCAGATTGGCGCGACCGTCCCATTCCTTCAGGCTGGTGCAGACCGGTTTCAGAGTCCTGGCATCGGCGCCAAGGTCAGCGGCGCAGAACTTCAGCAGATCCGGTACGACCTGGGCCGCCAGATACACCTTATCGTCCATGACCATCTGCTGCAGGTCCTTCACTCCCAGCGGACCTTTTTTACTCAGGCTGCCCAGGCGATCCAGCGCAAACCGCGAACGCATGCCCAACGGTTGACCGTCCTGACTGATCAGTGGCGAGAAGCCGGTGAGCGGCTGTGCCGGGTTGACCAGCCACGCGGAATCATTGGAGTGCTGGATAAAATCCTTGCGCAACAGTTGCGGCAGTTGGCTGGACGCATAAATGCCCTTCTGTGCAGCTTGCGGGTCGACGTCCCAAGCGCAGGCGCTGTTGGAACCGTCGAGCAGAATCATCTGCGTCCCGGCGCGCGGGTCGCTGCACTTGGCCAGTTTCTCGGCGTTGACGTTGGGCACCACCGACAGATTCATGTACAGCGTCTGGCCCTTGTCATCCACAGCGAGGGTATTGACCCACGGGATGCCCTGGATCTTGTGCACCGAGTCCTGCAGTTGCTCAAGCGAGGAAGCCTGGTTCATCGCATACCACTGCGTCAGCACGCGGTCATTGTCGAGGTTGGCATCGCGCAGGCTGTAAGCGAATTGATTATTCCAGTCGAGCTTGCCGGGCCATTGCACAACCGGGCCGAACTGCGAGCTGTAAATATCGTGCGCTACGGGCACTACCTGGCCATCGGCCTGCTTGACCTGGACAGTCACCGTCTGTTTGCTCATCGGCAACGATTTGCCGTCGAGCAGATAACGCGTCGGATCTTTCGGGTCCAGTTGCAGACGATACAGCGTGAAGTGCTTCGAGGAATCGACCGTGTGGGTCCAGGCCAGATGCTGGTTAAAACCGATATTGATCATTGGCAGGCCCGGCAAGGCTGCGCCCATGACATCCAGCTTGCCGGGAATGGTCAGATGCATCTGATAGAAACGCATGGCGCCGACCCACGGAAAATGCGGGTTGGCCAGCAGCATGCCGCGACCGTTGAAAGAACGCTCGCTGCCCACCGCCAGGGCATTGCTGCCACGATCGAGGGCAAATCGCTGCTGACGTGTATCAGCCAGCTGAAAGGCCTGTGCATCCTGGACACGCTGCGCAGTCGCCTGCGGCGGTGTCGCGCCCGCCAAGGCTTCGGCGAACTGTCCGACACCACCTTCAACCAACAGTCGACGGGTCAACTTGACCAGGTCTGCCGAGGTGATATCGCGCACCCACTCACCCTGACATTGCTGCGGCAGGCCTTGCTGACGTCGCTCGGCGAGATAGTGGTTATAGCCGGCAGCGTAACCTTCGACCAGATCACGCACCTGGGCCGGTTGCGCCTGCCAGAAGGTGTTGACTGCTTCGGGGGGATTGAGCCAAGTGAAGAAGACGTCGCTGACGCGGTTCGGGCGTGCTTCGACAGTCACCTGGTCCGGGCCGAAATAGCGCGAACGCAGGCCGTTGACCGTGACGATCTCGTTGGCCAACAGGCAGAGATTGTCCTGTGCATAGGCATACCCGATGCCAAAGCCCAGGCCTCGCTCATCCTGGGCGCGGATATGCGGTACGCCAAAACCGGTACGACGGATTTCGGTACCGGTCTCGGCCGATGAACTCGGGCTGAAGGCATAGGCCGACACGCTGAATCCAAGAAACACACCGGCGAAGGCCAGTCCGGTCAATCGTCTGGAAAGAATGGTCACTGTAACTCCTGATCGAATATCAAAACCTGAGGGCGCAACGCATCCGTGCGCAGGGAGACTCCACAGGTAACGAAGATCAGGGAAAAAGATTTACCGCGACTCACGAAGATTTGTCTCGCAATCACGGAGAGAAGACAAATCGGCGACAAATTTTCTACATTTTTTCTTTCATGATTTGTCGTGCTCAAACGTCTTGTTTAGAGAGAGCAAGAAAACCCTTTCCCGATCAGGCTCTGAAAAGGAGTAATCGCATGTACAACTCGCACCTACCAATGGACGGTAGCCAGGCCCCCCAAGGAGCTTCCATGAGCCCACACGCGAGCGATTTCGGGCAACGCGGCGAACGTCACGGTAACGAACGCATTCGCCTGTTGCTGAAGAGTTTCGGTCTGCGCACCAGCCTGATTCGCCTGAAAGTCATCGACGCGCTGCTGCTGGCGGCGCAAAGCGACCGTCGCCTGGGGGTACGCGGTGTCCACAGCCAATTGCTGGATCTGGATATTCCGCTGTCCTTCCTCAGCGTACGCGAAGTGCTCAAGCGTTTGTGCGCCGAAGGTGTGATCACCTTCAATGCGGACAAGAGCTACAGCCTGCATCCACAGGCTGCTGCCGTCCTCAACAACGATTGAAACGTGTAACGAACGCCGTCAGGGCTTGACCTTGCGGCGCATCACGCCGTTGATCACCACCACGACCACCGCCACACCGATGGCGATGTACTGAAAGGTCTTTTCATCGATCTTCCCGGCGTTTTGCAGCCAGGACAGACCGAGCATGATCGCCAGTACGGACACGGCGATCACAATCGAATAAATCAAGCGTTGCTTCTGGGTCATTACGGTTTCCTGAAACTTTGGAATGTATCCGGTTTGTATCCGCTTGCATGCCATGCGCTTACCGTTTTACGGGGATGCGCCGTGACAAACGGGGTCTCATGTTACAGCCGATGAAGAGTTTTGGCTTCATGACGGCATCACCATGAGGATTTTTCAAATGTTGCGTCGAATCACCTGGCTGATTCCCGTTCTAGCCCTGCTGACCCTGAGTGGATGCATCATCTTCCCCCACGGCGGTTGGCATGACGACCACCACCGTTACGACCGGGGAGGCCCTGGCTACTACCAGCATCGTTAGTGTGAATACTTCGCCCTGCCCGCTCGTCCAAGATTCACCCTGCATTCACCTCGTTAGTTCACTCAAATAAACAATGCCCGCCCCTGTGCGGGCATTTTTCATTCCACCGACCTTCGAGCGTATTTATCTTCCGCTGTTTTTGGATCCAACTAATACGCTGCAAGCATTTGAAATTTAATGTCTTAGCAAACAACTAGGTCAGCCACTTGGCTAGCTCTAGTCTCTGCATGCCTTTTTCAACACACACAGACAAGGATGTGTATGCAGAGAACACTTATAACAATCGGGCGACGCCAGGTTATCGGATTTTGTCTGGCACTGACTGCGTTTGAACTGCTGACGTATATGGCCAGTGACCTGGTCATGCCGGCCATGCTGGATGTCACGACAGAACTTCAGGCCGACATTCGACATGTTCCCAACGCCTTCAATCTCTACTTGCTGGGGGGTATCTGCCTGCAATGGTTGATGGGGCCGCTCTCTGATCGTTGGGGGCGACGACGCCTGTTATTGATCGGATGTGCAATATTCGGTGTGGCCTGTTCGGCCGCTTTTGCCGCTCACAGCATTGAAGCTTTCAATCTGTTGCGCCTGCTACAGGGTATGGGACTGGGCTTCGTCATTTCGGTCAGTTATCCGGCACTGCAGGAGGTGTTCTGCGAGGCTGATGCCGTACGTCTCATGGCCTTGCTCGGCAATGTCGCGCTGCTGTCACCGTTGCTGGGGCCGTTGCTGGGCAGCCTGCTTCTGCAATGGCTGAACTGGCGCGAGTTGTTTTTGGCGTTAGGCCTTGTCGCAGCGATGGTCTGGCTGGGGCTCTACGCCTGGATGCCGGAAACCGTGGGCGTCATACGTCGTGATGGGCAACATCAGGCGCCGATACCTTTTTCCCTGAAACGCACGCGACAGCGCTACCTTGCCTTGCTCGGCAATCGCCGGTTCTTCGGTGCGAGCCTTGCGTTAGGGCTGATGAGCCTCCCCCTGATCGCCTGGATCGGCCTGTCGCCGATACTGCTGATCCAGCTGCTGGGCCAGACGCCACTGGAATACGGGCTGTGGCAGATGCCGATTTTCTCCGCCGTCATCGTCGGCAACCTGATTCTTAACCGCTTACTGGTCACGCACGCCTTGCCCGAGTTGATCAGGATCGGCCTCTGGCCGCTGTGCATGGGGCTCGTGGCGTTGCTCGGTTGCGCATTATTGGCTGCCGGCCCCGTACCGGTGGTGGCCAGCCTGGCGCTCTACGGCGTCGGACTGGGCATCTGCAACGCCACTCTGTATCGACTGGCGCTGTTCTGTACCGAGGACAGCAAAGGGTTGGTCTCGGCCATGATCGGCATGATCTCCATCGCCGTCATGGGCCTCGGCGCCTCACTCATTGCCGCGATCGGCGGCGGCACACGCCTTGACTTCTTTGCGCTCTTGTCCGCCCTCGGTGGCCTGACATGCCTGCCCTTGCTGCACGGGTTCTTGCACGACGCCAAAGCCGCTTCTACCAAAGCTCAATAAAGGAATATTGATGATTCACTTACCCTCAAGCGACGCGCTCTGCGCATTGCCGCGCCCTTACTGTCAAGACTCCGTACCGCCGGGGTTGTTCGACCGGGCCATGGCCGAGATCAGCCGCTTTCACTGCCAGCAAACACCCGGCTATGAAGCCTGGATCAATGCCAACGGACTGCACCTCAATGATCTCGACAGTCTCGATGACTGGTCACGATTGCCCCCTGTCTTCGCCAACTTTTTCAAGCAGCGACTGTTGCTCAGCAGCGTCGGCGAGGACGCACTGGAACTGACATCCTCCGGCACCAGCGGACAGAAAAGCCGTATGCGTTACGACGAACGCAGTCTGGCGGGTGCGCAATGGATGGTTGCGCAGATATTTCGGCATTACGGCTGGGACACCGCGGATACGCCCTGCAACTACTTGCTGCTGAGCTACGAGCCACAAGGCCGGATCAGCCTGGGCACCTCGTTCACCGATCAGTTCCTGTGCCGTTTCGCCCCGGTCAACCGTGTGGTCTACGCCCTGCGCAGCACTGGCGAGGGTCATCAGTTTGACGTTTTCGGCGTCATCAGTGCCTTACAGGCGTTTGCCGAAGAAGGTCTGCCGGTGCGAATCCTCGGCTTCCCGGCGTTTCTCTGGCAGGCCCTGCAACGCATGCAGGCCCTCTGCATGCCAGACCTTGAGCTGCCTGCAGAGTCGCTGGTGTTTTTCGGCGGCGGCTGGAAAACCCGGGCCGCCGATGAAATCCCCAGGCAGCAGTTGTACAGCGCCATCCATCGTCAGCTGGGCATTGAAATATCCCGATGCCGCGATGGCTATGGTGCCGTGGAGCACGCCGTGCCTTACATCGAATGTGCCCGGCATCGTTTCCATGTCCCGGTCTACTCAAAGGTGTTCGTACGCAATCCGACGGACTTCTGCGTTCAGCCTTATGGCCAGCAAGGCTTGCTCGGATTCGTCTCGCCCTACATTTCTTCCAGCCCTGCACACTCGGTGGTGATGAGCGATCTGGCAACGCTGCACCCTGGCACGAGTTGCGATTGTGGACTTGCCAGCGACTGGTTCGAACTCCATGGCCGGGCAGGCACCACGGCCGGCAGAAGCTGTGCCATGGCGGCTGCGCAATTGCTGGGGAGCCATTGATATGTACTTGATCAACGGCCAACTGCACGACGCTTTCAGCTTCGACGAAGCGCTTGCCTGCCTTCACGCCGATCTGGCGCAACACCTCGCTACCCCGCTGCAAAGCAGCACGGTCATCCACGCTGCCACTCACTTCGCAGAACGACTGCGCAGCGCCGACTCCGCACTGCCACTCGATGCCGAGCAACGCCAGGCATTGATCGACTTCTGCGAGCCGCAGGCGTTACACAGCAAACTGCTGCGCGAACTCGGCGCGCAGCCCGACTCATTGCGCCGTATCGATTATCGGCAAGCACGTTTCGAACGCTGGAGCCCGCTTGGCCTGGTGGTCCACATTACGCCGGGCAACGCGCCGTTGCTGGCGTTCTGCGCGGTGCTGGAAAGCCTGCTGGCCGGCAACGTCAACTGGTTGCGCCCCAGCAGCAGCGATGAAGGGCTGACCGCCCGCCTGCTCGGCGCCTTGCTGCACTGCGATCCGAGCGGCCAACTGGCTGGTTATATCGCCGTACTGCCAGTGAGTACGGCGCAAATCGCATCACTGTGCAAACACGCCAATGGCGTCGCGGCCTGGGGGGGTGAAGCGGCCCTGCAAGCGATTCGCCAACAGATTCCGGCCGGGTGTCGCTGGATCGACTGGGGGCACCGCATCAGCTTCGTCTATCTGACGCCCGATGCAGCCACCCCGGAGAATCTGGACGCCGTGGCTGACGAAGTCTGTCGGCTGGATCAGCAGGCCTGTTCCAGCCCGCAGTGGTTGCTGGTGGACAGCGACGATCCGCAGGTACTGCGCAAGATCGGGGAACGTTTGTCTGCCGCCTTCGAACGCCGCGCCGGGCATTGGCCGGCACTGTTGCCGACGCTGCAGGAGGCCGCGCAAATCACCACGCACATGCAAATGGCACGGTTGGGGCACAGCTTCGCCGAGCAAACCGGGGAAATCTGGCACGCACCGGCTGGCAGGTGATCTGGACGCATGAACGTCAACTCACGCCCTCACCGCTGTTTCGCAGCGTACTGCTGCATCCGGTACCCCGGTCACTGATCACTGCCACGTTGCTGCCATGGCGCAATGTCCTGCAAAGCTGTGCGCTGGTGTGCGGCGACAGCCAAATCAGCGAACTGGCACGTACATTGATCGCTGCGGGTGTCACGCGAATCACGCAGGTCGCTGGCATCCACGAGGGCTATGACGGCGAACCCCATGACGGCGTCTATGCGTTGCAGCGGCTAAGCCGACGCGTCTCGGCCAGCTTGCCCTGCGGTGTGCTTGCCAGCCACGCCACCCTCGATCAGCCATCGCAGCCGATGACGTTGCACGGCCAGCCCATCATGGACAAGGCCGCCTTCACTGCCCAGCCGCTGAACGCTTCGGCGCAATTGTATTTTCGCTCTGGAGGCAGCAGTGGCACGCCGGCGCTGTCGGTCTATAGCTACCAGGACTTTCACCGGCAGATGCGTGCCACGGCTGACGGTTTGTTCGCCGCCGGCCTGGATCCGACGCGTGACCGAGTGATGAACCTGTTCTTTTGTGGGGGGCTGTACGGCGGGTTTCTCAGCTTTGCCAAAGTGCTCGAGTTGCTCGACATCACGCACCTGCCAATGGCCGCACCGTCCGATGACGACTACCGGGAAATCGCCGAGCTGATCATCAGTCAGCGGGTGACGGTGTTGATCGGTATGCCCAGCACGCTGCATCGGCTGTTCCTTGACGAACAGCCACGGTTGCAAGCTTACGGCGGGGTCGAAAAGGTCTTTCTCGGTGGCGAGCATCTCAGTGAACACAGCCGCGACTTGCTGCGCAGTTGTGGGGTTTCCAGCATCCGCTCGGCGATTTACGGCAGTGTCGACGCCGGGCCGCTCGGCCACGCCTGCCAGGCCACGGGCGATGGCGTTTTTCATTTGATGAATGACACCCAGCATCTGGAAATCGTGGCCCTGGACAGCGATCAACCTGTGGCCGGCGATCAGGTCGGCCGCTTGCTCTTCACATCGACCGCACGCCAGGCTCAGACCGTTATGCGCTATGACATAGGCGACACCGGTCGCTGGTTGTCAGGCCCCTGCCCCTGCGGGCTGACATCGCCGCGCTTCGAGCTGCTGCAGCGCCACGGCAAGCTGATCCGCATCGGCACCGACTTCATTTCATTGAGCGAATTGGCGGTGCACCTGCAGGTGCCATTTCAACTGCGGCTGGATCATGCCGCCGATGGCCTCGAACGTATGCGCGTGTGTAGCGAACTGCAAGCGGCCGACGCGCAGGAACGGCTTTCCGGTTACTTGACCTTGGCGACCCTTGTCGAGACCGGTCTGTTGATCGTGGAGTTTGAAGTCTGCGCAATCGAAAACTTCATTCGAAACACACACAGCGGCAAGACGCCGATATTGATTGATTCACGGCGCTGACACTTTCTGCGTTCGATCTGACAACTATAAAAAGGCTGACCTATTGAAAACTTCTGAACCGCTGAACGAGTTGATCACTTTCGCTCGTCAGCATTCGCCGTTCTATGCGAAACATCTGGCAGATGTACCCCATCAAGTAACTTCACTGACGCAACTGCCGCTGATTGAGCCTCTTGCTTATTGGCAAAACAGTCAGTCACTGGATCATTGGCCGGTACTGACCGCGACCCACGAGCGCGCACTGGTGTTCAAAACCGGCGGTTCGACCAGCGCCGGAAAACTCTCCGTGTATACCCAGCGCGAGTGGCGTCGTTTGGTAACCGAGTTCGGCACAAGCCTCAGCTCGCAGTTCAAACCGGGTGATCGGGTAGCCAATCTGTTCTTCGCCGGCGACTTGTATGCCAGCTTCCTGTTCATCCACGATTCATTGGCGCATGTCGCCGTGAATATCACCGAGTTTCCGTTCACCGGCGACGTCGACTCATGTGTTCTGGCGCAATCGATCGAGCAGCACCGGATCAATGTGCTGGCAGGTTTGCCCGCCCACCTGCTGACGTTCGCCGAATGGCTCAAACGCCGGGAGCAAACAATGCCCGGCATCGACACCCTTCTGTATGGCGGTGAAAGCCTGTTCGCGTCGCAGCGCGAACTGCTCGAACGAGCGTTCCCCGATGCGCGCATTGCGTCGATCGGTTACGCCAGCGTCGATGCGGGCTTCATCGGCAGCAGCCAGCGCGACTGTGAAGAAGACGAGCATCGCATGCATGAGCACCACGCCCTGCTGGAGATCATCGATGAACACTCCGGCGAAGTCATCGAGACCTGCGATCGCACCGGTTTGTTGGTGTTGACCAATCTTGACCGGCGCTTGATGCCGCTGATTCGCTACCCGGTTGGCGACCGGGCCTGTTGGCGAGAGCCCCCCGGCGCAGCGCAACGCAAATTCGCCCTGAAGGGCCGTAGCGCCAGCAGTCAACGCGTTCGCGTGGGGATTGTGTCACTGATACCAGAAGACATCGGCCAGATGACCCGAAGCATCGCCGCCAGCGATGATTGGCAATTGGTCATTGAACAGTCCGGGCACAGGGATGTGCTGAAGCTGAGATGGGTGGCGACCGCGCAATCTCCTGCCACGACCGAGGTCGATCGGCAGCTGAGAACCGAGTTGATCGCGCATTACCCGTTGATCGCGCAACTGCAGACCGATCATCTGTTGGTCCTGCACATCGAGTGCTGCTCGCTTGAGGATCTGCCGCGCCACCCCCGCTCGGGCAAATGCCTGCGCGTGCTCGATCTGCGCTGCTATGGAACGAGGAACAAGGAGGTGCCGGATGGAACCGTTGATTCTGCGTAACTATCGCGACAGCGATGCCGAGGCCGTCAGTGTGCTGTTCCGTCAGGTGTATGGCGACCATTACGTGCAACCCCATGTCTACCTGCCGCACATGATCAGCCAGAACCACGCCGACAAACGCTGGCACTCGCTGGTCGCGGTGACCGGCGAACAGATCTGCGGGCACGCCACACTGTTTCGCGACACCCACTCACCCATCGCGGAACTGGCCCTGAGCGTGGTTCACCCTGATACCCGGGGCCAAAACATTGCCACCCGCCTGGGCCAGCAACTGCTGACTCACGCACAGGCGCTGGGCTGTCACAACGTATCGATCAAGCAAGTGACTCATCATCCGTATACGCAGCGGATGGCCATCAACCTCGGTTTTCAAAACACCGGATTGCTGCCCGATTACGTCCCATCGCCCTTCGGCAGCCCGGCGCCAGAGTCGATCGTTGTGGGTTGCCGCATGATTGACGGCTATCGCCGCCCGCTGCCCCGACAGACCTGGCCAGACAGTTGCCGGGACTTCATGCAGCATTTATGTCGGGCTTTCGGTACGCAGGAACGAACCAGTCGCTGGCATGGTGCAGCGATTCGTCTGGAACAACACGCTAATCGTTATGACATGTACCTCAAGCATCTGCGGCCCGCCCTGCTTGAACAGATACGCGAATTGCCCCGGCACTGGCTGATTTCGATCCGGCTCAGACTGTCACAGCAATTTGCCTGGGACCTGAGCAGGCTCGCAGCTGTCGGATTTGTCTTTACCGGGCTGGCACCCGCCGAAGGCAAGGAAGAGGGATGGCTGGCACTGTTTCACCGAGGTTACCGGCTGCGCGGGTTGACACTGCAATGCCCGCACATGCAGCAGTTACATGATCAGGCTCAGCAGCAACTCGCCCTGCACCTGAGCGAAACGCCGCGGTGACTTGAACGCATCGTGGGTCTTGCGAAATGACCCGCGCAATATGAGCGGGTCATTTTCTGTAGCCTCAAGCCTTGGCTTTGATGCCGTCTTTAGGGGGAAGCGGCGCGTTGCCTTCACCATAAGTCTTGAGGTTTTGCAGAACGTAGATCGCTTTTTTGAATTCAGGGATCAGGTTCTTGCCGTACGCGTTGCCATTGAGACCATTATTCTGGATCGCATCGAGCTGAGTCGCGAAATACTCCAGTGCGTTGAATTTGGCATCAATGTCTTTGGTCACACCGAAACGGTCGAACTTGTCGCCGGCATTCATCAGCGTGAAAGAGGTGATCTCCGAAATCAGCCCTCGGCTGCGCAGCATGGCGCTGAGGTTGCCCATTTGCTTGACCGAGACGTTAGTCGGATCGAAGCCCTTGATATTCTTGCGCAGGCCTTGCTTGTCCATTTCGGCGACATTCAAGGCATTTGGATCGTTGCCGACCATGGTGAGCATCTGCTGCACCTTGACACTTTGAGACACCTGTTTCTTCGCGCCGGTATTGCGCACCATCACGCCAGCCTTGCTCTCCCAACCGCCAACAATGCCGATTGTCATGAGAAAACTCCCTGTGAAATAAACATGAAATGTCCTTCGTTGAACCATTCGGATGCCGGGGAGTATCTACCGGCCACGTAATGGCACCAAACCTTTTCATGCATTTTTTTACAATTCTCGTACATTCTCGATACAAACCAGCAATGCCCATGGATGCTGGCTCGCGAGGCGCCCGTTACACGGTTTCGAAAAGATTTTGCGCCCTGACAGACGCGTGAGTCAGCTTCATGTATCAACGCCGATACTGACCAGTCGTCAGCGCGCGCCTTTTTAGTACGCCTGTACCTCAAGCTTCCCGATGTAGCGACGATACGTTAGGGACACCCGCACTGTTTTACCCCGCCCCTAATAAGAATCGCAGCTCAAGGACCGGTTTCCATGCCCGCACTCCGCACTATTCAGGCTCGTTACACGCTGTTTCTGGTTCTGTTCATCCTGTTGCTGTCGGTACTGACCGTGGTCGGCATCAGCCAACTGGTCGCCCCCAAACTGCGTCACACCGAAGAACAGGTAGTGCTCAACCGCATCGCCGAAGTGGCCGAGCAGATTCAGGGCGAGTTGAACAAAGTGCAGGCGCAACAGCGCAGCATCACCCAGACCATCCCGTTACTCGACAGCGCAGCCATCGACTCGGTGTTGCCGGGGCTGGTGGATCAGTACGGCGAGCTGAAAGTATTCGGCGGCGGGATCTGGCCGCTGCCGGGGCAGCGTGAAGCCGGGCGTAACAAATTCAGTACGTTCTGGCACCGCGACGCGTCGGGCAAACTGGCGGTGAACACATTCTGGAACAGCGACGCGGCGCCCAACTATTACGACCAGAGCTGGTACAAGGGTGGCATGGCCACGCCACGCGGTCAGTGCGCATGGGCAGCGGCTTACAAGGACGACGCCAGCGCCGAACCGCGCACCAACTGCGCCATGGCGATCCAGAAAAACGGCAACGCCTGGGGCGTATCGACCATTGACGTGACGCTAGGCTTCTTCAACGACCTGGTGGCTCGCAAGGAAAAAGACCTCAACGCCGAAATGCTCATCGTCGAGGCTGACGGCAAGATCATCAGCAACAGCTCGCGTATCAGCGGCCCCATCGTGCTGAAAAACATCAGTGAACTGGCCGCCAGTTCGACCTTCGCCAGCCAGGTCAAGGCCGGCCTGCAAAACCGCGAGCAGGCGCAACGTGTCGAATTCGACAACGAAGGCCAGGACAGTACTTTTTTCATGCGCCCGATCGAGGGTACGCCGTGGTTCCTGGCGACCGCCCTGCCGACCAAAATGCTCACTGCCCAACGTGACGACGTCCTCAGCACTCTGAGCCTGTTGCAGATTCCGATGGTGATTTTGTTGGTGCTGCTGCAGCTGTATGCGATCCGTCAGTTGGTGCAGCGCATGAAAGCGTTGAAAGCCAACATTGATTTGCTGTCCAGCGGCGATGCCGATCTGACCCGACGCATCACCATCCGCGCCGAGGACGAACTCGGCGCGATCGGACACTCGGTCAATACCTTCATCGCCTACCTGCAAAACATGATCGGCGAAGTCACCCAGGCCACGGGGGCAATGGCGTCGAGCCTCGACAACCTGCAACGCACCTCGGCCCACACCAGCCAGATCCTGCTGCGTCACGCCTCGGAAACCGATCAGACCGTTACCGCCATTACCGAGATGAGTTCAACTGCCGAGAGCGTCGCGCAAAACGCCGCCGAGACCGCTGCGTTTACACAGCGCGCCAACGAAAACGCCGACCGTTCACGTGTGGTCGTGGGCGAGGCGACCAACAGTGTGGTGGCGCTGATCGACGAAGTGGCCAGCGCCACACATAAAGTTGAAAACATGCAACAGGATGCGCAGCGCATCACCGAGATCCTCGGGGTGATCGGCGCGATTGCCGGCCAGACCAACCTGCTGGCCCTCAACGCGGCCATCGAAGCGGCTCGTGCCGGTGAACAGGGTCGAGGGTTTGCCGTGGTGGCCGACGAAGTCCGCGCCCTCGCCGCCCGGACACAGGCCAGTACGTCCGAAATCAACGAAATGTTGACCCGCCTGACGCAGGGCGTGAGCTCGTCGGTCAGCGCCATGGAAAACACCCAGGCCAGCTGTCAGTCGGCTGCCGACGCCACTGCCCGGGTCAACTCGGGCCTGGATGAAATGGCCGGTTCGGTCAGCCACATCAACAGCCTCAGCACGCAGATCGCCACGGCCGCCGAGCAACAAAGCGCCGTGACCGAAGAGATCAACCGCAGCATGGTGCAGATCCGCCACATGGTCGATGAGCTGGTGCAGAGCGGCAAGGCCAGCGAGCTCAACACCCACCAACTGCTTGAGGCCAATAGCCGGGTGAGCGCGATCATGGGGCGTTTTAAAGTCCGTTGATCTCTGCTTCCCACAAGGGTTTTCTGCCCAATAGATAACCCTTGTGGGAGCGAGCCTGCTCGCGAAAGCAATCTTTCAGTCCCCGCTTCAGTGTTTGAGCTACCGCATTCGCGAGCAGGCTCGCTCCCACAGGTTGGTGCTGCGTTTTGCAACAACTGGAAACATTGCGTTGATGCCAGACGGGAAAAACCGGTCAAAATGCGTTCTTTTCTGATCGTCAGCCGAGCCGAGAATCCGTTATGCGAACCCATCTGCGTCTGGTCGCCTTGAGCGCCCTGTTCATCTCCTCCCTGGCCCAGGCCGCCGATCTGATCCCGATCGAAGTCCATCGTGACGCCAATTGCGGCTGCTGCAAAAAATGGATCAGCCACCTCGAAGCCAACGGCTTCAAAGTCGAAGATCACGTCGAAAGCGACATGAGCAGCTTCAAGCAACAACATGGCGTTCCCCCGCGCCTGGCCTCGTGCCACACCGCAATCATCAACGGCAAATTCGTCGAAGGCCACGTGCCGGCGGAGCAGGTCTTGGCCCTGAGCAAGCGTGACGATCTGCTCGGCGTCGCCGCACCGGGCATGCCGATGGGCTCGCCGGGCATGGAAATGGACGGCATGAGCGATGCCTATCAGGTCATCGGCCTGAAGAAGGATGGCGCTGACGTCGTCGTGGCGGATTACCCGGCCCATTGATCGGCGCCGCTTACTTCGGGCTGTTCTTTGCCGCGTTCGGTGCAGCGACCCTGCTGCCGCTGCAGTCCGAGGCAGTGCTGGTCGGTTTGATCGTCAGCGAGCGCTACTGGCTGTGGGGTCTGCTCGCGGTGGCAACGCTGGGCAATGTGCTCGGCTCGCTGGTCAACTGGTGGCTGGGCCGTGGCCTCGAGCGCTTTCAGGATCGACGCTGGTTTCCGGTCAGCCCCGCGCACATGGCCAGGGCGCGCAAACACTATGAGCGCTACGGACATTGGTCGTTGCTGCTGAGCTGGTTGCCGATCATTGGCGACCCGCTGACGCTGATTGCCGGCGTCATGCGCGAACCGCTCGGGCGCTTTCTGGTAATTGTCACTCTGGCCAAAGGTGCCCGTTATGGCGTGCTGGCCATGCTGACCCTGGGCTGGCTGGGTTGAACGTTCGGGCGCGGGCATTGCCTGTGTTTAACGTCG
Source organism: Pseudomonas tensinigenes (assembly GCF_014268445.2). Taxonomy (NCBI): domain Bacteria; kingdom Pseudomonadati; phylum Pseudomonadota; class Gammaproteobacteria; order Pseudomonadales; family Pseudomonadaceae; genus Pseudomonas; species Pseudomonas tensinigenes. Next base: position 3,670,496 of record NZ_CP077089.1, read on the forward strand.
GCATAATCCAGCCGTTCCAGCATCGGCCAATTTCAAACGGAGTTTGACCTTATGCCTGTCACGTTTTCCCGTTGGCTTCCCTCCTTGCTCCTCTGCGCCGCCCTGCCCCTGTCGGCGCAGGAGGCCACGTCAACCGCAGCCGCGCCGGAAGGCCCGGCCTATGGCCCGGAGTTGCAAGGCTTCGAATACCCTTACACGCTTAAACACTTTGCGTTTCAGTCTCAGGGCAAATCCCTCCAGATGGGTTACATGGACGTCGCCGCCCACGGCAAGGCCAATGGCCGCACCGTGGTGCTGATGCACGGCAAGAATTTTTGCGCAGCGACCTGGGACAGTTCGATCAAGGCATTGAGCGAGTCCGGTTACCGGGTGATCGCGCCGGATCAGATCGGCTTCTGCACCTCCAGCAAACCTGACAACTATCAGTACAGCTTCCAGCAACTGGCGACCAACACTCAGCAATTGCTCAAAGCGCTGGGCATTCAGAAAGCCACGCTGCTCGGCCACTCCACCGGCGGCATGCTCGCCACCCGTTACGCCTTGCTGTTCCCCGAGCAAGTCGAGCAATTGGCATTGGTCAACCCGATCGGTATGGAAGACTGGAAAGCCCTTGGCGTGCCCTATCGCACGGTGGATCAGTGGTATCAGCGCGAACTGAAAGTCAGCGCCCAAGGCATTCGTGATTACGAACGCACCACCTACTACGACGGCCGCTGGAAACCGGAATTCGATCGCTGGGTCGACATGCTCGCCGGCCTGAGCAAAGGCCCGGGCAAGACCCAGGTCGCGTGGAACTCGGCGCTGATCTACGACATGATTTTCACCCAGCCGGTGTACTACGAGTTCAAGGACCTGAAGATGCCGACCCTGCTGCTGATCGGCACCTCCGACACCACCGCCATCGGCAAGGACCTCGCACCGCCTGAGGTGAAAGCGAAAATCGGCCACTATGAGGTGCTCGGCAAACAAGTGGCCAAGCTGATCCCGCAGTCGACGCTGGTGGAATTCCCCGGCATGGGCCACGCACCACAGATGGAAGAACCGGCGCAGTTCCACAAGGCCCTGCTCGACTGGCTGAATACATCCAATCCCGTTCGTTGATGAGGTAAGGCTGATGGCGGTGCAGATTGCAGTAATCGATGACTGGCAGGACGTGGCCCGCGATGTGGTCGACTGGTCGGTGCTCGATAGCCTCGGTGAAGTGACGTTCGAGCATGATTACCCGGCCGACAACGCGACACTGGCCGAGCGCCTGGGCCGCTATCAGGTGATTTGCGTGATGCGCGAGCGCACGCGGTTCGATGAAGACCTGCTCAAGCGTCTGCCCAATCTGAAACTGCTGGTTACCGGTGGCATGCGCAACGCCGCGCTGGACATGCAGGCCGCGGCAAAACTGGGCATCAAGGTCTGCGGCACTGACAGTTACAAGCATGCGGCACCCGAGTTGACCTGGGCGCTGATCATGGCGGCCACACGCAATCTGGTGAAAGAAGCCAATGCCCTGCGCGACGGTCAGTGGCAGCAAGGGCTGGGCGGCGACCTGCACGGCAAAACCCTCGGGATTCTTGGTCTGGGCAGCATCGGCCAGCGGGTCGCGCAATTTGGTCAGGTGTTCGGCATGAAGGTGATCGCCTGGAGCGAAAACCTCACCGCCGAACGGGCTGAACAGGTTGGCGTGACGTACGTGAACAAGCAGCAACTGTTCGAGCAGGCCGATGTGCTGTCGGTGCATCTGGTGCTCAGCGAGCGCAGTCGCGGGCTGGTCGATGCGCAGGCGTTGGGCTGGATGAAGCCGACGGCACTGCTGGTCAACACCGCGCGCGGGCCGATTGTCGATGAAGCGGCACTGATCAAGGCCTTGCAGAAACAGCACATTGCCGGCGCCGCGCTGGATGTGTTCGAACAGGAGCCGCTGCCGGCCATGCACCCGTTTCGCACACTCGACAATGTGTTGGCGACCCCGCATGTGGGGTATGTCAGCCGGCAGAACTATGAACAGTTCTTTTCGCAGATGATCGAGGATATTCAGGGATGGGCGGCTGGGGAGCCGGTTCGCCTGTTGAATTGAGACCTTCATGAATACGGTGGTGTAGCGACCATTGCCTTCGCGAGCAGGCTCGCTCCCACAGGGGATCTTCAGTGGGCAGAAAATCTGTTCCCGGCGCAGATCCAATGTGGGAGCGAGCCTGCTCGCGAACGGGCACTCACTGTCTCCCCATCAACAAACTGCCCGCACCACAACAGTGCAACCGCGCTACCCGCTAGCACAAAATCGTGACCGACCAGTCACCGTTTTGGCCCTCCCTCGTAGAAAAACCTGCACTTCGTCGGTGCGTTTCACCCTTCCAAGCGCGGTTTTCGCTGACTGCCAACCGATTGTCGAACAATTTACCCATTTGCTCTGGCCCGCTCTAGGATCTGGCCTAGACTGACTTTCGCGGGGTAAAACCGACCAGTCACATTGCCGAAAAAAACTCGAAACTTTTGCGCGCAGCGGCGGGTCATCTGAAAGGCGGGGCCAAAGCGACTGGTGCAATCCTTGCAACGGCCCGTTCACCCATTCTGCTTGCGCGTGTTGGGTAGCGTTTGCTCACCGATGCGTGGCGCGTTTGCGCCCGGCCACAGGACTTGGCCATGGACATCGCTTGTTCAAGACAAGAATCAGATCAACGAGACGGGAGATTCATATGATCAGTGCGGCATTGGATATTCAGGGAGAGCGTGCTCAGCGGGCGGTTGGTGAATCGAGCACCATCAGTGTTCCCGGCAGCCGACAGATCAACGTCCCCGGCACCAAAACGCTGACTCCGGTAGCGAGCCAGAACCCCAACAAGAAAAAAGTGTTGTTTGTGACCTCGGAAATCGCCGATCTGGTCAAGACCGGCGGCCTGGGTGACGTGTCAGCCGCCCTGCCCCGGGCCATGGCCCACCTGCACGACGTGCGCGTGTTGATCCCCGGTTACCCGCAGGTGATGCACAGCGAAAACCCGATTCACATCATCGGCGAACTCGGTGGCCATGCCGCGCTGCCACCGTGCAAGATCGGGCGCATGGACATGCCGGACGGGCTGGTCATCTACGTGTTGATCTGCCCTGAACTTTACGAGCGTGAAGGCTCGCCTTACGGCGCCAACAACGGTCGTGACTGGCCCGATAACCACATTCGTTTCGCACGCTTAGGTCTGGCCGCTGCCGACATCGCCGCCAACCTCGCGCAAATTCACTGGTGCCCGGACCTGGTGCACGCCCATGACTGGCCGGCCGGCCTCGCACCAGCTTATATGCACTGGCGCGGGCAGCGTACGCCGACCCTGTTCACCATTCACAACCTCGCTTATCAAGGTGTGACCAGCCTCGGCTCCTGCCCTGAGCTGGGCATTCCCAACCATGCCCTGCAACAGGAAGGCATGGAGTTCTACGGCAAGATGTCGTTCCTCAAGGCCGGCATGGCCTATTCAAGCCATATCACCACGGTCAGCGCCACTTACGCGCAGGAAATCACCACCCCGGATTTCGGCTGCGGCCTCGACGGTTTTCTCGCCGCCAAGACCCAGCAAGGCTTGCTCAGCGGCATCCCCAACGGCATCGATGAAAGTTGGGACGCTGCCACCGATCCGCACCTGTTCGCGCCATTTGCCATCGGTGACTGGGAAGGCAAAGCGGTCAACGCAGCGCATGTGCGTGAACTGTTCGAACTGAATGACTCCGAAGGCCCGCTATTCGCCGTGGTGTCGCGGTTGGTCTATCAAAAAGGTCTGGACCTGACGATAGCGGTATCCGAGTACATCGTTAAAAACGGCGGCCAGATCGCCATCATCGGTCGCGGCGAACCGGAAGAAGAACAAGCCATGCGCGAGCTGGCGCTGCGTTTTCCAGGACAGATCGGTGTGCGCATCGGCTTCAACGAAACCGACGCCCGACGCATGTTCGCCGGCAGCGATTTCTTGCTGATGCCTTCACGCTACGAGCCTTGCGGTTTGAGTCAGATGTACGCCCAGCGCTTTGGTTCGCTGCCAGTGGCGCGCAATACCGGCGGTTTGGCCGACACCATTGAAAATGGTGTCACCGGTTTCCTCTTCGATGAGTCCACCGCTGAAAGCTATCAAGAGGCCCTGAGCCGCGCGTTCAAGGTCTTCGCGTTTCCCGAACTGCTCAATGCGATGCGCTGCCGGGCGATGGCCGCGCCATTCAACTGGTGCAAAGCGGTTGAACCGTACGCCGAACTTTACGAACAACTGGTGGCCAAGGCGCTGGGTAAAGCGCACCACAAATAATCAGGGAGTTTTCAACGATGCCGTTACGGACCCAAGAGAACTGGCCCCACGGCGCGATCAAGCTGGACGCCGAACACACACAATTTGCGCTGTGGGCACCTGACGCGTTTTACGTAAGCGTTGAATTGGAAGATGGCCAGTCGCTGCCGATGCTGCCCCAGGCAGACGGCTGGTTTGTGATCAACGCCCGCTGCCCGGCGGGTACACGATACCGCTACAACATCGATGGTGAACTGGAGGTGCCCGACCCTGCCTCCCGAGCCCAGGATGGCGGTCTCGACCGCCACAGCGTGGTGGTCGATCCGCTGGCTTATCAATGGCGCCACACTGCCTGGCAAGGTCGGCCGTGGAGCGAAGCGGTGATCTACGAGTTGCACGTCGGTGCGCTCGGCGGTTTCGCTGAAGTCGAACAACATCTGGCGCGCCTCGCGGGCCTGGGCATCACCGCCATCGAACTGATGCCGCTGGCGCAGTTCCCCGGCGATCGCAATTGGGGTTACGACGGTGTTTTGCCCTACGCACCGCAAGCCTCCTACGGCACCCCGGAACAACTCAAACACCTGATCGATAGTGCTCACGGCCACGGTTTGGCGGTGATTCTTGACGTGGTCTACAACCACTTCGGCCCTGATGGCAATTACCTGCACCGCTACGCCAAAGGCTTTTTCCGCGAGGACAAACACACGCCATGGGGCGCAGCGATCGATTTTCGTCGCAGCGAAGTTCGCGAATTCTTTATCGAAAACGCCCTGATGTGGTTGCTCGAATACCGCTTCGACGGTCTGCGCCTGGATGCGGTGCATGCCATCGAAGACCCGGATTTCCTCACGGAGTTGGCCCAGCGCATTCGCGCGCAGATCGACCCGAGCCGCCACGTCTGGTTGACCGTGGAGAACGAACTCAACCAGTCCAGCCTGTTGGAATACGACTACAACGCGCAATGGAACGACGACGGCCATAACGCCCTGCACGTCCTGCTCACTGGCGAAACCGACGCCTATTACGCTGACTACGCCGCACAACCCACCGAACAATTGGTGCGCTGCCTCAGTCAGGGGTTTGTCTTCCAGGGCCACATCACCCGCCACGGCGAACCGCGCGGCGAGCCCAGCGAACACCTGCCGTCCACGGCATTCGTGCTGTTCCTGCAGAATCACGATCAGATCGGCAACCGTGCGTTCGGTGAGCGTCTGCATCAACTGGCCGATCCGCGCGCCGTGCAGGCAGCGACCGTGTTGTTGCTGCTATCGCCAATGATTCCGTTGATGTTCATGGGCGATGAGTTTGCCGCCGAACAGCCGTTCCAGTTCTTCACCAGTCACCACGGCGAACTGGCGAAACTGGTGCGCGAGGGGCGACGCAATGAATTCGCCGCATTCAGCGCCTTCACCGATCCGCACAAGCGCGAGCAGATTCCCGACCCGAATGGCGAAAAAACCTTCCACGCCTCACAGCCAAGGTTGATCGGCCATGGCAGCGAAAAACAGCAGGAAACCCTCGCGCTGTACCAGAAGCTCCTGCAGTTTCGCCATCAATACATCATTCCCCATCTGTCCGGCACGCAAGCGCTCGGCGCCCATATGCTCGGTTATGGCGCGGTCAGTGCGCGCTGGCGTCTGGGCAATGGCAGCGAGCTGCGAATTGACCTGAACCTCAGCGACACGCCAGTGGTCAACCCTCCACAGACCGAGGCCGTGTGGTTGTTTCAACAGCCAGCCACCGTCGATCTATCGGAATCGGGCGTACTGCCCGCGTATTGCGCGCTTGTCAGCCTCACGGCCGCAACCCCTTTGCAACCTCTGGATGGAGAGCGCCTATGAGCGATGCGCAACTGGAAATACTCGCAAGCCGCGCCGGCCTCGCCGTCGACTGGATCGACGCCAACGGCCGCCCGCAGAAAGTCGCCCCGGCGGTGCTGCGCAATGTACTGATCGGCCTCGGCCACCCCGCCAGCACGGCGCAGGAAATCGACGCTAGCCTGCTGGAACTGCAAGCCGTGCAACAAGACCGTCACTTGCCGCCGCTGTTGACCGCCGATGTCGGGGTCGGCGTCGATCTGGCGCGGTACTTCGCACCGGAGACGCCGTGTGAAATCCACCTTGAAGACGGCTCGCGGCTGAACCTGAAACTCGATTCCGAAGCGATATTGCCGGGGCTGATCCCGGTCGGCTATCAACAGGTACACATCAGCGATCAGTATTTCACCCTGGCCGTGGCCCCGGAGCGCTGCTTCAGCGTCGGCGATGCGGTGGACAATCCGATTCCTCGCGTCTGGGGTCTGAGTGCGCAGCTGTATTCCCTGCGCCGCCCCGGCGACGGTGGTTTCGGCGACACCCAGGCGCTGGAAGACCTGGTGCGCGTGGCGGGTGAACGCGGCGCCGATGCGCTGGCGATCAGCCCGCTGCACGCCATGTTCAGCGCCGACACCGGGCGCTACAGCCCATATTCGCCATCCAGTCGGTTGTTCCTCAATTCTCTTTACGCAGCACCCGGGGCCATTCTCGGTGAGCGCGCCTTGCGTGATGCGATCGACGCGGCCGGACTGGCCGAGCAGTTCGCGCAACTGGAAGACCTGACGCTGATCGACTGGCCGAGCGCCGCCGACGCCAAGCAAAAGCTCCTGCAAGCCTTGTACGAAGGTTTCATCGCCGGTGACCATCCGTTGCACCCGGACTTCGCCAGTTTCCGTCACGCCGGTGGCGAAGCACTGGAAAACCACTGCCGCTTCGAAGCGATTCAGGAAATGCGCGCCGCCCGTGGCGAAAACCTCGACTGGCGGCAATGGCCGGAGCACTGGCACGACCCACGCGGTGCAGCGCTGGAAGCCTTTGCCGAAGAGTACGCCGAACGCATCGGCTATTTCGCTTTTTGCCAATGGCTGATCCACCGCTGCCTGGAACGTGCGCAAACCGCCGCCCGCAGCGCTGGCATGGGCATCGGCCTGATCGCCGACCTCGCCGTTGGGGCCGATGGCGCCGGCAGTCAGGCCTGGAGCTTCCAGGATGAGTTGCTCGCCTCGCTCACCGTCGGTGCGCCGCCGGACATTCTCAATCGCTCCGGTCAGGGCTGGGGCATTTCCGCGTTCTCCCCCGAAGGCCTGATCCGCAATGGTTTCCGCGCTTTCATCGACATGCTGCGGGCCAACTTCGCCCATGCCGGCGGCTTGCGCATTGACCATGTGATGGGCCTGCAACGCTTGTGGGTGATCCCCAACGGCGCCGCCCCGGCCGATGGCGCGTACCTGTATTACCCGGTGGACGATCTGCTGCGATTGTTGACCCTTGAATCCCATCGTCATCAGGCCATCGTCCTCGGCGAAGACCTCGGCACCGTGCCCGACGGCCTGCGCGAAAAACTCAGCGCGCGGGGGATGCTCGGCATGCGCGTGCTGTTGTTTGAACAGGACAACACTTATTTCAAACCGATACTCGACTGGCCGGACAACGCGCTGGCGACCACCAGCACCCACGACCTGCCGACACTCAACGGCTGGTGGCATGGCCGCGACATCGACTGGAATGCGCGCTTGGGGTTTGTCGATGCCAACGGTGAAATCGAATGGCGGCACCACCGGCAACGTGAGCGCGAAGGCTTGCGCAACGCCTTGAGTCAGGACCCGCAGAATTTTCGCGAGGAGTCCCACGAGGCCGATCAAGTGGTCGATGCCGCTGTGCGTTTTCTCGGCCACACCCGCGCACCACTGGTGCTGTTACCGCTGGAGGATGCGTTGGGCATCAACGAGCAAGCGAATTTTCCGGGCACCATCGACGCCCATCCGAACTGGTCGCGGCGTTTGCCCGGCACCAGTGAAGCACTGCTCGATGACGCCGACGCCGCGCGACGTCTGGAACTGCTCGCCTGTGCGCGTCTTCAGGCTGCCGAGCGTGACCAATGAATCAAACGCTCATTCAGCCCCTGCGCGCGACCTTGCGCCTGCAATTTCATAAAGGTTTCACTCTGGAACAAGCGGTGCCGCTGGTGCCGTACTTTGCCAGTCTTGGTATCAGCCACATTTATGCCTCGCCGCTACTCGCGGCGCGGGCCGGCTCGATGCACGGCTACGACGTGGTCGACCCAACGCAAGTCAATCCCGAACTCGGTGGCGAAGCGGCGCTGCGGCGCCTGGTCAGCACCCTGCGCGAACACAACATGGGGCTGATCCTCGACATCGTTTCCAATCACATGGCCGTCGGTGGCAACGATAACCCGTGGTGGCTCGACCTGCTGGAATGGGGCCGACTCAGCCCTTACGGCGAGTTCTTCGACATTCAGTGGCATTCGCCGGACCCGTTGATGGAGGGCCAGTTGCTGCTGCCGTTTCTCGGCAGCGATTACGGCGTGGCCTTGCAGGAAGGCACGCTGAAATTGCAGTTCAACGCGCAGACCGGCAGCTTTTACGTCGAGCACTACGATCATCATTTCCCGATCTGCCCGAGTGACTACGGTGAGATCCTCAAACACCAAGAGACGCTGAAATCCCTCGCTGACCGGTTCAGCACGCTCAGTTATCAGACCGATGCACATTCGCTGGCGATGCCACTGAAGGAAGAGCTGCGCGAACTGGCGAGCGATCCGCAGACGCTTGAATCGATTCACAGCAACCTTGAGCATTTCGACTCAACGACCGAAGCAGGCTTCCAGGCGCTGCATCAGTTGCTGGAGCGGCAAAGCTATCGCCTCGCCAGTTGGCGCACGGCGGCGGATGACATCAACTGGCGGCGCTTTTTCGATATCAACGAACTCGGCGGCCTGCGTGTCGAGCGCCCGGCAGTGTTCGAAGCCACCCACGGCAAAATCTTCCAGTTGATCGCCGAAGGCTTGGTCGACGGTTTGCGCATCGACCACATCGATGGCCTCGCCGACCCGCGCGGCTACTGCCGCAAACTGCGCCGCCGGGTCGATCTGCTGGCACCGGGCAGGCACTTGCCGATCTACGTCGAGAAGATCCTCGGCGCCGGTGAAACCCCGCGCCGCGACTGGACGGTGGATGGCACCACCGGTTACGAGTTCATGAATCAACTATCGCTGCTGCAACACGACCCGGACGGCGAATACGTCCTCGGTGATCTGTGGCAACGGCGCACCGAACGCCCGGCTGCTTTCATCGAAGAAGCGCAACTGGCGCGTCAGCAGATCCTCAACGGTTCACTGGCCAGCGATTGCGAAAGCGTCGCCCAGGCCCTGCTGCAAGTCGCCCGCGATGACCTGATGACCCGCGACCTGACACTCGGCGCGATTCGCCGGGTGTTGCAGGCGTTGATCGTGCATTTCCCGGTGTACCGCACTTACATCAGCGCCATGGGCCGCTCGGCGCAGGACGAAGCATTTTTCCAGCAGGCCATGGATGGTGCCCGGCAGACTCTGAGCGAAGCCGACTGGCCGGTGCTCGACTGCGTGGCCGGTTGGCTGGGCGGGACCCCATGGCGGCAAAAACTGCGCGGGCGCTCACGCAAGATTCTCAAGCATGCCTGCGTACGCTTTCAGCAACTGACTTCACCGGCAGCGGCCAAAGCCGTGGAAGACACCGCGCTGTATCGCTCGGCGGTGCTGCTGTCACGCAATGACGTCGGTTACAACACCGAACAGTTCAGTGCCCCGCTCAGCGACTTTCATGCCGTCAATCAGCAACGGCTGGACGCGTTCCCCGACAACTTGCTGGCCACCGCCACCCACGATCACAAACGCGGCGAAGACACCCGCGCGCGTCTGGCCGTGCTCAGCGAGCGCAGCCACTGGTACGCCGAGCAGATCGAATTGTGGCGCGCCCTCGCCCGCCCGGTGCGGGTTGACGAGCAAATGCCGTCAAGCGGCGATGAACTGATCCTCTATCAAGCGTTGCTCGGCAGTTGGCCGCTGCAACTGCGCGACGACGATCAGGCCGGGTTCGCCGACTACGCCAAACGCATCTGGCAATGGCAGCAGAAAGCCCTGCGCGAAGCCAAGCTGCAAAGCAGTTGGAGCGCGCCGAACGAAGCCTATGAAAACGCCGCACAGGCATTCACGGAAAAACTCCTCACCGGAGAGGAAGGCGAACTGCTGCGTGCCGCGCTGAGCAAGACGGTCAACAGCATCGCCGCCGCCGGCGCGCTCAATGGTTTGGCGCAAACCTTGCTGCGCATGACCGTGCCGGGGGTGCCGGATCTGTATCAGGGCAATGAGTTCTGGGACTTCAGCCTGGTCGATCCGGACAACCGCCGGCCGGTGGATTACGCCGCTCGTGAACACGCCTTGCAGGAGCCATTGCCACCTGGGGAACTGTTGGCGAATTGGCGTGACGGGCGCATCAAGCAAGCCTTGATCGCCGAAGTGCTGAACCTGCGTGTCGAGCATGCCGAGCTGTTCCGCCGGGGCAGCTACCAGGCCCTGGAGGTACTGGGTAGTCAGGCGCACAACGTGCTCGCGTTTGCCCGCGAGCACGAGGGCAAGCAGGCCATCGTGATCGTGCCGGTCCGTTGCGCAACCCTGCTGGAAAACGGTGCTGTACCTCAGGTCGATGCGCTGCGCTGGGGCGATACGCGGGTGGTTTTACCGTTCGCCGCCTCTGCGACAAACCTGAAGGGACTTTTTTCAAGCAGCGCAGTCACAAAAAACAGGGAGCTGAATATCAGCGACGCGCTGGGGGATGTCCCGGTCAATCTCTTTATCCAACACTTAACGTAAGCATGAGTTCAGTTCAGGAGCATTGCGATGAGTACCGACGATAAACGCATCCGCGAATTCGCCTATCAAATCTGGGAATCGGAAGGCCAACCTGATGGTCAGGAGGCGCGCCATTGGGAGATGGCGCGCAAGCTCGCTGAAGCCGAAGCGCTGGCACCGAAGAAACCACCAAAAGCCGCTGGTAGCAAAGCCGCGGGCAAAACCGCCGAGCCCAAAGCTCCGGTCGCCAAACCGAAACCTGCGGCCAAGGCCAAACCGGCCAGCGCTGCAAAAGTGATTCCCCCGGGCGAAAAACCCGCTGAGAAAAAGCCTCGAGCGCCGAAGAAGCCTTCGGCGATCTGACGCTCTAACCGGATTATTGAACTGAATGAACGTGTGGCGGGTTCGCTCGCCACCGAGGGCGCGTTCGTCCTCAAGAAACACACAAAACCCCTGTGGGAGCGAGCCTGCTCGCGAAAGCGCTGGGTCAGCTAACAGAGATGTCGGATGTGCCGACGCTTTCGCGAGCAGGCTCGCTCCCACAGAGGAAACAGTGTCAACCGAACCATCCCGATTTTTGCAGGAGCAATCATGACCCGTCCAAAGAATGCCGAGCCCACCGCGCACGCCGAGCCATCCAGAATCCGCGAAGGCCTGCCCTTCCCGCTCGGTGCGACCTGGGATGGGCTGGGGGTGAACTTTGCTCTGTTTTCCGCCAACGCCACCAAGGTCGAACTGTGCATCTTCGACGATGCCGGCGAAGTCGAACTCGAACGCATCGAACTGCCGGAGTACACCGACGAGATCTACCACGGCTACCTGCCCGATGCGCATCCGGGGTTGATCTATGGCTACCGCGTCTACGGCCCGTACGACCCGGCCAACGGTCACCGTTTCAACCACAACAAATTGCTCATCGACCCGTACGCCAAGCAACTGGTCGGCGAACTGAAATGGTCGGAAGCGCTGTTCGGCTACACCATCGGCCACCCCGACGCCGACCTCAGTTTCGATGAACGCGACAGCGCGCCGTTTGTGCCCAAGTGCAAAGTCATCGACCCGGCGCACACCTGGGGCAACGACCACCGCGTCAGCGTGCCGTGGGACAAGACCATCATTTATGAAACCCACGTGCGCGGCATCAGCATGCGCCACCCCTCGGTGCCGGAAAACGTGCGCGGCACCTTTGCCGGGCTGATGGTCGACGATGTCCTCGAGCACATCCGCAAACTCGGCGTGTCCACCGTCGAGTTGCTGCCGATTCACGCCTTCGTCAACGACCAGCATCTGCTGCACAAAGGCATGACCAATTACTGGGGCTACAACAGCATCGCCTTCTTCGCCCCGGACCCGCGCTATCTGGCTAGCGGCAAGATCGCCGAGTTCAAGGAGATGGTCGCGCACCTGCACGAAGCCAACCTCGAAGTGATCCTCGACGTGGTCTACAACCACACCGCCGAGGGCAACGAGCAAGGCCCGACCCTGTCGATGCGCGGTATCGACAACGCCTCGTACTACCGTTTGATGCCGGACGACAAGCGCTTCTACATCAACGATTCCGGCACCGGCAACACCCTCGACCTGAGCCACCCGTGCGTGCTGCAAATGGTCACCGACTCGTTGCGTTACTGGGCCAGCGAGATGCACGTCGACGGTTTCCGCTTCGATCTGGCAACCATTCTCGGCCGTTATCACGACGGTTTCGACGAGCGCCACAGCTTCCTCGTCGCCTGCCGTCAGGACCCGGTGCTGCGTCAGGTGAAGATGATTGCCGAACCGTGGGACTGTGGCCCCGGTGGCTATCAGGTGGGCAACTTCCCGCCGGGCTGGGTCGAGTGGAACGACAAGTTCCGCGACACCGTGCGCGCGTTCTGGAAAGGTGACGACGCTCAGGTTGCCGATTTCGCCAGTCGTATGACCGCGTCCGGCGAGATGTTCAACCAGCGCGGGCGGCGGCCGTATTCGTCGGTGAACTTCATCACCGCCCACGACGGTTTTACCCTCAACGATCTGGTCTCGTACAACGACAAACACAACGAAGCCAACGACGAGAACAATCAGGACGGCAGTAACAACAATTTGTCGTGGAACCACGGCGTCGAAGGCCCGACCGACGATCCCGAGATCAACGCCCTGCGCCATCGGCAGATGCGCAACTTCTTCGCCACCCTGCTGCTCGCCCAAGGCACGCCGATGATCGTCGCCGGCGATGAATTCGCCCGCACCCAGGACGGCAACAACAACGCCTATTGCCAGGACAGCGAGATCGGCTGGGTCAACTGGGACCTGAGCGAAGAAGGCAAGGCACTGCTGAAATTCGTCAAACGTCTGATCAAGCTGCGTCTGGCCTATCCGATCCTGCGTCGTGGACGTTTCCTGGTCGGCGAGTACAACGAAGACATCGGCGTCAAGGACGTCACCTGGCTGGCACCGGACGCCACCGAGATGACCACCGAACACTGGCACGATGCGCACAACCGCTGCCTGGGCATGTTGCTCGATGGCCGCGCGCAGGAAACCGGGATTCGCCGCAAAGGTGCGGATGCGACGCTGCTGCTGGTGGTCAACGCCCATCATGACATCGTCAATTTCACCTTGCCGGAAGTGCCGGAGGGCAGCTTCTGGACGTGCATGATCGATACCAACCAGCCATCGATCCGTGGCCAGGAACGCTTCGATTTCGGCCACGAATACTCGGTCACCGGACGCTCGCTGCTGCTGTTCGAACTGCAACGTGATGAAGAAGATTGATATGGATCTGCACAGTTATCTCGCCCGACGCCCAGCGGACTATCCGCACACCGTAGCCCTCGGCAATTGCTTGCGGGCGCTGGTCGAAGCCGGGCTGGATCGGTTGCCGTTACCGGGCAGCGGCCACACGCTGGAACGCTTTCAGCGGCTGGCCGAGGTCGGCGGGCATGATCTGGGTTTGTGCAAATTGTTCGAAGGTCATACCGACGCACTGGCGATCATCGAGCAATTGGGCGGTTCACCGACACCGGGCAGTACGTGGGGAATGTGGGCGGCGGAACCGCCGCAGGCACGGGTCAAAGTCAGTCCGGCCGGGCACATGGTCGCACTGCATGGACGTAAAGCGTGGTGTTCCGGTGCCGCCGTGCTCAGCCATGCCTTGCTCACCGCGTGGGATGGCGACGATCAGCAACAACTGGTCGCCGTCGCCCTTGATCAACCGGGTGTAACCGTCACCGAACAGGGCTGGCAAGCGGTGGGCATGGCCGCCACCGGCAGCGTTGAAGTGTTGTTTGACGGTGCCGAAGCGCAGGCCATCGGCAACCCCGGCGACTATCTGCAACGCCCGGGTTTCTGGCAAGGCGGGATCGGTATTGCTGCGTGCTGGTACGGCGCCGCGCGGCAAATCGCCGAAGCGTTGCGCAGCCAGTGTGGCCAACGCCCGGAACCCCACGCCCTCGCCCATCTCGGCGCGGTCGACAGTGCCTTGCAAGCGGCGGCGGATGTGTTGCGTTTCAGCGCGCTGCACATCGATGCACACCCCGAGGACCACGCCGAACTGCTCGCTCGTCGTGCCCGCGCGGTGGTCGAACAATCTGCCGAACAGGTGATGCGTGAGGTCGGTCGCGCCCTCGGCGCCGGGCCGTTTTGCAAGGATCGGCAGTTTGCCCGGCTCAGCGCCGATCTGCCGGTGTTCTTGCGCCAAAGCCATGCCGAACGGGATCTGGCCGCCCTCGGGCAATTGGTCGCCGGGCAATCCAGTGAGGTATGGACGCTATGAAAACCAATCCGATTGTCGGCCAGGGCACCAGCCTGCATCAGTGGCAGGCTTCGCGGCATCTGGCGGAGCTGGACAGCATCGACATCCTCAGTCTGGTGCCACCGGGCGCACGGGCGGTAATTGTCGCACCGCACCCGGACGACGAAGTGCTCGGTTGTGGCGGCCTGCTGCAATTGCTCGCCGCTGCCGGCCGGCCTGTGCAATTGATTTCGGTCACCGACGGCAGCGCCAGTCACCCCGGTTCCAGTCGTTGGCCGGTGGAGCGACTGAGCGTGGTGCGCCCACAGGAATCTGCTGAAGCGCTGCGCCGACTTGGTTTGCCGATGCATCGGGTGAAGTGGCTGCGCGGCGGTTTTACCGACACTCAGGTCGCGGCGCAGGAAGCCGAGCTGGTCGATTTCATCGCGCGTCATTTGCGTGCCGATGACGTGCTGTTCGCAACTTGGAGTGAGGACGGTCATTGCGACCACGAAGCGGTCGGCCGCGCCAGTGCCGAAGCTGCGCGCCGTGTCGGGGCGACCTGCCATGAGCTGCCGGTGTGGACGTGGCACTGGGCGACCCCGGAAGACGCTTTTGTGCCGTGGCAACGGGCGCGCAAGATTCTCCTGACGCCGGCGCAAGTCGCGCGCAAGCGCCATGCGGTGCACGCCTTCGCCAGTCAACTGGAGGGCGATCCGGACGCCGGACTCGGTCCGGTGCTCGCGCCCTATGTGCTCGATCGCCTGCTGCAACCTTTCGAAGTGGTGTTTCTATGAGTGTCGAGGATCGCTATTTCGATGGCCTGTTTGCTGGCAACGATGACCCTTGGGCCTTCCGCGAGCGCTGGTACGAGCAGCGCAAACGCGCGATCACCCTCGCCGCCCTGCCGCGTCCGCACTATCGGGCAATCTTTGAACCGGGCTGCGCCAACGGCGAGTTGAGCGCCGAACTCGCCGCACGTTGTGATCGCTTGCTGTGCTGTGACACGGCCAGTGCGGCGGTGACTTTGGCGCGCACACGGTTGAGCCTGTTCGATCACGCCGAGGTGCGGCAAAACCGTCTTCCCGGCGACTGGCCGGAGGAAAAATTCGACCTGATCGTATTTAGCGAGATCGGCTACTACCTCGATGGCGAAGATCTGACAGACGTGATCCGCCGAGCCAGTGAATGCCTGACTGCCGACGGCCAGTTCCTCGCCTGCCACTGGCGTCCGCCCATCGACGGCTGCCCGCTGAATGCACGGCAGGTGCACGACCTGATCCACGAAAAACTGCATCTGCCGCGAGTGGTTTTGCATCAGGAAGCGGACTTCATTCTTGAAGTGTGGAGCCGCGAACCGCGCTCGGTGGCGGCATTGGAGGGCTTGCGATGATCGGCATTCTGATCCCGGCGCACAACGAGGAAGATCTGCTCGACGACTGCCTGAACGCGGCCATGCGCGCCAGCCGCCACGGTTTGTTGGCTGGCGAAAAGGTTGAAGTGTTGGTGGTGCTCGACAGCTGCACCGACCGCTCGGCGCAGATTGTCAGCCGCTATCCGGTACTGAGCCTGCACATCGATGCACGCAATGTCGGCCAGGCCCGGGCGGCCGGCGCACAGCTGTTGCTGGAACGCGGGGCACGCTGGATCTCCTGTTCGGACGCCGACAGTCGCGTCGCCGACGACTGGCTGGTGGCACAGCTGGGGTTGGGTGCCGACGCGGTATGCGGTACCGTCACCGTCGAACGCTGGCATGAGTCGTTCGATGCAGCGGCGCAAATCCGCTACCACCGGCATTACCGTGCCTGCGATGGCCATCGGCATATCCACGGCGCCAATCTGGGCATCAGTGCCGACGCCTATCGCTGGGCTGGTGGCTTCAAACCGCTGGCGTGCGACGAAGATGTGCAATTGGTGCGGGAGCTGGAACTCGACGGCGCCAACATCGCCTGGAGTCATCGCCCGCAAGTGCTCACCAGCGCTCGCTTCGACAGCCGTGCGCGCGGTGGCTTTGGTGACTATCTGCGAAATCTGGCACAGATAGAGCAAAAAAAAGCGGATCAGATTGATCTGTGACGCGACGAATTTAGCTTCATGAGCAATACTCTGCTGCGCGGCAATCCAGGGTTTGGAGCGTCGCTGGGCAATCAACCAGCCTTCACGGGTCGGTAGCGTCGGGCAATCACTGTCACGCGCACGACTGAGGGCGAGTCAACACAAGGACGTCATATCATGAAACCGTTAACCCTCAGTGACAGCAGTTCGCCGGCGCAAATCTGGAACAGCGCCGCGCAACTGGACAACATTCCCGTCATTAATACCCGCAGTCTGGTGCCCGACGGTGCCCGCGCCGTGGTCATCGCGCCGCATCCGGGTGATGAAGTGGTCACCTGCGGCGGCCTGCTGCAATTACTCTCCAGCCTCGGTCATCCGCTGCAATTGCTCTCCATCACCGATGGCAGCGCCAGCCATCCGGGTTCGCGGCAATGGTCGGAAAAACGCCTGAGCGTGTTCCGCCCCCAGGAAAGCGTCGAAGCCTTGCGCCGCCTCGGTCTGCCGATGCACAGCCTGAAATGGGTGCGTGGCGGCTTCACCGACAACGCTCTGTGCGACCAGCAAGCGCAAGTGACCGAATTCATCAGCCGCTACCTGCGCCCCGGCGACGTGGTGTTCAGCACCTGGCGCGGCGATGGCAACGACGATCATGAAGCGGTGGGCCGGGCCAGTGCGCAAGCGGCGGAACAGGCCGGCGCGACCTTCCACGATGTACCGGTGTGGGCCTGGCACTGGCCCGAGCGCGACCAGCAACTGATCCCTTGGGAACGCGCGCGCAAACTGCGCCTCGACACCTGGACCGTGGCGCGCAAAAGCCACGCGACCCACGCCTATGCCAGCCAGCTCAACGGTGAACCGGCGATCGGCATTGCGCCGATGCTGCCGCCGGTGATCCTGGAGCGGATGCGCCTGCCCTACGAAATCGTGTTTGTCTGACGCCGTTCAGGGTGGGAGCGAGCCTGCTCGCGAAAGCGGTGGTTCTATCGACTGATGTATTGGATTTGCCGACGCCTTCGCGAGCAGGCTCGCTCCCACAGGAATTGGGTTGTCATCAACCATGATTTGCAAGGAACTGCCGCCCCTCCCCATCAGTCGCATGAATAAGCGGCCCGCAATCCAGAGGAGTGAACGTGTCCAGCGATCCCAAGCGTCATGTTGTCGACGCGCCCGTCATTCATCGTTTAAGGGTGCTGACGGTCAACACCCACAAGGGTTTCACCGCGCTCAATCGGCGCTTCATCCTGCCGGAACTGCGCGAAGCGGTGCGCAGCACCTCGGCCGACCTAGTGTTTCTGCAGGAAGTAGTGGGAGAACACGAACGCCATTCGAGCCGTTACAACGAATGGCCGCAAACCTCGCAATACGAGTTTCTCGCCGACAGCATGTGGAGCGATTTCGCTTACGGGCGCAACGCCGTTTATCCCGACGGTCACCACGGCAATGCGCTGCTGTCGAAATACCCGATCCGTGAATACCGCAACCTCGACGTCTCGATCACCGGCCCCGAACGCCGCGGCCTGCTGCACTGCGTGCTCGATGTGCCGGGGCACGCCGAGGTCCACGCGATCTGTGTGCACCTGAGCCTGCTGGAAAGCCATCGGCAATTGCAGTTGCAACTGCTCTGCCAGTTGCTCGAGTCCCTGCCCGACGACGCCCCGGTGATCATCGCCGGTGACTTCAACGACTGGCAGTTACAGGGCAACGCCGCCCTCGCCCGTCGTGACTACCTGCACGAAGCCTTCGAGCGTCATCACGGGCGCCCGGCGAAGACCTACCCAGCGCGGTTTCCATTGCTGCGGCTGGACCGGATCTATCTGCGCAATGCCAGCAGCCATGACCCACGGATCCTCGGCAACAAGCCGTGGACACATCTGTCGGATCATCTGCCACTGGCCGTCGAAGTGCACCTGTAGCCGCAATAGTGACAGTAATGCAGGACGCGATGGATCAACTCATTCGGCGGTTCAACGTCGCCGACAGACCATCTGTCGGTAACTGAACGCCTCTGAGTCGGGGCTTTCGCTGCGTTCTTCCATACAAACAACCACTTAGTTATGTGCAGAAAAACAAACGCTTGCAAAGCCCGATTTGCCACTACCGCTCATCGTTCAATTTCTTGACGGGGGCGCGCGACTCTTCTTATCTCTACCTTACTACCCCCGGAATCACTACCCGGGACGAGCCTTCGGACACTCGCGAAATCGAGCGGCCACGGTTCGCCCCGCTCCATTCGGTCGCCCCTCGTTCGGGGTAGGAGAGACGCCACACAGAGAGAATGCATGCGCCTGCAAGGTAGACCTCCATGAAAATTTCCATCAGCCCACACGAGATCAAAATCACTTTCTGCACAGTGTCGAGTTCAATCTTGCTGTGCTCATCCATGGAGGCGCAGGCCGGTCCTGCGGCGGATGAAACAACCCCGTGGTATCGCGCGGATGTCCCCGTGATGACCTTGCCCGCCATCGTCATCACCCCCGGGCCGCAACGCTTCAGCCCACGGCCCGATCTGCAAGGCACACGCCTGATTACCGAAGACCTCGCACCGTCGGCCTGGGATGAGTTGTATGGCAGAAGCGCCCGGCAGGCGCAGACCGATGTGCTGTCGTCAGGCTACGCGATGCCCGGCAGCGGCGACTTCAAAGGCCCCGCCGTGCTGACTCTGCAAAGTGCTAGCCATACCCAGAAAATCGGCCTGATTGGTGGTCTCAACCAGATTCAAGCCAATGGCAACGGCGTGCTCACCAGTCGCGCTTTGGCCGATCCGAACAGTGACACCCTCAATCTGCAAGGCCAAAGCCTTGGCGCCTATTACAGCCTGATCGGCGCCCAGGGCTGGCACGTGGATTTATCCGCCAGTGGCGGCCGGGTCAGCGGCTTCAGTCGCAACGGCCAAGGCGCGCGGCAAGCCACAGAAGGCAGTGCGATGACCTTCTCGGTCGAAGGCGGTTTTCCGATTGGCTTGAGTGATAACTGGGTAGTGGAACCGCAGGCGCAATTGATCAATCAACGCATAACCCTAGACACGCCGTACGCCGGCTCGGGCAATGCTTCTTCCTCCGATCTGACGGCGTGGAGCGGCCGCGTCGGCGCACGGTTGAAAGGCAGTTACGATTTGAATGGTCTGCCGGTCGAACCCTATGTGCGCACCAACCTCTGGCACACGGTTTACACCGGCAATACCGTGACGCTGGATCAGGTCGACAAGATCAGCAGCAGCCGCAAATCATCGACGGTGGAATTGGGACTGGGCTTGGTGGCACGTGTGACGCCGGCGGTGAGTCTTTATGTGAGCGCGGATTACAGCAGTGATGTCGATGACAATGATTTGAACGGGATCATTGGCAGCCTTGGGGTGCGGATGCGTTGGTGAGCGCTGAGCCGCATTTTGAAGGTGTCTGAACTGGCGCCTTCGCGAGCAGGCTCGCTCCCACATTTGGAATGTATTTCCCCTGTGGGAGAGAGCCTGTTCGCGAAGGCAGCGACGCGGTCTCGGATCAACCCTCCGGTTTGAGGATCAACACCGCCAACGGCGGCAGATTCAGTTCCAGCGACAACGACTGGCCATGGCTCGGCACTTCCTCGGTAAATGCCCCGCCGCCATTGCCGTAATTGGAACCGGCATAGGTGTCGGCATCGCTATTAAGCAGCTCAGTCCAGCGCCCGGCAAACGGCACACCCACACGATACGACTGCCGTGGCACCGGCGTGAAGTTGGCCACCACCAACACCGGCTCACCTTCCTTGCTCCAGCGCAGCCAGGCATAGACGCTGTTGATCGCATCATCACCAATCAACCACTGGAAGCCTTGCGGTGCGTCGTCCTGATCGTGCAGCGCCGGCAGCTCGCGATACAGCCGATTGAGATCGCCAACCAGTTTCTGCACGCCTTTGTGCTCGGAGTACTGCAGCAGATACCAGTCCAGCTGTTGATCGTGATTCCACTCGCGCCACTGGCCAAACTCGCAGCCCATGAACAACAGCTTCTTGCCCGGGTGAGTCCACATGAAACTCAGGTAAGCACGCAAGTTGGCGAACTTCTGCCAGCGATCACCCGGCATCTTGTCGATCAGCGAATGCTTGCCGTGCACCACTTCGTCGTGGGAGATCGGCAGGATGAAACGCTCGGACCATGCGTAAACCAGACCAAAACTCAACTCGTTGTGATGATGCGCGCGGTACACCGGATCCTGCTGAATGTAATGCAACGAATCGTGCATCCAGCCCATGTTCCATTTGTAGGCAAACCCCAAGCCGCCCTGCTGCGTGCTCTGGCTGACACCGGGCCACGCGGTGGATTCTTCAGCGATGACCAGCGCGCCCGGTGCTTCCAGTTCCACCACGTCGTTCAAATGCCGGAGGAAGTCGATGGCTTCCAGATTCTCGCGGCCACCGTGGCGGTTCGGCACCCATTCGCCAGCCTTGCGCGAATAGTCGCGGTACAACATCGAAGCCACCGCATCGACGCGCAGGCCATCGACATGGAAATGCTTCAACCAGTGCAGCCCCGAGGCCAGCATGTAGCCGTGCACTTCGGTGCGCCCGAGGTTGTAGATCAGCGTGTCCCAATCCTGATGAAAACCTTCCAGCGGGTTGCCGTATTCGTACAGCGCGGTACCGTCGAACTGCGCCAGACCGTGGGTATCGGTAGGGAAATGCGCCGGCACCCAGTCGAGAATCACGCCGATCTCGGCCCGGTGGCAGGCGTCGACGAATTCGGCGAACTGCGCCGGAGAGCCATAGCGCGCGCTCGGCGCAAATTGCGAGAGCAACTGATAACCCCAGGAGCCGCCGAACGGGTGCTCCATGATCGGCATCAGCTCGATATGGGTAAAACCCAGCTCCTTGACGTAGGGAATCAGCCGCTCAGCCAACTCCGGCCAGGTGTACTGGCGCGCCACTTCGCCGAGATCATCCAGCTCGCATTGCCAGGAACCGGCGTGCAGTTCGTAGATCGACAGCGGCGCCGAATGCTTGTGACGGTCACGGCGGCTGTTCATCCAGTCGTGATCCTGCCAGTCGATCTGCAGGGGTTCCGCGACTTTTGACGCGGTATCCGGCGGCAGGCTGGTGGCCAGCGCCATCGGGTCGGCCTTGAGCGGCAAAATCCCATGAGCGCCGAGAATCTCGTATTTGTACAACTCCCCCGCTTGCAGGCGCGGGATGAATAATTCCCAGACCCCGGACGGATGACGCAAGCGCATTGGATGACGGCGACCGTCCCAGACGTTGAAGTCGCCAACCACCGACACGCGCCGGGCATTCGGCGCCCATACGGCGAAACGCACGCCGTCGACGCCATCCACGGTTTTCAGCTGCGCGCCGAGACAGGCGCTGAGGTCGCGATGATTACCCTCGGCGAACAGATACAAATCCATTTCACCGAGCAACTGGCCGAAGCTATACGGATCCTCGGCAACCTGCTCGCCGCCGGCCCAGCGCGTGCGCAACTGGTACGGCCGCGCCTGATCGAAATGGCCGACAAACAGCCCCGGGGTTTCGGTCTGCTCCAGTGGACCGCGTTCTTCGCCGCTGTCCTTGTCCAGCACCACGACACTCAACGCACCGGGTAGATAGGCGCGAATGAACTGCCCGCCAGCGCCATCGCCGTGCGGGCCAAGAATGGAAAAAGGGTCGTGATGTTCAGCGCGGACCAAGGCATCGATATCTTTCGCCGAGGGCAGCAATGCTTCATTGACCACACCCTGTTCCTTGTTTGAGAAACTCATGACTACTCTCCACCAAGATCGGAAAAGGGTTTAAGCCCCGTCAATAACCCGTACAAACCGTGCAACGGCACGGGCAGCCACGTGGGGCGATTTTCGGCTTCATAGGCCACTTCATAGGCCGCCTTCTCCAGTCCGAACAACGCCAGCGCGGCGTCGGCACCTTCAGGATCTTGCCAAGCATGATCAAGACTAGCTGCCGCACGGCGATATGCCTGAACAAATGCCTCACGGGCCTCACGCAGATAACGCTCGGCGACCAGACGCCGCGCGGTTTCAGATTCAGCGCTGTGGTCAACGTTGTGCACGTTGATGGTCATCGCCGCCGCGTAATCAAAGGAGCGCAGCACACCGCTGACATCTTTGTACGGACTGTGTTTGCCACGCCGCTCGCTCAATGGCCGCGCCGGTTCACCCTCGAAGTCGATCAGATAGGCATCGCCCTTGATCACCAGCACCTGGCCCAAATGCAAGTCGCCGTGGACGCGAATGCGCAAACCGCCGACGGCTTTTTTCGCCAGATCCTGCACGTGGGCGAGGATGGTTTTCTTCTCGTCGACCAGACGTTTGACCAGTTTCTGATCCGCTGCGCTGAGTTCGCCCTGATGCTGCTTGAGCAGTTTCAAGGCATGCTCGACCTGCGCCACGACATCCTTGCCCGTCGCCTGCATGTCCTTGGCCGTCGACACCTGCGGCGCGAAATCGGCATTGTCCGTAGGCGCGGCGAGCACTTCGTGCATTTCGCCCAGACGTTGGCCGAGCATGCCGGCAAAATCCTTCAACTCGCCGAGGGCGTTGTAATGCTGTTCCTGCTCGGACATGGCATCGGCCAGTTCATCGCGCAGCGCCCGTTCGAGGTTGTTCTGCGTCCATTCCCAGGCGTCGCCCTGATTGCTTAGATAGCCTTGGGCGATCATCAGCAGATTGTCCTCGCCCTTGGCATCGCGGCGGATCACCGAGCCGAGCAGCGGAGAGATATTGGCAAATCCGGCCTCGGTCAGGTAAGCGCTCATCTCCAGTTCCGGGTGTACGCCAGAAGCGACTTTACGTATCAGCTTGAGCACCATGCTGTTGCCGATCACCACCGAACTGTTCGATTGCTCGGCGGACAGATAACGCACCTCCGACTCTGCACCCAGGCCGAGTTTTTCCAGATGCGGCGTCGGTGCGAAGCGGATTTCACCCTCATTCGACTCCAATACCGTGTTGTTCTGCATGCCTTGCAGCACCGCACGAATAAACGCTTCGAGGCTGAACGCGTCGGTGATCAGACCGACTTGTCGTACACGGCGTACACGGGACAAGGCCAATTGCTGCGGCAACGCCGGGCCAACCTGATCTTCGGCAATAAAGCCGAACGGCAGTTGATAGCGACTGGTCTGCCCGCCGCTGGTGACTTCGACTTCGCTGAGCAGCACCGGATGCTGCGCATCGCCGAAACGCACGCCATAGGCCAGATGCACCTTGTCGATGGCCGCGTCCTTGCCGGCGAACCAGCGGCGGTTCTGCAGCCAGCTCGGCAGAATGCTTTGCTCCAGCGTCGTGCGGGACGGCGCTTCGAGCAGTTCTTCCATGCGTTTCTTCAACACCAGCGTGGTGAAGTCCGGCAGGCTCTGCGCCGGTTCCACGTGCCAGCTCGGCATCTGGTTTTCCGCCGCCAGGGCGAACCAATAGAAACCGTACGGCGCCAGGGTCAGGAGGAAATTCAACTGGCCAATCGGCGGGAACGCATTACCGCCGAGCATTTCCACCGGCACCATGCCGACATAGGCCGACAGGTCCAGTTCCACCGCTTGCGCACTACGCGAAACGTTGGCTACGCACAGAATGATTTCGTGTTTGCCGTCGACATCGGTGAATTCGCGGGTGTAGGCCAGCACGCGACGGTTGTTCGGCGAGAGCATCTTTAACGTGCCACGGCCGAAAGCCTTGGACTGCTTGCGCACGGCGAGCAGACGGCGGGTCCAGTTCAACAGCGAATGCGGATCGCCGGACTGGGTTTCGACGTTGACCGATAGATAGCCGTACTGCGGATCCATGATCGGCGGCAGCACCAGACTCGCCGGGTCGGCGCGGGAGAAGCCGCCGTTGCGGTCGATTGACCATTGCATCGGCGTACGCACGCCATCACGGTCGCCAAGGTAAATGTTGTCGCCCATGCCGATCTCATCGCCGTAATACAACGTCGGCGTACCGGGCATCGACAGCAGCAGACTGTTGAGCAGCTCGATGCGGCGGCGATCGCGCTCCATCAACGGCGCCAGACGCCGACGAATGCCGAGGTTGATCCGCGCGCGACGGTCAGCGGCGTAGTAGTTCCATAGATAGTCACGTTCTTTGTCGGTGACCATCTCCAGCGTCAGCTCATCGTGGTTGCGCAGAAAAATCGCCCACTGGCAGTTGGCAGGAATTTCCGGGGTCTGGCGCAGAATATCGGTGATCGGGAAGCGATCTTCCTGAGCCAGCGCCATGTACATGCGCGGCATCAGCGGGAAGTGGAATGCCATGTGGCATTCGTCACCGTTGAGGCCCGCCGCATCGGTGTCGCCGAAGTACAGCTGAGTATCTTCCGGCCATTGGTTGGCCTCGGCGAGCAGCATGCGGTCGGGATAATTGGCGTCGATCTCGGCGCGGATCTGCTTGAGGACGTCGTGGGTCTCGGGCAGGTTTTCATTGTTGGTGCCGTCGCGCTCGATCAGGTACGGAATCGCGTCGAGACGCAAGCCGTCGATGCCCATGTCCAGCCAGTAGCGCATCACCGAGAGCACGGCTTTCATCACTTGCGGGTTGTCGAAATTCAGGTCCGGCTGATGCGAATAGAACCGGTGCCAGAAGTACTGGCCGGCGACCGGGTCCCAGGTCCAGTTGGACTTTTCCGTGTCGAGGAAAATGATTCGCGTGCCGTCGTACTTCTGGTCGTCATCCGACCATACGTAGAAGTCCCGCGCCGCCGAGCCGGGCTTGGCCTTGCGCGCACGCTGGAACCACGGGTGCTGGTCCGAGGTGTGGTTGATGACCAGCTCGGTGATCACCCGCAAGCCGCGTTTGTGCGCCTCGGCGATAAAGCGCTTGGCGTCGGCCATGGTCCCGTAATCGCTGTGCACGCCGCGGTATTCGGCGATGTCGTAGCCGTCGTCGCGACGTGGCGAGGGATAGAACGGCAACAGCCAGATGGTATTGACGCCGAGGTCGGCGATGTAATCGAGTTTGGCGATCAGGCCGGGAAAGTCGCCGATCCCGTCGTTGTTGGAGTCGAAAAACGATTTGACGTGAACTTGATAGATCACCGCATCCTTGTACCAGAGCGGGTCTTTGATAAAGGTGGCTGCCTTGGGTTTCTTCGCCATGTGAAACTCCTGTTCAATTCTAGAAAAGCCGTGAGCCGATCACCTGACTCCAACTCAATGAGCAACCTGTGGGAGCGAGCCTGCTCGCGAATGCGGATTAACATTCAGCAAAAATGTCGCCTGCAAAATTGCTTTCGCGAGCAGGCTCGCTCCCACAGGGAGATCTGTGTTCAGGCAGTGATTCGCCAGATGCCGAACGGCTGATACGCCGGGTCCAGGCGCATGAACTGGTATTTGCCATGCCAGTCCCAGCGATGCCCGTTCATCAAGTCTTCGCCGTGGGTCGTCGCGTCGTCGGGCAGGCCCATTTCCCACAGCGGCAGTTCGAAATTCGCCTCCTGCACGTTGTGCGGATCAAGGCTGACTGCGACCAAAATGAAATTGCTGCCGTCAAAGCTGCGCTTGCCGAAATACAGAATGTTGTCGTTCCAGGCGTTGTAGACCTTCAGGCCCAGATGCGTGTGCAGCGCCGGGTTCTGCCGGCGGATACGATTGAGTTGGGCGATCTCAGCAATGATGTTGCCGGGCGCAGTGAAGTCGCGGACGCGGATCTCGTATTTCTCCGAATCGAGGTATTCCTCTTTGCCCGGCACCGGCGCCGACTCGCACAGCTCGAACCCCGAATACATGCCCCACAGGCCCGAGCCCATGGTTGCCAGCGCCGCGCGAATCAGAAACCCCGGGCGCCCGGATTCGTGCAGGAACGCCGGGTTGATATCGGGCGTGTTGACGAAGAAGTTCGGCCGGTAGCATTCGCGCCACGGCGATTCATTCAGTTCGGTGAAATAGGTCGCCAGCTCAGCCTTGCTATTGCGCCAGGTGAAATAGGTGTAGCTCTGGGTGTACCCGACCTTACCCAGACGCGCCATCATGGCTGGCGTGGTGAAGGCTTCAGCAAGGAAGATCACTTCCGGATACAGCGCCCGTACATCAGCGATCAGCCATTGCCAGAACGGCAACGGCTTGGTGTGCGGGTTGTCGACGCGAAAGATCTTCACGCCCTCCTCGACCCAGCCAATGACGATGTCGCGTAACTCGACCCACAGGCTCGGAATCGCCTCCGGCGCATAGAAGTCGACGTTGACGATGTCCTGGTATTTCTTCGGCGGGTTCTCCGCGTATTTGATCGTGCCGTCGGGGCGCCAGTTGAACCAGCCCGGATGCTGTTTGAGCCACGGGTGGTCCTGGGAACACTGGATGGCGAAGTCGAGGGCGATTTCCAGGCCATGATCGGCGGCCGCCGCCACCAGTCGGCGGAAGTCTTCGCGGGTGCCGAGTTGCGAGTGAATCGCCTCGTGGCCGCCCTCCTCACTGCCGATGGCATATGGACTACCCGGATCATCGGGGCCGGCGGTCAATGAATTGTTGCGACCCTTGCGATGGGCGCGGCCAATCGGGTGGATCGGCGTGAAGTACAGCACGTCGAAGCCCATGTCCTGAATCATCGGCAGACGCGAGTGCACGTCGTTAAAGGTGCCGTGGCGGTGCGGATCGTCGGTGATCGAGCGGGGAAACAGTTCGTACCAACTGGCGAACTCAGCGAGTTCGCGCTCGACGTCCATGGGAAATTCGGGACTGACGCTCAAGTAGGCGCGATGATCGGCTTCAGCCATCAACTGCGCACTGCGCGAGTGCAGAAACAACGCGACCTGCTCGGTTTCGAGCAATCCGGACAGTTCGTGGTGCAACGCGGCAAGCTGTTCACTGAGCTGACCTTCGCTGCGTTCGGCGGCCTGTTGCACCATGCTGCGGCCTTCTTGCAGCTCGAGCGAAACGGGCACGGCAGCGTTGTGCTTCTTCTCCAGTTCATACTGGAAACTGGCGAATTGATCGATCCACGCTTCGATGCAATACAGGAAGCGCCCTTGATGTTCCGGGCGAAACTGGCCTTGCCAGCCGTTATTGCCCTGATCGGTCATCACTTCGCTTTGCCAGCTCTCCTCGCCTTCCTCGCGCCAGCGGATGCGCACGGCGAGTTTGTCGTGGCCGTCGGCGAACACTTTGCTGGTGACCACCACTTCGCGGCCGGCAATCGACTTCACGGCGAACTGCCCGCCATCAAGAGTCGGCATGGTGTTTTCGATGGCAATGCGCGGCAGCAGCAACGCCTGCGACAGCGGCATGTGCGGGTTGTAGCTGAGTTCTGAGGGTCTTTCAGCAGTCATTGAGCATCTCTCCTTAACGCCCCAAGGACGCTCTTGTGCCGGATCAGTGTTCACAACGAAGCACCTGCCCCGAAATGAACTCACTTAGGTTCCGAGCGACCGGCGCCGGGAAAAGTTCAGATGAAATTACCGTGTCAGAAAAGCGGATCGAATTGCGTGCAGGGTGGTCAATCCACTTAAGCACTTCTCACGCCATGTGCCACACGGAGGTCAACAGATGAACATCCCGATCCCGGCCGAAACGCCTGATCCGAACATCGACAAACCCACTTTGCCCGAGACCGAGCCGCAACCGATTCCGGAGCAGGAACCGCCTGGCACCACACCGCCGCCGAAAGAAGAACCGCCTAGCACGATGCCCCCGGTGATCGTCTAACTGATCGTTCCCACGCTCCGCGTGGGAATGCCTGATCGGACGCTCTGCGTTCGGCTCTGAAGGGACGCGGAGCGTCCCGGGCTGCATTCCCACGCAGAGCGAGGGAACGATCATCCGGCGCAGGAATGATCAGTGGTCATCAGTCTTCTCCTCTTCTTTTTCGAAGAGTTTTACGATCCGTGGCATCACGCTGAAAATCCCAAGTGCCAGAAAGGTACTGAGCAGCGCCGTCGCTTCCCTGCCCAACCCCGCCGCGACACCAATGGCCGCCGTCATCCACAGCCCGGCAGCCGTGGTCAGACCTTTGACATGGCCCTCATCGCCTTCCTTGTTTTTCAGGATAGTCCCGGCACCGAGAAAGCCGATCCCGGCGATCACCCCTTGCACCACGCGGCTCATCGCATCCGACTCTGCCCCCGACGTCTGCGGCACCAGCACGAACAGCGCGGCCCCAAGCGCCACCAACATATGCGTACGCACTCCGGCGGCCTTGCCTTTGTGCTCACGCTCGAACCCGAGAATGCCGCCCAGAATCGCCGCCATCAGCAGGCGCACGGTAATGCGCGTCAATTGCGATGCATCGCCGACGTCGGCGAATTCCGCCTGCAGGGTTTCCCACACTTCATGCCACCACGCGTTCATCCGGCAGTCCTTTCAAAGGGTCTATAAACGATGGACAGCGGCGACCATTAATCAGTTGCGCAGAACGATCGGCGAAACGTACGCCCTAACCGTTCAGACACCCCTGAAAAAAGGACTGCCCTCATGCCCCTTCGAGTCGATGAATCCAACCCCGAACAAAAAGTGTGTTTTTTCACCGTTGAACATGGCGAGGAAATTCGCATTTGCGACACCCTGGAAGTCATGACGGATAGCGAAAAATCCATGTCGTTCGTGGAAATAGAAGGTCGACGTGTTTACATCAGCGAAAAAGAAGCTGATGCCTTGACCGTCGCAGGCGCCAGGGACGGACGCAAACACCTGAAAGCCGACGAGAGTGATTCGGTGATTTGACTGACCCTGATCAACACCCCGCGCAAACGTCTGCGATAGGCGTTTGCGCCTTTGCCTGCGGGTTGCTTCAAGTTGTCGCAGGCGTTGCGCAAAATTGCATCTGATCCGCTTTTTATTGAAATACCTGAGTCTGTTATGCAAACAGATCGACGCGCATAGTGCTCTGGCCTGATGGAGGCTGATGAGCGAATAACCATGAGCGAACAAATCCCCGTCCGAACCGTAGAAGCAACGCCTACTATCAAAAGTGTGCCCGCACGCCCAATGAAGGCGACGGCCAAGTCCAGCGACAACCAGATCCACACCCGCAGCTTCACCGGCCTGTTCCGCACCTTGCGCATGAGTGGCGCTGGATTTCTGTTCGTGTTGTTTTTCGGCACTGTGTGGCTGAACTGGGGCGGACGTCAGGCGGTGCTCTGGGATCTTTCCGAAAGCAAATTCCATATCTTCGGCGCGACTTTCTGGCCGCAGGATTTCATCCTGCTCTCGGCGCTGCTGATCATCGCCGCGTTCGGCTTGTTCGCCATCACCGTGTTCGCCGGCCGGGTCTGGTGCGGCTACACCTGCCCGCAGAGTTCGTGGACATGGATCTTCATGTGGTGCGAGAAGATCACCGAAGGCGAGCGCAACCAGCGGATCAAACTGCAAGCCGCGCCGTGGAGCCTGAACAAACTCGCCCGGCGCGCGGCCAAACACACCTTGTGGCTGGCGATCAGCGTGCTCACTGGCCTGACTTTCGTCGGTTACTTCACGCCGATCCGGCCACTGGCCGAGGAACTGCTGACCCTGCAAATCGGCGGTGTCAGTCTGTTCTGGGTGCTGTTCTTCACCGCTGCCACCTACATCAACGCCGGTTGGCTGCGTGAAGCGGTGTGCATGCACATGTGCCCGTATGCGCGGTTCCAGAGCGTGATGTTCGACAAGGACACCCTGGCGATTTCCTATGACGTCGCCCGTGGCGAAAACCGTGGCCCGCGTAAGCGCGACGTGAAACCGCTCGA
This sequence comes from Pseudomonas tensinigenes, assembly GCF_014268445.2. Lineage (NCBI taxonomy): Bacteria > Pseudomonadati > Pseudomonadota > Gammaproteobacteria > Pseudomonadales > Pseudomonadaceae > Pseudomonas > Pseudomonas tensinigenes. Next base: position 3,700,799 of record NZ_CP077089.1, read on the forward strand.
GGCCGGCCTGGGTGATTGCATCGACTGCCAGTTATGCGTGCAGGTCTGCCCGACCGGCATCGACATCCGCGATGGCTTGCAGATGGAGTGCATCGGCTGCGCGGCGTGCATCGACGCCTGCGATTCGATCATGGACAAAATGAACTACCCGCGCGGGTTGATCCGCTACAGTTCCGAGCGCGAATTGCAGGGTGGCAAGACTCACCTGCTGCGGCCGCGTTTGATCGGTTACAGCGTGGTGCTGGTGGCGATGATTGGCGCGCTGGCATGGGCGCTGGTCGAGCGGCCGATGGTCTCGCTGGACGTGACCAAGGATCGCGGCTTGTTCCGTGAAAACGGTCAGGGCCAGATCGAAAACATCTATAGCCTTAAAGTCATCAACAAGACCCAGCAACGCCAGGACTACAACCTGACGCTGGTGGGGGGCGATGGCTTCAAGTTGCAAGGCAAGACCGAACTGAGCCTGGCCCCGGGTGAGATTGTCGATGTGCCGGTGTCGGTGGCGATGATCACGGAACGCCCGGCCAGCAGCTCGCAGACCTTGAGTTTCAAGATTGCCGACAGCGATGAGCCTGAGGTTTACAGCGTGGCGAAGAGCAGGTTTGTTGCGCCGATGAATCGTTGAGCCGTTAGAATCTTTTCCCCTCACCCCAGCCCTCTCCCGGGGGTAGAGGGGGCCGACCGAGGTGTCTGTCGCTATACATCGACCTGACAGACCGAGTCGATTATGGATTCAGCAAAGCACTTCCCGGCCGAGTCGATTATGGATTCAGCAAAGCACTTTCAGACCGAGTCGATTATGGATTCAGCAAAGCACTTTCAGGTCGGTGTAGTTCACAAGCATCCCCCAATCAGTCCCCTCTCCCTCTGGGAGAGGGCTAGGGTGAGGGCTTTTCCCTCCCTGACACCCCACAATTCAACCAGCACCAAGGCTCCTCGATGAAACGCTACGAAAAATTCGCCGACGACATCGCTGAACTGATCCGCTCCGGCGTCCTCGGCCCCGGCCAGCGCGTGCCTTCGGTGCGTTACGCCAGCCAGACCTACGGCGTCAGCCCGTCCACGGTGTTCCAGGCCTATTACCTGCTCGAACGCCGCGGCCTCATCCGCGCGCGCCCGCGCTCCGGCTACTTCGTCAACACCCATGCGCCGAGCCCGTTTTCCGAGCCGGTGATCAGCAGCCACGTCAACGACTCCACCGAAGTCGACGTCAGCGAACTGGTGTTCTCGGTACTCGATTCGATCAAAGACCCGAGCACCATCCCCTTCGGCTCGGCATTCCCCAGCCCGACCCTGTTCCCGCTGCAACGCCTGTCGCGCTCGCTGGCCAGCGCCGCCCGCGAGATGGACCCGCGCATGGTCGTCACCGACATGTCGCCGGGCAACCCGCAACTGCGCCGGCAAATCGCCCTGCGCTACATGGTCGGTGGCTTGATGCTGCCGATGGAAGAATTGCTGATCACCAACGGCGCCCTCGAAGCGCTGAACCTGTGCCTGCAAGCTGTCACCGAACCCGGCGATCTGGTGGCCATCGAAGCCCCGGCGTTCTACGCCAGCCTGCAAGTTCTGGAACGGCTGAAACTCAAAGCCGTCGAAATCCCCGTGCACCCGCGCGACGGTATCGACCTCGGCGTGCTCGCGCAAACCCTCGAACGTCACCCGATCAAGGCCTGCTGGTGCATGACCAGTTTCCAGAACCCGATGGGCGCCACCATGCCTGAAGCGAAAAAACAGGAACTGGTAGAACTGCTCCGCCACCATCAGGTGCCGCTGATTGAAGACGACGTCTACGCCGAACTCTATTACGGCCAACAGGCACCGAAACCGGCCAAGGCCTTCGACACCGAAGGCCTGGTGATGCATTGCGGCTCGTTCGCCAAAAGCCTGGCCCCCGGTTACCGCATCGGCTGGGTCGCCGCCGGGCGTTATGCGCAGAAAATCGAACGGCTGAAACTGATGACTTCGCTGTGTGCCTCGATGCCGGCGCAAGCGGCGATCGCCGATTATCTGCAACACGGCGGCTACGATCGGCATCTGCGCAAACTGCGCTACGCACTGGAAGAACAGCAGAGCGCGATGCTCGCTGCGATTGCCCGTTACTTTCCGGCGCAGACGCGGGTCAGCCAACCGGCGGGCGGCTACTTTTTGTGGCTGGAACTGCCACCGCAGATGGATTCGCTGAAGTTGTTTCAGATGGCACTGGCGCAAGGCATCAGCATCGCGCCGGGGCCGATTTTTTCGCCGACGCAGCGCTTCAGGAATTGTATTCGGTTGAATTACGGCAGCCCGTGGACCGAAGACTCGGAAAAGGCCATGGAGACGTTGGGGCGGATTGTGCGGTCGTTCTGACAGTCCTGTGTTGTCTGGGCTATTGCCTTCGCGAGCAGGCTCGCTCCCACATTGGTTCTGTGTCCGGCACAAATCCAGGGTGGGAGCGAGCCTGCTCGCGAAGAGGGCCGACCTGACAGCGAAACTCTCTGGACTTAACGCCCACCCCCCAAATCAACAAACGTCCCGGTCGCATAAGACGCTTTATCCGACAACAACCAGACAATCGCCTCCGCCACTTCATCCGGCCGCCCGCCACGGGCCATCGGAATCGCCGACTCCAGCTTGCTGACCCGATCCGGATCGCCGCTCAATGCATGGAAATCGGTATAGATGTAACCCGGGCGCACCGCGTTGACCCGAATCCCTTCGCCCGCCACTTCCTTGGACAAACCGATGGTAAAAGTATCGAGCGCACCTTTGGAGGCCGCGTAATCGACGTATTCGTTGGGCGAGCCAAGACGCGAGGCGACCGACGACACGTTGACGATACTGCCGCCCTGCCCGCCGTGCTTGGGCGACATGCGCAGGATCGCGTGCTTGGCACAGAGGATCGGTGCCAGGACATTGGTTTTCATGATTTTCAGAATGCGGAATTCGGACATTTCGTCGACCCGCGACTTTTGCCCGACGGTGCCAGCGTTGTTCACCAGTGCGGTGACCCGGCCCAACTCGGTGTCGACCCGCTGGAACAGCGCGATCACTTCGTCTTCGATGCTGACGTCGGCGCGCACGGCGATGGCTTGGGCGCCCAATGCGCGGACTTGCTCCAGCACGCTTTGCGCGGCTTGTTCATCCGACTGATAGTTGATGCAGATCCGATAGCCTTGCTCGGCAGCCAACAGCGCCGTAGCAGCGCCAATCCCGCGCCCGCCACCGGTGATCACAATGACTTTATCCATGCTGGCCTTTCTCCCCGATGCACACGTAACAGTCGGGGGGAAGAATAACCGCCATTGACGGGTTTTGCATGAGGTCTGTTGTGTCTGGCCGGACGCCTTCTCGAGCAGGCTCGCTCCCTCAGGGGGTATGCATTCCAAATGTGGGAGCGAGCCTGCTCGCGAAGAACGATAACGCGGTCGATCAGACCGCCGCCACCTGCTTGCCGCGCGCAATATCCTGCATGAATTTGTCCGCCGGCATCGGATGCCCGAGCAGATAACCCTGCAACGAATCACACCCCAGCTCAGTCAGAAACGCCTGCTGCACACCGGTTTCAACACCTTCGGCGACAATGCGCAAACCGAGCGCCTGCCCCAACGCAACGATCGCCGAGACGATTGCCGCATCATCACTGTCATGCTCCAGATCGCGCACAAAGCCACGGTCGATCTTCAGCTCATTGGCCGGCAGACGCTTGAGGTACATCAGGCTGGAATAACCGGTGCCGAAGTCATCGATCGACAGGTCGACGCCCATGTCCGACAACTCCTGCAACACCGTCATGCTCGCGTCGGCATCGCTCATCGCCGTGGTTTCGGTGATTTCCAGGGTCAGGCTGTTGGCCGGCAAGTGGTGCGTGGCCAGCGCCTTGGCCACGCTGCGCACCAGCCCGGTGTGGCAGAACTGCAACGCCGACAGGTTCACCGCGATGCGCCAATCGGTGTAACCGAGCACGAACCACTCGCGCATCTGCCGACAGGCTTCATTGAGCACCCAGTCGCCGATCGGGATGATCAGCCCGGACTTCTCGGCCAGGTCGATAAACTTGTCCGGCATCAGCATGCCGTGGATCGGGTGCTGCCAGCGCAGCAGCGCTTCAGCCCCCACCGGGCGGCCGTTGGCGGCGTCGAATTTGGGCTGGTAATGCAAGCTGAACTGACTGTGTTCCAGCGCCGCCCGCAGGTCCTGCAACAACTGCAACTGCTTGCGCGCGTTGTTGTTCATCGACGCATCGAAAAAGCTGTAACCGTTTTTGCCGCCGCCCTTGGCGTGGTACATCGCCGCGTCAGCATTCATCAGCAGTTCCTGCGCGGTCTGGCCATTGCCCGGATACAGGGCGATGCCAACGCTGGCGGAAATCTGCAAGTCATGTTCGGCGACGCGGAATGATTGCGCGATCAGACCGACCTGACGCGCGGCCAGTCCCAGCGCATCATTGGGTTCGCTCAGACGCACCAGCAACACGAATTCATCGCCACCGATGCGCGCCAGTGTGTCCAGGCTGCGCAAGTCTTCACGCAAACGCACGCCGACTTCGCGTAACAACTGATCGCCCATGTGATGACCAAATGCATCGTTAACCGGTTTGAAGCCGTCCAGATCGATGAACATCAAGGCAAAACAGCCGCCCTGCTCGTGGACCTTTTTCATCGCCTGATTGATCCGGTCGTCCAGCAACATGCGGTTCGGCAGGCCGGTCAGCGTGTCGTGCAAGGCCAGTTGCGTGAGTTCGCGGTTGGCCACGGTCAACGAGTGCGCGAGATCAGCGGTACGCGCTTCGAGACGCGCGTCGAGAATCGAGGTCAGCAAGGCAATCGACAGCACCGCCAACGTGGTGATCAACACCAGGCTGTCTAGGCCATTGCCCTTCAAGCCATTGACGGTGGCGCCACAGAAGCTGCCGTCGGGGAACTGCGCGGCGGCCATGCCGGTGTAATGCATGCCGACAATGGCGATGCCCATGATGATCGCCGCGCCGCCACGAATCAGGCGCACATAAGGCGAATGCTGACGCAGGCGAAAGGCGATCCACAGCGCCGCAGCCGACGCACCCACGGCGATCAGCAACGAGGCGCCAAACAGTGTCGGGTCGTAGTCGATTCCCGGGGTCATGCGCATCGCCGCCATGCCGGTGTAATGCATGGCACTGATCCCGGCGCCCATGATCAGCGCGCCCAACGCCAGTTGCAGAATCGGCAGTTTCGGCTGACTGACCAGCCACAAGGCAAACCCGCAGGACAACACCGCGATCAGCAGTGACAGCGCGGTCAGGGTGATGTCGTAGCCAAGGTCGATCGGCAGCTTGAAGGCGAGCATGCCAATGAAGTGCATCGACCACACGCCGATGCCCATGGCAAATGCACCGCCGGCGGTCCAGAAATGCACCGCACGGCCCTTGGCCGTGGCGATACGACCGGTGAGGTCGAGCGCGGTATAGGAAGCGAGAATCGCCACGCACAACGAAATGAAAACCAGGGTGGAGGAATAACTACCGATGAGCATGGGATTTCTCGTGACCACCCAACGCGGACTGCGTCCATTCTCGGTCGGGCAAATGCGGCGATTGTACTGATTGCGCAGAAGAACGCACTGACAAAGTGAGCAATTGGCCATCAAGCCGATGAAACGCTTGTTCGATCGTCCGAGATGCCTCTGGAATGGGGCTTTCTGAACCTTGCGCGATTATTGTGGGAGCGAGCCTGCTCGCGAATAGGCTCTCTGATTCAAAACAATCAGCGACTGTATTGCCGCCTTCGCGAGCAGGCTCGCTCCCACAGGGTTTCGTCCATAGCGTGATTTATTGGGCGTCACCGACATCCAGTTGCCCGTCCCAGCCACCGCCCAGCGCCGCAATCAGTTGCACGCTGGCGATCAAGCGACTCTGCAGAATATTCAGCACGCTGCGCTCGTTGCTCAATGCCGTGGCTTGCACCACCACAACATCGATGTAAGCGATCAGGCCAGCCTTGTACTGGTTTTCCGTCAGGCGCAATGAGTCGCGGGCGGCATCCAGCGCTTCCTGGCGCACCGCCGCTTCGTCTTCGTAGACCTTGAGCTGCACCAGGTAGTTTTCAACTTCGCGGAAACCGTCGAGCACGGTCTGACGGTACTTGGCCACGGTCTGATCGTACACCGCCTCGGTGCGGTCGACTTCTGCCGAACGTATGCCACCGTCAAACAGCGGCAGCGCCAGTTTTGGCCCGACCGACCAGAAGCGGTTCGGCAGGCTGATCAGGTTCTGCGAGGTACTGCTGCTGTAACCGCCGCTCAGACTCAAGCTCAGATCCGGGTAATACGCGGCTTTGGCCACGCCGATGTTGGCGTTGGCGGCGATCACCGAGCGCTCGGCCGAAGCAATGTCCGGGCGGCGTTCCAACAGCTGCGACGGCAGGCTCAACGGCACCTGCGGCAGCTTTGGAATGGTCTGCACTTCGGCAATGTTGAAATCCGCCGGCGCTTGACCGGTCAGTACGGCAATCGCATTTTCAAACTGCGCACGCTGCCAGATCAGGTCAACCAGATCGGCCTGGGTGCTTTTCAGTTGCGTCTGCGCCTGTGCTACCGCATCGCGCCCGGAAACGCCCGCGCGGTATTGGTTCTGGGTCATTTTCAGCGAGCGTTCGTAAGCGGCAACCGTCGCTTCGAGCAGACGTTTTTGCTGATCGATCACCCGCAACTGCAGGTAGTTCTGCACCAACTCCGACTGCTGACTCAGGCGCATGGCGGCCAGGTCGGCAAAACTGGCCTGGGCACTGGCCTCATCGGCTTCCAGTCCACGGCGCAGCTTGCCCCACACATCGGCTTCCCAACTGACGCCCAGCTCAGCGTTGTAAGTATCGCGGATGCCGCTGGAGGAACTGCTCAAACTCGAACTGCTGCTGCCGGTGCCCTGACTAGAGCGAGTCTTGCCCAAGCTCAAGTCAACGCTGGGATAAAATGCCCCGCGCGCACTGCGTACCAACGCCTGGGCCTGACGGTACTGGGCTTCCGACTGTGCGACGGTCTGGTTGGAATTGTTCAGGCGTTCGATCAAGCCGTTGAGCTGCTGATCGCCATACAACTCCCACCAGGCGCCCCGGGCCAGCGAATCGCTCGGGTTGGCTTGGGTCCAGCCCTCGGCTTCTTTGTACTGAGCGATCTCAGCGGTTTGCGGACGCTGGTAGTCCGGGCCGACAGCGCAGGCACTGAGCATCGCCACGCACAGCGACAGGCTCAGCAGACGCGAGCCTCGAACGGTGGCCAGATTGAAAAGCGAACGGTCAGTCATAGCGGAGTTTCCAGAGCGGCGTCAGTACGCACGCCACGCCATTTATTGAAACGATGGCGCAGCTTGTCGAGATAGAGGTAAACCACAGGCGTGGTGTAAAGCGTCAGCACCTGGCTGAAAATCAGCCCGCCGATAATGGTCAAACCGAGCGGCTGGCGCATTTCCGCGCCTTCGGCCCGGCTGAGCAGTAGCGGCAAGGCACCGAGAATCGCCGCCAGGGTGGTCATCAGAATCGGGCGCAAGCGTTGCAGACAGGCGCTGCGGATCGACTCCAGCGGCGACAGACCTTGATGGCGTTCCAATTGCAACGCGAGGTCGATCATCAGAATGGCGTTTTTCTTCACCACGCCAATCAGCAGGAACAACCCGAGCAACGAGATCAGGCTGAACTCGCCGCCCAGCGCATAGATCGACAGCAACGCGCCAACACCGGCCGACGGCAGGGTCGACAGGATCGTCAGCGGATGGATGTAGCTTTCATACAGTACGCCCAGCACCAGATACACCGCCAACAGCGCCCCCAGAATCATGAACGGCTGGCTCTTCTGCGTCGCGGCAAAAGCGTCGGCGGTGCCGGCCATTTTCGCGATGACATCTTCCGGCAGACCCAACTTGGCAATCGCCCGTTCGATGGCGGCACTGCCCTGCTCCACCGTCACGCCTTCGGCCATGTCGAAGGAAATGTCTTCGGAGGCGAACTGGCCTTCGTGGCTGACGCGGTCATCTTCCAGGCTGCTCTCATAATGAGCGATCGTCGACAGCGGCACCCGCGCACCGTCAGCGGTGATCACCTGAACCTGCTTGAGCGTCACCGGGTCCTGGGCGTATTTCGGATTGACCTCCATCACCACCTGATACTGGTTGAGGCTGTCATAGATCGTCGAAATCTGCCGCTGGCTGTAGGCGTTGTTCAACACCGAGGTAACCATGTCCATGTCGATCCCCAGGCGCTTGGCCTGATCGCGGTCGACGATCAACGTCACTTGCTGGGCACCCTTGCCTTCACGCGCGTCGATCGCGGTCAGCTCAGGCAACGCCCTTAACGCGGCAACCACTTTTGGATACCACTTGCGTAACTCGCCCAGATCGCCACTTTGCAGGATGTAGCTGTACTGCGACGTGGTCTGCTCGCGACCACCGCCAAATTGCAGATCCTGATCGGCCATCAGCATCAGTTGCGCACCGGGCACCTTGGGCATTTCCTTGCGCAGGCGTTCGATGACTTTCTGCGCGTTGAGCTGGCGCTCCTTGATCGGCTTCAGACGTACCAGCATGAAGGCGTTGTTGGTGCCGTTGCTGCCGCCGATGAACCCGGCGACACTTTCCACCGCTTCGTCCTTGAGCACGGCGCGGCGGAAGATTTCCATTTTCGGCTGCATCACACTGAACGACAGGCCGTCGTCACCGCGCACGAAACCGATCAACTGGCCGGTGTCCTGCTGCGGCATGAAGGTTTTCGGCACCACCACGTACAGCGCGACGTTGACGCCGACGGTGATCAGCAGGCTGAGCAGCGTCAGGCGCCGGTGGCGCAACACCCAGTCGAGGCTGGTGGCGTATTTGCCGACCATCCAGTCGTTGGTGCGGCGACTCCAGCGTTGCAGACGATTTTCCTGCCCTGGTGTGTGCGGTTTCAGCCAACGGGCGCAGAGCATCGGCGTCAACGTCAGCGAGACCACCAGCGACACCACAATAGCCGCCGCCAGGGTAATGGAAAACTCACGGAACAGGCTCTCGACGATGCCGCCCATGAACAGAATCGACAGGAACACCGCCACCAACGAGACGTTCATCGACAGCAAGGTGAAACCGACTTCCTTGGCCCCGAGGTAAGCGGCCTGCATCGGTTTGACGCCCTCGTCGATGTGCCGGGAAATGTTCTCCAGCACCACGATGGCGTCATCCACCACCAGGCCGGTGGCCAGAATCAGCGCCATCAGCGACAGGTTGTTCAGCGAGAAGCCATAGAGGTACATCACCGCAAAGGTGCCGACCAGCGACACCGGTACGGCCAATGTCGGAATCAGCGAGGCGCGGAAGTTACCGAGAAACAGGAACACCACCAGAATCACCAGCACCACGGCAATCAGCAAGGTCATCTCGGCTTCGTGCAACGTTGCCTTGATCACCGGCGAGCGGTCCATGGCCAGATCCAGCTTCACGCTGGCCGGCAACACCGCTTGCAGTGCCGGCAGTTGCGCCTTGATCTCGTTGACCGTCTCGATGATGTTGGCGCCGGCCTGGCGGTTGATCACCAGCAGCACCGCCGCGTCATCGTTGAAGAAGCCGCTGTTGTAGCGGTCTTCGACGCCGTCGCTGACCTTGGCCACGTCTTTGAGGCGCAGCGCAGCACCGTCGGCATAGTGGATGATCAGTGATTCGTAATCCTTGGCTTTCTCCAACTGGTCATTGGCCTGGATCTGCCACAACCGTTGACCGTCCTCGACCGAACCCTTAGGCCGGCGCACGTTGGCATCGGCGATGGTCTTGCGCACATCGTCGAGCGCTACACCGTACTGGTTCAGTGCCTGCGGTTCGAGTTCGATGCGTACCGCCGGCAGCGAACTGCCGCCGATCTGCACTTCACCGACGCCCTGCACCTGGGACAGGCTCTGGGAAAGAATGGTCGAGGCCAAATCGTAGAGCTGGCCTTTTTCCAGCACGTCGGACGTCAGCGACAGCACCATGATCGGCGCCTGTGACGGGTTGACCTTCTTGTAGGTCGGCATGCTGCGCATACCGCTCGGCAACAGGTTGCGCGAGGCGTTGATCGCCGCCTGCACTTCCCGCGCGGCACCATTGATATCGCGGTCGAGGTCAAACTGCAGAATGACCCGGGTCGAACCCTGACTGGAGCGGCTGCTCATGGTGTTGACGCCGGCAATCGCGCCAAATGAGCGCTCCAGCGGCGTCGCCACAGTAGACGCCATGACCTCCGGACTGGCACCGGGCAGGCTCGCCTGCACGACGATCACCGGGAAATCCATTTGCGGCAGTGGCGAAACCGGCAGCAGACCGAAGCTGACCCCGCCGAGCAGCATGATCGCCAGGCTCAGCAGCATCGTCGCGACCGGGCGCTTGATGAAAGGACCAGACAAATTCATAGAGGCCAGCTCCAAGTTTCAAGCTGCAAGCTGCAAGCTAGAAACATGCACAGGATCTGCTTTTTTCTTGCAGCTTGTAGCTCGAAGCTTGCAGCTGCTTTCATACCGAGACCTCTTCGGCATCAGCATTGGTCTTGCCAAAGCGTCGCCCGAGGCGGTCGAAATACAGGTAGATCACCGGCGTGGTGAACAGCGTCAGCACCTGACTCACCAGCAGACCGCCGACCATCACCAGACCCAGCGGCTGACGCAGTTCAGCCCCGGAACCGGTGGCCAGCATCAGCGGTACCGCACCAAACAGTGCCGCCAGCGTGGTCATCAAAATCGGTCGGAAGCGCAACAGCGCCGCCTGATAAATCGCCTGCTCCGGCGCCATGCCCTGAGTGCGTTCAGCATCGAGGGCGAAGTCGATCATCATGATCGCGTTCTTTTTCACGATACCGATCAGCAGGATGATGCCGATGATCGCGATCATGCCCAGGTCATTGCCACTGAGCAGCAGCGCCAGCAAAGCGCCGACCGCCGCCGACGGCAAGGTCGAGAGAATGGTGATCGGGTGAATGTAGCTTTCGTACAACACGCCGAGCACGATGTACATGGTCACCACCGCCGCCAGAATCAGCAGCAAGGTGCTCGACAACGAGGCCTGGAAGGCTTCGGCTGCACCCTGGAACTGGGTCTGCACGCCGACCGGCATGCCGATGTCCTTCTGCACCTGCTCAATGACGTCGACCGCATGCCCCAGCGCTACACCTGGCGCCAGGTTGAACGACATCATCACCGCCGGGAACTGGCCGATATGGGTGATCGCCAGTTGCGCCTGACGTTCCTCGACATGGGCCAGACTCGACAGGCGTACCTGTGCGCCGTCAGTAGTCTTCACATGAATCTGGTCCAGCGCCTGCGGGCCGATCTTCTCCCCGGCCTGGGCTTGCAGCACCACGCGGTACTGGCTGGCCTGGGTGTAAATGGTCGAGATCTGCCGCTGGCCGAACGCGTCGTACAGCGCATCGGTGATGTTCGCCACCGAGACGCCAAGGCGTGAGGCGGCATCGCGGTCGATCACCAGATAGACCTGCAAGCCCTTGTCCTGCAAATCACTGGCAACGTCGGTCAGTTCCGGACGCTGTGCCAACGCTTCGACCAGACGGCCGCTCCACTGGCTGAGCAGTTCGGAGTCCGGCGAAGACATGCTGAACTGGTACTGGGTACGGCTGACACGGTCTTCGATAGTCAGGTCCTGCACCGGCTGCATAAACAGGCGAATGCCGACCAGTTTGTCCAGTTGCGGTTGCAGGCGCGCAATCACTTCAGTGGCGCTCAGATCGCGATCGCCATGGGGCTTGAGGTTGATCAGCAAGCGCCCGCTGTTGAGCGTGGCGTTATCGCCGTCGACGCCGATGTAGGACGACAGGCTCTGCACCGCCGGATCTTCAAGAATGATTTTCGCCAATTCCTGTTGGCGTTCACCCATTGCCGCGAAGGAAATCGACTGCGGCGCCTCGGAAATACCCTGAATGACCCCGGTGTCCTGCACCGGGAAGAAGCCCTTCGGCACGACCATATAGAGGAACACGGTCAACGCCAGTGTGCCGATAGCCACCAGCAAGGTCAGTGGCTGGTGCTTGAGTACCCAGCGCAGCATCCGACCGTATTCGGCAATCATCCAGTCAATCACCGCACCACTGGCGCGGTAGAAACGGCCCTGCTCATGTGCTTCCGGCTCACGCTTGAGCAAACGCGCGCACATCATCGGCGTTAGGGTCAGCGAGACCACCAGTGAAATCAGAATCGCCACGGCCAGAGTGATGGCGAACTCGCGGAACAAGCGCCCGACGACGTCGGCCATGAACAGCAGCGGAATCAGTACCGCGATCAGCGACAGGGTCAAGGAGATCAGGGTGAAGCCGATCTGCTTGGCGCCCTTGAGCGCGGCCTGCATCGGGCGGTCGCCTTCTTCGATGAAGCGCGAAATGTTCTCCAGCATGACGATCGCATCGTCGACCACAAAACCGGTGGCAATGGTCAGGGCCATCAGGGTCAGGTTGTTGACCGAGAACCCGGCCAGATACATCACGCCAAAGGTGCCGATCAGCGACAGCGGCACGGCCACCGATGGAATGATCGTGGCACTGGCGCGCCGCAGGAACAGGAAGGTCACCATCACCACCAAGGCGATGGCGATGAGCAATTCGTGTTGTACGTCGGTGACCGAAGCACGGATGGTTTGCGTGCGGTCGGTCAGCACCGTTACTTCGAGGCCGGCCGGCAGGTTATCGGTGATGCTCGGCAGCAGCGCCTTGATGCGGTCGACCACCTCGATCACGTTGGCACCCGGCTGCCGCTGGATGTTCAGCAACACGGCCTGATTCTGGTTGGCCCACGCAGCGAGGCGTTCGTTTTCGGCGCCATCGACGATTTCCGCCACGTCCTTGAGTCGCAACGGCGCACCGTTTTTGTAGGCGAGAATCAGGTTGGCGTAGTCCTCGGGCGAGGTCAGCTGGTCGTTGGCATCGAGCATCGACACCCGGGTCGGGCCGTCGAAGTTGCCTTTCGGCTGATTGACGTTGGAGGCGCCGATCAGGGTGCGCACGTCCGACAGGTTGAGGCTGTTGGCCGCCAACGCTTCCGGGTTGACCTTGATCCGCACGGCCTGACGCTGACCGCCGGCAATGCTGACCATGCCGACGCCGCTGATCTGGGCGATTTTCTGCGCCATGCGTGTATCGACCAGGTCATTGAGCTTGGGCAGCAGCATGGTTTTGGAAGTGATGGCCAGGGTCAATACCGGGGTGTCCGCCGGGTTGACCTTGTTGTACACCGGCGGTGCCGGCAAATCGGTCGGCAGCAGGTTGGTCGCGGCGTTGATCGCGGCTTGCACCTGCTGTTCGGCGACGTCCATGTTGATGTCGAGGCTGAAACGCAACGTCAGCACCGACGCACCGCCGGAACTGGTCGAGGCCATTTGCGTCAGGCCCGGCATCTGCCCGAACTGCCGCTCAAGCGGTGCAGTCACGGCACTGGTCATCACGTCCGGGCTGGCGCCGGGATACAGGGTCATGACGCGGATGGTCGGGTAATCGACCTGTGGCAGCGCCGACACCGGCAGCAAGCGGTAAGCGATCAGGCCGGCCAGAACAATGGCCAGCATGCTCAGGGTGGTGGCTACCGGTCGGAGGATGAACAGCCGCGAAATGTTCATGCGCCCTTCTTGGCCTTGTCGGTGACAGCAGTGTCAGTCGGGGTGGCAGCAGATTTGCCTTGCAGGTGTTCGGTCGGGGTGGTCGGCACTTGATTGCTGTCGTTGACCACTTCCACTTCACTGCCCTCCTTCAGACGGTCAGTACCTTCCAGCACCACGCGGTCGCCGGCAGCCAGGCCTTCGGTGACCACAGTATTTTCGCCATCACTGGCACCGATCTTCAGTTGGCGGATGGTGACTTTCTTGTCGCCGTCCAGCGCATAGACGAAGGTGCCGTTGGTGCCGAACTGGATGGCCGCTGACGGTGCCAGCACCACGCCTTTCAGTGTGTCAGCCAGCAAGTGAACGTTGACGAACTGGTTGGGGAACAGCGCCTGATCGCGGTTTTCGTAGCGGGCCTTGAACTTCAGGGTGCCGGTGGCGACGTCGATCTGGTTGTCGAGGCTTTGCAGCACGCCGGTGGCTTGCAGTTTGGTGTCGCCGCGATCCCACGCTTCAGCCGGCAGTTTGGCGCCACTGCGATAACGGGCGAGCACGGTTTCCAGGCTGTTTTCCGGCAAAGTGAAAGCGACGCTGATCGGTTGCGTCTGAGTGATCACCGCAAGGAACGTGGTGTCATTGGCGGTGACAAGGTTGCCGACGTCGACCTGACGCAAGCCGACACGGCCGGCAATCGGCGCGCGGATCTTGGTGAATTCGAGATTGAGCTTAGCATCGTTGACCGCGGCCTGATTGGTCTTGACCGTACCCAGATACTGGCCGACCAGTGCTTCGGCGGTGTCCAGCGTCTGTTTGGCGATGCTGTCCTCTTTGTACAGACCGCGATAACGCTCGACGTCAACCTGGGCGTTTTTCAGTTGTGCCTGATTCTGCAGCAAAGTGCCTTCGGCCTGCAGCAAGGCGTTCTGGTACGGACGTGGATCAATCTCGGCCAACAGGTCGCCGGCCTTGACCATCTGCCCTTCTTCGAAATTGATCTTGACCAGCTCGCCACCCACCCGGCTGCGCACATTGATGGTGTTGAGCGCCGTCACCGTACCCAGCGCCTTGTAATACAGCGGGAAGTCACCGGTAACCGCCGGCGCCACGCGCACCGGAATTGGCCCGGCGCCGCCACCGAAGCCCGGCCGCATCATCCCCGAACGCCCGGTGTGCCCGGCCGCAGCCTTGTCTGCGCCCTCTTTGTGGGCTGAACCGGTGGGCCAGAATTTCCAGCACAGGACGGCGATCACCAACAAGACCAGCAGGCTGATCAGCCAGCGACGGGAGTTACGAGGGGACGATTGCATGGAGTCATTAACCATTGGGCGCGTGGGCTTCTTTTACGGGAGGCTGAACGATAAGCACTGGTGGGGAAATAGCAAAGCAGCTTTACCGGCAATTTACCTTCAACTTACGTTTCAAGGTGTGAGGCAAAACACTGATACACAAATGAAAACGGCCTGGACAGGGCCAGGCCGTTAACAATTGTAAAAGCGCTTACTTGAGAACGGACAGCGCCGCTTCGTAGTTAGGCTCTTCTGCGATTTCCTTGACCAGTTCGCTGTGCAGGACGTTGTCGTTTTCGTCCAGCACCACAACGGCGCGAGCGGTCAGGCCTTTCAGCGGGCCGTCAGCGATGGCCACGCCGTAGTTCTCGATGAACTCGGCACCGCGCAGGGTCGACAGGTTTTGTACGTTTTCCAGACCTTCGGCGCCGCAGAACCGCGCTTGGGCGAACGGCAGGTCAGCCGAGATGCACAGCACCACGGTGTTGGCGATGTCGTTGGCCTGAGCGTTGAACTTGCGCACGGAAGTGGCGCAGGTCGGGGTGTCGACGCTTGGGAAGATGTTGAGGATTTTGCGCTTGCCGGCAAAGTCTTTCAGGGTGACGTCAGACAGATTGCCGGCAACCAGAGAAAAGGCTGGCGCCTTGGAACCGGCTTGTGGCAACTGGCCGTTGACTTGAACCGGATTGCCTTTAAGGGTGACTTGAGCCATGACTTGAGTCCTTCTGATGTTTTGATTGGAAAGCATGCAAGAGGCCGAAGTTAACCACGAAATGGTCCGACGACCTATGCCCTGTTTGGAAATTGTTGGGTGCCTGCGCGAAAAATTGTATACAAAACCAGCACAATTCCCATGTGGGAGCGAGCCTGCTCGCGAAGGCGCTGGATCAGTCAGCATAAATGTTGAATGTGACGACCTCTTCGCGAGCAGGCTCGCTCCCACATTGGATTCTGCGGTGTTACTGGTCTTTTATTCAGAGACCTTGTCGATTCACCGCTGGCTCGTTCGACTAGACAACGAATCCCCACAATCCACGGAGTAACCGCCATGCGCTTCATGATCCTTGTCAAAGCCAGCGCCGATTCGGAAGCCGGCATCATGCCCAGCGAAGAGCTGATCACCGCCATGGGCAACTTCAACGAAGAACTGGTCAAGGCTGGCATTCTCATCGACGCCGACGGCCTGCACCCGAGCAGCAAAGGCGCTCGCGTGCATTTCTCCGGTGACAAACGCACGGTCATCGACGGGCCGTTCATCGAGACCAAAGAACTGGTGGCGGGTTACTGGATCTGGGAAGTGAAATCGAAAGAAGAAGCCATCGAATGGGTCAAGCGCTGCCCCAATCCGATGCCCGGCGAGTCCGATATTGAAATTCGCCAGATATTCTCTGCCGAAGACTTCGGCGCTGAGTTCACCCCGGAAGCGCGTGCGCAAGAAGAACGCGTTCGCGAACAAGCCAAGAAAAACAGCTGAACCGGATATCACATGTAGGAGCTGCCGAAGGCTGCGATCTTTTGATTCTGTTCTTAAAACACAAGATCAAAAGATCGCAGCGTCGTTTCACTCGACAGCTAAAGAGTCGGTCAATCGGGCATAGAGCGGATCTTGATCGTTCCCACGCTCTGCGTGGGAATGCCTCAAGGGACGCTCCGCGTTCCAGCTTGCGAATTTGACGCAGAGCGTCAAGGGCTGCATTCCCACGCAGAGCGTGGGAACGATCATTCAACAGAGATCAGTTATTGAGTTCGACGTGATCCAGGGCTTGATTCACCGCGAGTTCCCCCAGCATTACGACTTGTGCGATGCCCAGTGCGGTCTTGCGCTGCGAGGTTTCCAGCGAGGCGGCGAAGTTCATCAGCATTTCACTGGCCGAGCCTAGGGTTTCGCTGGCGTTGGCTAGAAGAGATTCGGTGTTGTACCTGGGGTTGGCGAGGTACATGGGTTCCGGCTCGTTGACGCTGGACATGATGCCGGCGGCGGGATTGAGGTAGTAGTCGAGGGCGCGGTCGGCGGCTTCGTGGAGTTTTTTGCTGTCGACTGAGGCGTAGGGGGATGTGCTGTCGGCGTCTGATTCTGGGGGATTGGGTGTTGGTTTTTTCATGGTGGAACTCCACTGGAAAGTTGGAGCTGCCCCATTCGGTTTCCGGACGAAGAGGTGGCAGCTGTACGCAGGTTGGAAACCCGGGCAGCGGCGACCCGGTCGACCCGAAGGTCTCCCGCGCACAGCCGCCATAACGGAGTGCACACATTCGAAGTGCGCAAGGATACGTTATGAAAGGCGTGTACGCGCCACTAATACCCGTCGGGGTTTCCAGTCCCGGTCGCTGATTTGGCAGCGACGAACACAGGCTAGAGACCCGACGTCCGACGGACAACCTGAAAACCTTGTGGGAACGTTCCGCAAATTCCAAACAACGTTTAAACATCCCGAATTGAAATACGCATATGTAAGAGCTGCCGAAGGCTCGAACCACGATCGGACGATCGAAAATCACCGAGCGCTTCCAGCAGGACATTGTGCGCAGCACCTTGCAGGACGTCGGCATTGGCTCGGCCGCTTGGGTCAACTACCGTGCCGCGTTGGGATGGAGGGGATCCTTACCTTCGCTGGTTTACCGGGCAATGATGTAGCGCCTGAGCAAATGCCATCGCGGGCAAGCCCACTCCCACAGGGATCGATGTGAGTCAAAAATCGTATTCACAACGCCGAACCCTGTGGGAGCGGGCTTGCCCGCGATGGGGCCATCAACTGCGCTGAATTATTTGGACCCGGACTTCAGCTTGAGATACGACTGACGCAAGTCCGATGCCCAGCCATCGATCACCGGTTTGACGTCATTCGCCGTCATCGCCTGGGTGTCATTTTCCAACGGCTTGCCGGTGCCTTTGCGCACCACTTGCGCGACGACCTTGTTATTCGCGCCATCGAGGAACACCGCTTCGGTGGCCAGAGTGGTTTCCTGATCGCGGATACCGCTGGCGGTGCTGACCGCTGCGGCGACCAGAGCGATCGGAATCACCTCATACGCATGCAGGCCTTCGGTCTTGCTGCTCACGGCGGTGATCGCCGCACGCACCACAATCACGCCTGGGCCCGGGCCGGTGGCTAGCGGCAAGTCTTTACCGATCTCACGTTTGAGCGCCTGATCGTAGTAGGAGGTGATGCCATTGAGGGTTTGCTGGGAGATCTTCGCGGTCGGTTGCGGTTTCGGGTAGAGCTGGGTTGGCTCGATATAAACGCTGGTGAATTTCTTGATGTCGACCTTCGGATCGATCCAGCGCATGACCTCGGCACCGGACGGAGATTTGGCTTCCTTGAGCTGGCTGTAGTCTTTGAGAAAGCCTGAGTACTCTTTCGGGTCGACGGTTTTGCTGGAACAACCCACCATTGCGACGGTGGCAATGCACAGAGTGCCCATCATCACTGCTAGCTTCATGCTGTAACTCCTGTCAGAAGGCCGAAAACTTTGTCCGGGGGAATTACAGGTATAGCTAAAACCGCAGTAATTGCGTTGGCAAAGCACAATATTCACGCAAGGCTGCGCGGCGCATCACAAGCGTCATTTGAAAGACGTCGAGCATCCGGCAACGCTGCATTGAGCACTTGGCAATGCGTGAACTTCAAGAGTCGGCTGCACTGGAGCAAGTTGAGCCGGAACGCCCGCAGGTGCTTTTGCAGGGCTGGAAGCAGATGAACCAAGTGATTGGCTGGAGATTGTCTTCCCTCACCCTAGCCCTCTCCCAGAGGTAGAGGGGACCGAATGGGGGATATTCGAGAGATGCACCGACGTGAGCGATTGGCTTTGAATCCAAAATCGACTCGGTCTGTCACGTCGGTATCGCTCGCCAGACAACTCGGTCAGTCCCCCTCCCTCTGGGAAAGGGGACCGATTGGGGGAGATTCAAGAGATACACCGACGTGACCGATTGGCTTTGAATCCATAATCGACTGGGTCTTTCACGTCGGTGCAGGACGACAGACACCTCGGTCAGTCCCCTCTCCCTCCGGGAGAGGGTTAGGGTGAGGGGCTTTTCAGGGTTCACGCCATTACCAGGACGAAGTCTCACCACTACGCAAAGCCATCTCCCGCCGGCTGTTGATGTGCATCGCCTTGATCAACGACACCGTACCCACCAACAAAATCGCCGCGCCCAACAGGAAATCAATGTTGTACAGCTGAAAATCCCGCACCGGCCCGATCAGCAGCACCCGCACGATCGCGGCGCCCAGCAGCGTGGCAAGGAAGTCGATCCCCGGTTCGTTACGGTAAAACACCAGCAGCAACGGCAGACACAGCACCAACAGCAGCAGCAACACCACAACCTTGAACGAGCCTTTGCGCTCGACACTGAACGCACATTCGTGCGGCCCGTAAGCCTTGTAATCCTCGTCGCGGATCATCGAGGTTTTCTCGTTGATGTAGTCGACGCGGTTGTACTTCTGGATCGGCGTGAAGGTGTTGGACATCTCCATCAATGTGGTGATGTTCTTGAAGCGCAGATCAATGCGCTCGCTGCCCTTGAGGTAATAGAGCACCGGTTTGTAGCCGTAGCGATAGGTGTCGAACGGGAATTCGGTGACCTGACCCTGTACGCCGATCGGGCGCGGTTCAAGTTCGGCGTAGGCGCTTTTGTTGGTGGCCGACAGGTTGCGGCTCAGCGGCTGCACCTTGACCTGTTCAAGGAAGATCGGCGTGACGCCGTACGACCACTGCAACGGCTCCAGACGCAGGCGCAGTTCGTTGCGAGCGAGGTCGTAGCGGTTGAAGGTACGTTCCGAAACCACCAGCGAACCGCTGAGCATGAACTCGCCGCGCAGGTTATTGGTGACGCGCAAGGTCAGTTGGTCCTTGCCCAGCAACGCCGCTTCCGTGGACGGTGGCGTGCCGCACCACGCGGTGCTTTCGCCGACGCCGCCGAGCTGGCCGCCGCTGTTTTCCTTGAATACATAAAAGTAACTGGCCCACAGCGTCACCATTAACAGCGCCGCTGTGAGACCGAGGATTTTTTTGCCCGGACTCACTGATCAGACTCCCTTCTTCGGTTCCATCGTCCAGCCGAAAACCCGCTGGCGACGGCGACTCTACCAAAAGGCCAGCATCGACCCAAGGGAAAATGCCCAACGAGTGAGGGTTGTAGGGGTTTCCCCGGTGGTAAAAGCAAAGTCAAAAGATCGCAGCCTGCGGCAGCTCCTACACTGGAGCTGCCGCAGGCTGCGATCTTTTCAACCCTCAGCGCCGACGGAACAACGGGCGCGGTTCGATGACGGAGCGGCCGTAAAGCACGCTCATGCCGGCCAACCCTTTCAGCGCATCCTCAGCAGACTTGTCCTCACGCACCGCAAAACTGTCGAACCCGCACTGGCGCATATGGCTGAGCTGATCCCGCAACACATCGCCAATCGCGCGCAACTCCCCTGCCCAGCCGAACCGACTGCGCAGCAGATATGCCTGACTGTAGGCACGCCCGTCGCGAAAACTTGGAAAATCCAAAGCGATCAGCGGCAACGAACCCAACCACGGCACCAGGCTTTCAACCTCATCATCCGGGCCGAGCCACACCGCGTGAGTCGACGGCGATTCAAGCCAATGCATCAGCGGCAACATCAGCAATCCGTCCGGCCTTGGCATCGATGGCTCGCGCACCAGCGTCCATGGATCGTCCGTCACAATCCGCGCCACACCCTGCTCCAGTCGCAGCAGATTGTTCATGCCGACACCTCCAGCGTCTTCGGATAGACCCGTTCCTTGAACGGCTCCAGTCCGATCCGCGTGACGGTGTCGACAAACAGTTCCTCGTGCTCGCGATAGCGCACAAACGTGCCGATGATGCGCTCGATCACCTGTGGCACCTCGGCGGCGCTGAACGATGGGCCGATGACTTTACCCAGTGCGCTGTTTTTGCCCTGGGCGCCGCCGAGGGTGATCTGGTACCACTCGCTGCCGTTCTTATCGACGCCGAGGATGCCGATATTGCCGATGTGGTGGTGACCGCAGGCGTTCATGCAGCCAGAGATGTTCAGGCTGATATCGCCCAGATCGTGCAGGTAATCGAGGTTGTCGAAGCGTGCCTGAATCGCCTGGGCGATCGGGATCGATTTAGCGTTGGCCAACGCACAGAAATCGCCACCCGGGCAGGCAATGATGTCGGTGAGCAGGCCGACGTTGGCGCTGCCCAGATCGTGTTTGCACGCCAGCTGCCACAACGCATAGAGGTCGGTTTTCGGCACATCGGGCAAGACGATGTTCTGCTCGTGGGCAATACGAATCTCGCCGAAACCGAAACGTTGCGACCAATCGGCCACCGCGAGCATCTGCACGCCGGTGACATCCCCCGGCGGCGAGGCCATGCCCGGTTTGGTCGACAGCACCACGCTGGTGTAACCCGGCACCTTGTGCGGTTGCACATTGCGCGCGACCCAACGGGCGAACGCCGGGCTTTCGGCCAGGCGCGTGCCGAAGTCCAGATCAGTGTCGGCCAGGCTGTGATAGACCGGTGGCACGAAGGCACTGGCGACCCGTTGATATTCGGCGTCGGTCAACTGCGCCGGGCCGTCCTTGAGGTGCTGCCATTCCTCTTCGACTTCCTTGGCAAACGCCTCGATGCCCAATGCCTTGACTAGAATCTTGATCCGCGCCTTGTACTTGTTATCGCGCCGGCCATGACGGTTGTACACCCGCAAAACGGCCTCGACGTAAGACAGCAAATGCTGCCACGGCAAACCTTCGCGGATCTGCAAACCGAGGATCGGCGTACGGCCCAGACCTCCCCCGACGATCACTCGCAGGAGCATCTGCCCATCGCGGTCGGGGTAAAGGTACAGACCGATGTCGTGCATCATGATCGCCGCGCGATCCTGCTTCGCCGAACAGATGGCGATCTTGAATTTGCGTGGCAGAAAGAGGAATTCCGGGTTGATCGTCGACCACTGCCGCAGGATCTCGGCCAACGGGCGCGGGTCGATCAACTCGTCTGCCGCGACCCCGGCGAACGCCTCGGTGGTGATGTTGCGCACACAGTTGCCGGAGGTCTGGATCGCATGCATGTTGACCTGCGCCAGACGTTCGAGAATATCCGGCACGTCGCTCAGTTCGATCCAGTTGAACTGCATGTTCTGCCGCGTGGTGAAGTGGCCGTAACCGCGATCATAGTCGCTGGCGATGCTCGCCAGCGTGCGCATCTGCTTGGCGTTCAACGTGCCGTAGGGAATCGCCACGCGCAGCATGTAGGCGTGCTTTTGCATGTACAGGCCGTTTTGCAGGCGCAGCGGCAAAAACTCCTCTTCGCTCAGTTCCCCGGCCATGAAGCGCTCGACCTGATCGCGAAACTGCGCAACGCGCTCGAACACCAGCGCCCGGTCGTAATCATCGTATTGATACATGCACACCTCATCAGAATTGATCACGGATCAAAACTGTGGGAGCGAGCCTGCTCGCTCCCACAGGATTTTCCCAGACTATGGCCGAACGGCGCAGCACGTTACAGATTCACCTGAAGCGATAAAAACCATATCAGGGCGCGGCAGAACGCCGCAGTCAGCCCTTCAATCTGATCCGCACAAATCAAGGATTCCTGAGCCTGTTTTGTTTCTGACGGGGTTTCTACAGTGCAGCTCATGCCAGACCGGGTGGCCTGGCAAGACTTTGCAACCGTGGATGAACTGACCATGAGCACAGCAACAATCGGACAGGCTTATAACTACAAGGTCGTCCGCCAATTCGTCATCGCGACGATTTTCTGGGGTGTGGTGGGCATGGCAATGGGCGTTTTGATCGCCTCGCAACTGGTCTGGCCAGAGATGAACTTGGACCTGCCATGGACCACCTTCGGCCGACTGCGACCGCTGCACACCAGCCTGGTGATTTTCGGATTCGCCGGCAGCGCGCAATTCGCCGCCAGTTACTACGCGGTGCAACGCACCTGCCAGGTGCGGCTGTATTCAGACACACTCACCGCGTTCACCTTCTGGGGCTGGCAATCGGTGATTGTGATCATGCTGATCACTCTGCCGCTGGGCTACACCACCACCAAGGAATACGCCGAGATCGAATTCTCCGGCGCGGTGTGGATGGCCGTGGTCTGGGTCGCCTACGCCGTGGTGTTCTTCACCACCGTGGTGCAACGCAAGACCAAGCATATCTACGTCGGCAACTGGTTTTTCGGTGCGTTCATTCTGGTGATCGCCATGCTGCATGTGGTCAATCACCTGTCGATTCCGGTGGACTGGTTCAAGTCGTATCCGGTGTATTCCGGGGCTACCGATGCCATGGTGCAGTGGTGGTATGGGCACAACGCGGTGGGCTTTTTCCTCACCACCGGGTTCCTCGGGATGATGTATTACTTCGTGCCGAAGCAGGTCAATCGGCCGGTGTATTCG
Source organism: Pseudomonas tensinigenes (assembly GCF_014268445.2). NCBI lineage: Bacteria > Pseudomonadati > Pseudomonadota > Gammaproteobacteria > Pseudomonadales > Pseudomonadaceae > Pseudomonas > Pseudomonas tensinigenes. Next base: position 3,724,009 of record NZ_CP077089.1, read on the forward strand.
TATCGCTTGTCGATCGTGCATTTCTGGGCGCTGATCACCCTGTACATCTGGGCCGGCCCGCACCATTTGCACTACACCGCGCTGCCGGACTGGGCGCAGTCGCTGGGCATGGCCATGTCGCTGATCCTGCTCGCGCCGAGCTGGGGCGGGATGATCAACGGCATGATGACCTTGTCCGGCGCCTGGCATAAGTTGCGCACCGATCCGATCCTGCGCTTCCTCGTGCTGTCGCTGGCGTTCTACGGCATGTCGACGTTCGAAGGGCCGATGATGGCGATCAAAACCGTCAACGCCCTCTCCCACTACACCGACTGGACCATCGGCCACGTCCACGCCGGGGCGTTGGGCTGGGTGGCGATGATCACCTTCGGTGCGACTTATCACATGGTGCCCAAAGTGTTTGGCCGCGAGCAGATGTACAGCACGCCGCTGATCAACCTGCACTTCTGGCTGGCGACCATTGGCACCGTGCTGTACATCGCCTCGATGTGGGTCAACGGCATCACCCAGGGCCTGATGTGGCGGGCGATCAACGAGGACGGCACGCTGACCTATTCGTTTGTCGAAGCGCTGCAAGCCAGCCATCCGGGGTTCATCGTGCGCTTTGCTGGCGGGGTGTTTTTCCTCACGGGTATGTTGCTGATGGCTTACAACGTGTGGCGCACGGTGCGGGTCGCCGACGTCGCGCTGGCGCACCGCGAAGCGCAGATCGCCTGAGGCAGGGAGCCGAATGTGATGGATATTTTTTTCAATGTGTTGGGCGTGGTGTTTCTGTGGCTGGCGGTGGAGTATTGCTTGCGGCGGGAGACGGCGGACAGTCTGGATGAGGCGAGCATGGTGCCGTTTGCCGATGACCCGGAGGTGGCTCGGCGGGTTGAGCTGGCCACTGGCAAGACAGTGAAAGCGGTGGCGCCTGAAGTAGCGAAGCCGGGGTGGGTCAATCTCGATATGTGAGGTGTGTCTGGTGGGTTGCCCTCACCCTAGCCCTCTCCCAGAGGGAGAGGGAACTGACCGCGTGGTTTATGCGAACTACATCGACCTGAAATATCAAGTCGAACTCAAGTTTAGAACAGCACTCGGTCGGCTCCCTTTCCCCCCTCGCCCCCTTGGGGGAGAGGGCTGGGGTGAGGGGGTAAGCTCTTGATCTTAACCGCGATCCCGAGGGATCAGGCTCTGCAACTGCTGGGCGAGGAAGTTGGCATCAAAGGCAAACGTATCCGGATCCTTCAGCCCATTGGTCTTGCGCCACTGCCACTCACCATTCGCCAGTCCCACCAACGAAATGCTGCCATAACGCGCCGCCGTCAGCCCCATCACCGCAAGCGAAATCTGCCCCGCACTGCCCATCACATCCGGCACGAACTCCACCGGTTTTCCGGCAATCACAATGCTCAGTTTCTCAGTCTTGAAGGTCGAGGTTTCCACCGGTGTACTCGGCCCGAACGCGACGTACGCCTCGCGATTCACCTCCAGCAGATTCGGCGCCTGCACCGGTTCCAGCCATTGCTGAATATCGCCGAACAGCGCGGTAATCCGCGTGGCCCAGACCGCTGACTGTGTTTCGAACAGTTGCTTCTTGTGCGCTTCGCTCTCGGCGTAATGACGAAGCATCTCGCCCAATTGTTGTACGTCGTCCATAGCGGTGTACCTCGGAAAGGACCTGCAATACTCGATAGTGGCAGATACCAGCCCCGGCGTACGTTTAACCTGCACCCGCCCCGACAAAGCACCATGACACTTGCGTGAAAGATCAGCGGTACAGTCACTTGCTGCTGGCATCGAAGCATGAAGAAAAGGAAACTCCGGGCAGACCTGAACGCTCGACACTGCAATTTGCCTGAGGACATCCAATGCGCACCATCGGCCTGATCGGCGGCATGAGCTGGGAATCCAGCGCCGAATACTATCGACTCATCAATCAGCAAGTCCGTGATCGTCTCGGCCCGTTGCGTTCGGCGCAATTGCTGATGTACAGCGTCGACTTCGGCCCTGTCGAACAGGCCCAGCACGCCGGGCGCTGGGACGATGCGGCGGCAATTCTGGTGGATGCCGCGCGCAGGCTCGAAGCCGGCGGCGCCGAATGCGTGGTGCTGTGTACCAACACCATGCACAAGGTTGCCGAACAAATTCAGGCGGCGATCAGCATTCCGTTTCTGCACATTGCCGAACCGGCCGCGCAGGCTGCCCTGTCGATCGACGCACGCACGGTGGGATTGCTCGGTACGGCATTCACGATGGAACAGGACTTTCTCAAGCAACGCCTGGTCGCCAAGGGTTTGACCGTATTGGTGCCGGACGAAACAGAGCGCAAGGACGTGCACCGGATCATCTACGACGAACTCTGCGTCGGTGTGATCAGCGATCAGTCGCGAGAAATCTATCAGCGGGTGATCGAATCCCTCACCGCGCGTGGCGCGCAGGCGATCATCCTCGGTTGCACGGAAATCGGCCTGTTGCTCAAACCCGAACACAGCGCCCTGCCCCTGCTCGACACCACCGAACTGCATGCGCAGTCGGCGGTGGCGTTCGCCCTGGGCGACTGACTCAGGTTTTCGGACGACTGCGCAGACGGGCCATGCTCAAGGTGTCGACCCACTGCCCGTCGCGCACCGCGTAATCGCGAAACAGGCCTTCGTCCTCGAAACCGAATTTGCGGTAGAGCGCGATGGCGGCCTCGTTGTCGGCGTAAACCGAGAGTTCGACGCGGTGCAGGTTCATCCAGTTGTCGGCAACGTCGAGTGCCGCCGCCAACAGCTTCGAACCCACGCCTTTGCCCTGCCACGCCCCGGCGACTGCCATACCGACGCTGCCGGCGTGGCTGCGACGAATCCGCGAATAGTTTTCCAGCCCCAGATGGCCGATGACCTGGCCCTGATGCAGCGCGACCAGCTTCAACACCCGTTCATTTTCCGCCAGCAGCCGTTGGCGCCAGACGTCGACGGACTGAAACGGCATCTGCAACACCTGCCGGGTGACGGCCCGCTCGTTGTAGAGCGCAGTGACAGCCTCGAGGTGCGACTCGCTGAAGCGTTCGATGTGAATGGCGGCGTTGTGGTCGGGCATGGCGGATCCTTCCTGGATCGATGTGTGGCTGACCACTCTAAACCGCCAAACACGACATCAGCCATAGGTAAATACTTGTAGGAGTGAGCCTGCTCGCGATAGCGGTGTGTCAGTCAATATTGATCAATCTGACAGAAGGCTATCGCGAGCAGGCTCACTCCTACAGGGGAATGTGAGCACAGGAGGATTGCCTCAGCTCTGGAACCATTCGTGGCGTTCGTTGAAGGTGTGGTGGATGAGGTCGGTGAGGGTCTGCACTTCAGCCACATTCTGTGACTCGGCGTTGACGGCCAGCCATGCCTGCAATTGCATAGGTTCTTCAAATAATCCCGGTAGCGCGATCAGACCCCGATCAAACCGGCTCATATACGCCGGCAACAAACCGATGCAAGCGCTACAGCGAATCATCTCCAGCATCAATTCATAGGACTGCATCTGCACCACCCCGGCCAACCGCTGTTCGACCAGTTCGTTCCACGGGCGAAAACTGTCGATCTGCCGATCATGCTGCCATTGCACCAGCATGAAGTCGGCAAGGTCATCAGGCGTGTCCGGGCGCGCGGTGACGCGGGAGTAGCGTTTGGCGATGTGCGGCAGGTAGTCGAGGCGCGCCAGTGGTTGCGGTTCGCTGGTGGCGAAGGTCGGTCCGGGGTGTGGGGTTTCGCCGTGGGCGAGCCAGAGGACGATGTCGGCGCTGACGGCGCGCAGGGACAGTTCGCTGTCCAGCGCGATGATTTCCAGACGTACGCTGGCATTGCGGCGCAGCAGTGCGATGAGGTCGCGGCCGAGGATGTCGTGCAGGATCGATTCGGCGACGGCGAGGCGAATCAGCGGTTGCTCGATCACCGGGAGTTTGCGTTCGTTGGCCAGCGCTATCAGTTTGGCCTGCAATTGCTGGCCTTCGCGGGTCAGGCTCAGGGCGCTGCCCTGGAAGCTGAACAGGGTGTGTTGCAGTTCTTGTTCGAGCTGTGCCAGTTGCTTGCGCAGCAAGGTCGAGCGCACGTTGAGGCTGCGTGCGGCTTGCATGAAGCAGCCGCAGCGGGCGCTGACCAGAAAGTATTGCGCGACGTCGCTGTCGATGGTGGCGGCGTGTGCGAGCCACGGTTCGCTGTGGTCATGGGGCCAGTGGTAATCGGGGTTGCCCTGTCGTCCTGCGGGTTCGGTGAATGACATTGATGACTCCCTGTCGATCTTTGTATTTATGAATGTCCACCAATCCACTGTGGGAGCGAGCCTGCTCGCGAAAGCGGCGCGTCAGTCACCGCAATTGTTGGATGTGCAGACGCTTTCGCGAGCAGGCTCGCTCCCACAGGGGTTGTGGTGTAGGTCAAATCAGCGTTTTTCCTCTAGGACTTTGTTGAGTTCGGCACCGTCGATGCTGAGTGTCGCGGTATTGAGCATGCCGTCCAGATAGGCTTGGGCAATCTGCTCCTGACGCTGTGCACGCAAGGCCTGGGTCAGTTGATCACGCAGTTCGTCGAGGGTCGCCAGACGTGCTGGTTGTTGCTCGGTGAGTTTGATCACGTGGAACCCGGCGGCGCTCTGGACGGGATCGGAAACCGCGCCGACCTTGAGCCGCGCCACGGCGCCTCGCACTTCCGGCACCAATTGCTGCAACGGTTGCAGGCCGCTATCGCCGCCGCGTTCAGCGGTGACGCGATCCTGAGAATACTGCGTCGCCAGTGCAGCAAATTCCGCCGGCGTCGCCTGAGCTTTCTTGCTCAGTTCAAGCGCCTGCTTGCGCACGGCTTCAAGCGTCTGCGGATCATTCACCCCAAGGAAAATCTGACTGACCCGATACAACGCCGGTGTCTGCCAGTTCGTCTTGCCCGCGTCATAAGCCTGCTGCAATTCAGCCACACTCGGATAATCCGCCGGCACCTGGCTGACCGAACGCAAGTAATCACGGAACACAATCTGCTCAGTCGCCGCCCGGGTCTGCCGCGCAACCTCCGGACGCTGCGCCCAACCCTGCGCATCGGCCTGCTCCAGCACCGCTTTCTCGGCCAGCCGCGTGCGAATCCAGCGCTCCAGCGCTTCACGATTGCCGCGCAATTGTTCGCGGGTCTCTGGCGGGACTGTCGCCAGCAACGCCTGAAGTTCCGCAGGGGTTACTTGCTGATTGCCCAAGCGCGCCACCGCCGGCCCCGTTGCAACCGTCGCCAGCGGTGACGATTGCTGGGCGGCGACCGGGTCACTGCCCGGCCGCACCACCAGCGCCACGGCCACCACCAACAGCGCCACTGCCGCAGCGCTGATCACCATGGCAGGCTTTTTCACAGCGCGACTTCCTCTTGCTCGGCCACGGCGACTTTGGCGGTCTGCGCGCTGCCGTTCTGGGTGAAGTCACGCAGATAAACGATGAACTCTTGCAACAGCCGATCCCACAATTCCAGGTTGCCACGCAGGTGATCGTTGCTCACGCCCGCCGCCACCACCACGTCCATTTCCATCACCAGAAACTCGCCCTGCAACGACAAACGCGCAAAACGACGGCTGGCGTTCCACTGCTCGGCCACACCCTGTGGCAACTCACCCTGCACCCGCAGCGCACAGCTGAAAGTGAAGTCGACGTAGCTGCCCTGCTCCACCGCCGGGTTGCCGAAACGCACGGCGTAGCCGATGCCCTGGCTGGCGCTGAGCAACTGGACGATGCCGTTCTGCTCGGTTTCGTTGACGCGATAACCCGCAGCTTGCAGGACTTCGGTCAGAGATTTTGGCGATACGTGGCTGATCAATTGAGTCATTGTTTCTTCCTTGTCTATCAGTGCGAGAGCGCGGCTTGCGGCGCGTCGAATTGAGTCTTGTAAAGGTCATCGCCGAACCCCTGAGCCAGTTCATCGAACTTGACCCGGGCGCTGCCCGCGAAGGGCTGGCGGATCTTCATCACCTCGGCCACGTCGATGTTTTCGTAGGCAGTGAGGATCTGCTTGGCGACGCCGTACATCTGCTGATTCTTGACTGAACATTGCTGCACTTGTGTGTCACGTTCAGCCAATTGCGCTTGAAGCTTAGACCGTTCTGCCTCTTTGGCACGGGCCATGACCAGCAACTCGTCATAGGCCTTCTTGAACTTGCCGGTCTGCTCGGCGCTGGCCGCCACTTGTGCCTGCGCCTGGCTGTGCAGGCTCTGCTGCTGCCCGGCCAGTTGCTCGGCGACGCCTTTGGCCTTGGCCAGTTCAGCGGTCAACTGCTTGATTTGCGCCTGCGCAGCCTTGGCTTCATTCTGCGCCGCCAGTTGCGCGGCGCTGGCCTGGGCCTGCTGACTTTGCAGGGCCTGCAACTGCTGCGTGGTGCTGCGCAATTGCGTACGCAGGCGTTCTTCCATGCCTTCGGCACTGGCCCCGGTGGCGATCAACAGCCCGAGCCCGAGCAACACAAAACGCGTTTTCATAACCCTCTCCCGGCGCCTTAGAAGCGCGTGTTGATCTCAAGCTGCAAGACATCGATGTCGAACGGCGCGCCGTACACCGCTTCGGTGCTCATCCAGCGACCGGTCGCGTAAACGTTCTTCGCCAGTCCGTAGTTGCCGCCGATGAAATAGCCCTTGGCGTTGGTGCCGCCGAGGTGGAACGACGAGTCGTTGAAGCCGTCCGGCAAGGCGTCGGGCTGGATGTATTTGTAGCCAGAGAAGATGTTCCAGTCGCCCTGCTTTTTCAGGTCCAGCGCGCTGCCGAGGGTGAACTGCACCATCCATGCGTTGGCGCCGCTTTCGATGTCGCCGTTGCCGTCGAGGTTGTTGACGATCTGCCCGGCCGAGCGCTTGCGCATGTCGCCTTCGTCGTACGCGAGGTTGTGGATGTAGTTGCCCTGGCTGCGCAGTTTGAAATCTTCTGGCAGATCGGCGTCCCACACCACGTTCAGATCCAGCAGATTGAATTCCGAAGCAAGGCCAACAAACTGAGGCTGCGGCGTAGTGGTCGGGTTGAGCGGGTTCGGCGTGATGTCGCGCAGCAGGAACACGCTGTTGCCCTTCTGCATAAACGCCGCGCGGCTGCCATCGCTGTCACAGCCCGGTGCGCCGGCCCACGGTTCGCAAGGGCTGGAGCGCTGGCCTTGAATGTCGTCGAAACGGTAGTAAGCCAGTGCACCTTTCAAGCGGTTGTTGCTGTTGATGGCCCATTTGGCGCCGATCTGCGCGCCGTACAACCACTTGTTGTCGCTCTCTTCCTTGTCGAAGCCGTTGCTGCTGGCAGTGTCGTTGGTGTAGTCCACCGGGAACGCGCCGACGGTGCCGAACACGCCCCAATCGCGGTTGAGTTTGTGGTCGAAAATCGCTGCCACGCCGTCGAAGTTCAAGTCGTTGGAATAGAGCATGTCGGTGGACATGAACGGGTTGGCGAAGCGCCCGCCGGTCAGGGTCAGCTCATCCGTAGGCTTCCAGTTCAGGTAGCCCTGATCGAGCCAAATATCCTTTTTGGCGAAACCGCCGCCGAGGTTCTGCGTGGTCGATACCGGATTGTTGTCCGAGCCGGTGCCGATGCGGATACCCGCAGTCCATTGCGGCGAGATCTCGGCTTTCATGCCCAACCGTGCGCGGATGCGAAACTGGTTGGTGCGGTCTTCACGGGTGTTGAGCAGCGGTGGCAGATTGGTGCTGCTGTTGGGGTTGACGTCGTACGGGCCGTTATTGTTGAGCTTGGCGAAGTCGACGATCTCGTTGCTGTTGCTGTCCGAGTAGTAGCGCGATTCGTTGCGCAAGCGAATGTCGCCGTCGAAACTGATGCGCGCAGCCCATTCCGGGAAGCTGTTGGGCGCGGCCCAGTTTTCCTGTTTGGCGGTGGCCATGACCTCGGCTTTGACCTGATCACGGATCTGGTCGCGCACCGCGGCCGGCACGTATTGCACGCGGACGTCACCAGGCGCAGCGACCGGCCCGGCCGCGACTGCGGTGGATGCCGCAGCCTGTTTGGCCTGCGCCGCTTCGTTCTGCGCCTGGGCGATCAGTGCGTCGGCCTTGTCCTGTTTCAGAATGCCCTGCTCGACCAGCAAGCGGATCAGATTGATCGTGGCGTTCTCCGAGGGCGCAGGCGCTGCCACGGCCTGACCGACCAGGGTCGCAATGACCATGCCGACCGCCAGGGACAATCGATTCACGTTGGAAATCATCTGCACACAACTCCTTTTGCAAAGCGTAAATAAATGAATTAACCCGGACGCCGCCCTTGCAGGGACAGGCGCACAGGCAAAGTGATGGAGGCCGGTGGCCGTTCGCTGAGGGCCGGAGCACCGCGCAGCGCCGCCAGAACTTGCGTATCGATCTCAGGGTTGCCGCTGGACTTGATCAGCTCGACGCGGGTGATCTCGCCAACGCTGCTCAGCCAGACATCGGCCTGCAGCGAAAACGCGAGGTTGCGCAGCTCGGGGTTCTCGCGCAGCAAACGCTGGAAGGTGAACGCCAGAAACTGGCTGTATGTCCCCGTGCCCAAACGTCCGCCGCCGGCCCCGGCCATGCCGCCACCCTTGCCCGCGCCGATGTTGAAGGCGTCGTTGCCGGACTGCGCATCGCCGTCCATTTGCATCGGGTTGGCCAGATCGTCCGCCGGCGATGGCGGCGCCTCTTCCTCAGGCTTGACCTCTTCCGGTTCCGGCGTTGGCTCGGGCTCGACGACTTTTTCTTCGACCGGGGTTTCCGGCTCCGGCGGTTTTTCCGGCGGCGGTGGTGGCGGTGGCGGCAACGGAATGATCGTCGGCACCTTCGGCGCTTCGCGGCGGATGCCGCTCATGTCATTGGCCCACTGCCACAAAAACCACGCGGCGAGCGCGCCGATCAGCAATCCGGCGCCCCACTTCGCATAACGCAGCGCTGGCTTCTTCACCGGCAGCGGCTCGATCGGGAGTTGTGCAGTCATGACTCAGCCCTGACTCGGTTTGCCGGTGACGAGACCGACCTGGGACAGTTCGAGCCGGCGCAACAGATCCAGCACTTCGATGACTTTCTGGTACTGCACGGTCGCATCGCCACGCACGATCACCGGGAAATCCGGGCTCTGCGCTTTCTCGATGCGCAGGCGTTCTTCCAGCTCGGCCAGGGTCACCGGGTAAGCGTCGAGGAACACCTGCCCGCCGTCGTTGACCGAAATCGCCTTGGTCTTGGCCTCGGACAGCGATACCGAAGCGCTGGCCTTGGGCAGGTTGATCTGGATCCCGGAGACCTGCGCGGTGGCGGTGAGGATGAACATCACCAGCACCACCATCAGCACATCGACCAGCGGGGTGATGTTGATGCTGTCTACCGCGGCATCTTCGTCATCGTCGTGGGAGGCATTTACAGAAGCCATGTCAGTGCTCCTCAGGCCGGTACAGAGTGGTTGGCGTGATGGCCGCGATGCGACGACTCACTGAACTGGCTCTCGCCGTGCATCTCCGCCAGCCGCGTGATGAACTCGTCGACGAACACGCGCATGTCGGCGCTGACTTCCTTGTTGCGGGTGATCAGGCGGTTGTAGCCAAACAGCGCCGGGATCGCGACGAACAGGCCCATCGCCGTGGCCAGCAAAGCGGCAGCCATGCCCGGAGCGATGGCGTTGATGTTGACGTCGCCGGCCATTGCCGTGCCGAGGAACACCACCATGATCCCCAGCACCGTGCCGAGCAGGCCGATGTACGGGCCGCCGGCGATGGCGTTGGACAGGGTCGAGAGTTTCGAACTCAGTTGCTGGTTTTCGCGGGTGCGCACGCCGTCCATCGAGCAGCGGATGGCTTCGATGGTTGCGGCGGAAACCGACGAGGTATCAGCGCCCTGCTCGCGGCGGGTGCGAATTTCTTTGACCGCCACCAGGTACAGGCGCCACAGCGAGGAATGCTGCAAGCGTTGGGCGAGTTGCGCGTCGTCGGCGAACATCTCCAGACGCGTGCCAACCTTGGCGAACTGTACGCGGAAGTCTTCGTTGGCGGCAGACACGCGGCTGAGGCTGCGGTTCTTGCGCAGCATGATGATCCACGACTGGAACATCATCAGCACCAGCACGGCGATGATCACCCAGGCGTCGATTGGCACGGCGTTGAGCAGGAAGCCGAGGCTGCCGAAACCGAAACCGGACTGTTCTTCGTCGACACCGTAAGCGACCAGTTTCGACTCGGCGCCTTGCGAGGTGGCGTCCGCCAGCAACAGCGCTGCCGGGCGCGAAACCTTCGACAGACGCAATTCATCGATAGCGCCCACAAACGGCTGGAACGGGCCTTCGTGCAGATCGGCGCCGATGGCCATGACCGAATTGAACGCTGGCATCGCCTGAGCGAGCGTGGCAACTTCGCGACCGTTGATGAACAGGGTCACTTTCGAGCCTTCAGCGGTCAGCGCGACGTGTTGCCATTGGCCCGGATTCAGCGCTTGCGTGGCGACGGCGCGTTGGCCATCGATCTCCACAAACGGCACACCTTGGTTCGCGCCGACCAGCAAGCTGTTGGCGCCTTCGCGACGGGCGAGAATCAGTTGTTCGCCACTGGCCTGATCCAGACGCAGCCAGGCACTGAAGGTGAACGCACTGCCAGCGTTGTGCTGCAGCGAAGGACTGGCCGGCAGCAGCAGCGGCTGACCGCTGAACTGCAACGCCCGCCCTACTACGCCGTCAATCGCTGCGCCGGTGGCACTTTGCGCAGTGTTGCCATACGCGGTGGTGTCTTTGGCTGGGGTGCCGGTGGCACCGTCAAAGTGATACAGCGCGGTGTAATTCGGATCAAAGGTCAGTTGGCTATTGCCGGTCGCCGGGGCCTTTTGATTGCCGTAATACATCCAGATGTCCTGGCGCTGACCGCCCTCGACATTTGGCACATCGACCCAGATCAGCGCCATGCCCATCAGCGCGTCGAAGCTTTCGACCTGGTGGTTGAGCACGGTCTTGTCATCGGCGGCGACGAAGCGCAGATCCGAACCGTCCTCTTTGACCCCGTCGAAGGTGAAGTTACCGGTGTGCAGGCGCACCAACAGCGCCGTGCGACCGAGGGCCTGATTGATCGCCGCGCCTTGTGGCGTGGTGTCGACGGCGATCTGTTTGCGGTAATGCCAGTCGTCCTGCCACCAGGCCTGAGCCGTGGCCGGGAGCACGAAGCCCAGGCAGATCAACAACGAAAGAATGAGGCGCTGCATGAACGTGCTCCTTTAAAAAGTGGCTTGAAGGTTGAAGTGCAGGCGCGATTCCTGTTTCGAGGTGTTCGGCCCTTCGAGTAGCGGGTAGCCCCAGTCGAGGCTGCCGGACAGCCATTTGCTCAGGCTGGCGCGGGTGCCGAGGCCGACGCTGGCCAGGGCGTAATTGGCGTCCTGATCCGGCAGCTCGTCGCGCAGATACAGTTGCGCGCCTTCGGCGAAGGCATAGAAACGCCAGTCCTGCATCCACGTGCCGGCGTACTTGGCCAGCGACGGCGTGCGCACTTCCTGGCTGAGCAGCAAGCCGTCATCGCCAGTGCGTTCGGCGGCCAGATAGCCGCGCACCGAAGTCGCGCCGCCGGCGGAGAATTGTTCGTTGGAAACCAGTGGCCCGGACGCCAACTGGAACGCTGCTTTGCTTGCGCTCTGCCAGTCGCTGTCGAAGGTCCAGGTGTAATTGGTGTCGCCCTTGACCACGGCGAAGCTCGGTTTGGCGCGGTAGCGTTTGTAGTCGAAGTCTTCGTCGGAACTGCCGTAGCCGAAAATGCTGCGAGTGGCGGCGACCAGGCTCAGGCCGAGGCCGAGCTGGCTCTTCTCGCTGTAGCGGTAGCCGTTGTAGGCAAAGGTGAACGGTGCGTATTGCAACGGGACTTTGTCGCTCTCGCCGGACAGGGTCAGGCGTTCGTCGAAGTCCTTGAAGTCGATGCCGGCCGACAGCGAGTTCGACCAGTTGCCGCTGGAGGGCAGCGTGTAGATCGCCGACACACCGTAGCTGTGGCCCTTGCCGAGCACGTTGCTGCCGCCGATGGTGGCGACGTTGCTGTCGGACTGGTAACCGGAGAACTGCACGCTCCAGCGCTCGGTCAGCGGTGCGGTGTAGGAGCCCGACCAGACCTTGGCATTGTCGGTTTCCTGCGGGGCGGTAAAGAAAGTCAGGTTGACGCTATGGCCGAGTTGCCAAAGGTTGTTGTAGCCGAGGCTGGTAACGGTGCGCAGCTTTTCGGTATCAGCGCTGTAATCGTTGTTGAGGCCGACGCTGGCGGTCCACGGGTTCTGGTCTTCGACCTGCAAATCGACATCCATGGTGCCGGGGCGCTGACCTTCGCGCACCAGCGGCATCACCTGGCGGCCCGGGGTTTTGTTCAGTTGTGCCAGTTCGCCCTGAACCTTGGCGAAGTCCGGCACCTCGCCTTCCTTCAGCGCCGGGACGTCGTCGCGAATGTCCAGCGGCGAATAATGTTTGGCGCCGACCACACGCACCCGGCCGACCTTGGTTTCGCTGACTTGCAGGTAGACGATACCGTCGGCCACCGCTTGCTCCGGCAGCTCGACGAACACTGACTGATAGCCACGTTGCTGATAGGCCTTTTGCAACGCATCCCGAGCACCTTCGATATCCGTGAGGGCTTTTTGCGGACCGAGAAACGGGTACACCGCCTCTTCGATCGCCCGCGCATCGAGCACGGTGTTGCCGCGCACGAAGTATTCGTTGACGTCGACCAGACGCTTCGCCGCCGCGTTTTGCGCAGCCTCTTCGGCCAACGCCGGCTGCGCGCCCGCCGTCACCAGCAGCCAGCCCCACAGCGCCAGCCGTGACTTGAAAATCGGTTCCACACTACCCCCTGAATTCGCGATGACCTGTTGGCGTTTCGAACGCCGCGTGTATGGCGTCAATTGCTGGCTGTCGAGGCGCAGGCGTGTTTGCCCAGCCACGTGTGCAAAAGCGCGAAGTTCAGCGAGAACTCGGGCATTTGCAGCAACGCGCCGCAGAACACTTCGCCGATGATTTTTTGAATGAGCAGCACCGCACGGGGCTCGTTGAGCAACGTGGCGATGTCGCGACTGAGGGCGTTGAAGCTCCAGACTTTCTGGTTCAGGCCAAGACCGACGAACCAGCGGAACAGCAGGTTGTAATTGAGCTGTTCATACAGTTGCTGTTCGCTGGGCACCGAATACAGCAGTTGCAGGAGCAGGATGTGCATCACGGTTTGCGCGGGGATCAGCATGCCGGGTTCGGCATTGAGGTCGTGCAGGAGCTCGCGGTGGGCGTCGAGCAAATCGTCGATCTGCGGGCGCAGCAACACCAGCGAATGGCCCGGCGGAATGTAGCTCGACACCTCTTTCAAGGCGCCCTGCCAGTCATCCTGCGAGACGATCCAGACCCACGGCGCGCCGTAGCGATACACCGAAACCGGCTTCTTGCGCGCGGCTTCGACGATCTTCGACAGGCGTTGATCGAGTTCCTGCATGCCCACTTTCGAGTAGCGTTCCATAGTCCCCATTGCCTCACTCCCGGCGTCCCGCCTCGGCTTGTGAAAAGCGCCCCGTTGGGCCCCTCAAGCGCGTTACATAGGCATGACCGGACTGGCGATGTGCTACCGAACTTTTGTCATAAAAGCTTCATTACAGAATTGATAGGGATTTAACAGACAACACAAAACCCTGTGGGAGCGAGCCTGCTCGCGAAAGCGGTGTGCCAGTCGAGTAGAAGGTGACTGACGGGACGCATTCGCGAGCAGGCTCGCTCCCACAGGGGGATGGGCGTGATTTCGGGATCAGGTGTAGACGGGCCAGGTGTCGACGATTTTGCCGTTGCGCACGGCGAGCAGGTCGCCGAATTGCAGGAGTACGGCTTCGGTCTGGGTCGGGCGCAGGAAGACTTGATCTTCTATCGTCAGCCCCACGGCGTTCGAGCCATTGACCATCTCTTGATTGGAGCTGCGTCCGTAGACGCTGTTGCTCTGTAAACCCTGGGGCGATTCGAACTCGGCCATCCAGTTGCCGCCGTAGATGAAGAAGGTCTGGCGCTGATTCTGGTCCCACCACGAAAACAGCTTCGACTTATCATCCAGCGCCGGAATATTCACCGCGCCAGTGCTTTTCAACACAGGCGTGGCGATATAGGTCGCGGGCACATGCTCGGTCAGCGATGGCAAATCATAGTGCGTCGGTTTGAGCATCGCCGTGCCCACCGAAACCTCGCTGCTGAGTTTCTCGTTTTCATGAATGCGATAACTCGGGCTCCCGGCAGTGTTCAGGCACAAACCGTCATGCCACAACGCGGGAAACTGCTGGCGGGTGAAGTCGACACAGCGCTGATAAATCACCATGACCTTGGCGAACAGTTGATCCGGCGAGCCGAGAATCCCCGGCACGCCCATGCCCACGAACGGGTCGTAACCCATGAATCCGGCGAATTCCAGATGCCGCGGGTTGGCACTGATCAGCGTGAGCATTTGGCCCAACACATTCACATCACTGACGCCGCCGCGATGCAGGCCGACATCCAGTTCGATGTTGATGCGCATCCTTGTGCCTAACCCCTGAGCCAGCGCGAGGTATTGCTGCAAACGCTGCGGCCCGTCGAGCAGCCATTGCAGTTGCTTCGCGGGATCAAACGGGCCTTTGTGGGTTTGGTAGAACAGCGCTGCCGAACGTACCGGTAATGGTTTGCCAAGCAAAATATCCGACTGTGGAAACGTCAGCGCATCGTGATTGAGAAACGGCTGATGAAACGACATCAGCTTCTGCGTTCCGGCACGTTGCGCGATGTAGCTCAACAGCCCCGGCGATGGCAGCGACTTCTCCACCAAACGCAATTGCTTGCCACCGCGTTTGACCGATTGCATCACCACATCGATGTTGTGATCGAGCCGATCCAGGTCGATCAGCAGCACCGGGCGCATTGGCCCGTGGTCCTTCAATTCTTTGTTCAGCGCGCGGAAATAGTCGCTGTACGGCGCGCCGTGATCCCCCGGGCGCAACCACGCGCCAACACCGACCAAGAGAGCGCCGACACCCAACGTACCGAGAAGAAAGTTACGTCGATTGACCGCCATCAGCTCACCCCCAAAATCGACGACAAATGCGCATTGAGAAAGCGCCCGCTCGGATCCAGGGCCTGGCGCACATCGATAAATTCGCGCCATCGCGGGTACAGCGGTTGCAGGGTTCGCGCATTCAGCGTGTGCAACTTGCCCCAATGCGGCCGGCCGTTGTACTTCCAGAAAATCGGCTCGACCGCCGCGAAGAAGTTGTGATGATCCATCTGATAATGCTGGTGCACCGAAATCGAACAGCTGTCGCGACCTTCGAACATGCTCAGCGCAATGTTATCCGCCTTGACGTAGCGGTACTCGATGGGAAACCAGGTGCGCAAATCCTTGTCCTGAATCAGCTTGAGGATTTCGCGCAGGCACGCCGGGCCGTGTTCGGCTGGCACGGAATACTCCATTTCGTTGAATCGCACGGTGCGCACGTTGGCGTAGATGTCGAAGGAGTCGCCGACGCGCTCATCGAAACTCGCCAGATGACGCAAGCTGTTCAGCAGCGTGCGGCGCAGGTCGGGGAAGTCGCTGCCGTACTTGTCGATCTTTTCGATCAGAGTGACGAACTCGTTGCCACCCTCTTCTTCCGGACTGATCGGCGGCGTGGCCGGGTCATCGGTTTCATTGAGAGCAATGGACAAGGCGTAGTCGGAATGGGTGACGACGAGCATTTCCCAGTGCTGGTTTTCACGGGTGTTCTTTTCGAGGTCTTCGAGCAGCTCTTCGGTCTTGGCGATCCATTGGCGCTCGCGCAAGCGATAAGCCGGGCGGTTTTGCAGACGGATTCTGGTGGTCACGCCGAGTGCACCGAGGGAGACGCGTGCGGCGTTGAATACTTCCGGATGGCGCTGGCTGTCGCAGTCCAGTACTTCGCCATTGGCCGTCACTAATTGCATGCCACAAACGTGCGCCGAGTAGGACTGGAAGTTTTTGCCGGTGCCGTGAGTCGACGTGGCAATGGCCCCGGCGAGGGTCTGGTAATCGATATCGGCCATGTTCTGCAGGGCCTGGCCAATGTCTTTCAGCGGCAGGCCCATGCGTGACATCGGTGTGCCGGCGGCGAATTCGGCTTGCAGGGTTTTCGCATCGTGGTCGAGCAGTCCGTTGAAATAGCTCAGCGACAACAGCGTGCCATCGGTGGGCACCAACGCGCTGAAGGAATGCGCCGAACCGACCGGGCGAATCTTGCCTTGCGCCTGTTTGATGACGGTCACCAGTTC
Organism: Pseudomonas tensinigenes; assembly: GCF_014268445.2. NCBI lineage: Bacteria > Pseudomonadati > Pseudomonadota > Gammaproteobacteria > Pseudomonadales > Pseudomonadaceae > Pseudomonas > Pseudomonas tensinigenes. Next base: position 3,740,205 of record NZ_CP077089.1, read on the forward strand.
ATCGAGATTCTTTGGCGCCAGCCGCGCCGCCGGCAGGCAACTCTGCCCACCCGACCAGTTGCGCCACGGAATCAGCCGTGGCGCGCGCAGCAATTGACCCAATGCCGGGTAACTCGCCAACGCACTGAACGCGCCGACAATGCTTGCCCGTTGCAACAACTGACGCCGAGTCAGATCCATGGTCATGCCGGGCACCTTATTCAGGGAGGGCTTGGTCGGCCATGAAGCCGATCAGTTGCAAAAACTGCTCTTCGCTGCACTCGACGCACTGGCCCATCGGCGGCATGCCGTTGTAGCCGTTTATGGCGTGGTCGAGCAGCGTGTCGCTGCCCTGCCGGATGCGCGGCTCCCAGGCTTTGCGGTCACCGGTGAGCGGCGCATTGGCGGCGGGGTTGGCGTGGCAGAGCTGGCAGCTGTTGGTGTAGATCTGCGCCAGTGCCGGGTCTTGGGGCATGGCGTTATGATCGGTGGTGGCCGGGGGTTTGGGGTCTTCGCCGCAGCCTGGCAGCGCCATGGCCAACGCCAGCAGCAGAGTGAGTCGGATTGCCCGCATAAAAGTCTCGCTTGTTGTTATGCCCACACCTTAAGGCAGCGGCTGCAGCGGGTTGAGGGCATTGCAGGCCAGAGAGGGGGGCAAACGGGGCCAGCCCTCTCCCCCGATGATCGTTCCCACGCTCTGCGTGGGAACGATCAGGCCAGCGGTTTCGTGCTCTCCTTGAAGCTCTGTTTTGCGCCTCTGCGTGACATTCGGGTGACATTTGCGGGTTTAAATTTCGGCGCATTCAGGCGTATAACCTGTAGAGACTTTTTGATCTGCATGCGGACATCAACACGGGGTAGCGACATGACCACAGCAAACATCCTTGGCAATCTGTTCCCTTCTGTCAGCGACATCCCGGAAAAATACCGCCTCGACGCTCAGGTCGAGCAACGCGAATACCTGGTCGACGGCCAGTTGCGCCGCTGGGACGGCCCGCTCGCCACCGTGCGCAGTCCGGTCTACCTGAAAGGTGACAATGGCGACGAGCAAGTCATCCTCGGCAGCACGCCGCTGCTCGACGCCGACACCGCCCTCACCGCCCTCGACGCCGCCGTCCGCGCCTACGACCGTGGGCAGGGCCTGTGGCCGACCATGCGCGTGGCCGAACGCATCCAGCACGTCGAAGCCTTCCTCGGCCGCATGCGCCAGCAGCGCGAAGCCGTGGTGAAGTTGCTGATGTGGGAAATCGGCAAGAACCTCAAGGACTCGGAAAAAGAGTTCGACCGTACCTGCGACTACATCGTCGATACCATCAATGCGCTCAAAGAACTCGACCGCCGCTCCAGCCGTTTCGAACTGGAACAGGACACCCTCGGGCAGATCCGCCGCGTGCCACTCGGCGTCGCCCTGTGCATGGGCCCTTACAACTATCCGCTGAACGAAACCTTCACCACGCTGATCCCGGCGCTGATCATGGGCAACACCGTGGTGTTCAAACCGGCCAAGCTCGGCGTGCTGCTGATCCGTCCGCTGCTCGAAGCCTTCCGCGACAGCTTCCCCTCCGGTGTGATCAACGTGATCTACGGCAGCGGACGGGAAACCGTCAGCGCACTGATGGCTAGCGGCAAGATCGATATCTTCGCCTTCATCGGCACCAACAAGGCCGCCAGCGACCTGAAGAAACTGCACCCAAAACCACACCGCTTGCGCGCCGCGTTGGGTCTGGATGCGAAGAACCCGGGCATCGTCTTGCCGGAAGTCGATCTCGACAATGCTGTCAGCGAAGCGGTCACCGGTTCGCTGTCGTTCAACGGCCAGCGCTGCACCGCACTGAAAATCCTCTTCGTCCATGAAGACGTGGTCGACAGCTTCATTGAAAAATTCAACGCCAAACTGGCCACGCTGAAACCGGGCATGCCGTGGGACAGCGGCGTGTCGCTGACGCCACTGCCGGAATCGGGCAAGGTCGATTATCTGCACGGGCTGGTGGCCGATGCGCGCAGCAAGGGTGCCGAAGTGGTCAACCCGAATGGCGGCGAATCCCGCGAGTCGTTCTTCTACCCGGCGGTGCTGTACCCGGTGAATCCGCAGATGCGTGTCTATCAGGAAGAACAGTTCGGCCCGGTGGTGCCGATCGTGCCGTACCGTCATCTCGATACCGTGATCGACTATGTGCTGGAGTCGGATTTCGGCCAGCAGTTGAGCATCTTCGGCACCAACCCGGTGGCAGTCGGACGGCTGGTGGACACATTCGCCAACCAGGTCGGGCGGATCAACCTCAATGCTCAGTGCCAGCGCGGTCCGGATACCTACCCGTTCAATGGTCGCAAGAATTCCGCAGAAGGTACGCTGTCAGTACACGATGCATTGCGGGTGTTTTCGATCCGCACACTGGTGGCAACCAAGTTCCAGGACAGCAACAAGGATCTGATCAGCGAGATCATTCGCGGTCGTGATTCAAGCTTCCTGACCACCGACTACATCTTCTGACGGGGGCCTTGCACTGAGTACGTTCAGCACCTACCGACTGCCGCCACTGTTGCGTCGAATTCTGCGTCCGCTCCTGGACCCGTATCGCCGCTACCGACACGCCCGATTGATCCACGCGGTGCGGGTGGCATTGGGGTTGCTGGCGACGATTGTGCTGACCACCGGCATCAACCTGCCCCACGGTGAATGGGCATCGGTGACCATGCTGGTGGTCATCGGCGGTTTGCAGCACCACGGCAACATCGGCAAGAAAGCCGCCGAGCGCGCCACCGGTACTTTGATCGGCGCCGGCGTCGGTTTGTTACTGGTGGCACAGCATGCGTGGCTCGGCATGCCATGGCTGACCTACTTTGCGATGGCGGTGGTCTGTGGCTTCTTCTCCTATCACGCCATCGGCAAGGGCGGCTATACCGCCCTGCTCTCGGCAATTACCGTATTCATTGTCGCCGGACATGGCGACAACCCGATCACCGACGGCTTGTGGCGTGGCGTCGACATTCTCATCGGTATTGCGCTGGCGCTGGCGTTCTCCTTCGCTCTGCCGCTGTACGCGGTGTACTCGTGGCGCTACAACCTGGCCGATGCCTTGCGCGATTGCGCGACGGTATACAGTCGAATCATCAACGGCCAGCCGGTCAGTGCCGACGAGCACCTGAAGCTGATGAGCCGTTTGAGCGCGGTGATGGTGCAATTGCGTTCGCTGATGCCGTCGGTGTCCAAGGAAGTAAAGATCTCCATGACCGAACTCGATGCGATCCAGCGCAACCTGCGCATGTGCATCAGCACCCTGGAAATCCTCGGCAACACCCGCCCCGATGCCAACGACCCCGAAGCCATGGCTCATCTGCAATCAGCGTTGAAGGCCGAACACCGCATGATCCGCGTGCAATTGATCGGCATGGCCCGCGCCTTGAAATCCGGTGCGATACAGCGCCTTGATCGTTCGCTGGCGTTACCGGACGCCAGCCTTGATGCGCCGGTCTACAGCGCGCTGGACGGCTATCGCCTGTTGACCCGGCAACTTGCGGCGAACATCGCCGAGATGCGCCAGCGCCTGGCCAAAACCGCACCGCGCTGGAACATCTGAGGTTTATTGCGCAGCCAGTCGACGCGCCTTGAAGCCCCAGCCCTGCTGCATGCCAGCGGCCGCGAGGAGAATCGCCGCCACGCCTAGCCATTGCAAAGTCTGCAAGCGATGACCGAACGCAAACCAGTCGACAAAAATCGCTGCAATCGGGTAAATGAAGGACAGTGCGCCAGTGAGCGCCGTCGGCAATTTCTGGATGGCACCGTACAGCAACACATACATCAAACCGGTGTGAACAATGCCCAGCGTCACCAGACTGGCCCAGGCACTCGGCGCTTGTGGCAACGCGCTGAGATGCGCAAATGGCGCCAGCAACAACACCCCGGTGCAGACCTGAATCAGGGCAATCAGATGCGGTGGCGTGCCGGTCAGGCGCTTGATGATCAGCGCCGCAATCGCATAGAGAAACGCCGCACCCAACGCCAACGCAATGCCCATCAGATAGTCGTTGCCGCTTTCACCCTGAGTGCCATGGGCACTGACGATGGCCAGCATGCCAATGAAGGAAATCGCCAGCCAGAACAGCTTTTGCAGGGTAATTTTTTCGCCGAGAAACAGCGCCGCCAACCCCACCAGCATGAACGGCTGCACGTTGTACACCGCTGTGCCAATGGCAATCGAAGCGCGGGAGTACGAAGCAAACAACAGCACCCAGTTACCAACAATCGCCATCCCGCTCAGCACCGCGAGCAGGAAGGTGGTACGGGTCAGAATGCCCGGGCGCAGGAAGCCGAAAGCGGCACAGATCAGCAGCAAGGTACCGGCACCGAATACGCAGCGCCAGAACACCACATCGAGTACCGGTTGCCCGGAGACCAGCACAAACCAGCCGATCGTCCCGGATATCAGCATGGCAGCGGTCATTTCAAATGAACCGCGACGGATTGTATTGTCCATCTTCAATCTCCTGTCTTTGTGACAAAAGTATGCCAAGCGAACCGGGAGGCGCTCCAGAGCAAAAAGCAGGCTAAACTCGAAATCTGCCTTTTTTATCGTGGGTAATTTTCACTAATTGCCTAATGCTGGAGTTTTTTTCATGACTGACGATATTGACCAGATCCTCATCGGCGCATTGATGGAGGATTCGCGGCGCTCGCTCAAAGCCTTGGCGCAAATCAGCGGATTGTCGTCGCCGAGCGTGGCTGAACGCTTGCGCCGGTTGGAAGAACGCGGTGTGCTCAAGGGCTATACCGTCGAGATCGACCCGAAGTGCTTTGGTTACCAATTGCAGGCCATCGTCCGGGTGCGGCCACTGCCGGGCCAATTGCAAGAGGTCGAACGGCAGATCCTATCGATCCCCGAATTCACCGAGTGCGACAAAGTAACGGGCGAGGACTGCTTCATCGCTCGCCTGCACGTGCGCTCGATGGAGCAGTTGGACACCCTGCTCGACCGCCTCAATACGCTGGCTGAAACCAACACGGCGATCGTCAAGAAAACCCCGGTCAAACGCCGCTTACCCCCGATGGCGTGAGTGCTTTTTCTGCATGTTTGGCTTAGATTGGGGTTTTTCCGGCGAAGGATTGGCGGTATGAAAGTTCAAGCAGTGATGCTGATGGCGTTAATGTTAGGCGGTTGCGGGACAGTGCAGACGGTGATGCGCAACGATCAGGTCGCCGTGGACGATTTGAAATCGAACAAATCCTATTGTGGGGCGGTGCCAAGGATCTACAGCGGCGTGATGTATGACTTCTGCAGCCTGCATGCGCCGATAGACCAAGGTAACAAGTACAACGCCGCCCTCCCCGGTTGGGCGATTGATGCCGTGGCTTCCGGGGTGCTCGACACCTTGTTGCTGCCTTACACGATCTACAGGCAACAGACTGACGGCAGCATCATCATCAATTGATCGACTACCTGTCCGCGCCCACCGACATTGTCACAGGCAACAAAAAACCCGCATAAGCGGGTTTTTTGTTTTTTGCACGTAACAATCAGTCGTCGCGGCTCATGATGCCGAAGATCTGCAACAAGCTGACGAACAGGTTGTAGATCGATACATACAGGCTGATGGTCGCCATGATGTAGTTACGCTCACCGCCGTGGATGATGGCGCTGGTCTGGAACAGGATGCACACGGACGAGAACAGCACGAAACCTGCGCTGATCGCCAGTTGCAGACCACTGACCTGAAAGAAGAAGCTCGCCAGCGTTGCACCCAGCAAGACGAAGAAACCAGCGGTGATGAAACCACCGAGGAAGCTCATGTCCTTGCGGGTGATCAGCACGTAGGCCGACAGACCACCAAACACCAGCGCGGTCATCGCGAACGCCGAGCTGACCACTTCAGCGCCGCCCTGCATGCCCAGGTAACGGTTGAGGATCGGGCCGAGCAGGAAACCCATGAAACCGGTCAGCGCAAAAGCGGACACCAGGCCCCACGCGGAATCACGGAGTTTGTTGGTGAGGAAAAACAGCCCGTAGAAGCCGATCAGCACCACGAAAATGTTCGGGTAGCCAACACGCATCTGCTGTGCGACGAAAGCCATGACGCCGCTGAATGCGAGGGTCAGAGCCAGTAGGCCGTAAGTGTTGCGCAGGACGCGGCTAACCTCTAGCTGCTCAGCCTGCACGCTGTTATTAACTGCGTAATCCTGTTCGCGCATGGCGACACTCCTGTTGGTTTGAAACGTTCAGTCGCAAAGATCATAACAGACGCTCTGTAACAAGCCATGCAGAGAGTTTGACAGTGTGTTTCATTCAGGTATTATGGCGCCCGCAACGCAACGGAGGTGTGGCCGAGTGGTTTAAGGCAACGGTCTTGAAAACCGTCGACTGTAACAGGTCCATGAGTTCGAATCCCATCGCCTCCGCCATATTTGGTACCGACAAAGCCCTGATTATTCAGGGCTTTGTCGTTTCTGGCGTCCTGAAAAATTCCCGCCTAGCCGAATGCGTTCCATAACTTTTGTGGACGCGTTCCATAACTCAACCGAGTTTTCCCCTCTCCGGCGTCCTACCAATCGTTAAAACACTCTTCATGTAACACGGTGCTACGCTGATTCCTTGGCTGCCAAGGAAACCAAAAATGCCCAACTCCGACCTGCTCCCTTCCCTTCTCTTCAAAATCAACGAAAACCAACTCGCCCTCGAAGCCGCCATCATGGAGTTGTCGAACTGGGTCGAACAACGCGGATCGGCAGACGTCGCCGAGAATGTGCGCGGCGCGCTCTGGGCGATCGACAAGAACGAAGAGTTCATCAAGATGACGCTTGCAGTGCTGATGACGCCCGACTGACGAATAGACAGCCAGAAATATCGTTCGGAGATATCTAGGAACACGACTAGGAGGCGTGAGGGTCAAATGGACTTCATTTTCGATTTGATAGCTCATCGTGTTGGCGTCTACGTACTGAGCCTCTTGAGTGGCGGCCGCTTCAAGGGAGAAAGTGGTTTTGCCTGGGGCTGGGCAGTTGTCGTCGGCGCGCTGATTCTGATCTCTCCATTCGCAGCATTCATAGCCTTGCTCATCTACACCAGTGGCCCGTGAAGTGATGTCTCGCATGGGCCAATAACCGCACTTCGCGACAGGCGCCAATCGGCCAAAAAAGCTGACGTTACCTACAGGCAGCAATCGACCCACAGCTGCCATTTAGATCTGTTGTTATCTTTGTTAGAGCGGGCTTACCCGCGCGTAGGCTGCTTGAGCAACGCACATACTCTTCGAGCGATCTCATCTGCGCCATCGGGAATGACCACTGAAATGCCTAAATAGTGCTCAAGGTGCAGGGTAAGCGTGTGTTCATCCACCACCAGATCCCAATAGCGCTGGTCCGGGCTATCGAGCCTCTCTTTCCAGCAACCGCCCAGCCCTTTCTCAAGAACCCGGGCCGCGTCCTCGAAAAGCTTCCAGTCGGCTTCTTCTGATACTTCAATCCTCACTATGCGTCACCTCACTACCAACAGTCCTCCGATTTTGGTGGCTCCTGCGAATGGCCGCAATGGGTCGACACCTAGCGGTGAAGGATGACCGCTATTGTCCGGTAGCGGTCGCTTGCAAACATCCGCTTCTGGCTGAAAGTAGCCGCACCGCTGCAGTTCGTCGCCTCACCCTCGCCCACCTGCCTCGCCTAGATTACTGTACATGCATACAGCTTTTGTACAGCGAACCCCGCAGCATGAATTTCGACCAGGCAAAAACCCTACGGCTCCAGCGATGGCGCGCGACTCTCGACGATCAGGACTTCCGTATGCAAAACCCAGAGGGGCATCGGGAAACCCTCCACGAGATGGCAGCTACGCTCCGCGATGAGGGCCTGATCGACCACCTTGAGCAATTCGACATGAACGAAATGGCAGACGCCGCGTACTGGCACGCCGTCGAGGAGCTGCAGAACTCGCCCGGGCACTACCGCGGCGCCTCGACCTATGATGTTGTTCAGATCGACAACGGGAGTCTGCTGGGCACTATCAGCCGGTCGATCTTCAACTTCGAAAGTGATGAACCGCGCGGCGCTTCCTTCGCTTACGACGGCAAGGTCTACTCTGACGCGGATGGTGTGCGGCTGACCTTGGGTCTTTCTCCGAAGATTGGGCGGATTTCAGGCCTGGTGCTGGAAATGAATGGTCGCCGATATCAGTTGGTAGAGACCGAACGAATGATCGCTGGCGTAACGCACCGACCAATTTCCGACGCCGATGCTTACCGAGCGCTTATAGATGCAGCGCAAGTCGCGCATGAAGAACGGAATCTGCGCGCTTTTGAAAAGTTGCGGCCGCACATTGAGTCGGCAGCCTTCTGCATGTGCCCCGCCTGCCTCGATCGCTTTGATGCCCGTGAGGATTGTCCGACCTGCGCAGGGAAAGGTTTTGTGACGAAGGCGGCGCCAGCGGGTCTACGGTGAAAGATCGATGCGAGGATCTGGCAATGTGCGGACGACTTACCCAGTACAGTGGCATTCATGACTTCGTGGAGGCGCTCAGCATGCCGAACGCCTTGATCAGCACTGTCAACGAACAACCACTGGAGCGCTATAACGCGGCGCCTACGTCTCAGCTCGCGCTGTTTCACCAAGAGGGTGAGTTCCTCCACGCCGATATGGTGCGGTGGGGGTGGCGCCCGCACTGGGCCAACGACCGCGCGGCACCAATCAACGCCCGCGTAGAGAAAGTTGCCCACGGGCCGTTCTTCCGTGCGATTTGGCCGCACCGTGCGATCATCGCGATCAACAACTGGTTCGAGTGGGTTGACGAAGGTGGCCCGAAAAAGCAGCCCTACCTGATCCGGCACCGGGATGGCTCACCCATTCTATGCGCCGCAATCGGCCAATACCCGAATAACGAGCATGATCCCAGCGAACACGACGGCTTCGTAATTATCACCGCAGACAGCGCCGGCGGGATGGTCGACATCCATGATCGGCGGCCGGTAGCGCTAGCGCCTGAACTTGCACGTGAATGGCTGAATCCGGCCACGCCGAAAGAGCGCGCCGAACAGATAGTGCTGCACCAGGGCGAGCCGACAGAAGTTTTCGAGTGGTTCAAGGTTGACCGGGCGGTGGGGAATGTCAGCAACCAAGGTCCGGACCTGATCAAGCCGGTCGGATGATCAGCTCCGTGCCAGAGTCTTCAGGCGCTCCACCAGCGCTGCTTCAAAAATGATGTACAGCCGTTCAGCATCACCGGTGCGCAAAGCGCCGCCGGTTTCCAGTCCAAGCACGAAGCCATCGGCCCGCGCTCCCGCCTTCACAGCGATGATCATCGAGTCCGCCCGGACAATCTGCGTCAGCAGCCGATCCGCTTCTCTCTGCATCTTCTCGCTTAGCACCACGCCTTCCAATTCAGCCACCTATTACCTTCACTACGACATCCAATACATGACGGAAAGAACGACTGAAACCCAAATAATCGTCATCAAAATTGAGTAGCCCGCCAGTTGCTTGTCCATGTTCACCATTCATCCCGTCCGAATCTAAATGATGGTTCACGGCTTGCGACCTCGCAAGAATAGCGCGGCGCCATCACTGCTGCAGATTCTTCACATACGCCTGGCAAGCCTGCAGCGCGATCAGTCCCCGGTCGCCGGTGTCGGTGATGGCGATAATTCGTTGAGCATGCGCCGCGTCAAGTCTGGCACGTACGGCTGCATGATCCACGCCGCCGGAGCCGGCGGTGGCTGACATGTTGCAGCCATTGGCAACGTCGGCTGCGTCGATGAGGACTGACAGCCGGACATCAGCAGTGGCAAGGCGATCGCGCAGGCGATCTTGGTCACGTTGGGCATCACTCATTTTCCTGAAGTGGGTTTGCTCGCTGGCCGACAGCCGATGCTCGAGCGCCAACCGCTTATCTCGCTCTGCCTGCTGCGCGGTCGCGGCGGCCTGGGTCAGTTGGTTGAGAGTTTCGGCATGCAGCTTTGCCTGCTCGGCAAGCTGCTGACCGTAACGCCAATCCTGAAACTGCCAGGCGGTGACGAAGCCGACGACTAACAGCGCCAGCACGCCAATCAACCGCCACGGCACGGTCACGCCAACACCTCGCGAGCCTTATCCCAAAGCTCCAGCCGATCAGCCAATCCGTTCAACCCACCGTTGATACGCCGGGTGATGGTGTTGAACTGGTCCCGATCGGCCAAGTCGTTTAACCCGTTCTGTTTCCAGAACCATGCCGCCGACATCGCAGCATGCTGAGGCAACTCGAGCAGTTCGGGATGGGCGATCAGGTCGAGGCCCAGCGCCTCGCCGCACCTGCCATAGTTGGCGCGGCCGGTGATCTGGATCAGTCCGCGCCCGCAATATTTCCGACCATCGCCCGGCACGGTGTTGCCCAGGTCTTCGCGGCCCTCGTACCTGCGCTGAGCAGCAGTCGGTCCCCAGATCTCACGGACGTAGCGCAGCTGGCCAGACTCATGACCGATTTGCGCAATGAACGTTGCGGCACGCTTCGGGCCGACGATCTGATATTGCTGCATCGCGGTGTTCAGTGCGGAAACAAAAACGCCCACTTCGGCGCGGGCGTTTGGGAGTATCTGCAGCAACTGCTGCTGGGTAATCGGCATGGTTTCCTCCAGGCGTAAAAAATCCCGCTCGATGGCGGGTTCCGTGTATTGCTGATCGTCACTCTGAGGGGAGCGACGCTGATACAGACTTTATGGCGTTCAGCTCTGCGCGCAGCTCTTTGACCGCCCCCATCAGGTCGGTAACCAGCGTCATTACGTCAAGTGATTGCACGCGCGGCGTCCCATCTTCATTGGTTTCGTCTTTATCGCCAATCACCGCAAGCGGGTTTACCTGCTGCGCCTCGTGAGCAATAAGTCCTTGTCGAGTGCGCCCATCGTCGCTCCAAACCTCAAAATCTTTGTGTCGATATGTCACGACCCGGTAGGCGTCAATGCGATCTAGAAAATTGACTCCAGACACGTCTTTGATCATTTTTTTGATACGGTAATCGGACGTATTGAATGCAACGTTACCGATGAAAGTTGATCCTACCCAAGCCTCGAAGTTACCTGTCCAGTTGAAGTTATAGGGCTGGGTGTAAGCACCACCGTTGATCCCTTGTCTCCCGGCTATTCCTCGCGGCTGCAAATAGTTCGGTACCGTCAAGTTACCGCCGTAGTCATAAACCATACGGGGCCCACCTTGAGTGTTGGTCGAATTCACCGTTCTCCAAGTAAATCCGCCGATGCCACCACCCATGTTTATCGTGAAGTTGCCTTCGCCATTGCCCTGCTCATTCCATCCTAGGTACATACCTTGAGTATTTGCATACGTACCGGCTCCAGCGCCTACTCCCACCTCATTGAATCGTGGTCGCCCGTTGTTGCTAGACGTGCCTCCTTGGACCTGAGAAAGCGGAGTGGTGAGACCTGACAGTGATGTGATGTCATTGTTAGCCCCCTTCATTGCTCGGGCAGTGACTTGAGCCTGGAGCTTTCCAATTGCAGCCAAAATGGGGTCAGTCGCCGCAACCACCGTCGCAGTGGCTGTGCTCAATCCGGTCAACACCGACTGCAATACCCTGCTGCCTGCGAAGTACTTGTTGTTAGCTCCTTCCAGCACCACGTCAGTATCGAGTGTCGTCGATCCTGTTCCTCCTTTGGCGATCGGCAAAATTTCGTAGTTGCCAGTGGAACCGAGCGCGGAAAGCTTCGCTCCCCACTGACGATTGATATCGCTGAAAGCATCAGCAAGCGCTTTCGGATAACCTTGAACGGGCATTATCGCGTACGTCACGCCACTGGCTGTTGGCCCTTTATAAGCCGGAATAATCGAGATGACAGTCGCGCTGGCAACATTGCCAATCTCATAGTTCGCCCCGTCAGGACCGACAAACGCATCACCGTTTTTTGCATTCGCAGCAAAATCTGCATTCGTCCCGACAACGGTCGTTGATCCATTGGTGACGGCAACAGTCCCACCTCTAAGCCAAGGCATGGAAGTATCCTAATTCTGGTCAATAAAAAACCCGCACTGGGCGGGCTCGGGTTTTCATAACGGGCGCATGGGTCGTGCAGCAAAAGTGGTTCTGCCGTTTTTGGCAGTGCCGCCCTCCGAACTCACCATTGCCCCGACGTATCCATTCAATGTCGCGCGGACTCCGGCGTGGAAACCGCAGGGTGTGTCCAGTGTTGTGTTGCCGTTGTAAATCTTCCCTCCGAGCAAGGTCGAGGCGAGGAAGTAATCCTCATAGGAGCCCGTCCAAGGCATCTGGTAGCCGCTCCAGTAGATCCCGGACACTTCGCCTCCGCGGTTGTCCAGCGTCCAGCCTTCATTGATCGGGAACCCTGTCATCACGAGAAGATTGTCTGCACCCACAAAAACCTGCTCATTCGAAGCATTACGCAAACGCAGATCGTATTCATTGGGTGGTGACGTTGAACGGAATGTAGCGACCAGCCATCGACCGCTACAGTCGGTACTGTTGAAAGGTGCCATCAAATGCAATTTGAAATAGAAGCCGGTCCAGTTGCCCGGCCCGCCCATCTGCATCAGCGTGTGATACATGCCGTGATTGTTCGGGTTCAAGAAAACATGTGGCGCTTCGGTAGTTGTTATAGGTGTCGGATAGGTGATGACTGCCGTAGTAATGGTTGTCGATGATGTCGGAGTTTTTCCTATGGCGTAGCTCCCAGACGCCGCTACGTTCAAGACTTTGTTGTCACTGTCAATCTGGAAGAAATTCTGGCCGTTACGCGACCTGAATCCGTAGTCCATGCCACCTCCTATTGGTAAGTCAGAATAAACACGTTGAGCACCAGCCCTTGCCCGCGCCGAACTCTGAGCTGTCCTGCCGACCAAAAAACAGCGGGCAAAGAAAAGTTCTCATTCGGCTGGCTGGTTAGGGTCACGCACACAAAAGACTGCGCGGTGATCTCAGGCATGCTGATGAAGCTGGTGAAGTCGCTGGTGATGGGCGGCACGGTGACTTGCCTGGTCACAATCGACCGGACTGTCATCGTTGATGACTCAAGCGTCACCCGCCCCATCGCGTCTTTCGTTCTCGCACCGTAATAGTCCATTACGTCATCTTCCCGAGCGCTGCGCGCTCGATGTAGTTCAAGTCGTAGACGTAGATGCCGTTGTTGTTCAGCAACGTATAACCGGTGCTGGACTGGCCACGAAGCGTGAACGTACCCGCCGGTATATTGATTTCCAGTAGCGGCAACCCTTGCGAGTTGAGAGCAGCTGATCGCAGCGTCATGCCCAGGACCAGCTCCTTTATGAAGGCTTGGCTGATGATCGCGGTGTTCATGAATACCTGGCCGCCCTGCACAACAAACGGCGCAATCATCTGGCCGCTCACCTCATCGAGGATCGCGAACCGTTGAGCGAACGCAAGGATCTGCGACTCCTGCTGCTCACCTTCCACACCGATGGCGAGTCCGGCCATCACCGTCCTGTTACCGACGGTAGTGGATGTTTTGATGGTGGTGAGCGCAGAAACTTTGCCGTTCAAGCCGGAAACAGCGGTGCTCGCGGTTTCTGCTTTCGCGGTGGCGTTGTTGGCGGTGGCCGAGATGGTCTCGATTCGCTGGGCAGTAGCTTCCTTGTCCGTTGCAACCACAGATTCCAACGTTGAGAGATTCGCGGCATTTTTCCCTACCGCAGCATCGAGGGACGTGAAGCGCGTCGCTGACGCAAGCTTTTCCTCTGCTATCACCTTCTCGTTCGTCACGATGCTGGCGGTATTCTGATACGCCTTCAGCGCCTCGCTCATTGCACCGGTGCCGTCATCCTCTCGCCACGCCGCTTGCAGGGCCTGCATCGTCGACGCCTGCGCGGTGACCTCGCCGTCGAGGGTTTCGATCTGCGTTGAATGCGTCTGAATTTGGAGAGCCATTGCACTGCTGGTTTCGGCAATCGTCCCCATGTCGTACCAGAACTCAGCATTCGGCGGAGGCATTTCAACTGGTACAGCCTTGATGGCCGAGAACAGGCGACCATCGAGCCGCACCACTTCACCTTTCACGTACGGTTTTGCCGGGTCATAAACCATGGCATCGGTGATTTCGCCGATCAGGTCTTCAAGTTCTTGTTTGGCCTGCTCAAGCCGCTCATTGACTGAGCCCTCGCCATCACCGGAAATCTTTCCGATCTCCGCAAGCAGCTTCTCACCAAGGGCAGACTCCTGAATCCTGCCTAGGAAGTATTTTTCGTACTCGGACTGGTCGACGCTCACCTGCCCATTGATCCCATTCACTGCGGGAAACCAAGGACCGATGTTGCCAATGCGGTCCACCAAGCGCCCCCAGAAAAACAGACTCGTACCTGGCACGACATTCTGCATTTCGTGGTTCGATTGGGGATAGGCGAAATCGGCCAGCTTGACGGCCGTGGTCAGGTCGTTGACCTCGTTGTTCCAAATTTCAGTTCGCTGGGTATCTTCTGCACCAAGTGGGAATCCCCATTCGAGTCCAATGCCATAAACCTTGCTGATCGTTTTCAGATACGCCAGTGCGGGCGGCAGCCCCTGCTTCCCGCTTAGGTTGGTCAGGGTCGAGTTGCGCCATTGCGACGAGATGTCGAAAGCACTCACCGCACGTACCCTGGCCACGTAGGCGCCTGCGTAGATGCCGACCACGTCCACGTCGGTCATACCGGTGCGCTGCAGCTTGACCCAGTTGCCGCTGTCCTTGCGCCACTCAATGTCGTAGCCGACAGCGCCAACGACGGCTGGCCAGCTGATGGTCATGGTGGCCACGGCCAGACCCTGCACAACCGATGAAGTCGACGACAGCGAAACGCTCGCCGGTGCCGGAACAACGGTGATCGGGATTACGCTGATCGGACGCTCTTCCAGGCGAGCGCCAGTGTCGATGAATGCGAACTTGCTCGGCTCGAACTGCAGCGCGCTGATTTCGTAGTCACCCTCGGTGGTGCGCTTGGTACGCAGGACGCGATAGAGCGGGATAGCCAGATCATCGGCGTCGAGCGCCCATTGCAACTGCGCCACCGGTGGTTCGCTGTAGGCAACCGTGACGGTCACGGCGCGGCCGTTGACGCTTTGCACGGTGCGACCTTCAGCGCGACCGCCAGGAAGATTGATGATCAGCCGATCGCCGGCCTTGGCCTGGGTATCGCGATCAAGCGTCACTACGCGACCTGCCACTGCCGAGATCCGGCCGCCAACTTCTCGGCCCGCCAGCAACGAATCAGCCACTGGGATGATGTGGCCTGGCAGCGGAATCACACCTTCCATGCCGGTCTTGAAAGATACGGTGCGGTCTTGGTTGTTGCTGAGGATCGCCCACTTGCCACGGCGCTGGGCCTCGGAGGCGCGGGTACAGCCAATGGCGCTCAGCTCGGTCGGCCGGTCGCCATAGCGGCGCTGGAGATCCAGGTCAGCGAACGGAACAACGTCGGTGTCGTAATTGTTCGCCGGATTGTCGTAGCTCACCAGCGCCCGGGTGTAACGGGTCTTAGCCGAGGCGCTGCCATATGAGAACTTGCCGTCGATCACATTGGCCCGGGTGAACACGTAGTCGAAGTCCTGCGCGCGCGGCATGTCGGCCTGCATCACCAGTTGGCCCTGCGCCCAATAAGTCATGCCACGGTAAATCGCCGAGATATCACGCAGCAGCGACCAGGCATCAGCCTTGCCCTGCAGGTTCATGTCGCAGAGGAAGCGTGGTTCCTGCCCGCCCAGTCCGTTCGGCACCAACTGATCGCAGTACTGCGCGATCCGGTACAGCTCCCACTTGTCCACCATGAAAGGCTTGATTCGCTTACCCAGCCCGAAACGGTCTTCGGTGCACACCCCGTAGGTGATCCACGCAGCGTTGTTCGTCCATGCCGATTTCATCGAGCCGTCCCAAGTCCCGGTATAGGTGCGCTGGATCGGGTCGTAGTTGCTCGGCACCATCCAGCGTCGCGCCTTGCACTTCACGGTGACGGCCGGGATGTTGGTGAACTGCTCGGCGTCGAATTCGATATAGAGCAGCGCAGTGTTCGGGTAGCGCAGCTTGGCGTCGATTACTTCGGTGTAACCGGCCACCAGCATGGAGTCGGCGATCTTGTTGGTGTTCTGGTTTGGCGTCAGACGGCGCACGCGGATCTGCCATCCTGTAGCTGCGTCCGGCAGATCAATGCGGCGCGAGCGCTCGTAGCGCGTAGTGGTTTTGCCGTCGACCGCATCCACCAGCACCTGCTGATAGGAGCCGCCATCAGTGGCCACGTCGATTGCGTATTCGATGCGGTAGCCGCCGACGTTGCCCTGGTCATCGGACCGTTGCAGCGCCGGCCACGCCAAACGCATGCGCACGGCGGAAAGCTGAGTGTTGGTGATTGATCGCACCCACGGCGAATCGCTTCGCAGCTCGATGTTAAGCGACGTCTCGTTCTCCACGGACGGGATGCCCGGGATGTAGGTCTGATCCACCGAGCCTGGGCGCCAGTCCCACTTCACGTTTGGGAAGTTGTAGTTACCACTGGCATCGCAGATCGGAGTGTTGTCCAGGTAGATGTCGTAGTCGGTCGGGATACCGTCGAACTCGCCCTCGCCCACGGCGATTAGCAGTTTCGCCAGGTTGGTCGAGCGCAGGCTGTCGCTGGCTTCGGTCGGCGATTTCGGCTTGCTGCTTCCGCCCTTCTCGCCGTAGATCTCGATAAGTTGCGCTGCGCCCATGCTTTCCTCCAGGCGTAAAAAAACCCGCCGAAGCGGGTTAGGTGGTTATCAGTGCAGTGGAGTTTTCGACACTATCAGATGGAGAAATCTAGAGACAGGTCTTGGCGCTCGCGGCGCGGCGATCCGATATCCAGCTCATACTACTGTCGGAGAAAAACTCAACCTTTGTTCGGCCGTCGCGCTGCGTAACGTCGACCATCTCACGATAGTTTGCACTAACGACTGACTGCCCTCCGCCGGGCTTTGGCTGAAGATTCACGTTGTAATGAACGCCAGCCAATGACTCATTCTGCCAAGCGTAGAGGATGCACTCTGCCACCTGCTGCTCCGACTTTGATGAGGTGAAAGTCTTCAATGGCCCATCAGCCCTCAATTCCTGTGGAGACGCTGTGCACCCTACAACTGCGAGCGCAATTACTAGGGCTGCGATAATCCTTTGCATATTCTCTCTCACGCCAAACGCGCGAATATATCATCAGCGCCTCAAAGTTAAGCCTTGTCTTCAGCCAGAATTGAGGCTGAAATGATCATCCCGCCCCACCGGCGCTCGCCGATGCAGATCGGTACCGGGTTGCCGCTGGCCGTGGTGTTCTTGGCGCTGCCGAAGGCGTAGGACGGCGAGTTTTCGGGGGAGGCGCTTTGCTTCAGGCCTGAGGCTTGGGGGCTGAGCATTTGAATGACGCCGCCGATCGCCATCGACGCGCCGGCCGCATACAAAAACGGCGATGCGGCTGCAAACGGAGTGAATGACAGTACGTAGGCTGCGGCGATCATCACTGTACCGATGATGGTCTGCAGCCCGCCGGCGCGCTTGCTCCCGGAAATCACCGGAACAATGCGAATTTCACGCGTACCGCCGAGATCGAATCCGTCCATTCCGATGTTTGCGCGATTCCGGAAGATCGCAAACTTCAGCCCAAGGCGCTCCAGTCGTTTAATCTCATCGGCGAAACCAACAATGGTCGCATTGAGCGCACGGAACACCTCCACGACCGATCTGCCGTCGAGCAGGAATTGCTTGCTTCGAAAGAACTTATTCGCGAGCGAACCGGACAGCATCACTTTCGTCATTGGCGTGTAGGTAATTGCTGAGCACATGCCATTCTCCAGGCAATAAAAAACCGCCCGGAGGCGGTCTGTTCAGAGAGTCGTGGGCAGTATGTCGATCTGCCCATCGCCTCCGGTGAAAACTCGGTATTTCTTGACCGCGCCGTCTTTCACGATCGCTTCCCGCTCCACTCGGGCTGCGCCCATGGAGCAGATGCCAGAGCCGGTGTAAGCCGCGCCGACTGAGACCGAATCAGGCGGCAGATAGAACGATGCCTTCTGACCTGGTTCGAGCTTGGCGGCCTGTTTGCCATCGATAAAAACCGCCATTGAACAAAGGCTTCCAGTCTGCCCAGAGTCGCGGATCACTTGCAGCGTCCCATATGCCCCTGATGGCTTGGCCTGGTAGGCCAACAGCTGACTGGCCGGCGCCTGCTTGGCTTCACTGGAAGGCGTTGGCGAAGTCGCACACCCCGCCAACAGCGCTGCTGTCAACGCTCCTATCAAAATCCGCATATTTACTCCTTGTGGTCACGCACGCTGAAGGTGAAGAAATAGAACATGTCACTCCTGTGGAATAGAGTGCACTTTAGCGTGACACTGTCTGGGTATCCAGCATGGACGAAAGGCCAGTAGCAATAGGAGCGGCGCGAAAGTAGCATTATGCCATCAAGCTCAGCTCAATCGATTATTACGAAGGTAAACAATTAACATGGATAGCCTTTCAATACCTCCCACGATTTACGTAGCGTTCGGCGTGATTACAGCGGCACTTCTAGCTGGTTTTTTTTCCTTTTTAAATTTGGTTAGCGCTAAAGAAAACAAAGTGTCTGAGTTCAGATTAGCTTGGGTAGATGGGCTACGAGACGAAGTTGCTATATATACAGCAGCAGTTCAAGAATTAGTTAGAGTCGACGGTCCAAAACTATACGACCTGAAGGATTCATCTGAAACAAAAACTATTGCAGAGCTGAGACGAGAAAGACATCTAGAAACTCGAGACGCCTATAACAAGGTAGCGGAAAGCCTTTCTAGAATCCAGCTTAGACTCAATCCAAAACATGTTAATGACAATCCAGACGGGGATGAGGCTAGGCTAATGGCTAGCATTCAAAAAACCCGGGATCTATTCAACGGAGGCTACTATAAGGAAGCCTCAAAATTTTGCGATGACATAAGAGAGGTAACTGCGCCTCTACTTAAAAAAACTTGGGATCAGGTGAAGAAAGGCGAACTTGGCTACAGACTCATTAGAGCCAGCGCACTAATTATAATTATAGCCGGAACAACAGTTACCTTCGGCTTTGGATACAGTTTATTGCAGCACTCCATTGAAAAAAATAAATTAAATCTCTCAGAACATGGTGCCACCAATGAGTCTAGCACTCACGAAAACCTCACTAAAAACTCTATTAAAACTGAGAAGACGAATGTAATCGCGAATACCAGCGCAGACTCTCAAAAAAGTCATTTACAGAGTACAAATGAAAGACTACAAAAAACTCAAGCTCCCATTAATAACATTTCACCCAAGCCAATAGATTGAATGCCACCTGAATTCCCTTGCGTCCGGGCCGCGCTAGGATTGTATCCATCTTCATGCCTGAGGATGAGTCGTGCGCGGTCATGCCATGGACCGCCGAACACAATGACCTCCGATGGCCTGCCGTACAGATGGTGCAACAAGAACGGGCCGGGGCCGAAGGACGCTGCGTCCTCACCTGGCAGCGCTGGATCGGCGCCGAGAAAGATCCCCGCATGATTCGGGTAAACCGTTCGCCCCACTTCCATCACGATCATGTCGCCGCGCTGCGGCTGGTCGACGCGATAGAAGCCGGCGGCCTCGTAGTTCGCCTCGTACAGGCTGGTGTTGTCCTTGCTCTCCCACCAGCCGTCGGCGCGCTTGAAGGCTTCGAACTCCAGCCCCCACTCGCGTTTGTACCAGTCCGCGCAGACCTGCCAGCAGTCCCAGGCGCCGTGCACGAAGGGTCGTTTCAGCAGCGGCACTTCGCCAGACGGCATGACCGTGCGCAAATCGCCTTCTGGCCAGCTCAGGATGTGCCACGGCAGCGCGGTGGCTTCACACATGGCCAGGTCGCGCGGTGACGGCCTGCTGGTTGCATCCGGATGCGAGTGCACAACACCGATAACCTCGCCAATGTCCTCGGCCGCCGCGTATTGTTCGGGATCGATCCGGAACTCTTCGTTCGGCTCGGTCGAGACGTTGATGCAGGGGAAGTATTGTTGCTTGCGCCCGATCGCCAGCAGCAGTCCGCAGCACTCTTTCGGGTATTCGGCTGCCGCGTGCGCCTGGATCGCGTTCAAAATGTGTTTACGCATGTCAGCTCCGTGCGATCAGCGAAACGGCCGGGAAGCCACCGAACGGCAGAGGGTTGCCCTCGCCGAAGCGCGGGATGCAGCCCTTGCCCAACGTGGCGTCACACTCGTCCAGTTCAGGGTTGTCAGTGACCACGCCGTCTTTAGTAACGTACGGGCCGATGTATCCGCAGTTCGGCCCCCGGTAGCCACCTGTAAGGCACCAGTGACACAGCGTCGTGGCCTGCCGTCCAATCGACTCGTTACCGACGTCGCCCGGGCTGGCCAGCTCCCAACTGACATTTTCCCCATCCTCGTTCGTTTTCTGGTCGATGTACCAGACCTCGATCGTCTCTTGGGTTGGGTCTGCTGCAGGATTGCCAGCCGGGAAGTTCGCAGCGTCCAGGTAGGTGCCCAGCGTGTGGCGCATCGTCAGCTTGAACTCGAGCAGATCTTCGAACGCCAGACATAGCGCAGTGATGCGCCCGTTGACGTTACCCACTGACAGAGTGGGCCGGACCGCAGTGCCGTCGCCGTTCGCCTCAATGCCGTCAATCTGCATCGGCCAGGCGCTGTACTCGTTGCCCTGCCAGTAGATAGCCTTCGCCGGCAACTGGTCGGCATTGTCGCCAGCGGCGATCAGCTCAGCCGCGGTGTGCGGGATCGCGTGCCCATGAAAGCGCAGAACGTCCGCGCCATAGTCCGTGCCGTCCAATTCAAAGAGCAGCACTTCGCTGCCAGGCTCAAGCACCTGGATGTCACTGATCAGCGGCATGATTGCCCCTTATGGTTGGAATGCCCGCTCGAACGTAGCGGTGAGTTTGAAGACACCGCCGCCCATTGGTGTGGGAGCTGGATTTTTACAGGTGAACAGACCGAGCTCGCCGAGTGGCGTTGTCCATAGAAACGCCTTTGCTCCAGCATGCCGGTCGAGGAATGCCATGATCTCCAGCACCTTGGCCTTCTGGCCTGCGAAAGTGATCGGATACGAATCCTCTTTGTTGTTCGGGCCGTCGCCGACGTTCTGCGCGTAGCCGTTGCCGAATTTCGAGGTGCGCACCCGATAATTGATATCGGGTGTTTCGCCGCGCTCCGTTGGCCAGGTGAATTTCTCGATGGCCATCAGGCCCTCCCATTTGCATTTCGGAAGCTGGTACCGCCCGCGCGCCAAGAGTCAGCAACGGCTTTCTCGGCCACGGCCTGCATTTGCGACTGTAGGTTTTTGGAAAGCGCTTGTTGGTCGATCTGCATGCCTTCAGAGCTGCGATCCTCGGTCACCACCGTGACCGGCGCGCTGATGCTGATTGCAGTCCCGGAACCACCGCCAGCCGCGAGAACACCCAGCTTGCCGCTGGAAGTCCGGGTCAACGGCATGATCGCCTCCGGCCCCGCCTCACCCATGACACCCGCCCCGCCGCCGGCCATCCCGAAGGCGGTCGGCGTGCTGACGATGTTGTTGGTGAAGGCGCCGCCGTTGGCGAACATCTGCACACCCGACGACCAGGCACCGCCGAGCGCCTGCGGGAAGTAGGTGCTGGAGTAACCTGCCGAGGACGCGCCGAGATTTGAAGACGTTGCACCGGCAGATCCAGCCGCCAGCCCGTTACCGCTGCCTCCACCAGTGAAGTAACTGGTGGCAGCACCGACGAGGCTGCTCAGCAATGCAGAACTGGCCTGACGGGTCGCGATCCGCGCCATATCCGCCAGAATTGACTTGGTGAAGTCAGCAAAAGACAGCTTCCCTGTCATGGCGAAGTTGACGACGGCGTCTTCCATCGAACTGAAGGCATTGCCGAACAAGGTCTTTGTCTGTCCGGCAATGTTGCTCGCCGAATCCAAGTAGTTGGCCCAGGCCGACGTTGCTCCTTTTGTCCAATCACCCTGCGCTGACTCCACATCCGCATAGTTCTGGCGGATCTGGTCGGTGGCCGCCTTGTTCGCATCGGCGAGAGCCTGCGATTTCCGGGTGAACTCCTCCTCCGACATATTCCGCGACGGGTCGGACTTCTGATTTGCCAGTTCCAGCGACTGCTGTGCGAACCGATCCTGCTGGCTGTTCAACTCACTGTTGAGCGCGTTCTGGCGATCGCCCTGACCGACGCCGAGAACGGCTCGCTGCCCTGCCAGTTCCAGCGCTCGCTGTTGCTGAGCCAAGGCCTGAACGTAGGTCTTGATCGCACGCTCTTGTCGGGCGAGACGGCCGGTCTCGTTTGTGGCCAGAACCTCGAGCTGGGTGTCCGCGTCCTTCTGCGCTTTGACCATGCCAGCGCGCGCGTCGGCGATCTTCTGGTCCAGTTGGATGCTTTGCGCGGCAGAAGTGGTCTTTTTCGCCTTCGCGGTCTCCAGCGCGGCGATCTCAGCCTCATAGGCTGCGGTCACCTCGTCGCGCTCGTTGCCGATCAGCGCTTCGCGTTTCAGGGCATAGTCGGCTTGAGAAACGAGCCCGGCCTTCTGCGCGGCGTCCAGTTCCCTCTGGGCGTTTTTGTACTCTTCGCTGATGGCTGCCAGGTTGTTCTTGGCGTTGTTGAATCCAGTCAGATCGACCTGAGTGCCTGCCGCTTTCGAATCCTTGAACTGGTCGTTGATGTTCGCCAGGTTCTTGTCGATCGCAGCCTGATTCAGGCGCGGGTCGTTGGGAGCGACCTTGCGAATGTCTTCGAGCTGCCGCTTGTACTCCTTGATCGCATCAGTGCGCTTCTGCTCATTGCTCCATGCAGATTTGGTCAGGGCGTCAATCTTCGTCATCGACGAAACAGCTGCCCCTTGGGCTTTCGCCTGCTCGGCTTCCCATTTAGCGATATCGGCTTCCGCAGCCTTCTGATCCTCCAGCATGTTGAGCCGATTTCGCCGAAACTCGATCAGCGCATCCTTGGACTTCTGACTCTGAAACAAGCCGTCCATGCTTTCAGCCTGCTGGAGATCATTCCGAGCAGTTTCGATTTCCGCATTGATGTCGCGGCGACCGATGTTCTTCAGTCCATCAGCAGCCCGAGCAACAGCGTTGTAGCCCTTCTCCCAGAAACTCAGGTTCTCAAGGATATTCGGCGTGCGTTGATTGATCGCATCGGCGAACGACTCGGTAGCCAGCTTCACGGCGCCGGCATGGTCGCCCTGCTTCTCCAGCGCGGTGATCTGCGAGTAAACCGAAGCGGTCAGGTAGTGGTACTGCTCATTCAGTGCGGCAGACGCCTTGACCGGATCGTCGGCGAGCTTGGAAAACTCGGCAACTGTCTCGCTTACAGCCTTACCGGTCGCTTCCTGCCACGACACAGTGGCCTGGGTGATACCGGTGAAACTCTCGCCGGCGATCTTTCCGTTGTCGGCCAGCAGAGCCAGCACGGCTGCTGCTTGGCCGGTAGTGCCAACGGTTGCGCTGACCTGGCGGGCCATGTCGCCCAATTGCCCGGCACTCACACCTGCGTAGTTGCCGGTCAGGATCAGCGATTTGTTGTAGCTGCCCAGCTCTTCGCTGCCCTTGTAAAAAGCGTATGCCAGCCCACCCGCTGCGGCGGTGGCCAGCGCAAGCGGGCCAAGAATGGCGAGCAGACCCGCCGCACCCTCACCTGCACCAGCGCCCAATTGCGCAACTGCGCGTACACCGCTGCCCCAATCTCCCGAGGACAGAGCATTCCCAAGCTGAACGACGTTTTCCTGCGCCTGGCGCGTGCCGAGACGCAGCTTGTCGAAGCCGGTGGTGGTTTTGTTGAGCTTGTCGTAATCCTTGTCGATCTTACTCAGAGCGGTGTTGTACTCGTCCTGGCTGATCCGGCCAGCATCCAGATGTTTGCCCAGTTGCTCGACCTGAGTATCCAGCTTCGCCAGCGCGGCGCGGGCCGGGTCAATGGCGCCCAACAGGCTGTTCAGTGCCTTCTGCTCATCCATGGTCGACTTGGCCAGCGCTACCTGCTGCTTATCGAGCTGCGCCGAGATCTTCGCGGCCTCAGCCTCGCCATAGGCGCCAGTTTTGGTCAGCTTCGCCAACGCATCGCGCTGTTTGGCAAGGTCCTGCGTAGTCTTGGCGCTGGTAGAGAGCGACTTCTCCAGCGCCTGCATTTCGTTCATCAGCGAAACGGCGGACTGCTCGGCCCGGCCGCCGGCCTTCGCCATCTCATCCAGGCTCGCTCTGGCCTCGATCGCATCGGCCGAATCGATCTTGACGCCGAGTTCTGCAATGTTCATCGACTCACCTTGAATAAGTGCCCGTGATTACGGGCTGTTTTCCCTTTCCTCCGCCATGACGCGCAGAGCTTCGCCTTCCAGCACCTGCAGGTCAGGAAAGATTTCAGCGAGTTTCTTTTTCTTGATGCCGAGGAATTCGGCGACGTCGCGAATGCAGTTGTAATCGAGGCCGATTGCGCCACCGGTGCCGACCCGCCACTGCGTGGACATTCGGTTGAACAGGAGGAAGGCCGGCCAGTTGCATGGCCAAACCTCTACATCGTCACCCGACAAATCGGCAGCCGTCAGCCCGAGGATTGCCAGCTGCTCAGCAGATGGCCCGCTTTCGTACAACGCTGCGGCTGCTGCTCTCAGTTTCCCAACCGGGCCTGATTGAATGCGTTCTGGTAGGCATTCACTACCGCTTCGGCGGTACCCTGACATGACTTCACAAGGGCAAGGATGCTCTTGTCGTCGAACTTGTCATCGAACCCCCAACCAGCGACCAGATCCTTGATCTGCTGCACCTGATACTCGGTTTCGGCAGCAACGACATCCGATAATGTGGTGCCTTCCCCGAACCCCTCGCGCATTTCCTTCGCCTTCAGGTTCCACTCGTCGAACAGCTCGGCGAGTGCCGGGCGATCGCGATACTTGAAGGTGAACTCGATTGCCTCGGGTTCACACCCGACAACGGGTATGTGCACAAGAGCCTTGAACGTAGGGTTCTGAGCGATCCTGATCTTTGCCATGGGAATTCCTTATGCGCCGGCCAGGTAACGGAGCGAGCGAGCAGAAAGCCCGATGCTGATGGTTCGGGTCATGACGTTGTTGCGCTCCATCGTCGGATCAGGAGTGATGCTCACATAACCCGGATAGAGGATCTGATCGCCGTTGCGCAACTTCATGCGCACGACGGCCAGCTCTTTGGTGTCATCGAAGCCTTCGACAGTCTCGACGTATTGAGCGGTCGGCTGATCCTCCACCACGATAGTGATCGTGGTCGGGTTGCGGTTGGTTGGGAACTGCTTGTCGTCGTCATCTTCCAGGTAGCCGACAGTTTGGTATTGCTGCTCGCCGCCGGAGGATGTGAAAGAGGTGACTTTCGAGATTTGCGTCCATCCGGACACCGGTATCACTGAGCCAGAACCTGCACCGACAGTGAATTTGTCGGTGTTGGTGGTATTGAGACCAGCCAAGGCAAAAGCATCGGCGGTGACGCCGGACGCCTTTACTGCGCGGTCATTGATCAGCGCCCAGCCGGAGTTGATCAGCAAAACGTCGCCATTTTCGATGCTGTGCCCCACAGAAGCAGCGACCGGCGGTTTCGCATTGGTCAAGGCGGTGAAAGCGACGGCGGATCCCATAATGCTGGCAATCTCCAGCACAGCGCCGTTCGGCAGCGGAAAGCGTGCGGCCATGGTGTGTTTCCTCTTGAATGCCCGCCTGACGGCGGTAGGTTATGCCCCAGCGGGCGGTTGGTCTGCGACACCTGCGTAGGTGAAGCTGGCCGGGACCGTATAGGTCGCGGACTCAGTGATAGTTGGCCCTTGATCTACTGGTTCAGTGATGAGTCCATCGAACCCGTTGCGGGCCAGTGGCGTGTCTACTCGAAAGAGCTGCGTCAGCTCTTCAACAAGTGTCTCTGCGGTGGTCATGGCCTGGGCCGACGGACAGACGATGCTGATCTGATAGACGCCGGTGTACTCGTATGCGTCCCCGCCGAGGTAACGGCAAGTGGTGCTGGCTGGAAGCTGGAAAGCTCGCAGATAGGTTTCAGATGGATTTGGCGTGAAAGGCTGATTTGAGTAGGCCACTCGTATTGGACGCGCAGCCGACCATGCGGCCAGCTTCGTTTCGATGGCCTGACGGGCGCGTGCGTGACTCATACCTGATTGTTCCTGATGGCCTCCTGCACGATCTGCTGGAAGCGGGCCACGGTTACCCGAACCATGCCGCCGGGAGCTTGGGTGGAATGACCGAACTCCAGCGGAATCGCGTAGGGCAAGTTGTTGATGATGTAGGCCATCTGGCCGGCGGTGAAGTCGCTCATTGCCGCTACCAGCGCCGCGGTAGTCTCGGCGCCGCTCGGGTCAACCTCGTCGAAGGTGACGCTCTCGACCACGCCGAGAGATATGTGCCAGTTCGCGCGGAACCGGCCGCCGACGTAGCCTTCGGGCGCCTTGATGTCCATGCCGTCGTTGAGCTTGCGGCCTTTCTTGAGCCTGCCGCCCTTGGTGAGGTTGGTCGGATCGCTGCGCAGCGCGCTGTTGTGGTCGTCGACGGCCTTGTTGTACTGGGTTGCTACCGCGTTCTGCGCCCAGATCTCCGGGTTACCCACGGGAGACATGCGGATCAGGCTGCTGCCGACCTCAATGATGATCTCGCGCACACTGGCGTCGATGGCTTCGCTTGTCTGGGCGGCGAACTCAGCCAGGCTTAGGGCGAAGCTGCCGGATTGCCCGGCGCCCGACCGGCTCATGACCGCACCTGCAATTCATAAAGGATCGGCGTACCGGCCGGATTCACTTCTTTCAAAGGCGGCACGATGGACCAGGTGCGCCCCTGAATGATCACCTTGTTCAACAGGTCTGGTACCCACTCCAGCCCTTGCGCGGCGATTTTGAGCTTCTTGTCGCCCTGCTTGATGAGGCTGTTGTTCTGGAATTCCTGACCGGTGAAGTCGAGCAGGATGCCTTGGGCGGTCTGTTCAATGGTGGCGCCCGGCGTGTCGCCACCGGTCTCAGGGTCGTACTCACCCGGTTCGGTCTTGCTGATGGTTACGGGCTGGCCGAACTGCGTTATCAACCGCAGAGCGGTAGCAGCCGTGCGGTCGTAGAACGCGCTCATTGTCAGGCCCTCACGGCAAACAGGCCTCGTTTGGCCAGGTAGTCGGCGAACTGGGTTCGGCTTGGGCGATCTGGTGCGGCCGGCAATAGCCTGCCGCTTTTGTTGCTGATTGGGGCGTATTCAACATCGACCGCGCCTTCGACTCGCTCGCGAATTACCGCCCCCTGACGCTGATCGACCGGGTCGATATCGTCCGTGTGGATCTCAGCAGCCAGCGCCATCTGGCCGTACTGGATCCGCGCCGGCAGGTAGTTGTCGGGCTTGATTTCGTAATCCAGTTCGACGCCGCGGCGTGGCCAGGACAAGGCCTGCTCGCTGCTGGACTTTCGCCCCTTCCACGTCATGCCGTCCATTGCCAGCGCGGCCCGGCGCAACAGCGCTTCCTGTGCTGGCACCTCCGCCGGGATGGTAACGCCGAACTTCACGGCGTACATGGCCAGGTCTTCAGCGGATGCGTAGCTTTCGGCGTCAGGCTTGCCGGTACCGTCCTCAATGATGAGAGTCATGAATCAGCTCGCTGTTGTGTTCTGGATCGGGTGCCGCATTGGCGGGCACCCGGATTATTAAGCCTGTTGCAGATCAGCAACTGCCTTTTCCAGCGATTCTACCGAAGCGTTCGCCCGGTACGTCACGTTGGCGGCGTCGAGCTGCGCTTTGAGGCTTGCGATCTTCTCGGCATTATCGACCGGCTCCGCTGCCGCCTTGAGATGTGCGACTTCAGCGCGGAGTGATTCAACTTCTCCCGCCAAATTATCGCGTTCGCCCCCGATGGTGATGACGCCTTCGTGAATGGCTCTCAGCGCACCGTACAAGCGGGTCGGCAGTTCGCCGGCGCCTGGGTGTTCCAGCTCCGACTGACCTTCCGCGGCTTCGATCAGCCGCTGGATGCCATCGCGCTCGGCGCGTAGCGTGAAGTTATCCTGCGCCAGGCTGGCAATGGTGTCAGCGCCGCTCGAATCAACTGGCTGGCTGATCAGAGGTTTCAACACAGAAACTTCGACGCTAAGCGCCTCATAGGCGTCGACCACTTTCGGCCAGTCGCCAATCACAACTGCGTGGGTTACACCCGCTTCAGGCCGATCGAAATGCGCTGGATTTCGATACCGCTTTTCCGGATCGAAGTCCGAGTTCTGGGTGGAGTAAACCAGTTCCATAAAAGTCTCCGTAGCGGCCATCGCTGACCGCTGTCAGGGCCAGTATCAGCCGCCGGCTGGTGGCGTAGTGGTCAGGGTGATCAGCACACCAGCAGTCACTTTGTTGCTGTTGGAATGCTTGACCCAGTTCGCAGCCGAACCCACGGCGGCAAGCGTTGGGTTCGCACCACCAGCGGCTTCCTTCCAGCTGTAGCCGAGCACATCGATGTTGACGGTGCCTTCAGCGCGGTAGCCGATACCCAGGTTCTCTTCGTCATTCACCGCGTAGGAGCGGAAGCCAGGCGCCTGCGATTCAGTGATCACCACAGCGTTTGGCAGCAGGCCGAAGATCACGTCTGCAGGCGCGGTGTCGGTGACCAGCACCGGCTTGCCGAGAGTGCCTGGCAGTCCGCCGTAGATTACGACACCGGCTTCTTCGTAGACCTTGTTCGCGATCGCCTCGTCGACGATGTCGAAGTAAGCACTGGAATGCATGACCCACAGCGCGATACGGCCGAACTTGTCGCCGAACTTGCGCATGCCACGGGTCAGGGTCTTCTTGCCGTCGGTCTCGATGTTGGCAGCGACCACCATGTCAGCGTTGGAACTGATCGACGCGCGCAGCGCTGCAGTGGCGTACTGGATGAAACCTTCCAGAGTGGCGTCAGCAACGTCGGCGCCGATGATCTGGGAGAACTCGTCGACCGGACGACCACGGCGCTTGAAAGCCTCTTCGGTGGTCTGGTACGGACCGTATTTCCAAGGTGCCTTGACGCCAACGGCCTCACCGGCGCCGATCTTCTTCGCGGTCACTTTGCCAGTGGAGTTGACGTCACGATGCTCCAGCGAACCGCCGATCTTGTAGAAGGAGCGCTTGCGGAAGTCGCCTTCGATCAGCTCGTTGTCGAGCACGATTGCACCATTGGACGATGCGTTGAACACATCGAGGTTGTCCTGGACACGCTCCAGGTATGCGGTTTGCGCCTCATCGTTGTAGATGATCAGGTCGCTGTTCACAGTCGTTGCCATGGGTGAATCCCCTTACTTGGGCAATTGCAGGTATGCGGTTTGGCCGTGCTTGCGCTGGTAGTCGCGCTTTTGCTCGGCAGTCATTTCGGAGCGCTTGAATGCAGCCTGGCCGCCACCCCCGCCCGGGGCTTGTGTCCCTGAGGCCCTTGGCCACAGATGAGGTGCGCTTTCGCGCAGCGATTCCGCCCATTCGAGCGGAGTCAGAGGAGTCTTGCCGTCTTTGCCGAGGATGACTTGGCCGGATTCATCAACGGCGACCGCTTCACCCTCTTCGTTCAGCGAGAACACGCCTTTGGCGCGCAGGATGATGTCGTCGGTTGCTTCCGGGAGTGCGCCGGCTTTAAGCGCTGCACCGCGAACCGAATCGCCCAGGACTTTGCCCTGGAACTTGGCGGCGAAAGCTTCGGCCCTCTCGGCGCGCGCTGTGACTGTCTTCAACTGCTTGTCGTAGTCGCCACGCAGGCGTTCGGTGCGGCGGTTGAAGACCTCGTCGACCTTACCCTCAGTCAGCAGCTTGGTTTCTTCGTCTTGGCCGGCACGACTGAGCAAGCCTTTTACGGCGTCAATGTCGATGCCCTCAAATTGCGTTTCGAACTGGGTCAGCTTGCCTGTGGTTTCCTTTAGCTTGCCCAGCAGCTCGGAGTTTTTGGTTTTCAGACCAGAAACAGAGGTCTCAACGGCAGTCGCGATAGCGGCCTTGATTGCCGGGTTGTCCAAGTCGATTTCGTTTTCTTCTGCCACGTTGATGCACCCCTTGGGTATGTGTTGCCTGCTTTGCAGGCATAAAAAAGCCCCGCGAATGCGAGGCTGAAAAATAGTGAATGGCTCTACTGAGAGGTGTCGATCTGGGTAGAATTGCGTCAACCGCCAAATTACTAATGGAGTAGTACAGAGAAAATGAAGCTAGAAACGATCAAGCAATTCACTCGTAAGGGTTATGTCAGAGTCGGAGGACTCATCACTCTCGTCGCCGGCATCGCGACAATTTACGCAGCGGTTCATGAATCAGGTCCAGAGCACAACCCGGGCTTCCTCGGGCGTTGGGAAAGCAACTATCAACATCCAGTTCCAGGCGGAACTGTTGCGTTCAATGGTGTCACTGAGTACTTCCGAAACGGGCGATACAATGTGAATGGCACCCTCAAATTCTCGGGTGGCGAATCCGACAAGCCATTTTCTGCTGCTGTGATTACAAAGGGGTCTGGTACATGGACGGCTGACAATCATTTCCTAACTTTTACGTTGACAGGCTTACACTCGGAACCGACCACCTTTCAAAGCGGCGGGCAAGAGATGCCGATCCCTCTTTTGGAAAAGCTGACCGGTTATTCGCTCCCGGACATGAATAAGCAGTATGTTCCAGGTAGTTCGGATGAGTACGAGATCTTGTCCCAAGATCAGCGACAAATCGTACTTCAAGGAAAAGATCCTTTCGGCAATCCATTTAAGATTGTCAGTTTAAGACCTCAATGAGCCATGCGGGCAGGCTATGAAATGCCTGCCCGTTCAAAGGCCAATGGCTCCAAACCTTTCATCTGCACCAAAGTCAGCGGCGCGAAGTTGCGATCAAGCTGTAACTCTGCAAACCGTTCGACGGACAACCCACCCTCGCGGAACAACTTCGCACGCACAGGGCCGATTGCCACGTCCTGAAACGACGCCGGCTGCTGTTGAAGCCAATGGTAATAGTCGAGGCTCGCACTGACCTGCCCTGCTCCATCTGCGCCTGCCGAAGCCCGAGTAGCGCCTTTGGCGAACATCTCACTGAGCTTTGTCAGCAAGACAAACGTGGTTCGGCAATTCGGGTGAAACGGTGGCCGCGGGCCTGAGTCGACCGGAAACCGTCGCTTATCCATCGATCGACACTGCTGGCTGGTCTTGCTGTCCAGCGTGGCTACCATCTCAACCTCGGACACGATGTCCGTGTTGGCCTTGGCCACCTCCATTCGCGCCTGTGACGACACATGCTGAATCGCTGTGTGCACCACCGTGCTGGCATTGCGGTTGGTGGTGGCGAGAATGCCGTTCTTGTAGCCGGCCGACTTCGTACCGCGGATGTTGCGGATGATCTGGAAGTTCGTTTGTCCTTCGAAGAAGCCCTGCCGGATCGTGCCGGTGACGCGCTCGCGCTCGGCACTGGTCCACCCCTTGATGAACGACTTCAGCAGCTTACCGCCGCCGGTGCCGCGCACACTGAGAGGATTGGTCAGCACCGCCGTGCGGATAGCCGCTGCCGTTGGCGCGACCACATCCAACGAGACACCAACCGGCGCCGACCGGGCCAGGCTAGACGCCTCAAACTCGGCCTCATAGTTGGCGATATCGATCAGGTCCAGGTTCAGTTGCGCGCTGTAGCGGTCGAAGATGCCCAGTAGCAGACTGTCGACCTCTTTCAGCAGCGCCTCCAGCCGCTTCACGTTGTACTCGGTCAGATCCGATTGAGTGAGCCGGTCGCGTATCGAGCGGTCGATCTCCTTCAGGAACGGGGCGAACTTGCCGACCTCCCCGGCCTTCAGCTTCTCGAGGAAGACAGCGTGCCGAATCGTAGCGTCAAGGATTGCTTGGTTTGCCGCCATCTACTTTGTCCTCATCGTCCAGGCCCAAGCCGTCGCCCTGCTCTGCAAGCTCGCCATCGATCTGCTGGTCTGTACGCTCAGGCGCAATCAAGCCCAACTTGCGCAGGTATGCCCGAAGATCCGCTTTGGCGAATCCACCGTTTTGCCAGAGTCCGACCAGCGCGGTGATCATTTGCGGATCTGCCGTCAGCTCCACGAATTCCTGGTTGATCTGGTAGGCAACCTTTGCGTCGTCGACGCCCATGTAGGTGCAGCACCACATAATCGCCCTGGTGTATGCCTCGCTGACGTTGGCCACGCAGCCGGCGAGCACCGACGTCGATGCAGATTGATCACCACGCGCTTCGGTCGCCGTCTTGGACGAGAGAGAGGCTACGACCATGCGGGCGCCCAGCTCGATCATCATCTGGTTCTTGTCAGCCATGGCCTCCTTCACCAGCGTGTTCGGCAGTGGCTGGGCATACCCGAACTGGCCACCGGTAGGCAGCATCATCGGTGCGCGGGAGCCGACGTAGACGCCGTTCTTCTCCATCCAGTCGCGCCACTGTTCATCCAGACCGGAAATCCATGGCTGAGCCTGGCCACACCAGAAGACGCTATCTTCGTAGTCGGCGCTGTTCCGGTAGTGCCCCAGGTTGATCATTGCAATGTCGTACAGCGGCGACTCATCGATACTCGGATCGTTGTTCTGCGCGCCGACGAAGGTGAACGGGATCTCCTTCAAGCGGCCGGCGGCGCCGGTGGGTTTGAATTCCTGAACAACGGCCAGCGGCCCGCCACCTTTCGGCCCGGATCGACGCCAAACGCGGCAGACAAAGCCATCATCCTCGAGCGCCAATTCCCGGTATTGCTCTACCACCTTGAAACCGAAGCCGTCTTCGATCTCCGGCGACTCGCGCAGCACCACCAGGGTCAGCACGCTGTGACCGTTTACCATGCCTGTGCGCCAGTTGATGATGTCTTCGGCGCAGTACGACAGGATCACGGAGTGGCCACCGGTTCCGGCGTCCTGGTGGTAATCGACGTACAGACCATGCCGTCCAGCCTCAAGCACCTTTTCCAGCGTGCCTTGCGAGTGCTGGTAAATGCTCACCCCTGAGCCGTTGGCGTTGTCCTGCAGGTATTCCATCTTCTTCGCGACGGTCAACGTTGGGTCTTTGTGAAACGCCAAACCGAGCAAGCCATTGCGCGTGTGACCGGTGGCATTCTTGAACACCGCCCGTTCGCGATAGGCCTTGTTTCGATCTACGTTCTCCGGCGACTTGTCATGAGCGTTGATGTACGGCAGCCGGTCAACAACCCTGTGCTGACCGGCGCAAACGTCGCGCACGGTTGCCCAGCGATCTAGCACTTCGATGTAGTCCGCCCGCTTGAAGGAGACGTCGTTGCTCATCGGGCGTATCCCATTTTGATAGCGGTGACCGGTTTGATAATCGGGTACTCGCGGTGAATGAAGTAACCGCCGCCGTCGTTGGCGTGGTCGTTTCCTTGGCTCTTGTCTGGCTCGCCGTTCGGCGCCCAGATCTGCTGTTCCAGGCCATCGGCGTAGGTCGGGCATGTAAACGGGTTCACCAGGTAACGCCGCTCGCCCTGCGCGTTGCAGAACATGGCGTTCATGGCGTTGATCCGATCTTTCACCGGTGGGTTGGCCGCCGGCGCGATGACCGTGAAGCCCGCCTGCTTGAGCATGGCGATATCGGTGAGACTGGCATTGACCGACTTACGTGAATCACCGGAGGCGTCCGGGTAGATCCGGATCTCGCAGGTCTTCTTGTAGTCGTTGCCGGTGTGTTCCCAGTACCGTTCTTTAATGCGGCGGATCATGTCCGGGGTGTCGTAGCCATCCATCAGCTCGTCCACGGCCCGCGGCAGGCCCTGGTCACGTTTGACGTGGGTGATCGCCGCCATCTTGCCGACGTTGAAGTCCATGCCGATGAACAGCGGCTCACCGGGCTGCACAGTGTCGAAGCACTGATTCAGCTTGCGGTCGTAGGCGTGATAGATCGACCCGGACGTCAGGTTGACGAACTGTCCGTTCAGGTACGCACGAATCAATTGCTCGGGGTACGACTCCATCAGCGAGGCGATGTAGTCGTCAGGCAGGTTCAGCTCGTTGTCGAAGGTGCTAGCCTGGATCAGCCCATACATTTCCTTCAGCGCCGGCTTGTCGCGCAACTGCTTCACGAACTGGAGAAAGACGAACTTGAAGCCTTCCGGCGTCGTGGTTACGTCCACGCCGTTTTTCAGCCCGGGCAGGTTGTAACGCATCCTGGCAATAATCTTGCGCCAAGCCTGCTGCGCCTTGATCGACGTCAGCACGTCCAGCTCATCGACCAATGCGTGACCGATCTTGAAGCCGACGATGGTTTGCGGCTTCTCCATGGATCGGCAAATCACAGTGCCGCGATACTGCCGGCCGCTGTAAATGTGAACCTCATGGTTCGCCTGGTTGATCTTGGTCTTCAGCCCCCACTCGTGGGCAACCTCCTCCATCGTGGGATAGAAGATGTCTCGAATCTGCGGGTAAGTCGGTGCGAAGTAACCAGCGTTGACGCCCGGCCACTCCATGAAATGCTTACTGAGCGCTGAGCATCCGACCCAGGTCTTCCCGGAGCCGAAGCCAGCAACGAATGCGCGAAACTTGTGGGGTAACAGGAGGAACTGCGATTGCGGAACGTTAAGGCTCGGCATTCGGCTTCCTCGCATCCACTACGTCGACCTGGATGCGCGTCGGGATTGCCGGCTCATCGTCGGGCTCGTCCTTCCGGTTGCGGTTGACGTAGACGTCTCCCACTTCCTTGGCCGCCTGCTCGAGGATCTGCATCGCGAGGCCGATGTTCTTCATCGTCTCGGCCCGTTCCACGAATCGGTTCATGGCCCGGAGTCGGAACGCTCTGTTGGCGATCGGGATCTCGGCCGTCTCTTCGCGGAAGCGCTTGCGGGTATCTTCAAACACCGCTTTCCACTTCACGCCAAGGTCACGGCCGGCATGCTTAGTTGGGTCGTACTGCTCGCACTGCTGGCGAGACACCTCGACACCAAAAGTTTCCTTGACCGCCTGCACTACCTGAGTCGGCGTATCAAAACAGGCCAACGCCTGCACAATGAAGCGCTTCACCTCATCTTTCAGGGCTGCCATATGGGTTTATTCCGTCAAGGTCCTGTCAAGGATCAGGCCGACTTGAGCAGACAGGTTCCGCAGGCCCTCGATATGTTCATTTCCCCCACCTCGGCAGGATTGTTTGCAGCGTCCACCAGCTCTTGCACTTGAGGGCTCGCCCCATAGCGACGCACCACACCGACGAACTCTTCAATGTCGTGTCCGCGCATCTCAAGCTTGGGTAAGCCTTCCTGGGTGAACTTGGGTGCGCCGTACTGATCCTTCGCTTGGGCGATGTGATACAGCTCATGTTCGACCAGCGCGCAGAAGTCAGCATCAGAGCACTGGGCGCAGTAGTCGGCAGCCAGCGTGATGATGTAGGCCGGCACGTCGCCGAACCCATCTTGTATCTGTTGTTCCATCCGGGCTTTCTGCCAAACGCCGGCGCGGAACGCCACCTGTTCGGCTTGGCCGACGACCGTGCGCCCCTTTTTCGTAAAGGCAGCAGACGCCCACAACACACAAATGTCAGCATCGATCAGATGGGCGTGGTCTGCGTTGTGAATGCTTCCGGTGTCGGCAAGGATCTCCGCTTGGAGCCATTCCCACACTTGAGGGGCGGGAGCCAGCCGAATGCCGAAATCGGATATTTCGGATAGCTCCAGCATTGCCGTTGGAGGGTATGGCCTGCGCATGGTCATACCCCGGTGCTGTGCTTTGAAAATCTCGCTAGATTTCAGCGAGAAAAGATAAGGTCTAAATCAAAAATCATAGGATTGAGCGGAATGTACGCCATAACCATCCAGTAGCGATCCCAGCATCACAACGCCTGCGGTTACATTTCTAAACTTCGATTTGATACCTTGGGTGCGTTTTTTCATCTTCTTCCCTCCAGGGGCTTTAGTAGGTGATGTAATTCTTTTGTTTTCGCTAGGGGAAATCGAATCCCCTACCTGGTTTTCACATTTGCTGACGTTGGTCTGGTTAATGGTTACTGGGGCGTAGTTCCCGATCACCGTTGTAACAGGTGCCGCGGTGCAGGTCGTGTTCTGCCAGGCTCGCTCACTCCTATGATTTCTGTGATGGCAATAGTACATCATCGAATGACGAGAACTAAACATTCAACGCCGTTAACTTTTAAAAAAACAACTATTTTTCTATCATCCGCACGGTCGCGCTTTGCGCCTGCCAATGTAGCCACGCCACAACTAGCTCCTGCCCGGCAGCCTTCGCAGCGTCGTTTGTGTTGGCGATGGCGCTATCCAGATCAGTCAGGGCCTTACTGATGTCCTGGCCAATCGGTAGCGCTTAGCGCAGTCGGGTGACGTTTCTCACGTGTTGTGTCCTTCCAGCGGCTGAGCAAAAGCGAACTTCACACCATCGTCCGAGCAGTAAGCAGAATAGGTGGCGCTCTGAAGGATCACGCCGTCGACCAGTACCTCAACAGCAGCAGCACCATACTTCGCGATCAGCGCAGCCCTCAGGTCATCCACAGACAAGGTCAGCGTGATGTCATTGAAGTGGATCAACGTCTTCCTGATGCCCATATCCACCTCCAACCTCGCGCCACGATTTGGCGCATTCGAAAACGTGGCGCGGATTACTTACCCCGGCGCTCAATGCCACCAGGCGCCTTGTCACACCGCATGCAGTGCTCACAGTTCAGCGTCCGGCACAGCCAGGCTTTAACCCGCTGCCACCAGATGACCATGAAGATGTGGCGCATACCCGCCAGGGCCAGCGAGACGTGAAGCGTGATCCCGGCAGTGGTCGGCCCCATCATGAAAATATTCTGCTCGCGGCTCATCACAACGAAACCGCTGATGGCAACAGCCGAATAGATCAACTTGCCGATGACGCCGTCCCTTACTCGACCGCTCAGAACACACCAGGTCGCCCACAAGGCAATCAAGCCGCAGGCGATGGAGTTGATCAGTTCAAGATTCATGGTGGATTACCTCCCCCGAACCGCTGGCGAATGAGCGCCCAGAGGTCAGCGGCTTTGATGGCTCGGTTGATGGCTGCGAGCAGCGATCCGCCGAAGGTGCCCAACAAGAAGCCAATGCCCGCGACGATCTTCGGCTCGGTCACACCCAGATAGGTGCTGACCATGCTCGTCAGATACAACGAGCAGGCAATGCCGGTGACCAGAAAGATCATCCAAGCACGCCAGTCGGCCAGATCGTCTTTGTGCCACCAGCTTGCGACGACTGCGCCCACCAGTCCTGCGATCAGCAATTCAAACCTGTCGATCTTGTCGAGCAGGCGCTGCAATAACTCCATGCGCTCGACTCCGTGGGTGCATGTGAATAGGTCGGCCCCGCTGCACTCCCAGCTCGGAGCAATGGGTGTGGGGAGCCGAAAACGAAAAAAGCCCCTGCAAGTGCAGAGGCCCTGAATAGGTGCGCTCGTCTTTCCGAGCTGTCTGCCGAAGGCCTTCTCAACGTCGACGCCCTATTGCATCGATCTCGCTGACCCAGTCTCGCGCCACTCTGCAAGCATGTGAGGTCAGAGTGCGGGGCTGCCGGTGTTGATTCCGTACGTCGCACTATTCGGCTATCGACGTCCAGGCCTTCCCAAGGGCTGTCCTGGTTATAGGTAAATTTCAGGCAATAAAAAACCCGGCGCGGCGGCCGGGCTTCTGAAATAGTGCAGCGCTTTAACGCTGCGTCCCGCTAAAGCGGGTGGGCTTACGCCCGAATTGTCACTGCGGTTACACCGTTGACCAACAAGCCGGCGCTCAATATTTGAACCGTTTCCACAACCGCCAAGTCAACACATTTCACATTCTGTTCTTCCATACCATTTCCTCCAGTAGTCACTACTTCTTTTTTCAACAACATTTTGTTCTTAAGCCAGCTGGTAGCTGCGACTACCAGAAATCCCAAAATGCCGACTACCATCGTTAACGGCGTAAAAACCGCAGCACCAGCAGATGCTCTTTTGACCAGCCAACAAGTCAAGCTAGTACGTGAACAGATAGTGCCAAAATAATGGCAAAAAGTCAATTTGTCTAAAATTCAAGCGTGCAGAAGAAAAAACCCGGCGCTTGGCCGGGTTCGGTTTCGTGTGCGTTTCGCGTTACTTGTGCACTATGGGAAAATTACATCACAAATCCCAACATGGCAATAACTTTATGCCGCATCTTCAGAATTTTCATCAAAGATGACCTGCCATACAGGCTGCAAAGCCTGAACATCCACTTCTGAAATAGCTTCACGCAGGAAATTCCAGACATCCTTCCAGTCGCGATCCCAAACTTTCGGCTCGATGCGCACACCGTAAAGTTTGAGCATTCCCTCAGCGACCCGAGCCGGCCCCCACTGCTCCCCACCATGAGCCTCAATCTTGTACGACTGCAGAGCGATGCTGATCATGCAATGAGCTTTCGCAGCCTTGGCATCCGTCAGCGCGGAAAAGTCCACATCGTTCCAGATCAGCTTCTCGGCGTTGAGTACGTGAACCATCGTCATGCACGGGTGGTACAGGTAGTGACCGAACTGCTGCACCTGGAACGGCAGTGTGTCGATCGCGCGCAGCACCTTGCCGATCGTGGCGAGGTGCGCGGCGCGAGCAGTCGATCGACCAACCGGCGTACGGCGCGTCTCACTGATGCTGATCTTCTGGCGCACTACCTGGATCCTCTCTTCCTTGTCGTCACCGATCGCGGCGAATACGGCTTCATGCCGGCGCATCCGTGAACCACTCTTCACTGGCGCAGTTGCTGCCCGATCAATCGCTGCAGCGCTGATCGACGCGTTCGATTCGTGCTGCGCTTCAGTCCACACCTGTCTTGCGTTGATCAGCTTCATGCGGCTTCCCCTTTTTTCAACTCTCTTGCCTTGGCTCGGTATTCGGCCTTGATGGTTCTGATTTCTTCGACGGTGTACTTGCGGGGCTCATGAGGCCCTTCGAGCCATTCGACTTTCTCGGCGCCGATTCCCTGTAGGAGTGAGATTCGGTAATTCACCAAATTGCCTGACAGGTACGTGTTGCATGGGGCGCACTGCTTCCAGACATTGAGCGGCTCGAATCGCAACTCAGGGTTCGCTCCTACGGATCGGTAGTGCCCTGCGTGGTATTGGCCTTCGTGGTGCCGACCGCAACTGATACAAGGGAGATCGGCGTCACGCAGGCGAACCCACTCGTTGAATGTCGCCTGGGCTTCGCGCAGGTGATCCGCCCTGCTCTTCAGCTTCTCCTTGCGTACCTTGATCTCTCGGCGCTCGATGCTCGCCAGCGACTTGCGCTTCTTCTCCCGCTTGTCCCGCGCGATGACAACGGCGCAGTCCGGCGAGCACCAAGACTGAAAGCTCACCTTCGGGACGAATGAGGCCCTGCAGGTTTTGACTGAGCACTTTTTCGGGCGCGGCTGCTTCCTTTCAATCGTCATGCAGCCTCCTGGCTCAGCAGATCATCGAAGTACACGCCCTGCTGTGCGAACCGCGCGACGATGCGGTCAGTGTACGCCGCGCCCTGAGCGCGATTGAACAGGCTGGTCACCGGGAACCCGTCCGGGCCGAAGAGTTTGCAGCCGCCCATCATGGCCAGCTTCGTCTCGTACGGGAGGTGGCGCATGACGCGGTACCACTCGGTCTGAAACCCGGCATCCTCATTCAGCAGGATCTGCACGCCGACGTGCAATTTGCAGTACCGGCGGGCATCAGCCTCGTCGCCGATTTGGGTCATCTCGGCAATGCGCTTGTACA
Source organism: Pseudomonas tensinigenes (assembly GCF_014268445.2). NCBI lineage: Bacteria > Pseudomonadati > Pseudomonadota > Gammaproteobacteria > Pseudomonadales > Pseudomonadaceae > Pseudomonas > Pseudomonas tensinigenes. The sequence goes on from NZ_CP077089.1 coordinate 3,779,745, forward strand.
TCGCGAACCACAGCCGGTTTTGGTCGAGCGTGCGGTCCTTTCCCGGGCGCAGCGATACGACGACGAACTTCTTGTCGCGGTACATGGCGCTAAGCTTCGTGATGGCCTCGGAGAGTTTCGCCTGACAGTTCACTGAGATTTTGTCAGCCATGGGTGGCCACATTGTTCGGCAATCCGTTGATCAGCTCGCCGAGTTGCTGTGTCAGTCGCTCGTTCTCGGCCAGCAACTCCAGCGCCACCTCTTCCACTGTTTTCTCCCCGAGAAAGTCTTGCAGCGCCTCGGTGTTGCGCTTCCAGTCTGCACAATCGGTACGGTACGACGCCGCCTCGGCCCACAGCAGCTTCTGGAGTTTTTGTTTGTCGATGGTCATTGAGCCGCTCTCCTTGCTTCCAATTGTTCGGCCTGCTGAATGAGCAGCGCACGGCGATCCGCCAGCTCATTGGCTGCCTGAATTCGCATTTCTGTTTTTTCCTCGGCTGATGCATGGCGCATGGCGAGCATCGAATCCTTCACCGCGGCGAGCTTCTCGCGCAGTTTTGGCGAAGGTCGGGTTACATCACCGGTGAGCAGCGCAACGACGGCCCGGCCGTCTTCGGTAACTGGCGCGACACTCAAGTCGGCCAGGTACAACTGCCCGCGCTCATGTGGGATCCGTTGCATCTGTACGGCCTTCGTGATCGCCTGGGTGCGGCGGTTGGCGTCGAAACCGACTGACACGTGCCAATTGACGTGTTTGTTGTCCTCACGAGCCTGGCCCACCAAACGCTCGTAAGCGCTGTTGAACGCCATGCGCGCACCGACCTTGTCGCCGGCGTCGAGTACAGGTTTCGCGGCTGCCAGCGCGAGCAGGATTTCATCGGTCAGCACCACGGTTTCGAACTCGTCGTTCGTAGTCATGGCGATTGACCAAGCTTCGTCCTTGCCCGGGCGGCCATCTGCAACCTGAACTCGCTGGAGGATGTCAGCCATGGCCAACTTGCCCTTGACTTCGAAGCGGCAAGCCTTCAGCGCGGCCTTCACCACCTGCACCGGGTAAGCACAGAGATCTTCGGCCATGATCGCCGCAGTGCCTGGGTTCATTTCCTGACCCATTGCCTCGGCAGTGGCGCAGATCGCAGCAGCCAGTCCGGCAACCTGTTGATCGTTCATTTCAAAGGTACTCATTGCGCTCTCCCGCTTGGCGCTTAGCCAAGACCATTTGAGCGGCCTGCTCGGCGGCGGAGACGTTCGCCTCGGTGCGTTCCATCTGGCGGGCAGTCGTCCCATTGATGCGCTGACCGGTCACCCACTGGGTGTGGTAGCTCTCGGCGTTCGCCAGCAGTTCGTTGAGGCTGTGGCACTTCCGCAGCACGGCGGCATCGGCGGTTTTCAGGAAGTGTGCAGCGACGTGGTGAGCGACATCGGCGCCGAGGCGGTCGACCAGTTGACCGAGTTGGCCACCGACCTTGGCGTTCCACACCGGCCAGGTGCTGTAGCGCTTGCGGTAGGCCATGGCATAGTTCGCCCAGACCTTGAAGGTTTTGCAGGACTGGTCTTTTGGGCCTGGCATGTCGGCGGGGATCTCGACCCGTGGCGTATCGGTGCGATCAACCACCAGAACCAGATTGCGGGGCAGAGCCGGCACAACCTCGGCGGAAGCCGGGGGTGCAATTGGTTCAATGACCGGTTCATTGACTGGTTCAGAAGAGTGACTGGTTCTGGGTGCAGCTCCTTCACTACCCCCTAGTGCAGGAGATTCACTAGGGGGTGAACCTGCTGCACCACCCTGGTGAATCTGCTGCACTACCCCTGGTGCAGGAGGTGCACCACCATCAAGGGTTAGGAAGTAAACATTCGACGAATTGCCCTTTGGCCCACCCTTCCTGATTTCCTTGCGCAGCAGCCCTGACTCACACAGCGCGGTGATGTGGTTCATAACGGAACGCTTGCTGATCTCGCACTGATCGGCGATATGTTGGTAGGACGGCCAGCACTCCCCCATGTCACTGGCATTGTCTGCCAGCTTGATGAGCACCAGCTTGCGAAGTGGATTGCCGACGCGAAGTTTCATCGCGGCGACCATGAGGCCCATGCTCATGCGGTACCTCCGGTGATACCGCGAAAATCGATGGTCTGGACACCCTTCCAGCTATTGCAAGACATGCACAGGGTTTGAAGATTTTCCATGGATGCTTCGCCACCCTGGCTCTCGGGAATGATGTGGTCAGCCCTCAAGCGGAGTAGAACAGCGCAACCGCAGCGCAGGCAGACGTGGTCATCCCGAGCAAATACGCGAGCACGCAAACCCGAAGGGATGGGCTTCTTCTTCGTTCGACGGCGAGGTGGCTGCACCGGCGGCTGATATGCACTGAAGTGCCCCATGCGATCCGGATTCCACTCAATCGCCTTCTTAGTCAGACGGAACAGCGTGATGTTCGAAGTGATGGAAAGCTCAATCAGACCGGCCTCTTCTAGGGCCTTCAGCATGCGATAAGCAGTGTCCGGCTTGTCGGTGAGCAGCGGCAGCTCCTCGATGATCTTGGCCTTGCTCAGCGCGAAGAAGATCCCGTCGTCAGTCTTGATTGGCTTGGTCCAGCTCGGGCAGCCGTAGACGAAAGCGAACAGCAGGGCCTGCTGAGAGTTCAGCCCCCACTCCAAGGCCTTAACCTGATTGATGGTTACGGTGAACTGCATGTCAGGTGTTCCTGACGCTAGGAGCAAAGAAATATATGCGCGACACGTTTTTCGAATTCTGAAAACGTGTCGCGACACTGGTTGGGGTATTGCTCGAATTGGGTTGGCTCTGCATAATCTAGCCTCTCTAGTTTTGCAAATTAGCCAGGCCACGAACCTGGCTTTTTTGTGTCTGTGATTTAGTGAATCTTCGAAGCGACAAGCGCCGCTCGATCCGCCATCGCGACAGCGTGCGCAGCAAGAGAGCGGCAGAAGGATTCGAAGGATTCGGCGTAGACATGGTCTTTCTGGTCAAACACGCCATCGGCGAAGACTTTCCCGCCAAGGCCGGCGACGTGACCGAAGCTCGTCGAAATACCGGCGAACACCTGCAAGGCGTCGTCGATGCCTGAGCCGATCTGCTTGACTGCGAGAAGGCCGTAGCGGCTCGACAGCTCAATAAGTGCGCGGTCGCGCCAAGGCTGGTCGAGCGCGGCAACCCACGACTCTTCAATCCACGAAGGGATTTCGATGCGGTCGCCGCTGTCATCGAGCCACCGCTCAACGCGCTTGCTCCAAGCCTTGTAGGCGCGGCCGTATGCCTGCATATCTGCGGTCTTGGTCATCCCCTGAAGATCAGGAAAGCCCTTTTCCTTGCAGCGCTCTGGCGCACGAACAAAGAGCTGATGGTTGAGCTGCTCCGCAAAGCCGTCCTGACTCATGCTCGTCCGAGCGATCATGTCGCGCGCAATAGCGACCAAGACCGCATCGCGTGTTTCGTGTCGCAAGTTCGACGTTTCCATGGGGACTGCTCTCTTCTAATCTGGCTTCAACGAATTGGCGGAAAGAGATGTCAGGCGGCGGTTCTCTGAACCGGCAGCTGGCACGGAAATGGACGGACCTCTTCCGCTGTCAACTTTCCGTCCTCATGCTCAATGACTAGGATTTCCCTGGCCGCCTTCAAGGCTTTGGAAATGGCTGGAGCGCTTACGCCAAGGCCCTTGGCGACAGCGGACTGACCAATTCGCTCAACCAGTTCTGGCAGTGGCGTCTTTTTCATGTCGTTGCCTCAGCAAACTTTGTCAAACCCAATATTAACCGCCGGTTAGTTTTCTGGCAATACCGGCGGTTGCCGCAATAAAATTAACCAGCGGTTAAATTTCACGGATGAGCAGAAAGAAAGAGTTGTCCCCAGAACTGAAAGCTGAGTGCGACGCCGCTAAGGCGCTTTTCGTGTCGAAAAAAAACGCACTCGGATTGACCCAGGCGAGCCTTGCGGCGGAGGCTGATATATCGGCCGCTGCGGTAGCGATGTACCTGAACGGAACGAATCCTCTGAACGCCAAGTTCGCGTCGGTTCTATCGCGCTTGCTTGGCATTCCAGTCGAGCGCTTCAGTAAGCGACTTGCGCGCGAGATCAGCGGGATGACAAGTGTGGCCGAAGCTCCATCGGCTTCGACGCTTTCAGCCGCTGATATGGTCCGCCAGATGCTCGATAAGCAGGGCAAAGGGCTTACCGATACAGCCAGACGAAGATTGATGGCAGCCGCTGAAGCGGATGATGCCGGGGGCGCCATCGAGATTGACTATTACCGGCCAGGAGTTGTGGGTGATGAAGTGTGGATCGCGCACTACGACGTCCGCGCTGCGATGGGCGGCGGCCAGATCCCGCACGACTATCCCGAGATGCTGCAGGATGTTCGGGTAAGCCCTCAACATTTGCGGGAGATGGGAGTCGAGTTCAAAGAACATTTCCATCTGAAGATGGTGACGGGTTGGGGCCAATCGATGGCGCCGACGATCAAGCATCGAGATCCGCTCCTTGTCGACATCAGCATTCGGGAATTTGTTGGGGATGGGATCTACATGTTCTCCTGGGAAGGTCATCTCTATATCAAGCGCCTACAGTGGCTGGGCGATGAACAGATCAGGATGATTTCCGACAACGATCGGCATCCACCGCAAACGATCCGAGCGGATGAGACATTCATTCAGGCGCGTGTGTTGCTAGTTTGGAATGCTCAATTGGTATGAAAACATACCTAAACGAACCGAAATAACGTTTTACCCAAATACATTAGTTATAAAACGATACACGCACAACACATAATGAGCTGCTCATAAAATTTGGCCTGCCAATTGGAAGGCTGCCTTAGGGGAATAGGAAATGGCCGAAGAAAAAGTAGTTAGTCGCCCTAAAAAGCAAGAGTATTCGGAAGAGAAATTCATTGTATCTTACGATGCCAAAGAGAGCGCACTAGCTCGACACGAGATAAACGCAAAAGATCTTGGCGAAGCGATTTTGGGCATGCACAACCTCATCGAGGAAACCGCTAGCATCATTAGTAATGGTTCAGCTGACGTCACTTTGAAAGTAACCACGCCGGCCCAAGAAGGATCAGTAGAAGTTGTATTCGCACTTTTGGCAGATCCAGCAACCGCTCTAAAAGTATTAGGGATACTAGGCTTCGCAACGCCAGCAGCAGCATTTGTAGGTGGCTCGCTGATTGAGCTTGTTCAACAAATCAAAGGCAAGAAAATCACCTCAGTTACTATTGAAGGTGATAGTGAGACCGCCGACATAATGACTGCTGACGGCCTAGTTAGAGCGGATAAAAGGATAGCCAAACTAATCACAAACAGCAAAATACGTGATGCATTACATAAGGTTATTCAAGCGCCGCTCACTGGAAAAAAAGACGCTCAATTCAAAGTAAAAGGAAACGAAGAGAAAACGGTGATCTCTATTAAAGAGTCTGCCATTGATGACTTTTCGCGCCTTCCAAAGGGCACGCTTGAAGAAATTTCTGTTGAAACTGAAATTGTCAGAGCGTCGTTTGCCCAGATTAACTTTGAGTCCGCGAAAGGTTGGAGAATTCGAAAACATGATGGTTCTGAATTTGCAGTCACAGTGAAGGATAAGACTTTTCTTGACAAGGTCAATAGCAACCAAGCAACATTTCAAAAAGATGATAACTACAATATTACTATTGAAACTACGACCACCTCTAGACCAACGCGATCCACTATCGACCGTGCTATAATAAAGGTTGAGGATTGATTTTCCTTAAATAGTAACGGGGGTGATCAATGTCCGCTTGGAGCCAGCACGATATAGCATTGGCGATGGTGTACCTGTTCATGATTATGCTTACGCCATTCGCATTTCGAATAGGTCGATTGTCGGTAAGATATATTTACCACAAATACTTTTCCATTGAAGATATTTACGTGACCTATAAACGAAATGGCGTGGTTACCAGTCGTTTCAAAATACAGAGGAAAAAGGACGGGTCAATTCGGGAAATAGACCTCGGAGTTGGACAGCGGAGCGCGAGCCATGAGTGACATCGAACGTCCTTCCTCCAATAGCCGCACGGGGCTAACCGCAACGATTACCGGTTTAATTGTTTCTGTCTCTGCTCTTTTTACTGCAGATTTGACGCCCGAAGTTAAGACAATAGTACCTATTATCGCTGGAATCTTGAGCCCATTTATCGCGGCTGGAATTTACAGGCTCCAACGAAAAGTTGAGCAGGACCCTAAATTGACAGATTTCCTTTCAGCATATGAGAGCGATTTGAAGTATCAAAGAAAGGCTTTGAAAGACCAGAGTCTTTCTGCCGAAGCAAAGGCAGAATTAGAGAAAAGATACTCAAATACTGTTTTAAAAATGTCAACGGCCCATCAGGATTTTAGAACCGCTGCACTCCAGTTTGAGACAAAAGAGCTTCCTGAAACTGGTGAGTGACAATTCGGTCTAGTAAGCCATAGGACTTCAAGTGCCCGCCAAATAGGCGGGCTTTTTATGTGCATCAGAAAGGTGCCGACTCCAGCTCCGCTTCTACCATTTCTCCTGGCCGATCTTTGTTGTCGATCACTTCCCACCTCAGTGTTACCGACTCATCATCATTGAACGTCATGTCTATACAACCCGTCTCGGACAGCAGTCCCATCACCTCCTCCCACTCCCTCTGCCCATCCGTGTCCAGCCGATGGATCGTCACCCAGCGCTGAATCTGCGCGACTGGGTGATTGATCATTGACGAGACACGTAGTTCAAGTCGCTCCAGGCCTGACATGCCACCACTTTCGAGCCTGTTTTGTTGTTGCGCCATTGCCATCTACTTCACTCCTGATAGCTGTATATCCGTCCAGTAAAGACAAAGCATAACCAATCCTTACGCAAAATAAATTAACCGCCGGTATTGACGACAATAAAACCGGCGGTTAATTTAAGCCTGTCGCAGCGACACACAACCACTGCGAAGGGCCTCAAGAGACCCGCCGCTCTTTAGATCTCCCGATTCACCTTGCCGGATCACCACCGGCCCAGATACGAAGGCAGCGATGAACCGGCCTCAACGGTTCAGAGGGTTGGCAACTGACCCGGGCGTGCAGCGTAAAACGTCAAAAGCAGTTATCCAGCGGGAGAACAAGCCGAAAGGCCCGCGGCTGGAGGAACAACTTGAATGAGCCGGTGACCGACGCCAGTAGCGGGTAACCGGCAGCTCCAGAAATTTTCACGTCAGCGCCTGCATCGGGCGCTTTCGGAAGCCTACTGGACAGTAGTTATCGACGCTTGCCCATGCCTGGCGCTCCACCACTAACGATGTGGACCCATCCAACGGGCCTAGATCGATCCGGAGCGGTAGGGAGATAGGTTTCGTTAATGTCTTTCGTACATGCAGGGCAAAGACTTGGGGGGCGTTCCCAGTCCACGTGAACTGAGAATTTGCTACCACACCGCCAACATATCTTCCGAAGCCATTTTGACTCAGGCTCGGTTGTAGAGGGCTTCGTTCGCTTTGCTGGGGAAACTGTCTTGGGCTTATTGGCTGCCTTGCTGGCCTTTTTCGCCTCTTTAATCGCCGCTTTCGCGGCCTTGCGGCTCAGCTTCGTGCCCTTCTGCTTGGCGACTTCTTGAAGCTCAATAATTTTGTTGAGCAGAGCGAATTCGGATCGGAGCTCTCGGGTTACATCGTCGAGTTCATGATCAGCCTTGTATGACTGATCGAAAAGAACATCTATGTCGACCTCGACAGCCTTGCGCGAGGCTAGATCAGAAAAGAACTTCTCTGACTCCTCGCTGAACCCCTGCCCCGGCACATGCACCGCTGGCTTGCTCTCGCTGGACTTCTTTTTGAGCTTCAGCCGCTGCGGCTTATCGGCGTCCATATGAAACCCCACTCCGTGGCCATATCGCAGAGTAGCAACTAGCCAGCAAAGTGCGCCAGCCCACTGCGACGGCGGACGAGGTGTTGACCGAACTGAGTGAATGACCTGGTAAGCGGGTGCGGAGAAACACGGAATTTTTCACTGATGCACCTGGTGACGGGTGCATTGGGAAAACAACCGGAGTAAAGCGATGAACGAAACCCAAAAGAAAAAAATTGAGGAGATTGTTCAAGAGATCGCGAGGGATAGCGGCATCGCTTTCGATGCCGCCTTTAAAGTAGCGATTGGTGTGCTTAGGTTGCACGCTATTGAGTGCTCCCCAAAAGGACCATGCACCGCTGGAGGGCCAGCCTTAGGCGAGAGGTAGAAATGCCGCCCAATTTTTAGACTCTGCAACAATTATAGAGGGGCCATTAGGCGGCGACAGGGGGGTCGAGATAGTTTTGACCCGGTCTCGAACTTCATTCAAGTCAAGATTGCTTGATCCGAAGTAGGTCCCGATTGGCAGCCTCCGGACACTACCATCTCCGTAGGTGACCGTCCTCTTCAGTCCGAGCAGCTCCATCTTCTCGTGGAGCTCTCTGTATTCATCACCCTCTGCTCTGAACAACTCGACCCTAACCAAATATTCCGCCATAACGACATTCCTTGTTTCGACTGTGGAATGCGGAGCATATGGGTTTCCCTTGACTGTGGAAAGCCAGGAAACAGGGAGCCTGCCCCTGTAAAAACAGGCGCTACGACAGCCTGTCGTTAAGTGCCCGACCCTCTCTATGAAAGCGCATCGAGGTGTGATCTGAGGCTAAGTCTCGGGCAGCGGATGTGCCAACCGGTTGCCTACAGGGCTACACCTTCCGCCGAATGCCGGTTGAGCCCCGGCCAGATCACACCCCGATGCGGACGAAACTGCGGCCTATAACCGCCCACCTGCATCGAAACCAACTACCGAGGAATGCTCGGCAGTTGCCTTCAATCAGAGGAATGGCAGCCATGTAAAAGTGAGCGATTCACCTGCGCGGCGCGGCAAGCCTGAAGGCCGGCGCCCATCACTCATACAGGCAGCGGACAGTAGGCCGTCGATGTCACCGCGCATCGGCCGAATGAGGTAGGCCACCTCTACGCACGTCGACAATCTGATGCTACAAACCCAGGCCGTCGCCAGTAGCGGGCCTGGGACAGATTACTTGCTAGGTTTCGGCGCATAGCTCGGGCAGAAATGTTTTGCTGCCGACGGATCCCCTGCGGCCTGCACTTGAACTGCCTTTATTTCATCCTGAAATGCCGGATTGGTATCAACTGCAAGAATCTCCTTCTTCAGTTCTGCATTTGCCGCTATATCTGGAAGGGAGAAGATGTTCTGCAGCGAGTAATTCATTCCGGGCTCTTGTTCTGCACACATACGCCCCATAGCCACCATGGTTATAGCAATGTCGTGATCCTCGGTATCCGCTTGGGCCTGCCCCAAATTACTGAGCGCGACCAAAGCAACTAGACAGACAGTCTTCGAAATAACACGCATGGGAATTCATCCTTAGAAGTTCTGCGCTTTATCGGCAGTGAAATCAAAAAATTCAACTCGCCGCTTTGCAAATCGTTCGACAACACCCGAATGCACTCTCCTCCGCGCCCAACGGCAACCAGCGGTGCGGATGAGTGCATTCGAGTTTTGTTGGATCAACACCCCGCCACTCTGGAGACGACCATGTCAGCTCTACGCAAGCCCATCCCGGAAGACGACTTTCTCGATACGGAGGCAGGTCAGGAATGGCTGACCGAGTCGGTCGACGATCTGCTTTATCGGCGCCACATCGAGGCACCAAATCCGGTAGGTCGAAGCAAGGTCCTGGTCAACGCTGACCACTTACCGGAGGCGCTGGCGGATCACATGGCCGCGAACCCTGATCCTGATCGGTATATCGAGAAAATCTTGATTGAGCTGGTACGACGCGCAGACGGTGGGATTTTGCACACCTGGGCCATCGAAGCCATCGGCGGTGATCCGCAGATGGTTCGGTCTCTCGCCGGCGACCTGGTCGCGGTACACGCCAACGAATACCGAGATGCCAAACGCGAAAGCGACCGGGTCGAGCAGGAGTGCGGGTTTTGAGCCCTCATATCCTGATCGATCAAGCCCTTGATGGTGTGTCGGCACCCGCCGGCGAAGAAGACATCAGCTTGCTGGTTCAAGGGCTAATCACCCGCCTCTTCACCGACGGCGCTATCTCGATCGACGAGTTCAACCACTACTGCAAGCGGCTGCGTGACACCTGTCAGCGGCGCAAGGAGGAAGCATGAGTACGGCACCGGTTAAATCGCTGATAGACGAGCAGCTCGAGGACGTCGAACACAAGATCGCCCTGCTCGGTTTCGGCCTTCCCTTCAACGAGGTGATCGGTCGTAAGCGTGAGGACCTGGTCGCAAATCTCCCGCAGCGTCTTGCGCCGTCCATGAAGGGCAAACGAATTGGCGTGAAGGTTCGGCCTTGACCGCTCGCCAATGGGCGCGCCGCCTGATCATCTGGCGTGGCGCGTTCTCTTCCCTCGGCGTTTTCACCTTCTTGATGCTGCTCAGCGCCCTCGCCGATCGCATCACTCAATAAACAAAGCATTCAATCGCTGCGCATAGCGCGGCAAGGATTCCTCATGTCCACGAATACGCGGATCTGGGATCAGGTCAACACGACCGATCCAAGTGCCACCAAGAACTTCACAGGGATGGGCGGTTTTAAAGGTACGGCCATCAAACCGACCTACCTGATGCGCAAAGCCACCGAAGTGTTCGGCCCATGCGGTGAAGGCTGGGGCTGGACCATCCTTGAAGAGCGATTCGACGAAGGTGGCCCCCTGCAAGCGCCGACCAAGGAGTGGCCGACCGCGCCACTGATCAACGCGAAAGTCCACACTGTGAGAATTGAGCTTTGGTACCAGGGCGAAGGCGGACAGAAATGCACGGTGACGCACTACGGCCACACACCGTTCGTTCTCCTGCAGCAAGGCAAGATAATCACCGACTGGGAGGCGGCAAAGAAGTCGCTAACAGATGCCATCGGTAAATGCCTCCAGCCGCTCGGATTCGCCGCAGACATCCACATGGGGTTGTTCGATGACGCCGCATATGTCGAGACGGTTCGGGATGAGGTGGCGTTGAACAAAGCCGAAGATCGTGTAGCAGAGGAAGATCGCCAGAAGCAGGAACGTTTGGATTACATCAAGTCTGTCATCGACACAATGGGCGGCGCCCAGTCGGCTCAGGAACTGAAGAAAATCCACGACGTTGCCGTGCGCAAACTGACCCTCCGCAAAGACACAAAGGGCGTTGAGCGCGTCTCGTTGGAGTGGAAACGAATCAAAGAAGCATCTGAACGGGAGAATGCAGCATGACTCAGCTCTATGCACTGACTGGCAAGCTTGCCGAACTTCAGGGAATGGCAGACACCGACGACGAGGGCCTGAAAGAAGCCCTGCAGCACGCGATGGACGAGATCCAAGGTGAGTTCGAGGTGAAGGCCGACAACATCGTCATGCTGCGCCGCAACCTCGAAAGCGACGTGACGGCCATCGAGACGGAGATTGAGCGGCTGACCGAGCTCAAGCGAATCAAGGCCAACAGCGTTGCACAGATCAGCGATTACCTGCGTCGGAACATGGAAGCCGCCAACCTCAAGTCGATCAAGCGCCCGCTGTTCACTGTCACACTGGCTCTGGGCAAAGAGAAAGTGATTGTCGACAACGAGGGCGCGGTGCCCGACGAGCTGACATCCGTGAAAACCAGCATTGCACCGGACAAGAACGCGATCGCCGCCAAGCTCAAGGAAATTCGTGAGCACAACGAAGCCGTGCGTAAACGTATGGCCGCCGGCGAAGACGCAGAACACGAACTGATCGAAGAGCCGGCCTATGCGCACTTGGAGCGCGGCGACAGTTCGATCCGAATCAAGTGAGGTGAGCATGATCAGCAACCACCTCAACCTCGTCGAGCAGCACCGGCCGGACGCCGAATCGATCGCTGAACGAATCGTGCAGTATCTGGCCGGCGGCGGGCAGATCGACCAACTGAAAAGCCCGCCGCGCAATCCGCTGCCACCGCCCCGCTCGAAGAAAATAGACCCTGAAACGGTCCTCAAGCGGCGCCCGAAGCCGATATCGGCCGACGACCGAAAGGCTCTACGCAAAATGGCGGACTCGGTATGAAATCGAAACGCAAACCGAACAACGGTTTCGTCCGGGCTGAACGCAGTTGCCGAGCGTTGCTGCGCACCAACCACGTCGCGGTGGTGAACATCGACCCCAGCGGCAGCCAGATCATGGCGAACTGGAAGAGCTGCCGGCAGATCCGCAGTCTGGCGATCGCCAACGCGATATTCGACTTCTCCTACCGCTGGACGATCTACATCGCCGCCATGTGTCGCGACGAGCGCGGCGCCGAGTAAATCAAGTCGGTGGAGATCTCGCCCGAAGGCATCTACAAGGTCGCGCGCCTGACTGACGCAATCGAGCATTACTACCTGGAACTGCGCAACAGCGCGAACCCAAGCCATCTGGTCGCGTCAGGCTGGATCGCCGTTCCGGATGAGATATCGATGGATGAAGCCGAAGCCGCGAAGTTGTTCTACGCCGCCGGCGCCTGGCATCAGGTGAAGGTCGCAGCGTGAGACGTTCCAGACCCCAACAACGCAAACGACAGACCTGGCTGGACTTGCCGGCCAGCGGAATTGAAGAGGTAGGCCATGGCCAAGAGCAACGCCCAATTGCAGAAGGACAAGCGAGCCAAGGAGAAGACGCTGCTCGATCGGATCGGCGCCGAAAAGCGCTCGCTAATTGTTTCGAAAGCGCTCGATGATGCCCTGCTGATCCTTGGCGAGCGCCACAGCTTCGAGGAATGGCAGGAGACGGTGTCGACATTCATCATCAATCTGGCCGCAGCGCCGGCGGCCGAATCGGAACGCTTCGCCAGCATGTCGCGACCGGAAATCGTTATCAAGGAAAAGTGGTCACGACAGCTTGAGGCGTTATCGAAAAACACATTGAGCCCCAAATATCTTTAGTCGACACAGTCCATCCTACAGTTCACTTTTTTCAAGGCCTTACAAAGCCCTCGCTGGAGCGTGCGTCATAAGTAACTTTATTTAATTATCGGCCCTTCCTGATAAAATGCGCTGTTGGAGATCCTCTCCAGTGAAATTTGGGCTGGGTACATCAGCACTAGTCGGTAGTGGATTAGCTTTAGGCAACTCCCCGAACATTCTCACCAGATCCTCCGTTTGCCGAGTTGCCTGATCATTCGCATTCCTAATCGCGATTGCAGCTTCGCCGACAGATCCGTCAATCACATTGCCGGACTCATCAATCATTCCGCTGGATTGAGGAAGTGGTGCTCTATTTGAAACAGAAACCAGAAAATTTGAAAAATGCTGCATCAGGTTCTTCGGTATCACAGTACGAGGATCGACTATGACAGACATTTCCTGTGCATTCATTGTAATTTTAGTCGCGTGCCCTTCCGCCATATCAGAATTTTTATGCGACAAACACCAAGACACAAATGCAACTAATCCTGTCGCGATTGCCGCCCAAAATGGCAGCTCCCATTTGGCTTTATCAAACCAAATAAACGCAAATCCCGTCGCCAAGCAACCGATTGAAGCAACAGCAAACAACACTACAAAAATTTGACTTTTTTGTGGTACGAGCGAGATATCTGCTTTTATACCTCCATTAATGCTCAAGATTTTTTGCTCACTGTAATAGTGCCATCACTATTATACGTCGGAGCAAAATAAGGATGCTGACGTTTAATCCAGTCATTATGCAAATTAAATAAGCGCACCACACCTATAAGATCAGCAGAGTATGTAACTACTGTTCGATCATCAAGGAAACAGTTCTCCAATGAGAACTCAGTGGATGACAAATAAAGCCGGCAATTATCGAAGCGACATGAAATAAAATTCCATCCATCCAACTTTACTTCCTGCCCATTGAACCATTGATTTTTTACGTCGGGGTTAGGAGTAAGTGCGAGCAACCCACTCAGCCCGCTCATGAGAGAACTTGAGTCGCTGCGGGCCTCTGATGAAGGAGGCAACGGTGGTGGTGGCGGTATAGGAGGCATCTGTTTTTCCTTTTACTAACGCTCAAAAGCAATGCCAGCATTTCAACATCATTCTCTCTTCGTAGCAATGAAATGGAGGCCTGTAATGCTTACAGCGATTGACTTTTTTTCTGGTTTCGGTGGATGGACGCGCCGCGGCAAAGACGCTGGGCTCAGTGTCCTCTGGGCTGCAAACCATTGGCCCGAGGCGGTCGAGTGGCACACCCGCAACAACCCGGAGACCATCCACGCCTGTCAGGATCTGCACCAGGCGAACTGGGCGAACGTGCCGAAGCACGACGTCATGCTCGCCTCTCCCTGCTGCCAAGGGCACACGAAGGCGCGGGAAAGGCTGCCGGCAACCCTCAGCACGACAACTCACGCTCGCCTGCATGGGCGCCAGTGCAGAACGCCGAGGTCAACCGGCCGGAGTTTGCGGTGATCGAGAACGTAACGGAATTCATGGATTGGATTCTGTATCCGGCGTGGGCCGACGCGATGCAGCGACTGGGCTACGCACTGGCGCCGCACATCGTGGACTGCGCCGATCTCGGCGTACCGCAGCACCGCTTGCGATTGTTCATGGTGTGCTCGCGCAGCAAGGCCCCGTTGCACTTGCAGCTCCCCCGGTACAAGCACGTGCCCGCCCGCAACATTATCGACTTCGACGCCGGCAAGTGGTCACCGATTAACAAGCCAGGCCGCGCCGCGTCAACACTGACCTGTGTGAAGAATGGTCGCGAGCGATTCGGTGACCGGTTCGTAATGCCCTATTACGGCTCTGGCTCTGGCCTCACCGGGCGCAGTGTTGACCGCCCGATCGGCACCATCACCACACTGGATCGCTGGGCAATCGTCGACGGCGACATGATGCGCATGATCAGCGCTGACGAAGCCATGGCCGCCCAGTCCTTTCCGAAGGACACGCTGCGCCCGGACAACCACAAGCTGACCATGCATATGACCGGCAACGCTGTGCCGCCGCTCGCTGGGCAGCGGATCATCGAAGCTCTATTCGCAGCGGCATGACGCAATAAATTATCGCGTAGATATCAGTTGGTTCCTATTTACATCAAACGTCGACAAGAGCGGCGCAGGATCGGAAATCCTGTTCATAGCTACCCAGGCTCGAGTGCGCTCCACATCGAACGACTGCTTTAGCCCGGACATAGAATCGACCAGTGTTCTTGAAATCCGATATCGGCCGCAGTCAACGCAATTGCGCTCATGCCAGTCGCCACTTGACTCGTAAGTTACCGCGGGCTCTTTGCAAATTAGGCAAGCCATCTAAACCACTCCTTGTAAATGACACTTCAACTGTAGCTGATCCCTCACCACCCACCACCGGCCGGGTATGCTCCGGCATAGGTACCCGTCATGCCCACAGAAAATTGGAAACCGGATGTATTTGCCCCGAAGCTTCAGATTAAAATTTACAGCCCTACCGCCATATAACCAATGTTATATCCCTTGATTGGAACCGATTCTGTCTCTATTCCTAGAAAGCTCGCCACGAGAGTATTTTCGCTGTTTTTATCTATGATCGGGCATACCATAAACCTATCATCACCTACAAAACCCGCTTGCAAATAACCGCCAACATCTGAGCGAATCTCTTCTGCGAGCATTTTATTTAAAACAGTTAAAGGCGGTACCCGCTTGGCTCCAGCCTTCATCAAAGAAATAAAGGTTTCCGCTCCGCTTCCAATTGCTAGACAAAATCCAGGCCCTACTTCGTGAATAACGATGTCCGAAATTATACCCGCAGCTAAACTTGTCTTGATTTCAAAAGCCAGCAGAGCCTTTTTTTTGGGGCAAATGCCAAAGATCACGCAGTCAAAAAGACAGCTACCAGGATGCTCAGTAGCGCCAAGACGCTCACCGATTTCTTTAATTTGCCGCTCACCAACAAACTGGAATAACTTCGCTATATCCTCCAAACAAATACTTGGCTCGCCGCCTTGACGTTCTACCAAATTTTTTGACATTGCAACGACTATAGCGTGCGTACTCAAAGCAGAAATTGACGATCCGGAAAAAACAAATCCAAAACTATAATCACCCGTAACCACCCATTTGAATTCACCAACTTCCTTGCGGCAAACAACAGGAACCTCAAATACCTTCACGCCGCCATCCATTAGCACACCAGTGCCTTTTGACAGTCTAGAATCTGCCGCGCACCAGATTTGCCTCTGCACCTCGTGAAACCAGACCACCGCAACCGTCATAATTATCAACCCCAGCGTTCAACAAATTTACCCCGACAGCTAACGATAGCTGCCAGACCTGGCTATTCGCTAGTTTAATCACATTTTTAATACCTCCCCCTTCAAAGTCAGCCGCTATAGCGGCAAGGACGAGCTCGCCCATGGAAACGATAAAACTGATTCAGCCGGTGCCGGTTGTGCGCGATGAAAACGGCATGTTCTGGCACCCGGAACTGCCGCCATTTGATGAAGGTGATGAAGAGAAGTGCAAGAAGTGGCTCGCCGAGCAGCACCTGGTCGTGAAGATGACAAGTATTGAGGATGCGCCGGACGAGATATCGGAGCGCTATTTCGACTCCCATGATCCGGATTGCAGCTACTGGGATCCGGATAAACCGGAAGGCGAAGGCTGGTTCTGCCTTTCAATCCACGATACCGACGATGGCCCAGTCTGCTGGTGGGCACGCCGCGAGGTGGCGCCATGATCTTCGCCCCGCGCTACATGGCCTACCTCATCTACAGGGGACCGTGGCGATGACAGAACAGCACCGCATTCTGGTCGGTGACTGCATCGACATGATGCGGCCCCTGCCGGATAAGTCAGTTCACACCTGCGTTACCAGCCCGCCCTACTTCGGCCTGCGCGATTACGGCGTAGACGGGCAGATCGGTTTGGAGGAAACCCCGGGTGAGTTTATTGCCCGTCTGGTCGAAGTATTCCGCGAAGTGCGCCGAGTACTCCGCGACGACGGCACGGCCTGGGTGAACATGGGTGACAGCTACGCCGCTCGCTCAACAGGGAATCTTTCGTTCCGGCGAGACAAAGCTGCCGTCTCGCCAGATCGCGCACCGCTGACGGATGGGATAAAGGTGAAGGACATGATGGGCATGCCGTGGCGTCTGGCCTTCGCGCTACAGGATGACGGCTGGTATCTGCGCCAAGACATTATCTGGCACAAGCCGAACCCGATGCCGGAGAGCGTGCGCGACCGGTGCACTAAGGCCCACGAGTACATCTTCCTGCTAAGCAAGTCGCAGAAGTACCACTTCGACCAGGGTGCGATCCTCGAACCCTGCTCACTGAATACCCACAACCGGCTTTCGCAAGATGTCCTCGCACAGATTGGCAGCGACCGGGCCAATGGCGGGGCCAAGAGCAACGGCAACATGAAGGCAGTCGCCAGGAAGTCGAATGGAGTCGGATGGGGTCACGGAACAGACGATGAGGAACGCGGCCTGGGGCGAATCAAAGACAACGAGTCGATGAACTCAGCCCTTGCGGTAATGCCGAGTGAGCGGAACAAACGCAGTGTCTGGACCGTATCGACCCACAGCTTCAAAGGCGCCCACTTTGCGACCTTCCCGCCCGATCTGATCCGGCCATGCGTTTTGGCAGGCGCCCCGCGTGGTGGTGTGGTGCTGGATCCGTTCGGCGGTGCCGGTACCACGGCGGTGGTAGCCATGCAGGAAGGTCGTAAGTCGATCCTGTGCGAACTCAACCCGGACTATGCAGCCATGGCCGAGCGCCGTATCGCGGCCGCTTGGCTCGATGGCGCGGCACAAATGGACGTTTTTCACGACTCTGCGCCGGCCGCCTGACCGTTTAAGCAGAAACTCCGTGTTTGATGCAGAAATCATAAAGGGCTGTGCTCGCTTCCGTGGCTTCCTTCTGAAGTTGCTCAAAGACTTCCAGCGCATCTGGTTTTGAAAGATCAAGATTCCGGCGTCGAAAATCATCCTTTTGTTTGATTTTCTCATCCATAAACACTCGGAGCCTCTCTCCGTTCCTAATTGCTTCTTCCTGCGTCAATGCCTGATCCCCCGTTCAAAATTTCCGAACACAAATACCCCACTTCGATGACTTACGCCAGCCGGCGAGGACATAGTCCAACATCAGCCTTTCTTACCTGACGGAGCATTTCCTCTGTGATCGCCCGAAGGGTTCGGCGTTGTACTTGGCCAATTACCACCTGGCCCTGGATGAGTCGAAGGTCCGCGTGAACTGCCGGATCCTTTGCTTGATCCACCTGAATTGCTTGAGCTTTTACCGCCTCCACTTTTGGACATGATGATCTCCTTGGTAATGGGAACAGCCCATTGAGAGTAGGTCATCACGGGCCCACTCATGGCCCGCCTGTCCGGATACCCCACTTCAACGAATCGAGCCAGTCGGCGAGGCAGGCGTAGACACCCTGATGGAGATAAACGTGACGGCCGCTGTCGATGGCTTTCAACGAGCAAAAAATCATTAACTCAAAAGACGTCTTTCATCCAAGACAGAAACCATGGGAAGCATGAGTCTCGCTAGGTAAGAGTTCACATCTTCATCCTTGGACTTTATTTTCCTTTCAAAAACAAGCCAGTTTGCAGACGCAAGACTGGCTTGATCCTCTTTTTCAGGCTTGTATCCAGAACCATCATATATTCTGTTGCACGCTCTGATAGTTTCAGCGCAGTAGTGCTCAAAATGATTTAACCATTTCAACTCAGCTTTGAACTTCCCACGCCAGAGTGCAGCGCATTTCGTTGCGACAAGTTCGAACTCTGATCGCCCTTTTTCAATCTCACCCAGCCAATGATTGAAGTAACTTTCTGGAAGCCCATCATCCTCCAGCCCCATCCAGCAATCGCTCTCAATCTTGTAGATTGCGTGCCCAGCAACCTGCCACGACACGTGCAAAATTTCTTGATATTTGTAAGCAGCAATCAACATCTCCTCAGCGAGCTGATAGTCAGATTTGCCACGCAACTGTTTCTTCCATGCATTCACACCCTGTATCGCGGCAACGGCCGCAATCAACGCCCCAAAAGCAGCCACTCCAGAAAACACCAACCCAAGTATGTCTTTTGTTAACTCTAATTCAGCATCAGTGATCGCGAAACAAATCGACATCCCTATCCCCCCATAAATTCAGTCGCAATATACCGGCGAGGATCCCCTATGTCCGCACAACATCCCCGAATTGTCTGCCAGTTCAGCTGCGGCGCTGCCTCGGCGGTGGCTACCAAGCTGGCATTGGCAAAGTACAGCGCGACACACGACGTGCAGATCATCAACGCATTCCTGGCAAACGAGCATGAAGACAACCGGCGCTTCCTTCTGGACTGCCAAGAATGGTTCGGGCAGAAAATAGTGCAACTGCGTGACGAGAAGTACGGCGCCGACATCATCCAAGTGTTCCTGCGCGAGCGATTCATGAAAGGCCGAACCGGCGCGCCATGCACCAAGTTACTGAAGCGTCGTCAGCTCGATACCTGGAAGCAACCGGGCGACATCATGGTGTTCGGCTATACCGCCGAAGAAGTCGACCGCCTGGAAGACTTTCGCGAGCGCAACCCTAATCGCCCCGTCATCGCGCCTCTGATAGACGCCGGCCTTGGTAAAGACGACTGCAAGGCAATGGTCGAGCGTGCGGGGATCGAGTTACCGCTGATGTACCGCCTAGGCTACGACAACGCCAACTGCATCGGCTGCGTGAAAGGTGGTGAAGGCTACTTTCGAGCGATTCGCGAGGACTTCCAGGAGCAATTTGAAGAGCTTTGCCGTGTTCAGGATGAACTTGGCCCAGGCGCGTACCTGCATCGCAACCGCAAGACCAATATCCGTTTCTCTCTACGCGACCTTCCACTTGGTGAGCCCCGCCGAAACGAGGCACTTCCAGCTTGCTCTTTCTTTTGCGAGATAGCTGAGGCCGACTATCAGCTGAGTACTGGGGACATACCACCAGATCGGTCGTAACCTGATGCTGAGTGAACACTCGAAGCTTTCAGCTCTCTATGCAATACGCGATGACAGTTGGCGCAAAGGCAAAGCAATTGATCGAGTGTTGTCTTGTGATCCTCCCCCATATCAGCAACCTTTACAGAGTCATGATGAACCTCGATGCAGGCTTCACCCTGTTCGCCATAGGTTTCAACTGGATCTAATCCACACCTCTCACAGAAAAGCCCGCCATGAGCTTTGATAAAATCAGCCTTTTTTGCTTTGGCTAGACCTGGAGAACGCTCTCTGCGCAAATGTGTTACCAACTTAAGCTGACCCTCTGCCCACTCTTGCACTTCGGCATCGATAGGTACGTCTATCAACTCAATTGGGTCCCCTTTAGCGATGATTTTGTAGCCCGCAGCTTCCAGCAGCTCGAAACACACAGTCCCCTTTCCCGCAGTGAAATGCTTCGGCATTACCTTGAATTTCAGCGCTTCCGATGCAGCGAGTCCGAAGACCTGCTTAGGAGCCAGCCTGACGTTCGCGTCAACCAAGAGGTCGTAGTCGATAGAGGGTCCAAAATCCTCTGGCAGAGCGCCTTGAAGGAGATATTGGACTGCTTTCCAAATGTACTCAGCAGTAACCTTTCGTAATTCTTCCGCCGGCAAGCGAGCACTGCCCGCCAGCCCAGTCCCGTCTGCGGAAACTAAGGCTTGCTTCGCAATTATTGCTTCAAAATCAGGGGCACCCAAAAGGCTAAAAATTACGTAACCCAATGCAACTGAAATGGCCGCCAGGTAGCAGCCCTGGTTACCGTTACCACTTGACTGGAGAGGTGAATTTTTCTTCGGCAGAAGCTTTAGGATTTTGTCGATATGAGCCTTCGGCGAAATCGGAGTCGATAATGCGATCCAGTTGATCGACACCAAAAATCCCGTAGCAGCCCAGCTTGCGCCAATCGATCCAAATTCTTCTGGCTTTGGAGCTTCTGCGCAATTATTGATTGCGATGCCAATAGCTTTGATCCGTCCATTAGCGTAGGACACCACTACATCCCCAGGCTCCACCTGGGTCAAATTTTCATAAGTTTTGTTGCGAGCGCCATTTTTATTGGTTTTCGGAGACCAAATATAGCCACCGTCAAACTCAGCCTTAAAGGTCTGCTTATGGTTTACCCACCAAAATTTATACCCGGCGGTTAACGTGTCTTCAAAGTCACGTAGGCGTGATGCCGAATGCTCTACTGCCTCCGGGGAAAAAATTTCCGGATGCCTAACCACAACGGCTTCAAATGCGAAATCCTGTAACCCAAGGCTGAGTAGAGCTCTGTAGCCTTGCGTTTCTGCCTCACGGATAACCACTCTCTCGACGCCCGAAACGATCCCGTGTTTTTCGAGCATGCGCCACGTATAAGCAGCGGGCTGTCGCTTCCCATGCTTCTGGAGCAGCGTCTGCTCGTAAGACAACACAGCGAGAATCGACTCAATCTCCGCCGATGAAGTTGCACCAAACCGCTCAAGAGCAATGCGTTCCGCTTCTAGCTTCAGGGTATCAATCTTGTGTGCGTCCATGTTTGCTCTCTCCGGTGAGGAGCAGATTCTAAAGCAGGTAGATGGCATTCCGACATATCTACATTTCACTACCTACCGACGTTCTGCTTACACAGTGCAAATTGAGTATTGGCAAAATTACAGACTGATCTAATAGCTCAGTAACCCCTCCCTTTCAAAGTCAGCCGCTATAGCGGCAAGGAACCCCTATGCTCGATGCAAACATCCACCACTCACTGAACACGCTCACTGCAAGCCAAATGGCGAAGCTGCTCGTCATGCGCAAGGGGCTTGAGTTCGGCTACGCCTACACGTCTACCGATGATAATGGGCAGGACAGCAGCATCGACAATGCTTTTCTGTCCGCCGCACCGGGCGAACTACTCGACACCCTGTTCGGCGAAAATGAGCATGACGACGCCATTAACGAAGTGCGTTATGAGGCTGAAGACGTTCGCGGCATCCCTTCTTGGTGCCACTACAGTTGGGAGCGCAACTACGAGGTTGATGTGAAGGCTTTCATCCTGCCCGATGGTCGTGCTCTTGCCTTTTGTGAGATGAGCGGCGGTGGCAAGCACGGCGAGCCCGACGCCTACCCTTGGGTTGAAGAGGCCAAATTCATCAAGGTCTCCGGCGTCGAAGAGCGCGTCATCAAGACT
The DNA here is from genome assembly GCF_014268445.2 of Pseudomonas tensinigenes. Taxonomy (NCBI): domain Bacteria; kingdom Pseudomonadati; phylum Pseudomonadota; class Gammaproteobacteria; order Pseudomonadales; family Pseudomonadaceae; genus Pseudomonas; species Pseudomonas tensinigenes. Next base: position 3,801,791 of record NZ_CP077089.1, read on the forward strand.
TACAAGTTTGAGGATATTCCAGAAGCCTCAGAGGTGACGCCATGATCGCCCTGGCCTGGTTCACCTACGTGTACTGCTACAAGGGGCTGCGGTGATGGCCGGACAATCAATCGAATAGTCGGGAAACCGTCAATTCAATACAGCGACGATTGAGGCTCAGCTGAAGAGGAACGCCTCATGAACAGTTTCAAAGAAGCCCTATTGGTTATTCCAACACTGAAAAGTCGCAAGTCCCGAAATCGTTTCTTCCGCGACTTTGATAGGTGGAGCAATCGCATATTCACGAAGGGCCTGATCAATCTCCACCAACGGCAAGAACTACGCCTGCATATCGCAGGCGCCTATATCGCAACACTGATGTAACCCCTCCCCCAACTCAACAGCCTGCCGGTGTGCGGCGGGCGAGGTATTCCTATGCCCGAATTAACGTACGACCAGAAGCTGATCCACTACGCGACAGCACCAAAAGCCACCGCCGGGCCCATCCGCCAGATCGAGGGCCATAGAATCGTCACTTACTGGTGCGGGAAGCTGCGCGGCGACTTCGTCAAATTCGGCGCGGACTGGAAAGCCACCACCAAAGAAGAAGCCATCGAATCCGCTCGCCAGTTCCGCGAACAGTGCAAAACGGAAGCGAAAGCGAAAGGCCTGCTGTCCGCATAACCCATCACCACCTTCTGCCGCCGCGCGCGGCATGGAGTAATACCTAATGGAAACCGAAATCCTCTCCGACGATGAACTAGCCGCACTCACCGGCTACAAGGCCCGAGCCTACCAGCGCCGCTGGCTGATTGATCGCCAGTGGGTGTTCGTCGAAAGCCGCGGCAAGCGCCCGCTGGTGGGCCGCATGTATGCCCGCATGAAGCTGGGCATGATCAGCCCTACGATTGCCGATCCGAACCCGCCGCCGGTTGCACCGGCATGGACGCCAGACTATTCGCGAGTGAACTGATATGCGCCCCCGCAAGACCGAGCACCAGCACCTTCCCCCTCGGATGTATAAGCGCTCACGGAAGCGCAAAAATGGGAGTACCTGGACTGCGTATTACTACCGAGACCTGATCGGCAATGACATCCCTCTGGGCAAGGATCTCGACAAGGCCAGGCTGAGGTGGGCCGAGCTTGAAGCAAAGGAAAAGCCGCTCGACCTGCGCACCATGAAGGGAATTTTCGACCGGTACATTCGCGATGTGGTGCCAAAGAAAGCACCGCGCACGCAGAAGGACAATTTGGCAGAAATCAAGCAGCTTCGGCCGATGTTCGACAGCGCTCCGATCGACTCGATCACGCCAGCAACGATTGCTGGCTACCGAGACGCACGATCGGCGAAGGTCCGGGCGAACCGTGAGATCGCTACCCTCTCCCACATTTTCAACATTGCACGGGAATGGGGGCTGACGACGAAGGAGAATCCCTGCCAAGGTGTGCGCAAGAACAAGGAGACGCCGAGGGACTACTACGCGAATGATGTGGTTTGGGAGGCGGTATACAAGAAGGCAGCTCAGGAGCTGAAGGAAGCGATGGACCTAGCCTATCTGACCGGGCAAAGGCCGGCAGATGTGCTGGTTATGCGGAAGGATGATGTTGAAGGCGGGTATCTGACTGTTCAACAGAACAAGACGCACAAGAAGCTGCGCATTCAGATGACGACCGCCGGAGAGGCTAACAGCCTGGGCATTTTGATCGCGGCAATCACAGAGCGAAACGCTACTCACGTTTCGAGCTACCTGATCATCAACCGGAGCGGTAAACGGATGACTGCGACGATGCTGAGGAAGCGATGGGACGCGGCGCGAGAGAAGGCAAAACTGGAAGCTCTTGAGCAGGGAGACGAGCTGCTGGCTAAGCGGATCGGTGAATTCCAGTTCCGGGATATTCGGCCGAAAGCGGCGTCGGAAATCAGCGATGTTGGTGACGCCAGCCTGTTGCTCGGGCACACAAAAGGCGACATTACTGAGCGGGTTTATCGCCGTGTCGGCGCGATCGCCAAACCCTCAAAATAGACAAAAAATGCGTTCCATAACTCGAAACGCGCCCCTTGTAGAATGCGGTCTGTAGAGGTGCTGCAAAACAAAAGTATTGGAACTAAAAAACGTCTGACGCCGCTTATTCGGCGGCTTTCCATAGCGGTCTTGAAAACCGTCGACTGTAACAGGTCCATGAGTTCGAATCCCATCGCCTCCGCCATATTTGGTACCGACAAAGCCCTGATTATTCAGGGCTTTGTCGTTTCTGGCGTTTGAGATTCTTGCGGCTTTTTGCCCGACATGCCGGAGAACAGCCCCGAGCGGCTGGCGAACCTGCCAGAGCTTTTTAGATTCATATGGCGGACGAAAAAATCACCGCGAGATCCATAAGTCCGCCCCCATCCCCCCACCATCTTATCTACAACAACCCCCCCAATTATTCAGAGCCTCATCGTTCCTAACGTTCGGCAACTGAACCATCACCTTACTTCGGCTTGGTCCGATAAGTCGGCCGGTACTCGGTGTAATACACAGTGTTGTCTGGAATATCCTTGTTCACGAACGCCTGGGCGCCGATCGTCACGTTGTTGCCGATATTGATTTCACCGACGATGCAGACGTTTGCGCCGATTTCGACGTTGTCACCGAGGCGCACGTGACCTTGGGTATAGTCCTTGGAACCGATCGTGGTGTTCTGGCGAAGGCGAAGGTTTCGGCCGATGATGGCCCGGTGGGTAATGACGATGCCGATGCGATGCGAGAAGCAGATACCCGGACCGATTTGTGCCGACAAACCAATGTCGATGTTGTGCTCGCGGATCAGTTTTCGATTTATCCGCTTTGCCCACTTCTTGTAGTTCCAGAACCCGCGAGGCTTGTTGTGCAGGTACTGGGCAATCCTGAACCAGAAAACGTAGTGGTACCGTTCCTTGGCCAGAACCCTGTTGATCAGGGTGCTCAGTTTTACGCTGCCGTCTTCCTTGGTAGCAATTTCCTCCTTCAGGTAAGCGCACAGCTCCTTGAAATCCCTCATTTATCTTTCCGAAATATTGGCCGATTGTAACGGCGTTAATCATGAGGCGGATTATGTCAGGGCTGAAATAGTATCGATACAGATCGTTATGCCCGATCGCTATCTGGAAAAGTGGTGGGATGGAGAGAGCATTGCCTTCAGTGCAAGCAAGTCAATTCAGGGAAGTGCACCGTTTAATCCATGAGCCGCCGGCGGTAAACTCCTGGCTCAGGCCGCCGGCCCATTCGGATCGCTACGCCACCGCGCAGATCCAGCGGTGATTCTGCCGATAAGGCGCGCGAGTGAAGTGGACATCTGCAACCAGATTCAAACCGCGCTCCTTGAGCGCTTCGGTCAGTTGTACGAGTGTCTCTGCCTGGATAGTCATTGCTGTTACCTCGTCAGATTGACTGCGTTCATGATTCTTGACCGGGCAGGCAACTGACTAATTCAAACTTTCTCCGGCGAATACTTTTTGCCTTGCAGGACAGCAACGAATGCCGAAAAAACCACCCGTCGCCCGAGAGGCCGCCACCGCTGCCGACATCGAGCGCGCCATCCAGGCCTTGAACAAAATGGCCGAACGTCTGTGGGGCGATGGTCGAGAAGCAGAAGCCAAAGCGCTGCTCGACGCGCTGGATGCCTTGAACCGGGCGCTCGACCGGATCCGCATCGGCGAGAGTCGCCGAGCGGTGACACTTCATTGAGTCTTACGGCTTGAGAATCAACACGGGCTCGCCCTTCTTCACAACATAAGTCGCCAACTCCGAGCCCTTGTCCGAGCCAATGTTTTTGGCGATATGCGCAACCCCTTCCGGGATGAACAGCGAGTCACCCGCCTTCAGCGTCACCGGTGCCCTGCCCTCCAGTTGATATTCGAAAGTGCCGCTGATCACGTATGCCACCTCGACGCCCGGATGCGCATGCCTTGGTGAGGCCACGCCGGACTCGAAATCGACCCGCGCCTGGATCACTTCGCGATCCGCAGCGCCGAGGTCCTGGCGAACCAGATCGGTGCGGCTAAGTCCTTGCTGCCAGCTCTTGGGTTGCGTGTCAGCGGCGTGTGCGATGCCGGTCAGGGAAGCGAGAATGGCGGTGGTTGCCAGAAAGAGTGGACGGCGCATGATGTAGCCCTCTTGTGCGTAGTGGTGGTGTGACCTCTACTGTGTGTGGGGCATGTAGCGTGGATGTGTCGTGAACCCGTTGTTTGTTATTGACATGTGTATCCGGTGGGGATTGATACACGCTTATACAAACCTTTCGCTGCTTTGGCACTGCGCCAACAGCCATGTCCTCAAGGCGACGATTTTCTTCGAGTTGGCGGTTTCATGGGGCGTCACCAGATAGAAGCCCAGATCATCCTTCAGGCGCAAAGCGAAAGGCGCCACCAATCGTCCGGCTCGCAGGTCATCGTCGACATAGGTCGAGCGCCCGATGCATACGCCCTGCCCGTCAACGGCTGCCTGCACCGCCATCATCGCCAGGTCGAAGGTCAGTCGCGACCCTTTGGCCAGTTTCGCTGGCTGATCCGCCGCGCTCAGCCAGGTGTTCCAGTCTGCGGCGGTCATGCCGCTGACTTGCAGCATCGTGTGGTTGGCCAGATCGGCCGGCGTCTGTAAGGCCTTCCCACCCTTGAGCAAGGCCGGACTGCACACCGGGAAGATTTCATCGGACATCAGCCAGTCCGCACGCAAGCCCTTCCAGTCACCGCGACCATAACGAATCGCCGCATCAATCCCGCCATGGCGAAAATCCACCAGATCGGTGGCGGCGCTGACCCGCACTTCGATATCAGGGAACGTCTGCTGAAAGGCCGGCAGGCGCGGCAACAACCATTTGGACGCGACCGACACTAATGTGCTGATGGTCAGCACCGTGTGGTCGCGTGCCGCGAACAGCTGCTCCGTCGAGTAGCGCAACTCATGAAACGCCGAGCGGATGCCGGGCAAGTAAGCCTGCCCGTCCTCAGTCAGTGCCAGGCCGTCCTTGAGCCGCAAAAACAGCGTCACACCAAGCTCCGCCTCAAGCCTGCGAATCTGATGGCTGATGGCGGTTTGCGTGACGTTCAACTCTTGCGCAGCCTGGGTAAAGCTCATGTGCCGCGCGGCGGACTCGAAGGCTCTCAAGCCATTCAAGGAAGGTAGTCTGGCGACCATATGGCGTTAAACACTCATGAGATTTTGTCATACGCTATCACTTGAAATGACCTTTGCGAAACGCTCAGTGACGATGGATTCTGGCGCCTTCTTTCAAAAAGGATCTGCCATGAAACTGTATTTCGCGCCGATGACCTGCTCGCTGTCATCGCACATCGTGTTGCGGGAACTGGGCTTGCCGTTCGAGCTGATTCGCGTCAATAACCACAGCAAGCGCACTGCCGATGGCCGCGACTTTCGTGAGATCAACCCCAAGGGATACGTGGCTGCCTTGTTGCTGGATAACGGCGAGGTGTTGACGGAGGGGCCGGCGATTCTTCAATACCTGGCCGATCAGGTTCCGCCGCATAAACTGGCGCCGGCCAATGGCACGTGGGAACGCTCGCGTCTGCAGGAGCACCTGAACTTCATCAGCAGCGAAATCCACGGCGCCAGCGCGCCGCTGTTCAACAATGAAATCCCGGAGTCGATCAAGGCGATCTTCAAACAAACACTGTTCAAGCGCCTGGACTTTCTCAGCCAGACACTCGCCCCCCAGGACTATCTCATGAGCACATTCACCGTGGCCGACGCTTATTTGTTCACTGTCTTGCAGTGGCTGCCGACCTTCAATATCGACATTGAAAACTGGCCGGTACTGGCGACCTACATAAAGCACATAGCCGAGCGCCCAAGCGTACGCTCGGCCATCGCGGCAGAACAAGCCACACATCCGGTCTGATCCGTGCCGATACGCAAACGGGCGATGTCGCCAATGAATCTGTAAACTGGCGCGATTTACTCGCTCAGACAAGGGATCAACATGGCCAGCCAAGACATCACCTTCACCCCGGATCCGGACGCAGACTCCATTTCTTCCGACGTAGCGACCTTCGCTGGGATCATGGTGTCGACCCAGATCCCGACCCGCGCCGATGGCAGTCTGGAGCTGGGTGGTATCACCGAGCAAAGTGAGTGCACATTGCAAGCGCTGAAAGTCGCCCTGGAGCGCGCCGGCAGCTCGATGGACCGGGTCATGCACCTGACCATTTACCTGACCGACATGGCTGATCGCGCGGCATTCAACGAAGTTTACAAACGCTACTTCGCCAAGCCATGGCCGGTGCGTGCAGCGGTGGGGGTGGCGTCGCTGGCGGTTGAAGGGATGCGCGTGGAAGTGACTGCCATGGCCGCCAAGGCCTGACACACCACCCCAGCCCCTGTAGGAGCTGTCGAGTGAAACGAGGCTGCGATCTTTTGATCTGAGCTTCAAGATCAAAAGATCGCAGCGTGCCGCAGGCTCCTACAGGTCCGGAGTGGAAGTTCACCATCGGGCAGCACAGGCGTGCCGGGCGCGCGTTTCACGGGTAGAATGCGCGCCTAACCGTGACAGCCTGACTAAAAAAACTATGTCCTTGCCCAAGCATCATCTGGAATTGCTCAGCCCTGCCCGCGATGTCGCCATCGCCCGTGAGGCGATCCTGCACGGCGCCGACGCCGTGTACATCGGCGGACCGAGCTTCGGCGCGCGCCACAACGCCTGCAACGAAGTCGGCGAAATCGCCGAACTGGTGGAGTTCGCCCGCAAGTATCACGCGCGCATCTTCACCACCATCAACACCATCCTGCACGACAACGAACTGGAGCCGGCGCGCAAGCTGATCCATCAGCTGTACGACGCCGGTGTCGACGCGCTGATCGTTCAGGATCTGGGCGTGATGGAGCTGGACATTCCGCCGATCGAGCTGCACGCCTCGACGCAGACCGACATCCGCACCCTTGAGCGAGCGAAGTTCCTCGATCAGGCCGGTTTCTCGCAACTGGTATTGGCCCGTGAGCTGAACCTGCAGGAAATCCGCGCGATCGCCGACGAAACCGACGCAGCCATCGAATTCTTCATTCATGGCGCGTTGTGCGTGGCCTTCTCCGGCCAGTGCAACATTTCCCACGCGCAGACCGGGCGCAGCGCCAACCGTGGCGACTGCTCGCAGGCCTGCCGCTTGCCGTACACCCTCAAAGATGAAAAGGGTGGCGTGATCGCCTATGAAAAACACCTGCTGTCGATGAAAGACAACAACCAGAGCGCCAACATCCGCGCATTGGTTGAAGCCGGTGTGCGTTCGTTCAAGATCGAAGGTCGTTACAAGGACATGGGCTATGTGAAGAACATCACCGCCTATTACCGCCAGCGCCTCGACGACGTGCTCGAAGATCGCCCGGATCTGGCCCGTGCCTCCAGCGGCCGCACCGCGCACTTCTTCCTGCCTGACCCGGAAAAGACTTTCCACCGGGGCAGCACCGATTACTTCGTCACCGATCGCAAGATCGACATTGGCGCTTTCGACTCGCCGACTTTCACCGGTCTGCCGGTGGGTATCGTCGAAAAAGTCGCCAAGCGTGACATGCAGGTGGTGACCCACGAGCCGCTGTCCAACGGCGATGGCTTGAACGTACTGGTCAAACGCGAAGTGGTCGGTTTCCGCGCCAACATCGCTGAAGCCAAAGGCGAGTTCGAAGAAGACGGCGAGAAGCGCTACCGCTATCGCGTCGAGCCGAACGAAATGCCCGAAGGCTTGTTCAAGCTGCGCCCGAACCACCCGCTCAATCGCAACCTCGATCACAACTGGCAACAGGCGCTACAGAAGACCTCTTCCGAGCGTCGCGTGGCCCTGAGCTGGGTCGCGCGTTTGCGTGAAGAACAGCTGGAAGTCACCGCCACCAGTGAAGAAGGCATCAGTGCCAGCGTGACCCTCAACGGTCCGTTCGGCGTGGCCAACAAGCCTGAGCAAGCGCTGGAGCAGTTGCGCGATCTGCTCGGCCAGCTCGGCACCACGCAGTACCACGCCACCGACATCAAACTGGATGCGCCTCAGGCGTTCTTCATCCCTAACTCGCAGCTCAAGTCGCTGCGCCGTGAAGTGATCGAAGCCCTGACCGCCGCCCGTGTCGCTGCGCACCCGCGTGGCGGCCGTAAAGCCGAAACCAGCCCGCCGCCGGTGTACCCGGATTCACACCTGACCTTCCTCGCCAACGTCTACAACCAGAAGGCCCGCGACTTCTACCACCGTCACGGCGTGAAGCTGATCGACGCGGCATACGAGGCTCACGAAGAGCCGGGCGAAGTGCCGGTGATGATCACCAAGCACTGCCTGCGTTTCTCCTTCAACCTGTGCCCGAAACAGGCCAAAGGCGTGACCGGCGTGCGCACCAAGGTTGCACCGATGCAGTTGATCCACGGCGATGAAGTGCTGACGCTGAAGTTCGATTGCAAGCCGTGCGAAATGCACATCATCGGCAAGATGAAAGGCCACATCCTCAACCTGCCGCAACCGGGCAGCGTGGTCGGCCATATCAGCCCCGAAGATCTGATGAAAACCATCCCGCGCGCACCGCACTGAGTGGTTGGCGAGTACGGTGTTTCGGCGCCGTACTCGCCCACCCTTCTGCGAGCACACCAAATCGCAGGCATAAAAAAACGCCAACCTCTTGCGAAGTTGGCGTTTTTTTCGAATATGGCAGGGGCGGCTGGATTCGAACCAACGCATGGCAGGATCAAAACCTGCTGCCTTACCGCTTGGCGACGCCCCTACTGCTCTTTCCAGCTACTTCGTTAGGTTCGCTGTGAGAACGGGGCGCAATTTACCAAGGTTTTTTGGCTTTGGGAAGCGCGAAGTGAAATATTTTTTGTTTTAAAACAGCGACTTATTATTTTGGCCTGAATCAGGTCCAGGCTGAGTCGGTTTAACCGCCGTGTATCACACTGTGTACGAACCCTCTCGCGACACATCGACTTTCGATAAAGCCGTTCTTCGACACAGGCCAGATACGTCCCAACGCTCAAATGCACTCAAGGTTTCAAGGGTTCATTCAGACCCCTTGGCCAAAGGCTCGCAAAGGAGACGTCACCATGAAGATGGCACTGCACACCCGCAAAACCGCGTTCGGTTTGTCGATTCTGGCTTTGTCGTTGTTCGCTTTTGGCAGCGCTCAGGCGCAAACCGCTGAACCCGCCGCCGCCAGCTATTCCGCGCCCTCGCCTTTCGGCCCGCTCAAGCGTGTGAAGGCCGGCGTGCTCGACGTCGCCTACGCCGAAACCGGCCCTGCGAATGGCCCGGTGGTGATCCTGCTGCACGGCTGGCCCTACGACATTCACAGCTACGACGAAGTCGCGCCGTTGCTCGCGGCCAAGGGTTATCGGGTGTTGATGCCGTATGCGCGCGGTTATGGCGATACGCAGTTCCTTTCCAAAGACACCCTGCGCAATGGCCAACCGGCGGCGCTGGCCAGTGACGTCATCGACTTCATGGACGCGCTGAAGATCAAGCAAGCGGTGCTCGGCGGTTATGACTGGGGCGCGCGTTCGGCGGACATCGTTTCGGCGTTGTGGCCGGAACGGGTGAAAGCGCTGGTGTCGGTCAGCGGTTATCTGATCGGCAATCAGGCCGCCGGGCAGAACCCGCTGCCGCCCAAGGCTGAATTGCAGTGGTGGTATCAGTTCTACTTTGCGACGGACCGTGGCCGTGCCGGCTACGAGAAGAACACGCATGATTTCGCCAAGCTGATCTGGCAAACCGCGTCGCCACAGTGGAAGTTTGATGACGCCACGTTCGACCGCAGCGCCAAGGCACTGCAGAACCCCGATCACGTCGACATCACCGTGTTCAATTACCGCTGGCGTCTCGGCCTGGTACAGGGCGAAGCGAAGTACGCAGCGCTGGAGCAGAAGCTCGCCACCGCACCGTCGATCAGCGTGCCGACCATTACCCTCGAAGGCGATGCCAACGGCGCCCCGCACCCGGCGCCGGAGGATTACGCCAAGCGTTTTACCGGCAAGTATCAGTTCCGTTTGATCAACGGCGGGATTGGCCACAACTTGCCGCAGGAAGATCCGCAGGCGTTTGCCAAAGCCGTGATCGACGCCGATCACCTGTAGAAACTAAAAAGCAGTCAGCCGCGAAGGCTGACTGCTTGAGGGTGGGATTGAGGCTTGTGGGATGGTCACGTTTTGCAGATTCTTTGCCTGAACGGACGCCATCGCGAGCAGGCGAACGCCTAAAGGGGGAACGCATTTCAAATGTAGGAGTGAGCCTGCTCGCGATGACGCTAGAACAGACACCCTCAACCCCGACTAACGTGCGCAATCACTCGGTTGGCACAACCAGATCCAACGCTTTGTTCACCGCCAATTCCCCCAACATGACCACTTGCGCAATGCCCAGCAGGGTATGACGATCTGCGCCCTCCAGCATCCCGGCAAAATTACCGAGCATGACCGAGGCGGATGCCAACGATCCGCAAGCATTGGTCAGCAACGCCTCGGTGTCTGCTTGCGGGTTGGCCATGAACAGAGCGTTGGGCGTATAGGGTTCGGCCATGATCGCGGCAGGCAATAGGTAATGGTCGAGCGCCCGTTCTGCCGCTTCGTGGAGCTTTCTTGAATTGGGCGATGCATACGGGGACACCAGGTCTGTGACCTGTGGTTCGGGTGGCTGAGACATCAGCTGAAACTCCAGACAAGAACCGCTTCAGGTTCTTTGATAGAAGGCGTGAAGCGCCGTGATCGCGGACGCTTCCGTGCAAATGAGGGCGCGAGCGCCCTCACCCATCTGCATCGCGACTAGTGCGGCAAGCGCTGGTTATCCAGGACTCGGCCGACCACCAGCTCACTGAGCATGATCACCTGTTGCAGGATCAGCATCTTTTTGCGCTGTGAAGGATCGATCACGTCGGCGAGATCTCGGGCCATGTCACTGGCGCAGGACAAGGTTTCAGTGGCTTCGACGAGCAGGGTTTCGTTATCCACCGTGGGGTCGATCAGGTAGATCTTGCCGGTTTTTCGGGTGGGTATTGAGGTCTTCAGCGCGGAGGGATTGAGGTAGAAGTTGATCGCGCGGTCGGTGGCCTCTTTGATGTTTTGAGGTTCGAGCGCGGCGTCGTAGGGGATTGGATCGGTTTCTGGCGGGTTTGGCGTAATTTTGAACATAGATGACACTCGCTTAACAAAAAATAAGGAGCCATCACTCACGCTACCAAACGAGGTGGTGACCATTGCGCAGGTTGGTAGACCGGTCTAAGCGAGTAAACCCCGGCGCTCCCGAAGGAGCCCCACGCATGGCCACCATATAAAACCGAGCCTCGAAAAGAGACTGCATATAGCGGCGCATTACGCTTAGAAAACGGGCTACCAAACCCGATCACTGTTTTGCAGTGACAAGGAAACGATACAGCCCGCCTCAAGGCGCGTAAGCCGGCGGATTCTGGCGTACGCGTAGGCAACGGCGCAAGGTGTTGTAGCCGTTATGGCGTAACAGTGCGTGTAAGTTAAACGTGCGTGGGTGATGGTGTTTAAGAGCCCCTCACCCTAGCCCTCTCCCCGAGGGAGAGGGGACTGACCGGGGTGTTTGGGGGAGGTACGCCGACGTGGGATACCGAGGTGAACTCAGGTGGGTGACGGCTTGGGTTATTTGACCAGGCGTTTTTCTTTTGATGGGCGATAGCCGAAATATGAGCTGTAGCATTTGCTGAAATGGCTTGGCGAGACGAAGCCGCACGCGACCAGCACTTCCACTTGTGAAAGCTCAGTGTGCTGCAACAACCGTCGCGCTTCGGTGATGCGCAGTTCCAGGTAATAGCGCTGCGGCGTGGTGCCCAGTTGCTCCTTGAACAAGCGCTCCAACTGCCGACGAGAACGGCCGGCATACACCGCCAGTTGCTCCAGCTCCAGCGGCTCTTCCAGATTGGCATCCATCAGCTTCACCACTTCACGCAACGGCGCACTGACGCAGATGTTCTCGTCTGGTTTGATGCGCCGGTAACGCGATTCCTCGAAGGCGAGGATGTCTTCGATCCCTTCGACCAGGGCTTTACCGTGCAGGCTCTTGATCCAGTCCAGCGCCATGTGGAAAGCGCCGGACGGGCTGGATGCCGTGAGCCGGTCGCGGTCGATCACGTAAGGCTCGCTGCTGACATGGGTGGTTTTGGCGATTTCAGTCAGCGCCGGGCGGTGTTCCGGGTGGATCGCGCAGCGATAGCCATCGAGCAATCCGGCGCGGCCGAGAAACCACGAGCCATTCCATAACCCGGCGAGACTGATGCCCCGCTCCGCTGCTGATTTGAGCAGGCCGATGAACTCATCACTCGCGCGCAGTTCGGTGCGATACCCGCCACACACCACCAGCAGATCCAGCTGCTGAAGCGCGGCCGAATCCAGACGTGCATCGGGGCGGATCACCAGGCCCAGGTCACTGATGACTTCACCGTCACCCAAACCAAACGTGCGCGAAGAAAACAGCCCCGGGCGCAGCAGGTTGGTGGTGACAACCGTATCCAGCGCTTGGGTAAAGGCCGGCAGTGAAAAGTGCTCGAGCAGCAGAAAACCGGTGCGGGTCAGGCGCGTGTCATCCGCGCCTTGCTCATTCAGATAGCGGAGGTTTTTCCCCTTCATGCCTCCGCTGAATTGGCGTCGTTCGATCAAGTTGTGGTCCATCGGTCATGTTGTTATGCGCCGATAGTTGGCTTGATCGGTGAAAGAGTCAATCACGCCTGTGGTGGATGGCGGGTGACGCAGTGACCTGCGCCACCACTGGGGCGATGGCAGCGATCCGAATCCAGACTCAAACAGCCGAGAAAAAACCGGCGCCTAAACGCCCCTCGAGACGCCCACACAGCACGTAGTGCTGATAGCCGCTGGAGAACGATCCCTGGGAAATCGCTATCCTGACATCGTCATTCAATCGAAGGTATTGGGCTTCATCAAAGTTCTCTGCGCTGACTTCGCCGGCACGCCCGAGCCGCTCGCTGTCCACCGTGAGACCCTGGCTGGCGAAGTGCTCGAAATCGATGATGCGATTCACCGCGTGCCGCTCCAGCACTCCCTGATTGGGATGCATCGAGTAGATATGCAGGCCTTTATTGGCGCAGCGGTCGCACATGTCGACACAGTTTTTCTGCGTCGATTTGCGCCGCGTCAGTTCTGCAAGCGGCATGTCGAGGTACTTGCCGACCTGATACTCGGTCTGATTGAAGATCGTGCAGCACAGCACCGTGTTGCCATTGCAGTCGATGACCAGCCAGTCATCCTTGAGCGTGCACGCCATCTTGGGAAAGTTCTGGATGACATTGACGAGATCGTCGTACGGCGGCAGTGCGAGGCGTTTCAGGGTATCAAGGTCGGTAGCCGTGACAGACGGGTCACGCTCGACAATGGCCAGTGTCTTCTCCAGCGGCATCATCACGGAATACCCGGTGGTGAACATGAAGCCAAGACGTTCACTGAACTCGCGCATCAGTGATTCTTCTTCGATGTTGTCCAGGTAGCGGTGATAGTAAACATCAACGCGGGTCCTCAGACCGAGGCGCTGTTTGATCTCCTGCAGGGCGATCATGTTTTGTTTTACAACTTCGATATCGCCGCCAACATGGCCCTTTTCGTAGGTCTCCTGATAAAAACCCGAGAGCGAAATACGGAAGTAACTCGGCTCGGCCATCAAGGCCTTTTCCATATTCTTGGCGAGGTTCAGGTTGGTGCTGATGCCGCTGCCCAGGCCGGCAGCATTGATGACCTCGATAAACTCGCCAATTTTTGGATGAATCAGCGGCTCGGTCCAGTTATAGAGGTAGATCGTGTTGACGCCCTCTGTCTTGGCCTTATCGACAATCTGCTTGAACATCTCGAGCTGCATGGCTTTTTTGAAATTGAGATTTTCCGAGTTGCCCATTGGGCAGGACGGGCAGCTCAGATTGCACGCACCGACGATATCGATGTACATATTCATGCGGGTGAAGCTCCTAGAGTTGAAAGCCATGCATCTCATCACTACGGGCTTTCAAGTCGCCTGATTGTGTTGGTATTTTGACGGCACTGGCACAGCAGCTAGCAATAACTGCACCACAATGCTGCTACGCCATCAACTCAACGACCCAATCGATGAACACACGCAATTTCAGACTGACATGCCGGTTCGGCGGATACGCGATGTAGAGCGGCATCGGCGCGAGTTTCCAGTCTTCGAACAGCGGCACCAGCTCACCGCGCGCCTCGTGGGCGGCAGACATGTATTTGGGCAGCCATAACACCCCCATGCCCGCCAGACCTGCCGCGAGATAAGCGTTGCCGTCATCGACTGCCAACACGTGACGCCCCTTGACTTGCAGGTTTTCGCTGGCGTTGTGCAAGGCGTACGGTACCGGTCTGCCGGTGCGTGCCCAGAGAAAAGCGACGACCCGATGATGGCTGTCTTCCAGGTCCCGTGGGTGCGCAGGCGTACCGGCACGGGCCAGGTATTGCGGCGCGGCAAACACGCCCAGTTCCAGATCAGCGACCTTGCGCGCCATCAGCGACAGATCCATGAGTTCGCCCCCGCGCACCACGCAGTCGACGTTCTCATCAATGATGTCGACAATACGGTCGCTGACGCCCATGTCGATCTGAATGTCCGGATAACGCGCGTGAAACTCAGGCAGGGCCGGCACCAGAATCAACCGTGCGAACGGACTCGGAACGTCCACGCGCAATCGCCCTTTGGGCAACGCCGCCGCGCCGGGCAGGCTGGTTTCGGCGTCGTCCATATCCGCGAGTAACTTGATCACCCGTTCGTAATAAACGGCGCCATCGGCGGTGACGTTGACCTTGCGCGTGGTGCGATTGAGCAATTTCACCCGCAGCCGCGCCTCCAACTGCTGAACCAGTTGGGTCACGGTGGTCTTGCTCATGTGCAAGGTTTCCGCCGCTTTGGTGAAACTCCCCGCCTCGACCACCCGGGCAAAGGCCTGCATTGCGTCAAAACGGTCCAAGCTGCGCCCCCCGATTGTTTGGATTTTACAAACAGTGAACGCCAAGCTTGCGCGTTTATCGATCAGCTGCAAATACCTAAAGTGGCCCCCATCAACTCACCGATGGAGACACCCCCGATGACTCAGCGCGATGTAGTTTTCCCACCCGCACGACGCACGCTCTATGAACGCCATCGCTACTCGCCGGCGATTCGTTCCAACGGATTCCTGTTTGTCTCAGGGCAAGTCGGCAGTACCGAGGACGGCACGCCCGAACCGGACTTGGAGAATCAGGTGCGCCAGGCCTTCAACAACCTGAATGCGATTCTCACCGAGGCCGGTTGCAGCTTTGACGACGTGGTCGATGTCACCGTGTTCATCGTCGATCCGCCGTCGAAATTCGAGACGATCTGGAATGTCGTGCTGACAGAGTTCTGGGGCGACGCGCCGCATCCGACGGTGACGGCGGTGGGCGTGACGTGGCTGTACGGGTTTGATTTCGAGATCAAGGTGATTGCGAAGCTGCCTGGATCCTGACATGCATCAAACCTGATGCTGCGGCACGCTGCGATCTGTTGATTTTGATTTTAAAGATCAACATCAACAGATCGCAGCGTGCCGCAGCGCCTACAGGGACAGGGCGTAAAACATCGTAAAGCTCCAATGCTGGCCTTTGCCGCCTCGAATGCGTATAACCTCGCCGTTTCGTCTACCCTGAGTTTGCGCCTCACGTCGCCACTTCAGCCCTTTTGACGCTCACGAAACGGAGAATTCCATGCTCAAACGAACACTGGCACTGACCGCCGGCCTGGCCCTGTCCTTTTCTACTTTGATGGTGCAAGCCGCCGACGTTTTGCGCGTCAGCGCGATTCCCGATGAAGCCCCGACCGAGTTGCTGCGCAAGTTCGAACCGCTGGGTGCCTATCTGGAACAGCAACTGGGCATGAAGGTGCAATTCGTGCCGGTGGCCGATTACCCGGCAGTGGTTGAAGCACTGGCGACCGATCGCCTCGACATGGCCTGGCTCGGCGGCTTCACGTTTGTGCAGGCACGCTTGAAAACCGATGCAACGACGCCGGTCATTCCCTTGGTGCAGCGTGAACAGGATGCGCAGTTCACCAGCAAATTCATTACTGCTGACCCGAATGTGCATAGCCTCGCCGACCTGAAGGGCAAGACCTTCGCTTTCGGTTCGGTGTCGTCCACCTCCGGCAGCCTGATGCCGCGTTACTTTATGCTGAAAAACGACAGCATCAAGCCTGAGGGTTATTTCAGTCGCGTTGCCTACTCCGGCGCCCACGACGCCACCGTGGCCTGGGTGCAGGCTGGCAAGGTTGACGCCGGTGTACTGAACGCCAGCGTCTGGCAGAAACTGGTCGACGCCGGCAAGGTCGACACCAGCAAGGTCAAGGTCTTCGCCACCACCCCGACCTACTTCGATTACAACTGGACCGTGCGCGGCACCCTCGACCCGGCTCTGGCGGCGAAAATCAAAAAAGCTTTCCTCGATCTGGACCCGGCCAACCCGGAGCAGAAAAAGATTCTTGATCTGCAGGCCGCCAGCCGTTTTATCGAGACCAAGCCTGAGAACTACAAGGGCATCGAGGAAGCCGCCCGCGCTGCCGAACTGCTGAAATGACCCTGAGCCTCAACCAGGGCAGCCTGCGCCACGCCAATGGCGTCGACGCCCTGCGCGGTGTCGATTTGCAGATTGGCGTCGGCGAACAGGTCGCGATCATTGGCCCGTCCGGGGCCGGTAAATCGAGTTTGCTCAACCTGCTGGCTACCGCGTTGCGGCCCAGCAGCGGTGAAATTGAAGTGTTGGGTGAACGCGCCTGGCACTTGTCCGCCCGCCAGCGCCAACGCCTGCGTGCGCGAATCGGTCTGGTGCATCAGGCGCCGCCGTTGCCGCCGCGTCAGCGCGTTGTGACAGCCGTATTGGCCGGCAAGCTCGGCCAGTGGAGTCTGGGTAAAAGTCTGTTGAACCTGTTGCATCCGCTGGATGTGGCTGGTGCACGCGCGGCGTTGGCGCGGCTGGATCTGGGCGACAAATTGTTCGCCCATTGCCAGCAACTGTCTGGCGGTCAGCTGCAACGTGTCGGCATCGCTCGCGTGTTGTATCAGGCGCCGGAAATTCTGCTGGCCGATGAGCCGGTGTCGGCGATGGACCCGGTGATGGCCGGGCACACGCTGTCGATCCTCTCGCGGCATGCCCGCGAACATAACGTCACGCTGGTGGCCAGCCTGCATGCGGTGGATCTGGCGTTGTCGCACTTCCCTCGGATCATCGGTTTGCGCGACGGGCAGATTCTGTTCGACAGCCCTTCTGATCGCGTCACCCCGGAAATGCTCGACGCGCTGTACGCCAACGAAAAACTGCAATCGCCGACCGCTGCGGTGGCGCCTTTGACTGTGCAGATTCCACGATGCTGAAAGCCGATTCACGCGATCCCGCGGCGTGGCCACGGCTGCTGCTGACGCTATTGGCGATTGCCTTGCTGTGGCCGGGCATTCAGCTCAGCGAGTTGAATCTGGGCGTGCTGCTGCCCGATAGCCAGAATGAAATGGGCCGTTTTGTCGCGCAATTCTGGCCACCAGCGCACGACGAAGCGTTTCTCCAGTTACTGCTCAAAGCCACTCTGCAAACCCTGGCCATCGCCACCGCCGGCATGGCATTGGCGCTGTTGCTGGCGATACCGGCCGGCCTGATTGCCAGCCGCGCGCTGTCGCTGTCCGCCGCCTCGCGCGGTGGTGTACCCAGTCGTCTGGGGCGTCTGCTGCGCTGGCCGGTTCGCGGTTTGCTGATCTTTTTGCGCAGCGTTCCGGAAATCGTCTGGGCGCTGTTGTTTGTCCGCGCTGTTGGACTGGGTACGGCGGCGGGCGTACTGGCGATCGCCATCACGTACAGCGGCATGCTCGGCAAGGTCTACGCGGAGATTTTCGAGTCGACTGACCAGCGCCCGGCACACGCGTTGTTGCAGGCCGGTAGCGGCCGACTGGCAGCGTTTGCTTACGGCACGTTGCCCAATGTCGCGTCGGAACTGCTGTCGTATACGGTCTATCGCTGGGAGTGCGCGATCCGCGCATCCGTGGTGATGGGCTTTGTTGGCGCCGGAGGGTTGGGTCAGCAGATTGACCTGTCGATCCGCATGTTCGCCGGCGGTGAAGTCGCCAGTATTCTGCTGTGCTTCCTGATTCTGGTGCTGGCCGCCGATCAACTCAGCCGCTTGTTGCGCTGGAGGCTGACATGAATCGCCTGCTCAACCTGCTGCTGATCGCGGCCATTGCGTTGGCGGTCATCGCCTCCTTCGTTTATCTGGGGCTCGATCTCGGCGAACTGGGCAGCGCCACCAGCCTCAAGCAGATGGGCGCGTATGTGCAGCGTTTTCTCAGCCCGGATCTGAGCGCGGATTACCTCAAGGCAATCTTCCACGGTTCGTTGGAAACGTTGGCGATGTCGGCCCTCGGCACGCTACTCGCGGCGGTGTTCGGCATAGTCCTTGCGTTGCCTGCCGCCGGACGGTTCGGCTGGCCGCTGCAAAGCGCCTCGCGCCTGCTGCTCAATGCCTTGCGGGCGATTCCGGAACTGGTCTGGGCGGCGCTGATGGTGCTTGCCGCCGGCCTCGGCCCGAACGCCGGCACCCTCGCCCTCGCTCTGCACACCACCGGCGTGCTCGGCCGCTTGTTCGCCGAAGCTCTGGAAAACACCCCGCCGCAACCGGCCGAAGCGATTCGATTGCAGGGCGGCAATCCAATCCTTGCGTTCTGCTACGGCACACTACCGAACTTGGCGCCGCAGCTGCTCGCCTACATTCTGTATCGTTGGGAAAACAATATTCGCATGGCCAGCGTGCTGGGTTTTGTCGGTGCCGGTGGGCTTGGGCAGATGCTTTATGTGAGCCTCAGCCTGTTTCAGGAAGCGCAAGCCAGTACGGTAATTCTGGCAATGCTGGTGCTGGTGTTTGTGGTCGACTGGCTGAGTGCGTGGAGTCGTCAGCGCTGGGTCAAAGCCTGATGCGCGGGCCGGCGGGTGGATATCTGGCAAAAGCTGATTATGCTTCAGGAAACCTTGCAGCAATGCGAGGCAGTCAGACTGTGCAAGTTTCACGCGAGAGCAGTTGCGGCATACGCCACAAGGCCAGAGTGCGATAAGCGGTAACGGGGACTCCGGCCTTCAACAATAAGCACGACGGAGAACACCCATGGCCACAATCGACACAGCATCCACCGGCAGTCCACCGCGCAGCGGCGGCATCACCAAGGAGGAGCGCAAGGTCATCTTCGCGTCTTCCCTGGGCACGGTTTTCGAGTGGTACGACTTTTACCTGTACGGCTCACTGGCGGCGATCATCGCCAAGCATTTCTTCGCCGGCGTCAACGAAACCACCGCGTTCATTTTTGCCTTGTTGGCCTTCGCGGCGGGGTTTGCGGTGCGGCCATTCGGAGCGATTGTGTTTGGCCGGCTCGGTGACATGATCGGGCGCAAACACACGTTCCTCATCACCATCGTCATCATGGGCGTCTCGACCGCGATTGTCGGTATTTTGCCTGGCTACGCGACCATCGGTGTCGCTGCCCCGGTCATCCTGATTACCCTGCGCCTGCTGCAAGGTCTGGCACTGGGCGGCGAGTATGGCGGCGCCGCGACCTACGTGGCCGAACACGCGCCGCGCAACAGGCGTGGTTTCTTCACATCGTGGATTCAAACCACCGCGACCCTCGGCCTGTTTCTGTCGCTGTTGGTCATCCTCGCCTGCCGCACGGCGCTGGGCACTGAAGCCTTCGAAGCGTGGGGCTGGCGGATTCCATTTCTGCTGTCGATCCTGCTGCTGATCGTCTCGGTGTACATCCGCCTGCAACTGAGCGAGTCACCGGTATTCCAGAAAATGAAGGCCGAAGGCAAGGCGTCGAAAGCGCCGCTGACCGAATCCTTTGCACGCTGGGACAACCTCAAAGTGGTGATCATGTCACTGCTTGGCGGCACGGCCGGGCAAGCGGTGGTCTGGTACACCGGGCAGTTCTATGCGCTGTTTTTCCTGCTGCAAACGCTGAAGATCGACCCGCAAACCGCCAACCTGCTGATCGCCGGTTCACTGCTGATCGGCACGCCGTTCTTCGTGATTTTCGGCAGTCTCTCCGACCGCATCGGGCGCAAGCCGATCATCATGGTCGGCTGCATTCTGGCGGCGCTGACCTACTTCCCGATCTTCCACGCGCTGACCCAGTACGGCAACCCCGACGTGTTCATCGCCCAGGAGAAAAACCCGGTCAAGGTGATCGCCAACCCGGACCAGTGTTCGTTCCAGTTCGACCCGGTGGGCAAGGCCAAATTCACCAGTTCCTGCGACCTGGCCAAGACCCTGCTGGCGAAGCGGGCGATCCCGTATGAGAACGTGATCGCCGAACCCGGCACCGTCGCGCAAGTGCGCATCGGTGACAAAGTCGTCGAGAGCTTCGAAGGCAGTGCGCTGCCAGCCGCCGACTTCAAGACGCGCAATGATGCGTTCACCGCGACCCTCGGCACCGCACTTAAGGAGGCTGGTTATCCGGAGAAAGCCGACCCGGCGAAAACCAACTACCCGATGGTGTTGCTCCTGCTGACCGTGCTGGTGATCTACGTGACCATGGTTTACGGCCCGATTGCCGCGTGGCTGGTCGAGCTGTTCCCGACCCGCATCCGCTACACCTCGATGTCGCTGCCCTATCACATCGGCAACGGCTGGTTCGGCGGCTTCCTGCCGACGGTGGCGTTTGCCATGGTCGCAGCGACCGGGGATATCTATTACGGGCTGTGGTACCCGATCGTGATCGCGGTGATGACGGCAGTACTGGGCACGTTCTTCCTGCCGGAAACCAAGGATCGCGACATTCTCAAGGACTGAAAACCGTCAGCGCGCCCTCTCCATCGCGGGAGGGCGCCATTCGGCACAACCCGGCAAAAATATCGAACGCCTGCCGCACTGCCTGCCTCCAATGTTTACACCACTGGAGGTCACCAACATGAACAGCAACGATAAAACCCCGAACGCCCCGCCAACCGATACGTCCGGCAAATCGGTGAATGTGGTCGAGCGCGATCTTCAAGACCGGGACGATGACAGCGAAGCCGTGGATAAGGTCATCACGCCCTCGTCCACAAGAGTGAAGGAGCAGGACGCCGAGACGCTGCAGCGCAAGATCGATGAGATAGAGCGCAAAGTGGCCGATGGTAATTAGTGTTTTTTCAGGCGATCGCAACCGTCTGCTGGCTCTACCCCCTCACCCCAGCCCTCTCCCCCCAGGGGGCGAGGGGGAAAGGGAGCCGATTTGTGTGCTTTTCAAATCTTGCGTTCAACTCGGTATTTCAAGTCGGCGTAACTTGCACAAACACCTCGGCCAGCCCCCTCGCCCCGCGGGGCGAGGGGGAAAGGGAGCCGATTTGTGTGCTTTTCAGATGTTGCGTTCAGCTCGGTCTTTCAAGTCGGCGTAACTTGCACAAACACCTCGGTCAGTCCCCTCTCCCCGCGGGGCGAGTGGGAAATGGGCCCGATTTGTGTGCTTTTCAGATCTTGCGTTCAACTCGGTCTTTCAAGTCGGCGTAACTTGCACAAACACCTCGGTCAGTCCCCTCTCCCCACGAGGCGAGTGGGAAAGGGAGCTGATTTGTGTGCTTTTCAGATCTTGCGTTCAGCTCGGTCTTTCAAGTCGGCGTAACTTGCGCGAGCAACGCGGTCAGTTCCCTCTCCCCACGGGGAGAGGGGTAAAGGGAGCCGATTTGTTAGCTTTTCAAATCTTGCGTTCAACTCGGTATTTCAAGTCGGCGTAACTTGCACAAACGACTCGGTCAGTTCCCTCTCCCCACGGGGCGAGTGGGAAAGGGAGCTGATTTGTGTGCTTTTCAGATCTTGCGTTCAACTCGGTATTTCAAGTCGGCGTAACTTGCACAAACGACTCGGTCAGTCCCCTCTCCCCCTGGGAGAGGGTTAGGGTGAGGGCTTTTTCGCCAGGTTGAGTTTCACGGCCGCCTGAATCTGCGCCAGCGTCAAGGCGTTGCCCAGCGCTGCGCCGCTGGCGGTGTTGTCGAAAATGCACCAGGTCGCGGCACCTGCTGCGGCCGCTGACTGCAGGGCTTGTGCAAGGTTTTGCAGATAAGTGGAATCGTAGGCGCTGTGGTAAATGCGCGGTGAACCGTGCAGGCGCCAGTAACGGGTGCCCGCCCAGCCACTGGGCGCTGCATCACCGCTGATGCGCGAGGGATCGACGGCCGCTTGGGCGATCTGAAAAGTCTTCAACACTGGCTCAGCGCTGACCCACGATTCATGCCGTGGCTCAAGCAGCACAGGGCCAGAGAAGCGCTGACGCAATATCACGAAGAAGGCTTCGGCGATGGCTTCGTTGTACGCCAGCGATGGCGGCAATTGCACCAATAAGCAGCCAAGGCGCTCGCCCAACCCGCCGCATTCAGTCAGAAACTTGTCCATCGCTGATTCGCACCCGGCGAGGCGCAATTCATGACTGATGTGTTTGGGCATTTTCACCGAAAAGCGAAAGCCCTCCGGCACGCCATCCGCCCAGCGCGCATAGGTCTGCCGGCGATGCGGACGATAGAACGAGCTGTTGATTTCCACGCCATTGAGGCGCGCGGCATAGCGCTGTAAATGCGTGCCCTCTACGGGAAATGCCGGCCAGTGTTCGCGCCCCAGACTCCAGCCTGCACAGCCGATAAAAATCAAAAACACACCTCCTCACCTGTAGGCGCTGATCGTTCCCGCGCAGAGCGCGGGAACGATCAACCTGTGTGTTAACCGGTTATTTCTTGCCGGGCAACACCGCTCCCAGCACCTGTTTCGCAGTCTGCACGATCACCCCCGCCTCATCCGGATCGCCCTTGAGCAATGTCGTGGCGAATTTCTTCGCCTGTTCAAGCTTGATGTGCGGCGGTAACGGCGGCACGTTCGGGTCGGTCTTGAACTCGATCACCACCGGCACCTCCGAGGCCAGTGCCTTTTCCCAGGCAGCGGCGACGTCTTCTTCGCGATCGACAAAAATGCCTTTCAGGCCTATGGAAATGGCAAACAAGTGATAAGGCACGTCCGGAATACTTTGCGAAGCTTCGAACTTCGGATCGCCCTCCATCACCCGCTGTTCCCAGGTCACCTGATTGAGATCTTCGTTGTTGAACACCGCGCAGATCCATTTCGGGCTCGCCCATTGCCGCCAATACTTGGCGACGGTAATCAGTTCGGCCATGTTGTTCATCTGCATTGCGCCGTCACCCACCAGCGCGATCACCGGACGTTCGGGATAAGCAAACTTGGCGGCAATTGCGTAAGGCACTGCCGCCCCCATGGACGCCAGACCACCGGACAACGAGCATTGCATGCCACGGCGGATTTTCAGGTCACGGGCAAACCAGTTGGCGCACGAGCCGGAGTCGCTGGTGATGATTGCCTCATCGGGCAGGCGCGGCGACAGCTCATACACCACCCTTTGCGGGTTGACCGGGTCGGCTTTGGCCATCGCACGCCTTTCCAGGGTTTTCTCCCAGCTACCGCGCCAGCCTTCGACTTTCTTGCGCCACTTGCTGGAGGTTTTCTGTTCGAGCAGTGGTAATAACGCGGCGAGGGTTTCCGCCGAATCGCCGACCAGATTGACCTCCATCGGATAGCGCAGGCTGAGCATGTCGGGTTGCAAATCGATCTGCACGCCACGGGCCTGACCTTCCTTGGGCAGGAACTCCGAGTACGGAAAACCCGAACCGATCATCAGCAAGGTGTCGCATTCGCTCATCAATTTGTAGCTGGGTTCAGTGCCGAGCAGGCCGATGCTGCCGGTGACCCAAGGCAAATCGTCCGGCAACACGGCTTTGCCCAACAGCGCCTTGGCGACGCCGGCGCCGAGTTTTTCCGCCACCGCGATGACTTCATCAGTCGCTTGCAATGCCCCGGCGCCGACCAGAATCGCGACCTTTTCGCCCGCGTTCAAAACGTCGGCGGCACGCTGCAGATCGACGTCATAAGGCAGCACTTTGGGTTTCGTGTAACCAACCCCGGAATGCGCGGTGCCATGGGCGCGCGCCGGTGCTTGGTATTTCAGCTCCTGCAAATCGTTGGGCAGAATCAGCGCAGTTACCCGACGCTCGCCCACGGCGGTCCGCACTGCCCGATCGAGCAAATGCCGCACCTGCGAAGGCGCGGATGCTTGCTGCACAAATGCCCCGGCGACGTCTTTGAACATCGACACCAGATCGAGCTCTTGCTGGTAGTGACTGCCGAGCGCCGTGCGCGCCTGCTGACCGACGATGGCCAACACCGGCATGTGGTCCATGCGTGCGTCGTAGAGGCCAGTGATCAGGTGCGAGGCACCTGGCCCGGAAGTGGCGATGCACACACCCAACTCACCGGTGAACTTGGCATGTGCCGAGGCCATGAACGCGGCCATTTCTTCATGCCGCGCCTGGACGAATTCGATCTTTCCCTTGGCCCGGCTGAGCGCGCCGAACACGCCGTTGATGCCATCCCCCGGATAGCCAAAAATCCGCGTAACGCCCCACTCGCTGAGCCGTTCAACCAGAAAATCTCCCACTGTCATCGTCATCTCGATCCTCGTCTTTCTCCGCTGCATGGAGCTGTCCCGGCAGAACATCTGCCAAGAGGTGTAAGGGTCTGGACAGTCGGGTTGTTGGCGAAGTTTCGATGGATTTCCTCAGGCCAATCCTTGTTTGTTTTTTTGAGTCCCCCACAAGACCTGTCGATCAACGGTGAGGCTATTCGCGAGCAGGCTCGCTCCCACAGGGAATTGAGTTGAAATGTGGGAGCGAGCCTGCTCGCGAAGGCGCCAGAACAGTTACTGCTGAGGCGGGGCTTTTTCAACGATGCGGATGCACCGTCCACGCCACCAGTTTCACCACAATCGGCCGCACGACGAGGATGCACAAAAACGCCACGGGCATCGCCAGCTTGTAGGCGTGCAAGGCATTACTCAGGTAGTCTTTATCAATGCCCGAGTTGGCGGCGGTGATCACCAACGACATCAGAAACGCCATGATCGTCGCCATGTACAACGCGAACACATACGGCGTGGCACGTGGCGACAGCTTGCGACGGCTGATAAGCAAGGCTTCGGAGCTTGTCGGTTGATTCATATGGCGTTTCCATCCGTTGACAGGGAGACCGCACGTTAGCAAAGCCGCCCCCGTGCAACTAGACGCTCAATCGCAGGTACTTTATAAAGCAGAACTTACGAATCAACCCTGAACGGGACGATGAATGAATCTGTTAACTGCGATTGCCAGTTTTATCAAAGTGGTGGAATCGGGCTCGATTGTCGGCGCCGCCAAGACGCTGGGCGTGAGCGCGGCGGCGGTAAGCCAGACGATCAACCGGCTGGAAGCACACCTCGGCGCTCGCTTGTTGCAACGCACCACGCGCAGCATGGCACTGACCGAAAACGGCGCGGTGTATTACGAGAAAGTCCGGCGCATTGCAGCGGATCTGGAGTCCGCGCAGAGCTCGATCAATAGCGATGAAACCGAATTGCAGGGCCGTCTGAGCATCGCCTCTACATCCGCATTCGGCCGCCATGTATTGGCGTCACTGATCGCCGGTTTCGCCGCGCAACACCCACGCCTGCTCATCGAACTCTCGACCACCAACGGCAAGATCAATCACATCCACGACGGCTTCGATCTGAGCCTGCGGATCAAGCCGCAACTGGAGGACGGTATCGTCGCGCGCAAGATCGTTTCACTGCCCTTCATCATGTGCGCCGCGCCGGCCTATCTGCAGCGCGCTGGGTGGCCGCAATCGCCAGATGACTTGCACAACCACGCCTGCCTGGCCTTTCGTTATCCCTTGGACGGGCGCTTTCTGCGCTGGAGTTTTATCCGTGACGGCCAGCGTTTCGACGCCAATATCAATGCCACCGCGATCAGCGATGACATCGATGCGCTGGCGCAAATGGCTGTTCACGGGGCCGGGGTCACGAGGCTGGCAGAGTTCGTGGCGGCACCTTATCTGGCGAGCGGGCAACTGGTGCCGCTGCTCGAACATAGCGACGCCGTCGTCGAGCCGATGGATATCTACGCCTGTGTTCAGGAGCGTGCGGCGATGACGCCGAAGGTCAAGGCCTTCCTGGATTATCTGAGCGCAGATTTGATCGCACGCTGGCCGACAACAAATGTTTTCGTCGAAGGGTTCAAAGACACTCGCTGAAGCACACGAAATCAGTCAAAGTCCGCTTCGCACAATCGGCCTATCACGGAAGATAACAACAATGAAAAAATCTCTCGGCGCGCTACTTCTGATCGGCTTGAGCAGCCACGCATTCGCTGACGCTCAGCCCGTTGGTTTCCAGTACGCCACGCTGGCGGATCCACGTAACGAGCGCCCAGTGGAAATGGTCGTCTGGTACCCCGGTTCGACCACGGCCAAGACGCCACAATTATTTGGCGACAACCCGGTCTTCGTTGGCGCACCGGCGGTGCTCGACGCCCCGGCCGCCAAGGGCGAGCATCCATTGGTGGTGCTGTCCCACGGCAATGGCGGAAGCTGGATCAACCAGACCTGGCTGGCCAGTGCGCTGGCGCATCAGGGTTACATCGTCGCGGCAGTCAACCATCCCGGCACCACCAGTCGCGACCGCAGTCCGCAAGCCGCGGCACAGTTGTGGCAGCGTCCCGTTGACCTCAGTCGGGCCATCGATGCAGTGACGGCGCAACCGGAAAAATTCGGCGCAGTGGCCAAGGATCGAATTGCCATCGTCGGCCATTCTCTCGGCGGCTGGACGGTACTCGAAGCCGGCGGTGCACGCTTCGACCCCGAGCGCTTTGCCGAAGACTGCAAAGCCCATCCGCAACTGGCCAGTTGCACGGCGTACAACCAAATGAACACGGCAAGCACCGCGCAATCGAAAGCCCGACTGGCCGCCGATTTGCGTGACAAGCGCGTGACTGCCGTGGTTTCACTGGACCTGGGTCTGTCGCGCGGAATGACCGATGCAAGTCTGGCGGCCTACCCCGTGCCGATCCTGGTGATCGCTGCCGGCGTACCGTCGAAAGAATTGCCTGCGCAACTGGAATCCGTCGATCTCGCCAAACGCCTGCCGAAAACCTTATCGCGTTACGTCGAGATCAGCGACGCCAGCCATTTCACGTTCATGGCGATCTGCAAACCTGGGGCCGTGGCCATGCTTGACGAGGACGTGCCAGGCGACAGCATTATCTGCACCGATGGCGAGGGTGGCCGCCCGCGTGCGCAGATCCAGCAACAAGTGATTTCCCTCATCACCGGGTTCCTGGCGCAGACACCTGACCATTTGAAACAAGCCATCACTTACAAGGAACCGCAATAACAATGCTGACGCCCTCCCCTCAGACCTTCCGGGGCAGTTGCCTGTGCGGAGCGGTGAAATACCAGATCCGCTCACGGCCCAAAGCGCTTTCGCACTGCCATTGCAGCCAATGCCGCAAAAGCCACGGCGCGGCGTTTGCCAGCTATGGAAGCGTGCTGCGCCAGAACCTGGAACTGCTGGAGGGCGCCGAACAGCTCAAGGCCTATCAGTCTTCGCAATCGGTACAACGCCAGTTCTGCCTGAACTGCGGCTCGTCGCTGTTCTGGGCAAACCATCAGGATGAGTACCGCGACTGGATTTCGGTAGCCCTGGGCACGCTGGACACGACGTTCACCACGGAAAAACAGCAACACGTCGAAGTGACGTCGAAGGCGCCATGGTTTGAAATCAAGGATCAATGGCCGCAGCGCTGAGCGTGAAAGATTCAATCATCAAACGTTGCTTCACCCTTTGGAGATCAGATGAAACGCTCAAAAATAGCGGCCTTCTCTGCGCTGGTAATGGCCGCAATAAGCGTCATTGCGCTGCAGATGTTTCTGTACGACGCCGAAATAACCATGGCTCAGGCATCCATGGGCAGCGTACCAGTTCAATTGGTCGCAGAAATCCTGATCACCATCGCCACTCATCTGTTCGTCGTCCTGATGGTGCCAATGCTCTTGATCGCCTACAGGAAATACCTCGCCGGCTATGCAGTGCTTGCCCTGTCCCTCGCGGCCTACACCCAGATGACCACAGGGCTGGGTGTGATCGGGCCGATGGTCGCGATCATCGCCGTCTCGATCCTGGGTTTTTATGGCTTCAGAAAAGCCAGCGAATGGGTTCGCTACCTGCGCGCGAAATGACTGATGCGACCGATCAATCGCGGTGCAAATCACCGTCGACCTGAAGCAAGCAGGCGCTCATCGCTTCGCTCAGCCATGTCCTGAAGGCTGTGCTGTTGGCGCAGTTCTCGAACGGCCGCGGTGATTTGGCCAGTCTCAGTGCAGCGGGCAATTGCAAGCACAGAAATCCATCGCGCTCTGGAATACGAAGCCGGTTCTGTGGTGTCCTGTCTATTCTCAGCAGGTATTTTTCCACTCGCCAACGATGAGGCCCCTTACATGAGCAAAACGCCGTACGTTCCGCCCCAGGTCTGGAAAAAC
The DNA here is from genome assembly GCF_014268445.2 of Pseudomonas tensinigenes. NCBI lineage: Bacteria > Pseudomonadati > Pseudomonadota > Gammaproteobacteria > Pseudomonadales > Pseudomonadaceae > Pseudomonas > Pseudomonas tensinigenes. The sequence goes on from NZ_CP077089.1 coordinate 3,830,151, forward strand.
GAAGCCCCGTCCGGTGGCCAGTTCGCCAGCATCAATCGGCCGATTGCCGGCCCTACCCACGACAAGACGCTGCCGGTCGGCAAGCATCCGTTGCAGCTGTATTCACTGGCCACGCCCAACGGCGTCAAAGTGACGATTCTTCTGGAAGAGTTGTTGGCGTTGGGTCACAGCGCTGCCGAGTACGATGCGTGGCTGATCCGCATTGGCGAAGGCGATCAGTTCTCCAGCGGTTTTGTCGAGATCAATCCGAACTCGAAAATACCGGCGTTGCTGGATCACAGCGTTGAACCGCCGATTCGCGTGTTCGAGTCGGGTTCGATCCTGCTGTATCTGGCGGAGAAATTCGACGCCTTCCTGCCAAAAGATCCTGCTGGCCGCACCGAAACCTTGAACTGGCTGTTCTGGCAGATGGGCTCGGCGCCGTATCTGGGCGGCGGTTTCGGGCATTTCTACGCCTACGCACCGGAAAAAATGGAGTACCCGATCAACCGCTTCACCATGGAAGCCAAGCGGCAACTGGATGTGCTGGATCGGCGTTTGGCGCAAAGCGCCTACCTGGCCGGTGACAGTTACACCATCGCCGACATCGCCGTCTGGCCGTGGTACGGGCAATTGGTGCGCAACAATGTCTACTCCGCCGCCGAGTTTCTCGCGGCCCACGAATACACGCATGTGCAGCGCTGGGCCGAGGACATTGCCAGGCGGCCGGCGGTTATTCGCGGCCAGCGCGTCAACCGCACGTGGGGCGATGAGGCGACTCAGGTGCCCGAACGTCATCAGGCTGATGATCTGAACTGACGCCTTTACTCCCGCACATCCGCAGGGCCGGTCGCACGCTTTTGTGATCGGTCCGCTGCGCCTCGCTTCGCCCCCTCGCACGCGCCTAAAAAATCGCAACTCTGCGCCAACCCTCGACGCAGAGCGCTTGGACGATTGTGAAAAATTCGTTAACTAACTGACTCGTACGGCTTTCTTCAGTCGGAATGATCTGACACACTAATGCGAATAATTCCTACACGCACTCGCACTGGATTCGTTTTCGTATCATTTGGGGAAGCAGATTGATGTCGTTTCGCACCATTTACCGTCGTCCAAACCGTTCACCGAACCTCCTGGCGCTGGCCATATGCATGGCCAGCATCACCCCTGCGCTGGCAGATGAAGCATTACCCGCTACGCCTGAAAAAGCCGCGCCGGCGAGCACGCTGGAACTGGACGCCACCGAAATCGGCGCTACCCAGATGAGCAGCACCACCGAAGACACCCAGTCCTACACCACCGGCCCGATGCGGACGGCGACCAAATTGTCATTGACCATGCGCGAAACGCCTCAGGCGGTGACGGTCATCACTCGTCAGCGCATGGACGACCAGAACATGACCAGCATCAACGATGTGGTGAAAGGCACACCGGGACTGTTTCTCAGCCAGACCAGCGGTCCGGGACGGCAGACGTACAAGGCGCGCGGTTTCGACATCGACAACATCATGTACGACGGCCTGCCCAGCGCGTACTCGCCTTACACCATGGCGGTGCAACCAAACCTGGCGATGTTCGACCGTGTCGAAATCGTCCGCGGTGCAACCGGGCTGGTCACCGGTGCCGGCAACCCGTCGGCGGCGATCAACATGGTGCGCAAACGGCCGACCGCCGATCAACGCGTGACCCTCACCGGCGCAGCAGGCAGTTGGGACGACTACCGTGGCGAAATCGATGCCTCCAGCCCGCTGAACGACAGTGGCACCTTGCGCGGCCGAGTGGTGAGTTCCTATCAGGGCGCCGACAGTTTCCGCGACAAGGAAGAGAACGACCATGGCCTGTTCTACGCCATCGGTGAGGCCGACCTGAGCGACAGCACCACCGCGACCCTCGGGTTCTCCCGGCAGAATGAACAGACCAACTATTTCTGGGGCGGTCTGCCGCTGGGCACCAATGGCCACCACCTCGATCTGCCCCGTTCCACCTATCCGGGCACCGACTGGGAAAACCGCAAACTGCAAATCGACACCGTGTTCGGTGAAGTGGAGCATCGTTTCGACAACGACTGGAAACTGCACGTCGCCGGCTCCTCGTCGACCCTCGACGGCGAGTTCTCAGGAACCTACCTGTCGCGTTACGCCGGTCCACTGGAAACCACGGCTTATCAATCCCATCACACCGACAAGCAGCGTGCGTTCGACGCCTTCGCCAGCGGCCCGTTCGAAGCGTTCGGCCGCACCCATGAACTGGTCGTTGGCGCGAGCAACCGTGTGTATGACGGGACCACCAAAGAGTACGACCCGTACACCACCGCCTGGCCGATCGGCGCGCCCAAGCCCGACTTCGTCCGTGACGGCAAAACCCGCAGCGTCACCACCCAGGACGCCGTGTACCTGACCACCCGCCTGAGCCTGGCCGACCCGCTGACGCTGATCCTCGGCGGCCGCCTCGACTGGTACGACTACGATGACCGCACGGCCGACGGCGATTACAAGGTCACCCGCAACCTCACCCGTTACGCCGGCCTGATCTACAAGCTGGACGACCATCACTCGGTGTACGCCAGCTACACCGACATCTTCACCCCGCAAACCCAGAAAGACCTCGGCGGCAAAGTGCTCGAGCCGATCGTCGGTGAAAACTACGAAGTGGGCATCAAGGGCGAGTACTTCAACGGCGCCCTCAACGCGAGTCTGGCGGTGTTCCAGATGGATCAGACCGGCCGCGCCACCTTGGCCGACAACCAGTTCGGCTGCCCGGTCATGACCTGCTACAACACATCAGGCAAAGTGCGCAGCCAAGGCGTGGACATGGAACTGCAAGGCGCCCTGACCGAAAACTGGCAGGTCGGCGCCGGCTACACCTACACCCGCGCGCACTACATCAAGGACGAAAACCCGGCCAACAACAATCAGCGTTTCGATACCGACACGCCAGAGCATCTGTTCAAGGTGTCTACGGTGTACCGCTTCCAGGGCCCGCTGCAGAATCTGCGCGTGGGCGGCAACGTCTACTGGCAGAGCCGCATGTACAACGACATCACCCTGGCCAATAACGGTAGCTACCGCCTCGAACAGGGCGGTTATGCGGTCACCGACCTGATGGCCGGGTACGAAGTCAACAAACACCTGGATCTGCAAGTCAACGCGAACAATATCTTCGACCGCGTCTACTACTCCGCCATCGGCTCCGATGTCACCTGGGGTTCCACCGACAACTATGGCAACCCGCGCAGCTACATGCTGACCGCCAAGTACAAGTTCTGAGTCGATAACGTTCGATCTGTCACAACAAACAAGGGCGCCGGGGAAATCCGCGGCGCCCTTGTTTTTTCTACCCGCCGCATTAGTCATGAACGGCAATACCAGATAGTCTGTAAGCGAACTCATCTCGAAGCATCGCCCATGACCAACCCGGACTTTGCACCCGACATCGAAGCCATTCGCAGTATTGACTCGGTGCCGGTCATCCTGAGCATGGTCAAACACCTCACCGGCATGCGTTTCGCCGCGGTGGCACGGGTCACCGAAAGCAACTGGGTGGCGTGCGCCGTTGATGACTCGATTGATTTCGGGCTCAAACCCGGTGGCGAACTGGTGCTCGAATCAACCATCTGCCACGAGATCCGCCAGCATCAGCAGCCGGTGATCTTCGGTCATGCCAGTACGCACCCGGTCTTTTCGCTGCACCACACGCCGAAAACCTATGGGCTGGAAAGCTACATTTCCATTCCCATCGTCAAAGCCAACGGCGAGTTCTTCGGCACGCTGTGCGCCATCGACTCGGTCCCGGCCAATATCGATGAACCGGCCATTACCAAAACACTCACCTTGTTCGCTCAATTGATCGCCATGAACCTGGACACGCACCGTCATCTGGAAGCGACCCAGATCGAGCTGAACAACGCCAATGAACTCGGGCGCCTGCGCGAGCAGTTCATCGCCGTACTCGGCCATGACCTGCGCACACCTCTAAGTGCGGTGCGCATGAGCGCCGACCTGCTGGAAAGCAAAACCGAAGACAAACGTTCGCTCAACCTGATTGCGGCAATTCGCAACAGCTCGGTACGCATGGGCGTGTTGATCGAAAACATCCTCGACTTTGCCCGAGGACGACTGGGCGGCGGGATTCCGGTACAGCGCAAGCTGGTGGATGACTTGCAGCAGACCCTGCAATTGACGCTCGCTGAGGTTAAAGCCTCGCACCCGCAAGCGATTTTCATCGATGAGCTGGACGTGCCGGCGGGCGTCTATTGCGATGAGTTGCGCATCAGTCAGTTGCTTTCCAATCTGCTGGGCAATGCCGTCACCCACGGCTCGAACAGCACACCGATCATCCTCAAAGCCTGTGCAGAAAACGACGAGATCGTGATTTCCCTGACCAATCAGGGCACGCCGATTTCAGCGCAGCTGATGCCCTTGCTGTTCGAACCCTTCTCCCGCGCCGAAGCCGGGCAACGTTGCGAGGGCTTGGGACTGGGGCTTTACATCGCCTCGCAGATAGCGATGGCACACAACGGCACGTTGAGCGTGACCTCGAGCGCCGAGTCGGGAACCTGCTTCGTGGCGAGCTTCCCGGCCCGATTCAAATGGGTTTAAGCCGTCTGCCGACGCATCGTCAGAATCGCCGCACCAAAACCGATAAACGTAGACCCGACCACCCGGCTGACCCAACGAGACAACGCCGGACGAGTCAACACACCCTTGGCCCGCGAAGCCAGCGCGGCATAAACGCTCAGTGACGACACCGACAACGCCATGAAGATCGAAGTCAGGATCAGAAACTGCGGCAGCAGCGCGGCGTCCTGATCAATGAACTGTGGGAACAGCGCCGTAAAAAACATCGTCGCCTTGGGGTTGGTCACCGCGGTCAGGAATGCCGATTTGTACAACTTGCCGCGCGTCGGCCGCACCTTGCTCGCATCGCCCTCGACTCCCTCAGGCAGCATCGGGCCTTTCTTGAACAGCTGCTTGACGCCGAGGTAGAACAGATACCCGGCACCGATGATCTTCACCGCATTGAACAGCAGTTCCGAACTGGCCAACAACGCCCCCAACCCCAACATCGCCGCCGCCGACAGACAGAATAAGCCACTGGCGTTACCCAACGACGACCAGATCGTGCTGCGCTGCCCATGTGCGAGGCTATTGTTGATCGCCATCAACGTCGCCGGCCCCGGACTGGCGATGGCAATTGCGGCGACCAGAGTGAAGGTCAATATCGAGTGAGAATCCATTTTCGCTGCTCGCAAGATTGAAGTTGCCGCATGTTACAACAACCGGCTGCATAGCCCAGATCAAAAGCCCCTCACCCTAACCCTCTCCCAAAGGGAGAGGGGACTGACGGTGGTGTTTGGGAGAGTTACGCCGACGTGCGATACCGCGTTGAACTCAGATGTTGAAAAGCCCACAAACCGGCCCCCTCTCCCTCGGGAGAGGGCTGGGGTGAGGGGCAAATCCACCACAAAACCAAAGCCGAACACCCGCGCCCTTCACCACTCAATAGGCCGAGTGTCAGCTCGCCTGCTCTTGATCTTGATCCACGGGCGACGTCGGAAGGCTGAGTGGAGGGATTGATCCGGGCGTGGGAGCGCAGCGACCGTTTGGCGCAGCCAAACACAGCGAGAGGAGGTGCAGCGAAGCAAACCGTAGGCGCTGCGCCCGGATCGATCCCGCAGCGAAGGAACCCCGAGCCCCAGCGAGCGGGCCGCACGTAGGAGCAAGCGTTTTTTGCTTACTTTTTTTGGCGTTTGAAAAAAAGTGAGTCGCCGTAAGGGCGAAACCGTAATAAGCCATCACCGCAGCAACGGATATTCACAAAGAACACCCCGAGCCTGGTCGGCCCAAAGGCCGCCAAGAACCAAAAAAAAAGCCCCGCAACCGAATAAACAGCGCGAGGCAAAAAATTGGTTGGTTGCGGCCAACCAAAGGAGCTCAGTCAAATACACACAACGGGCAAAATCAGATGCAATCCTGCGCAGCCCGTTCAAAACTCGAAGGCAAAAGATTCGAAGCCAACAAATGCCGCTCGTAGATAAACACCTTTCCGCCACTACCCGCCTTGTACGCCTCCAGCACGTTGTCAGCCGAAACCTTGCTCGGCACCACAATCCGGTAGCTGCGCTGAGTCTGCGAAACCGTCGGGTTCAACGCACTGCCCTGCAACTTCGGCACAACACAATCGGCGTACTGCGCAGGCGTCTTGCTGGTCTGCAAAGTCAAGCTCGGGTTATTCGGCGCCGAAGCGCAACCGGCGAGCAGCAAAGAGGCAACGGCCAAAGCAGGCACAAAGAAAAGACGCATCGGTGTCATCCTGAAAATAAAGGTTCGGTTCAACCGGCAACGGTTCAGCCTCACGGAGCCGCCGTCGCCATTCATGTTTTAAGTGTTCAGCTCGACGCCACCAGCGCCTTGAGCGACACATCAAATTGCTTCAAGGCGTTGAGTTGCAAGTCACGCTGCTTGTCGATTTGTGCAGCAATGGCCGGCGCCGCCTGGTTATGCACCCAGACCGATGGCAACTGTTTCTCGACGGCGCCTTCAGCCTTGCCGATGTATTGCAGGTCGGCGTCGTAGAAACGTGCGGTGAAGCGCGCTTCGACCAGGCTGTTTTGCTGCGTCAGCAAGCGATTGAAGGTGTCGAGCTTCACCACCACGTCCGGATGCGCCTGCACCAAGGCATCAAGGTTGTCGTATACGGTCACCGACAAGAACTGCTGTTGCAATGAACTCACCAGCCAGTCGATGGCCAGTTCCGGATCGGAACTGCTGACAAAGGCTTCGCGAATCCGCGAGTCGAGCGCATCTTTCGCGCCGTTGACCGCCATGTCGTGGTAACGCTCAAGGTATTGCAGGTTGTCCAGGGTATTCTCGCTGAGCAACACACCCACGGTTTGCGAATGTTGCAACGTGGCACTGCTGCCCGTGATGGTCTGGAAATGACACGACCCGGCGTCCGCTGCGTAAGTCGGAGCTGTGAACAGTGCGCCGCCTGTTAGCAGGGCGACCATAGCCAGTCGGGTCAGTGTGTTCATCGCGCAGATTCCTTGAGCGGCGTGTTCGATGGAGGCGATTTTCCGCCGATTGCCGACAAAGCAGAACTTGCGTTTCTTGATGGTCACTATTACTTCTAGCAATAGTTGCGCGACGTGCAGACTGATACACACTCAATACAAGTAGAAAAAGACCCATGAGGAACCTTCCTTGAGAACGTTTGACCTGATCCGAGACGCCGTTCTGCCCGACTTCCGCGAGCGTGTGGCCGAGTACCTGGTCCAGTACGAAAGCATATTGCTGGACAAAAACCTCACAGACCCGCAGCTAATCATCGACACCGCCAATCAGTTGCGCGGTTACCTGCGCGGGCTCAACACCACGCGCGTGCTGGGCATGGCGTACTGGGAAGAGCTGGATCGTCGAGTCGTCGACACCTGGCTCACGCCCGAGCAATGACCGATCCGCGCAGTGGTTGGGGCGGCGGCGAGCAACCGCGCCCTCCCCGCTGCCAGTGGTCTGCGCGGCAACACGACCTCTGCGAAAAAGCCGCCCGAACGCTTACAATCGCCGGTCTCACTGCCAATCAGACAGGCTCATCCAGAAATGCCGCTCGACCCACCTACGATGCTGACCATTTCCATCGCCCTCGCAGCCGCCGCCGCGCTGTATCTGGCGATCGAGTGGCGCAGCATTCGTGAGCCTTCGCTACTGTTCTGGAGCGCCGGTTTCGCCACCATCACCGTCGGTTCCACCCTGGCCCTGTTGCGCAGCAGCGGTTTTCTGCTGATCGGCATCTGGTTTGCCAACGGGCTGCTGGTGACCGCGCATTTTCTGTTCCTGCTCGGCGTGGCACGCTTTACCCAGATACGGCTGTCGCCGGCCTGGTACCTGATCTTCGTCACCTGGCTGGTCATGCTGTTGCTGCCGGACGGGCCGCTGTGGTCGAAGGTCATGTTGGCGGCCAATTCGCTGCTGGTGGCACTGGCGACGCTCAAGGCCAGCTCACTGCTGCGCCCCCACGGCAAGTCGTTGAGCGTCGGCGCGGTGCAGTTGCGTTACGTTTTGCTCGGTCACGGGATCTTCTATGTGGCCAAAGCCCTGACCGTGGTGATCCCCGGCACGCTGATCGATCTGGCGGCGTTTCGTGGCGAGATCATCCAGATTTCCCTGGTCGAAGGTGCGATGGCGATCATGTTGATCGCCCTGTCGATGACCGGCACCGAACGCTATCGCCGGGAAAAACAGATCGCCCGCCTCGCCGAGCGTGATCCGCTGACCGCCCTGTACAACCGCCGCGCTCTGGAAAAACGCGCACCGCGCCTGCTCGAACAGGTTTCGCCGGAGCATCCCGGCGCCCTGCTGCTGATCGACATCGACAACTTCAAACTGGTCAACGACCAGTACGGCCACACCGCCGGGGATCGTTTGCTGATCGCACTGAGCGAGATGATCCGCTCGGTGCTGCCGCGCAATGCGCTGACGGCGCGTCTGGGCGGTGACGAGTTTGTCATCCTACTCAACAGCACATCAGGCGAGCGCGTCATGGAACTGGGCAATACATTGCGCGAGCAGTTTCTGAGCACCACCTCACAGACATTCCCCACTACCGCGGCCGTGACACTGAGCATCGGCGCCAGCCTGTTCGACAACACGCCCGTCAACCTGACGGCACTGATCGAACAAGGCGACGCGGCACTCTACGAATCGAAACGCGGCGGGCGCAATCGCCTGCGCCTGACCGGACTCACTACGCCAGGATAATAAAAACCATGTCCAGCCTCGATACTCCCCTGCAAGACCTCGCTGCCCCCGAAGGCGTCTGCTACGGCTGCGGCGGCCGCAATCCACACGGCTTGCACGTCAAAAGCCATTGGCATGAAGACGGCGTGCACGTCATTGCCGAACACCTGCCGGAGGCCAAGTACTGCGGCTGGCCGGATCTGGTCTACGGGGGGCTGATCGCCATGCTGGTCGACTGCCATTCCAACTGGGCGGCGATGGCTTACCACTACCGTGCGGAGAACCGCGAACCTGGCAGCCTGCCGCGTATCGACTGTGTCACCGGTAACCTCGGCATCAAGTTCATCAAACCAACACCGATGGGCGTACCGCTGACTCTGCGCGCGAAAGTCGAGGGTGACGTCGGACGCAAGACGCGGGTGATCTGTGAGGTGTTTGCCGGGGATCTGCTGACGGCAGTGGGTGATTCGGTGTTTGTGCGGGTCGATACAGGGCAACTGGCGGATTCGGCGCATGGGCGAAAAAGCCAAAGCCCCTCACCCTAACCCTCTCCCATAGGGAGAGGGGACTGACCGAGTTGTTTGGTTGAAATACGCCGACCTGAGATATCGAGCCGAACTCGGGTTTTGCAAAATCCTCACCTCAGCCCTCTCCTTGGGAAAAGGAGACTGACCGAGGTGGCTGGTTGAAATACGCCGACCTGAGATATCGAGTCGAACTAGGATTTTGAAAAGCTCACAAATCGGCTCCCTCTCCTAGGGGAGAGGGCTGGGCGGGCGGCGTTCCGATGAGGGGTGAATCCACCGCCGAACTCAATGTGAAACCGGCTTAAACCTGCTTCACATTCGCCCGCGCCGTATGCAACTTCTTATAGCTCTCGATCAAGCGCAAATGCCGATCCAGCCCTTCCAGCTTCATGCTGGTCGGCGTCAACCCATAGAACCGCACGCTGCCGTTAACCGAACCAATCGCAGCATCCATACGCTCGTCGCCAAACATGCGGCGGAAGTTGGCTTCGTAGTCTTCCAGTTCCAGATCTTCGTCCAGTTCCATCTCCAACACCACGTTGACTGCTTGATAGAACAAGCCGCGCTCAACGGTGTTGTCGTTGTACTGCAGGAAGGCTTCGACCAGATCCTTGGCTTGCTCGTACTTCTGCAGCGCGAGGCAGATCAGCAAGCGCAATTCCAGAATGGTCAACTTGCCCCACGGCGTGTTGTCGTCGAACTCGATGCCGATCAGCGTGGTGATCTCGGTGTAATCGTCCTGTTCGCTGTTTTCCAGGCCTTGGGCGAGGTTGCGCAGGCCGACTTTGCTCAGGTTGTGCAGGTTGAGGATGTCGGCGCGGAATTGCAGGGCTTTGTTGGTGTTGTCCCAGATCAGGTCTTCGACCGGGTAGATCTCCGAGTAGTCCGGCACCAGAATGCGGCAGGCCTTGGCACCGATGTGCTCGTAGACCGCCATGTAGACTTCCTTGCCCATGTCTTCAAGGATGCCGAACAGCGTCGCGGCTTCTTCGGCGTTGGAGTTTTCGCCCTGGCCTGAGAAGTCCCACTCGACGAATTCGAAGTCTGGCTTGGCGCTGAAGAAGCGCCACGACACCACGCCGCTGGAGTCGATAAAGTGCTCGACAAAGTTATTCGGCTCGGTGACCGCCTGACCGGAGAACGTCGGCTGCGGCAAGTCGTTGAGGCCTTCGAAACTGCGACCCTGCAACAGCTCGGTGAGGCTGCGTTCCAGCGCCACTTCCAGGCTCGGATGCGCGCCGAACGAGGCAAACACGCCGCCGGTGCGTGGGTTCATCAGGGTCACGCACATCACCGGGAATTCACCGCCCAGCGACGCATCCTTGACCAGCACCGGGAAGCCCTGCTCTTCCAGGCCTTTGATGCCAGCGAGGATGCTCGGGTACTTCTCCAACACTTCTTGCGGCACGTCCGGCAGGGCCATTTCGCCTTCGAGGATTTCGCGTTTGACTGCGCGCTCGAAGATCTCCGACAGGCACTGCACCTGCGCTTCGGCGAGCGTGTTGCCGGCGCTCATGCCGTTGCTCAGGTAAAGGTTTTCGATCAGGTTGGACGGGAAGTACACCACTTCATTGTCCGACTGGCGCACAAACGGCAGCGAGCAGATGCCACGCTGGGTGTTGCCGGAGTTGGTGTCGAACAGGTTCGAGCCACGCAACTCGCCGTCACGGTTGTAAATCTTCCGGGTGTATTCGTCGAGGATCTCGCTCGGCAACTCGTCTTTCGGGCCCGGCTTGAACCATTGCTCGTCCGGATAGTGGACGAACTCGGCGTTGGCGATCTCTTCGCCCCAGAACTGGTCGTTGTAGAAGAAATTGCAGTTCAGGCGCTCGATGAACTCGCCCAATGCCGAGGCCAGTGCGCCCTCTTTGGTCGCGCCCTTGCCGTTGGTGAAGCACATTGGCGAATGCGCATCGCGGATGTGCAGCGACCAGACGTTGGGCACGATGTTGCGCCACGAGGCGATTTCAATCTTCATGCCCAGATCGGCGAGAATGCCCGACATGTTGGCGATGGTCTGCTCCAGCGGCAGGTCCTTGCCGGCGATGAAGGTGCCTGCGTCGGAACCGGCCACCGGCATCAACAGCGCCTGAGCATCGGCGTCGAGGTTTTCGACTTCTTCAATGATGAATTCCGGGCCGGTCTGCACGACCTTCTTCACCGTGCAGCGATCGATGGAACGCAGGATGCCCAGGCGATCTTTCTCAGAGATGTCCGCCGGCAACTCGACCTGGATCTTGAAGATCTGGTTGTAGCGGTTTTCCGGGTCGACGATGTTGTTCTGCGACAGGCGAATGTTTTCCGTCGGGATATTGCGCGTGTCGCAGTACAACTTCACAAAGTACGCCGCACACAACGCCGACGATGCCAGAAAATAGTCGAACGGCCCCGGTGCCGAGCCATCGCCCTTGTAGCGGATGGGCTGATCGGCGATCACCGTGAAGTCGTCGAACTTGGCTTCAAGTCGAAGGTTGTCGAGAAAGTTGACCTTGATTTCCATGCGGGATTACCAGAATACGGCTAAACGAATGGCCGCCATTATCCGGTTTTTGCGCGGGAAGTCTTGCCCTTTCGGGATTGGCCGCTGATCGGCGTCCTGCTCTTGGGAAGACAAATCGCGCGGGGTTCACTACGCTTTCAGAGCAGTCGCCGAGAACAATCTGAACATTGCGCCCGCGCCGTGGTTCTAGATTCAGAAGACAGCGGATCAAGGACGAGCACATGGACCTTTCCAGCTATGCAGCCCCGCTTCCACCGCGCCAGAGCGCCGTCACCCGCCGCCTGGCCTTCGCGGTCGGAGCGCTGTTTGTCAGCGGCGTGATTGCGGCGGCGGTCGCTTTGCTGGGTATCGCCGAGCGCCTGGACAGCGAAGAGATCAACAAAACCCGCTTTTACTCGGCTCGCGCGCTGGAAAACCGCATCACTGCCTCGAAAAACTACATCACCAGCTACGCCTACTGGACCACCGCCTATGAGCATTTGAGTGGTCAGGTCGACACCGACTGGGCGTACACCGAGCAGAACCTCGGCAAAACCCTGTTCACCAGTGACGGCTATGACGGCGTGTTCGTCCTCAACCGCCAAGGCACCCGTTACGCGGTAGTGCGCGGGCAAATGGTCGATGCCGAGCTGTCCGCGTTCGTTCAAGTCAGCGCCACGCAGTTACTCGATCAAGTGTTGGGCCAAGGTGATCTGACCAAGCCGGTCAGCCGCTATTCACTGTTCGAAGGCTGGCCGGCGCTGGTGTCGGCGGCAGCGATCATTCCCAACGATGAGCGGCCCCTGGGCGATCCGCAGACCTCTTCGGTGCTGGTCTTCGTCGACAAACTCACGCCGACCAAATTGCGTCTGATTGGCAGCGGTTACGGCTTGAACAACCTGACCCTGGCGCCGGACGAGACGATCGACCCGCAGCGCCCTCGGGTGCCGCTGGACAGCACCGGTTACAGCCTGGTCGCTGATCTGGAACGGCCCGGGCAACATTTATTGTGGTCATTGCTGCCGCCACTCGGCGCGACGATTGTGGTGCTGATGCTGCTGACCGCGTACTTCTTCCGTCACGCCTTGCGATCATCGCAGTACGTCGACCAGAGTTTTGCCGTCATGCAAACCTCAAATCAAGCACTGGAAAACGCCAACCGGGAGCTGGAAGCCAGCGAAGAACGCTTTCGCGCGGTGGCCGAAGCGGCTTCGGACTGGATCTGGGAAGTCGATCGCGACCTGGCGCTGACGTACCTGTCGGCGCGCTTCAGCGAAGTGACCGGTTACCCGCAAACCCTGTGGCTGGGGCAAGACATCGGCCAGTTGCTGTTTTGCGACACCACGCCACTGGAACTGTGGCTGAAGAAACTCACCGAAGAAAACAGCGCCAGCGATTTACGCTGCACCTACCGTGACCACGCCGGCCAGCAACGCCACTGTCGACTGTCCGCCCGGCCGATCTTCGCCAAATACGCGGTCATCGGCTATCGCGGCACCGCCAGCGACATTACCGACGAAGTCGCCGCCCATGCGCAGATCCAGCATTTGTCGATGCACGACGCCCTCACCGGCCTGCCCAATCGCAACAAACTCGCGCGTTATCTGGATGAAGCGCTGCTGCTCAAGGAACACGCGCCGCCACTGTCGTTGCTGATGATCGACCTCGATAACTTCAAACCGATCAACGATTCACTTGGCCATCCGGCCGGTGATGCCGTATTGCAGGAAGTCGCTGTGCGCCTGCGTGAATGCACCCGCGAGCATGACATCGTCGCGCGACTGGGCGGCGACGAATTCATCGTGGTGCTCAACGGCATGGACAGTCCGCACGAAATCGACAAATTCTGCACCCGTCTGATCGGCAGCCTGCATCAACCGGTGGTCTTCGAGCATCATCCGCTGCATATCGGCGCCAGCATCGGCATCGCGCTCAGCCGACGCCACGGGTATGTGCCCAGCGATCTGATCCGTTATGCCGACATCGCTCTGTATCAGGCCAAATCCGAGGGCAAGAACACTTGGTGTTATTTCGAAGCGCACATGAGCGATCAGATCCAGACGCGCCGGCAGATGGAGGATGACTTGCGTCACGCGCTCAAACACAACGAATTCATCCTGCACTATCAGCCGCGCTACAAGGTCGATGGCAAGCACATCGTTTCGGTCGAAGCGCTGGTGCGCTGGCAACACCCGACCAAGGGCTTGCTGGGTCCGGACTTGTTCATTCCCTTGGCAGAGCAGACCGACCTGATCGTCCCGCTCGGTCGCTGGGTGCTGCGCGAAGCCTGCGAAACCGCGCTGGGCTGGCCGGAGGATATTCTGCTCTCGGTCAATCTGTCGCCGGCGCAGTTTGCCGTCAGCGATGTGGTCGAGGATGTTCGCGAAGTGCTGGTGCAAACCCGCTTCCCGGCCAGTCGCCTGGAGCTGGAGATTACCGAGAACGTAATGCTCAATGATACCGACGGCGCCCTGACCACGATGAATGCCCTGAAAGAACTCGGCGTGCGCCTGAACATGGACGACTTCGGCACCGGGTACTCTTCGCTCGGCTACCTGCGCGCCTATCCGTTCGACGGGATCAAGATCGACAAGCGCTTCATTGCCTCTATCAGCAGCGGCACCAATGATCGCGCGGTGGTGCAGGCGATCATCGGCCTGGGCAAAGCCATGGGCCTGACCGTGACCGCCGAAGGCGTCGAGACCGAAGAGCAGCTGGATATTCTCGGGGTCGATCAATGTAACGAAGTGCAGGGTTACTTCATGAGCCGGCCGATCGACAAAGCAGCCTTTGCGCGGTTGCTACAAGATTCCAGAAGCGCCACCCTGAAAGCGAAAAAGGGTCGCGTGACTTGAGCGATTCAACCGTTGATTCGACTCGAGTCAGCGGTAAACACGTTGCCCGCATCACGCACCAACTGCCGCCACTCGGCGCTGGTGATCAGCCCTTGCTCTTCCATTTCATCGGCAGCCTTGAGCAGTTCGTCGTACTGTTGTTCCGGGTCCAGGCGCATCTGCGTTTGCGTCGCCAGTTTTCGCCATGCTGCCAGTTTTTCTTGTTTTTCTTGTTTGCGCTGATTGAACATCGGGGGTGATCTCGTGGGGGACTTCCTTGATAGAAAGACACGAGATCGCAGTGGTTCAGCACAATCGACGGATGGACTGCTTGCTTCTAAAGGACTTGCCGATCAGCAATCATGGATACACCACTGAACCTTGTAGGAGTGAGCCTGCTCGCGATAGCGGATTGCCTGTGGCGGATGTGTTGGCTGGCACACCGCTATCGCGAGCAGGCTCACTCCTACAGGGATTGGGGCGGTTTGTCAGAACTTCTCGGCCACGCGCCGGTATGGATAATCCGGATCCCGGTATTTGCCCGGTTTCTGCCGTTTGGGCAATTCGACCTTCTCGCGTTTCACATCCTCATAAGGAATGCTACTGAGCACATCGGTGATGATGTTCAGCCGTGCACGGCGCTTGTCGTTGGAATCGGCCACCCGCCACGGCGCGTGTTCGGTGTCGGTGTACTTGAACATGTCATCCCGTGCCCGTGAGTAGTCGTACCAGCGACTGTAGGACTTAAGATCCATCGGTGTCAGTTTCCAGGTCTTGCGTCCGTCGTTGATGCGCGCCTCAAGCCGGCGGGTCTGCTCTTCGGGACTGACTTCCAGCCAATACTTGAGCAGGATCACCCCGGACTGGACGATGGCGTGTTCGACCCACGGAACGGACTTGAGAAACTTGTCAGCCTGCTCGTCCGTACAGAAGCCCATCACCCGTTCGACGCCAGCGCGGTTGTACCAACTGCGGTCGAAGATCACCACTTCACCGCCCGCTGGCAGATAAGGCAAATAACGCTGCACATACATCTGGCTTTTCTCGCGATCGGTCGGCGCCGGCAGCGCCACCACGCGGAAGACACGCGGGCTGACGCGTTCGGTCAGTGCCTTGATCGTGCCACCCTTGCCGGCGCCATCACGCCCTTCGAAGACAATGCAGACCTTGACGCCCTTGGCGATCACCCACTCCTGCAACTTGACCAGTTCGACGTGCAGCTTGCGCAACTGCTCAAGGTAATCCTTGTTTTTCAACTTGGGACTTTCAGGCGCCTTGGCGGCGTTCTTTTTGTCTTTTGCCATGACCTTGGCCCTCTCCAATAAATGCAGAAACAGACTGTTGATTGACGGGATGCACCAGACACGTGAGGTTAGTTCATGCCGTGCTGTTTGCCATTGCCGGGCAAAAAGCCAAATTGCCATGTGTTTCGTTCGTTCTTTGTTACGTCGCACTGTTCATTGCCCTGCCCTTGTCTGCCTGGAGTTTTCTCGATGCCCGCGTCCAAATCACTGCCCGCCGCCCTGCTCGGCTTGGCCCTCGCCTGCCCGGCAATGGCCGAGACTCAAGGTCTGGAATTGGGGCAAGTGCTGATTTCGGCCGACGAGCAAAGCGTTTCAGACGCGAGCGTCGAAGAAGCCAAAACCCGCCTCGAACAGGTGCCCGGCGGCACCAACGTGGTCGACATGCGTCAGCCATTGCAGGGCCGGGTGGCGAGCAATCAGGATGTGCTGGCTTATCAGCCCGGGGTTTATGCGCAGTCGGCGGGCAACGAAGGCGTGAAGATCTCGGTGCGCGGCTCGGGCATCAACCGCGCGCCGGGCGCGCATGCGTCGGGGCTGTATACGATGCTCGACGGCCTGCCTCTGACTGGCCCGGGCGGCACGCCGTATGAATTGCTCGAACCGCTGTGGGTCGATCACGTTGAAGTACTACGCGGCGCCAACGGCTTTGATCGCGGTTCGCTGGCCTTGGGCGGCGCCATCGACTACGTCAGCCACACCGGTTACACCGCGCCGAAACTGCAGGTGCGCTACGCCACCGGCAGCCACGGCTATCAGCAGCGCCAGGTCAGTTCCGGGCAAGTGCTCGGCGATTTCGATTACTACGTGTCGCTCACCGATTCCAACGCCGACGGCTATCAGGATCACACCGCCAGCGAGAGCAAAGGCCTGATCGCCAACTTCGGCTATCGTTTCAACCCGAACCTGGAAACCCGCTTCTATATCCGCTACCGCGAAACCGACAACGACCTCGCCGGCCGAGTGACCAAGCATTCGATCGAACACTCGCCTCGGGCGGCGAATCCATCCTATGTGGCGCGCGATGACAGCCGCAAACAGCCGGGCAGCACGTTCATCGGCAACAAGACCACCTATTACATCGACGACGATTCGAGCATCCAGACCGGCCTCGTTTACCACGACTACCCGATGGACCTGCGTGAAGGCCCGAACCGCTTGAAGGTCGCCTACACCGACGTCAGCGGCACCTTCGATTACAAACGCCGCGATACGATTTTCGGCATGGAAAGCCGCAGCAATGTCGGCTTGCGCGTGACCAAACATTTGCCCAACGACGGCGCCAGCGAGTTCGTGCGCATCCCCACCGGCAACACCGCCAGCTACGTGCCGGGCACGCGCATGCGCAACTTCACCTATCAGGGTTCCGACACCGTTCTGCACTTTGGCAACGATCTGGAAATCGCCGACGACCTCTGGCTGACTACCGGCCTCGCCGCCATCTACACCCGCCGCGAAAGCGCTGTGACCTACCCACAGAGCGGCGGCAAAACCAGCATGAACGACTGGGACTACGCACCGCGCCTTGGCCTGCGCTACCAGATCACCCCGGATCTGCAGGTGTTCGGCAACCTCAGCCGCTCGGTTGAGGCGCCGCATCCGTGGTCGTTGATTTACAGCTCCAACGTGCGTTTCCCGGCGGGCAACGGAGCTGCGACCGGTACGCAGAAAGACCCGATCAAACTGCAGAACCAGACCGCGACCACACTGGAACTGGGCGGCCGTGGCGACAGCGCCGTCGGCGAATGGAGCCTGGCGTGGTACTACGCGCAAGTACGGCATGAATTGTTGTCGGTGTTGCCGGATCCCAACGCTGTCACACCGTATGAGCTCAACGCCAGCCCGACCGTGCACCAAGGCATCGAAGCGAGCCTCAACAGCAAACTCTGGTCGGCCGCCGATGGCCGTCAGTTGAGCTTGCGTCAGGCGTATACCTTCAGCGATTTCCACTATCGCGATGATGATCGTTTTGGTGACAACCGCTTGCCGGGGTTGCCGATGCATTACTACCAGGGCGAATTGCGTTACGACTGGCCGCTGGGTTTCTTTGCGGCGGTGAATACGCAACTGGTGTCCAAAGTTGCGGTGGATTACGCCAACAGTTACTACGCCGATCCTTACGCACTGTTCGGCGCGACGCTGGGGTACAACGCGCCGAAGGGTGACTGGCAGGGTTGGGTGGATATGCGCAATTTGACCAACAAGCACTACGCGGCGACGGTCACGCCGGGGTATGACGACAAAGGCCTGGATGCCGCACGGTCGACGCCGGGTGAAGGGATGGGGGTTTATGTCGGGGTTTCGTGGAGTCTGCTCTGATACCTAACCCTGTGGGAGCCAGCCTGCTGGCGATGGCGGTGTGTCTGTTGCGAAGAAGCTAACTGACCCACCACCATCGCTTGCAGGCAAGCTCCCACAGTGATTTGCGCTGCACCCGAATTTTATGATCTATACACAAACCGGTGGCAACAGGTTTGCCCGCGAAGATCTTAGCCGAACACGCGTCGATGTACCTGTTCTATGCCCTGTTTCAGAACGAGTCACGGATGAACACCATGGATACCCAACCAGAAAACCTGCTGGAAAAAAGCCTCAAACTGGCCGCCGACGAACCGGCACATCGTCCCGAGTTTTTCAACACCCTGTTGAATTCGAACGTTTACATTCTCGGCACCGCCGGAGAGGCAGACGGCCACGTCAATCTCCAAGCCGGCAGCAACATCAGCATCGCCCATTGGCAAAAACCGGACGGCACACCGGTCATCCCGTTTTTCTCGTCACTGCAAACACTGCAACAGTCCATCGACAGCGAGCAGTCCTACCTCGAGATACCCGCCCGATCGTTGTTCGAAATCACACTGGGCGCCCTGCTCTGTCTGAATCCGAAGTCGCCGTACGGCAAAGAGTTTTTCCCGCAAGAGGTGCACAATTTGCTCGCCGATGCCGTTGGCCAGACCGCCACGCAACGCACGGTCGAGAAAGAAACCAAGGTGTTGCTCGGCCAGCCCACCGAATACCCATCCCAAATGGTCCACTCGCTCGCGCAATTGCTCGCCAAGCATTCCAATGTGAAGCGCGCGTTTCTCGCATTGATGCATGACACCTCGCAGGGTGAAAAACCGCACTTGATCGTGGGTATCGAGGCGGACGGCGATATTGACCGTGTTATGCGTGAGGCGGGGAATGTTGCCGGAGATACCGCGCCGCAGGGAGAGCCGGTTGATTTGTGCCGGGTGTCCCCAGGTGAAGCCGGCCTGAGTGATTACTTTCTCAGGGAAACCACGCCCTTCTATGAGCGCAAGTGGGGCAATAAACTGCGTTCTTTCCTGGGGTTTGGTAAAGCGTGATTGAACATGCACCAAAACCCAACCCTCTCCAATGCCCACCGAGTCAGGAAATGAATGAACTTCACCGATGAAATGGCGGCCGCTTTTCCTGCGGGCAATCCGATGCCCGCACGCCTTCGCCAAGCACTTGAGTTGTTGGAAGAACATGGTTGCGTGCGCAGTCACCGCGATGGCACACGCTATATGACGCTGCATCCGGACCCTGCACACAGCGATGTGGCGACAACCGTTTTTTACCTGCCAGTACCTGCCGACACCGCCCGCTGGACTAACAGCGATGATCCTGACGTAAACCAGCGCCTGACCCTATTCCTCAGAACCGGTGGGGACGGCTCGTGGGCCGGGCTGTGGCTGGACGACAGCGGGCAACAGCGATTCGTCCATCTGGGATCAGGATCCGGGTCAACGATGCTTTGCGTCCTGACCGACACGACTGAAGACTTGTTGAGGCTGCTGGCTATCGGTTACGACGAGCTCTGCTGGCCGGAGCAGTTTCAACTGACACCGGATCAAGTACGCGAAGAAGAATACGCCGAAGACGATTACCCTCCTCCGCCTCTTCTGTTGCGAGGCCACGTCGAGCGAACGCTCGGGCTGAGCATACCGGCGCGAGCAGCGGATCTGGTCCGCGGTACAGAGTGCATGGATGTGAGCGAATCGAACGACCCCTTCTGGAACTGGCTCAAGCAGGTCAGTCGGCATTAATGGCGACACTGTTCGATCACTTCCACTCCAAACCAGTACTCGCCCCTCCCAAGGAAGGCATGTTGTGAATGACGTTAAACCCGACAATCGAAACACCCTGAATCGCGCTTGGCCGCTGTTTTTGCTGCTGGCATCGACAGCTCTGCTTAACACGGGCTGCTCCCATCCTCCGCCGCCGATCGAACGCGACCCCTGCCTGGATGAAGGCCCAAGCCACAGTGCCGCTTACGATGACTGCGTGGTTGACCGTAATGACGAACGCGCTGCTGCACTCAATGCCATTCTTGGCAATGGCCCAGATCTTTACCCGCAAATGCGCCTCGCCGAGCCGGGCGAGGACACTTTTCAGGCGTCCGACTATCCGGACATCCCCAGCCCCATGAGTTACCGGACTGCTCGCTCAATTTCCGCGACGGAGCAGCAGGCGCTGCTGTTCAAGATGAGAGTCCGCTGGAATTACACCTCCAGGAAACTCCTGCCGCGACCTCGTGATCTTGTACGCATGAATGAGATGGAGGCCCTTTTACTGTCGGCCGCGGCGGATGACGGGCTCGCGAAGTGGGTGTGCACGGTCACTGGAGAACACCGTCGGGAGTGGATCTTCTACGCCCGAAGTGACACTGATTTCATGAACCGGATGCAGGCGCTGCTGGCACCGAGCGGACCTTATCCTGTCGAATGGAGCGGTCGTAAAGAGCCTGCGCGCAATGCCGAGAGGGCCAATAGTGCCGACCCGTCCGGAGAAATCCGCATTACCCCGAAACGGTGTTTGGAGTGAGAGACAGGGACACTTGTGGCGCTCTCTGCACTTACAGATCATTCAAGGAAAAATGCTCATGAGCATGAAAAAAATTATGCTGGCTGTATTGGCCGCAGCGGCGCTGGCGGGTTGTGGGGGTAACAAGGACAAGGCGCAGGCGTTCGTCGAGTCCAGTGGCATGACCAAGCAATACACCAGCATGGTCGAGACCGCGTCCAGCGGTTATGCCTCCCGCTACCCGATGCTCGAACACGAGCAAATTCGCAACGTCGTGCGAGAGAACATCGATCCTGACGACCTGAAGGGCATGGTCGTGGAAATCTATGCCAATCACTTCAACAACGAGGAGCTTGACCTGCTGACTCGCGCCAACCAGCATCCCGAGCAGGCGATGACGATCATCCTGAGTTCGAAAAAGGGCCGCGATCTGGCCGAAAAATTCATGGCCGTCCAGAGCACCCTCGCTAAAGATATGCGAGATGCAATGGCCGACAGCGATGAGGCAATCATCGATGCGCTGGATGATTTGAAGGATCAAGCGCAGGGCTAAAACGGCGCCATGAGCGCTCGCCTCTTCGCGGGCTTGCCCGCGAAGTCGGAAACTCATTCAGCCTTACAACCAATGAAGTGTCGCTGAAAGAAAGGCGCGTGCCCCTCACCCGCGCTTCGGCAGCTTCCAGTTCGGCCGAATGAAATGGCAGGTGTAGCCATTCGGAATGCGCTCAAGGTAATCCTGATGCTCCGGCTCCGCTTCCCAGAACGGCCCCGCCGGTTCGATTTCAGTCACCACGCGGCCCGGCCACAGTTTTGAGGCGTCGACATCGGCAGCCGTGTCTTCAGCGACATCGCGCTGTTCTTCGCTGAGGTAGTAAATCGCCGAGCGATAGCTGCGACCGAGATCATTGCCCTGACGGTTTGGCGTGCTCGGGTCGTGGATCTGGAAGAAAAACTCGAGGATCTGTCGATAGCTGATCACCGCCGGATCGAAGGTGATTTCGATGGCTTCGGCGTGATCGCCATGGTTGCGATAAGTGGCGTTCGGCACATCGCCGCCGCTGTAACCGACGCGGGTCTGCAACACACCGGGATAACGCCGCAGCAGATCCTGCATGCCCCAGAAGCAGCCGCCAGCGAGGATGGCGGTTTCGGTTTGAGTGGTCATGGCGTGTCGTTCCTCTTCGGGGTGTTGGATATAGCGATGGTTATGAGGGCGGGTTGGCGGATTCCAAGGGGCTGAGCCAATAGAACTACTGACGCGCTGAAACCTGATTGGCTTCCTCGAGCAAAGAACCCGTAATCCTTCGGCCGCTGTAATCACTGACAAAGTAATTGATTCGGTTAGCCAGATGCTGAATCGATAACCAGCCCAAACCGTGGTAGTCACGCATTTCCTCGGCGTTGAGCTTGATCATGGACTGGTACCCCAAAAAAGACGCTTCACATTCAACGAGGATGTAGACAGAACCATCTGCGACCTTGAAAAGTCGCCAGTAGCTGTCGTTGGTGTGATATGCCGCGGGGGTGAGTCGAACCAGTTCCATGATTGAATTCCGTGGGCTTTCTTTTGGTTTCGAGACCATAACATGGCTGCAAAGCCACGGTTTTAGATGAGACGCTTCTGGCCGGTTGCCGACGTCGACGACATTCAGATTCAGGTCAAAAGCGCTAAGCGTGCCATGGTCGCCCTCGAGGCTCACGCAGTGCGCGCATCCGGGCATCAGTGCCCGGCAACCGCAACCGCTCCAGCAACACGCGGCCCCGATCTGAACCCATGCACCCGCGCGCCGAAGGCAATGGCAAACCCTACGCTCACCAGCACCACCATGGCCCAGGGAAACGAGGCAACGCCCCAGCGGTCGAGCAACACCCCGCCGACCACCCCGCTGCCGGCAATCGCGCTGTTCCACGCCACCACATTCAACGACAGCGCGACATCGGCGCCGTCACCAGCAGCATCCGCCAGTGCCGTCTGCAACAAAGTCGCCGCGCCGCCAAAACTCAATCCCCACACCGACACGCCGATGTAAATCACCTGCGGCACATGCCCCATAAATCCCAGCACCACGCAAACACCAGCGAAGGTAGCGAGGCTCACCAACACCGTTTTGCGCAACAGCGGCTCAACCAGTTTCGCGGTCAGCCAGATCCCCGCCAGCGCGGCGATGCCGAACACCAGCAACACCAGATCCACGCGATCGGCCAACCCCGCCGGCGCCACGAACGGCGCAATGTAGGTGTAGAGAATGTTGTGCGCCAGCATCCAGCTGATCACCACCGCCAGCACCGGTCGGACGCCCGGCGTCGTCAGCACATCGCGCAGCGACAGGCGCTGATGCGCAGGCTGTGGTGGATAGTCGGGGACTTTCACCAGCACCCATACGATCAAAATCAAAGTCAGCCCGGACATAATGCCGAACGTCGTACGCCAACCGACCAGCCCTCCCAGCCATGTGCCGAGCGGCACCCCCAAAGACAAGGCAATCGGCGTACCGACCATGGCCAGCGCCAACGCCTTGCCCTGTTGATCCGGCTCGACCATGCGCCGCGCATAACCAGCCAACAGACTCCACGCCAACCCTGCCGCCACCCCCGCAAAGAAACGCGCCACCAGCGTCACGCCATAATGCGACGACAGCGCCGTGATTGAGTTGAACAGCAGAAAACCAACGATGGTCAGCAGCAACACATTGCGTCGACGCCAGCCACGAGTGGCAATGGTCATCGGGATCACCGCCAGCACCGAGCCCAGCGCGTACGCGGTGACCATTTGCCCGGCCATGGAAGGCGAAATCGCCAGACCATCACTGATCAGCGGCAACAGCCCGGCGGGCAGGGTTTCGGTGACGATGCAGATAAAACCGGTCATAGCCAGCGCCAGCAAGGCGCCGATGGGCAGGCTTTTCGGCGCTGCCGATAGAGTCATTGAGGGTGTCACAGGAAACTCCTTGAGTTTGGAAATTCAGACTTGCGTACCGATCGATATAAAATACTGGCGGCAGCCGAGGCACGTTGTCAACGACTTATGTATCGACTAGTATCCAAATCACTTTCCGAGGAGTCTTTGCTATGGCCAGAACCGGCCGCCCCCGCGCATTCAATCGCGACAACGCCGTCGACCAGGCCATGCAATTGTTCTGGCAACACGGCTACGACTCGACATCCCTCGCCCTGTTGAAGGCTGAACTGGGCGGCGGCATTTCCGCGCCGAGCTTCTACGCCGCGTTCGGCTCCAAAGAAGCCCTGTTCGACGAATGCGTGCAGCGTTACCTGGCGACCTTCGCCCAAGTCACCGAATGCCTATGGGACGAAACCCTGCCGCCACGCCAAGCCATCGAAACCGCACTGCGCCAGTCAGCACGCATGCAGTGCGACGACGGCCACCCGAAAGGCTGCATGGTCACCCTTGGCGTCATGAGCGCACCCAGCCCGGAAAACGCCCACGTCGCTCAAGCACTCACCCACTCCCGCGCCCGAACCCGCGCCGGGATTGTGGCGTGTGTCGAACGTGGTGTGAGTGAAGGACTGTTAGCGGACGACACGAACGCCGCCGCCATGGCGACGGTGTTCGACAGTTTCCTGCAGGGGATTTCCATCCTTGCTCGGGATGACACGCCGATTGAGAGTATTGATGCGGCGATTACGCAGGTGATGCGGACGTGGGATGTAGCGGCGGTGAGTCAGCCTTCATTGGATTTTCAGTGACTGAAAGGCTCGCGTAGCTAAAAAACCGGGCGGCTACGCGGCCGCCTCAACATAACTCGACTCCCCGCCACCCTCGGCCCCCGACAACCAACCCCACACAAACCGCAACGTCGTCCGCCCCGCCTCATCAACCCCCACCACGCCCCGCGACCAACCCGCGCGAATCTCGCCATCCGTGGTGATGCACTGATAAAGCAGCTCGATACTGTCCGGCCCGGTCACCCGCCCGACCTGGTTGCCCATGCGAATATGCCCACCCGCATAAGTCCCCCAAACCGCCGCGCCTTCGACGAAGTATTCAAACACCGTGCGTGCATCGGACAAGCCCTGAGCGTTATTCGCCACGGAAAACCGACGGTTGTGCAAACGCTCGATGACTTGCGAAAAAGCAGATTCCATAAACCACACATCCTTAGTCGAGAAGATCCATTCCAGCCTGCGGGCATCCTAATCCATTACTTCCGCGCAGCAAGGCTCTACAGCCGTTTTCTGCCAACCCAACCGCACAGCCACGTTTGACGGTCCTACCCGCCCCACCTAGTCTGCCCAAACACCCTGACAGCCAAAACCGAGTTCACGAGAGGCAAGATGAGCAACTTCCCAATCGTCGCCACCGTCCTCTCAATGATCCTCGGGCTCTCCGTCACCCGCCTGCTGCTCGGCGCATTAACGGTGTTCCGCATCCGCCGCGTAGCCAAGCCAGATTGGGTGGCACTGGTCTGGGCGGTGATGCTGTTTACCATGCAGCTGCAATTCTGGTGGGCCGTCAACGCACTGTCGGCGGTGAAACAGACCTTCTCGTTTCTCGAATTTCTACTGTTGGTGATGCTGACACTGTCGCTGTTCGTCACGGCGGCGTTGCTGCTGCCGAGCCGCAGTGAGGATGAGCAGAACGGATTGCGCGTGTATTTCGAACAGGATGGGCGCTATGCATTGCTGTCGCTGTCCACGTATCTGTGCCTGGGGCTGATCGTGAATGTCACGCTGTTTGAGGCATCGCCGGTGGCGCTTTGGGGTTTGCTGGATGTGATCATGATTGTGTTGCCGATTGGCGCGTTTGTGGCTCGGTCGCGTACAGCGTATGCGGGGATTACGCTGATTTATGTGCCTATTAATGTGATCGACATGCTGATTTCGCTGGCGAATTAACTCCCACCTGTAGCGAGAGGACTTGCCCCCGATGGATCGCGAAACGGCTCTCGCTCATCCACTCTCCGAAGACATCGCAAAACAGCTCTAACTGCCCTGTTGAAGCAATTCCTGGACTTTGTTTAAAGACACCCCAAGTTACGTCATCCCAACCTACAACGCCTTGCGCCGTTGCCTACGACTACGCCAGAATCCGCCGGCTTGTGCGCCTCGGATGCGGGTTCTATTGTGGGTCGGTCACTGAACAGCAGTGATCGGGTTTGGTAGCCCGACTTTCCCAGGCGCATTGCGCA
Source organism: Pseudomonas tensinigenes (assembly GCF_014268445.2). Taxonomy (NCBI): domain Bacteria; kingdom Pseudomonadati; phylum Pseudomonadota; class Gammaproteobacteria; order Pseudomonadales; family Pseudomonadaceae; genus Pseudomonas; species Pseudomonas tensinigenes. Next base: position 3,855,962 of record NZ_CP077089.1, read on the forward strand.
CCTTTCGCAGAGATCGTTTTTTTGATCTCCGCTTTATGGTGGCCATGCGTAGGGCGTCCTCGGACGCGCCGGGCTCCTGGGCCGGTCTACCAACCTGTGCATGGCCGCCACCCCTCGTTTGGTAGCGAAGTGTGATGGCTCCTTAATCGTTTCCCAGGAGTTTCATCTATGTTCAAAATTACGCCGAATCCGCCAGAAATCGATCCGATTGCGGGCGACGAATCCCCAGACGCCAAGAAATTCAACGAAGCCGTCGACCGCGCCCTCTCCCATTACCTCGGCCCTGCCCCGGAAATCATGCTCACCCCGTACCAAACCAACAAGATGTTCATCGCCAACCCGAACACCAAGACTGAGGAATTGCTGGTGAATGCCAGTGAATCACTCGGCTCGGCATCGGTGATGCTTGGGGATGTGATCGGGCTGGTGCAGGGACCGGCACGCAAGACGCTGCAAGGCATTGCGCAGGTGGTAATGCTTGGGGAGTTGGCGGTGAATCGGGCGTTGGATAACGTAGTGCCGACGGAATAACGAAAAAACCTCCATGACGGTTGGGATACCGTCATGGAGGTTGATCAGACATGCCGACCAAGACTGAAAGTAAATCCGTCCCCTTTTTGTCCCATCTTTTTACAACCATGGCAGACATTCAAATAAGTGCTAGAGTTCTAAAGGAATTTTTACGCTGCGTTCCTGTGAGATTTAAGCCCTCAAACCAATATCAATATTGCGCATCGAAAATATAAATTAAAATAATCTCCAAAGAAAATTAGACATGTCGGAAGAACTGGGAAGTGAAGCACATAAAACCCGACCTGACTTAGATCCCGAAGCCCACTCCAAAGCAGAGAAAGTAAAACAAGATTTAAACTCCATCATACATCTAATTGAAAATAACGACCCTACTTTAAAAACCAAGAAAATCAAAAAGAAATTACATCACCTTATAGAAACATGTATCGCTCACGGCATCCTAAAAGAAGACACGCCAAAAAAAGCCATTGAATTATTAGCGTTTGACATAGACGTAGATGCAGTACTACAACACTTAACTCAAGACATGAGAGATGATTGGTTTTTTGATGTCCTCCAGCACAGAGACTTAATTGAAAACAAAAAACAGCTGCATGAAAACCTTCAGAGTCTAATACTAGATGGCAACGGAAAATATCAAGGCGCAATTAGAACCGTGTACGACATTCCCAAAAAAAGCATTGGGTTAAGATATTCTCTAGAAACAGACTTTTACGATCGTTTTATTTACCAGGCCATCTGCTCATTTCTGATCCCATATTATGACCCATTATTGTCACATAGAGTGCTTGGACATAGATACAACAAGAACAGATCATCCGAGCGCTACATATTTAAAAGCCGCATCGATCTTTGGACCACTTTCGAAGGAGTGACCAAAACCTCTCTTCAAAACAATCAGACCCTACTAGTAACAGACCTCATAAATTATTTCGAAAACATATCAATTGACTCAATAAGATCAGCCTTTGAAGAGAGCATAGACAAAATCGCAGCAACCGGGCCAAAAAAACTAATGATACGAAATGCAATAAATACACTCTGCGAACTCTTAAGTCGCTGGGGATTTAATGAAAAACATGGCCTGCCACAGAATCGAGATGCATCATCATTTATTGCGAATGTTGTCCTGAACTCTGTTGACCAAACCATGGTTTCTCTTAAATACGATTACTACAGATACGTTGACGACATTAGAATCATATGCAGCTCACCACAAGCAGCCAAAATTGCGCTGACTGAATTAATCAATCAACTCCGAAAAATCGGAATGAATATCAACTCTGCAAAAACCAATATCCTAACCAGCAATAGCGCTACTGAAGAAATCAGTGAAAGCTTTCCCACTTCAGACGACCGCAGCCAAACAATTGACAGTATGTGGCGATCCAGAAGTAGAAGAGTTATAGCTAGATCTGCAAAATATATTCACCAGTTACTCCGAGAATGCATTAATGAAAAACAGTCTCAATCAAGACAGTTTCGCTTCGCCATAAATCGGCTCATTCAGCTTACAGAAGCCAACTTATTTGATATACACACAGACATAGCAGTAGAGCTTAAGCAATTATTAATTAAAACCTTAGAGGACCACGCAGCATCTACAGACCAGTACTGCCGCATATTATGGGCATTAAAGCCGTCTTCAGATGAACTTGAAACAATATCCGCCTACCTTCAAGATCATGATCGCTCTATTTATTCTTGGCAGAATTTTCACTTATGGCTATTGCTTGCAAGAGCAAAATTCAAAAACAATGAAATTATAGGCTTCGCCAGAAAAAAACTTACCGAAAACTTACTTCACTCCGAATGCTCCGCCATATTTATCTACTTACGCTGCACCAATGAGACGGATCATCTTCGTCCATTAATTCAAGAGTTCAGCAATGACTGGCCTTTCTATCATCAGAGAAATTTCCTTCTCGCCATAAACGAGTTCGACAAAGAAGATGTCGCCGAGTTGCTACCAAAGATTGGCACAAAACTTATGTGGACTGGCTTACGCGCGAAGCCTTACTTTGAGAATGGAATACCTTTACTTGACAGAGAGCCGGCCAGCGCTTTAAGCATTTACGAGGAAATAAGTCCTTATGAATAACAATAAAAAAGCACTACTTTTCATTCACGACTACACTGAACAGGGCAATGATTTATTTTATTTATGGGACGGAGCTCAGATTGGAGAGGTGACAGCCGAAAAACTTGTCACGGATGATGCAGAGATCATTTGTCATGACTATTGGTTAATAGCACCAGCGATATATAGAACAACCCAGCAACTACCAAAAATCATTACCGACGTTGAAGAACTCCGAATCTCGACATCTGGCAAAAAGACCGATAGAGAACTAAAAGAAAAAACTGACATTGCACAGTCGTTAAAGGCGCGGGTTGATGCGGACACGATCAAAAAATATCTTGCCATTTTCCACCGAAAATCTGCGGTAGATGACAGCATTCTCACTACAATAGGCCAAGCTTTGCTAGAACTATCAGAGGAGATAGAAATATTAGCAAAGAAACTTGACGAATGGGATCGCTTCATCAAGATAGAACGACCAATAACAGAGCAATTAATACAATCAGCAGCTAAAGGCATTGCAATAAACGAAGAAAAACTTCGCTTACACAAGAAAAATATTGAATTTGATTATTACATGACACTGAAGTCCTTCTCATCAAAATACAATGTGCCGTTAGAAATACCGTCAGACGCTGAAATCATTAACTATCTTGAACCAAAAGGGTATGATTTTTCCGGAGTAAACGTTGACTACGTTTTAAAATTCGTACCGATGCAGGACGACTTCGCCATAGATCTTTTAAAGCTCATGAAAATTGCAAAATCGAGAAAGGTACTCAACCTGATCCCTTTAAGTCAAAGAAGGATATATCCTATAACAGATGTTTTCGGCTCAGTCACCTCTCGCATATACTTCAAAGACCCTTCATTACAAAATCTAGCTAAACAGCACAGAAATATACTAGCGCCGGATAAAGGAAAATTATTTTCCTACGTCGACTTTGATCAGTATGAAGCTGGGATAATGGGCATATTATCTGGTGACAGCGAAATCCTGAGACTTTATGCCAGCGGCGACCTTTACGAAACCGTTGCAGAGGAAGTTTTTGGTAATAAAACCAATCGGAAGGAGGCGAAAAGGCTATTTCTCTCATACGCTTACGGAATGCGAAAACAAAGCCTTTATGATGCAGCATCAAACTACGGTGCAAATAGACAGGCAGCAAAAGATTTTTTTAACAAATTCTCTGTTTTCGAGAAATGGAAAGTCGCTATACATTCGGAATTTCAACAACAAGGCTATGTCAAAACCTCCTTAGGAAACCATATGCAACGTGAAATAATCGGACCTTTATCTGAACAAGAAAAGAGATCTTCCGTGAGTCAAATAGTACAAGGCACCGCATCTCTCATATTCAAAAAAACACTTTTAAACCTGAGGAGCGAAACCAACGTTCAAATCAAAGTACCAATGCATGACGCCGTACTTTTCCAACATGATGAAAAATTCAACGCTGAGACGGTCGCGCAAATATTCTCCTCTACCATGACCGAGCATTTCGAGGGAAAAATTCAAGGAAAAGCATCAATTAGTGAGTTTTTTGAGAATTAACGTTCGACAATATTAGTAGACAGACACTTTGAGCCTTGGTGTTTGTGTCTGTTTAAGGTGCCTTATATGCGTATTATGATGAGGATCACTTAGGCAAGCATCTGCTCCAACCATGCCTTTCCTAATTTTAAGTCCGCATCGACTGACTAGGGATCGTCGGCGCTAGTGGGCAAGCTGCCTCTTGAGCAGGAGTTGACCACCACCGTCACCGATCCGGCCGACCTCGACCCCGCATGCAAGTCGACTCACAGGAATTAGTGGCTTTGTCGAACGCCAATGAGCCTTCACCTCTTCGTCTTAAACAACTTACTCACGTAATACCTCAAACTCCACCGATCCTTCGGCCGCGGCTTATAGTGCGTTTTATTCCTCTGCCCCGGCTCCCCACCCACCCCACTCGCCGTGTAGTAATAAAGCGCAATCGACCGCCGAGTGATGTGCTCCGGCGTAGTCAACGGCTCCGGATGCCCGTGATTGCTGTCCTTATCCGTATTGAAAATCACACACCGGTTATAAATCGGCAGCACCTTCTTCAGGCAATTCTTCATCCCCACATCCCAAAGCTCCAGGTTGCCGCCGTACGCCTCCTGCCAGTCCTCGGTCAGGTAAATGATCACGTTCAGTCGTCGTTCAACGTTGAGCTTTTTGTTCAGCCGAAAATCCGAGTGCACGCCGAGGAAGCCGCCGGTTTTGGTTTCGTGCAGGCCACCACCTGCGAAGTAGGGATCAGGAATCAGCCCTTGAATACCGGTGAGTTTTTCGAGGAATTCCAGCATGGGTGCGGAGTTGAAGGTGTTGAAGACGTTCTTCAGGTACGGGCTGCAGGCGTTGGGGCTGATCTGGCGTTTGAGTTGGCCTTTGTAGCCGCGCTCGTAGATTTGTTCGTTGTTGGTCGGTTCGACCGGGAAGTGTTCGCGGATGCTGGCGATGACGTCTGCTTGCAGGAAGTTGTCGATGACGATGTGCGGGAATGGTGTGGCTTGGGTGTATTCGTGGGTCAGCAATTCGCCGAAAGCGCTGGCGGCGTTTTGGTCGAAGTCGAGTTCGGGGGTCAGGGTGATGGGGAGTGTTTGTATGTTGGCTTGCATTGCCGCTCCGATGATCTTTATGGCTTTCAGGGCTGGTCAAACAGGGCTTGGCGCGGTGCCTCTGTTTGTTCGCTGAGTCGAGTGGCGAGCAGGTTGCCATGTTGGCAATGGCCTGCCGAGTGTCCTTTGCTTAAACGTGGCGCTGCGGTGTTACGGCATGTTTCTAGCTGTCACAAACGCGTCATATTTCCTCTGCTAATCTCTTCGGCGCCCTGCCCTACACCCCAGTCCTAGAGCCCCCAACCGAAGGTGCCGCCAAGGTGTTTCCGTCTCCCGTTCGCCAGCAAATCATCCTGCGCTCCGACAACCTCCGTTCGGACGACTTCGGTGCACTGTTTTCCCGATTGTTTGGCAATCGTTATGCCGACAATCCGCCGCTGCCGTCGAACATCATTATTGGCGGTGTTTACGGGCGCCATGATGGCGTGAGTTTTCGGCGGATGCATTATCACGGTGATTTCACCGTCGCTTTCCCCGATCCACAGGATGAGATCACGTTCGTCATTCCCACTGCTGGCAAGATCGTTTTCAACCACGCTACTGAGTCCATCGGTATGTCGCACGTGGGGCTGGCGATCGATAAGGCGGATATCCGTTCGATGCGCTTTCTGGATGATCACGCGCATCACGGGATGTCGATCAATCGTCTTCAGCTCACCGAGCGGCTATCGGCGCTATTGGATAAGCCGATTCTGCAGAAGATTGTTTTTGAGCCGAGTGTGGATCTGAATTCGGCGGCGTTTCAGGGGATCAAGGCGTTGATTGATCTGGCCACGGGGACGGAGTTTGATCTGCTGATCAACAGCGGAACGTTGATGCCGTCGCGGTTGCGCGAGATGTTGGTCGATGCGGTGCTGGAGGCTTGGCCGCATAACTTTTCCGAGGCATTGCAGCGGCCGGCGCCGATGGTTGCGCCAAAGCATGTGAAGTTGGCGGTGGAGTTTATTCAGGCGCATCCGGAGCAGTTGGTCAGTGGCGTGGATCTGGCGCGGTTGAGTCATGTGAGTCAGCGCGCATTGCAGGAAGGGTTTCGGCGGTTTGTCGGGATGTCGATTGTGGCGTATCAGCGGCAGGTGCGGCTGGAGCGGGCTTATGAGGATTTGAAGCGGCGGGGTTCGGGGTCGGTGACGGAGGTGGCGTTGCGGTTTGGGTTTAGCAATGTGGGGCGGTTTTGTCGGTATTTTCAGGGGGCTTATGGGGTGAGTCCGGCGGAGTTTCGGGCTCGGGGGTGATTGGGTAACAGGTTTGCAAGGTAACTTGTGGTGAGAAGATTTAGCTAAACGTCGCACCCCGCCGATGGGTCGCTAAGCGTGGGGATGACACGCCGGCGCGGTTGATCGAGGAGTGGGCGCGGAGGCGTTTGGCCGAGTTGGCCAGTTGATTTTGCGTTAACTGCTTTCCCCTCACCCTAGCCCTCTCCCCAAGGAGAGGGAACCGAGCCGGGGATATTGAAGATCTACACCGACCCGAGAGTCTTGCTTTGAATCCATAATCGCCTCGATCTTTCAGGTCGATGCATGACGCAAGACGCCTCGGTCAGTCCCCTACAAGCGAAAGGGACACTCGCAGGTTTTGTGGTGGGGCTGCCCCTCATCGGAACGCCGCCCGCCCATCCCTCTCCCGAGGGAGAGGGAGCCGATTGGTGGGCTTTTCAAAATTTGAGCTCGACTCGGTATGCCACGTCGGTGTAACTCTTCCAATCCACGCGGTCAGTCCCCTCTTCCTTCGGGAGAGGGTTAGGGTGAGGGGCTTTTGATTGGCTGCTATCGGATGGAATCAAATGTGTGGGAGCGGGCTTGCTCGCGAATGCGGTGGGTCAGTCGATGTTGGTGTTGGCTGATCTGGCGCTTTCGCGAGCAAGCTCGCTCCCACATTGGGTTTTGGGGCGTTTGTTGGATGGGGTCGTCCTTCCTTGACCCCGTTTTGTTTTAGAACGCGTAACTGGCCTTGAGGCCGCCGTTGAAGCCGTGGCTGTCGCCGCCGCCATTGGCGCCGACTTCTGCGCCGAGGCTCAGGGCGCCGAGGTTGGCCATGAGGTTGACGCCGCCGCTGAATTGGTCGCGGTTGTCGAAGGCCGCGCGTTGTTCGATGTCGAGGCCTAGCAGGTGGCTTTGGCTGTCGACCTGGTTGTTGCCCAGTGTGCGTTCGTAACCCACTTGCACGCCCGGCACCAGTTGCCATGCGCCCATCGCCACCGGGGCGAAGGCGACGTTGAGGTTGGCGACGGCGCTGCGGCGGGTGGCGCTGTTGTCGTCGACGTCGAGGGCCAGTTCGCTGCCCTTCTCTTTGAAGCCGTTGAGGTCTAGGTGGCTGACTCGGAAACCGAGGCTTGGCTCGAAGGTCATGCCGTTGATTGGGGCGCGGTAGCCGAGGGCGACGGTGGCGCCGGTGAGGTCGCCGTGGGTGTCGCCTTTTGCAGTGCCGAGGCCGCCGCCGAGGTCGCGTTTGCTGTCGTAGTCGACGTAGCCGGCGCTGGCGTTGGCATCGAGGAACAGGCCTTGTTCGAGGCTGGTGAAGCCGTAGCGGGCGCCGACGTTGAGGAAGGTGAAGTCGGTATCGGCTTCACCACCCGCGCCGCCGACGCTGCCCTTGCTGTAACCGAAGCCGCCGCGTGCGCTGAGTTGTTCGCTGTAGCGCTGGGTGATGCCGACCATCAGGCCTTGGCTGTGTTCGTTGCTGCTCTCGGCGTGGGCCGAGCCGTCGGTGCCGAGGTAGCCGGCGAGCGCGGTGGTCCAGAGGCGGTATTGGCCGACCTTGAGGTCAGTGCCGCTGGCGAATGGCGCGGCGGCTTGTTCGATCATTGCGTTTTGGCGCAGCAGGTAGCTGGCGGCGTCGGCGTGTACCTGGCCGCCGACCTGGGATTCGACACCGCCGAGGGTGCCAGCGTCGATGGCCGATTGCAGGTAGTAGTTGTAGGCGCTGTAGGTGCCGGACAGATCGGTATTCTGCAATTGGCGAAGCAATTCGGCGCCAGCGGCGGCGTTGCCGATCAGCCCCGCCTGACCCGGCAGGCTGTTGTATTCGACGAGTTTGCCGCGCAGGACGTAAATGGTTTCCTGCGACAGGCCGAGGCCTTGTTTGAGGTAATTGTCCATGCTGCCGTATTGCGCGGTGACTTCGTCGAGACCGGCCTGCAAGTAGCTGGCCTGGACGCCGAGCAACGGCTCATACACGGCGGCCATACTTGGCGGCATGGCTTTCAACGTGGCGGCGACGCGGGCGGCGGTGTAGTCGTTGGTCGCCAGATAATTGGCCATGATGGTCGCATTGTCGACACCGGCGATGCTTTGCAACACAGCGGCGGTCCAGCCGGTGCGGTCCTTGCCGGCGGTGCAGTGGAACAGTTGTGCGCCGTCGGTGCTGGCCAGTTCGTTGAACAGTTTGTTGAACTGGCCGCGCATGCCAGCGTCGCTGACGAACGCGCGGTTGGTCTGCTCCATCATGGCGATGGCGTCGGCGGCGCTTTTGAAGGAGATGTTGGTGATGTTCGCGCCGGAGGTGGTGCTGCCGATGATGTCGATGTTCTGGTAGGTCGCTCCGCTCAGCATCGTGTCCGGAGTGGCGGCGATTTCGCTGGGGGTGCGCAGGTCGTAGACGGCTTTGATGCCGAGGCTGTTGAGGGTCGCCAGGTCGGAGGCCGTCGGAGTTACCGCGTTGGCGCGGTAGAACACGCCAGCGCGCATGGTGCCGTCGTGGGCGGTGGAATACGCGGTGGTGGTGCCGGCGACATCGCGGAAATTGTCCATGCCTTGCAGGCGCGGCGTGTCCAGCAGCACGGGCTCGGCAGCGTGGGCGGCGGCGATGGACAGGCTCAGTACGGACAGCGAACACAGAAGACGTTGAAACACGGTGCAGCCTCATTGTTTAAGCGTTGGGCTGATCACTATGGGTAGGCAAGTGATACTGAATATGACAGTTTTGCTTTGAACGGAAATGGCTGCGCGATCGGGCCGTGGGGTGCGCGATTGGTCCATCCGTTGGAAGGTAACGTCTCAGGGATTAACGAAAATGGACTTTCAGATTAGAACGGCAACCCGCGACGATGCAGCAGTGATCAGTGAACTCATCGTGAGGACTTTGCATGAGTCCAATGGACGCGACTATTCAGCGCAAATCATCGAGCAAGTGCAGCGCAGCTTTTCACCGCAGGCGATTCTGGCATTGATGGTCAGCCGTCAGGTTTATGTGGCGACCTTCAATTGGCGCGTCGTGGCAACCGCCAGTCTTGATCAGGACGTGGTGCGCAGCGTGTTTGTCGAGCCTGCGTGGCAGGGCAAAGGGCTGGGTAAGCGGTTGATGGAAAAGCTTCAGTCTGTCGCCGTCAGCCAAGGTCTTAAAAAGCTGCACGTGCCCTCTTCGATCACGGCTGAAGGTTTTTACCGAACGCTTGGATTCGACAAAATTCGCGACGAATATCACGGTGCCGAACGCACGATTATCATGCAGAAGAGGTTGTGACCTGAGCGGCAGAGCCACTGTAGGACTGAGCCTGCTCGCGATAGCGGTGTGTCAGCCAACCGATGTGCAGGATGACACTGCGCTTTCGCGAGCAGGCTCGCTCCCACAATGACCGGTGTCAGTTGGTCTGGCTGACCACGTTGATGTGCGTGATCCCTACTCGCTCGGCATGTTCGAGGATCTGCTCGGGCGTTGAATCTGCGGTGGGCATGAGCAGGCCGTTTTCAGCGTCGCCCAAGTGCAGTTCCAGCAGATGCATCGCGGCTTCGTGCTTGGCCAACTGCTGCTCCTTGAGCTCAAGCAGAAAAGTCCTGGGCTCGCCGTTGAATCGATATTCGATGTGATAGGTGTACATGATTTCATCCGCGTCAGTAGGAAAAGGCACTGTTTATCCTGACGCGACGGTCAGTTTTTAGTTCAAATTGAATCGCCCCTCAGGCCAATCTGGAATTCATGGCAAACTTTTCGCGCGTCGGGGCGTCCTTTTCTTAAACCCCTTACCGGCTGATCTCAGCCAAGGACTGGCGATGACCTTCTTTATCTTTCTTCTGGCCTGCGCGGCTGCGGCAACCACCGGCGTGATGTTCAAACCGGGGCCGTGGTACGAAGCGCTGAACAAACCTCGCTTCACTCCGCCGAACTGGGCATTCCCGCTGGCCTGGACGATTATCTATCTGCTGCTGGCCTGGGCCGGTTATCGCTTGAGCCTGATCCCCGGCAGCCAGACCGTGCTGGCCTTGTGGGCGGCGCAGATTGCGCTGAACACGTTGTGGACGCCGGTGTTCTTCGGCGCGCATCAGGTGTTGGCGGCGATGGTGATTCTCACCGTGTTGTGGCTGGTGGTCGCGGCGATGGTGGTGCTGGCGATACAACTGGACCTGATCACGGGGTTGATCCTGTTTCCTTATCTGGCGTGGCTGTGTGTTGCCGCTGCGTTGAATTTTTTTATCCTGATCAAGAACCGCTGATGACCAATGCCAATTGGGGTAGTGAAACACCGTGGCCGCAAGGTGAGCGTGAGTTGGCGCAGGTGCGGGCCTTCAACAGGAAGCTCGCCTGGCTGCCACGCTTCAAGATCCGCAATCGACTGACGCCGCGCTTGATTCAGGCTCTGTTGCGCGCGAGTCAGATTGGCGGCTCGGGCGCGTTGCGCAAGCTTGGCCTGACCGCTGAGCGCAAGCTGATTGCTAACGTGCCGGTGCGGATCATCCGCCCCAAGGGCCGGGCGAAAGGCGTGGTGCTGGATTTTCACGGTGGCGGCTGGGTGATCGGCAATGCGCAGATGGACGATAACTTCAACGCGGCCATCGTCAATACCTGCGAAGTGACGGTGGTTTCGGTCGACTATCGATTAGCGGTTTCAACGCCAATTGAAGGTCTGCTGCAAGACTGCCTCAACGCTACTCGCGGAGTATTGAGTGATGCCGAATTTGCCGGTCTGCCTGTTGTAGTGGTCGGTGAATCGGCGGGCGGTCATCTGGCGGCGGCGACCTTGTTGACGCTCAAGCAATGGCCCGATTTACTGCAACCCATCCGCGGCGCACTGCTGTATTACGGCGTCTACGACCTGACCGGAACCCCAAGCGTACGCAGTGCGCCTGCCGACACACTGGTGCTGGACGGCCCCGGCATGGTCGAGGCGCTACGTCTGCTCACGCCCAACCTGACTGACGAACAGCGCCGTCAGCCACCGTTATCACCTCTGTACGGCGACTTCAGCGGTTTCCCGCCCGCCCTGCTGTTTGCCGGTGAACTCGATCCGCTGCGCGACGACACCCTCGACATCGCCAAGCGCTGGGCGCAATCAGCGCCGGTCGAAATGTACCTGCTGCCCTCCTCGCCCCACGGCTTTATCCACTTCCCCACGGCCATCGCTCAGGGCGTGCTGGCCTATAGCCGGAAATGGATTTCGGCACGCATCGAGGCCGTTAAGGTGCCTGACGAACTGGCGTAAACGTTGAGGCTCAGGCGAGGTAAAAGAAGTACAGCGCCAAACCCAGCAACTGCATGAGCAACAGGATGGAGAGCAAATGATTGCAGCCCTTCCACGCCTTGCTCACCGGTTGGTTTTTTGCCACTCGGTAGCGAAGATAACTGTCGAGTGAAAGTGACGCCGCAGGGATCAGCACGAACAGGAACATCAAAAAGAAATTAAACATTTCCTTTGCCCGTCGACTCCCAACATGAAACCGGATTTGTTCGCTGCATCGTGCACTGCTCAAGTCGTCTGAGCAGATAGCTTAGCTGATCGGCATGTACCCGGGATCCTTGGGGTTCTGCCACATAGTGATCCCGGGCAATAACACTTAGTGGGGACAAGTCGGTGACGTGCGATCCCTCAAAGCCGCCATTAAGTGGCAAAATCCCCCGACCCTGATCATTTCGGAGACCACAATGCTTCGCGTGTTTGAACAACGGCTCGACCCATTTCCTCCCGACGAAGCACCACCTCCGCCCGTCGGCCTGATGCGGTTCCTGTGGGCCTGCACACGTGGCGCACGCGGTTATATCCTCGCGCTGGCGCTGCTCAGTGCCGGTGTGTCGATCTACGAAGCCTGGTTGTTTTCCTTTCTTGGCCAGGTCGTCGATCTGCTCTCGACGTGGCAGGCCGGCGGCGGGGTCAACGCGCAAGAAAGTCGCGTGCTGTGGGGCATCGGCATCGTGTTGTTCATCAGCATCGGGCTGGTGGCGCTGCGCACCATGGTTCAGCACCAGATCCTCGCGATCAATCTGCCGCTGCGGTTGCGCTGGGACTTCCATCGGCTGATGCTGCGACAAAGCCTTTCGTTTTTCTCCGATGAGTTTTCCGGGCGGGTCACGACCAAGGTCATGCAGACCGCGCTGGCCGTGCGCGAAGTCCTGTTCACCCTGATCGAAATCGCACCGGGCATCGGCGTTTACTTCATCGCGATCATCGCCCTCGCTGGCGGTTTTGCCTTGAAACTGATGCTGCCGTTCATTGCCTGGCTCGCATTATTCGGGCTGGCCATGGTTTATTTTGTGCCGCGCCTGGGGAAGGTCGGCCAGGAACAGGCCGATGCGCGATCATCGATGACCGGGCGCATTGCCGACGCCTACACCAACATCACCACGGTGAAACTGTTCTCGCATTCCAAACGTGAAGCCCACTTCGCCCGCGCGGCGATGGAGGATTTCAAGCTCACCGGTTTTCGCCAGATGCGTCTGGTCAGTCAGTTCGAAATCGTCAATCAGGCGCTGGTGGTCGGGCTGATTATCGGTGCCGGCGGCTATGCCCTTTGGCTGTGGCATCTGGGCCAGGTCGGCACCGGCGCGGTGGCGGCGATTACCGCCATGGCGCTGCGCATCAACGGCATGTCGCACTGGATCATGTGGCAGATGACGTCGCTGTTCGAAAACATCGGCACCGTCCAGGACGGCATGGCCACCCTCACCCGTGGCCCCAAAGTGCAGGACGCGCCGAACGCCGCCGTGCTGGTGCCGGCGGGCGGCGCGGTAACGTTCGACAAGGTGAACTTCAACTACAACGGCGAACGTCAGGTCCTCGACAACTTGAGCCTGAATATCCGCCCCGGCGAAAAAATCGGCCTGGTCGGCCGCTCCGGTGCGGGCAAATCGACGCTGATCAATCTGCTGCTGCGCTTCTACGATGTCGACAGTGGTGAGATTCGCATCGACGGCCAGAACATCGCAAAGGTGAGCCAAGACAGCCTGCGCAGCGCCATCGGCATGGTCACCCAGGACACGTCGCTGCTGCACCGCTCGATACGCGACAACATCGCCTACGGCCGCCCGGACGCCACCGACGAAGACATCCGCCGCGCCGCCGCTAACGCACAGGCCGACGGTTTCATCAGCCAACTCAGCGACAAGCAAGGCCACAGCGGCTACGACACCCTGGTCGGCGAACGCGGCATCAAGCTCTCCGGCGGCCAGCGTCAACGCATTGCGATTGCTCGGGTGATGCTGAAGAACGCGCCGATCCTGCTGCTCGACGAAGCCACCAGTGCGCTGGATTCGGAAGTCGAAGTGGCCATTCAGGAAAGTCTTGATGAAATGATGCAGGGTAAGACCGTCATCGCTATTGCGCATCGGTTGTCGACGATTGCGGCGATGGATCGACTGATTGTCATGGACGAGGGGCGGATTATCGAGCAAGGGACGCACACTGAGTTGCTGAACAGAAACGGCATTTATGCGCGGCTCTGGCAGCATCAGAGTGGTGGGTTTCTGGGTGAGGATCAGGGTGTGGCGGCGGCGATGGATCAGGCTTGAGGGTGAAGGACCGAAGGCAATCGCTCATGAACGATTGCCTTCGGCTGAAGCGGACATTCAAGCCCTTTACTCTTCCAGAATAAACTCCTTGTCAGGGCTGCTTCGACAACCGCGCCATCGCATCAGCCAGTGTGTCATCGGCGCCTGCGGACTCACTGGCGATACTTGCAAGAGCCGCCTGCGCGCCCCGCAGTTGATCGCGGCTTTGCTGAGCCTTCATGACTCGGCCAACACAATGCAGCGTGTCCTGATAACCCTGCTCGATCCAGGTCGGGATCTTGTCGACATCAAAACCGAGCAGGTCCTGAGCACCGCTCATGAGACCGGTCGCTCGGTTCAGGCTTTGCTGGGGACGAATTTCCAGGATGGTCGCCTCCGGAAATCGTTGACGGCTCCATGGAGAACCATCACTCAGGTGAGTGACGATCACCAGGTTGCATCCGGCTTCCAGCAAAGGGGTGATTGGCGTGTTGCCCTGCATCGTCTGCCAGCCACCTTGACCGCCGTCCGAGAAACGCTTCGCACCCTGTTTGCGCGAGGCGAACAATAGCGGGATTGCAGCAGAAGCCAGCAAAGCCTGTTTGCGCTCGTCTTCCGGGAGGGACTGTATATGCACGAATTCCGAATCCGGTGTATTGCTCAGCCCCAGCTCGGCGATGAATGCTGACGCCAAGTCCTGCAGGCCACCGTTGCTGCGATACAACGACACATAGAGCGGCAGCCCTGTCGCTAGCTGCTTGCTGTCGAGAAACTCATCCATCAGTTGCTTCAACGGTTGGTCGTCCAGCAAGCCTTCGTCTAGCCCATCAAGCCAGCTCGGCAACTCGAACTCGAAGGCGCCCGCTATTTTCTTCACGGCGTGAACAAGCCCGAGCACAGCCCCTGCCCCCTGAATCCGCAGGCCCGCTGCAGCCAACAGCGCCAGATATCCAGGCGCTTTCATGCTCAACGGGGAGTCATTGGCCAATCTTTCCCAGACAGCCTCAAGGCGCTCGACAGCAACATCCAGCGATGGAGAAGAAGCCAGAACGCCGCCGTTGAGAGCGCCAATGCTGGCCCCTGAAACTGCGTCGATACGGGTGCCGAGTTCGCGCAAGGCTTTGAGCACACCGACCTGATAAGCTCCCTTTGCCCCGCCACCAGAGAGCACCAGGCCAACTTTCATGGGCGTATCCATCACGAAGCCTCCAGAAACAGCTCACTGATCATGGCCTCTGTCACACGTGGCGCACCAATGATGCGGGGCAAATGCACAGGCAACTCTTCGGGCGTCTGCGACGCCGCAAACGCGAACGGTGTGGAATAAGGATCCGTCCAGTCACCCAGATAACGGATAGCATCTTCGCCGTCAGCAGACACGACACCGCCAACAGGACGAGCCAGCCATCGGTCGCGAGTCGCGATACGCTCGCCCTGACTGATTCCCGCATCCTTGTTTATCTGAATGATTGCCTGATTGGCCAGACGCTCAAGCTGTTTTTGTCGTTCGTGCCCGGACACTGTCTGGCAATAGTCGCCAAACGCCCCCCACCGCAGTTCTTCAAGTGCTGCATAGCAGCGCCCGGACAGCGTGAACATGTTGAACCGCCCTGCTCCCCACTTGCCGAAAACATCGTCCAGATGCAAGTGTGCCTGCTGTAACCGGTCAATCCTGGCGACATTGCGATCCAGATCATCACATCGTTCGTCCAGGCGTTGCGAAAGCAGATTAATGGCCTGGCGGCTCTCTATCGAAAAATCGACGAGGGTGGCGACGTCACGCTTGAGCGCATTGACCCGGTTGTTGACTTGAACAATCGCATGGTTGCCTTTTGCCAACGACTCGCTCAAGTCTTTCAGCCAGTTCAACGCCCCTTCCACACCATCGGTGAGGCTTGCGTTGATCTCAGCCTGATTGCGATCACCCTGACCGGTAAAGCCGTCGTAAAGGCGAGCGAAAAATCCATCCCGCTTGGCCATGTAACGTTGGCGTTCACGCGCGACATCAATGCCGTTGGCAAAGTCCACCACGAATTTTTCGGGCAGACACGTCAGTGTCTGGCAGATATCCGAGCCGGGTGAAATCGGGGTCTGCTCACTCATGCCGCCACCTCAACGCCCGCGGAAGGGACGTCACGTTTGAGCGCATCACTGTCCTTTTGAATACCAGGCACATGGCGCTTGAAGCCTGCCAGCAGTTCACCCAGTCTTTGCTGCTGCCCTTGATCGGACTGTTTGTCGCGAATACTTTGATTCAGGTCGCTGCGGATGGACTCGACGGTGAGCCTGAGTTCATCAAAGAAGTTGTCAACACTGGCCTCCAGTGGCTTGGCGATAGTCTCGACCGTGGCACTCGCCAAACCAGCGAACAGATCGGCGACAGACTTTTCGATGGAGGCCTTCACCTTATTGACGTCGATTTCAAAGTATTCTTCTTTTGATGAATAGGTTTCCCAACCCCAGTCATCTGTGTCGAAGAAGCTGCAAATGCCCCCCCACAAGCCACCGGCTCGACGCCGACGGCGCACACTGCGCTGCTTATTTTCGATGACCTCACCCAACACTTCTCCACTGGAAGGTCGCATTGAAAGCGCTGGCATGGGTGGTAGTTTGATTGCAATGGCAAAGCCGCTACGGTTCAGGCGCTGGTTGAGTTGACTGATAATCTCACTGGCTTGAGTTGAAATGCCTTGCTCGAACAAGACATGAAAATCTCTCAGAATGAGTTCAGTCTCTGCGACCAGACGTCTCTCATTGAGCGTGATTATCTCGCGGACGCCGTTCTCGATACCTTGCGTAATCTCTTTAGCTTTTTCGCGATCGCTGAGTTTGATGACAGGCGTATTTTCATCAAACTCATAGCCGTAGCTCGTCCGTCGTCTTTCCAGCCTCCGCTGGCTAGCCGCACCTGTAAGCATAGAGAGCAGCCCGGTCAGTGAATCTCTTTTGCGCTCCTGAGGTTGTTGCTCCTCGGTTTCCTTGCCCGCTTTGAATCCCTCTTGAATCTGGTCGCTGATGGCGGCACGAATTTCAGAAAAGACCTTGTCCATCTTTCCATCAATGGCTTGCAAGGCACGCTCGGCATCCTTTCGCGTCTTGGCTTCCAGGCCGCTGATGCGCTCTATGTCATTGCGTAGAGAATTGATCTGCTCGCTCAATTCTTCTACGCCCTTTCCCAGCGCAGCATCTCGAACAGAGAGAAAGTTGTTCAATCTGGCCGCGATGTCAGCGAGCTTGGCGGCAGCAGAAGCCACGGCAAGTGTCGCAGCGCCGGCGTGGGCTTTACGAATGATCTGATCCAGAGGGGCCGCGAACAACGAGGCATTCCAGAGTGCGTTGGCCGCTGTTTTCACAGCCTCCGGATTTGTCACCATGCTCGTCCAAAGCATGCCGAACGCTGCTTTACCGAAGTCCTCCACCCAGGCGTTCTGCTCGCCGACAATCGTCGGCAAGCAGCCATTGAGTGCCAACTCGCGTCGTGCACGGTTGGCAAGATCGCCGAATTTTGACGATACGGGGAATACCTGAGAATGCTGTAGTCGACCCTCCATCAATGAATCAGCAACAAGGCGTTTGGTCTGCGCCTCATCATCACTGTTGCGATCTTTCTCATCGAACTTGTTGACGAGCGCAAACATCCGCCCTTGAGCTACATCTGCGATTCGCTCCAACTCCTGGCGCACATGCTGGTCAGCATCCGACTTGAGTTGAGTGAAGTCCAGAACGGCTAAAACAGCCGAGGCGTTTTTCAGTTGCTCGCCAAGCATTTTGCGAAGATGCTGCTGGCCGGCTTCATTCGGGCCGGGCGTGTCGAGCAAGGTCAAACGGCCCAAACCTTCTGGCATTGCGGCCAAATGGGAAAACTCGACTTCAATAGCGGGGATTTCGTGAATTTCGTCATAGCTATCAAATGGGAAGTCCACGCCCAACTCGAGCGCTACGCGCACTAGGTCATTCAAGCTTCTGAGGAACCAAAAAATGGCCTCAGGACCCTGATAGCAGTTGTCAAACCGCTGATTCTCGTCAATTAGCCGCAGCAGGGACTGCATATCCTTGTCGTCAATCAGTTCGTAGGGCAATTGTTGCCCGGCGGGGTCACGCAACAACTCATGCAACTCAGCTACGACACTGTTGATCGGGCCGATGTTTTCCAGACGCAAAACAGGTTCGATCTGGCCGGGGGTATGACGAATAAGCGTCGGTAGAGCGGTCATCGGACGATTTCGATTTGGCAGCACCTCGGTGCCGACAATGGCGTTAATCGTCGTCGATTTACCTGCCTTCATCGTGCCTACGACGGCCAGCACCATTTCCAGGCGCTGAAGCTTGTCTGCTTCACCCCGGAGCATTTGCAAATCTTTCTGGATGCTGGCCTGGGTAAACGTCTGGTGCTCATGACCGTGCTCATCAACCACGACGCCGTCTGCATCCTTCATTCGTTGCAGCAGATCGATTTCCACTTCAAGCAAACGCAGGGATTCTTCGCGCAGCAGTTCGATATTTTGCTCGTACATCTGATCTCCTTGAAAATTAGCGGCCCGGATTGTGGTCCTTGAATCTGCCAATGCTTTACTCACAACAGCTGTCACTGCATCAAATAACGAAGGGAACATGGCCAACGCCTCAGAAACTTGAAAACTCACGGTGTGCTATCAGCGAACGTCGTACCCCAACATAAACAACGAACGCTCCAACATACTTAATGTCACGGGGAAACCCTGAGCGCGCAGCATTTGGCCCGTAGTCCACAGCAAGCGGCTGCTCATCCGCACAAGCTCAGCCCACTCCCTGTTGCGTGCAGGAATGTCGCTGGAGGTGGTATAGAGGCTTGTGAAAATGAAGAGGTCTTGCGAAGGATTTCTCGTTTCATCCTTTTGGTTCGCGGTCTTGGTATTCGGGCCCCAGCGAAATGCCAAATCCGCAGGAACCGTGCGCTCAGCATTTGCCAAAAGCCAAGTGCGCGCCAACAACCCCAATGCCGCACCCACACGACCGTCATAAATAATCAAGCTGTCCGGCGCCGCGGCGGCATAGATCTTGGTCATCGCCGAATTCATCAACAGTGTTTTTCCGTTGAAATCGTCCAGCGGGTCTGCACATGCGCGGTCAAGCAACTTAACGGCCCTGCGGATTGAACGGCACAAGGTCTTGGCTGCCGCCTGCGACTCGACACACTGCAAAGAAGCATCGTCAGCCTTTCGCGCTACGCCCCCCCAGGCAAAGATCGCCTTGCACGCAACCAACGCTGCAGCATCATCATTGGCCGCCAGGCTCTTGCGCAGCTCAGCTGCAATACTCGCAAAATCATGCGGTGCGGCTTTTTCAGGCCAGCAATAGTGTTGATTCGCCTGGCTCAAGCTCTGGCACCACCAATCGCTGGCGCCATGCCGAGCTCTCCAGTCTTTCCAGGAATGGTGCCTACTGACCTTGTAGCGATGCGAAAACGAACCTGCTGCACCTGTCCATAAACCGCTCAGATACTGAGCAAAATCAAATTGCCTGGCAGTGAGCAAACCCTTCCCGACTCGTCGTACCGGGTTCGAAAATGAAAGATCATTGGCTGCGAGAGGCGTCACGAGCCAGACAGCATTAGGCGTCGATGTGCGAATATCGACCACGCCGAGTGCTTGCAGAATTGGCAGTACGTAATTGATGTTTCGCGTGCCGTACGCTCCGCTCAACGTAACTCTACTGGCACGACAGAGCGGGCCGGATAGCGTCGGATCATTGTTCGACTTGATCAGGCACGGACTTTCAATCCCATGGCTGTGTTGGTGAAGGTAATTCAGCGCAGCTTCGAACGCCGATCTGAGCAGGACGTGGCGCTTGGAGGCGACCAATACGATCACCCGGTCATCGGCGAAACCTTCAACGATGTATTCACTGCGTTGGGACGGAGTCCGAAGTCGACTCAGCTCTCCCATGCGCGACCAGGCACGAGAAATCGTTTGCACCACCCTCTGCGTCATGCTGATTCCTTTCGATCTCAAAGCTGCTCGCGACTGACTGAAACTGGCTGGCCGATCCATCTCCAAGATCGCCAATATGATGTCGAAAAGGCGCACGAAGGCGCTCCCTTTCCCATGATTCCACTTCAGTCTGCTTTGGCAGCGGCGCCCGATTATGCACAGGAAGACATCGAAATGCCATCACACCAGACACCGACCAAAGTTTTATCGACGCGGCCGAAACTCAATCAGCAACGGCCCTGATTGGCTTACCGTACGAGTTTCAACGGGTGCGCCAAAAGATGCAGTGGCGCAAGGATTAATGGCACAGTGACCAACGCTTTGATGAATACTCACTTTCAACCCATCGGCACCGCAAACACCGCACTGGCCCGCGCAACCGTTCGCTCACCAACATTCAAACTAACTGCAGCAAACGCCAATTGACGTCCCTTTTTCGAGTACTCCAGACGTACCTCCAGCCACTCATTCATTTTTACCGCGCCGAGATAATCCAGGGTCATGCTCGCGGTGATCAATGGCTGTGGAGGGTCGCTGGAAAAGGCCATGGCGTAACCCATCCCGACATCGGCCAATGTCGCCAATACCCCGCCATGCAAGGTGCCACGGCCGTTGGCATGGCGTGAGTCAGTCAATAAACCCAGCTCCAATTGCAGCCCGCTGCCGCGCGCGTAGATCGGGCCCAGCAAATCCAGCAACGGGCTGCTGCGGCTGAATGGGGTGAATCCCTCGGGAATTGCGGTGGCGTCCATGGTCCCTCCGTGTGCCGGCGACTCACCGGCGTCATTGAGCTGAATACTTCGATTCAGTTGGAAGGTTTATGGGGAATGATGTAACGGGGGAAGAACTATACGGATGCGGAATCTGCACTGATAAACCGTGCGCCCTGAATGGGCGGTACTTACACCCGGGGAGCTGTCTTGATACCTTGCCGAACCGAAACAGGCTCTTGTTCAAGGAGGAAAATTGCGGATCTACATTACAGGCGCTTCGTGTGCGGGCGTGACGACATTGGGGCAGAACCTCGCCCTTTTGCTCGACCTGCAACACGTCGATGTCGATGATTATTACTGGCTGCCCACCAATCCTCCGTTCACGACTAAACGACTACCCGATGAACGCGTTTCATTGATGCAGCGAGAACTCGGCGACGACGATTGGGTGTTGACCGGCTCGTGTATCAATTGGGGAGATGCGCTGATTGCCCATGCCGATCTGATTGTGTTCGTTGTCACACCTACGCCTGTTCGCCTTGAGCGGCTGGCAGTACGGGAAAGGCGCCGCTTTGGAGATCGGATTGCGCCCGGTGGTGATATGCATGAAATACATGTGGCCTTTCGAGAATGGGCCTCGCAATACGACAATCCAGACTTTTCAGGACGCAATCGAGCGTGGCACGAGTCGTGGTTATCAGCGCAAACAGCCCCGGTGTTGCGAGTTGACGGCATGAGAAGTACTGAAAAAATGGCTGCGGATGTCATTCAGGCTTTGTCGTGATCGCGGGAACCAGAACGATCAGCCCGTAGACACTAGATCGCCACCCTCCACCATCCGAACGCTGGCAAACGTCGATTCGTTGCGTGCCTGATCAAACGTCGTCAGCGGCTTGATCATTGACGGCTGCGTTACCGGTTTACGGCTCATCTCAGAACCGGATCGCTCGTCGCTCGGCGGCACGCCAAAGTGCTCGCGATAGCATTTGGAGAAATGCGGGGTGGAGACGAAACCGCAAACATACGCCAGCTCAACGATCGACAAGGAGGTTTGCTTGAGCAGCTGTCGCGCGCGAATAAGCCGCAACTTCAAGTAGTAGCGCGACGGCGTGCATTGCAGGTATTTCTGAAATAGCCGCTCCAGTTGCCGACGTGACAAATCGACGTATTCAGCCAGGTTATCCAGGTCGATCGGCTCTTCGAGATTGGCCTCCATCAAAGCAACAACTTCTTGCAGCTTGGGCTGATGCGTGCCGACCACATGTTTGAGCGGCACTCGCTGATGGTCCTGCTCGGTGCGGATGCGTTCGTAGACGAACATCTCGGAGATGGCGTTGGATAGCTCACGACCATGATCGCGCGCAATCAGGTGCAGCATCATGTCCAGCGGCGCGGTTCCGCCGGAGCTGGTGAAACGGTTGCGATCGAGGGTAAACAGGCTGGTGCTGACACTGACGCGCGGGAAAGCTTCCTGCATGGCTGCCAGAAATTCCCAATGCACGCTGCACTCGTAGCCGTCGAGCAACCCGGCTTTGGCCAGCGCCCAGCTACCGGTGCACACCCCGCCCAAGCGCTTCGATTGACGCGCCAAGGCTTGCAACCAAGTCGTGTGCTCGCGGGTAATCGAACTCTGGATGCCGACGCCACCGCAGACGATGACCGTGTCCGCCACAGCGGGATTGCTCCACGCTCCATCCGGCGTGATCGGCACGCCATCGCTGGCCCAGACCGCCGCGCCATTGGGGCTGAAGGTATGCCAGCGATACAGCGTTCGCCCCGTCAGTTGATTGGC
Organism: Pseudomonas tensinigenes; assembly: GCF_014268445.2. NCBI lineage: Bacteria > Pseudomonadati > Pseudomonadota > Gammaproteobacteria > Pseudomonadales > Pseudomonadaceae > Pseudomonas > Pseudomonas tensinigenes. The sequence continues at coordinate 3,878,387 of NZ_CP077089.1, forward strand.
CATGCGCAATGGCTCGACGGCGGACGCCAGCGACATCAGGGTGAATTTGTCCAGCAGCAGAAAACCAACGGTTTGTGTCTTACCGTCGGCCGCGGTGGGGGTCGATGACATCATGTCCTCATAAAGATCGGCCTGAGATGCAGGCGTCGGTCATATCCCTCGGCCTTCGCCAAGGGAGTATCAGGTTCGGCGCCAAAGCCTTACCCCACCGACGTGACCCTCGCCGCCGGCGCAGGATGACGCGACGTCACCAGGCCGATAAAGGAAATCGCCAGCGCCAAGCCGATGGTTGTGGTGACTTCGGTGCGGTGTTCCGGGGTAATCATCATCACCGCCAACGCTGCGCAGATGAACACAATCACCAGCCACGTCAGCCAGGGAAACAGCCACATGCGAAAGGTCAGTTCGACGTTGCGCTGTTGCAAAATCCGCCGCATGCGCAACTGCGACACGGCAATGGCGAGGTAGACCAGCAAGGCAATCGCCCCGGAGCTGGCCAGCAGGAATTGAAACAGTCCGGCGGGCATGAAATAGCTCCACACGGTGATTGACGCACCGATCACGGTGCTGGCGATGACCGCTGCGCGCGGAACACCTTCCGAGGACGTCGCCTTCAGCATCTTCGGCGCGTCGCCACGACGACCCAACGAAAACAACATGCGCGAGGCAATGTAGATCGAGGAGTTCATGCAACTGGCTACGGCGATCAGTACGACGATGTCGACCATAAACTTGGCATGGGGAATGTTCATGATTTCCAGGGCCCGCTGATAGGAACCTACCGAGGCCAGCAACGGATCATTCCAAGGCACCACAGAGATGACCACGAAAATCGACAGCAGGTAAAACACGCCGATACGCCAGATTACCGAACGCGTGGCTTTGGCTATGTTTCGCGACGGGTCATTCGATTCGGCGGCGGCGATGGTCACCGCTTCGGTACCGATAAAGCTGAACATGATGGTGATGAAAGCGCCGACCACCGCTGACAAGCCGTTGGGTGCAAACCCACCGTGCTCGGCCATCAGCCCACTCAAACCGCTGACTTCTCTGTCGGGAATACAGCCCATCAACACGGCAAAACCAACGCCGATAAAACCAATGATCGCCACGACCTTGGCCATGGCGAACCAGAACTCGAATTCGCCGTACTTGGACACGCTGAACAGGTTGGTCACCACCAGCGCAATGATCGAGCCCAACGCGAACAGCCATGCATCAACCTGCGGAAACCATTGGTTGAGTACATGCCCGGCGGCGAGCGCTTCGATAGGAATCACCAGCACCCAGAACCACCAGTAGAGCCAACCGATAGTGAACCCCGCCCAGCGCCCGATGGCATGGTCGGCATAGGTCGAGAACGAGCCAGTGTCGGGGTTAGCCACCGCCATTTCGCCGAGCATGCGCATGACCAGCACCACCAGCAAACCGGAAAACAGATAGGCCAGAAGAACCGCCGGCCCCGCCGCCGCAATGGCATGCCCCGAACCTACGAACAAACCGGCGCCGATAATCCCGGCGATGGACAACATAGTGACGTGACGAGGCTTGAAGCCCTGCGCCAATTGGCTACTCGAATCCGTTGAGTTCGGGCTGATCATTGGTTTTTTTATTCTCTGCTGATCGACATTTAAGCAAGTTGACCGGGCAAACGAGTACGCTCGTTGCCTGCTGAACCTCCCGAAAGAAGCCCGTTCAACCGCCGCAGTTCTTATCAACCCCATGATCTGAATGGGGTTATTTTGATGTGAAGACACGTCACCTTACCCGGCCTGCCGGACGACTCAATAGCCTGATTGCGCCATGATTGTGTCTGATATCGACATGCAAAGACCGAACGGTCGAGATCGGCACCAAGCAGTCAGCGAGAAGTCGCAGAATAGTTTGCGGGTTCGTTGTGCCTTGTTCCAACAATCAGCCAAACGCAATACGCAGATGTTTGATCACTTCTTCAATGGAAGGGCCTTGCGCCTGCGGTGGTATCGGGTTTTCCCCAAACTCCCGCCAGACGAACAACGTCAGCTCTGCACCGTCAGTCGCTGACGCAGCGCATTCAACGTGGGCAAACGTATCGAGGAGCCGATATCGCGTGTCCTGCCAGAACAGCGCTTCGACCCAGTGATAAACCGGAATGAAATGGAAGTGGATCGGTAAACCCGGCTGATGCCCGTAGCGACCGATGTAGAGGTGTTTTGGCGTGAGTTGTCGCTCGATGACTTGCTGGGTTTTGGCAAGCAGACCGCCCAACTCGCTCAAGGCATCGGATGACAACTCGGCCAGCGATGTGGTTTCGACCTTCGTCCCCAGCATCAGATAGCCGGGAAGCGTGTTCGCCAGATGGTGATTGATGATCCAGTGTTCGGTTTCATGAATGATGAAATTCGGGGCAATTTCCATGTGCCGGAGGTCCTGAAGCAATTGAGGCCAAAGAGTAACAAAGGACTCGTCACGATGCCTGCGCAGATCCCGATCCCCCGGCAATGTAAACATCATCCGCGCCCGACGCGGCGCGTTCGGCTCCGCCCACCATGGGCAACAATAGTCATCACTCATAAGGCAACGTTTGAAGAGCTTTAAAAAAATCAAGTCGCTCCTGACCGAGTTGAGGTCTTCAGAAAAACAAGGATTTTTTTGCCCTCCGGCGCAAGTCGCGTAGGCTGGCGCTTTTGCGCAAAAAATCACCCCCGCAAGGACGCACAGGACTGCCCCATGAACACCACTCAAGACTGGCTGGCTCGGTTGGCACAAAAGCAAGGACAGTCTTCCACCTATGAAGATTATCGGCGCAACGAGGCGCTGGAGATCCTCACTCGCCTCGGCAATACCGGCACATGGGCCGACGTGAGCAATCACTCCAACGGTTTTGTTCGAGAGGTTGCGGTGCGAGAACTGTGCAGACAGCCGTCCCCCGAAGCATTAGCGGTGTTGATCGAACGCCTGAACGATTGGGTCACGCAGGTGCGCGATTTGGCGGCGGCGGGCCTGCAACGCTACTTCTCGCCTGCTCATACACAGGCCTGGTTGTCCGCTCTTGAACCGGTGATGGCATTGGCAGCGCAACGCCGGGTCGACCACAGTCAGACGCTGTCGACGGTACGCAAAATGCTGCAATCGGCGGAATGCCGGGATGAGGTGTACGCCGACCTCTTGAATCGCCAGGGCAAAGCCGCGCGCTACCTGTTTACGCTTTTGCTGGAAAACCCTGAAGATCGCGAAGCCCTGCTCCGCAGCGCTTTGGCTCATCGTGAATTGACCGTACGCTTGATGGCGGTGCCGGCGAGTGCGATGTTGCCGGCGGCACAAAGTCTGCCGTTGCTCCTCGATGCGATGTCGCGCCCCGGCGGCAAAATCCGTGTGCGCGTGCTGTATGCGCTGCTGCCACTACTTGCCGATCCGAAACCGGTTCTGCGCGAAGCCTTGCTGGATGTGTCACCAGCCGTCCGCAATCTGGCGCTGTGGGCCGCACCGCGTAATGACGTTGATGCGCATGCCGTCCTCACCGAGCGCCTGAGCCAGCCTTTGCCCACGGCAAAACAACACTGGCTGGGCGTGATCGGCCTGACCACTGAACTCAATGACACGTTGCCAGAACACTGGCATACAGCCGCACTGCGCTCGGCCTTTGTCACTGTGCGACAGGCCGCAGCGCGCCTGCTTCGCGCTGATCAATTGCCTGAACTGTTCGCGGCGCTTGATGATCCGTCGGATAAAGTTTTTTCGGTGGTGATTGCGCAACTGGACAAAGTTGCCTGGTCTTTGTTGATCCGCGGAATGACAGCCAAACTTGACCAAGACTGGCATGAACTCCCGCTGACGCGTCGCAACGCCATTTTCCAACTGCTCCCGACCTGGCAACAAATCGGCTACTTGTTAGGTCGCCTCGATACAGGGCATGCGGGGCAAACCTACTGGATAGGTCAAATCGAAGGGTGGTGCGACAGGCAGTATCTGGCTGTCGATCCGGTAACGCCCAAGGCCGAGCGCGAAGCAATGCGGGAAAAGCTTCGGGAGTTGACGGCAAAGGGGCTGATCCGCTCGGGTGCTCGCTTTTCATGACCCCGCAGCCTCAACAGACAGGACTCAAGATGATCCGCCGGTCATAGACCAGTGATAGCGTTTGGTGCCGTTCCTCAAACGCCACCTCGGGCCTGACGTACATAGAAAAGCCCCTGGCACCCGATGAACCTGTGGCGCTGCTGCTTCGTCCGGTCTTCATCGGGCCAAGTTGTTTTCACCGTTACCGGTTCATTTCGGGACAACGCCTACCTTTCCTCCTTTACATGGAACGACAGTCGATCCTTGTTCTCTACCGCTGAACCTACAGCGGAGGGATTGACCATGATTGCCCCTGAAACCGGTATGAGAGCGGGTGAGCGATATCGCATAGAAAGCGTCGAGCGTGCGCCGCAATTTCCTGGATTTTTCCTCGACGGCAAGTATTACCTGGGTCCCGAGTTGCAGACGGCCGTAGGCTGGCTCGAAGGGCAGAATTTCTTGTATGACCAACTCGATCCCAATGGCGAACCGGTTTATCCAGACAGACTCGTTGGCACGATCACCGGGCGAACGCTGGAACTGGCAGATGGTTTGCGCCTGAGCATCGAGGAAATGCCGTTTCAGGCAGAAGTCGTTACGCCACTCCAGACGTTTGACGAAGCGAGCATTGCAACCCGACCACTGGCGATATCGCGGCGACATGCAGCAGCAGGCTTGCGCCAGCCGATGCAACCTTCGGCGCTTCTGGTTGCAGGCGCTGCATTGCTGGTCGGGCTGTGCCTGCTGGCAATCAATCGTTCTGGTCGTCGAGTCAGGTAGCCTTCGCACGACGCGGGTAGTGGCCGCTGCTTTGTCACGGCCCGCGCTCAAAGGCTGATCGCAGAGCCTGCTTCGCGCATGAATATTTCCACGGTTTTCGGACCGATGCCGTCGAATTCTGCGAGGCGCTTTTCAAAGGCCTGACGATCGGCGCTGGCCTCGACCATATGGCTGACCTTGCCCGCGTATTCATCGTTTAGCTTGCGGGCCAAGGCGTGAAGACGTACGGCGGTGGTCTCGTCATAACGCACGTAATGCGCCTCCCCGAGCATCGCGACCAGTTCACGATGGCTGCACGCAGCCAGTTTGCTCGGTGTATCGCGCCCGTGTTTATCAGCGATCACCCGATAGGCTTCGGCAGCGATTTCGGCCTGTATCCGCTTGCCCATCAAGAAACTGGCAAGCAGCCACTTAAACAGCGCAGCGTCATCGTTGTGCTTGAAATGAATGTTCAAATCCTCGGCGCTGATCGTCTTGTTCACCGGTTATCTCCGGGGCTGAAATCGTGGGGTATTTTCGTCCGCGTGTGTGCTTGGCAGACGCTTGATCTTTAGGCCGCCGCCGGTTCCAACCGTTCAAAGCAAAGCGTTTGTCAGCAGCCTGAAACAAACCGCGAAAATCCTTTGAATTTTTTGGGTTGGCAAAACTCATTTGCGTATGAGCGTAAGGAGGAACTCATGAGCAACGTCGACATCTTCGTCATCGAATACAAACTGCACGGCCAGCCAAAATCATTCGTCATCCGCGCCAAGACCATGCGCAACGCTGACGCATGGCATTGGGCGAGTTGCGACGCCGGCATTGCACCCATTCCCAAACCCGGCAAGCCACCGTTGAAAGTCATCTCCAAACCCCAGGCCGAGCGGTTCGGCATCACCGAGGTGAAATGGCGCGAAACGGCAACGGTGGACTGGATGGAGGCTTGATCATGCTCAAACAGATCGGCACCACACCCATCCGCCGCGACCATCGCGCGAGTTGTCATTGCGGCGCCGTGATCCTCGAAATCCACCTGCCCGACGGCCTGCCCACGCCCCATCGCTGCGACTGCTCGTTCTGCAAACGCCGAGGCGCGATCGTCGCGGCAGTGCCGGCGGCTGACCTGAAAGTGATTCGAGGAAAATCCGCATTGTTGAAGTACAGTTTTGGCCAGCAGGTGGCCGAGCATTTTTTCTGCGGTAACTGCGGCATCTACACCCATCACCGACGCAGCACCAACCCGCAGGAGTTTGGTTTCAATGTCGGGTGTCTTGAAGGGGTTAATCCTTATGATTTGGGTGAGGTGCCGGTGGCGGATGGTGGGGCTTGGCAGTCGCCTTAGCTGGCGAGCGCATCAAGGCTCGCCAGCGGTTCAATGAGCAAGATCGGCATTGCCGAAAGCGACCTGCCTTATTGCACCTTAAGCTCAAGCAACTCACCGCCCTCCTTGCTCAGACGCTCCAGATAAGCACCGGCCTCCAGCAACTGATAAGGAAAGTACAGGCCTGCTGGCGTCGGCGCTCGACCGTCGAGCCCAAGCAATCGCTCCAGCAGCATGGCGATGCTCAGCCCCGTAAGTGCAGCGGCGCCTGCCGGGTGAACGAGGGCATGCCGGGTGTGCAACGGTAGCCCTTGATGATCCTCGCCGACCATTTCGATAAGAATTTCGGTCGACATCGGCCGGCCCGCGCGCCGTGATGAACTCACCCCGCTGGCGAGATTGAACTGAACATTCGGTGCATCGGTGGCGGCCGCCAGACCAGTGACGTCGATGGACGAGAAACCGCTGGCTTGCATCGGCGTACCGTCCAGCGCACGGAAGCTGACGTTCTTGTCCTCCCCTTCGCGCCAGACGTAATCGCCCTCGCGCCGAGTCAGGGCGGCAGGCAGCATCTTGTTCAGGTGCTCGAAATCCTTGGCCACGGTCGGCCCGCCACCGTCCTCCTCGTCGACCAACGCATCAATGCGGATATCGCGCACCCGCGAAAACGACTCGGCAAGGTGCAGCGCCGCCACCGTCGTTGCACCCACCATCCATTCGTAACCCAGCACGATGGGCGCCGCGTCAGGGCGATGGATGAAACTGGCGATTTGCGGTGCAATCTCGAAAATGCCGGAAGAAATGCTCAGATGCGGCACCTTGCGCTGCTGCGCGAAACGCAGCCCGGCAAGGGAATGATCCATGTAGAAAACCGCCACGGCGCTGACCGGGCGATCGCCCAACCCGAGGTCATCGGCAGTTGGGTCAATGACCACCCCCTGCGCCCCGCCCATTTCCTCGGCAGCTTGTTGCGCCTTGGCCAGGTCGCGGCCGCCGATCAACAACGGGACGTCGGGATAGGCAGCGCGCAGCGCTTCGGCAGAACGGTGGCCAATCGCGCCGGAACCGCCCAGGAATAGAATTGGATGAACTGACATAGGTATCCTTCCTCGTCTTTTTGGGGTTGCAACTTAGTGTTGGTGCGTGCCTTGGCGTGAGGGTTCCCCACCATTGGCTGAGCTGGAGGATGGACCGACGAATGTCAGTTTGAACAGCGTGTTGATGAGGCGTGTTTAGGAGTTTTTCGTGGTTGTTTAAAAGACACGTCGCGTTACCTGCTTAAGGCTACAACGTCTTGCGCCGTTGCCTACGACTACGCCAGAATCCGCCGGCTTGTGCGTCTGGGGCGCGGGTTTTATCGTTTCCGGGTCACTGAAAAACAGTGATGGGGTTTGGTAGCCCGCTTCCATATGACGCATAACGTCACCGTGCGCAGATGCTTTTTCAGCATTTGTCTTATGGTGGCCATGCGCAGGGCGTCCTCGGGCGCGCCGGATTTTCCATATGGGCCGGTCTACCAACCTTCGTATGGCCACCACCTTTCGTTTGGTAGCGAAGGTGATGGTTCCTTAAGTCCCATATGGAGCTTCATCTATGTTCAAACCAACGCCGAATCCACCAGAAACCGATCCAGTCTCACCCTACAAATTCCCAGACTCCCGAACACTCAACGACGCAGCCGAGCGCGCCCTCGATTACTACCTCACGCCAACCCAACGCATCATGGGCAGCGACCAGAAACACGCGCCCATGTTTCTGGCCAACGCCGACTACGACAGCGAATCCCTGCTCGTCAACGCCAGCGAGTCCCTCAGCTCAGCCACCGAAATGCTCTGCAACTTCGCCGCCCTCCTGGACCCAGGTCACCGCAAGACTGCGCTGGGGATTGCGCAAGTGGTGATGCTGGGGGAGTTGGCGGTGAATCGAGCGCTGGATAATGTTGTGCCGGTGGATTGAGGGGTATTCCCTTTGTGGCGGTGGTGTGGCTGCTGTCACAAAGGGATCAAGATTGCATTGGGCGTCTGCTTTCGGCCAGAAGCGACCGGACTGCCTGATAAATAAATCTGTCCCCATTCCACCCGGCGATGAGTTCCCCTTCCTTGAACCATGAAGGCAATGTGATAGCATGCGCTCGCCCCCGGAGAGGGGGAATTTTTCTACATCCCGCAAGGAATATGCCCCCGTGAAAGACTTCGTCATCAGCGTAAACAACACCGTCCTCTATCTCTCCCTGGCGTTCATCTGGCTGGTCGCTATCGTCGCGATTTTCACCAGCGGGTTCCTCCCGGCGCTGGGTATCTTCGTGGCCGGCACCCTGTGCTGGTGCATCATTTCCGGCTTCTGGTTCGTCCAGTCGGCGACCTACGAAGAACTGCGCAAGCTAAACGCAAACAAAGGCTGAAACGTCAGGGCGGAGCAGTAAGTGCCCCGCCCTACCCTGAGCGCTTGGTTCCGTGCCGAGCGCTCTCGCCCACTTTAATGGCTCGCATAAATCCCGCATTCTCCGAAATCCTGAAATTCCCGCCATTCCTTTTCTGCCAATAAAAGCCCAGTACTATCTTTCAAGAAATATCCCCGTCCCTTGTTCTCATCCGCTGAGTGACGAACTAAAGGTGGTTTGGTTTGGGACATTATCTGACTGCGCCATAGCTGACCGACATCAGAACTGCACTCTCATGGCATCTCAACGATTTACCGGTCGAATACGACTACGTAGAACAAAAAGAAGAAATGGGACAGATTTATTCTCTGAAAATAAATTTGTCCCTTTTTTACTGATCGGCAGCAGGATCAATGACCACGCCCTGCGCCCCGCCCATTTCTTCTGCGGCTTGCTGAGCCTTTGCCAGGTCACGGCCGCCGATCAGTAACGGTACGTCGGGATGGGCGGCGCGTAAGGCTTTGGCAGAACGGTGGCTGATGGCGTCGGAGCCGCCCAGAAACAGAATTGGATGAACTGACATAGGTATCCCTCCTCGTCTTTTTGGGTTGCAACTTATGTTGGTTGCGTGCCTTGGCGTGAGGGTTCCAAGCCATTGGCTGAGCTGGAGGATGGACCGACGAATGTCAGTTTGAACGGCGTGTTGATGAGGCGTGTTTAGGAGTTTTTTGTGGCTGTTTAAAAGACACGTCGCGTTACCTGCTTAAGGCTACAACGTCTTGCGCCATTGCCTACGACTACGCCAGAATCCGCCGGCTTGTGCGCCTCAAGGGCCACCGGTAACTTGGTTCGCATCACTGATTCCCAGTGATCGGGTTTAGTAGCCCGTGGTAAATGAAAGTGCACAAGCGTCCATCAAAAGGTATTCACGTACCTGCACTCGATGGCGGCTGTGCGTAGGGCGCCCTCGGGCGCGCCGGCTTTCTTCTTTTCCCCGGTCTACTAACCTGCGTACAGCTGCCACCCCCTGTTTAGTAGCTCGGAGCGGCGGCCACACCACAGGAAAAAGAAGAACATGTTCAAGATCACGCCGAACCCGCCGGAAACAGATCCGGCCTCCCCGTATGAATCCCCCAACTCCAAGAAATTCCACAAAGCCGCCGAACGCGCCCTCGATTACTACCTCACGCCAACCCAACGCATCATGGGCAGCGACCAGAAACACGCGCCCATGTTTCTGACCAACGCCGACTACGACAGCGAATCCCTACTCGTCAACGCCAGCGAGTCCCTCAGCTCAGCTACCGAAATGCTCTGCAACTTCGCCGCCCTCCTGGACCCAGGCCACCGCAAAACTGCGCTGGGGATTGCGCAAGTGGTGATGCTGGGGGAGTTGGCGGTGAATCGAGCGCTGGATAATGTTGTGCCGGTGGATTGAGGGGTGATCCCTTTGTGGCGGTGGTGTGGCTGCTGTCACAAAGGGATCAAGATTGCATTGGGCGTCTGCTTTCGGCCAGAAGCAGACCTCAAGGTGTCTCCGGAATCAAAGGTGATTCAGCCCTCCAATAATTACGGCATTTGCAATCCACAACAGAGCAGCGCGGATCTGTCTTGCCCATTTGCGCGAAGAAGCAAAAAGCGCGGCCCGTTTTTTCGCAGGCCCAACACCACGTTGCGTTTTATGGCCTATCTTGAAGCGTAACTTCACTCGCAGGACTGCATACATGGGCTCTTTTTTGTACGACCTTATCGCCTTCGTCATTTTCGTTCTGGATATCTGGGCAATCATCAATGTGGTGAAAAGCTCGGCAGAAACACCGAAGAAAGTTTTATGGGTGGCGCTGGTCGCGCTTCTGCCAGTGATCGGCCTGATCATCTGGGCAATAAAAGGCCCTCGTAGCAAAACACGGGTATGAGCCTCCAAAACGTTCAGTAGCAGGATCACCCCGCTATGAAAGGGGGCGTAAGGTCTCCGGTATTCCTCTAAAAAACACTCAAGCGATCCCCCGCGACGGTTATAAATCTGCGGTCATGGGGATGGTTTTCTGATCGCCCAACCTTCGAAAAATCAGCGTCTATACTGCCTCCACGCGACGAATAGCAAGGGATTAGGCAATGTTAAACACAAACATTTCTGCAAGGGCGCTATCCGGTGGTTTGCTCGATGTGTTGATTCGCGCCGGATTGATCACGGTACTGGTGCTGTTCTGCTTTCAGATCTTTGAACCCTTCCTCAATCTGATGCTTTGGGCAGTGATCCTGGCGATCACCCTGTACCCACTGCACACCCTGCTTAAGCGCAAATTGGGCAATAAAGATGGCCGCGCCGCGACGCTGATCGTCGTGGTCGCCCTGGCCTTGCTGATGGTGCCGATTTATCTGCTGGGCACCTCAATCACTGAATCGGTCGAAGGCTCCTTGGCAATTCTCAAGTCCGACACCGTGACCATTCCACTGCCCAACGAAAAAATTGCCACCCTGCCGCTCATTGGCGAACGGCTCTATGCCTTCTGGTTGCAGTCGGCGACCGACATGAGCAGCGTGGTGATGAAGTTGATGCCGTACATCAAAACAATCGGCTTGACCTTGCTGGGCAAGATGGCTGGAGTTGGCGTGGGCTTTCTGTTGTTTATCGGTGCCCTGATCATCGCCGGTGTGCTGATGGCCTACGGCGACAACGGCGAACGCAGCGCCATCGCCATCGCCACCCGTCTTTCCGGCCCGGAGCGCGGCCGACGCATTGCGACACTGTGCACCGCGACCATTCGCGCGGTCGCCCAGGGCGTGGTGGGTATCGCCTTTATCCAGATGCTGCTGGTGGGCGTCGGCTTCGTGCTTATGGGGGTGCCCGGTGCCGGGCTGCTCGCCATGGTTGCGCTGTTGATGGGGATCATGCAGTTGCCGGTAATCCTCGTGACGGTGCCGGTAATCGCCTATGTCTTCGCCACTGACGGCACCACGCTCGGTACCGTCGTTTTTTGCATTTACAGCCTGATCGCCGGCATGTCCGACAACGTCCTCAAGCCATTGATGCTCGGCCGCGGCGTCGACGTGCCGATGCCGGTGATTTTGATCGGTGCGCTGGGCGGTATGGTCAGCGGCGGGTTTATCGGTCTGTTCATTGGGCCGGTGATGCTGGCGGTCGCCTATCAACTGTTTTGGCAGTGGATCGACGACCAGCCGCACATCGAGGTTCTGGATGAACTATTGAGCGTTGAGCCACCGCAACGTGGGTCAGCGAACGAGCTCCCGCCGGTCTGAGGCGCATGCGCTTGAAGGCATGTCCTGCCCGCATGAGCCGGTTACTGCTGTGTGCCGCCGTGGGCCTGAGTGGCTGCGTGCGTCTGGGCCTGTTTCTGGTGTTCCGCTATGGCATGCGAGGCTGCAGCGCGCTGGTCGCGACCTTCATGGTGGTCGGCTTGACGATGATCAGCGCGGCCGGCGCCACCGACTTCGATCTGGCCCTGCAGGTGGTGGTCTCGTTGGTCAAAGGCATGCTGCTGGCGCTCACGGCGGTGTCGATCAGCCACTGGCTGTTCCCGGATCCCATCGATACACGACCACCCGCCCCCGCACCGACCCTGTCGGCAGATGAGGTCAACTGGCTGGCGTTGCGCGCCGCGCTGGTGGTGATGCCTGCCTTCCTGTTGGCGCTGATCGATCCGGCCAGCTACATGCCGATCACCATGAAGTCGGTCAACCTCGGCCAACAGAGCACCGTTACCAGCGCGCGATCTGCCGGGCGGGAACTGCTCGGCTCAACCCTGCTCGGCGGCCTGCTGGCGATTATCTTCTGGTTCGCCCTGGGCCTGTTCGTCAATCTGTGGATGTTCTTCCTGTGGATGCTGCTGTTCGGGCTGCTACTGGCCCGAAAACTCTATGGGCTGAGCCCTGGCCGCTACACGCCAGATTTCTGGCTCAACAGCCTGATGACCATGATCATTCTGCTCGGCCAGTCGGTGCAGGACAGCGCCGCCGGCAAGGATGTCTATACCGCCTTCACGATCCGCATGGGGCTGTTCATTCTGGTCACGCTGTATGCCTGTGCGATGGTTTATCTGCTTGATAATCGCCGGCAACGTCGCAACGCCTCTAACCCAACCTCTACAGAGGATCGCACATGCTGATCAATTTCCTCGTGGGTCTGCCGGTGATCGTGCTCTGCGTGGTTTTGCAGGCGGTGTTCCTGGCCCTGTGTGCGCGGCGTTATGCGTCGCAGCAGCGCAAGATGAAGGCGTGCCACTCCAAGACAGATGACGTGCGTTTGTTGTCGATGGTCATGGTGGTGATGCTCATCGGCAACTATGTGCAAATGGCCCTGTGGGCCTTGCTGTTCCTGCTGCTAGGCGAGTTCAAAGACTTCACCAGCGCGCTGTATTTTTCCGGCGTGACCTTCTCCACGTTGGGCTATGGCGATGTGGTTCTGAGCCCGCAATGGCGCTTGCTCAGCCCGCTGGAGGCGGCTAATGGCATTCTTATGTTCGGTGTTTCTACGGCAATCATGACCGCTGCCGTCATGGACATCATCAAACAGAACGCGATTGGCGAACAGGAGCGTTCGCGTTGAAACATTGCGGCTTAGGCCGCGGCTTTCTTTGATGAAGTCGACAATCCGCTTATGGCCGAAAGCGGACATTCACGACGATCCGCTTCTGGCCAAAAACAGTCGAAAGCATTCATCGAATGTCACGATTGTGGCTACCTTTGACAAGATCAAATGACCAAGCGCAATGAGAAAAACCCAATGCAGCACGAAGCACAGCTAAAAACCCTGCTCACTCAGGATCCTGTAAGGATGAAAATCCTGCGCATAGCTCGCGAGCTGAACTTGCCGGACTGCTGGATTGGCGCCGGCTTCGTGCGCAGCCTGGTGTGAGATCACCTGCATCAGCGCCAGTCTTCAGCGCTGCGCGCAGATATCGATATCATCTGGTTCGACCCGGCACGTGCCAGTGCGCAAACCGATTCGGCACTGGCAGGCACACTATCGAGCCTCTGTAGCGAATTGAACTGGTCTGTAAAAAATCAGGCTCGAATGCACTTGCGCAACGCCGATGCTCCCTATCGCTCCGCTGCCGATGCAATGACCTATTGGCCCGAAACCGCAACCGCCGTCGCTGTCAGACTTGATCATCACGATGAGATAGAGGTTTTGGCGCCGTTCGGGCTGGAAGATCTGTTCTCGCTGGTGGTGCGGCCAACAGAGCGATTCAGAATCGAAAAACATGCCATGTTTCTGGACCGCATTCGAGCCAAAGCGTGGCGTGAGACTTGGCCCGACTTGATATTTGTCACGGAGCGGTGAGTTCACACTCTCGCCGGTTCTTGCCAGGTACGGCCATTCGCAGACAGCAACTTCTAAGGCTATGATCGCAACATTCCAGCCTTTCCCGAACCCAGCCCCAATGCCCACCTCAAAAACCCGCCCTACCCCCGCCCCGCTCCTCAATCCCGGCGAATCCGTCGTCCTCTTCGATGGCGTCTGCAAACTCTGCAACGGCTGGGCACGTTTCCTTATCCGCCACGACCACCAACGTCGCGTGCGTCTGGCCGCCGTGCAATCGCCCGAGGGTCAGGAGCTTCTGGCATGGGCCGGCCACCCCATCGACCAATTCGACACCATGGCCGTCATCCGCGACCACCATTACTGGGAACGTTCCGACGCTTTCTTCGAGGTCATCAGCCAATTACCCGCCCGCTGGCAACCGTTGCAGTTGCTGCGCGTTTTCCCCCGCAGCCTGCGCGACTGGGCCTACGACCGTATCGCGCTAAACCGCTATCGCCTGTTCGGCAAATACGACACTTGCCTACTCCCCACTCCAGATCACGAACAACGCTTCCTGAAAGCCGCAGCACCTACACCAGAAAGCTGAACAACTGCACCGGCGTCATCTTCGTGGACATCATCAGCACGATGACAAACATTCCGGCAAAACCCATCACGCCCATCCAGAACCATTTCCGGTACACGGCTTGATACTGCTCATCCAGCGCCGCGCCCACTTCGTTCGCACTCGCCGCCATCACGCACAGGCGTTTCTGCAACAGCAGCACCGGCAACCACAGCGAGCCGACGCAGAAAAAGATGATCAACGAGGTCAGCACCCACTCGGTGCTCATGCTCAGCCCCGACAGGCGCATCAGCAGATAACCGGTGATGATCTGCACGAAACCGGCCGGCGTGGTGATCCACGTGTCGAAGCCGACGACCATGCGCGCGACGTGGGCGATCACTTGCGGGTTGCGCGTGCGGCTGGCGGCGATCAGGTAGAGGTAGGAGCCCATGCCGAAACCGAACAGAAAAATCGCGGCGATGATGTGCAGGTACTTCAGGCACAGGTAGAGCATGTCAGCGCTGCCCGTCCGAGAAGTTCACGATTAGGCTCAGGTTGGCCGGGTCGTTGATCGCGGCCATGTATTCGGCGACGCTGATTTCGCCCACGCACGGTCGGGCGCCGGCGGCCGGTACGTAGCCCGAAGCCATTTTTGTCGCCAGGGCCACGGCGGCGCAGCTGGGGATTTCCGGGCCTTTGTCGTTCAGGGCGGTGAGTTGCGCGGTCATCGACAGCGGTTTGCCGTCAACGCCGAGGCCTTGAACGTCGATGTACATCGCGCTTTTGCCATCGCCGAAACGCTCGAAGCGCAGGCCCAGTCGATGCAGTCTGCCGGCCCACAGGGCATGGTCGCGAACAAGTCCGACTTTCAGTGCCTGCGCCAGCAAGCCGTTGGCGATGCCGCCGAGTTTGAGCCCGGCGCCGGCCTTGAACTTCAGGGTCTGCGCGCCATAACGGCTGGCGAAGATGTCCATGTCCGGGACATCAACGTTAGCCAGCAGCCTGGTACCCATCTGCGGCATTTTGCGCAAGGTCAGATCGAGCCAGCCGGATACTTCATGCACCTTGCCGTTTTTGAGTTGCTTGATCGGTTTGCCGGCATAGGCGAGTACGCCTTCGATGGTCGACAGCCCCGGCATTTTCGCCGATGAGGAAATGCCGTGTTCGATCGAGTCGATGCGGGAAAAGCGCTGGCGCTGTTCATCGATGATTGCCGACGACAGCGTCGGCACCGAACTGCAACCGCTGAGGATCGCCACGCCAGCCTGTTTCGCCCGCGCATCAAGCACGTCGATGCCATTGACGAACGTGCGGCAGTCGGCCAGATCGCAGTAGTTCACGCCCGCGTCGATGCAGCTCTCGGCGACGGCATAGGATTGCCCCTGAAACGGCCCGCCGGTGTGGACGACCAACTGAATGTTCAGCGCTCTCAATGCGGATTTGAACTCGCCGCCCATGGCGTCGCCGCACCAGCCAGCGCAGACGTTGGCTGAATGACGGTTGAGCTCATCGAGTTTATTTTGCAACTTGCGCGGATCGCGCCCCGAAAGCACCAACTCCACATCCGCCATCAACGCCAGATGCCGGCACACGATGCTGCCGAAATTTCCGTAACCACCGACCACCATCACCCTGAACGGCATGCAATTCTTCCCTAAGTCATTCCATCACACAGGCGTGCAGGATATAGGGCTGAACGTCAGCAAGCCATTCAGATCCGTTGCTCGCCACCCATTTGCGCTACTACCGGGTACGCAGCGGAGAAACGCGCGGTTCCGGTTTTGGAGCTTGATCCATCCATCACACACATTGATCTGCAGCAATATCGGTAAGCCGCTGCCGTCGTAATCTGTCTTTGCTGAAATCAGCCGTGCTGTGCGCACGTCACAGGCCTGTGGCCAAGGTGGCGACAAATGAATAAAAAACGCATCGTCTGGGGGAGCATTCTCCTGGGGCTTCCGTGTGTCTTGCTGCCAGTGATTCTGATGGGCTACCTCGCCTGGATGCTCAATCTGGCGTCTGCTCAGCAGCGTCTGGAAACCCTTGCTGCCGTGGCCTCCAGCCGCGCCAACGGCACGTTCAATGAAGCCGCCGGAGCACTGAAAGCCATCGCCGGGTCCGAGCTGGCACCGTGCACGCCTGAGAGCATCGATGAGATGCGCCTGCTGACCATCAACACGTTAACGGTGAAGTCCGTCGGCTATGTCGAGCAAGAAATCTACGCATGCGGTTCATGGGGCTTAGTCGGCCAACACGTGACACCATGGCGCGAGGACTTCACCACCGCCGACGGTGTGCGCATATCTCTCGATGTGCAGTCGCGCATCGTCCCTGCCAAACCGATGATGGCGCTGCAATACGCGGCCTTCAATGTGCTGGTCGACCCCGCGCAATTTCTCCATGTGATGCTGGACGAAGACCTGCACCTGGCAGTCGGCACCGCTGCCGGGGATCTGGTCGGCGTCTCACGCCCGGGCGCCGAACATTTTTTGACACGCGTGCATTCCGGCCCCACCTCGGGTCTGCAGGACGGTTACCTCTACACCCTCGTGCACAGCGGCGATTGGGTCGCCATCGCAGCTCTGTCGCGCCGGGATCTGCTGCAAGGCCTGATCCGCATGGAGATGTTGCTGCTGCCGATCGGCGGGTTGCTGGCCGGCATCCTGGCGCTGCTGATCATCAGGCGCACCCGTCAATGCCTGTCGCCGCTGGCCGAACTGCAGCAAGCCGTGCGCAATCGTGAGTTCGTCGTTCATTACCAGCCGATCATGGATTTGAGCGAAGGGACATGCATCGGCGCCGAGGCACTGGTGCGCTGGCAACGTCCGGACGGCAGGCTGGTGCGACCCGACGCGTTCATTCCGATGGCTGAACACAGCGGCCTGATCCTGCCAATCACCGATCAAGTGATCGAGTGTGTGATGCGCGATCTCGGCCCGCTGCTGGTCGAACAGCGCGATTTGCACGTGGCAATCAATCTGGCCGCCGAGGACGTTTGCAGTGGCCGTTTTCTGCCCAAGCTGGAAGCTGCGTTGAGCCAGACCGGCGTGCGTGCGCATCAAATCTGGCTGGAAGCCACCGAACGCGGTTTTGTCGAAATCGACTCGGCCCGCAACACCGTCAATCAAGCCCGCGCACTGGGTTATCTGGCCGCCATCGACGATTTCGGCACCGGTTTCTCCAGCCTTCAACACTTGCAGCAATTGCCGCTGGATGTACTGAAGATCGACAAGTCGTTCGTCGACACCATCGACAAGGCCCCTGACGCCGGTTCGGTGATCAACCACATCATCGAAATGGCCAAGAGCATGCGCCTGCAGATTGTCGCCGAAGGCATCGAAACCCCGGCGCAGCTGGATTACCTGCGCGATCACGGTGTGCATTTCGGTCAGGGCTGGTTGTTTGCCAAACCGATGCCGGCCGAAGAGTTTCAGCGGTTCTATCAAGAGCAGGCGAGCGTTGTGATCGATCATGATGCGCAGGAGCCCGTGCTCCAGTAGGTGTAAGGTTCCCTGCCACCCTACCGTTTGGACAAACGAAACACCGTCATCGGCCATTGCACCCGCGGCGTGCCGTCATTGAACAGACCGACGCGATCCATTTGCGCAGCGGGCAGCCAGAGTGTGCCGTCGCGATCAAGAAACGGCGCATCGACCCAATGCAAGCTGCGCACCCGGCCAGCACGGCTGCAAGCATCAGCCCATACAACGGGGCGCGTGCGACTTTTACAGGCGTGACGCCGAATTCGACCAATGTACCGAACGACATGGATCTGCCTCTGATGTGGGTTGATGAAAGAAGCGACACACGACGTGTAGGCTCAGCAGTTCCAAGGAGCTTCGGCATCGGCGTCGATGGCGTATTTCGCCCGAGCCTGGGCATGTGCCTGCGGATCGACCGAAGCAAGCGCCGCCAAAACGATGTGATAGCGATCCACCTCAAAGAAGCTGCGCAACTCCGCGCGTGTGTCGCTGCGTCCAAATCCGTCGGTGCCCAGGCAGATGCACGGCGCCTGTAAATACGGCACCACCAATTGTGCATAGGCGCGCACGTAATCACTGGCTGCCACGACTGGCGCGTGACCGGGCAGACAATGCAGCAGGTGACTCTGGCACTCGACATCGCCGCCGAACACTTGCTGGCGCTGTACCTCGCGGGCATCCCGGGCGAGTTCGGAGAAGCTGGTCACGCTCCACACTTCGCTGCTGACTTGCCACTCTTGATCCAGCATGTGCGCGGCGGCAATCACCTCGCGCAGAATCGCTCCCGAACCCAGTAAACGAACCGCCGCTACCTCCTCACCATAGCGGGCATAGAGGCGCATGCCGCGAATCACGTCCGCGTGTTCGTCTGGTTCAAGTGAGGCCTGAACGTAGTTCTCGTTGGTTACCGTCAGGTAATAGAACTCATCCTCTTGCTGCTCAAGCATGCGCCGGCTGCCATGGTCGATGATCACCGCCGCCTCGCTGGCAAATGCCGGGTCGTAGGCGCGGCAATTGGGCACAGTGGCTGCCATCAACTGACTGGAGCCGTCCTGATGCTGCAGTCCTTCACCGGCCAGCGTTGTGCGCCCCGATGTGGCGCCGATCAAAAAGCCTCTGGCGCGCTGATCGGCTGCTGCCCAGATCAGATCGCCAATGCGCTGAAAACCGAACATCGAGTAGTAGATGTAGAACGGCAGCATCGGCTCGCCATTGACGCTGTAGGACGTGGCCGCAGCGATCCAGGAAGAAATCGCACCGGCTTCGGTGATGCCTTCTTCGAGCAGTTGCCCGTCGGTTGATTCCTTGTAATAGAGCAGCGCGCCGGCATCTTCTGGCTCGTACAACTGGCCGACAGATGAATAAATCCCGATCTGCCGGAACAGATTCGCCATGCCGAATGTGCGCGCTTCATCGGCGACAATCGGCACAATGCGCGGCCCCAATTGTTTGTCCTTGATCAGATGGGTGAACAGTCGCACCACCGCCATGGTCGTCGAGTTTTCACGCTCATCGGCCGTCAGCGCAAAACGGCCATAGCTGTCGAGCGGTGGCACTGCTATGGGTGCAGCCACACCGTTGCGCTTGGGCAGGTAACCGCCGAGTGCCCGTCGCTGCTGATGCAGGTATCGCAGCTCGGGGCTGTCGTCGGCCGGTTTATAGAAGCGCATTTGTGCCACGGCCTCATCGTCCAGCGGCAAGGCGAAACGATCACGGAAGGCCTTGAGCACCTCGATATCGAGTTTTTTCTGCTGGTGCGAGGTGTTGCGCGACTCGCCGATCTGGCCCATGCCGAAACCTTTCTTGGTTTTGGCGAGCACCACGGTCGGCCTGCCCTTGTGCTTGCGCGCGGTCTCGAACGCGGCATGCAGCTTGCGAAAGTCGTGACCGCCCCGGCGCAACGCATCGATCTGCTCCGGGCTCATGTCTGCAACCAACGCCTGCAACTGCGGGTCCTGGTCGAAGAAATGGCTGCGGTTATACGCGCCGTCATTGGCCCCCAGATTCTGGTACTCGCCATCCACCATCCCGGCGAAGTGGCGTAACAATGCATGGCCGTCATCGCGGGCAAACAATGGGTCCCAGTCCGAACCCCACAACACCTTGATCACGTTCCAGCCGGCGCCGCTGAACAGTGACTCCAGTTCCTGAACGATTTGCCCGTTGCCGCGTACGGGTCCGTCGAGACGCTGCAGATTGCAGTTGATCACGAAGGTGACGTTGTCGAGACTCTCACGCGCTGCCAGCGAAAGCGCCGCGATGGACTCCGGCTCGTCCATCTCGCCATCACCAAAAACGCCCCAGACATGCCGCCCCTCTGTCGAGGCAATTCCACGATGCTGCAAATACCGCAGGAACCGTGCCTGGTAAATCGCATTGATCGGGCCAATCCCCATTGAGCCCGTGGGAAACTGCCAGAAGTCGGGCATCAGCCAGGGATGCGGATAGGAACACAATCCGCCGCCCTTCACTTCTTGCCGGTAACGCTCCAGTTGCGACGCCTGCAAACGCCCTTCAAGAAAGGCCCGCGCGTACACCCCGGGGGCAGAGTGCGCCTGGAAATAAACCAGATCACCCCGCCCGGCTTCGCTGTCCGCACGGAAAAAGTGATTGAAGCCGACCTCGAAAATTTCCGCCGCCGAGGCGTAACTGGCGATGTGACCGCCCAATTCGCCATAGGCCTTGTTCGCTTTCGCCACCATGGCCAGGGCGTTCCAGCGAATGATCGAAGTGATGCGCTCCTCCATCACCAGATCCCCGGGATAAACCGGCTGCTGTTCGAGCGCGATGGTGTTCTGGTACAGCGAATACGCACTCGCCGTCGTTTGCACGCCGAGACGGCTGGCCTGCTCGGCCAGTCGCAGCAGCAAAAACCGCACGCGCGGTCTGCCGCCGACTTTGGCAACACCTGCCAGGGCTTCCAGCCACTCGTTGGTTTCAATGGCATCGATGTCTTCGTGAACCGGCGTTCCGTGGGTTGGCCGTGGCGCGGTATCTTTCATGGCAGAACACCCTGACAGGTTGAATGGACGACTGGATCAGTTCGAGACGTGCTCAAGAAATATCAGTTGCAGCGGCTCCTCCAGCAGCTCATCCGCCGCGGCGGCAAAGCGCTTGAAGTAAGGCATGGCGAAATGCGCATCCAGTGCCGCCTGATCCTTGAAGGCCTCGCGCATGTAGAACGTGCCGCGCTGGTCGCGCAGTTCAAACAACACATAGTCGAGATTGCCCGGCTCTGCGCGTGTCGGTTCCACCAGCGCCAGCAAGCCTTGTTTCAAGGCCTGCTCCTGGCCTGACCTGGCCTTGAGCACGGCAATCGAGATCAATGCTTCGGCAGACTTGCTCATCTTCAATACTCCAGGGACCGGTTGCATTCAGAGAAAGGTAAACAGCGACTGGGCCGGCAAGCGTGACTTGGGCAGGCCTGCGTTGAAGTCTTCGCTGCTGTGATAGCCCAGGCTGACCACGACCAGACTGGTGAAGCCCTGTTCGCGCAGGCCCAGTTCACTGTCGAGGACTTTGCTGTCGAAACCTTCCATCGGCGTCGCGTCGATACCCAGCGAGGCGGCACCCAGCAGCAATGTGCCCAGCGCGAGGTAGGTCTGCTTTTCCATCCAGTGCTGCAGGTCTTTCTGATCGAAGCGATGCAGATCGACAAAACCGCGCCGTCCACGCTCCTGCCCTGCTCGCGCCTCGGCATTGTGAAAACGCCCGTCCATGGCTTCCTGAGCCAGCAACGCTTGCAGGTATTCCTCCGGCAGATGCGTGCGAGTACAAAAGACGATGACGTGCGACGCGTTGAGTATTTTTGGCTGATTGAAGCTGAACGGTCCCTGGGTACTGTGGGCGATTCGCGCCCGGCTCTGATCACTCTCGGCAACCACGAAATGCCAAGGCTGGGAGTTGACCGACGACGGGCTGTTGCGCAGTTGTTCCAGCAGCAACTCCAGTGTGTGCCTGGGAATCTTGCGGTCGGCATCGAAAACTTTTGTGGTGAAACGGCGCTTGGCCAGAGAAACGAGATCCATGATTGAACTCCTGATCTGAAAAGTGAAAACGCAGAACTCAATGCAGCGTGAAAATCAGCGCGTTGGCGCCGGCGCTGCGTCGATCTTCAGGCGCATCAGGCTGTAAGGCTTTTGCCGCTGATCCTGCCCGGAACGGAATGCCGCCTGGCGATGCAACTGGTTGGCGATGAAATACAGATAGCCATCGGGGCCAATCGACAATGTGTCTGGCCAGAGCAGACGCGGGTCGTGGACCAGCGTTTGCCATTGGCCGTCCGGCAGTCGTTTGCGGATCGCGTTGTGCTCGTAATCGCCGGCATAGATGGCGCCGGCGGCGTCAGCCTCCAGACCATCGGACGCGCCCTTCTCCCCCAGATCCTGCACGGCAGCCGTCAGTTGCTGTTCACTGAAGTTGGCATCACGCAGCAACGCGGTGGCCACCGAATACAGGTGCCGACTCGACAGCGGTGTGAAATACAGCGTCTTGCCGTCCGCCGACAGCGCGATGCCGTCCGAGGCCACGCCCAGCGGTTTGCGCTTGCCGTCCGGACTTTCAACGGTGAGTGGCAGGCCTTCAACCACCGGGACAAACGTCGGGTCGACCGAGGTTGCCGGCACACCGCTCAAACGGCGCATGGCACTGCCGCTGGCGATGTCCATGACGATGATCGCGCCCGGTCCGCGCAGGGACGAGTCAGTGAGATAGACCGTCCCCTCGGGGCCTGTGCGAAAGTCGAAACGCATGTCGTTGACGTAGGTGCTCGGCAACATGACGTTGTCCGGGAACACCAGACGCTTGACGATCTGGTTGGTGACCAGGTCCACCGCGATCAGCTTCGCGCCCTTGGGTTTTGGGTCGGCGAAGCCCGGCGCGGCGGTATCGAGCAACCAGACACGGCCCCGCCCGTCGGCCACCACGCTCTGTACGCTGATCAGACCATCACTGGGATCGTTGAGGTTTTCCCGGTTGATCGCCGCGTTCGGGTAAGCCACGACTTTGCCGTCGCGGATCTCGCCCACGGTGAACGGCACGTTGTCGCCCCAACGCGGGAAGTTGACGAAGATTCGCCCGGTTTCGGTGACGGTCACGCCGGTGGGCATCGCGTCATAGAACGCATGGACCTGTTCGAGCGTGCCGAACGATCGGTCGGCGGGGGCATTGGCCGGCAACGCGACGGCGCTGATTGCATGGGCGAACGGCGCCGCCATGACCATGGCCAATGCAGCAGAAAGCTTTTTCATACGCATGAGCTGCTCCTGACCGGCCCGCGTACAGGCCCGTCTGAATGAGTGAAATCAGAAACCTTCGAGCACCAGTTTGCCTCGGGCCTTGCCGCTCTCGACCAAGGCATGGGCACGGCGCATGTTTGCCGCGTTGATCGCGCCAAAATGTTCACCGACAGTCGTTTTCAAAATGCCTTGGTCAATCAGATCGCTGACGCGATTGAGCAGGTGATGCTGCTCGATCATGTCCGGGGTTTCGTACAGCGAACGGGTGAACATCAGCTCCCAGTGCAGCGACAGCGATTTGCGCTTGAGCGGCATCACGTCGAGGCTTTCAGGATCGTCGATCACGCCCAGACGCCCTTGTGGTCGAAGCACTTCGATCAGTTGGGCAAAATGCTGCTCGGTATGGGTCAGGCTGGCGACATGGCTGACCTCGTCAATGCCCAGTGCCTGCAACTGTGCGAGCAGCGGCTGACTGTGATCAATGACGTGATGCGCGCCCAACTGGCGGACCCAGTCAGCCGTTTCCTGCCGCGAGGCGGTGCCGATGACGGTAAGCTGCGTCAACTGTCGGGCCAGTTGCACCAGCATCGAACCGACGCCGCCCGCTGCGCCCGTGATCAACAGGCAATTGCCCTGCCCTGAACCTTCGCTGACACCGAGACGGTCGAACAACAATTCCCAGGCGGTGATCGACGTCAACGGCAATGCTGCCGCATCCGCTGCACTTAACGAACGCGGTTTGTGCCCGACGATTCGCTCGTCCACCAGGTGAAATTCGCTATAACTGCCGGTGCGGGCAAGGGAGCCTGCGTAGAACACTTCGTCGCCAGGCTGAAACAGCGTCACTTCAGCACCGACCTCACGGACGATGCCGGCGGCATCCCAGCCGAGGATTTTCGGTTCTTTGGTGAAAGTGCCGGCGCGCACTTTGGTATCGACCGGATTGACCGACACCGCACGAACTTCTACGAGCAAATCCCGTGGGCCGGGAGTCGGCACCGGCAGGTCGATGTCCTGCAACGATTGCGGATCTTCAATGGGCAAAGCGTGTTGGGTGAAGGTGATGGCTTTCATGGAAACTCGCTGTCTGAAGAGCTGATGTGCTCACTTGCCGCCATCTTCGACTTCCCAGACACAAAGAAAAACCAGCAGAATGGGCCAACACTTTCACTGCAGGAGTGAAAATGATCCGCATTGATGATCTTGGTTTGTTCACCCGCAGCGCCGCGCTGGGCAGCTTCACCGCTGCCGCCCTCGAGGCCGATTTATTGCCCGGTCAGGTTGCCGCGGCGATCAAGCGTCTGGAGCGTGAACTCGACGTGCGCCTGTTTGCGCGCACCACCCGCAGCCTGCGATTAACCGCCGAGGGCGAGCAATACTTGCCCACCGCCCACTCGGTGCTGGAGGCGCTCAAGCAAGGCCAGGAAAACCTGCGCGGTGAAAACGCCACGTTGCGCGGTGTGCTGCAAGTGACGGCGCCGTCAGATCTGGGGCGCAACATTTTGCTGCCGTGGCTTACGCTGTTTCGCCGCCAGCACCCGGAGCTGACCTTGCGATTTTCTCTGTCGGACCAGATCGCAGACTTGTTTCGCGACCCGGTAGACGTGGCGATTCGATACGGCTCGAATGAGGATGCCAACTACGTGGCGCTGCCGTTGGCACCGTGGAACCGGCGGGTGCTGGTCGCCGCACCGGAATACGTGGAGCGCCACGGATACCCGCAAACACCGGACGATCTGCACAACCACCCTTGCCTGCTCTACCAGCAAGGTGGCCGGGTCTACGACAAGTGGAGCCTGGGCAGTGAAACGATCCAGGTCTCGGGACCGATGTTCAGCGACGACGCCGACGTCGTGCGCCGCTGGGCGTTGAGCGGCGAAGGCATCGCCAACAAATCATGGCTGGACGTCAGTGCAGACGTGATCGCAGGGCGGCTGATCGTGCTGCTGAAGGATTTCCCCGGCAATGCCTCACCCTTGAGTCTGGTGTGCCCGCATCGCAAGCAGATCAGCCCGGCGGTGTCTCAGCTTTATACGTGGTTGAGTGGCCAGTTTGCCGCTCTGGAACGCATCCAATAGCCCCCCCGTTGCTTGCCACATTGACGAACCGCCCGTCGGATGTTCAGATGCCGCCCTGTTTCAGGTGTCCCATGCCGCCGTGCATGGGGTGAAACGGGAAACCGGTACGTTCTTTTCGAACAAGTCCGGTGCTGCCCCCGCAACGGTATGCGCGTGATGCTTTCGACAGACCACTGTGGCCACTCGGCCATGGGAAGGTGAAAGCCTCGATACGCGCGAGCCCGGAGACCGGCCTGAAATGCTGTTTGGCAAAATCCTGCGGTGGGCGGGCATGGGCCGGTATTGGCTGTGCGCGATGCCTTCTCCTGCATGCTCTTCTGCGAAGATCCTTTTCGAGAAGACAATGATTCGACCTTTCAACACTTGTGCTCCAACCCTGTTCCTTGGCTGCCTGTTCAGCCCGCTGCTACTGGCCGACGACACGCCGCTGGAACTCAATCAGCAAATCGTTTCTGCACCGTCAGTGGAATCGACCACTGTCGCCGACATGGCCAGGTTCGGCAGTAAAGTCGAGATCGTCAGCCGCGAACAAATCGAACGCGCCGGCCCCAGCGCCGATGTCAGCCGCGTCATGCAGATGCTCATTCCCGGCCTGTACGTTGCGCCGAAAAACGGCCCGTTCGACTACGGTACCTATTCGCTGCTGGGCGGGCGCAACGACGACACACTGATCCTGCTCGACGGTGTGCGACTGAACAATCGCCTGTACGGCGGCCTCTATCTGGACACCCTGCCGGCCAACGCCATCGAACGCATCGAAGTGCTCAAAGGTGGCCAGAGCCTGTTGTTCGGCACCCAAGCCGTTTCCGGTGTGATCAACATCGTCACCCGCAGCCCGCAGTCGCGCAAAGCCTCCGGTGAAGTGAATCTGGGCGTCGACAGTTTCGGCGGCACCAGCGAAGACGCTCGGGTCGAGAATATCTTCACCAACGGTTTCGGCGATCTCGGCTTGCTGGCGTACGTCAGCCACAACGTCTCCGACGGTTACCAGCCGTATCGCAACCGTGACATGAAAAACGTCAGCGAGAAGAACCGTGCCTACGAAGTCACCACCTTCGGCGGCAAGGCCATTCAGTCGTTCGGCGATGATTCGCGGCTGGAACTGTTCTACCAATACGCCGACGCCAACCTCGATTTCGCCCGCCCGGTCGACAATCACACGACCACCAACGATCGCGTGCAGCAGATCGCCACGGCGACCTTCGAGCAGAACATCAACGAGCGCCTGAGTTACTTCGTCAAAGGTCATATCAACGACTGGGACACGCGCTACACGCGGGTCAACAACGTCGCCGGCGGCGGCACCAAAGTCATTAACCACAACGACTATTGGGGCTTCACCGACTGGGGTGTGCAGGCCGAAGGCAAGGCTGAATTGCCCGGCGGCCATGTGCTGGTGTTTGGCACCGACAATCAATGGTTCAAGGGCCAGGACGATGTACTGATCATCGATAACGACAAGGCCGAAGCCCATGCGTTCTACACGCAACTGCGCCCGCAGATCGACGCTCTGCCCGACTGGCATCCAAGCATCGGTGTGCGCCACGAAGCCATGAGCGGCGGCGACGGTGCCACCGTTGGCATGCTCACTTCGCTGTATGACCTCAACGACAATTGGTCGGTGCGCGGCCAATACGGCAGCGCTTACAAACTGCCGAACGCCGAGCAACTGTTCGTCAATGAACCGGGCGACGAGATCGGCAATCGCAATCTGAAACCGGAAAAAAGCCGCAACGCGGAATTGGGTGTCGACTACAAAGGCTTTCTGCTGGATCGCGAATTCAGCGCCAGCGTGACCCTGTTCAAACGCAAGATCGACGACCTGATCACCCTCGACGGCATTCAGTGGGTCAACGGTGAAGGCCTGGTGCGCATGCGCGGTTTCGAGGCTGACGCGAAACTGACGCTCAACGATCAGTGGAGTCTGCAAGCGGACATGACCCGCAACCTCACCGAATCGCGCACGGGGGCGACGATCAATGACATCCCGAGCTTCTTCGCCCGTTCCCGCGTGGGTTATGAATCGGAAAATCGCCTGTGGGGTGCCGGCGGCGCGATCCGCTACATCCGCGACATCACCAGTTCGAAACAGGTTGAATACGGCCACTATTCGGTGGTCGACGCCGACGCTTATCGCTACCTCGACAACGCCCACCAACACCGCGTGAGCCTGCTGGTGGAAAACCTCTTCGACCGCGATTACGTCACCAGCCGCTCGAGCAATGTCGACAACCTCGGCCGGCCGTTCACCTCCGAAGTGCGCTACACGTACCGCTTCTGATGAGTGAGATCAAAACCGTCGACGGCGTCGACACGCACCCGGACTGGTCGCACGTTCCCGAGCATGCGCGCCATGTGTTCCTCTGCACCGGCCCGCGCTGTACTCAGCGCGGCGCCCAACAGCTATGGAAAACCTTGCGCCGGCACCTGCTGGAGCACGATCGCATCGAAACCCCGGGCGGTGTCTTGCTGACGCGTACGCACTGCCAGTTTCCGTGCAATCTGGGGCCGATTGTCACGGTGTATCCGGAGCGCTGCTGGTATGGCGTGCGCAGCAACGATGAGGTGCGGCGGCTGGTCGAGGGGCATCTGGTCGGCGGTGAAGTTGTTGCGGATTTGCTGATCAAGGCGCGGACATGAGATCGATCCTGGTGGCGCTTGGCGCCCTGCTCTGCTCACTGCCCGTACTCGCCGACAGTTATCGCAATTGCAGCGAACAATGGAACGCCGTGAAGCCTTTACGCATCGTCGCGCTCAATCAGCATGCCGCCGATATCGTCCTGGCGCTCGGCGCGGGGCCTGCATTGGTCGGCGTGGCTTACCTGGATGACAACGCTGCCGGACAGCGACCATCCGAGTATTTCGGCGTTCCGGTGATCGCCCGGCAGTATCCGGCCAGCGAAGTGCTTTACGCTGCGAAGCCGGATCTGGTGATCGGAGGGTTTGCCTCGGCATTCGGCGACGGTGTGACTTCACGCTTGGGGCTGGCGCGTAATGGCGTCGGTTCGTATCTATTGGAGTCGGCCTGCAATGGGCATTCGCTGGATTACTTCGCGCATGTGCGCAATGACTTACTGACGCTGGGCAAGCTGCTGCACCAGCAGCAAAAAGCCCAAGCGTTGATCGACTCCATGGAAACCGACCTCGCCAGCGCCCGGGCCTTGGCTCGTACGGGCCAACCGTTGTCAGTGTTCTATCTCGACAGCGAAGTCAAAGGCCTCGACAGCGAAGGCCGACGTGGCTTCGTCACGACGCTGTTGGCCGCCGTCGGTGCACGCAATGTATTCGCCGACATCAATCTTTATCGGGTGACCGTCAACAGCGAAACCCTGCTGGCCAGCGACCCGGACGTGATCCTGCTGGCCGACGCCGAATGGTCGCCCGCCATGCGCAAACGCTATCTGCTGACCCACGATCCGGTGCTCTCACAACTGCGCGCGGTGCGTGAAAACCGAATGATCGACATCCCTTTCACTCACCTGCTGCCGACCTTTAACAGCGGTCGGGTGGCACTGGAACTCGCTCGCCAGCTCAACGCCTTGAACAAAAAATAAATGAACCTGCCGCACCCCACGCCACCTAACGCACAGACCATCAGGAGGTAGCCAATGCAAATCGAAACCGTGTGGATCGTACTGGCGGCAGTTCTTCTGCTTATCGAACTCTGGGCCATCAATCGGGTGCGCAAGAGCGAGGGGAAATCGAGCAATAAAGGCGTGTGGATCGTGCTGATCGTGTTTGTGCCGTTGTTCGGGTTGATTGCCTGGGCGTTGGCGGGGCCCAAGCATGTCCGTCAGCATTCGGCGTCGTAATCTGACCCTTGATCCATAGCGACTGAGCATCCGTCACGGACTGGCATTCCAAATGCCCGCCGAAGATATGCCCGCTTAACCGGTTGCCAGCGTACGAGCCCGGCTTCGGCCGGGCTTTTTTTCTGGTTGCTCACAGCCTCTCCCTGCTGCAGGATCAGCCGATCGACAACAGGGAATGTTGAAATGAACCAGACAACACATCGGCGAATTGTGGTGGTGGGTGCGGGCATCGTCGGCGCCTCGATTGCGTATCACCTGTCCGGCAAAGGTGCGCAGGTCACGTTGATCGAGGCCGGCGAGATCGCGAGCGGCGTGACGGCAAGCTCTTTCGCCTGGATCACTGCCGCGCACGCCGGCGCTGATCCGATTGCGCAGTTGCGCGGTATGGCCATAGAAGCATATCGACGACTCGAAACCGAGCTGCCGGATTTGCAGATTCGCTGGACCGGGGCTTTGTCGTACAACGAATCAGCAGAGTATCCGGCGTCGGCGACATTGTTATCGTCTGCCGAGGTGCTTGCCCGCGAACCCAATCTGAAAAATCCCCCACCCTGCGCGTTATTTCTTGCGGAAGAAGGCGCACTCGAAGCCGTTCAGGCCACCCACGCCTTGATTGTCGGCGCCCAGGCGCTGGGGGCGCAATTGCTCACGCAAACCAGAGTGACCGCTTTCAAAACCTGCAACGCAGATGTCACCGGCGTTGAAACCACAGCGGGCACGTTTGATGCCGACCTTGTTGTGCTTGCCGCGGGGACTGGCACCCGACAGTTAACACAGATGCTCAACGTCTCCCTGCCCATCGAGGCCTCGCCCGCCATTGTCATCCACTACCAGACCCAACCGGGCCTCGTCAAAGGCATCATCTCCGGCCCAGACATGGAAATTCGGCAAAGCGCCGACGGCACGTTGCTGGCCGCTGAAGATTATCTGGGAGAGGCGTCGGGCAACTCGCCGACAGACATCGCCCGGCAAACCGCCGAAGCCATACGCAAAGAACTTCACGGGGTGTCTTTCATTGCGCCGCAAACCGTCGCCGTCGGGCTGAGACCCATGCCCGCTGATGGCATCCCCGTGGTCGGTTACTTGCCAGGGGGCGGCGGGGTTTACGTTTGTGCGATGCATCCCGGTGTGACGCTGGCAGCAATCGTCGGGCGCCTCGCCAGTGAAGAGCTGCTGGATCGCCAGTCATCTGCTGCCCTTCAACCGTGCCGCCCAGAGCGCTTTTTTCAGAATTCCGGCACAGTGACAAACAACGCTGCTCTTACCCGCTGAAAACCCGCCGCACTATCACCAACAAATCGAGAGGCACCGACGCACATGGAAGTCATCAATACGTTACAACCCGCCGAATGTGCGGACATGCAAGATATTCGAAGTGAAATCGACCGACTCGATCAAGCGGTGATCAAACTGCTGGGCAAGCGCTTTCAGTACGTACTCGCTGCCTCGAAGTTCAAGACCTCGGCGACCTCAGTGCGGGCACCGGAGCGTTTTCAGGCGATGTTGGCAACCCGTCGCGACTGGGCCGAAAGCGAAGGCTTGAATGCAGATGCCATTGAGAAAATGTACCGCGACCTGGTCAATCACTTCATTGCTGAAGAGATGAAGCACTGGGCGGCGGCGCAGACCGACAACTGACTGCTTTGGCGCAATCTTCCGTTTGCGCCGTAGGCTGACAATCAAGGAGAACAGCATTGACGCCTCCCAAGGACACCGCGTTCGCCTTTCAAGCGGTCTACCACTACATCGTCGGCCTGATCGAGGTGGCCAGTGGCACGACTGAGCAGAAACTGCCGTCCCTGCGACAACTGGCCCTGCGCCTCGGCGTTTCGGTGTCGACGACCAAATACGCCTATGCACTGCTCGAAGACGAGGGCCGAATTTACGCCAAAGCCAGATTCGGCTATTTCACCCGGTCAATACCAGCGGCGCCAGTGGCTATCAGCTCAGCCAATCTTCTGGACCACGTCTTCGCCAGCGCCCGTCGGCCCGGCATGCTGGCGCTGAGCAGCGATGCGCCGGCGATGCTGCTGTCGCTGCAAGGCCCATTGTTGACAATGGAGCGCGAACTGACCCGCCAATACCCGCACTCGCACGCGCCTCTTTATCAGTCCCTAGGTGAACCCGAATTGCGCGCGGCCCTGGCGGAACGCTACACCCGTTCCGCTCACAACCACTGGCAGGCCGAGCAGGTGTATATCGGCGCGGACCTGAGCAGCGTAGTGGAGTTGTCGCTCAGTGCCTTGAATCTCGGTGGCACTGTGGCGCTGGTGGAGTCGCCCTGCTCATGGGCAATTCTGCGCCAGTTGCAGGCGGCCAACATCCGCGTCATCGAAATGCCCCTCGGCGATGACGGCCGCTTCGATCTACCCGCGTTGAAGGCGTTACTCACGCGCGAATCGGTGCGCCTGGCGGTGCTCTCCTCCACGGTGAATATTCCCCAAGGCCAGTTGATGCCAGCGCACGATAAACAGCAGATCTGTGACTGGCTGGCCGAGAGCGATATCTGGCTGTTCGAAAACGACACCTGGGGCGAGTTGAGCTTCTCCGATTCACCCGCGCGCTATCGCGATTTTGCCGACCCCGACAAGCTGCTGGTGTTCTCGACGTTCGACAAGATCATTGGCGGCGAAGCCCCGTATGGTTATGTGCTGTGCCGCCAGCAGGCCGCGCAATTTCATCGATTGTTCATGCAGCGCGGATTTCGCCTCTCGCCAATTCGCCAGAAAGCGATTGCCAGACTTTACAGCTCCAGGCGCATCGACCAGCACCTGACCACCCTGCGAGCACTGTTGCTCAAGCGCATGCAACAGCTACAGACTTTGTTGGAAGAACACGGTAACGGTCAGTGGCAGGTAGTCGCCCCACAGGGCGGTGCGAGCTTCTGGCTCAAAGCTGTGCGTCCAATCAACATGCAACGGGTGTTCGAGCGCCTGCTGACCGAGCGGATCGTCATCGCCCCCGGCGAAATCTTCAGCCAGCAAGGCGCCTGGAAGCAGCACCTGCGCCTGAGCTACACCCTCGATTGGGACAAGGATATCGGCCACGCGGTGAAACGACTGGCGCAGGCGTTCACCGAAGAAAACCGCGTCTACAGTCCATAGCAATGCCGCGCCTCAGGAAACCGACCATGGCGCACATCGTCAGCAAACTGTGCGCAAGCATCGCTGATCACCGCGCCGACATCGGCGTAGCGTTTGACGAAGCGCGGCAGATGCTCACCGCCCAGGCCGAGCACATCTTCGGTGACCAGCACCTGCCCGTCGCAGGCCGGTGAGGCGCCGATGCCGATGGTGGGCATTGGCGAGTCCAGGGTAATCTGCCGCGCCACGCCCTCCGCCACTCCTTCGAGCAACAGGCTGAAGGCGCCCGCGTCGAGATTGGCCCGGGCATCTTCGGCAATCACTGCACCGGTTTCAGCGGTCAAGCCCTGAGCCTTGAAACCGCCCATGACGTTGACGAATTGCGGCATCAGGCCGACATGGGCCATCACCGGAATCCCACGCGCCACGAGAAACTCGACAGTGGACGCCAAGGCCTTGTTGGCCTCCAGCTTGACCGCGTCGCAACCGGTGCGCGCCAATACCTGAGCGCAATTACGAAAGGCCTGCTCGTGGGATTCCTGATAACTGCCAAATGGCATGTCGGCGACCACACAGGCCAGGCGCGTGCTATCGACCACCGCCCGCGTGTGGCCGATGATTTCTTCGAGCTGCATGCTCAGCGTCGAGGCGCGGCCATAACCGACCATGGCCGTGGAGTCGCCGACCAGAATAAAGTCGACGACCGGGTCGATCAGCTTGGCGATGCTGCTGGTATACGCCGTCAGCGAGACGATTTTCTGTTGGCCTTTCATGGCAACCAACTGCGGCACGGTCAGGCGTTTGGTGCGGGTATGCAGGCTCATGGGTGACTCCTTGAGGCAGCCGCCCGTAAACGATAAATGTTGTCGAAATCAACGCAAAAATCTTCCATACAGTGCTCAATTCCAAAGGTTTCGAGCGCTCGATTATTCGCCTGACGTAAAAACATTCAATGCACAGATCTACCTGAAAAAGCGACCCAGGGGCCCCCCGCGTCAGTCTGCCCGGTTGAAATGCCGATAGGCATCGGGATGCTTTATTTCGTCGTTTAACGCAGGATGTGTTGCTCGTGCAGCGCCCGCCACGCCTTTTCATCCAGCACGCCGAATTCCTCACGTCCTAAAGGAAAGCCATTCATGGAAGAAGTCATTACCTACCGAACTGCCACCGCCGAAGATGCATTGGCGATGTGCGAACTGGGTCAATTACTCAATTCGGTTCACCACGCCGCCCGCCCCGATATCTACGCCGCCGCCACCGAAGATTTCGCCCGCGACTTGCCGCACTGGGCCGGGGTATTCGAAAAACCCGGGCAGATTGTCTTCATCGCCAGCGCCGGTGAACGGCCCGTGGCGTTCATTACTGCCACCCTGTCCGCCAGCGCCGGCCCTTTGATGCAGCCGCAGAATGTGGTGCGCATCGGCTCGGTGTGTGTCGCCGAACCGTTCTGGGGCAAAGGCATTGGCCGCGCGCTGATTCAACGGGTTAAGGACTGGGCCATCGAGCAGAATGCACAGGACTTGCGCCTGACGGTCTGGCCTTTCAACGAGCGCGCGGTGCGCATGTATGCCGAGTTCGGCTTCGAGACCCGCGCCCTGGAGATGGGCGTGCGTTTGTGAGGAGCGGCCAACTCCGATCATGAATAACCCCGGCAAAATATCAGCACGAACCCTATCGAATGGTTCGATCCTGCCGACAACATCCTGTGTGGACAGCGAGAGGTTTCAACGACGCAAGTCCGTCCCGTATAAAGCTACTTTCAATGACGATTCAAGAGGCTGCACCCATGAGCAATGCCTGGAATGAAGGTTATTTCACGGACGAAGGCTACACCTACAGCTATAGCCGGGAAATCAATCCGGTTTTCCAGCGTTATTGCCTGTTGTTGCGCGGCTTTGCCGGCCTGGACAATCCCGACGGTTATCACTGCGAGCTCGGTTTTGGTCAGGGTGTATCGATCAATATACACGCCACGGCCAACCCGGCAGGCTTCGTCGGTACCGACTTCCACCCCGGTCAGGCGGCCCATGCCATTGAGCTGGCGGAACTCAGCAACAACGGCGCAAAACTCTATGACGACAGCTTCGAGCAACTGCTTGCGCGCCATGATTTGCCGCAATTCGACAGCATCAGCCTGCATGGCATCTGGACCTGGGTCAGCCGCGACAACCAGAAGCTGATCGTCGAATTCGCCCGCCGCCACCTCAAACCGGGTGGTCACCTGTACGTCAGCTATAACGCATTCCCGGGCTGGTCGCCTTCAGCGCCGTTGCGCCAGCTGTTCAGCCTGCACGACCGCTTTGCCAGTCACTCGACGCGGGCGGATCAGCGCATCGATGCCGCGTTGCAGTTTTCCGAAGCGCTGCTGGCGGCCAACCCCAAGTACGCCATCGCCGCGCCGAGTCTGGGCGCCCGGCTGCAGACCATCAAAGGTCAGGACCGCCAATACGTCGCCCACGAATATTTCAATCGCGACTGGAACTGCATGTATTTCGCCGACATGGTGGATGCGCTGGCCCCGGCCAAGCTCGATTACGTCACGACGGCGGTGCCGCTGGATTCGGTCGACGTACTCAACCTGAGCGCCGAAGGCCTGGCCTTTCTCGACGGTATCGAACACCCGGTGATGCGCGAGCAGGCGCGTGACTACTTCGTCAACCAGGCTTTCCGTCGCGACCTGTATGTGCGCGGTGCCAACCGACTCAGCGCTGCCGAGCGCCGATCGCGAATGCTCAATACGCGATTTGTGCTGATGCAACCGACAGAAAACGTAGCGTCCAGTGTCACCGGCCCTGCTGGCGAAGCGTCACTGCAAGCGGAAATTTACCGCCCGGTCCTCGATGCACTCGCCGGCCAGACCTACGAAGCCAAAACGATGCAGCAGTTGCTCGATGCGGTGTCACCAATGGCCTACGACGATCTGGAACAGGCCATCGCCATCCTGGTCAGCATGGGCTCGGTAGCCCCTTGCCAGAGCGAAGCCGCCGAGGCGCTGGTGTACGAACGCTGCGCCGCGTTCAACTTGCAACTGTGCAAGCGCGCGCTGTTCAACGCCGATATTCAGGTGCTGAGCAGCCCGGTTACCGGTGGTGGCGTCACGGTCAGTCGCTTCCAGCAACTGTTCCTGATCGCAATCCGCCAAGGCAAACAGCACCCGGCGGAGTGGGCGCAACTGGCGTGGAGCGTCATCGCCGAACAAAACGAAGTGTTGGTCAAGGACGGCAAAACGCTGACCACCGCCGAAGCCAACATCGCCGCACTGACCGAACAGGCCCAGGCATTTGCCGAGCAATCGCTGATCGTGCTGAGTGCTTTGAAAATCGTTTGATCGGCGTGGGTGGTGCGCAACGGGCAGTAAATCTTAATCAAACGCCCCGTTGAGCACCTCGTAAATCAGGCCGGTGGCCAACGCGACCAAGATCAGGTCCGTGCCCACCTGCTGCCATTCGTAGCCATCGTAATGCGGCAAATGACCGACCAGGCGTCCATCGAGCTTTTTCGCGATCCCGGGTGGCAACGGTTTACCGCGTGCAAGATTCTTTTGAATGCCCGGTGGCAGCGCAGGCCCCGGGCTCCAGTAGTCGCGGTAGCCGCCAACAATCCCGAGCACATTGCCGCGATCGATACTAGGGGCATGACTCCAGTCACCGCCAGAGTTGTTGCCCTTGTTGCCATTGCCTTTCTGGTTACCGTGACCCTGCATGTTCTGCGGATTGCCCTTGCCATTGCCATTGCCCTGCCCCTTGCCATTGCCGGGATCGGCCAATGCCATCGCCGAGCTGAAAACCAGGGCCAGGGAAGAAATCGTTGCAATCAACTTACGTGACTTGATCATGCGGCGCGCCTTCATGGTGGGATGCTCCTGTGTCATCTTGACGTTACACATCAGCTTAGTTTATTCCGGCTGACCGATCGTCGATTACAGCCCAGCCCATCGACACCGCCTGACAGGAGCTATTTCATGGAGCTGAAGTTCAGCCACATCGACGTACTGGTCAAAGACCTTGAACAAGCTTGTGCCTATTACGCGCAGATACTGCAGGCGCGGATCTCCACAACGCAGATCTGGAATCGCGGGGGCCTGCACGTACGCTATGCCGTGGCGTTGATCGGTCAGGAACGCTTCATGCTGGTCCAGCCGCTGGCGGGCAATCTCAAGGAGCTGTTGGATACGGTGGGCGAAGGCATGATTTACCGTCATTGCTACACGACCCCTGATATCGAACTGGCCTACGACGAACTGATCGCCAGCGGGGTTCAGCCGGAGGACGAAAACGGCCAGCCGCTGATTCGCGAGAACCTGCAGTCGCCCTCCGGGACACGCATCATCTGGCTGCCGAAACGCTTCGGGCATTTCTCGATCGAGATTCTTGAGGAGAAGGCGCTGGGGGCGTTTATCGAAGCCGCATTTGCCTGAACGTTATGCAAGATCCTCGTGGGTATTTTTCAGTTTGCTGCCCCTCAATCCATTCGGTTGCGCTCAATGATAATGACCGGAAAACGCTTTTCTTTGAACAAACCAAGCAACTTGCGCCAGGCAGCCCCGACCATCGCCGCTATCTGGGGAATATAGGGAAAAGAAACAAATACGCCAGGCGGTCCCGCTGACACTTGTCGATTACTCGCAGTCAATTGAAGGAGGATCGTACAAAGCTCATCCCAATCTGTTGCATTCGACGGATTCGTAGGTGCGCCGACGCTATAAACACCCCGCCTCGGTATGCAATCCACACCGACAAGAGTGTTATCGATCTTGGTCCTGTTAAATAAAGCCTCGATGACTTCACCCAGCGTGGTATTGCAGAGTTTTCCATGAACGGCAGGTGCGCACATCCACCTGGACCGCCAATTGCCGCTGGTGTTCCAGCCTGCACTTTTGCTTCCCGGAGCCGCGGCGTACCAACCATAAGGTGGCGGGCTGGAAAGGTGTTTCAGGGTAAAAGTGCCCAACAACGGGCCACGACAGCCATTCGCCAGATGCAAGTTAAACTCCGGCCAGTTGGAGAGTAACGCGAGTTCTTTATTGGTAGACAGATTGGGACGCGATGGCGAGAGTGCTGTTACCGGAACCGATGGAAGAGATGCCTTCGGGGCAGCCTTGGCCTGGATAATCAAGCCTCTGGTGCGAGTTCTGAAGGACTGATGATCGCGCGTGAAAACATCCATGACAAAAATCGCCGCGTCGCCCAATTCCACCGGACGGGTAATTTTTTGTTGATAAAAGTCTTCTGTACCTGAAACGGTCATATCCGCATAAGGTCTTTTGTCGATCCAGCCGAGTGTCACCGTTATCGCACCGTTGGTAGGATCTGCTGCGAGCGCTTGCTGCAGATCAGACACAAATGCCGGAGCGAAAAGTCGTCTCAACTGTTCAAGCTCTCCATAGCCGCCGAACCCACGATATTGAAGAGAAATTGCCTTATCGATATCCGTACTTAAACTCATGCCAGTCCTTGGTTGCGTCGTGGAAAAATATCCCAATGTCGAGGTTCTACAGACCTTATAGAATTGTCGCAACAGTTCCAGGGTAAGTAGACTGTCCTCCTGCGTCCTTTTTCAGCGTTCAACCCACGAGCCATAAAGTCTCTTGCTGGCACGCTCCCACCTATTCCCACACAGAGCCTGAAAGCTTGGCTATTGAAGGAAATAAAATGACCGCATCTATCAGGCGGGACGAAAATCTTCGACGTTTCAGAAAATATCTGCGCATTGACGCGGCTCTGTTTATCGCCAGCATGGTGGGAGCTTTCACCCTCAGCGGTTTTGCACACTTGGAGAAATTCTATCTGATACTCGATGTACCGATCGAACGGGTGAACATCAGTGCACAGCAGTTTTCGGCCTATGGCGCCGCCGGATTCGGATCCTTCCTGGGTTCACTATTTTTTGCTATGTCTCTGGTTGGAACCGTCACCCTTCTCATGTTGATTTTCGAGAAACCCCGGGGCGACACAGTTGATTCCGCAGCCAGCCCCAAGTGGATTGCCAACGTACGTGACCGTGCTGCAGAAAATCGCGTTGGGTTCATTGCTGTCGGCATGCTCTGCCTGCTCACGTTTGTGCTGTTATCCACTTGGTATTTTTTGATACGCGCCCCTTCAAACACTGGCCGGGCAGCGGCGCTGAAACTTGCGTCCACATGCGATGTGCGTCATGTGGTTTACGCAAACCTCGACAAGTACGAGGGATGCCAGATCGCAGAATCCAACGACATGCTTTACTTCTTGAAGCGACACCACAACGACTCAACGGGCGTCGAGTTCCATACCTTTGAGTTACCGAAAGCAGGCATAAGAAGCATCACAGGGGAAAAGCAGAGGCTCACGTATAAACAGTGAAACGACGAAAGCCGCTTACTTGCCAGGCATAAAAAACCCGGCTGATAAGGCCGGGCTTTTGCCAGTACTACGCTCATACTCTGCATTCAGACTGCACGGCGTTCAAGCAGACGGTCTGCCCCACCTTCGGCAACCAGGTTGCCCTTCAGACGATCCGAACCATCGGCAGCGACCGCGTCGCTGAACAGTGGGTCAGTTTGAGTCGCAGCGGCAACGGCGTCGCTGAACAGTGGGTCAGTTTGGGTCGCGGCGGCAACGGCGTCACTGAACAGTGGATCAGTTTGGGTCGCAGCGGCAAAGGCGTTCATTGCAAAGACCGAGAAAGCGATGCCGAGGATGGTTTGGCGTTTCATGTTGATGCTCCGTGTGCAGTGGGTGGGTATGGAGCTGATCTTACGCCGCGACAGCGATATGAGAACCTGATTGAGTTAATGGTTGTTATTGACGCAGTCAATGGCACAGCTGAGCATCGTGGCGATGGCGGCTCTACGGCTCGGCGAGACCACCGGCGCTACCTCGGTTCGAAATCAACGCTGGCCGCTGGTGTTGTAATCACACACCAACGTTCTGAATGTCCGTGGGATCGGTACGTACTTCAACAAAGGGTAGATCGCAGGCTCGATATCTTCACTGGCAGTGATTTTCGGGGCGATGAGTATTTTGCTGCGACTGCTATCGAGGTAAAGCACGTCAAACTCGTCAGGATGGACTGTGCTGCAAGGCGAGTAGCTATTGAAGTCTGCCGCATGAGCAAAACGATAGAGAACTTGGCCGCGACGCTCATCCGATGCCAGCACTTTGGTCACAAATATGGCCGTCAACAGAAACACCAGACAGTTTGATAAATGGCAGACCATATAGCCGGCAGTCCGCTCACCTTTGCGACGTGCCTCGGAATACCGTACGAACATGGCGAATGAGGCAATGAAAATCAGGTAGAAAAGTAACTTCAGTTTAGCCACGGCATGCATGAATGTCGCTGCGGCCAAGGTCATCGGCAGCAGAGACGGGTCGACGTGAAACATCTGATTTATTTCTGCTTGAGCATCGATCTTGGCGAAAACACTCAGGCCACCCAGAAAAACCGCCCAGATCAGCAAGCTCGACTTCAAATGCATCAGCTTCTGAGCGAGTTTGATTTCGATCAGGCTCATCAGAATGTAGAAACTGAGAAGCATCGACACGGCAAAAGCCAGGACGAATATCGTCGGATAAGGCGTGCTTGAACGGACCGCGAAGCCAGCAATGACGATGAGCAGGAAGGCGATGACTGCCAGCACGCATAGTGCCCTGACCGTCGCAATCGGGTTGAGTGATTTGCTCTGCGTTTCACTATGGGTAACAGCTTGAGTCGGGAGGGGAATGTCCTGCATGGGCAGTCGGTCCTTGATTCGGGATTGAGGTTCTCGGCGCAGCATTCTTCTCAACGTATCGGCAATCAGTCCCGATGCTGAAGCGCCTGAAAGTGGCAACCCGGGATGTCGATCAACATTCATCAGGCACAAGCGGTTCCCGATGATTCACGACTATGCTGGAACTACGATGACATTTGCACGGCCAGGCAAACCGAACGGTTTGCAGGCCTGGGCGGTGCGGCGCCCCTTTCACCCCTGCCGACTCAGGAAAACCGCGCTGAAGGACAAGGAGATCCGTCATGCCCGATCATGCCCGCACCACCACCGCAGCCCTCCTCATCAGACACCCGACTGTCGAGATGGTCACTCCAACCTATCAAAGCGACGACGAGACCCTTGACGGCGGTGTTTGCCGCGGCATGGCCAGCCGCTGGATCGGCGCACAATTGCTTGGCGGCAAGAACGTCGCCCAATTCCGCATACTTGCGAACAACACTGACGGTAAAGTGAACATGGAGTTCGTCAGGTACCAGGCTGCATTCAACGCTGTTGGCAAAGAGTTCGATAGCGCGTGTGTCCAATACGAAAACCTCAGGGCCGAGGCCGATCGGCTGAAGGGCGTATTCAACGGGACGCTCGAGAAGGGCTGGTTCGAATGGATGCCGACCGCGCAAAGCGTTGCAGACGCTGAGGAGGCAGCGTTGAAAGCAGAGAAAACGCTTCTGGCATCAGTCAGCATTCTGTACAGATATATGTCGGGCGGACTTCACGAGGTCAAAAAGGTAACCGATGTTGACTACACCACCTTTGAGCAAGCGCTCCACACGCACCTCACGGGGAATGGTTTCTACTACATCGGTCTCGGCGGCACACACGCAATCGCCTTCTACATCGCACAAGCGGGCGAATGCCTGTTCATCGACGCCAATACTGGCGAATGGAAGTCGCCAGATCTTGCGACCTTGTCGACTTTTTTCAGCGACTATATGTCCAGCCTTTACCTGACCGAGTACGCAGGAAAGCGAGTCGATATTTACCACCTCCCGCACATGCTCGACGCCACCTAGCGACTTGTTGATTACGCGTGCTATTGCTGGTCGATCGGGCCTGCTCACCTTCGATCC
This sequence comes from Pseudomonas tensinigenes, assembly GCF_014268445.2. Classification (NCBI taxonomy): domain Bacteria; kingdom Pseudomonadati; phylum Pseudomonadota; class Gammaproteobacteria; order Pseudomonadales; family Pseudomonadaceae; genus Pseudomonas; species Pseudomonas tensinigenes. Next base: position 3,919,225 of record NZ_CP077089.1, read on the forward strand.
AGGGCGGTGACTCGGTATGGGCATTAATGGGAGCGTACGGACGTCTTTTTCGAAATCCTGCGAAACAGCTTTTTGCCGAGACTGCCAACGGTCTGGTTGTCCTCCTTCCACAGCGCAACGAGCGTGATGTATTGCGTGTGGTTGACGATGTTAGAAATGAGGTTGCCTGGACCCTGTCCATGCGTCAGGATTCTCCCGACTTTGTCCCGCAGGACGAGCAAACCAAATGCCCTTCGAGCGTCGAGACTTAACTGACAAACCGAGTATCACCATGAACCGCCAGAAAAAGCTGCAGCAGTTGTTCAAAGAAAAAGCGAAAAAAGCCAGTGCAAAACTGGCTCCCAAGAAACCCAAATACATCAGCAAGGCTGATCGAGCGAAGCTCGAAGCTGAAGCGGGTTCTGACTCAGTGATGTCTTCTGAGAGCTGATCCTTGTCTGCCGATCAAAGCAAAGTCGTCGACGCCTTCAGTGCGCATTCCTGGCCGCAGTGTTGGGCGAGATCACATTGCCGCTCGACGTGGCGAGCGAATCGGTCAACGACGATCTGCCACTCCTCGCGCCGTTCTTCGTCCGGCTGCGCAGGATCGGCGTCGAACATCTGATGAACCACGACACCTTTGAGCCTGAAACGACTTTAGGAGCACGCATGCTGGAACATGTTGATATCGAAGATCTGTATAAAATCGAAGGTTCTCTCCATAAGCATCTGCAAATTGAAGGGGCCTTGTCTTCACTCGGCGGCCCAGGCTGGGATGGCTTTGGCTTCAAGAACAGAGTTCTGAAAGAGCTGGGTTATGACGTCGATGCACAAGGCAACACCGACGCAATGAAAATCAGGGCTTACAACACGGCCGCTGACGCCATCAACAAACTCGGCGCAAAAATTACCGCCAAAAAGCTGCTGTCCGAGCTGGGCATTTCCTGACAATACGCTCAACCGCCATTTACTTCGCTCGCCGGGCAGTCAAAACCGCACTGATTGACTGACTGTCCGTTGGCTTAATCTTCAGGCCTTCTCCTGGCACGCTGAAAAGTGCTCGTACTCTAGTGCTGCCATCGTACGTTCTGTATATAAATCGAACCGCTGCCTTTGCAATATCGTCAGGAAGATAATTCAGAATCATTGGGCTGTGGTTAGTCACCAATACTTGCTGCCCCGAGGACCGAAGCACTTCTACCAACTGCTCGACGATTTCCGGATTAACGCCGTTTTCGACTGCATCAAAGAGAAGCAACGAGTTGCCGTGGCTCAATTGAGCAATAATTGCAAGAATTCGAAGCAAACCATCGTTAACGTGCTTTGAATCAGTGTCTATTCGCTCGCCTTCAAACTCTTCAATGATTGACAGCTTCTTCCAGCCCGCTCTTTCTTGCTTGACCTTGAAGTCCACTACAGCAGGATAAAATTCCCTAAGCAGACTCACCAGCTTATCGCGTGCTTCACACTTGATCCCAAACAAAAACGAAGACAACCTCTCGCCACCAACACCGATATCAGTAGCAGCCTCTCGCAGAGAAGCCCCGCATCAGGTGTGGAGACAAAAGTTCAAGAGAGCGAATATTAGAAACTTTCTCTTTCAACTCAATTATTTCCGGCGTCAAAACTTACTAAATCAAACCACCCTGCATTTCACCCTCAATTCCCAACCGATGACACCGTTACGTTCGCCATGGACAGCGCCTCGAACTGAATACGCAAGACGTTACACATTGAAACGTTATTGCGTGGTGGTTGCTGACGGAGCCTGCTCAAAGCAGAGACAAATTGTTCGATTGTCAGCAAACAGGTCACCCTCTTCCTGCTAACCTGCGCCCATGAAAACCGCCATCATCTCCGATACCCACGGCCTCCTCCGCCCTGAAGCCCTCACCTGCCTGCAAGGCTGTGACCTTATCATCCACGCCGGAGATATCGGTTGCCCTGAGATCCTCACGCAACTCACCTCTATTGCCCCTACCCACGCCGTGCGCGGAAACAACGACCTCAACCTGCCCTGGGCGGCCAACCTCCCGGACTATCTCACCTTTGAGATCAACAGCTGGCAAACCCTGCTGACCCACGATATCGCCGACGTCCCTGCCGATCTCGACAGCAAGATCAAACTCGTCATCACCGGCCACTCGCACAAACCCTGCATCCAATGGCACGGTGATTGTCTTTACCTCAATCCCGGCAGCGCCGGTCGCCGTCGTTTCAAACTGCCGGTCACATTGGCACTTCTCGACGTATCGGCTGATACGCTCACCCCTCAGCTGGTGCACCTGCTGGATTCCCCTGCGTGATGGGACAGCCCGCTCGGCTGAAAACGTCAGCAGACAAAATGCGGCTGGAAATCCCTGCCACGTTTAGAGGTTATCCTTCAGTTAATCCACAGGTGCGAGTTTGCAGTCCACGCTATGACCGAGAGAATCGATCATGAATATGTCATCCAATGTAAAACCACAAACAGCAACTCTGGCCAGCCGTTTGGCCTATCTGTTTTACAGCCTGAGCTGTTATTTCATTTTCCTGCTGACGATTTTGTACTTGATCGGTTTTGTTGGCGGGTTGGTGGTCCCCAAGAACATCAACTCAGGCGACTATCGCAATCTGCCCCTTTCAATACTGATCGACATTGCCCTCATAACGCTGTTCGGTCTTCAACACAGCGTTATGGCCAGGCAAGGCTTTAAAGCAAGGTTGGCGCAATGGTTGCCTCCCGCCATGGAGCGAGCGACTTACGTGCTGTCGAGCAGCCTGATGCTGTTGCTGCTCTTCTATCTATGGCAACCCATTCCCATGTCGATCTGGAGCATTCGATCGAGCTTTGCCGCCACGCTGGTTTCCGGGCTTTTCTGGGCCGGATGGCTACTCATATCGTTCGCGACCTTCTTGATCAGCCATTCCGAATTATTTGGCGTAAGCCAGGCAATTCGGGCTTTTCGGCGCACTGAAGTACAAACCTCACCCTTCATCACGCCATCGCTCTACAAAATGGTCAGGCACCCCATGTATCTGGGTTTCCTCATCGCATTCTGGGCGACACCCAACATGACAGTCGGACATCTGGTCTTCGCCTTGACGTGTACGATTTACATATTGATCGGCACTCATTTTGAAGAGCGCGATTTAGTCAGAACGTTCGGCAACAACTACCTCGACTATCAACAGCGAGTGGGCAAGCTTCTGCCCTTCTGGAAAAATTCAGACGACGTATAACCATCGAGATCCCAAGGGTAGCCAGCCTCAAAGGTGCGTCACGGAGCCGACGTTGCGCGCCATCCACCTGAAATTTTTTCTCGGCCCTCGCCCTGATCACCTAACCTCATAGACTGTGTGATCAATTCGAGCCTCCCCCCTCCATGCGCAACACATTGAAGTCGCTGATCCTTGTCGCGCTCATGCTGCTTGTTCCCGCCGGTTCGTCAATGTGGGCGGCGGATTTGCCAGCGCCCTCGACGAGCGCCGCCGCGCCGCTTGCGGTCATCAATCAAAGTGACTTGCAGGCCCTGCAACTGCGTCTCGACGGGCTCAAGCAACAGATCTCGTCCGCGAACAACTACAACCAGCTCGAGGGTCCGCAGGATCGGGTGCAGGCGTTCATTCTGGATGTCGACCGGTTGTCGGCGGCGTTGTTGCCGCAGCAGGCGCAGTTGGCCGTGCAGTTGGGAGTGCTGGGGGCCGCGCCGGACGCAGAGGTAGCGGCGGAACAGGCGGATATCGTCGCGCAACGGGCGTCCCTGGCGGAGCAGAAGAACAAAGTAGACGGGACGCTGAAGAGCCTGGCGGCGTTGAAGCAGAGCGCGGCGGATCTGATTACGCAGATCGCCGGCATCCGTCGCACACTGCTGGAAAGTGAGCTGACGCTGGGCACTGACAGCGTGTTGAGTCCAAGTTTCTGGTCGCCACTGGTGAGTCCGACCGAGGATGATCGTCAGCGTCTGCGTTTTTTCGTCGCGCAGGTGCGTGACACATGGGCCACCGTGTGGGCCCCGGGCCAACGCGTCTATACCAGTGTGCTGATGGCGTTGGCGCTGATCATCTGGACGTTCGGGCGCTGGCTCGCGGAACGGGGTCTGACCTGGGTGTGCATTTACCGCATGCCCGAGGGACGCCTGCGCCGCAGTGCACTGGCGTTCGCCTCGGCGCTGGCGACCATCGCCACCACCGGCATAGCCTTGCAGTTGCTGTTCTATGCCTGCACCCGCCATCAACCTTTGCCGCCGGTGCTGGAAACTTTCTCCGAAGAGTTCGAGAAGGTCGTGTATGCCTGCGTGCTGCTCACCGGGTTGAGCCGCGCGTTGCTGTCGACCGAACATCCCTCGTGGCGCCTGCCGGCGATTGCCGATCAGGTGGCGCTGGCGCTCAAGCCCTACCCGCGCATTCTGTCCTGCACGTTACTGGTGCTGGTGACGCTGGTGCAGGTCAGCAACGCCACCGGTATGAGCAGCCAGATCGTGATCGCCGGGCGCGGGGTCATTTCGATCGTCGTGCTGGCGATCGTGACGGTCCTGCTGTTGCGCGTCGGCAAGGTGCACAAGGCGCTGGTCGCGGCCGATGATGCGGCGGCGAACAGTACGTTTGCCGGGGTGATTTACACCATTGCCGGCATCTCGATGTTTGTCTCGGCGATCGCGCTGCTGGCTGGCTACGTGTCGCTGGCGCGGTTCATCAGTTATGAGCTGGTGTGGGCGTACATTGTCTTGTCGGGTTTCTACCTGCTGATCCAGTTGATCAAGGATGTCTGCGAGCACGTGTTTTCGCCACGGCACGCTAGCGGCAAGGCGCTCAAACAGTTATTGGGTATCGGTGATCGACGACTCGATCAGATTTCGATTCTGCTGTCCGGTTTCAGTCGGGCCGCGCTGTTGCTGCTGGCGGTCATCGCTCTGTTTGTCGGCGGCATCGGCACCACGCTCGGGCAACTGGCGAGCAATATCATGGCAATCCTTGGCGGCGCCGGGTTGCGCAAGCTGAACATCGTTCCCGGCCATCTGCTCAATGCCGTGCTGGCGCTGATGATCGGCATCTGGCTGATCCGCGCCCTGCGCCGCTGGCTCGACAATGAGTTCCTGCCCAAGACCGACATGGACCCGGGCATGTGCGCTTCGCTGAGCACGCTGTTTTCCAACATCGGTTATGCCTTTGTGATTCTGCTGACGCTGTCGTCGCTGGGCGTGCAGTGGACCAATCTGGCGTGGATCGTCAGTGCGTTGTCAGTGGGCATCGGTTTCGGCTTGCAGGAGATCGTGAAGAACTTCGTCTCCGGCCTGATTCTGCTCACCGAGCGTCCGGTGAAAGTTGGCGATTTGATCAGCATCAGTGGCGTCGAAGGCGATATTCGCCGGATCAACGTGCGCGCCACGGAAATCCAGCTCAGCGACCGCTCGATTGTGATCGTGCCGAACTCGCAACTGATCTCGCAGAACCTGCGCAACGTGACACTGGGCGGCAGCGCGCAAGGCGTCGCATCGCTGGAGTTGGTGTTCCCGCTGGACATCGATCCCGAAGCGGTCAAAGACCTGTTGCTCACAACTTATCGGGAGAACGAAACCATCCTCGATAAACCGGCGCCGTTCGTGCGCTTCAGCAAGCTGTCGCCGGACGGAATCACCTTGACGGTGACCGGGTACGTGGGCAGCCCGAGGATTGTCGGGGTGACCAAGAGCGATCTTTTGTTCGAAGTGCTCAAGCGTCTGGGGGCGGCGGGAATTGCGCTGGCGCAGCCGGCGGCGAGTACGTGAGTAATCAATGAGGCGAACAACCGCCGATTTCCTGCACGACGCGGTCCGCCAAAGCCAGACAGCTCGTCAGCCCCGGAGACTCGATGCCAAACAGATTCACCAGACCCGGCACGCCATGCGCCGCTGGGCCACTGATGACAAAGTCCGCCGCCGGTTGCTGTTCGCCGCTGATCTTCGGGCGGATGCCGCTGTACGCCGGTTGCAGACTGCCATCGGGCAGCCCCGGCCAATAGCGGCGAATCGCCTGATAAAAGCTGTCGGCCCGCTGCGGGTCAACGCGGTAATCAACGTCCGCGACCCATTCCACATCCGGCCCGAAGCGCGCCTGCCCCGCGAGGTCGAGCGTCATGTGGACACCGAGTCCGGCGGCTTCGGGTGCGGGGTAGACCAGATGGCGAAAAGGTATCCGCCCGCTGAAGCTGAAATAGCTGCCTTTGCACAACCGCGGCACGGGAATGAACGATGAGCACAGGCCGGTGATACGACTTGCGACTTGCGGCGCCGACAAACCGGCACAATTGACCAGTTCGCGACAACCCAGGGTCATGGGCTGCGCACCGCCCATCCGCAACTCGATCCCGGCAGGGTGACAGCGGGCGGATTCAAACGGGGTATGAAAGGCAAACGAGGTGCCCATGGACTCGGCATCCGCTTGCAGGGCGAGCATCAAGGCATGGGAGTCGACAATTCCGGTGGAGGGCGACCAGAGTGCCGCGACACAGGACAGTTCCGGCTCCAGCGCCAGCGCCTGGCGCGCGTCGAGCAACTGCAAGCCCTCGACACCGTTGCGCCGCCCCTGCTCCCACAAGCGTTGCAAGGCACCGCGCTGCGCGTCATCGGTCGCAACGATCAGCTTGCCCAGACGCTGGCAAGCCACGGCGTGCGCCTCACAGAAGGCATACAGACGACGGTTGCCTTGCACACACATTTGCGCCTTCAAGCTGTTGCCGGCGTAATAGATACCGGCATGGATGACCTCTGAATTGCGCGAACTGATGCCCGTCCCGATGCCCTCGCCCGCCTCCACCACAATCACTTCACGCCCACTCGAGGCCAGTGCCCGGGCCACCGCCAGCCCGAGCACACCGGCGCCGATCACTACGCATTCGATATCGATATTCACCGCCCCTCCGTGCGTTCGAATTGCTTGATCAGCGTGGTGACCTTCTCCACCTCGCCATCCGACAAATGATGATGACAAGGAAGGGTGAGCATTTGCCGGGACAGACGTTCGGTATTGGCCAGCACGAGGCGCGGCTGACTGCTCAACCAGGCTTTTTGCCAATGGATGGGCAGCGGATAATGAATCGCCGTTTGCACATCGTACTGCGCCAGAAACGCCTGCAAGCGATCACGATTTTGCGACTGCACGACATAGTGATAATAGGAATTTCCCGGCTTGCCGCCACCCAGGTCGGTACCCGTACGAGTGGTGCCGAGGACGTCATCATAGAAAGCGGCGATTTCCACACGTCTTTTCAGCCATTGATCCAGATACTGCGCTTTGACATTGAGCGCCGCGGCCTGCAACGAGTCGAGGCGCGAATTGATCCCGAACCGCACCGATTCGTTACGGGTTTCCAGGCCATGATTGCGTGCAATACGTGCGTATTCGGCAATCTTCGGATTGCGGGTGACCAGCATCCCGCCATCCCCCAGGCCCCCAAGCGTCTTCAACGGATGCATGGAAAAGGCTGAGGCATCGCCTCGAGTGCCGACTTGCTGACCGTCGAGGGTAGTGCCGATCGCCTGTGCGCAATCCTCGATGACGGCCACTGCGCGGGCACGGCACAGGTCGAGGATGGCATCGATATTCAGCGGACGTCCGCGCAGATAGACCGGAATGACCGCTTTGGTCCGCTCATTCAAAAGGGGCGCGATCGTATCGACGTTCATCAGCTCATCGTCGCCCACGTCCGCCAGGATCGGCCGGGCACCTGCCGCCACAATGGCACCGACGGTGGCGACAAAGGTATTGGCGCAGGTAATGACTTCGTCGCCAGGCCCGATATCCAGCGCACGCAATGCCAGAAACAACGCATCCGTGCCTGAATTGAGGGCCACCGCATGCGCCCCGCCACAGCGTTCCGACATCCAGGCTTCGAACGCCAGAACCTCTTCACCCAGGATGAATTCGCCTGACTGCAGGAGCGCCTGCCAGCGCTCGAAAATCTCGCTCGAAAGGTCTTGGGCCTGTTCCTGGACGTTATTGCACTTGATCATTTCGCGCACTCCTTGGCATGAACATGAGGGAAGTCAGGACAATCAGCAGGGTCCCGACCGCACTGACAACAGCGGTAAGCGTGAGGGTCTGGGAGTAGCCGACGATTCCGCCGACCACACCGCTGCCCAGATAGATGAAGGGGTGCACGCCGCTGGTCACGAAGGTATCGACCGCCACGACCTTGCCCAGATCCTTCTCCGGGGAATGTGTCTGCATGGCAGTTGCCCAGCCGGTGAGCCAGGAGGCTTCGACGATGCCGACGAACGTCGCCCCCAGAATCGCCATCCACGCCGATGTGCCCAGCCCGAGCAAGGCCATTGCCCCCGCGAGGAACAATCCGCAAGTGACGGCGAGCCCCACCAGTCGCTCATGCCCCGAGGCCAGCACCGTGATGACCGAACCGATGCAAGCGCCGAACCCCGATGCCGCCAGGCAATAACCCCACATGTCTTCACTGAAGCGCTGACTGATCGCATAAGGGGCAACGACCAGAAAGATCGGGAAACACAACACGTTCACCACCAGCGTCGCGGCAAAACCCAACAGCAGCGTGGCGTTGTTGACGACCACGGTGATGCCGTTGAGCGCTTCACGCAGCGAGAACTCTTCTTCCGATTCATGGTGGCCGACATTCGGCAGCTGCGCGGTGTAAATGGCAGCGCAGAAGAAGGTCAGCCCATCGATCAGGATCCCCCACACTGGGTCCCAAAGAATGATGAACACCCCTAGCGTCGCCGGAAACAGAATGGCGACCAGGTTATCGATGAAGTTCATCGCCCCGTTGCCCGCCACCAGGGCCTTTTTCGGCAACAGATTGACCAGCAGCACCTGTGCACAGGGTTTCGATACACCAATACCGATACCGAAGATCAGATACGCCAGCACCAAAAAGCCCCAGTGCGCCCCTGTCACCAGCAGCGCAACGGCGGCCAGTTGCGCAAGGCCTCGCGCCGTATCGGTGTAGATGAGTACCTGCCGGGGCGATTTGCGATCCGCCAGCATCCCCCCGGCCAGCGCACCGATAACGGTTCCGACACCGACGGCAGCCATGATGAAACCAAATACATCACCACCGAAACCGTCGCGAATCAGTGCGATCGGCAGCGCCGCCAGGCAGATGGCATCGCCGGCCATCGACAGGCCCTGGCCAATCAGCAACTTGCGAAACGGCAAGACACCCAAGGCTTCGTTGTAAGGTGACAAGCGTTCTTTGATAGAAATCATGGGTGCCCCTCCTTGAGGCCTATTCGTCCATCCTCGCCGCGCTGGGTCGGCAACTGGCGATCGCCGTGGCGAATCTCCAGCTCGTCGTCACCGAGTACGGAAATCCGCAGTCTTTGCCCGCGGAACTGCAGAGTGAAATGGTAAGCCTGCCAGTGTGCGGGCAACTTCGGTCGGAAGGCCAGTTGGCCCGATTCGATATCCAGCCCCGACAGCCCCTCGACCAATCCTTGCCAGGCGCCGGCATAGGCGGAAAGATGCAGCCCGTTGCTGTAGTCGTCGACCGGCGTGAAGTCGAGGTTATAGCGGCTGGCCCGGGCAATGAAATCGGCACTGGTGTGCGTCTCGCCCAGATGCGCGGCGACGACGGCATGCGGGCCGTAACTCAACGAGGACTCATGCACCGTACGCGGTTCATAGTAATTGAACGCGGCGCGCTTCACGGCCGCTGAAAAATCGTCGGGAAACATCGACATCAACAGCACGATGTCAGCCTGCTTGACCAGTTGCGAATCGAAGTTTTGCAGTTTCTCCGCGCTGTCGCGTTCGACCTCGTCGGCAAACTGCGGCCCACGCTGTTTGACCACACGCAGGCGGGTGTCCGGCAATGCCGCGTAACCTTCGAACTCCTCAGGAATGGCCACCCCGTCCACCGTGATCCACGGCAGGTAGACGTTATCGGCTATCGCTTGCCAGAGTCGGCGTTGCGCGCCAGACACCCCGGGAAAGCCCGGGCGGTCCAGCAATGAAAGCACCCGCCGGATACTCCAGCGCAGCAGGTAATTGGTAAAGAAACTGTTGTTCACGTGGTAGTGATACTCGTCCGGGCCCATGACCGAATTCACCACATAGGCCTGCTTGCTCTCTGACCACTTGAACACCGATGCCGCGAATCGAGCGCTTTCAATCAGGATATCGAAGCCCCGAGACGCCATGAACGCGTCATCACCGGTTACCGCCCAGTACTTGTTCACGGCATAGCTGACGTCTGCCGAAATGTGCAGCACCTCATCGACACTCCACTCTCGCCTTATGTCCTGTTCAGGATAGGACAACACATAATGCGGGCCATTTTCGCCGCCCTGATCGTTGGACGCCTCCGGGAACCGTGCGCCGCAAAAGCCAGTGGAACGCGCGAACTGCAGCGCTTTTTCAATGAAGGTGTAGCGGTAGTCAATCAATGCCCTGGCAACGTCCGGCGCGTTCCAGATCCAGAACATGCACTTGTGCAGTTCGGTGTCGAAGAACGTCGCACCAGAATGGTAAGTGCTGGTCAGGCCTCGCGCCGGCGATATCGTGCCATTGACGCCATGCGCTGCGCCGAGGCCATGTTGCAGTAATTGGAATACTGCGTACTTCATACCCAGATCAGTGCACGTGTGCGGAGCCTGAATGGTGACTTCATGCTCACGCCAGAGGCTGTTCCATTGGCTCAAATGACAGCCTTGAATCCTTGCGACATCAAAGTCGCCGGCAAACGTGTCAGGGTGGGTCTGATCGCTATCGACGCCCACCCGCCAATGCGTCACCAACCGGTGCTGGCTGACCGCTGCAAAGTCGAGGGTCACCGAAGCCACACAACCCTCTTGCCCCTGCCGCCAGGAAACGACGGAACTCGCCGTTGAATCCGCCTGTTCGACGCGCACGTCATAACGCAGCCGCTGCTCGGCCGTGTCGACGATCAGGCTGAACGACGCTTGATCGACAACGCTTTGCCCGAAATGGTAATGCCGCGCGGTCAGCCAGTCACAAGCCCCGAGGTATTCGTTCGACGCGCTGCCATCCACTCCGTAATCAAGCCTCAATCGATGGCCTGCGGTGCCAGTGCCGAGGCGTTTCAAACTGATCTGCGTCGACACCGCCGCCTGATCCGGGGCATCAATGAACTGGGTGACCGTCAGCTCATATTGCACACCGGCCAGCTGAAACTGCTCGCAACTGCTGACGGTCGCCTGATCGAGTGCCAACACCACCACGGGTTCGTTGCTTGCCGGCTCAAGCGGCAACCCCGTATCAACATCGTAAAGCCGCAGGATGGCCGGCGCGGGCAAGGCAATGATTTCCCGCGAGACGCCGACACCGGCCGCATACACCCCCGCCAACAGCAACTGCGTGCGCCGGCTGCGTGGCGATGCGTTGGGCATGTGCGCACGCACGCCGAGCAAGGGATTGGCCAGGGTCGCCACGCACGCCGCGAAGGACGACGATCTCGCGTCGATCGCGACAATGTCTTCGCGGTGCTCGCCGTAGGAAATGCTCAGCACGATGCGCCTCCTGACGCCTGGAACGACCAGTCGTTGTGCAGCATGTTGCGTACGTTGTGATAACGGATATCCGCTAACACATCGCCGCTGTCCTTGAAGTTCCCCGACTGCCACTGCTCGCAGATTTCGACGATCGCATCGCGGATCGAAAAGATGAATTCGAAACCCAGCGTCTGTTGCACCCGTCGGGAATCCAGCCGGTAGGATCGAACATCGTCACTGTGGGTCGTGGTGATCGGCACATTGGTGCGGAAGTACCGATCGACAATCTCTTTTACCTGACTGGCAATGTCGGTCACCGTGTGGTTCTCGTAGCCGACATTGATTGCCGTCCCGGACACCTCGCCTAGGGACTCCCGTTCGACCAGCATCGTATACAGCCGGGTCAGATCGCCGATATGCACGTTAGGGCGATACTGACTGCCGCCGAATACGGTGATTTCACCGCGCGCCAGCGCACTGGCGGTCAGGATGTTCACGGTCAGATCCAGACGTTGCCGAGGCGACCAGCCGCACACCGTGGCGGCGCGAACCGCGACAGTCTCGAACGATGAATCGGTCAGTTCGAAGAGTATCTTCTCGCCATCAGCCTTGAACCGGTTGTAGTCGGTGATGGGCACGCAGGGCTGGCGTTCGTCGACAAAAGGTTCTGCATTGACGCCGTAGACACTCGCTGAAGACGCGTAGATAAAACGCCGGCAACCCAGACGCTTGGCGCTGCTCATGAGATGCGGCAGGCAATCGATGTTTATCGATTGGCCCAGTTCCGGGGCCGAATTGAAACTCGGATCGTTCGCCACTGCAGCAAGATGCACAACGGTGTCGACACCTTGCAGCGACGTTTCCACGAGCGCCGGATCGCGTATGTCGCCCTTGATGAATTCCAGGCCGGGATGGTTCAGCAAACCTTCGAGCCCGTTGCCGAAATACAGCGCATCCAGCACCCGGACGCGGTACCCGGCGGCAAGCAGTTTGGGCACCAGACGCGAGCCAATGTAGCCAGCACCGCCGGTAACAAGAACAGTTGATTCCTTTTTCATGGTTAATTCCTTCCCTGTGATGAGTGCGCCAGCGTGAATTCATCAAGCGATGACAGTATTGAAGCGCGTGGATGGCTAGCCTTGGGTTCAAGCGGATCACGGCGAATCTGCCAGGCGCGCACGCCCAGGCCGCACGCCAGGTCAGTCGCATAGGGGCTGTCGTCGATCAGGTGAACATCCTGCGGAGCGTGGTCGCCGATCAGTTGTTGAACCAGTTTGTCGCGGGTTTGATGTGGTGCTTGCCGGGTAATCGAGACCGGCGCCTGTCCCCATACGTTCGCCCGTTTCAGCGCCGCCTCGAACAATTGCGGAGCATTCAGCGACGCCGTATAGAACATCACCGGCTGCGCGGACGCTTCGATGCGCTGCAGCAATCGCAAAGAATCCTCGAACAGCTCGGTGCCCGGTGAGAGCCGCTGGAATTCCTCCTGTTTGTACGCGGCCAGTTCGTCGGCGCTGAACCTTGCGGACGTTGCACCGCCGGCATGACGGGTGGTCAGCGCCAGCAGTCGGGAAGCGCCTTCCATGCGTGGCCGCCCGGCGATGTGCTCGATGTATTGCTGCGATGTCAGTTGCTGTCCTGAAAACTCAAGGGCCGCATTGCGCCAGGCTTCGAAATGCGGTGTGTCGATCATTGTTCCGTCGAGATCAATCAGTAAAAGGTTCGACATGGTTGTTTACCTGTCAGCTGTTCTTGGCCATGACCAGTTGAGCGATCCTGGAAGTCGAGTCGAATATCTTGTCGTCCGTCAGCACCATCCGCCCTCCCACGCTTTCAACCAGCGCCCGCTCCGCCTGCAGTCTGGTGTCCGATCCATCGGTGTAATCCGCGCCCTTGAAATACAAATTGGGGCGCAATGTCTTGATCATGAATTCAGCGGTAGCTGTATGGTTGACGATGACGTAATCGCAATAACGGATGGAAGCGAGAAACTCCGCGCGCTTTCGATCGGGAAATACCGGCCGGTCCGCGCCTTTGTTCACGTATGGGTCTGCGGTGACGGATACGAACAGTCGATCGACCATCGTATTGGCGCGCTGCAGATGATAAATATGCCCAGGGTGAACAATGTCAAAACAACCGTGACAAAGCCCGATCACCAAACCTTTTTCGCGGCAATAAACCGCCTCGTCCTGCAATGCAGTAATGTCATTCAAAACGCCCATGATAAATTCAATCCTTTGATTTGAGAGATTTAGCCATGATGTTCAAGTGTTCAAACTCACCCCAATAATCGGGAAGTTGCCCGACGATCTGAAAGCCATTGCGTAAATGAAAGCGGTAGGCCGCCCGTTCTCTGTCGATATTGCCGATATCGAGACACAGCCAGGCCTTCTTATGTTCCAGTGCAAACTTTTCAATCTCGTCATATAACAAGGACGCAACGCCATATCGACGATATTCACTGTCAACAATCAACCAGTCTGCCCATAACACATGCTTTGACGGGATAGCGCCCGGAGCGCACCCCATGGTTCCGATGACCACATCGCCAAGTGCGGCAATAAAACGATCGCCCTCATGGTTTGGGTCAGCGAGTTCCCGGGCAAATTGCTCACCGGCAGATTCAGTCAAGTCCTCGCTGGAACCAATTTGTGCGACCAGTGCCAGCACTGCCGGCATATCGGACTTTATGAATCGGCGAATGCAAATATCCCGATCAAGTTCATTTTCCATGGAATGGAATCCTCTTGAGTGCCGAATCCAGTCGCTCACAGGCATCCGCGATCATTTCCGCTGTGTGCGCCGCGCTAAGTGTTACCGGCTCAGGACAGTAACCAAGGGGCATCAGAAAGCCATACAGGTTGTATTCGCAGGACAACAGATAAAACAACTTCTGGGCAAAATCGATCGGATAAAAACCTTCTATCTCCTTCATTGTCCGAGGACGTTCGGAAGTGCCGATATGGACGCCGATTCGACCGCCATAACCATCGATATGGCAAGGAATCCGGTGTTTATCGAAGACATCCCGAAGTCCCGATTTCAACTGAGACTCCAGCGCGGCGACGTGCCGATGCACCGCACCGTCCTGCAGGTGATCGATAGCGGCAAGTGCGGCGGACACAGAAAGATAGCGCCCGGTGTTGGTGCCACTGATCTGCACCGGACCGCGGGGCGCGATGACATCCATGTACTCGGCTTTACCGGCAATCCCGGCGATGGGCATGCCGCAACCGAACGCCTTGCCGAAGGCGGCAATGTCAGGAGTGACCGCGAAATCTTTCTGCGCACCGCCGATATTGGCGCGAAACCCGGTCAGCACTTCATCGAAAATCAACAACGCCCCGTGCCGCGTGGTCAGTGCCCGCAACTCTTGCAGAAAGCCCTCGTCCGGTTTGATGCAGCCGAGGTTCAGGGCGACAGGCTCCAGAATCACGCCCGCGACATCGTCCTTGTACTTTTCAAAGGCGTGCTCCACGGCTTGCAGATCGTTCCAAGAAACCGCCACCGTCAAACTTCCGAATTCGTTCGGAATACCCACAGTACCTGACAGACGCTCCAGTTCTCCGCCGGCCAATACCTCACCCGAGCGTGGCGAAGAATCCACGTTCCAGGTCAGCGAATCATTGAGCCCATGAAAATGGCCTTCAAACTTGATGATGATTCGTTTGCCGGTAACGGCACGGGCAATGCGCGTTGCATACATGGTGGCTTCCAGGCCGGAGTTCACCAGTCGCAACTTCTCGGCGCACGGCACCACCGCGCAAAACTTCTCGCTCAACAGGCGATGTTCATCGGTTTCGTATTGTTGGAGAAAACCTCGCTCCAAGGCTTTGCTGATCGAATGTTTGATGACCGGACTGTCGTGCCCTAACAGGCATGAACCCCAGCCCATAATATAATCGTCGCACCATTCGCCAGAGGATAATTGAATACGCGCACCCGCAGTATTCTGCACATTGATCGGCCCAACTACCGACAAGTGATTCCATCCTGACAGTACATTTCCAACACGTGTTTCCCTTAAACAATCCATGACCACTGACACTCCTTTCATACCATTGAGTGTGAATAACAACCCTGCACTCACGCAGGACACAGGCGCTATAAGGCATGCAAAAAAACTCACACGAAAAATCGCGCGACATTCGAAATCAGACAAATACTTAGTCAAGTAAAGTTGTGAAGAAAGAACCTAGTCTCGCCCCCTCACAGCGTCAATTTAAAAACTAAATCGCAAACACAACAAGCTGATTCCCATGAAGAAAAACTTTCCTTAAACACAAACAGCCAAACAACCCGCGCAGCTTATTTCAAAAAATTATAAATTAATTAAACAGCAAACTTATCAGCAGGTTATGCCATCCATTCCTACCAACGCTTCAATATAAAAAATCTGATACGCAAATTCCTCGAGCATCTGAGATGATCAATTAATTGTCCGACTATTCAAGAAGCAAAGGTCATCACTTAACAATTGGCGCACGGCAGCACATACCCGAAACTGACGCGAACCGCTTTAAAACCCTTGGACATGAAACGATTAAATACGCCGCAACCTCTTATTCCAGAAATAGAGGCCATGTAAGTTTTTTAATCTTTTATCGCTATTTAGCTCGCATTCTATAATTGCCCCGCCTGCACTCATATAAGAAGGAAAGCTCCATGCCAAAACGCTTGTTACTGGTTGCACTGTTCGTTGCGGTCGCCGGTTGCGCCAGCCCTCCTCCCGCCTCTGTTCACACCCACAATCCATCCAGTTCCACTCTGCAGGGCGACGCCTCGCGTCCGGCGCAGGCGCAGTGGATTCGCACCGAGCTGTATTTCTCGGTGGGTTCGATCGATGGCAAGGACGGTGCAGTCAGTCCGGCGCGCTGGCGCGAGTTTCTTGATCAGGAGGTGACGTCGCGGTTTCCTGATGGATTCAGTGTGCTTGATGCTTATGGGCAATGGCGGGATAAGGGCGCCAAGGAGCCTGAGCGGTTGAGTACCAAGGTGATTGTGATTTTGCATGAGAACAGCGCGAAGAATGGGGCCAACATCGAAGCGATTCGACTGGCTTACAAGCGTATTACCGGGGACTTGTCGGTGCTGCGGTTGTCGCAGCCGGCAGAGGTCTCCTTCTAGAATCAGAAGCCCCTCACCCTAGCCCTCTCCCAAAGGGAGAGGGAACTGAGTCGGGGAAATTGAAGAAGTCCGCCGACCTGATACTGGCTCACTGAATCCATAATCGACCTCGACTTGTATTTGCTTCAAGCCATAATCGATTCGGTCTTTCAGGTCGATGTATCACCCAAGACACCTCGGTCGGCTCCCTCTCCCTCCGGGAGAGGGCTGGGGTGAGGGCTTGGCGTCAGTCGGCTCAATACTGCCAGTATCACCGCACCCACCAACAACACCGCGATCCCGAAAAACGCCCCACACCCCACCACCGTCACGCTGGAATACAGCATGTACAGGCACAACCCGAAGAACAGCAACGGCAACAGCGGATACCACGGCACCTTTACCGGCCGCGGCACATGGGGAAAACGTCGCCGCAAAATAATCAGCGCTACGCTGCTCAAACTCAGAAACAACCAATAAACCGGGGTCAGGTATTCAACCATGGTGTTGAAGCCGCTCTGCGTGAAACTGCCAAACAGCACCAGCAGCAACGCCACCGCACCTTCTGCCAGCAACGCTTTGCGCGGCACACCATGCCGGTCATCCCAGGCGCCGAAACTGCGCAGTTGCGGCACATCACGCGCAGCCGCGTAAGTGGTGCGAGCGCCGACCAGCAAGGTCGAGTTGATGGTCGCGATCGCGGCGATGCCAACCATCAGCAAAATCAGCAGGACACCCGGCGCACCGAATGCGCGGTTCAACAACTCAACCGCCGGTGCATTGCTGGCGGCCAGTCCGGCGAATCCCAGGCCTTCAACGAACGCCCAATTGAGCGCCAGATAAATCGCCATCAACACGCTCAGCGCACCGAGCATGGCAATGAAAATCCCCCGCCGGTCATCACGCACTTCTGCCGATAACGTCGCCGCATCGCTCCAGCCTCCGAACGCCAGAAACACAAAAATCATCGCCGCCGAAAACCCGGCCACACCGGTGTTTTCCGCGACGGGCGCAAGACTCGGCGCAGGCGCTTCGATGCCTTGCCAGGCCAAAAAAACGCCGGCACTGGCAATGCTCAAAAAACCCAGTGCAAGCAGGCCAACCAGCAAGGTCTGCGTGATGAAGCCGATGTGTTTACCGGCAAGATTAAGCAGCACCAACGCCGCAATCACCGCCCCGGCAAACAGCCCCGAACCGTACGGTCCCAGCGGCACCACCGCGTTGACGTAATCGGCAAACATGAACGCCGACAAGGCAATCCACCCGGTGTGCATCACCGAAAACCGCGACCAGGCGAACAAGAATCCCATACGCTCGCCATAAGCGGTGCGCAGAAAGTGATAGTCACCACCCGGGTGCGGAAACGCTGTGGCCATCTCGGCAAAACACAGCGCACCGATCATCGACGCGACACCACCAAGCACCCACACCAAGTAGAAATGCTCCGGTCCGACGTTGAGCGCCACGGTCGGCGCGGTTTTCAGGATGTCGGTGGTGATCACCATGCCCAGCGTGATCAGCAACGCCTGAAAAACCGGCAGATGGCGCCCCGGCCCCGCGTCAGAAACCATAGGTGGCGCGGGCGTAGTAGTAAGCGCCGTTGGTGCCGATTGGCGACAGTACGTCGTACGGCAGGTTGCCGCCGTAGTTGATCGCCGAGCCGGAACGCTCCGGGTAGTTGTCGGTGAGGTTGTTGCCGCCCACCGCGATGTTGAATTTCGGCGTGAATTTGTAAGCCACCTCGGCGTCCAGTTGCCACACGGCACCGTAGGTTTGCTCCGGTTGCGAGTCGCCGAAATCGAACACGCGAGTGGTCTCGCCCTGGCGCGTCAAGCGTCCGAGCAGGCCCCAGTGTTCGCTGGCCCAGTTGGCGGAAAAGATGAAGCGATCCTTCGGCGCAGCGTCGGTCAGGGTGTTGGTTTCTTCGACGCCAACGAGCGCGTCATTGCCGATGCCCAACGCCGTCAGTTGCGACGGCGTGCCTTTGGTGCTGGTGACTTTGGTGTGGTTGTAGGTGTACGCGGTGGTCAGGCCCAGTTGCCCTTCGTAAAACGGCTGATGGTAGTTGAGCACCAGTTCGGCGCCGTCGGTGCTGGTGTCCGCCGCGTTGGTGAAGAAGTTGACGTCGTGCACGCCAGCAACGCCGAAGTTGTCGTTGATGTAGTTTTCCAGGGCATCGCTGCCAATGCGTTGCGACAGGGTGATGCGGTCTTTGACGTCAATGCGGAACACGTCCAGCGAGGCATCGAAGCGTTCGTTCAACTGAAAGGTCAGACCGAGGCTGAAGTTTTTCGAGGTTTCCGGATCAAGCTTCTCGGCGCCGAGTGCACGGGCGATCGGATCGTTGACCGAGAGCACACGGATGTCGGTCAGGGTACCGCCATCGCCGAAGTTGCTGGTGGTGTTCTGGAAGCCGCTTTGGGCCAGCGACGGCGCGCGGAAGTTGTTCGAGACGGCACCGCGCAAGGCCCATTGTTCGGTGAGTTTGTAGCGACCGCTGAGTTTACCGGTGAGTTTGCTGCCGGCATCGTCGTAATGCTCCCAGCGCGTGGCGGCGTCGACGAAGAAGCGGTCGGTGAGATCGCCGGACAACTCGGCGTAAGTGCCGAACACGTTGCGATCCAGATCCGACTCTTCGCTCGGGCGCAGGCCGTTGGCGCCGTCGGCTCCGGAGCCGATGTAGGAGGCCTCGTCACCGGCATAGGTCAGGTAGTTTTCGTAGCGGTATTCGCCGCCGACCGCCAGTACGAACGAGCGCCCGCCCAGGCGAAGTTCGCGGCTGAAATCGAGGTTGCTGGTGGTCTGGCGCAGCTCGTAATCGCCGGTGTCGAACTTCGTCGGTGAGTCTTCGCCGAGGCTGACGTTAAGCGTGCGCCGGGTCGAGCCATCGAAGCGGTTGCGACCGTGAGTGACGCTGCTGTCAAAGTCCCACTCGTCACCGAGCAGGCCTTTGAAACCGGCGGTGGCGGAGACGTCCTTGTTGTCACCGAGCGATTGCGGCAAGTAGCCGTTGGGGTAGAACTGCGGCTGTTCGTACGGGTAGCGATAGAACTCGGCGCCGGTGGTGTGGCGCTGGTTGTATGTGCCAAAGCTGTAGGCCTTGCCGCCGGCCAGCGGCAATTCGCTGTTGAACCAGAGGTTGACGTCCCGCGCGACGCCGTCGCCCATCACATAGTTGCGTTGGCCGGGGGTGTCGGCAAAACCGTCGAAACCGGCGCGGTTGGTCGGGTTGCGATCCTTGTATTCGGTACCGCCACGAATAAACCCGCCCTCCTCGCCCAGGCGCGTGCCGATCTTCGCGGTGGTGACGCTGTTCTGGCCGTCGGTGGTGGTCTTGTCGATGGCGTCCTGACGGGTGTGATAGGCGCCATAACTGGTGGACACCTCGCCGCCCTCGGGCGCGTCGTCGAGAATGATGTTGATCACCCCGGCGATCGCATCGGAGCCGTACTGCGCACCGGCGCCGTCACGCAGCACTTCAATGCGTTTGATCGCGCTGAGCGGGATCGAGTTGAAATCCACCGGTGCGGTACCGCGCCCGATCTTCGACGAGTCGTTGACCACCGCTGACGTATGGCGACGCTTGCCGTTGACCAGCACCAGCACCTGATCCGGACTCATGCCGCGCAGTTGCGCCGCGCGCACGTGGTCGGCGCCGCCGGAGTTGGATTGGCGCGGCAGGCTGAAGGACGGCAACAGCGTCTGCAACGCCGCGCCCAATTCACCGTCAGCGGCGCCGGCGGATTTGAGGTCTTCGGCAGTGAGCACGTCGACCGGCATCGGCGAATCGAGCACGGTGCGCGAAGTGCCACGGGTGCCGGTGACCAGCACGGTACCGAGGCGGGATTCGCTGTCAGCGCTGACGGAAGTTTCTTCGGCGTTGGCCGGAAGTTGCCAAATAGCGGACACAACGGCAGCCGCCAGTAATGAACGGGAACGGTAATGCATATAACAGCTCCTTGAATCGCAGTTAATACCCAGCCGTTGCCGACAATAAAAGTGCGGCAAGCAATGCGCGGCAATGTCTGCTGTAGTTTTGGATTTCTGGAAGGCAGTGAAGGCTTTTCAGGTTTTGATAATGGCTGTTGCGTAGTTTCCCCAGCGTGAGTCGTTTCCCCTTGAAACTCGATGCTAGACGAGCGGCTGCGGGCCGTAAAAGAACCAATAACGCTTAGGTTAGATCGCTCTAAAAAGTTGTTCTTAGTCCAACAGAAGTGTTGCTGAGCCAACACCAGAACCAACTAACCTACAACTAAGCAAGGTGCGGAATACATCACCCTGTGGGAGCGAGCCTGCTCGCGAAAGCGCTGGATCAGTCACCAAAAAGGCAACTGGCCCGGCCCCTTCGCGAGCAGGCTCGCTCCCACAGGTTGATCGTATTCCAATGTTTCAACAGGCTGCGTCCTGGAGACTTAATCGAACGCTTTCTCCAGCCAGGCATCCTCGGCAATATCCAGTTCATCCCCACTGAATCGCTGCTCGGCAAACGGATCAGCGTGCAGGTGAAAGCCGTTCTGCTCCCAGAACCCCGGTTGTTCCTGCTCGACGAATTCAAGCCCGCGCAGCCACTTCGCGCTCTTCCAGAAATACCGCCCCGCCACCACCAGCCGTAGCGGCCAGCCATGTTGCGCGGTCAACGGCTGGCCGGCGTAATGGGTGGCCAACAGACTGTCGGGGTGCAACAGATCATCGAGTCGCAAGTTGGTCTGGTAATCGGGGTCGGCATGAGCCATGACGAACGCTGATGTCGGCTGGATATCGAACGCCTGCAACAAATCCTGCAGATGCACCCCGCTCCACTCGGTGTCGAACTTCGACCAGCGTGTCACGCAATGGATGTCACATCGCAGTTGCCGCTGTGGCAGTGCCTGCAGATCGGCGTAACGTAATTCGATTGGCTGTGCGAGCGTGCCGGACAGGCGCAGCGACCAGTTGGCGAGGTCGTATTCTGGCACTTCGCCTTCGTGCAGGATTGGAAAACGCTCCGTCAGCACCTGGCCTGGGGGTAGTCGTTCCCCGAGCACCGGATCGGCTTTCGGCGAACGGCTTTTGCGAAGGCGTGCAGCTTTGTTGTGCATGTAAACTCCAGAACTCCCCTCAGTTTGCGCAACTACGCATTACCCCTGTGGGAGCGAGCCTGCTCGCGAAAGCGGTGGGTCAATCAACAGAAATATCAACTGATCAGACCTCTTCGCGAGCAGGCTCGCTCCCACATGGGCGATGTCGTGGCAAATGTTCTAGTTGGCCACGGGAATCCACGGGGCCCGCGCGACATTAGCGGTATCACCGAAGCTGGGGAGCTTCTGCGCCAGATCTCGAACATTCTTCACATCCAGATCCAGCAACTGCTGGCGAGTAATCAGCGTCGGCGGTACCAGCACCTGATGCCCCGGATTTTCCCCGGCAATCAACATCGCCAGGCTGCGCACGCTGATCGCCCCGGCGACTTGCGGATTGACCGCCGCCGTCGCCACCCAAGCGCTTTCCGCTTCTTTCATGATCTGAATATCAGCGGTAGAAATATCGGCGCTGTAGATCTTCACCTTGCTCGTCAGCCCTGCCTCATCAACGGCAATTTTCGCGCCTTTGGCAAACTCATCGAACGGCGCAAAAATCACGCTGATGCCTGGATTGGCTCGAAGCACGGCGCTGGCCTGATCCGCCACCGAGTTGGCGATCGGCGGATTCAACGTGCCAAAGCGTGCCTTCTCGACGATCCCCGGATTGGCTTTCTTCACCTGACTCCAGATCTCGTCGCGACGCTCCATCGGCGTAAAACCGCTGATGTACACGTAGCCGGCATCAAACTGCGTGCCGTTGTCCTTGACTGCTTGATCCAGCGCCAGACGTGCCAGCGCGTGGTGATCCTGCTCGACCTGGGTCACTTGCGGCGTGTTCAGATCGACATCGAAAGCGACGACCTTGATGCCTTTGGCGATGGCCCGGTCAATCGGCGCTTTCAGTGTTTCGGCCAGGCCGAGCTGAACGATGATGCCGTCGACGCCGAGATCAATCGCCTGATCGATCATCTCGCCCTGGCTTGCCGCCTGCTGTCGGGCATCGAATACGCGCAGGTTGGCACCCAGCGCTTCGGTCTGTTTTTCCACGCCACGCAAGTACGCCTCGGGGAAGTCCCCGGAAAACAAATACCCCACCAGCGCGATCTGCACCTGACCTTTATCAAACGGTGCGGGCGCGCCGGGCAAGGCTTTGGCCTGAGCGCTCAGCGCCATTGCCGAAAGCAACGCACCGGCGAGGCAGTGACGGGCGAATTGTGTGATTGAACCGTGCATACAACTTCCTTGCATAAAGCGGCTCAACGCGCCCGATGCGCGAGGCCGAAGGTGAACATCAGGGCCAGCACCAGCACCAGTCCCTTGACGAAATCCTGCGCGTAATATGGCGCGTTGAGCATGGTCAGGCCGTTGAGCAGCGCTGCCACCAGCAGCGCACCGACCAGCGTGCCGAAAGCATTGGGCTTCTTCGCACCAAGCACGGCAAAACCGATCAAAGCGGCGCCGAGGGCATCCAGCACCAGACCGTTACCCGAACTGACGTCGCCGCGACCCAGGCGCGCAGCCAGCAACAATCCGCCCAGCGATGCGAGCAACGCCGAGAGCACGTAAGCCAACAACTTGAAGCGCTGCACCGGCGCACCGGCCAGTCGTGCGGCCTGCTCGTTGCCGCCGATGGCATAGAACAAACGACCAATGCGCGTGCGTTCGAGAAACAGCCACACGGCTAAAGCGACTGCGGCGGTAATCAGCACGGGAATCGGCACCACCTCCCACAATCGCCCACGCCCCAGCGCCAGAAATGCGGCACTGAACGTACCTTCGGTTTCCTCACCACTGGGCAAGGTCATGCCCACTGCAATCGAGCGTCCACCGGTGGGAATCAGCTGCACGCCGATCACCAGAAACATGCTGCCCAGCGTCGCGAGAATGTCCGGCACCCGCAGTTTGACGATCAGCCAGCCGTTGAGCAGGCCGACCAGCGCCCCGCCCGCCAGACTGATCAATACCGCAGGCACCGCACCCCAGCCGAGCACGACCATCACGTAGCTGGCGATCATCAGGCTCATCGCCGCCACAGCGCCAATCGACAAATCGAGGCCGCCGACGGCCATGGTCAGCGTCACGCCCAGCGCCAGCAGCGCAACAATCGACACCGATTGCAGGATGCTGAACAGGTTGCCGACGCGCAGGAATGCCGGCTCGGCCACACTGAAAAACACCACGATCAACGCCAGCAGCCACAGCAGGCCGTAGCGAATCAATACGTGCAGCAGGCGCTCGGCGGGTGCCGCTGCGCTCGATAACAGTGAACTTGAATCAGGCACTCGCTCTGCTCCTTGGCGTGGCTTGAGGGGAATGTTCGGTGACGTCGCTGCCGGCCAATGCAGCGACCAGATCAGCACGATTGAGGCCGGCGCGCGGGTACTCGGCGACCACGGCGTGATCGCGCACCAGCAGGATGCGGTCAGCAATTTCCAGGGCTTCATCGACGTCGGCGCAAATCACCAGCGTCGCTCGGCCCTTGGCGCTGTCGCGCAGCAGTTGGCCGATGTCGCGGCGGGCGCGCACGTCGACGCCTTGAAAAGGTTCATCGAGGATCAATACCCGCCCTTCGCCGAGCAGCCAGCGGCCGAGCACGACTTTCTGTTGATTGCCGCCTGACAGTGCGCTCATCGGCACATCGATACCGCCAGTCTTGATCCCCAGCGCCGCCACTTGTGCCTCGACCGCCGTGGCTTCGGCGCGGTTGCGGATAAAACCGCCACGGCTGAAGCGTTCGAGAAACGGCAAGGTCAAGGTCCGGCGCAGGGAAAAGTCCGGCACTAGTGACTGACTGGCGCGGTCTTCGGCGGCGAAGAAAACCCCGCTTTGAATGGCCTGGCGCGGTGAGTTTGCGTGCCACGCAACACCATCCAGTTGCACGCGGCCCGACAGCGCTTTACGCAGGCCGAACAGCACCTCGGCGATTTCACTTTTACCGGCGCCCAACAGCCCGGTCAGCACCACCACTTCGTTTTCGTGCAGGGTCAGATCGAACGCGGCGGAACGCGACAGAATTTGCATGGCGTTGAGTTTCAACACCTCGCGCCCGGCCACGCGCGGCTGGTAGACATGCTCGGCCAGCGCCTGTCCCAGCATGGCGCTCACCGCTTCCGGCAATTGCCGAGCGGTGAACTCGCCCGCGAACTGGCCATCCCGCAACACAATGGCGCGATCTGCCACGCGTTGCAGGTCGGAGAGTCGATGGGAGATGTACAGAATCGCCACGCCGCGAGTGCGCAAGGTGTCGATCAAACCAAACAAGCGCTGCGCTTCGGCATCGGAAAGTGCTGCTGTCGGCTCATCCAGAATCAGCAGGCGCGGCTGCAAAGCCAAGGCTCGAGCGAGCACCACCAATTGCCGTTCGGCCTGACCGAGATGCTCGATTGGCTGCTCCAGCGGCAAGGTCAAACCCAACCCGGCAGCAATGCTCGCGGCGCGCTCCAGCAGGCGTTTACGATTGAGCCAGAAGTCCGCGTCCGGCTTGCACAGTTCATCGAGCAGAAGGTTTTCCGCGACGCTCAAACCCGGTGCGATGCCCTCGTTGATCTGCTGGTGCACCGCGACAATACCGAAGCGTCGCGCCGACAGCGGCGAACTGAAATGGCGTGGCGCGCCGTCTAGCCAGATCTCGCCAGCATCGGCGGTCTGGCTGCCCGCGAGGATCTTCACCAGAGTTGACTTGCCCGCACCATTGGCGCCGAGCAGCGCCACCACTTCGGCGGGATAGATGCCCAGGCTGACGGCATCCAGCGCCCGGCTCGCACCAAATATTTTGCTCAACTCACGTACACGAATCAGCGGCTCACGGGCCACAGCGACCGGCACCCTCATACAAATCCTTAGCGGCGATGCGCCAGCGAACGAACCAATCGATCGCCCAGGCTTTGCACGCCCTGGACGAGGATCACCAACACCACCACCGTGGCAACCATCACTTCATTGTTGAACCGCTGATAGCCGTAACGAATCGCCAGATCACCGAGCCCGCCACCGCCGATCACCCCGGCCATCGAGGAAAAACCGATCAGCATCACCAGCGTCAAGGTGATCCCGGCCAGCAACGCCGGCAGCGCTTCGGGCAACAGCACTTTGAAGATCACATGACCAATGTCGCCGCCCATGGCGAGGATCGCTTCGATGCGACCCTTGTCGACTTCGTCCAGAGCGTTTTCGACGATGCGTGCGAAGAACGGAAACGCGCCGATGGTGATCGGCACCACAGCGGCGGTGCTGCCCAGCGTCGTACCCACCACCAGCCGCGTCAGCGGGATCAGGGCAATCAGCATCACCACGAATGGCAGCGAACGGCCGAGGTTGACCACGCCACCCAGCACGGCATTCAAGCGTGGCATCGGCAACAGTCCGTCGCGGCGACTGATGAACAGCAACACGCCCAGCGGCAGGCCGATCAGCAGCGTGAACAGCCCCGCGAGCAAGACCATGTACAGGGTTTCACCGGTGGCGGTGAACACCAGTTGCAGGATTTCATCCCAATTGACCGTGCGGTTCATGAGTGCGCCGCCCGTACGCCGTATTGTTTGAGAAAACTCAGGCCCAGCTCAGCGTGGCCCAGCGGCAAGCCACAGGTCGGCCGCAGCGAAGCGCCGAGTTGCGATTGCGCATCGGCCAGCAGACGGGGCACCGGCCCGGCTTCCACCAGACGTCCATTGGCCATGAACGCAGCGTGATCGCAGATCGACTTGACCACGTCCAGTTCGTGGGTGATCAACACGATGGTCACGCCCAGTTGCCGATTGATATCGCGCAGCAATTGCAGGATCGATTCGGTGGTTTCCGGGTCGAGTGCACTGGTGGCCTCATCCGAGAGCAGGTACGCCGGCTCAGCGGCCAAAGCGCGGGCAATGCCGACGCGCTGTTTCTGCCCGCCGGACAACTGCGAGGGAAACGCCTGCGCTTTGTCACTCAAGCCAACCAGCTCCAGCAGTTCGCGCACCCGCACATGGCGCCACGGCTTGCCGACATTGGCGATTTCCAGCGGGACCGCGATGTTGTCGAACACCGTGCGCGAATGCAGCAGGTTGAAGCCCTGGAAGATCATGCCGATGCGCTGGCGCTGCTGGCGCAGTTCGCTGACCGACAGTGTCGTCAGGTCAACGCCATCCAGCACAATGCGTCCGCTGTCCGGTCGCTCGAGCAGATTGAGGCAGCGCAGCAGCGTCGACTTGCCCGCCCCGCTACGCCCGAGAATCCCGTAGACCGCGCCGTCGGGAATGCTCAGCGAGACCTGATCGAGTGCCGGTTGCGCGGCCGAAGGATAAGTCTTGCTCAACTGCTCGACGGCGATCATGGCTTGCTGCCCGCCACCGGAATCACCGAGCCGGCGAAGTTGTCGCTGATGTATTTGGCGACCTCTGGCGACGTCAGGTCCTTGGCCAGTTGCGCGATACGCGGGTCGTGTTCGAGCTTGGGCGTGGTCACCAGAATGTTGGCGTAAGGATTGTGCTCGGCTTTTTCCAGGCCCAAGGCATCCTTGGCCGGCACCAGGCCTGCGTCGAGCGCGTAGTTGCCATTGATCACGGCCAGATCGACGTCGTCCAGCGAGCGCGGAATCTGCGGCGATTCGATCTCGAGAATCTTCAGTTGTTTCGGGTTCTCGGCGATGTCTTTGGGCGTTGCCTGATCCGCCGCCGGGTCGTTGAAGCCGGGTTTGAGCTTGATCAGGCCGTTGTCCTGCAACAGATACAACGCACGACTAAGGTTGGTGACGTTATTGGGCACGGCGACGGTGCCTTTTACCGGTACATCGGCGAAGCTTTTATGGCGATGCGAGTAGATGCCCAAGGGTTCGATGTGCACCGTGGCGGCCACCGCAAGTCTCTCGCCGAGGGCCTTTTCCTGGGATTTCAGGTACGGCAAGTGCTGGAAGTAATTGGCGTCGACGTCACCGTGCACCAACAGCTCATTGGAGTTCACCCCGTTGGGGATCTCGATGACTTTGAGATTCAGTTGCGGATCGATTTTCTGGATGTACGCCAGAATCTGCGCGTGGGGCACCGGGTCGGCAGCCACTCGCAACGGCTCCAGCGCCTGCGCACCGAACGACGTCACCAGCGCGCCGAGCACGGCCAGGGTCAAACCTGCTTTCTTGATCATGTGCGGAGTCCTTGAGCGAGTGATGAGTCAGGCGGATTTACGAACGGGCGGTGGCGGCAGTAGCGCATCGGCGTAGAAGCGCTGCGCGACATCGGGATGCGAGCGCAAACGACCTTTGAGGTAGTTCCAGCCGACATCGCGAAACAGCGGATTGAGCGGATCACTCGCCGGCCCGCGCGCCTCGCGCAACAGTGCGGTGGGCAGCGGATACAGCGGCACCACGGCATCCAGTTGCGCACCGAGGAAGAACGCGACAGACAGGCGTTCGCTATCCGCCGGAGGTGAAACCACGCGATGCACCGTGGCCCGCAGATAACCGTTGCTGGCCAGTTCGAGCAGTTCGCCGATGTTCACCACCAGGGTGTTCTCGCGCGGCAACGCATCGATCCAGCGGCCATCTTCGATCTCGACCTGCAGACCGGCCTGCTGGTCTTGCAGGAGGAAGCTGAGGAACCCGGAATCTTTGTGCGCGCCGACACCTTGATGGCTCGACTCGCTGTTCTGGCCGGGATAGCGCATCAACTTGATGTGTTCGTTGGGTTTGTCGCCGTAGAGCTGATCAAACGCATCGGCGCGCAGCGAGAGTGCCTGAGCGAACGCACGCAGTAGGCGCAACGACATCCGCGTCATCGCCTCTTGCCATTCCAGCAGCAAAGGTTTCAGTTCCGGCAGTGCCGCCGGCCATTGGTTGGGGCCTTGCAGCCGCGTCCAAAACGGGCTGTTCGCCGTCAATGGCAACGCCTCGCGCTCGGCGCCCAGATCAAACTGCTCGCGCAGATCAGGCTGGCCACGGGTGATCTCCGAAGCGGCACGGTTGTAACCGCGAAAGTGCGGTGAATTGATCATGCCGACAGCGGTTTTCTCGCTGTCGGGCAAGGCGAAAAACTGGCGGGCGTGGGTCTGCACCTGCTTGAGCAAGTCGCTGTCGATACCGTGGCCGGTCAGGTAAAAGAAGCCGACGTCGCGGGCGGCGTGGCGCAGGTTTTCGAGAAATTCGTAGCGCTGTTGCGCTGTGCCTTCGAACTGCGACAGGTCCAGCGTCGGTAATGTGGAGATATCGAGGGTATGCGGCATGATTCACTCCCGTGTGAATCAAACCTGAAGAACCTGTGATCGATTCAGCGTGTGCCGTCATGGCAATCGGGGGTCTATCGGTTTGATGCGTTTTGATTCGTCGTTGCGACAAAACTAAACGATCTTAAAAATACGTAGCCAATATCTTTTTCGCATTACCTTAGGCCTGATTTCCCCTCACCCCAGCCCTCTCCCAGAGGGAGAGGGAGCCGACCGCGTTGTCTTGCGTTATGCGCCGACCTGAAAAACCGGGTTGGATTCGGTAAAAAACGTTCAGGTCGGCGTAGCGCTAAAGATCACCTCGGTCAGTCCCCTCACCCCAGCCCTCTCCCGAGGGAGAGGGAGCCGACCGCGTTGTCTTGCGTTATACGTCGACCTGAACAACCGGGTTGGATTCGGTAAAAAACGTTCAGGTCGGCGTAGCGCTCAAGATCACCCCGGTCAGTCCCCTCTCCCTCTGGGAGAGGGTTAGGGTGAGGGAACCAGACGACTCGGTATCAAGCGTCCTGCAACGCACGCGGCCGCTGACTGCGTTGTTCGGCACTGGCGTCCGGCGCCGGTTGCAACTGGAAGTCGAACTTCAGCTCGGCATAACGCCCCAACGCTGCGTCCTCACGGAACACCACCTCCCCGACCAAGCCTTCACGGGTCGCATAGGCAAAGTCATCCCACAAATATTGATCACCCGACAGATTGATCTGCGTCGTCAGGTGCCGATGCCCCGGCGCGCTGATGAAAAAGTGCACATGTGCCGGACGCTGGCCATGGCGCCCGAGCTGGTTCAGGCATTCCTGGGTCGGCCCCTGCGGGTCGCAGCCATAGCCGGACGGCACGATGCTGCGAGCGCGGTAGCGGCCGTCGGCGTCGGTAATGATGCGTCGACGCAGGTTGTACTCGGACTGGCTCGAGTCGAAAAACGAATAGGTGCCCTTGGTGTTGGCGTGCCACAGGTCAACGGTAGCGCCGGCCAATGGTTGGCCGTGAAGATCGAATACCTGGCCTTCAAGGTGCATGACGGTGGCGACGCCCTCTTCGCTGCCGTCATCCATTCGGCATTCACCTTCGCACAGGGGCGCGCCGGCAACGTACAGCGGGCCTTCGATGGTGCGTGGCGTGCCGCCGGTCAAGCCGATCTGTGCATCCTTGGCGTCCTGCAACAGGTCGAGGAAGTGCTCGATGCCAAGGCCGGCGACCAGCAGTCCGGCTTCGGAACGCGCGCCCAAACGGTTGAGGTAGTCGACCGCTTTCCAGAACTCGTCCTCGCTGATTTCGAGGTCTTCGATGATTTTCGCGCTGTCCTGCAAGATGCGCAGGACGATGTTTTTCAGCCGGGAGTTGCCGTCGTCGTTGGTAAAACCGGCGGCTTCTCTGAAGAAGGCTTGCAGCTCGGCGGTGTGGGCAATTTTCACGGTCATGGTGGTTACCTCATCTTGTTGTTTTGTTGGCGCAGTTTCTTGGCTCCCCCCGATCCCCTGTGGGAGCGAGCCTGCTCGCGAATGCGGTGGATCAGTCACTATTGATGCCGAATGACATATCGCTTTCGCGAGCAGGCTCGCTCCCACAAGGTTTTCGGGGCGGACCGGAATTTAGCGATCGTCCGTATGGATCGACGACGGATGCCGGCAGAGACCATCAACCTCAATGTCCATGTAGGGAAACAGCGGCAAGCGCATCAGCGTGTCGTGCAGGGCCTCAACACTCGGCACATCGAACACGCTGTAATTGGCGTAGTGCCCGGCGATGCGCCACAAGTGCCGCCAGACGCCGTCGCGTTGCAGCCGTTGCGCCAATTCCTTTTCGTCCGCCTTGAGCCGGGTGGCCAGCGACGGGTCCATGTCGACGGGTAATTTCACGGTCATTTTTACGTGGAACAACATGGTGACTCTCCTGATTCAGTGGCGACGAAAACGCGCCAGACGCTCTTCGTCCAGCGTCAGGCCAAGGCCTGGAGTTCGCGGGATATGCAGGTGGAAATCGCGGTACTGCGGCGTTTCAGTGACGATGTCTTCGGTCAGCAACAACGGCCCAAACAGCTCGGTGTCCCAGGTCAGTTGTTTGAGCGTGAGGAAGGCGTGCGCCGAGGCCAGCGTGCCGATGGAGCCTTCGAGCATGGTGCCGCCGTACAGCGCGATGCCGGCGGCCTCGGCGATTTGTGCGGTGCGCAATACGGCGCGCGGGCCACCGTTTTTGGCGATCTTCAGGGCGAATACACTGGCAGCGCCGTCGGCCGCGAGGCTGAAAGCATCCTCGACGCTTTCGATCGATTCGTCGGCCATGATCGGCGCCAGGCTGCGCTGATTCAGGCGAATCTGCCCGGAGCGGTTGACCCGCGAAATCGGCTGTTCAATCAGGTCGATACCGTTGTCACCGAGCACCTGACAGCCGCGAATCGCCTGGGATTCATCCCAATACTGGTTGACATCAACCCGCACGCTGGCGCGCTCGCCCAAGGCTCTTTTGATCGCCACCACGTGTTTGAGATCCTGTTCCAGCGGGTTGGCGCCGATCTTCAATTTGAAGATGCGATGGCGACGCGCTTCGAGCATCTGCTCGGCTTCGGCGATGTCGCGGGCGGTGTCGCCGCTGGCCAGGGTCCAGGCCACTTCGAGGCTGTCACGCACGCGGCCGCCGAGCAGTTCGCTGACCGGCAGACCGAGGCGCTTGCCTTGGGCGTCGAGCAATGCGCTTTCGATACCGGACTTGGCGAAGGTGTTGCCCTTGGCGATCTTGTCGAGCCGCTGCATCGCGGCGTTGATGTTATTGGCGTCCATGCCGACCAGCGCCGGCGCCAGATGCGCGTCGATATTGGCTTTGATGCTTTCCGGGCTTTCATAACCGTAGGCGAGGCCGCCGATGGTGGTCGCTTCACCGATGCCTTCGATACCGTCACTGCAGCGCAGACGCAGAATCACCAGGGTCTGTTTTTGCATCGTGTGCATCGCCAGCTTGTGCGGGCGAATGGTCCGCAGATCGACGATGATCGTCGATACGCTTTCAATCAGAATTCTCTGCATGTCTGTGTCCCTTGAAAACGTGATCAACCGAGGTCGCCGCCACCGACCGGCAAAGTCACGCCGGTGATGTACGAGGCGTCATCGGAGGCCAGAAAGAGGATCGCGCCGACCTGTTCGTCGAGGCTGCCGTAGCGTTTCATCAGGCTGCTGTCGAGGGTTTGCGCAACGATTTCCTGATACCAGGCCTGCTCCTGCGCCGACTGTTCGCCGGCATTGCGCGGGATGCGCCGGGGCGGCGCTTCGGTGCCGCCCGGTGCAGTAGCGTTGACGCGAATGCCGCGCTCGGCGTTCTCGAACGCCAGGCACGCGGTCAGCGCATTGATGCCGCCCTTGGCCGCGCCGTACGGCACGCGATTGATGCTACGGGTGGCAATCGACGAGACATTGACGATGGCGCCGCGCCCTTGCTTGAGCATGTACGGCAGCGCGGCGTGGCAGCACCACAGGGTCGGGAACAGCGAGCGGCGGACTTCGGCTTCAATCTGTTCGACTTCGTAATGCTCGAACGGCTTGGCCCAGATCGTGCCGCCGACGTTGTTGATCAGGATGTCGAGTCGGCCGAAGGTGTTGATGGCTTCAGCCATGACCCGTGCACAATCGGCGTATTGCTCAAGGTCGGCGGTCAACGCGAGAACGCCCTCGCCTTGCAGTTCGTGAACCAGCTCGGAGCGATCAACCGCGACCACTTGCGCGCCTTCGTTCAGCAGGCGTTCGCAGACGCGGCGGCCGATACCCTGCGCCGCGCCGGTGACCAGCGCGACCTTGTTGGAGAATCTGTTGTTCATGACAACCTCGAAAAAGGATTTCAGGCAGCCGCAGCGGCAAATTTTTCGTAGTAGAAATTCGCGGGAGTGATGCCCTGCTCGCGGATGTATTGGCTGACCGCTTCGACCATCGGCGGCGGGCCGCAGAGGTACACGTCGACGTCGCCTTCATTGAGGTGGCGCGGCTCGATGTGCTGGGTGACGTAGCCCTTGAGTGGATGCGCACTCTGCGGGTTGGCCACGCAGGCGCCGAAACTGAAGTTCGGGATGCGGGCGGCGAAGACTTCGAGACGATCAAGTTCAACCAGATCGAAATCGTTGGTCACGCCGTAGATCAAATGCACGGGATGATCGCTGCCCTGCTCGGCGATCTTTTCCAGCATCGCAGTGAACGGTGCCAGGCCGGTGCCGCCCGCCAACAACAGCAGCGGCCGCTTGATCTCGCGCAGGTAGAAACTGCCTAAAGGCCCCGCCAGGTTCATGCTGTCGCCGGCCTTGGCCAACCCGGTGAGGAAGCTGCTCATCAAACCGCCAGGCACGTTACGGATCAGGAAGCTGACTTCGCCGTCCTTCTGCAACGAGCTGAAGGAGTAGGCGCGGGTCTGCTCACTGCCGGGCACTTGCAGATTGACGTACTGGCCCGGCAGAAACGCCAGTTTGCTCAGCGCTTCGCCCTTGATCGACAGCGCGATAGTGCTTTCGGACAACTGCCGGACAGCGCTGATCGATGCCTGGAAGTTCGCTTGTTCGGTCTTGCACACCTGCGAGCCTGCCGGCACTCGCACCACACAGTCGCTTTCAGCGCGCATCTGGCAGGTCAGCACATAGCCTTGCGCAAGCTCGTCGTCGCTCAAGGCGTCTTCAATGAAGTTGTCGCCCATGTCGTACCGCCCGGCTTCGGCGAAACATTTGCAGGTGCCGCAGGCGCCATCGCGGCAATCCAGCGGGATGTTGATGCCTTGGCGATACGCCGCGTCGGCCACGGTTTCATGGCCGCTGGCCTCGATGAAACGGGTGACGCCGTCTTCAAAATTAAGCGCGATCTGGAAATTCATGGTGCACCTCGTCGTGTCGACTAGATGTGATAAATGTCGATGACCTGACGGACGTAATCGTTTTTCAGCACGACTTTCTTGGCCTTGATCAGCGGCTGTTCGCCACGCAGATCGAGGGTGTAGAAACTGCTGCCGAAGTAGCTGTCGGTGACCTGATAGCGAAAGCTCAGGGTGTGCCAGTTGAAGCGCACCAGGCACTGGTCTGCGCTCTGCTCGACGATTTCGATGTTGCTCAGGTTGTGCGAAGTGCGGGTGTCGGGGATGGTCGCGCTGGAGCGCTCGGTCTTGATCCGAAAGATGCGGTCTTCGAGGCCGCCACGGTTGCCGTACCAGATCAGCGAGATTTCGCTTTGCGGGTCTTCGGTGAGCGTGTCGTTGTCGTCCCAGGCCGGCATCCAGAAGGTCGCGTCGGCGGCGTACAGTTCCAACCATTGATCCCACTGGCCGTCATCGAGATAACGTGCTTCGCGATAGAGGAAGTCACGCACGGTGTCGTAGCGGTTGCTCATCACACGGCCTCCACGGGGATCAGTTGTGGTTCGCTGGCAGCGGCTTTGAGCATGGTTTCCTGCCAGTACTTGTGTTGCAGCACGAACAGGCCTTCGTCTTCGGTACGCATGCCGGAGAGCAATGGTTTAAGGTCGATTTCTTCGGCGGCGGCGTCGGCGCCTTCGACCCAATGGGTGGCGCCACGGGACATGTCGTTCCAGCCGCGACCCGCGCCATAACCGGTCTGGCATGAGCGGAACTCTTCCAGATCATCCGGCGTGGCCATGCCGCTGACGTTGAAGAAGTCTTCGTACTGCCGAATGCGTTTGGCTCGGGCTTCGGCGCTCTCACCTTTGGGGGCGATGCAGTAAATGGTGATTTCGGTCTTGTCGACCGAGATCGGCCGGGCGATACGGATCTGCGAACTGAACTGATCCATCAAGTAAACGTTGGGGTACAGGCACAGGTTGCGCGAGTTTTCGATCATCCAGTCGGCGCGGGCCTGGCCGAAATCACGGGCCAGTTCGTCGCGGCGCTCATAGGCCGGACGGTCTTCAGGGTTGGCCCAACGGGTCCAGAGCAGCAAATGGCCGTGATCGAACGAGTAGAAACCGCCGCCCTTCTTCGCCCAACTGCCGGCGCTCATGGTCTTGATCGCTTCACCCGCTTCGCGCTGCTGGCGCTGGTTCTGGGTGGCGGCGTAGTTCCAGTGCACCGAGCTGACGTGGTAGCCGTCAGCACCGTTTTCGGCGGTGAGTTTCCAGTTACCTTCGTAGATATACGAGCTGGAGCCGCGCAACACTTCCAGGCCTTCTGGCGACTGATCGACGATCATGTCGATGATCTTCGCGGATTCGCCCAGATGTTCAGCCAGGGATTTCACATCGGCATTCAGGCTGCCGAACAGGAAGCCGCGATAGGACTCGAAACGCGCAACTTTGGTCAGGTCATGGGAGCCTTCGCAGTTGAAGCCTTGCGGGTAACCGGCCTCGCTCGGGTCTTTGACCTTGAGCAGTTTGCCGCTGTTGTTGAACGTCCAGCCGTGAAACGGGCAGGTGTAGCTGGAGCGATTGCCGGACTTGTGCCGACAGAGCATCGCACCACGATGGCTGCAGGCATTGAGGAACGCATTGAGCACACCGTCCTTGTTGCGTGCGATGAAGATCGGCTGGCGCCCCATGGTGGTGGTGAGAAAATCGTTGTTGTTGGGGATCTGGCTTTCATGGGCGAGGTAAATCCAGTTACCTTCGAAGATGTGCGCCATTTCCAGTTCGAACAGACGCGGATCAGTGAACATCTCCCGCTTGCAGCGGTAGGCGCCCTTCTCTTGGTCTTCATCAAGCATGGCATTGAGGTAGTCGATTCCCAGGGACATGGCCGGGGCCTCCATTGTTATTGTTCAGGCCAGGTCAGATTAGGGAGGCGATGCACGGGGCAATAGCCGAATCCTGCAGATCGCTATCCGTTTTGTGCAGGATGGCGCGGCAGATGATTCGGCGTGTTTCGGAAGGGGTTTAGCGCAGTGTTTTAGTGGCGGCGTTTGAAGGTCTGCGATGGCAGTTCGCCGTACTGTTGGCGATAGCTATCGGAGAAGCGGCCGAGGTGCAGAAAGCCGTAGTCCAGGGCCAGCTCGGTGAGATTGCGTACCGGGCAGCGTGGGTCGCTGAGGCAGGCGTGAATGCGTGCCAGTTTGCGCTGGCGGATGTATTGCATTGGCGTGACGCCGAGTTGGCGTTCGAACAAGCTGTACAGCGAGCGCGGGCTCATGCTCGCCTGTGCGGCCAGATGTTCGGCGGCCAAATCCAGTTTAAGGTTGCGTTCGATGTAATCGAGAATGCGCTCGAAGCTGACATTCGGTGCGCTCAGGCACTCACGGCTGACGTTGGTGTTCATCAGCGAAATCAGTTTGCTGCCGATGATCTGCGCGTAATGCTCCTGTACCCGCAGCAACGGATCGCTGGCCTCGGCTTCCTGACAGATCATCGCCAGCAGGTTGGTGAAGCCTTCCAGCTCATCCAGCCGATAGTGATTGCGCAGGAAACGGATACCGCTTGCCGGACGCTGCCAACGCTGCTCGTCGCACACCGATTCGAGCACGCTGACCGGCACCTTGAGAATGAATTTCTCGCAGTCTTCCGAGTACGTCAGATCAACCGGATCATCCGGGTTGATCAACAGCAACTCGCCGGGCACCAGATGCTGTTCGCGCTTGTGCCCGCGCCACAGGCAATTGCCTTGCAAGAGCACTTGCAGGTGGTAAACGGTCTCCAGCGCCACTGAGGTCACGCGCACGCTGCCGCCATAGCTGATGCGGGCCAGATCGAGATCGGCGAGTTTGCGATGGTTGAGGCTGGCTTGCGGGTGGGTGGTTCTGGACAGGCCGATGAAGTGCTGGCCGACGTGCTGATTGACGTAGTCGGAGACGGCATAAGGGTCAGCGTGACGGAACACGCTGCTGCGATCGCTCAGCAGATGGCTGTCCATGGGGCATTGCTCGTTGTTGTCGTTATTTTCGGATCACGGGGTTTCAGGCATCACGAGTCACAGTACGCCGGAGTGTCGGGGTGGGCAATTGGGCGAAGGTTTGGGTACTCGATAATCGAACGCTTTTTGCGGACTACAGAGTGGTTTGAACAACGCCTACACTTGCCGAAGAAATGCCCTACACGCAAAAAAAACCCGACACAGAAAAATCCTACTTATGACAGTTTTATAAAACAAAAAAAACCCGTTCCAGTCGAAACTGAAACGGGCTTCTCCCACCTCAACGGCCGTTACTTCAGGTCGTCAAAGCGGTCTCGCAGGAACTCGTAAAAGCGAAATGCTTTAAACAATCTCCATACAAGGCTCAGCGTACGCAGCAAAAGCTTCATACGTTTTGGCCTCCAGGGCTGGGGGCCAAACCTCCGGCAAACTTACCGGATCATGCTTGCCTTCAGCCTGCACGTTAAAGCAGCTAGTGAGGCGGCCGGTTGAAATCCCTCCGAAACATCATTCCGGCACGGGTGCAAAACCGTGTCAAAGGGCATGAAACCGTTTAGTCACCAGCCTGGCCTCAGCGCTGCTCGAACAAGTGAGCGCCCGCATCATAACCTTCATTCAAAGGCTTTCAGGAAAAGTAATTTTCTGTTTTGTTAACCATTATTTCTGCCAGCTTTTTCTGGAAACCAAATAGCGCAGACAACCAGTTTATTACGAACTTTAACCTTGCAAGGGGGCACAAAGACTCCTACCATGAGCGAACGTTAAAGCAGCTAGTGAAGCAACAAACCTCAGCCGCAAACCGAGGTTAAAAAACCACCCCGCTAAGGTGGTTTTTTTTCGTCTGCCTTTTCACTGCACTCGACGATGAAAATCAGATCACAGCACCCGCGCCCACGTCTGACTCACCAGATCCTTGCCAAAGCTGTGAACCGCTTCTTCCTCCACCAGTTCAAACCCGGCCTGCTGATAAATCTTGCGTGCAGCCGTCAGGTTGCTGGTCGTCCACAGGGTCATTTTCTGGTAGCCAACCTGGCGGGCGAAACGCAGGCACTCCTCGACCAGACGGCTGCCAATGCCCAAGCCCCGCGCGCTGGCGTCGACGTAGAGCATGCGCAGTTTGGCGGTGGTGGCGTCCTGACGGACGATGAACACGGAGCCGATGACCTTGCCGTCCTTTTCCGCAATCCAGCAGCGCTCGCTCGTCGGGTCGTAATCACGCAGGTACTTGGCGACCACCTCGGCCACCAGCGCCTCGAACTCCGAATTCCAGCCGTATTCACGGGTATACAGGGCCGCTTGTTGCTGCATCACCGTGCCCATGTCGCCGGGCTGCGGATCGCGTAATACGTAGGTTGCGTCTTTGTTGCCTTGCAGCAGTGTCTGGATCAACGTCATGGCGCCGATCAGTTGCTTCTGCTGCGGTTCAGGCAATCGCTCGAGCATGGCGACGATCTGTTCGCGGGAGGCCTTTTCCAGCGGGATCAGGATTTCACGGCCCAGGTCAGTAAGGTGTAATTGCGCAGCGCGAGCATCCGTGGGTGACGGCACTTTCTGGATCAGGCCGCGCTTCTCGAAACCGCTGATGATGCGGCTCATATAACCGGCGTCGAGGCCGAGCATCTGGCGCAGATCCGCGCTGGTCAGATCACCGCGCGAGGCCAGCTCATACAAAATGCGTAGCTCGGTCAGCGAGTAGTCGCTTTGCAGCAGATGCTCCTGCAGTACGCCGATCTGATGGGTGTAGAAGCGATTGAAGCCGCGCACGACGTCGGCTTGCTCGAGGAGATGGCTGCTGGACATGGCAAACACTCAGATAATTGCTTAAGGCAACTATATATTTGCCTAAAGCAACCATGTCAACAGAAAGCTATTTACATTTGGCCAAGACCACCTGACAGGTGTTCGGCGTGCCCCCGGAGCGCCCGGCATAACGGATGCAGTTGTTCATCGATTTCTGCCGGGCCATGTTCAGACTGGAGCCCCACGCCAGACCGCCCTCGCCGACCGACGGCAAGGCTTTGGCGTAGCAGGCGTCCCCAACGCCGGAGGGCGGATAGTGTTTGCGGCTTGAGCAGCCTGCCGTCAGCGCCAGGCTGAGGGCGATCAAGGTGAGTAAAACCCCACGCGAGCATCGGTTCATCATCGCATTCCACCTGTCGCCAAAGGGGCCGTGACCTACAGAGTCTAGCCCCCTCACCTGCACAAATCTTCTAAACGTCGACGAGCATTGCGCGGTATTTTATGGGGCCGCACCTTTCAATGGCGAACTCTGGAGCCTTCGTGGATAAACGCAACTGGATCGAGCTGTCCCAGGATGTCGACACCGGGATTGAATCGATTCGCGCTCACTTTGAGGGCCATGCCTACGATCCGCACTGGCATGACAGCTTCCTCGTCGGCGTTACCGAGCAAGGTGTGCAGCAGTTCAATTGCCGCCGCGTGCGCCATCGCAGTACGCCGGGCAACGTGTTCCTGCTGGAGCCGGGGGAGATCCACGATGGGCAAGCGCCGACCGAGGAAGGTTTTACCTATTCGATGCTCTACCTCGATCCGCACTGGCTGGAGCGTGAACTGCATGCGCTGTTCGAAGACGCACCGTCCGACAGCCAGCCCGGTTTTGCCGACACGCTGAGTCAGGACCCGCGTCTGGCCACAGCGATCAGCCACGCTTTCCAGGCGTTGCATGACGGCGATCTGCGCATCGTCCGGCAGACCGCCGTCGATGGCTTGCTGAGCTCGCTCACGCGGCATCTCGACTGGCGCAAGCGCCAGGTTTTCGATCCGCGCCTGCCGTTGGTGGCGCAACTGGCGCGGGATTATCTGCACGCGCACACCTATGAAGATATCGGTCTCGATGATCTCGCGCAGGTCTGCGGAGTAGACCGTTTTCGTCTCAGCCGCGCCTTCAAGTCTGCTTTTGGCCTGGCGCCGCACGCGTACCTGATCCAGCTGCGCTTGGCCAAGGCGCGGCAGTTACTGGCTCGGGGTGAAACGCCGGCGCAGGTCGCCAGCGTGCTCGGTTTTGCTGATCAGAGTCACCTTGGGCGCTGGTTCCGCCGGGCCTACCAACTCACTCCCGCCGACTACCGCAAGCGCTGCTCAAACCTTCCAGACTGACGCACGTCAACTGGCGATCATGGATGCCTGTTTTCATTTTCAGGGAATCCGGATCATGGCGTCATTATTGCCCTTCCTGCTGTTTGCTTTCGTTGCCTCGATCACGCCGGGGCCGACCAATATTCTGGTGCTGAGCCACAGTTCGCGCCAAGGCTTGCTCGCCACTCTTCCAATCATTTTTGGCGCCTGTGCGGCGGCGGCGCTGATTGTGTTGGTGGTCGGCCTCGGTGCCGGCGAAACCTTGCTGCGCTACCCGCGCGTGCAGCAAGCCATGGCCTGGGGCGGTGTGCTCTGGTTGAGCTGGCTGGCGTGGCAGATCTTCCGCAGCGCGCCGCCATCGCTGGACCCGACGGGTACGCAGGAAGAAGGTTTCAGCGTGCTGGGCGCCGCCATGCTGCAACTGGTCAACCCCAAGGTGTGGATGATGGCCGTGGCGGTGGTCAGCGTGTTTGTCGGCGGTGATGACAAGACCTTGCGGCTGCTGGTTTTGTCACTCGCGTTTCTGCTGGTGTCGTTGCCGTGTATGACGTTGTGGGCGTTACTGGGCGTGGGCAGCGCGCGGTTGGTGGGATCGCCGAAAGCGTTCAAGCGGATGAATGCGGCACTGGCGCTGTTGTTACTGCTCTCGGCATGGCTGACTGTCCTGAAATAACTCCACTGTAGGAGCTGCCGAAGGCTGCGATCTGTTGATCTTGATCTTAAAAAACAGAATCAAAAGATCGCAGCCTTCGGCAGCTCCTACATAGCGCTTCAATACCATTTCATCAGGGTGAGGTGGCCTGCCGATACTCGCGCGGAGTAAACCCGGTCGAGGCCTTGAACTGCCGAGTGAAGGCGCTGTGATCGGTGTAGCCGCATTGCAGCGCCACATCGGTAATCGGCAGGTCGGTGTGCAGCAAGCGGTGCGCATGTTCGAGGCGCACTTTCTGGATCATCTGCCGTGGCGTCAGGTGGAACACCCGTTTGCAGTAACGCTCCAGTTGCGCCACGGAAATACCGGCGATACGGGTTAACTCACCCAACGTGACGCGGCGATTGAAATTCGCGCGGATGTGCTCATCGACAGCCGCCAGCCGCTCGAATGCCGGATGCGTTTCACTGGCCGATTGCAGGTCCACGGAAATCCCCGCCAGGCCAATGATCACGCCATCACGGTTGTACAGCGGCTGCTTGTGCGTCAGGCACCAGCCCGGTTCGCGACTGCCATACAGGTGCAGCTCCAACTGATCCTCCAGTACAAAGCCCTCTTCCAGCACCTTGCGATCCTGCTCGGTGTAGCCCGGCCCAAGTTGCGCCGGGAACACCTGCGCGCTGGTCTTGCCCAGTAACGGGCGTAAATCCTTCAAGCCACAGCGCTGCACCAGCGTGCGATTGGCGAGCACGTAACGGGCCTGCACATCCTTGATGAAAATCGCCGCGTTGGGGATCACATCGAGCATCGGCAACAACAGCGCCGCACCGGCCAACAACTCCTCCAGTGTTTGCGGACGATGCCCATCAATGTCTTGTGACAGGATCGAAAACGCCTGTTGCATCAAACAACACCCTCGTAACGTGGATGGACGAAGCGCCCGCCATGCGGCCTTCGTGTGCAGATTGCAGCATCGCTCAAGACCTGTCGAGGGCCACGTTTCGCCAGTGCGATTGTGCTGATTTCGTCATCGAAGCCGCCGCAAAACATCAATCGCCACACCATCGATGAGTTCAAAGTCTGGCCGTCCCAGTGACACAACTGCCTATCCAATAACTCACAAGAAGGCGATGCCATGTCAGGCCAAGGCAAGTTCAAAAAACAGCTTTCACTGATCGACCTCACATTTATCGGGCTCGGGGCGATCTTCGGTTCCGGCTGGTTGTTCGCGGCCAGTCATGTGTCCGCCATTGCCGGGCCGGCGGGGATTTTTTCCTGGCTGCTGGGCGGTTTTGCCGTGTTGTTGCTGGGCATCGTCTATTGCGAGCTGGGCGCTGCATTGCCGCGAGCCGGCGGTGTGGTGCGCTATCCGGTTTACTCCCACGGGCCGCTGCTGGGCTACCTGATGGGCTTCATTACCCTGATTGCGTTTTCCAGCCTGGTGGCGATCGAAGTGGTTGCCTCACGCCAATACGCGGCGGCATGGTTTCCCGAGCTGACCAAGGCTGGTTCTGGCGATCCGACGATTCTCGGCTGGCTGGTGCAGTTCGGCCTTCTGTGCGTATTTTTCCTGCTCAACTACCGCAGCGTAAAGACCTTCGCCAAGGCCAATAATCTGGTCAGCGTGTTCAAGTTCATCGTGCCGCTGCTGGTGATCGGCGTGCTGTTCACCTTCTTCAAACCGGCGAATTTCCAAGTACAAGGTTTCGCCCCGTTCGGCTTGTCCGGTATCGAAATGGCGGTGTCGGCGGGCGGTGTGATTTTCGCTTACCTAGGGCTGACGCCGATCATCTCGGTGGCCAGTGAAGTGAAGAATCCACAGCGCACCATTCCCATCGCACTGATCCTCTCGGTGCTGCTGTCGACGCTGATTTATGTACTGCTGCAAATGGCCTTTCTCGGCAGCATCCCGACGGAAATGCTCGCCAATGGCTGGGCCGGTATCAGCAAGGAATTTTCCCTGCCGTACCGCGACATCGCGCTGACGCTGGGCGTGGGCTGGCTGGCGTATCTGGTGGTCGCCGACGCAGTGATCTCGCCGAGCGGCTGCGGCAACATCTACATGAACGCTACCCCGCGAGTGATTTACGGT
Source organism: Pseudomonas tensinigenes (assembly GCF_014268445.2). NCBI lineage: Bacteria > Pseudomonadati > Pseudomonadota > Gammaproteobacteria > Pseudomonadales > Pseudomonadaceae > Pseudomonas > Pseudomonas tensinigenes. The sequence goes on from NZ_CP077089.1 coordinate 3,961,645, forward strand.
TGGGCGCAGACCGGCACCTTCTTCAAAGTCTTCACCCACATCGATGAAAAATCCGGCATCCCGCGACCGGCGCTGTGGCTGACCTTCGCCCTGTCGGTGTTCTGGACCCTGCCGTTCCCGTCGTGGGAGGCGCTGATCAACGTGGTTTCCGCTGCGCTGGTGTTGAGCTACGCCGTAGCCCCTGTGACCGTGGCCGCGCTGCGCCGCAATGCGCCGGACATGCCGCGCCCGTTCCGGGTCAAGTGCATGGGTCTGCTCGGGCCGGTGTCGTTCATCATCGCCGCGCTGATCGTCTACTGGTCGGGCTGGAACACCGTGTCGTGGCTGCTCGGCCTGCAAATCCTGATGTTCGTGGTCTACCTGCTCTGCGGTCGTTTTGTGCCGACCGCTCACCTCAATCTGGCCAGCCAAGTGCGCTCCTCGGCGTGGTTGATCGCCTTCTACGCGGTGACCATCGTGCTGTCGAAGCTCGGCACCTTTGGCGGCCTCGGCATCCTCGCACACCCGTTCGACACCATCGTCGTCGCTGCTTGCGCCACCGGCATTTATTACTGGGGCGCCGCGACCGGTGTGCCGGCGCATCTGCTGCGTCTTGAAGAGGACGATGAGGAAAGCGAAGTCACCGCCTCCGCCGCGACCGTGGCTGCGCGCCCTGCCGGCGCCTACTGAAATCACCTAAAGGAATCTATCCATGAAAAAACTACACGTCATTGATTCCCACACCGGCGGTGAACCCACGCGTCTGGTGATGACAGGCTTCCCCGATCTGCCCGGCAACAGCATGGTGGAAAAACGCGATGCGCTGCGCACTGAGCATGATCAATGGCGCCGCGCCTGCCTGCTGGAGCCCCGTGGCAATGATGTATTGGTCGGCGCGTTGTATTGCGCGCCAGTCTCGCCGGACGCCACGTGCGGGGTGATTTTCTTCAACAACGCCGGTTATCTGGGCATGTGCGGCCACGGAACGATTGGTCTGATCAACTCGTTGCAGTACCTGGGGAAAATCGAACCGGGCGTGCACAAGATCGACACCCCGGTCGGCCCGGTCAGCGCCACTTTGCATGGCGACGGAACCGTCACCTTGGGCAACGTCCCCGCTTATCGCCACCGCAAACAGGTACCGGTGGATGTGCCGGGTTACGGCCGCGTGTTGGGCGATATCGCCTATGGCGGCAACTGGTTCTTCCTGGTTTCCGAGCACGGCCAGACGCTGACCATGGACAACGTCGAACATCTTACGGCGTACACCTGGGCGATGCTCAAGGCTCTCGAAGACCAAAGCATTTTCGGCGAAGACGGTGCCGTCATCGATCACATCGAACTGTTCGCCGATGACGATCGGGCCGACAGCCGCAACTTCGTCATGTGCCCCGGCAAAGCCTACGACCGCTCCCCGTGCGGCACCGGCACCAGCGCCAAACTCGCCTGTCTGGCCGCCGACGACAAGCTGCAACCCGGCGCAACCTGGGTGCAGGCGAGCATCACCGGCAGCCAGTTCGAAGGCCGCTTCGAATGGCAAGGCGAACGCATTCGTCCGTACATCACCGGACGCGCGTACATGACCGCCGACAGCACCTTGCTGATCGATGAAGCAGACCCGTTCGCGTGGGGCATCTGAGCCACCGCGCAGACTTTTCACCTTACTTTGAATGATGTGCCAAGGAGTTAAAACAATGAGCGACAACATCTTCACCGGTTGCATGCCGGCCCTGATGACCCCGTGCACCGCCCAGCGCAAACCGGACTTCGACGCGTTGGTGGCCAAGGGTCGCGAACTGATCGATATCGGCATGAGCGCCGTGGTTTATTGCGGTTCGATGGGCGACTGGCCGTTGCTCACCGAGGCTGAACGGCAGGAAGGCGTGGCGCGTCTGGTCGCTGCCGGCATCCCTACGATTGTCGGCACCGGCGCGGTGAATTCCCGTGAAGCGGTTTCCCATGCGGCGCACGCGGCAAAAGTCGGCGCGCAGGGTTTGATGGTGATTCCCCGCGTGCTGTCCCGTGGTGCTTCGGCGACTGCGCAAAAAGCCCACTTCGCCGCGATTCTGCAAGCCGCACCGAACCTGCCAGCAGTGATCTACAACAGCCCTTACTACGGCTTCGCCACCCGCGCCGACCTGTTCTTCGAACTGCGTCGCGAGTACCCGAACCTGATCGGCTTCAAGGAATTCGGCGGTGGTGCCGACCTGCGTTACGCCGCCGAAAACATCACCAGCAAAGACGATGACGTGACCCTGATGGTCGGTGTCGACACGCAAGTGGTGCACGGTTTCGTCAACTGCAACGCCACCGGTGCGATCACCGGTATCGGCAACGCCCTGCCCCGCGAGGTGCTGCAACTGGTGGCGCTGAGCAAGCAGGCGGCCAAGGGTGATGCCAAGGCCCGTCGTCAGGCGCGAGAGCTGGAATCGGCGCTGGCGGTGCTGTCGTCGTTCGATGAAGGCTGCGATCTGGTGCTGTACTACAAGCATCTGATGGTGCTCAACGGCGACAAGGAATACACCCTGCACTTCAACGAAACCGATGCGTTGAGCGATTCGCAGCGGCGTTATGCCGAGAAGCAGTACTCGCTGTTCCGTCACTGGTACGAGAACTGGTCGGCGGAACAGAACTTCGCCTGATCAACGCCTCCTCACCTGCCGCGATGCGTTGTGCTACGCGGCAGGCATTTCCCTTTTTATCAGGAAGACACCATGACTCTGACGGGCCACATGCTGATCGGGCAGCACTCGGTTGCGGGTAATCGCGAGGCTATTCGCGGGATCAATCCGGCCACGAATGAAGCGCTGGAACCGGCGTATGCCGGAGGATCGACGGAGCATGTCGAACAGGCCTGCGCGCTGGCCTGGGCAGCGTTCGATGTTTATCGCGAGACAGCACTGAATCTCCGCGCCGAATTTCTGGAAAGCATTGCTGGAGAAATCGAAGGGCTCGGCGATGAACTGATTGACCGTGCCCATGCCGAAAGCGGTCTGCCGCGTGCACGGTTACTGGGCGAACGCGGGCGTACTTGCCAACAATTGAGAATGTTCGCCCGCACCGTCCGCGGCGGTGAATGGCTGGACGTGCGCGTCGATAGCGCGCAGCCGCAGCGCCAACCGCTGCCGCGCGCGGATCTGCGTCAACGGCAGATTGCACTCGGGCCGGTCGCGGTATTTGGTGCGAGCAATTTTCCGCTGGCGTTTTCAGTCGCGGGCGGTGACACCGCATCGGCACTGGCCGCCGGTTGTCCGGTGATCGTCAAGGCGCACAGTGCCCATCCCGGCACCAGCGAACTGGTCGGCCGCGCAGTCGCTCGGGCGGTAAAAGCCTGTGGTTTGCCGGAAGGCGTGTTCTCGTTGCTGTACGGTTCCGGCCGCGAAGTGGGCATTGCGTTGGTCACTGATCCACGGATCAAAGCAGTGGGTTTCACCGGTTCGCGCAGCGGCGGTCTGGCGCTGATTCAAGCGGCGCAAGCGCGGCCCGAACCGATTCCGGTGTATGCGGAAATGAGTTCGATCAATCCGGTGTTGCTGTTTCCAGCGGCGTTGGACAATCGCACGCAAGCATTGGCGGCAGGATTTGTGGCTTCGCTGACATTAGGCGCGGGCCAGTTCTGCACCAACCCGGGCTTGGTGATTGCCTTGAAAGGACCGGCGCTGGACAAGTTTGTCGCCGCCACCGCCGTAGTCATTCAACGCAGTCCGGCGCAGACGATGCTGACACCGGGCATCTTCAGTGCTTACGAGTCTGCCGTGAATGCAGTGGCCGAGAATGCCAGCGCGAACATCGCCGGTGTTGGTCAGAGCGGCAACGGCCCGAACCAATGTCAGGCCTGTGTATTCGTGACCGAGGCCGCTGACTTTCTCGCCGATCACCGCCTGCAAGCGGAAGCATTCGGGGCGGCGGCGCTGATCGTGCAATGCAGCAGTGAGGCTGAAATCCGCGAGGTCACCGAACATCTGGAAGGCCAGTTGACCGCCACGTTGCATCTGGATGACCAAGACCTGGAACAGGCGCGTGCATTGCTGCCGACGCTCGAGCGCAGGGCCGGTCGCTTGCTGGTCAACGGCTGGCCCACCGGGGTCGAGGTGTGTGACGCGATGGTGCATGGCGGGCCGTTCCCGGCCACGTCCGACTCGCGCACGACATCCGTCGGTACAGCGGCGATCCTGCGTTTCCTGCGCCCGGTCTGCTATCAGGACTTCCCCGACAGTTTGCTGCCTGACGCATTGAAACAAGGCAATCCGCTGCAATTGCGTCGCCTGCTCGATGGGCAAAGGGAAGCGCAGCACCATGACCAATAACGTCTCCCACGACATCGCTGTAGTCGGCGCCGGCATCATCGGTGTCGCCTGCGCACTGCGTCTGGCACGCCAAGGATTGCGCGTGGTGGTCATCGATTCGCAGCAACCCGGCCACGGCGCCTCGTTCGGCAATGCCGGGCATCTGGCGACCGAGCAAGTGTTTCCGATCGCCGATGCGTCCATCCTCAAGCGCCTGCCGGCCATGTTGATGGACCCAATGGGACCACTGCGACTGGACTGGAAGTACCTGCCGCGCGCCTTGCCGTGGTTCACGCGGCTGCTGTTGAATCTGCGCCCGGCGCCTTTTCAGAACACCGTGGCAGGTTTGCGCGCGCTCAATGAAAACAGTCTGCAGGCTTGGCAGCGCTTGCTCGCCGACATCCAGCGGCCGGACCTGCTGAAGATCGATGGCTCGTTGCTGGTGTTCGAACGGCCCGAATCACGTCAGGCAATCCAGGCACTAAAGGCCCGAATGCATCAGCAGCAGGTGCCGGTCGACTACTGGCAGGCCGGCGCCATCCGCGAAACCGCACCACAACTCAGCGAACAGATTCAGGGCGGCTTGTTTTTCCCGCGCACCGGGCATTTCATCGATCCCTACCGCGTGGTCTGTGAACTGGTCGAAGCGGCCAAGGCCAGTGGCGTGAGTTTTGTCCAGCAACAGGTTCAGGGCGGCCACGTGCAGGAGCACGGGGTCACGCTGACCACCGGCAATGGCGCTCTGACTGCAAGTCGCGTGCTGATCGCCTGCGGTGCGCACTCAGCGAAACTCACCGCCGCCCTCACCGGCAAAAAAGTACCGCTGGACACCGAGCGCGGCTATCACCTGATGCTGCCGCAGGAGCGCGACCGCCTGCCCATCCCCGTCACCTCGCTGGAGCGCAAGTTCATCATGACGCCGATGTCCGAGGGGTTGCGGTTGGCGGGCACCGTCGAGTTCGCCGGGCTGGAAAAGCCACCGAGCATGGAACGCGCGTGGCAGTTGCATCGGTTGAGTCAGGGTCTGTTCCGCAAGGATCTGAGTGCTGAAGCGGCGACGCCTTGGATGGGTTTTCGACCGTCATTGCCGGATTCGTTGCCGGTGATTGATCAGGTCTGTGAGGGCAAGGTGTTGCTTGCGTTTGGGCATCAGCATCTGGGGCTGACGCAGGCGGCGGTGACGGCGGAGATGGTGGTGCGGATGACGGACGCAGATGCAATCCGGGCAACGGCTTTGCCAAGTGGCGCGCCCTATCGACTGGCACGTTTCTGACGGCCACAGAACAGCAAGATCGAACGTGAGCGTGCTTAGCGGCGCTGCCACCGTTTTATCTGCACATCACGAGCGCCTGATAGGAATAGGCAAGGCTGCAAGACAAACCGGCATAGGTTACCGCTTGGGTGGTGGTTACCATGACGTCACACCCGAGTCATTGGAGACCGTCATGAAACCCAGCAAAACCCTGTTCATCACCGGCGTCAGCAGCGGTTTCGGCCATGCACTGGCCAAGGAAGCCATTGCCAACGGCCACCGCGTGATCGGTACTGTGCGTAATGAAACCGACCTGAAAAACTTCCAGGCGCTGTCCCCGGAGAACGCTTACGGCGTGCTGCTGGACGTCACTGACTTTGAGCGGATCGACAGCGTCATTGCGCAAGTCGAAGCCACGCATGGCCCGGTCGATGTGCTGGTCAACAATGCCGGTTACGGTCACGAAGGCATTTTTGAAGAATCGCCGCTGGAGGACATGCGCGGTCAGTTCGACGTCAATGTGTTCGGCGCGGTCGCAATGACCAAAGCCTTCCTGCCCTACTTCCGCCAGCGTCGCGCCGGCCACATCCTCAACATCACCTCCATGGGCGGCACCATCACGATGCCCGGCATCGCCTATTACTGCGGCAGCAAATTTGCGCTTGAAGGGATCTCCGATACCCTGAGCAAAGAGCTGCGCCCCTTCAATGTCTTCGTCACGGCGGTGGCGCCTGGCTCGTTTCGCACCGACTGGGCCGGCCGTTCGATGCAACGCACCGCGCGCAGCATTGCCGACTACGACGCCAGTTTCGACCCGATCCGCCAAGCCCGGGAAGCAAAAAGCGGCAAACAGCTCGGCGACCCGCAAAAGGCTGCGCAAGCGATGCTGCAGATCATCGATTGTCCCGAGCCTCCCGCCCATTTGTTACTCGGCAGTGACGCGTTGGGACTGGTGCGTGACCGACTGCAACAGGCGCTCGACGAGATTGATCAATGGCAAGCGCTGAGTTGCTCCACCGATCACTGAGAGAGAAAACAATGACGCCGGCCGATGGCAGCACCGCGCGCATGGTGCAACTGATGGAAGTCCTCGCCCCGGTCGAGGGCTACAACCTCAGCGCGCTCGATGACGTGCGCTTCCTGCGCTCGAATCGCCCACTGACGCGCACTCCGGTGTTGTACGACCCCGGCATTGTCATCCTCTGCCAGGGTCGCAAGCGCGGTTATCTGGGTGAGGACACCTACGTCTATGACGCGCAGCATTATCTGGTGGTGTCCGTGCCCATCCCCTTCACCATGGAGACCGACGCCACGGCAGCCGAGCCGATGCTCGCGATTTACATGCAACTGGACTTTCAGTTGGCCAGCGAGTTGATGGTGCAAGTCGATGAGGTGCATGGCGTCAGCGATGCTGAGCCAAAAGGCATGTACGCCTCGCCGATGGACGACGCGCTGCGCACCACGACCTTGCGTTTTCTCGAGGCGATGAGCGTCGCTGGTGAAGCGCAAATTCTCGGGCCGGCGCTGGTGCGTGAGATCTATTACCGCATTCTCACGGGCGAGCAAGGTGGATCAATGCGTGCCGCGCTGCATCGTCGCGGGCATTTCGGCAAGGTGAGCCGGGCGATCCGCAAGATTCACAGCTGTTATCAGCAGCGCCTCGACGTCGAGCAATTGGCCCATGAAGCGAGCATGAGCGTGCCGAGTTTTCACCTGCACTTCCGCAATGTGACCGATACCTCACCGATGCAATACCTGAAGTCGACACGCCTGCACCAGGCGCGGCTGCTGATGCTGCGCCAGGCCATGAGCGCATCGGCGGCAGCGTTCGACGTCGGTTATGAAAGCGCCTCGCAATTCAGTCGCGAGTTCAAACGGTTTTTCGGCCGGACGCCGCAGGCGGAGATTGAATGGATGAAGACGACGTACTCATTGCCGCCGCCGACAACGCCTTCCGAATTCGTATCGTCGCACTAGTCCGGTCATTTCGCGGGATGAAGCGCCGCGCCGTGGTGCATTGCCAGATGCCCGGTCTTGTCACTTTTGACTTCGTACTGCGGCTCGTCCTTGGAAGCAGGCCGATAGCGGCCCATGAACTCGACATCCCGGGTGTGCACCTTGACCACCTTGCCGCGAATCTCGCCGGTTTCGCTGTTCCAGTGAACCGCGTCGCCGACCTTGAATGACGTGCTCATGGCCTGTCCCCCACACTTATTCAATCCGGTCATTGCGACTCAGGATGCTCGCTCGACACCGAGTTATTGGCCGCCACATCCGTCATGTCTTCATCGAGCGGCGACTCTTCATCGGCGGGCAACGGAACCTCGGGCGGGTTGCGTTTCGGATCATGCCCCGTCTCATTGTCCGTGGTCCGTGTCACGTCTTGCTGTGACCGGTTGCCCGGTGCATTTTCATCGATGTCCATGCTTGCTTCTCCGTTCTTGTACGCGGGATATCCGCGCTTAAACGTGAGAGGCAACGGCACAGCGCAAGTGCCGGGCACTGGACGAACGGTGCTCCAACGAAAAAAGCCTGCCGTTCAGGGCAGGCTTTCGCTTGGTGACTAAAAATAATCGTGCCGGGCCAGCCGCGCTCTAATCGTAAAACGCCTCAACCAACACCCGACTGCCGACAAAAAAACTGTCCGCCACCAAGCGCAACGGCTGCACATCCAGGTCACTGGCCTTATCGCCAATCAACTGCTGAAAATGCCGATACACTGCCGCGTACTCACCCTCCCCCGACACGGCCTGACGCACGCCATCGATGCTCAACAACGCGCCGCCGTTATCCAGACGCAGAACACCCTCGGCGCAACGCACCTCGATACTCCACAGCTCATCATGGCCATGGTCGAAGTCGAACTCCGCACGCACATCGAGTTGATGCGCATCAGCCATTTTGATCGACGCAGCAATCGGCGATTGGCAGTTGCTCGGCACGCGCAGTTCAGCCGATTCGACAAACAGCGGCAGCTTCAGCAGATGGGTGACGATCGACAAGGCATTGATGCCCGGATCGAATACGCCGAGGCCGCCGGGTTGCCAAATCCAGGTCTGCCCGGGGTGCCATTTGCGTACATCTTCTTTCCAGTCGATCTGCACGCTTTGCAGCGTGCGCGAGGCGAGCCAGTCGCGCGCGGCTTCGATACCGGGCGCATAGCGTGAATGCCAGGCAAACAAGGCGCTGACGCCCCGCTCTGCTGCCTGATCAACCAAGGCCAATGCCTCACCCAAAGTGGCACACGGTGGTTTTTCCACCAACACGTGTTTGCCGGCGGCCAGCGCTTGCTGCACCAGGGCAAAACGACCTTGCGGCGGCGTGCAGAAGGCAATCGCATCCACCGGCGGACCGTTTTCCAGCAACTCACTCAACGATTGGAAGTTCTCAACGCCCGCGCAGGGCTTGCCCTGGGTGGCGACGGAGACCAACTGGAAAGCGGGATTGGCGAGGATTGCCGGCACATGTTGATCCTGGGCGATCTTGCCGTAGCCCACCAGACCGAGACGGATTGGTTGCATCAATGACTCCTGTTTTGATTTTGTTGTCGTCAGTGAATCGGGAGATTACCTGCAAACGCCACGAGCGTCTGTCCGCGCAATGTCACAACAACGCACAGGATCAGGCAAGGATTGCACAGGAATGCACTAGTGCCCGAAGCGCTGGAAAAGAAACAATGCCTTACGACAAACCGATCGAGGATGTTCCCATGCTTGTACAAGCCTACGGCGCCCACGCGGGCGACAAACCCCTTGAACCGATGCAGATTAATCGCCGCGCGCCGGCCGCCCATGATGTGCAGATCGATATCGCCTTTTGTGGCATCTGCCATTCGGATCTGCACCAGGTGCGCGCGGAATGGGCCGGCACGCAATTCCCTTGCGTCCCGGGCCACGAAATCGTCGGCCGCGTTTCCGCCGTCGGTGCACATGTTTCGGACTACAAGGTCGGTGATCTGGTCGGCGTCGGTTGCATCGTCGACAGCTGCAAACATTGCGATGACTGCGAAAGCGGGCTAGAAAACTACTGCGACGGCATGATCGGCACCTACAACTTCCCGACCGCGGATGCGCCGGGCTGGACGCTGGGCGGCTATTCGCAAAACATCGTTGTGCATGAACGCTACGTGTTGCGTATCCGTCATCCTGAAGCGCAACTGGCCGCCGTCGCACCGCTGCTGTGCGCGGGCATCACCACCTACTCGCCGCTGCGTCACTGGAATGCGGGACCGGGCAAGAAAGTCGGCGTGGTTGGCATCGGTGGCCTTGGCCACATGGGCATCAAACTGGCTCACGCTCTGGGTGCCCACGTTGTCGCGTTCACTACCTCTGAATCCAAGCGTGAAGCAGCCAAGGCGCTGGGCGCCGATGAGGTTGTGGTGTCGCGCAACGCGGAAGAAATGGCCGCACACGCCAAGAGTTTCGACTTGATCCTCAACACGGTCGCCGCCCCGCACGATCTCGATGCTTTTCTGGTGCTGCTCAAGCGTGATGGTGCCCTGACGCTGGTCGGTGCGCCGGCCACCTCGCACCCGTCGCCGAACGTGTTCAACCTGATCATGAAGCGCCGCACGATTGCCGGTTCGATGATTGGCGGCATTGCCGAAACTCAGGAAATGCTCGATTTCTGTGCCGAGCACGGCATCGTTTCCGACATCGAACTGATCCGCGCCGACCAGATCAACGATGCCTACGAGCGCATGCTCCAGGGCGATGTGAAATATCGTTTCGTGATCGACAACGCAACGTTGGCTGGCTAAGCCTCAGCGCCCATTGGCCGTTCAGCGCGGCCAATGGGCCATCGAATTCCGTCGCCGGGATTTGACAGGTCCGGCGTTGCTCGCCAGAGTCGCACCCCTTTGCCTGCCATCAAGGGGTTGCCGTTGAACGAACAGACATTGTCCATGCGCCTCGAGCGGGTGGCTGCCCACGTACCTGCCGGTGCGCGACTGGCGGATATCGGCTCGGATCACGGCTATCTGCCGGTGGCGCTGATGCGTCGTGGTTTGATCAGCGCGGCCGTGGCTGGCGAGGTTGCGGCGACGCCGTTCCACGCGGCTGAACGCACTGTGCGCGAAAACGATTTGCAGCAGCACATCTGTGTGCGCAGGGCCGATGGTCTGGCAGCAATCAAACTTGACGACGGCATCACCGCCGTCAGCGTCTGCGGCATGGGCGGTGAAACCATCCGCGACATCCTCGACAGCGGCAAGGCTCACCTCAACGGCCAGGAACGTCTGATCCTGCAACCCAACGGCGGTGAACAACCCTTGCGCCAGTGGCTGATGGAAAACGGCTACCGCATCCTCAGTGAAGAAGTGCTGCGGGAAAACCGCTTCGACTACGAAATCATCGTCGCCGAACGCGCCGAACCGGTGAGCTATTCCGACCAGGAACTGTACTTCGGCCCGCTACAGATGCAGGCACGCAGTCCGGAGTTTCTGGCCAAGTGGCAACGCATACTGAACGAAAAGCAAAAGACCCTCGGTCAGTTCGCCCGGGCGCAGCAGGCTTTGCCCGAGGCGAAGGTACGAGAGATCACGCGACAGGCTGAATGGATCGCGCAGTTGCTGGCTTGAGAAGCCGTGGCCGGCAGGTGCGCATGCGCCAATTCCGCGGGCAGGCTCGCTTCCAGATTCTGGTATTGACCTCACGTCAACACTTCGCCCTTTCGTCCCTGGGCTTTGCTTTTGTCACCGTCACACTTGAACGGGAGTCCAAGTGTGACGGTGACGTGATGCTGCCCTCCCTTGAATTACAGTTGAGGGATAACGTTGTAAATCTCTGGCGGAGAGAGTTCTGAGTTCGCTTGAAAACCCTGACGTCATTGCCTTCCTCCGCAGCCGCTACCGCCCACTGCATTCAAATTACATTTCTTCACTAAGGTCAAACGCCACGCCGCTGGCTCTCCGTCAGCGGCATTACAGCACTCAGCTGACGACCGCACCCTTCGGGCCACTGGCAATCAGCGCAGCGCCACAGGCGGTTTTCATGCCATCGAGCGCGATGGGCGTGCCATCGACGGTGTAGGCGCTGCTGCCCTCGGCAATCGGGAATATCCCTTTGCACAACGGGCAACTGACCTTGTGACCGACACCGGCAATCGGCTTGCCATTGAGGTCAGTCCGGGAGAAGGCTTCGAGGACCTTGCCACCGTGAGTGGTGGAGTCGCCCAAGCGAATGGCGTCTTTCATGTTGTCACTCCTTTGACCAAGCCGCTGATATTCCATTTGATCCACGGGATCAATCAAACGCGAAACCGGTGGTGAACCGGCTTCAATACTCCTTACTCAGCCATCCAGACATCTTCATAGCCGGCTGTATCGATGATGAATTTTGCGCCAGTGGGCAGACAAAGATAATTCACAACCTGAGGCAACATTTCACTCAGGTGGTGAACATGGACAGGCTTGTAGAAGTCATCCGCGTCAGAGAACTCACCACAGTGAATAAACCAGCTGATATTGCCGTCTTCCGGCAATTTAACTCTTGTGCCATAAATCGGCGACTTGCCAAGCGAGTCAATAGCGATCGCGACCATCTCTTCGGGCGGTTGCACAGGCATTCCATACTTGCTACAGATTTCTGTTTGCGCCTGGTCCGGATAAACAGCGTCAGCCTTTTGCATAAATCAGATTCCCAGCTTGGTTTTCATACATTTTGAATACGATGATGCATGCCCACCCTGTTTTTTTGAGCAGACGGGGCAGTGTGACTGCACAGCCAACAACGAGGACTGATGCGTCACATCGTTAGTGCCCGTTCGATAATACTCCACCACCAAGGCATCTTTGTGATCAGCAACCATTTTAGGCGCCACGGTTCCACACACCACACAAGGTAGGCCCTGTACCGAGGCGGTTTGCGCCGTAGTAGGCCCACACGCCGAACTTCGAGCGTAAGGCTTTGTAATGCCAGGTTTTGGAGCAAATTGACTCTTGTCGGGAATACCCAGATTGTTCATCGGAACGGTTTTCCCCGTACCGTCTGGGGTATTCGTCAAGCCTAGAGGGTCAATCCAGCCTGTGGGGTTAGGCGCGTAAGCGTAGGTGTTCAAACCACCTGCATAACCTACCGGGTCCTTGCTTATGAATCGACCGACACCAGGGTCATAGTAGCGATGGCGGTTGTAATGCAGGCCGGTCTCGACATCGTGGTACTGCCCCTGGAAACGTATCGGGTTGGCCAACCCCAACTGCTGTGCTCGAGCGGAACGTTGCTCACGAACCTCTCCCCATGCCTTGTAGTGAGCACTCCAGGCAATCTCACCGTTCTCATCAGTGAGTTCTAATGGTGTCCCCATACGATCGCACTGGTACCAGGCAATCGCATCGAAACTTTGTACAGTCGGTTGGTGATTCCACAAGGGATCGTCGTCGAGCGTGTAGTCGCCAACATAATCGGGCAGTCCTGACAGTTGTATCGAGCCGTTGGAAACAGCCTGGGCTACCGGAATGTAAGTGCCTGGCTCAAAAACGTAATGAACCGTTCTCCCCGTTCCGTCATCTGCTTGAGCAGGACTGCTTTCCCACGCCAGGTTATCTCCGTCCCAGCCAAATAACGTGAAACCGCAGCCTAACTCTCTTTGTTTACGAGCATGTTCGTTGTGATTCCACTGAGACCCTGCCTCTGGACGCTCCTTGTAGTGAGCATTGGAGTTTTTGTACAGGCGCCGGCCCAACGCGTCATAAGCGAAATCGACACTCAAACGTGCATCGTCGAAATTCACCATTCGATCAAACAGATCCCAGCGCATACGGCTGTAACTTCCGTTGTGCCATCGCTGGATAAGATTGCCACGCTCGTCGTACTCATAGTGAGTACCGGCGTATTCACGCAGGAGGTTATCGAGCAACTTGCTGCGCGGCGTGTCCTGATCAAGCGGTCTTCGAACCTGCGTAACCGCGTCATCCAACAGATTACTGGCCGGATCGAATGCAAATGTTTCGGTGCCCAGTCGGTTGACGGCACTGATGAGACGGCCAACCGGGTCGTAGCGGTACGCCAATGGGCCCCGTCGAGTGTCGTTAATCTCGGTCAACTGGCCCACTGCATCGTACTTATACTCGCGCTTGAGTAGAGTCGATTTGTCGTCAGAGTGCCCCAGCAGTTGCTCCTGAAGCCGCCCAGCCGGGTCCCACTTCTGGGTTTGTAGTAGCCGATTACCTTGATGGCGTGCCACTTCACGGTGCAGATCGTCGCGCTCGTATGCAATCAGATCATGATCGTCCAGTCGTAACCCCAGAAGGTGGCCACTTCCATAGGTCAACCAGCTCACCTTGTGCCCGTCTGGGCGAACCGTCGCTATGCGTAGATTGAGAACGTCGTATTCATGTTTCCAGACAGCGACAAGAGGCATGTCGAGATCCAGATAGTGCTGGTGTTCACGAATAAGATTGCCGGCAGGATCATGAAACCAGTTCAGGCGACTGTTGCCGTTGCTGGCCATGACCAGACGACCATTTCCGTCATAGGCATACGCTTCACTTTGAGACTCACCGCCCAGATTTGCATGACGATCAGTCAGGCGCCCCATGGAGTCGAAGTTGAACTTGATGACACGCTGGCCATTGAACTTGCTATCCAGGCGCCCGGTTTCAGGATTGTATTGATAGCGAGTCGTGCGTCCGTCGAACCCCCTCTCCTCCAACAAGCGGCCAAGCGGATCGTAGTGAAAGTGGGCGCGTTGTTCGTTCTCGTTCTCCAAGGCAACCAGACGACCCAAACGGTCCCAGCTGTAACGCAGGCTCTGCTCGGCGGCATCTACACGCTCACTGACGAACCCGGCCGCGGTATAACTCCAAGTTGTGCATTGCGCCAATGCATCAACGTGCGCCAGCAGTCGCCCCTCTGCGTCCCGCTCAAAACGCTCTTCCGTTTTGTCAGGATGTTTGATCAGCACCAACTGACCATTTCTGTATTCGTATTCAGTGCTTTGTCCGGCGGCGTCAGTGAAGCAGATCATCTGGCCACGCGCATCGTACGCCCATGCGCTGGCCTTGCCAGAACAGTCAACGTACTTGGTCAGTTGGCCGGCCTCGTTGTATTCGATCGCTTTTTCATTGCCGTTGGCATCTTTGATGGCAATTGGCAGTCCGGCCTTGTTATAGGCGTACTCCGTCTTGTTGCCTAAAGGATCTATCGCCTCAACAAGGTTGCCGCGGTCGTCATACCCTCTTTGCCACTGACCACCTTCTGCGTCACTGATTTTGATCAGTTGATCATGGTCGTCAAACGCGTAGTACTCGACGCTGTCATCCGGGCGGATGTGTTCAACCATGTTCCCGTGGGCGTCGTAGCTGAAGCGATCGGTACTTCCATCTGTATGAACATGACGAACCAGATTTTTGGCGTCGTCACGAAAGAACCATTCAGAGCGCTCATCCGGATGACGGATGCGATAGGTATAGCCAAGGATGTCGTAGTAATGCCAGGTCTCGTTGCCATACGCGTCCGTCACATAGGTCAAACGAATATTGTCATCCCACTCAAGACGCGTATCGAAGCTGCCATCGTCCGCCCATTCCCGAATAGCCTTTGCGTCGGCGCCACGCCCCTGCCATTCGATGTTCATGCCCCGGGCGGTTCGATCGGTATAGCGAGTGATCAAGTGATGCTCGTACTGATACGACCAAGCGGCTCCATTTTCATCCTGGGCCAGAATCAGATTGCCGAAGGTGTCGTATTGATAACTGCACAGTTGACGCTGAGGCACGCCATCCTTGATCTCCCACAAACCGGTGAGACGTCCGTGATCATCAATTAACGTGCCCAGATGCGAAAGCACTTGAGTGACTTCGTCCTGATAAGTCATCAAGTCCGACAGGATCGATTCGTCACCGTGACGATGCTCGTAATGAAGCATGATCCCGGCACCGTTACGAAGTACAACGCCAGCCAACAGATAGCGCCGACCATGACGGACGTAGGTTTCCTTGCGCTCAAAGCCGTGGCATAACAGCAACTGATCTTCTCTGCTGCGGATCAGCGTGACGTTCTCTATAGGGTCATAGTGAAACAGTCCGACCTTGGGGAGTGGGTAGTCGTGGCTTCTGCCATCGGAGCCAAAAAAGACCAGACCCTCTTCTCGGCAATCGAAGCGTGTGCTCAGTTCGGTTACCCAGCGTGCACCCAATGAGCCTTGGTCATAGGCATCCAGTCGAGAGTTATAGGTTCTCGACCACTCGATTGGAAAGGCACCGGGCAGACTGAAGTCGATATGACGAAGTAGCTCTGAGCCCAGCGAAAAACTAATACTGTGGCAGGTCCCCGTACAAGCGACGTTCTTGTTTGGATTGGCTGCACCTTTGGCCGGTGCTTGATGACTGGAGGCCTCTAATCGACCTTCCCCGGCCTTGCGTTGTGCCTTGCTGGTCGCATTGGGTTTGACGCTCGCGCTCTGACCATGCCCACGGCGCTTGCGCCACGTCAAAACAGCACCGCTGAGCATTTGCAATAACCAGCCGATCGAATGACGTGTACCTGGATCCCCCAACTTGCTCAGTTGGGTTTTTATCTCAGGCCCCATGGCTCGCAAGGTTCCGGTATGCGTCAACACCAGCTTCTTGGCTTGATCCGGAAGCAGATTCCTGGCTGCACTGTTGGCGACACCCTTACCTACTGCTTTGTAAGCACTGAAGGCGGCACCAAAAATGTTCCCGATGGCCGCTTTAGGATCACTGAGCAGTTGATTGCCCGCCGTGGTGATTTTCTGACTGGCCGCGCGTGCATCGCCTTTCGCGTCAAGCTTGCCGTTGACGACGGCCTCAAGCCCTTTGGCAATTTCGCTGACCGCGCTTTCGCCCAGTTTTCCAGCGTCAGCGAGTATCCCGGAAAGCTTTCCTTGGGCTTGTTTGACGAAGTCATCAATCGTGCCGACGATGGTTGCATTCAAATGACCGACCAATACTTCAATCATTGAATCGCCCAACAGCATTTTGACGCTGTTGCGCAGTTCCTGACGAACAAGAAACAGGGTCGGACGCAAGCTCATGCGCGCTGCAGCCATCGTGGGAGGCGCGGGCAAGACACCAATCAGGTTGATGCCCAGGCTCACCCAGTCGAGCAGTTCGCGCTGCTTGCTTTTGGTGAGGGTCACGATATCGCCAAGCGCATCAACCAGCGCCATGATGTTGCCGACAACAGGCAGGGCTCCAGCTACACCCTTGATACGATCCAGCGTAACCACATCGCCACTGATAGATCGCAGCCAGGCATCAAATCGAGCCGCACCGCGCCCGACATCCTGCACATCCAGAGTGTTCAACGGTACAACGGCGACCTGTGGTTCACGTTTTTGCGCACCGGCTGCTTCAGTCATGACAGTACTTCTCCGGTCAGGAGGCTTGGAGTTTTAACAACAGATTTCGAAATCGTCGGCGCTGGCAGACTCGGCAATTTGCCCGCCTTGCTCGCCGCTCCAAGAAGACCCGAAGCACTCGGCAACGCCGCACTCGCCAGCTTCGGCAACCCGGCCAC
Organism: Pseudomonas tensinigenes; assembly: GCF_014268445.2. Classification (NCBI taxonomy): domain Bacteria; kingdom Pseudomonadati; phylum Pseudomonadota; class Gammaproteobacteria; order Pseudomonadales; family Pseudomonadaceae; genus Pseudomonas; species Pseudomonas tensinigenes. The sequence goes on from NZ_CP077089.1 coordinate 3,978,639, forward strand.
CCCGCCCTGCACCACGTCTTTCACCTGCTGCGCCGTTTGCATCGCGCCTTGCGCCGTCTGCATCGCACTCATCCCTGTTTGCGCCATGTCCTTGCCCTTCTCCAACATGTCCCAACTCTTGCTCGGCAACACCTGCGCGACCATCGCCTGCACCTGACTCGGCACGTCTTCGGCACCCGGCGGATTCACCGGCCACTCCGGTTTGCCGATGTAACTGCCATCGCTCCAGGTATCCGCCGGATCCTTGCCGAACAGCACACGCGCCGGCCCCGGTGCGGCGCCGGCGACACTGGCGAAACCTTTGCCGTCGAGCTTGCCCTTGATGCTCTTGCCCAAGGCATCGATGACTTCGTAGTCGCCCTCCTTTATGCCCTGACGCCCGGCGTACTGGTTGAACAATTCCAGATTGCCCTTGCCCGGTTTCGGCGGTTCCGGGAACACCCCGGCCAGACTTTTCGCGCCGGTGTAGGCGAAGTTCGCCGCGTGTGCGGTGTAAGGGCCGCTGGTGGCGTGGGTGATGCCGCCGGCGTTGTAGGTGGTGGCGCTGCCGCCGCCCTGAATCACCAGTTCGGTTTTCGCGGTGATGGTGATGCGGTCGGCGTTGGCGGTGATGTTGAGTTTGGCCAGCAGGTTGATGCTGTCCTTGAGCGCACGCACGTCGATATCACCGGAGGCCGCCACCAGCCGCCAACCCATGCTCTGCACGAACAGGCGCATGCCGCGACTGGCGCTGGCGAGCAGGCGTTTGCCGATGGACAGACTGGTGTGGCCGGTGCTGCTCAGCGCCAGGTGTTCGCCGGTGGCGATGTGGCTGGAACGTGGCGTGGTCAGGGCGATGCCGGCCGGGCTGGCGAGCACCAGATGCGGTTCGGTGAACTCGGGGAATTCGTTGGCGGTGAGGTTCGCCGGACCGCTACCGAGCACGCCTTGATGCTGGGCGTGCAGCGCTTTGGCGACGTCGTCCTGATCGCCGGCTTCCTGGGCTTGCAGCTCTTTGGCTTGCACCGCAAAACCGTCCTGCTGATCGCTGGCCGTCGCGAGGCGTTCAGCGGTTTCCGGCAGATCTTTGTGGTGCTTGGATTCGTTCGGACGCGGCTCAGTGGTGATGAGCAGACCGGCCGCCGCACGCACCGCACCGTGGCGGTCGGTTCTCAACTCAAAACCTTCACCACGCGGCTGACCACCGCTCGGACGTGGATGAGTCAGGTAACCGAGATTGATCGCACTCGCGCCGTGGTCGCTGCGCAGCGCGATGCTGATCTCGCTGGTGGTGTCGTCGATGCGCAGTTCGTTGGCGCGGCTGCCCTTGTATTCCTTGCTCTTGACCGTCGCCAGCGTCTTGAAATCCGGCAGTTTATACGGCGGCAGATTCGCGCCGTGGTACAGACAACCGGTGATCAGCGGCTGATCAGGATCGCCCTCCAGAAAGGTGATCAACACCTCCATGCCGACCCGTGGGATGTTGATCGAGCCAAAGGTTTCCGCGGCCCAGCTCGACGCGACGCGCATCCAGCAACTGGTCATGTCGTCGTGCTTGCCTTCGCGGTCCCAGAAGAACTGCACCTTCACCCGGCCGTATTGGTCGCAGTAAATCTCTTCACCCTCGGGGCCGCAGACCACCGCGCTCTGGGTGCCGAGGACTTTCGGTTTCGGGTGATCGAGTGGCGGACGGTACGGCACGTCCCACGGGATCGCGCTGAAGCGGTTGCGGTAGCCCTGGTGGAAATCGTCCTTGAGGTCGGTGGTGTCGCTGGTCACCGACTCTTCGAGCACCTGCGGCTGTTTGCCTTCGTGGAAAATTTCGGTGAGCAGCCACAAGTCATTCCACGTCGGGTTGGCGTGCTCGGTCAGGGCGAGAAAATGTCCGCTGACCAGAATCGGCTGATCGCTGTTGCCTTCGGCCAGACGGTAGTCGCTGCGATGGCGTTCCAGCGCGCGATTGGCCAGGTGTTTACCACGCTCGCGATCGACGAAACGGCCCGGGTAATCGTAGTCTTCGAGGTCCGGTTGCGCGCTGCTTTTGGCATCGCTTTCCAGCTCGATCTTCGGTTTGACGAAGTCGTAATCGCGGCGCGTGGTGCGGCTGGTGCGGGTGACCAGACGCAGGCCGAAGCGCTTGACCACCGGTTTGTCAGCGACCAGTCCGGAGTCTTGCTGATAGGCCACTGGCGCGAGTTTCGGGAACACCGTTTGGTCATCGCCGAAGGTCAGTTTGTGGCCGCTGGACGTGTGCTGGAAGTGGTAGTGAATCCCCTCCTCCTCGCACAAGCGCTGGATGAAATCCAGGTCCGACTCGTCGTACTGCACGCAGTAAATCCGTTCCGGATAAATCGCGCTGAGCTGGAAGTGGTAATCGCTGGCAAGGATGCCGTGTTCTTCCAGCACCTGGATGATGATCTGCTGCACCGTCATCTGCTGGAAGATGCGCTGGTTGACCCGGTGCGCGAGGTAGGCCAGTTGCGGGCGCAAGGAGATTTTGTAACGGGTCAGACGCTTGCCCGCCTCGCCTTGGGCGATGCTGTAGACCAACCCGTGAATCCCCGTGCCGGTTGGCGACAGCTGAAGAAACGCCAGTTTGTGCAGCACGCTTTCGAGGTTGATCGAGGCCTTTTCGCTGACCAGTTCCAGCTCGAATTCGAACGACGTGTTGAGGGCCTCGCGACCGGTGAAGGACAGCACCTGGAAATCGCTGTCGATGCCATCGACGGTCAGATTGAAATGAGGCTGGTTGGCCGGTGAGAACATCCCTTGTTCCTCGCGCAATGCTGCGACGCGCAACAGCCCTCAAGGGGCTATTGGCAAAAAATTCTTTAGAAGTGAATCCGCCCCGACCAGTCATGCCGATCGGGGCGGTACAACCATCAGCCGTAATTAAACGACTGGAGCACGCCAGTCATCGGAACCCGAAGTACCGGAGACTTCGTGGGTCCAGGTGATTTTGCGGTAGGTGAACTGCACTTCTTCCAGGTGGGTGAAGTGCGCGTTGCCTGGATCCTGGCAGTTGTGCATTTTGTTGTTGATGGCGACGATGATCGCGTCTTCCAGTTTGGTGGTGTAGTAGTGCTCTTGGGTGCCTTGCGCCGAAGTGCGGTACCACTGGATAACGATTTCGCTCATGCGCTCGCCGGAGGTCAGCGCTGCTTGCAGCAGCGGCGAAGCCTTGTCGTAGACCTTGGTGATGACCACTGGCTTGTGCACGCGCTGACCGGTTGGCTGACCGGATTGCGGGTCACGCGGGATGATCACGTCGTGGGTGAAAGCCTGAACCATGACTTGGTCTTCGTGGCCTTCCTGGTAGGTGTTGCCAACGGAGTCGGCGGTGAATGCGCCGGCAGTGATCAGACCTTGTTTTTCGCCGGTAACCGACATGTACGCTGGTGTTGCCATGGGGATGCTCTCCTTGCTTAAAACACACAACCGACAGGCACCATTGCCTGTCCGGGCAGGCTTGAGCTATCAAACTCCATGCCAGCTATCACAAAACCATTATTCTTCAACGCCTTAAACAAACAGCCCGTACGCCGACCTTTGAATAAACGAGATTAAACAAATAAAAGTGCGCAACTTTTTGCGCAGTGGTGTGCAAGAAGTTGCGCACTTGTCTGAAAGCCTCGGTTCATAAGGCCTGCACAGACTTTCCCGGATGAAAACAGGCCAGGTACTGCGCAACTTCTTGCGCACTTCACCGCACGCAGCCATTTGATACACCACATCACAAATGATGTACCTCAAAGCCTATTTATCAATCTTGCGTGGCTTCTTAAAGTTCACTCCAACAGCGGCCCATCATCCTGACGGGCTGGCCAGTGGAGCGATCCCCATGCCTTTCATCAGCGTACGCATCACCCGTGACGGCGTGACCCGGGAACAGAAAGCCCAGGTCATCAAGGAAATCACCGAAACGATGCAGCGGGTGCTGCACAAGGATCCGAAACTCACCCACATCGTGATCGAGGAAGTCGACACTGATAACTGGGGTTATGCCGGCATCACCACCACCGAGTATCGCCAACAGTTGGCGGATTCGCAGTCATGAGCCGGGCCGTGAAAATCGATTTCGTCTCGGATGTCGTTTGCCCTTGGTGCGCATTGGGCGCCACCGCTCTGGAGCAAGCAATCAAGAATCTGGCGGGCGAAGTCGATGTGGAACTGACCTACAAACCGTTCGAACTGAACCCCGACATGCCCGCCGAAGGTGAACACGCCATCGAGCACATGATGCGCAAATACGGGCGCAGTGCTGAGCAAGTGGCGGATCGCAACGCGATGATCATCGAACGCGGCGAGCAGATCGGTTTTCACTTCGACCTGGAAAAACGCAGCCATTTCCACAACACCTTCGATGCCCATCGATTGCTGTTCTGGGCCGCCACACAAGGACGTCAGCGTGAGTTGAAGCAAGCCTTGCTCAAGGCCTACTTCACTGACGGCATGAACCCGAATGACCACGCCACGCTGGTGATGCTGGCAGGCGCAGTCGGGCTCGATAGCGAGCGCGCACAAGAGGTGCTGGCCAACGCTGAGTTCAGCCAGGCCGTGCGCGAACTTGAACGGTTTTATCAGCAGCGCGGCATCGATTCGGTTCCGGCCATGGTGATCGACGACAAACAGGTCATCCCCGGTTCCCAGTCCGTCGCTTATTACCAGCAAGCGTTACGTCAAGCTGCGCAGATTGCGGCTCACGCCTGACACCCGAACTTCGTTTTTTCAAACCATTCAGATTGCATGAGGAAACATCATGAGCACGTCCAAAAAAGTTGTAGTGATCACCGGCGCTTCGCAAGGCATTGGCGCAGGTCTGGTCAAAGGTTTCCGTGAACGCGGCTATCAGGTTGTCGCGACCTCGCGCTCGATCAAACCGTCCACCGACCCGGATATTCTCGCCGTCGCCGGTGACATCGCCGACCCGCAGACCGCCGAGCGCGTGATCCGCGAAGCCGTTGCACGTTTCGGTCGTATCGACACTCTGGTGAACAACGCCGGGATTTTCGTCGCCAAGCCTTTCACCGAATACAGCCAGGCAGACTACGCACAAGTGGTGGCGACCAACATGAGCGGCTTCTTCCACATCTCACAATTGGCGATTGCCGAAATGGAGAAAAACGCCAGTGGCCATATCGTCAGCGTTACCACCAGTCTGGTCGACCACGCGATTGATGGCGTGCCGTCGGTGCTTGCATCACTGACCAAGGGCGGCATCAACGCGGCGACCAAATCCCTGGCCATCGAGTACGCCAAGCGCGGCATTCGGGTCAATGCGGTATCGCCGGGCATCATCAAAACGCCGATGCACGGCGAAGAAACCCACGCCGCCCTCGGCAGCCTGCACCCGGTTGGGCATATGGGTGAGATCGACGACATCGTGCAAGCGATCCTCTACCTGGACGGTGCGAACTTCGTCACCGGCGAAATCCTCCATGTCGACGGTGGTCAGAGCGCTGGCCATTGATACCTCCCCGCAGCACTGCCGGTATGTACCGGCGGTGCCGCTTCATGAGATAAGCCTGAGAATGATCCGTCAGTTGATCCTCAGGCTTATCCCATGAAGCGCCACTTTGAAGACTTGCAGTTAGGCAGCATCGAACTCTTTTGCCTCGCCGCTGAAGCCGGCAGCTTCACCGCCGCCGCGCAGCTCGCGGGTGTCACGCCGGCCGCGGTGAGCCGGTCGATTCTGCGTCTGGAACAGCGCTTGGGTTCGCGCTTGTTCGCGCGAACCACGCGCAGCATTCGTTTGACCGAGGCCGGTAGAAACTTTTTCGTCCAGTGCAGCCAGGCGCTGACGCAACTGGTCGAAGCGCAACAAGAGGTCATGGGCGCACAGTCGTCACCTTCAGGGCTGTTGCGCATCAGCCTGCCCACCACTTACGGGCATCACCGCATCCTGCCGCTGCTGCCAAAATTCCGCGCGCTCTACCCTGACGTCAACGTCGACATCCACTTGGGCAACCGCAATATCGACTTCGTCGGCGAAGGCTACGATCTGGCGATCCGCGTACGCGCCCAACCGGATTCGACCATGGTCGCGCGGCTGCTGGAGGATGCAAAACTGGTGGTGGTCGCCTCTCCCGACTATCTGAAAAAGGCTGGCGTACCCGAAACGCTGGAAGATCTGGTGCAACACGAATGCATTCAGTTCGAACTGCCCAGCAGCGGACGGCGGATCTCCTGGCTATTCCAGGAAAACGGCGATGATCGGGAAGTGATTTCCGAGGGGGGCTACTCCTGCTCAGACGATGTGCTCGGCGGCGTCACCCTGGCCAAACACGGCGCGGGGGTCTTCCAGACGTACAAGTTCATCGTCGAAAAGGAGCTGGCCGACGGCAGCCTCGTTGAGGTGCTACAGCCTTACGCCGGGCGTTCGCGACCTTACACCTTGCTCTACCCGCACGGCCGCTATGTGCCGCAACGGGTCAGGGCGTTTGTCGACTTTCTGTTGCAGTTTCGTGATGAGTGGGCTGGGGCTTAGCGCTGAAGTCCACGCGGTGGCAGCAACTGCAGTTCAGTGCCGCAGCAACTTGCGCAGCGGCACGCCATCCTTGAGTACGGGCGACTTGATGACGATGTAACTGAAGTACTTGGAAATGCCGATATTCTTGTCCAGCAAGCTTTCGATCACTTCCTGATAATGCTGGATGCTGCGGGTCATGAAGCGCACCAGATAATCGTAGCCACCGCTGATCAAATGACATTCAAGCACTTCGTCGACCAAACGAATATTGGATTCGAATTTGGCGAAATCCTCGCGTTTGTGATCGCTCAAGGTGATTTCCGTAAACACCGTGACCGAGTCGGTGATCTTCGCCAGATTCAGGTGCGCTTTGTAGCTGGAAATATAACCCGCTGATTCCAGTCGCTTGACCCGTTGCAGACACGGACTGGCCGACAGCCCGACGGCATCGGCCAGGCTGACGTTGGTCATGCGGCCATCCTTCTGCAACTCGACCAGAATGCTGATGTCGATCCGGTCCAGTTTTACTATCCCTTCCATTGCATACCTCTGACTGCCATTTGTAGGACAATCTTCTAGCAAAATCAGCGCCGTAATGACAGCTGATGCTGAGTCACCAGGTCCGCCATGCTGTTGATGCAGTATTGCGCCGAGCAGGGCGTGGGTTGCCTGCCCCGATCACGACTGATCAGGCACACGTCATTCTCCGACCCTCGGCGCGCACCTGCGCGCGTGATATGGAGAATGTCGCCCGGTACCAGTGCGTTGGCGCTCAGCCAATTGGCGTCCTGCAACGGTGCGTCGGCCAATGAGATGAAGTCGTCGGCATTGATCCCCAAACGCTCGCACAGCGGGCCACGATCTTCGGCATCGCGGTCACCCTGAACCAGCAGGCGGTAGAACTTGCGCAGGTACAACATCGCACCTGGCGCGTCTTCGAACAATGACCATGCCGCCACCGACCGGGCAAAGCTCATGCCCTCCTCCCAACTGGCATTCAAGCCCCAGCGTTCTGCGAGTTGACGATGGGCGAAACACAACATGCCACTGAAGCCTAGCTCAGCGAAACGCGGATACAGCGCATGCAGCACTTCACGGTATTCAGCCAGCACCTGATCCTTGTCCGGATGACCACCCCGACTGACCAGCAGCGGTAGCAATGCCGTCCAGACCCCCGAGTCGCGGTCGACCAGCGCTTCATCGCAATCAATGAGCAACGCTCGATAATCAATCAGTCCCATGGCGTGCGAAGCCTCCAATGATGCATTCCATCCGTCCATGCTCCACAAATGCTCACAAGCGATGCACTGCCGCACCGCCGCGAGCGCACAGGCACTCAGTTCAAGACGCGTGCCAAGGCGCTTTCGAGAATCTGCAAGGCTTCGTCGATCTGCGTCGGCGTGGCCACCAGTGGCGCGAGAAAACGCAGAACATTGCGGTGCACACCGCACTTGATCACCAGCAAGCCGCCCTTGCGCGCCTCATCGATCAAGCGTTGATTCAGATCCGCATCGGGTGTACGCGCGTCGTCAGGCTTGATCAACTCGATCGCCAGCATGAAACCGGTACCGCGCACGTCGCCGATTTGCGCGTAACGGCTCTGCAACTTCAACAAACCCTGACGCAAGTGTTCGCCCAGCGCCTCGCCGCGTGCCAGCAACTGCTCCGCCTCAAAGGCCTCGATCACCGCCAGCGCCGCTGCGCATGACAACGCGTTGCCGCCGTAAGTGCCGCCCAGACCTCCGGGCAACGGCGCGTCCATGATGGCCGCTTTACCGACCACCCCCGACAGCGGCAAACCACCGGCCAGACTTTTCGCCACGGTTACCAGATCAGGCTGGATGCCCGCGTGCTGGAAACCGAACCATTTGCCCGTGCGGCCGAACCCCGTCTGGATTTCATCGAGAATCAGCACGATGCCGTGCTTTTCGGTCAGCGCGCGCAGGGCCTGAAGGAACTCGGCCGGTGCCGCGAGAAAGCCGCCGTCGCCCTGCACGGGTTCGATGATGATGGCAGCCACCCGCTCAGGCGCCACTTGCGTTGCGAACAGTTCCTCGAGGGCCTTGAGCGCCATGTCACTGGTCAGGCCGCGATAGGCATTCGGGTAAGGCGTGTGAAAAACCTCCGGTGCAAACGGGCCGAAGTTCTGTTTGTAAGGCTGGCTCATGCCGGTCAGCGTGGTGCCCAGCAAGGTACGACCATGGAAGCCGCCACGAAAGGCAATCACCGCCGAACGGCCGGTGTGAGCCCTGGCGATTTTCACTGCGTTCTCGACCGCTTCGGCGCCGGAGGTGAAGAACGCGGCCTTATAGGCTTGCTGGCCGCCGATCATTTCACACAGGCGCTGGGCCAGATCCAGATAAGGTTGATAGGCGACCACCTGGAAGCAGGCGTGCGAAATTTTGTGCAATTGCTGCTGCACCGCCGCCACCACTTTGGGATGGTTGTGACCGATGTTCAACACGCCGATGCCGCCGACAAAATCCAGGTAGCGCTTGCCGTCCACGTCCCACAACTCGGCGCCCTGGGCGCGATCAATCACCAATGGGTGAGCGGTAACCAGGCCACGCGGCACGAATTGATCGCGCTGACGGAGCAAATGAGGGGTGTCGTCGACTTTGCTATTCATGGCATTTCCCATCGTGAGTCCGGCAACCTGGAGGTGGTTGCGATGGTGTTCAGATTAAGGCTTGCGCGAAACGAACTACGCCGAACTTCCCCCCTGAGAAATTCGGATCGACTGTTTTGACCCTGCCAAACGGCAGATTCCTTCAGCCCGCCGAATCTGCCGCCGTCGCGTTCATCGAGCGTGACGCAGACCGTTTGCACTGACGCTTTCGACAGATCCTGCGCCGGCATTGCGCGATCATGAAAGCACCTACCCCTTTCAGGAATTGCTCATGGCCCTGCTTTATAAAGCTGACCCTGTACGCGGCGAACAGTGGCAAGCGTTGTTCGCCGAACACGCCCCGGACATCGAATGGCGCGCCTGGCCAGATATCGGCGATCCGGCCGACATTGATTACCTGGCTGCGTGGCAAGCGCCGGACGATCTGGCTGCGGTGTTGCCAAACCTGAAAGTGTTGTTCGCGCTGTCGGCCGGTGTCGATCAACTGGATCTGAGCCGCATTCCACCCAGCCTGCCGGTGGTGCGCCTGCTTGATCCCGGCATCACCCGTGGCATGTGCGAATACGCCAGTTTCGCCGTGCTCTGCCTGCACCGCGACATGCTGCGTTACCGTCAGCAGCAAATCGCGCGTTGCTGGCAAGCGCATATGCTGCAACCGGCGCACACGCGGCGGGTCGGGGTAATGGGGCTCGGTGCGCAGGCGCAACAGATTCTGGCGACGTTGCAGCCGCTGGGCTTCGCGTTGAAAGGCTGGGCGCGCAGCCGCCATCAAATTGCCGGCGTGGATTGCTTCGCGGGTGACGCGCAACTGTCGGCGTTTCTCAGCCAGTGCGACATTCTCCTGTGCGTGTTGCCGCTGACCGAACAGACCCAAGGGATTCTTGATCGTGACGTGTTCCGGCAACTGCCGCACGGTGCGGCGCTGATCAATATGGGCCGTGGTGGGCATCTGGTGGAAAGCGATCTGTTGCAAGCACTGGACAGCGGACAGCTCAGTGGCGCGGTGCTTGATGTATTACAGGAAGAACCAGCACCGGCGGATCATCCGTTCTGGGCGCATCCAAAGATTCTGCTGACGCCGCACATTGCGGCGATGACGCAACCGCAAACCGCATTTGCGGTGTTGCTGGAAAACATTCGCCGGTTTCAGCGCGGGGAGCCAATGGCGGGCCAGATCGACCGCCAGCAGGGTTACTGAAAACATCAATAACCCAAGTGTGCGAGCCTGCTCACGAATGCGCATCGTCAGTTGATCGTCTCCGGGCTGACACCGCTTTCGCGAGCAGGCTCGCTTCCCCAGGCTGATTGACGTGGGCTTAAAGGATGTCGGCGATGGCTTTACCGACGTCTTGCGTCGCGCCTTTTCCGCCGAGATCCGGGGTAATCGGGCCGTCGGCAATCACCTGCTCGATTGCCCGCAATATCCCGTCATGCGCGGCCCGATAACGCTCATCACCGTTGCCGAGAAAATCGAGCATCAAAGCACCGGACCAGATCATCGCAATCGGATTGGCAATGTTCTGCCCGTAGATATCCGGCGCCGAACCATGCACCGGTTCGAACAACGAGGGAAAACGGCGCTCAGGATCGAGGTTGGCCGAAGGCGCAATGCCGATGGTTCCGGCACACGCCGGCCCCAGGTCGGACAGGATGTCGCCAAACAGATTCGAGGCCACGACCACATCAAATCGATCCGGTTGCAAGACGAACCGTGCGCAGAGGATATCGATGTGTTGCTTGTCCCAGGTAACTTGCGGGTAGTTCGCCGCCATCAACGCGGTGCGCTCGTCCCAGTAGGGCATGCTGATGGAAATGCCGTTGGACTTGGTCGCCGCCGTCAGACGCTTGCGCGGGCGGCTCTGGGCCAGATCGAAGGCAAATTTCAGAATTCGGTCGACACCGCGACGGGTGAACACTGACTCTTGCAGCACGAACTCATGCTCGGTGCCTTCGAACATTTTTCCGCCTACCGAGGAATACTCGCCCTCCGTGTTCTCGCGGATCACCACGAAGTCGATGTCGCCCGGTTCGCGCCCGGCCAGCGGGCACGGGACACCGGGAAACAGGCGCACCGGACGGATATTCACGTATTGGTCGAAATCACGGCGAAACTTCAGCAGTGATCCCCACAACGAAATGTGATCGGGCACCTTGTCTGGCCAGCCGACCGCTCCGAAATAAATCGCGTCGAAGCCCTTGAGCTGCTCAAACCAGTCATCGGGCATCATCTGCCCATGCTCCAGGTAGTAATCGCAGTTGGCCCATTCAAGAACTTCAATGTTCAAGTCCAACTGCCATTTGCTCGCAGCCTTCTCCAGCACACGCAAACCTTCGGGCAACACTTCCTTGCCAATGCCGTCGCCGGCAATCGCGGCGATCTTGAATGCCTTGCTCATTGAACCTGCCTCCCCATGCATGTGAATTACAGCCCGCCGATGTGGAAGGCTTTGACTTCAAGGTATTCATCCAGGCCGTACTTGCTGCCCTCGCGGCCTAGCCCCGATTGCTTGATACCGCCGAACGGCGCGACGTCCATGGAGATGATTCCGGTATTGAGGCCGACCATGCCGAACTCCAGCGCTTCGCCGAACCGCCAGGAGCGGCGCAGATCCTGGGTGAAATAGTAGGCACCCAAGCCATACGGCGTGGCATTGGCCAGGGCGAGCGCTTGCGCCTCATCGTCAAACCGCATCAACGGCGCCACCGGGCCGAAGGTTTCTTCGTTGGCCAGCAGCATGCCGGCATGCGCATCGCTCAGAACGGTGGGTTGCACGAACTGGCTGCTGGCATCCGGCATGCCGCCACAGAGCAAGCGCGCGCCCTGAGTCAGCGCATCGTCGATGTGCCGCGCGACTTTGCTTACCGCGGCCGGGTTGATCAGCGGGCCAATCGTGACGTCAGCCTCCAGGCCATTACCGACCTTGAGCTTGCCGACCTCTTCCACCAGTCGCTGAGCGAAGCGTTCATAGATGCCGTTTTGCACAAGGATGCGGTTGGCACACACGCAAGTCTGGCCGGCATTGCGAAATTTGCTGAGCATGACCCCGGCCACGGCCTGCTCCAGATCGGCGTCATCGAAGACAATGAAGGGCGCGTTACCGCCCAACTCCAGACTCAAACGCTTGATGTGCTCGGCGCTCTGGCGCATCAGCAAACGGCCTACAGGGGTCGAGCCGGTAAAGGAAATCTTGCGAACTGTCGGGTTGCCGGTCAGCTCTTCACCAATGCCGGCGGGCATTCCGGTCACCACATTGAACACACCGGCCGGAATACCGACACGTTCTGCCAATACCGCCAGCGCCAGCGCCGACAGCGGTGTGAGATCCGACGGTTTGACAATGATCGGGCAACCCGCCGCCAGCGCCGGCGCGCATTTTCGGGTGATCATCGCATTGGGGAAGTTCCACGGCGTGATCGCCGCGCAGACGCCGACCGGTTGTTTCAAGGTCAGCAGCCGACGGTCGCCGCCAGGTGCCGGCATGGTTTCGCCGTAGACACGGCGGGCCTCTTCAGCGAACCACTTGACGAACCCGGCACCGTAGCGGATTTCGCCTTTGGCTTCGTTCAGCGGCTTGCCCTGTTCGCAGGTCATGATCAGTGCCAGATCATCGAGGTTGTCGATCATGGCCTGATACCAACGCTCGAGCAAAGTGGCGCGCTCGGCGGCCGGGCGCGCACGCCAGGCTGGCCAGGCCTTGTCGGCGGCCTCGATGGCGCGGCGGGTCTCCGTGCCTTGCATGGCCGGCACCCGGGCAAGCAACTGACCGCTGGCCGGATCAATAACGTCGAGGGTCGCGGCGTCATCGGCGCCGATCCACTGCCCGTTTATATAAGCGAGTTCTGCCAAAAGGCTGGAGTCTTTCAAACGATTCTTGAGCATGGTCGAGTCCTGATTCGAGACATGCTCCAGTCTAGGGAGGTACTACGGGGGAGGATGCTGAAAGCGCTTTGAGGACGGCGTCGGATGCTGAAATTTTCGCCGCAACAGCAGATCAACACAAAATCCTGTAGGCGCGAGCCGGCTCGCACCTACAGGCACCGTCATTGTTTCAGCGAACCCAGCAAACCCTGAAGAAACCGCTCCCCGGCCTCCATCTGACTGACCTCGATAAACTCATCCGGCTTGTGCGCCTGCTCGATCGAACCCGGCCCGCACACCACCACCGGCACATCCAGACGCTGCTTGAACAAACCGCCTTCCGTGCCGAAAGACACCTTGGACACACCGGTATCCGGCGCGGCGAAGTTTTTCAGAAAGCGCACGGCTTCGACGCTCGGATGCGTGTCGAGCCCAGGATAGACATTCAGCGTTTCGATCTCGATGGCGGCGACGCTCGACAGTAAACGCGCCTCGCGCACGATCAGCTCGGCGCGCTCCTGCATCTGCGCGAGAAACTGGTCCAGATCATCGGCCGGCAAGTTGCGCACCTCGAAGTCCAGAGTGCACAGATTGGGCACGATGTTCAGGGCCCGCCCGCCACCAATCTGACCGACATGCACCGTGGTGTAAGGCACGTCGTAATCCGTATCCTGGGCGCCCTGCTCCTGCAATTGGCGCTGACTGTCGCGCAGTGCGGCGATAAAGTCGCAGGCCACGTGAATCGCATTGACCGAGCGAGGCGCCAGTGAGGAATGCGCTTCCAGGCCACGACAGTAGGTGCGATAGGAGCCCTTGCCCTTGTGCCCGAGTACGAACTGCATGTTGGTCGGCTCGCCAATCAGGCACAGAAACGGGCGCACCGGGGCTAGATGCAAAACGTCGAGCAAGCGCCGCACACCGACGCAGCCGGTTTCTTCGTCGTGGGACAATGCCAGTTGCAATGGCCGGTTCAGCGAATGGTCGGCAGCGTCGAGCATCGCGTCGATGGCCAAGGCAATGAACCCTTTCATGTCGCAACTGCCGCGCCCGTAAATTCGCCCGTCCTGCAGGGTCGCCTGAAACGGCTCAAGCGTCCACGCCTGCCCTGCCGCCGGCACTACGTCGGTGTGCCCGGACAGCAGGATACCCGGCACGCCTTGCGGGCCGGTGCTGGCGAACAGGTTGGCTTTCCTGCCGGTTTGGTCTTTGACGATCAGCGACTCGATGCCCTTGCTCAGCAGCAATTCGCGGACGTAATCAATCAGGGCCATGTTCGACTCCGAAGAGACTGTGTCGAACGCCAACAAACGCTTGAGAATCTCCAGTACGCGCGGCTTCATGAGGCTTTGCTCCGTTGCTCGGTCAGGGTGGCGAACCGGCGGATGGAGAACGGTTCAATCGAGGTGCTGGTGCTGCCGGTGCTGATCAGTTCGGCCATGACGTCACCCACCCCAGGGCCGAGCTGGAAGCCGTGACCGCAGAATCCGAAGGCATAGAACAAACCGTCAACCGTGCCGCTCGGTCCCATGATCGGCAAGGAGTCCGGCAGATAACCTTCAATGCCACTCCAGACGCGGATGATGTTCAGATTGCCGACACCTGGCAGCAGGCGCCGCATCTGTTCCATCTGATTGAGCAGACTGCGCGGCTCGAAATAGGCGCGGCGATTGAGCATGTCCGGCTTGCTGCGGTAGCCGCCACCGATGACGATGTTGCCGCGCGGAATCTGCCGAAAATAGATCACTTCCTCGGCGATCTTGGTGTAAACGCCAATCACCGTCGGCAACGCGTACGGCACCGGCTCGGTCACGGCCATTTGCGGGCCGTGGGTGCCCAGCGGCACCGGTTCGCCGAATTGTTGCGACAGCTTCTGCCCCCACGCACCGGCAGTAATCAACAACTGTGCCGCGCTGAACTGGCGGCCATCGGTGGTGCTGACGCGAAAATCGCCAGCAACCTTTTGCACTTCGGCCACTTCAGTCTGTTCCTCGATCCGCGCCCCCTGACGCCGTGCTGCCCGGGCAAATGCAGGTGCCGCCAGGCGTGGATTGGCGTGACCATCGTGCGGAGCGTAAGAGCCACCCTTGACGTCTGGGCCAAGGAAGGGAAAGCGCTCATGCAACGCTTGGCCACGGTAGATTTGCAGATCCAGTTGCGCCGCTTCCGGCGCGTTGGCATACGCCTCCAGTTCGGCAATTTCGTCGTCGCGATAACACACGCGCATGTGCCCGCTGGCGATGAACTCCAGGTCGTCATCGATCAGTTCCGGCAAGCGCTTCCACAATGCCCATGAACGGTTGGCCAGTTCCAGTTGCCCCAGATAGCGGCCCTGACGACGGACGTTGCCGAAGTTGACACCGCTGGCGTACTGGCCGATCTGGTCACGCTCAAGCAGGATCACCGAGTGCCCGCGACGACGCAGGAAAAACGCTGCCGCCGAGCCCATCAAGCCACCGCCGACAATCACCACATCAGCTTTTTCAACAGTCATGGCGACACCTCCTCGGTGAACATCGAAAGCGGTTTGACCGGCGCCTGGCCGCGTTGTCGACCGACCTGCTGCACGCTGACACCCGCCGCTGCCGCGATCACCTCGGCCCCGGCCTGGGAACAATAACGGCCCTGACAGCGGCCCATGCCGACCCGGCTGAACGCTTTGGCACGGTTGACCTCACAGGCGCCCTTCTCGCTGACAGTGCGGCGCAGCTCACCGGCGCTGATCATTTCGCACCGACAGACAATGGCAGCGTCCGGCAACGCCGCAGCTTGCTGCGCAGGCCAGGGAAAGGCTTGCGCCAGACCAAGACGAAACTGATCCATCACCACCAGCGCCTGCCGTTGTTGCTCACGCAGACCGGCGTTTACCGGTTGGTTCAAATCTTCCAGCAAGGCCATGGCCACCAGTCGCCCGGCGTGCTCAGCCGCATCGGCACCGCGAATTTTCGCGCCGTCGCCGGCAGCGTAGACACCGCTGACCGACGTGCGCCCCGCGTCGTCGACCGCCAGCCACCACTGGCCGGACGCCTGGTCAAAAGCCATCCGGCATCCCGCCAGATCCGCCAACTGAGTTTCCGGACGCAAGTGATAACCCAGCGCCACGGCATCGCAATCCAGACTCAGCGTTTCACCTTTACCGGTGCGTATCCGCACGCCGCTGACGCCGCTGGCTGCATCACCCAGTACCTGCAACGGCTCGACGCCGAGATGCACCGGTATCTTTGCCCGATACAACTGCGCCAACAATTTCATCCCGGTCAACAGCACGCCGGGGCGCGCGAGCAATTTCGGCAGTGCGCCGATGCGCTTGTGCAGCGGCGAGGTGTCCAGCACCGCGGCCACCGTCGCCCCGGCTTTCACATACTGACTGGCAACCAGATACAGCAACGGCCCGCTGCCCATGAACACAACGCTGCGACCAATCGACACCGCTTGCGACTTGAGCGCAATCTGCGCCCCGCCAAGGCTGTAAGTGCCCGCCAGTTGCCAGCCTTCAATCGGCATCAGCCGGTCAGTGGCGCCCGTGCAGAGCAGCAACGCGTCGTAATCCAGCGTCGAGTGCCGGCCCTGACTGACGCAGCACAATTGTCCCGGCGTGAGGTTCCACACCAGGGTGTCCGGGCGATAGTCGATCCGCTCGCGCAGGTGATCAAAGCTCTCATGCAGGTCTTGCGCCTTATGCGCTTCGCTGCCGTACAGCGTGGCGTAATTGCGGGTGAATCCCTCGGGCTGGCGACGATAGATTTGTCCGCCGTCGCGGCGATTTTCATCGATCAGCGTCGGTTTGAAACCGGCCGCCACCAACGTTTCGGCACAACGAATGCCCGCAGGCCCGGCGCCGACAATGACTATGCGTGCAATGGCCATTTTGCCTCCGGTTGCGTGGTGACAATGTCCAGGCCTTCACGCACTTCATTGGAACAGGCGCGCAAACGCTCGCCGCTGCGCGTCCAGACCCAGCAATCCTGGCAGGCGCCCATCAGGCAAAACCCGGCGCGTCGACCTGAATCAAACTCCGATTGACGCAAGGCATTGCCGTGAGTCAGTACGGCAACCATCAACGTGTCACCCTGCAACGCTTGCACCTGCGCACCATCCACCGTCAGGTTGACGCTAGGTCGCCCCTGTTCGGCCAGCCTTACAAAACGCCCGCTCATGCATAGGCTCCCTGACTCAGATTGATGACATCGCGCTGGGTTTTCAGCAGTTCGACGCTGTCGTGGTGACAGAGAATTTCACTGCCGCCGTCAATGTTGCGACGCACAGGCGCGCTGCGATTGCACAGGCCATCGACCCGCACCGGACAGCGGTCGAGGAACGTACACAGTTCTGGTTCGTCGGATCTGGCCCCCACCGGCGGCAGTTCCCCACACGTCGTGCCGCAATTCTCCAGCCAGCCCTGGCGCAGTTCCGGGACAGAATGAATCAGCAAGTCGGTGTAGGGGTGAAACGGCGGCTGGGCAAATGCCTGACGCGTCCCAGCCTGAACTTTGTGGCCGCTGTACATCACCACAATGTCATCGCACAGCGCCCGCACGGTGGAGATGTCGTGACTGATAAACAGGTACGAAACGCCCAGCTCCTGACGCAGATCACGCAACAGTTCGAGAATCGCCGCACCCACCACCGTGTCCAGTGCCGAGGTCACTTCATCGCACAGGATCAAGTCCGGTTTTGCCGCCAGCGCACGTGCCAGGTTGACCCGTTGTTTTTGCCCGCCGGACAGTTCATTCGGCCGACGTTCGGCCAGGGTTCGGGGCAAACGCACCAGATCGAGCAGTTCGCCGATTCGTTCGTGCAACGCCGCGCCCTTGAGGCCAAAATACATTTTCAGCGGCCGACCGAGGATGGTGCTGACACTGTGCATCGGGTTAAGCGCGGTATCGGCGTTTTGAAAGACCATCTGTATCCGTCGGAACTGCTCATCGGTGCGTTCGGACAGGCAGCCGCCGAGTGGCTGACCATCGAAGGTCAACCCGCCCAGCGCCGGACACAGCAACCCCGCCACCACCCGCGCCAGCGTCGACTTGCCGGAACCGGACTCACCGATCACGCCAATGGCCTGCCCGCGACGCACGGTCAGATCAATGTCTTCCAATACGCGGATCGCCGGCATGCCGTGCGTGTTCTTGTTGCCGTAGCCAGCGGTCAGGCCTTTGATGGTCAGCAGCGGTTGCTCTTCAGCAATGCCGCAGGGTGGCCGGATCGAGGTGTCCGGGCGCGCGGCGGCCAACAGGCTGCGGGTGTATTCATGGGCCGGCCCCTTCAACAACGGCGCGGTAGCGCTCTGTTCGAATATCCGGCCGCCATTGAGCACCACAATCTGGTCAGCCATTTGCGCCACCACCGCCAGATCGTGGGACACGTAGACAGCGGTCGCACCCCGTTCGCGAACCACCCGTTTGAAGGCACGCAACACGTCGATCTGGGTGGTCACATCGAGGGCGGTGGTCGGTTCATCGAGGACCACCAGCAACGGATCGCTGATCAGCGCCATCGCCGCCATCACCCGCTGCAATTGCCCGCCCGACACCTGATGCGGATAACGTTGGCCAATGCGCTCAGGGTTCGGTAATGCGAGGTCGCGAAACAACGCGATGGCTTTGGCCTCGAGCACCGCACGGGTGCCCAAACCGTGAATCAATGCGCCCTCCACCACTTGATCTAGCAGTCTTTTTGCCGGATTGAACGCCGCCGCCGCGCTTTGCGCGATGTACGACACACGGTTGCCGCGCAGTTTTTGCAGTTCTTTTTCGCTGAGGGCCAGCATGTCGTGCTCACCGACCTGCACCACTCCGCCGGACAACCGGCAGCCACGCCGGGCGTACCCGAGCAAGGCCAGGGCGATGGTGGTTTTGCCCGACCCGGACTCACCGATCAGCGCCAATACTTCGCCTTTTTCCAGGGCGAAACTCACGCCTTTGACGATTTCGCTTTCACCGCGCTCGCCACACGCGACCACCCGCAAGTCTTCGACTCGAATCAATTGGCTCATTTCAATGACCTCCCGAACGGCGACTGCGGCGAGACGACAGTCTGTCGATAAACAGATTCACGCCAATGGTCAGGGTGCCGATTGCCAGTGCCGGAATGACGATGGCCGGGGCGCCCTGATTGAGTCCGCCGATATTTTCGCGCACCAGCGAACCAAGGTCGGCGTCGGGTGGTTGCACGCCCAGACCAAGGAAGCTCATGCCACTGAGCAGCAACACAATAAAGCCGAACCGCAGGCCCAGATCGGTCAGCACCGGGTTGAGCATGTTCGGCAGGATTTCCACACAGGCAATGTACAGGCGCCGTTCGCCACGGGTACGCGCCACTTGCACGTACTCCAAAGCCTCGATGTTCACTGCCATGCTGCGGGCAATGCGAAAGGCCCCGGGAGCGAAGCTCAGCACGGCGGTGCATACCAGCAACATCACCGACGAACCAAACGCCGAGACCATGATCAGCGCGAGCATCTTGCTCGGGATCGAGATGAACGCGTCCATCAGGCGACTGATCACTTCGTCCAGCCATTTTGGCGACACCACAGACAGCAGCGCGCAACTGGTGCCCAGGCCACTGGCCAATATCGCCGCAATCAACGCCAGGCCCACCGTGAAGCGGGCGCCGACGAGCACGCGGCTGAGCATGTCACGGCCCAGATAATCAGTGCCGAACGGGTACAGGGCACTGATGCTGTCAAAGACATTGTCCGACACCACTTCGCCCACCGGATGGGGTGCCAGCCACGGGCCGAACATTGCCACCAGCAACCACAGAAGGCACATCGCAGCACCGATCAGACCCAGCCAGGCCGGGCCATGGGACACCTTGCCCACCGACAGGTCGGGCGCTGAAGGCGTCGATTTCACAATGAGATTGTTCATTGGTTTCTCAGCCTCGGGTTGGACAAAATGGCGCACAGGTCGGCGAGCAGCACCAGCCCCAGGTACGCTGTACAGAACAACATGGTGCAGGCCTGAACCAGTGCCATGTCACGGTTGGTCACGGCATCGACCATCAGGCTGGCGATACCGGGATAGTTGAAGATGGTCTCGACGATGACCACCCCGCCCAGCAGGTAGGAAAGGCTCAGGGCGATGGCGTTGGCAATCGGCCCGATCGCGTTGGGCAAGGCGTGCCGCAGTACGATACGGATCGGGCTGACCCCTTTGAGCCGAGCCATTTCCACGTAAGGACTGTCGAGTTGATCGATCACCGCTGCGCGGGTCATGCGGGCCATTTGCGCGACGATCACGCAACACAGGGTCATCACCGGTAAAGCGTAAGTGCGCATGAATTGCCACGGTGAAGTGATGTCGCTGGCATAGGACAGCGCCGATAACCAACCCAGGTTTACCGCGAAGATCAGCACCGCCAGGGTCGCCACCAGAAACTCCGGAACGGCGACCATGGCCAGGGTGAAAAAGCTCAGCAGGCTGTCGAGTCGCCCGCCCCTTCCCATCGCCGAACCGATGCCCAGAATCAGCGCCACCGGTACCGAAACCAATGCAGTAGCGCCGGCCAGCATCAAGGTGTTGGGGACGCGCCCGGCCATCAGCTCACCCACCGGCATGGCGTTGGAAACCGACAGGCCCATGTCGCCACTGAGCAAGTTCATCAGCCAGTGCAAGTAGCGCAACACGCCGGGCTGATCGAGGCCCAGTTTCAGGCGCAACGCCGCGACCTGCTCCGGCGTGGCGAACTGCCCAAGCGATTGTTGCGCGGCGTCGCCCGGCAATACCGCCGTGATCGCGAACACGACCATGGACACAATCAACAACGTCACGATCGCGGCGCCCATGCGCCGGCCGATCAACCACAAGGTGTTGCTGTTCATCGCCTGTCCTCCTGCACTGTTACTGCCGCTCAAACCGACGGCTTATCAAGCGTCCAGCCAGACCTGCTCGGCGAACATGTAACCCATGAAGCCGCCCAGCGGATTGCTGCTGTAGCCTTTGATGCGCTGGTCAACGCCATCGATGTTGCTGATGAACACCGGCACGCCGATGCCGCTGTGGTCGTGCACCAGCGATTGCATATCGGCGTACATCTTGCTGCGCTTGGCGTCGTCGGTTTCGGCGCGGGCGAGCATCAGCAGTTGGTCGAACTGATCGTTCTGCCAACCGGACTCGTTCCACGGCGCTTTCGACTGGAAGAACTGCGAGAACATCACGTCGGCGTTCGGCCGCGGGTTGATGTTGCCGAAGCTCAGCGGGTGCTTCATCCAGTGGTTGGACCAATAGCCGTCGCTCGGCAGACGGTTGACGTCGAGTTTCAGCCCGGCCTGTTTCGCCGATTGCTGCAACAGCACCGCGATATCCACTGAACCGGTGGCGGCCGGCGATGCGACCAGCGGCATGCTGATGTTTTCCATCCCGGCTTTCTTCAGCAGGAACCGGGCTTTTTCCGGGTCATAGACGGTTTGTGGCAGGTCGGCGTTGTAATAGCGCGAACCCGGCGCAATCGGATGGTCGTTGCCGACCACGGCAAAGCCACGGAACACCGCCGATTTGACCTGCTCGCGGTCGAGCAGATACTTCATCGCCTGGGTGAATTCGGCGCTTTTGCCGGGCATCTGATCCTGACGAATGATCAAATCAGTGTAGTTGCCCGACGGCGCATCAACGACCCGATGCTTGGCACTGGCCTTGATCCGGGTGGTAGAACGCGGATTGACCTCATTGATCATGTGTACGTCGCCGGAAAGCAGCGCGTTGACCCGCGACGGTTCGTCACCAATGGCGATGAACTCGATTTCGTCGAGGTACGGCAGGCCTGGTTTCCAGTAACCGGTGTTGCGCGCAGCCACCGAACGCACGCCCGGTTTGAATTCCTTGACCTTGAACGGCCCGGTGCCGATGCCCTGATTGAAGTCGGTGGTGCCTTCGGGAACGATCAGCAGGTGCGACACCGCGAGAATCGACGGCAGCTCTGCGTTGGGGGCGCTCAGGCGGATCTGTACTTCGTTGGTGCCGGTAGCCTTGATCTCGACGAACTGCTCCATCAGCGGCATGACTTTCGAACCGGTGAGCGGGTCCTTGTGTCGCGACAACGAAAACACCACGTCGGCGGCGCTCAGGGTCTTGCCGTTGTGGAAGGTCACGTCTTTGCGCAGGGTGATGGTCCACACGGTGGCGTCGGTGTTGTCGATGCGCTCGGCCAGTTCCAGTTGCGGCACCAGATGCGAGTCGAATCGGGTCAGGCCGTTGTAGAACATGTAGTGGCGCACATAATCGGTGGACAACGCGCCTTTGGCCGGGTCGAGGGTGTCCGCCGTGGAACTGGACATCCCGGCGACACGAATGCGCCCGCCCGGTTTGCCTTTGCCCGGTGTTGCCGCTTCATCGGCGAACAGCTTGCCGGCAGCGCCAAACAGGCTGCCGGCGCCCGCCGCGGCGACCCCCGCGACACCGAGCATTTGCAGGGCATGACGGCGTGACATGCCACGATTGAGGCCCTCGAAAACCCGCAGGCTTTCTTCGCCGGAGATCAGGGGTGAGTCGTTCTTGTTGTCAGTCATATCAGTGCTACCTGTCGAAGATGAGAAGGCTCGAGTGTTCCGGTTGACCGGAACGTCCTGAAACGCAAACGACGGTGACGCCACAACAGCAACTCAATGCAGATAATCCTGAAAGCGGTAATACGCGCCCACGAACGGCAAAAACCAAGGCTTGCCGAAATGCCCGGGGATGGCTGGCCATTCAAGTTCGCGCCACGGATTGGCCTCGACGTTACCCGCCATCACCTCGGCCATGACCTGGCCCATGTGTACCGACATCTGTACACCGTGGCCGCTGTAACCCATGGAGTGAAAAACCCCGCCATGCTGACCGGCCCGAGGTAGCCGATCGGAGGTCATGTCGACCAGTCCGCCCCAGCAGTAGTCGATCTTCACCTCGGCCAATTGCGGGAACATCTGCACCATGGCGGCTTGCAGAACCTTGCCGCTCTTGACGTCGTTGACGCTGTCGGACATGGCGAACCGCGCGCGGCCGCCAAACAGCAAACGGTTGTCCGGGGTCAGGCGAAAGTAGTTACCGATCATGCGGCTGGTGACATAGGCGCGACGACACGGCAGCAATTGTTCGATCAACGCGTCTGGCAATACCTCGGTAGCGATGACGAAACTGCCGACCGGAACGATGCGCCGCCGATACCAGCTCAAGCCGCCGTGTTGACAGGCGCCAGTGGCGAGCAGCACCTGCCCGGCGTGCAGCGAACCCTTGCTGGTATTGACCTGATAGCCGCCGGCCTTGGCCTTCCAATCCAGCACCGAAGTGCCTTGATGGATCAGAGCACCGTGCCGCGCCGCCGCTTCGGCCAAGCCGACGCCGAAGCGGCCGACGTGCATTTGCACGCCGTTGCGTTGCAGCAGAGCGCCGTGAAACTGTGCCGAATTCACTTCAGCGCGAGTCTGCTCGGCGGACAACAACTCGACATCGGCATCGACCTCACGACGAATCAGCTCACAAGTGCGCGCCAGGCCTTCGTAGTGCATGGGTTTGGCGGCCAGTTTCAGCTTGCCGTTGCGGATCAGGTCGCAGGCGATCTGCTCCTGCTCCACCAGCGAAACAACACTTTGCACTGCTCGCTCATACGCCTGGTAATAGGTGCGCGCCCTGTCCGCACCGAGGCTGGCACTGAGGCCGGCGTAATCCTGGGCCACTCCGGTGTTGCATTGCCCACCGTTACGCCCCGAAGCTTCGCCGATCACTCGCCCGGCTTCGAGCACCACCACACTGGCACCCTTGAGCGCCAAGGCGCGGGCCGCCGCCAACCCGGTGAAACCACCCCCCACGACGGCCACATCGACCTGCGCGGGCAATGCGCCGAGTTGCCCACCGGTGAAGGCCGGCGCGGTGTCGAGCCAGTAGGATTCACTGCCCATGTCTGATTCGCCTATGCCAGAAAAAATGCCGATGCCGATGCAACTCAGAGACCGACCAGCGCCGGCAGCCCGCCGATGTCAGTGATCTGCTGATAGCCGTAAAACGCATTGCCCGGGACTTCGTGACCGCGGGCGACGAAGGCCTTGTTCTTGATCTTCATGTCGTGTGCCGGCATCAAGTCATAACGGAAGCTGGAGGACACATGCAAGATGTCTTCCGGGCCGCAGCCAAGGTTGTCGAGCATGAACTCGAACGCCGCCAGGCGTGGCTTGTAGGCTTGTGCCTGCTCAGCGGTGAAGACCTTGTGAAACGGCGCGCCGAGTTTGTCGACGTTGGACATGATCTGACTGTCGCTGGCGTTGGAAAAAATCACCAGCGGGATCTTGTCGGCAATTTTCGACAGGCCGGCCGGCACATCCGCGTGTGGGCCCCAGGTTGGCACAGCGTCGTAGTACAGCTGACCTTCGTCGCGGTACTCGACGCCCCAACGCTTGCAGGTACGCGCCAGTGCTGTCTTGAGAATCTCGTCGTAAGGCATCCAGTCGCCCATGACCTGATCCAGGCGATAAGCCGAGAAATCCTTGACGAACTGGTCCATCTGCTCCGCTGGCACGCGATCGGCGAAGAGTTCGCGCGTCATGGTGCCCATGTGGAAATTGGTCAGCGTACCGTAGCAGTCGAACGTAATGAATTTGGGACGAAGAAAGCTCATTGGGTGCGATCCTGAAGTTCGTTGAGGTCATGGCGCGGCCAGCATTCGCTTGATTGGCAAGCGGTGATGCAACGCTGCAGCACACCGTCATTACAACACTGTGAATTCAGCAGATGGCGTTAAAAGCGACCTCTGCTCGATACAAACCACCGTTTTGGCCACCTGCCTCAGCAGACTTTGCGGCTCGCTCCAGCGTTGGGCAAACCCTGTATTTGTGCGCCCTTATGGACCTCCTTTGGCTGTTTGCGCGCTGGTTTTGCGGCATTCACCGCAGAAACTGCGCCGCGCAAAACGAAAACGGGCGCGCCCCTAAGGACGCGCCCGTTTGGCGGCTGATGCAAGCGTTACTGATGCCACTGGATGACCCGATCTCTGCGAGCGCGAACCTGCTCGCAAAGCGCTGTGTCAGGCAACATCAATGTCGCCTCAGACGCCCTCTTCGCGAGCAAACTCGCTCCCACGGTTTGATCGGCATTACTGAACAATATCGATCAGCACACTCTTGAAGCGCAGATTGGCCTCGAACGCCTCGCGCCCCAGGTCCTTGCCGATACCGGAACGTTTATAGCCACCGGTGGGCAGGATGTAATCGTTACTGCGCCCGTAACGGTTGACCCACACCGTCCCCGCCTCCAGTTTGCGCACCAGGCGCAAGGCGCGATTGATATCGGCGGTGTGTACGCCCGCGGCCAGACCGTAAGTGGCGTGCGCAGCCAGACTGAGTGCCTGCTCCTCGTCATCGAACGCCTGCACCGTCAGCACTGGCCCGAAGATCTCTTCGCAGACCGCCGGATTCTGATTGTCGACCCCGGTCAGCAACGTCGGTTGATAGTAAGCACCGCCCATCTCTTCAAACAGCCCGCCGCCGGTCAACACCTCAGCCCCGGCCTGGCGCGAGCGCTGGACGATGCCATCAATACGACTGGCCTGCAGCCGCGAAATGATCGGTGACAGCGTGCTTTGCGACGACCAGGTAGGGCCGGGACGCAGCGTCTCGAAATAAGCCTGCAAGTGCGCCAGGAAGGGTTCCATGATCGAGCGCTCAATCAACAGCCGTGAGCCGGAGACGCACACCTGGCCAGCGTTACCGGTAATTGCCAAGGCCACGGTGCGCGCGGTTTTGGCAATGTCGGGGATATCGGCGAAGACCAATTGTGGACTTTTGCCACCGAGCTCCAGTGTGACCGGTTTGGGCCCGACCAGCGCGCACGTCGACATGATGCTCGAACCGGTTGCCGTGGAGCCGGTGAACGTCACTTTACCCACACGCGGATGTCGGCACAGTGCGTCGCCCGTCACACGGCCATCCCCCTGCACGACGTTGAAGATGCCGGCCGGCAGCCCCGCGAGCAACGCCAGTTCAGCAAAGCGCAGACTGGAGAACGGCGTCAGCTCTGAAGGTTTGAGCACCACGGCATTGCCCGCAGCCAAGGCTGGCGCGACCTTCCAGGACGCCATGCTCAGCGGAAAATTCCATGGCGCAATGGCGGCGATCACCCCATAGGGTTCAGCAATCTGCATGCCCAGGCGATCAGTCTGGGTGGCGGCGACCTGACCGCCATGCTTGTCCGCCAGTTCGGCAAAAAAACGAATGCCTTCGGCCACATAGGGAATATCCCAGGCGATCACATCTTTGTGCGGGCGGGTTGAGCCGACGGCTTCCAGAGGCGCAAGAATCTCCGCGTCCGCCTCAATCAGATCGGCCCAGCGCCGCATCACCCGCGCCCGCTCGCGCGGTGGACGGCTGGCCCAGTCGCTGCGATTGAAGGCCTGCCAGGCATTATTGACGGCTTCGTCCACCAGGTCGGCATCCGCCACCGGTAGTTCGGCATAGACCTGGCCGTCGGAGGGGCGAACCACTTCCAGCCCTGAATGCGCATCGCGGTATTGACCGTCAATGAAGTGGGCGCTGCGAACAGCGATAAGGCGGGGATCGAAGCTATTCATGGAGCACTCCAGAAGAGGGGCCGGCGAGTCATTACTCAGGCCTCCATCGTAGAAAAAAAGCCCAAGCATTTGCTGCCGACCTTGCCGTGCAAATAAGTAGTAAGTGTGGTCTTGCGGGCATCGTCTCGCCGAATCTGCCGAATGCGCGATCGCCCCTTGTCAGCGCTTCACCCAGATGGGATACAGGCACCATCGCGCCGCAAAACCGGGCGCTCGCGCACATTGTTCAACGGAGACTCGCCATGTCCGCCTCACACCCGTCCGATTATGTTTATCGCCCGATGACCGCCGCCGATCTCTGCGCCGCCCATGCCTTGTCCGTGCAACTGAAATGGCCGCATCGACTGGACGACTGGGCGATGCTGCAACGGGTCAGTGCCGGTTTCGTCGTGCTTGATGGCGAACGCTTGATCGGTACGGCATTCGCCTGCCCGCAAGGTGATTTCGCCACCATCGGGCTGGTCATCGTCAGCGACGACTACCAAGGCAAAGGCATCGGACGCCAGTTGATGGAGCAAGCCCTCGATGCCTGCCAGGCGCGAACGCCCATGTTGAATGCGACCCTCGCCGGTGCGCCGCTGTATGCCAGTCAGGGTTTTGTCGAGTTTGGCAGGATCCAGCAACATCAGGGCCAGGCGCACGCACCGGCGCTGACCTCGCTGGCCGAGGGCGAAGCATGTCGTGCGCTGACGGCTGCGGATCAGCAACAACTGTTGACGCTGGCGAACGCTGCCAGCGGTCTGGATCGGCGCGCGGTGCTGGACGACCTGGCGCCGGTGGTGGAACAGTCCGTCGGCATTCAACGCGACGGCCAGTTGCGCGCCTTCGCGCTGATGCGCCCGTTCGGACGCGGCCGCTGCATAGGCCCGGTGGTTGCTGAAAACCTCGAACAAGCCGAGTACTTGATCGGCACATTGTTGAACCAAGTGCCGGACGCCTTTGTGCGCATCGACATTCCAGCCGATTGTGGCCTCGCCGAATGGCTGGAAACAGCCGGACTCAAGCAGATCGACACCGTTGCGCAAATGGCCCGGGGCACGCCTCCTGCGGCCGCCAATGGCGTGCGCCAGTTTGCTCTGGTTACCCAAGCCATCGGTTGATTGCGCTGTTGCAGTGCCTCAACGTTTTCTAATGGAGTGTTCTTCGTATGTCGCAACCTACTGTTGTGCTGTTGGCTCGCGCCGACGGTGGCCGCATCGCTACGTCTTTCGAACAGATGGCGCTGAGCGCCAGAGATCCTTTTGCCGCTGGCCGACGCGTTGCTTGGCACGGTGCTGACGGCATCAGTGCAGGCATCGTTGAGGTTGGCGAGTCGATGGACATCGAGGATTTTGCGCACACCGAAACTATTGTCGTGCATGCCGGGCACGTGCGGCTGAAAGCCGGCGAACAGACATTGGCATTGACTGTCGGCAGCAGCGCAGTGATCGGCCGTGGCACCTCGCTGCGAATAGAGGCTCAGGTCGGAACGCAATGGGCTTTCTGTGCGATGACCACTGACACCCCGACACCCGGCCTCACCGGCCTCGATCCGTTGGCGATGCTATCGCCGTCGGCGGCACCGCAAGAGCAGATTCTGATTGGCGCGACACCACAATGCCGTTCGCGCAATGCCTTCGAAGATCCGGTAACCGATCTGCGTGTCGGTGTGTGGGATTCGACGCCCTATGAACGCCACGGCCGAGCACACACACTCAATGAGTTGATGCACCTGATCGAAGGCAGCGTCGCATTACTCGCGCCGGACGGATCGAGCGTTACAGTCGATACCGGCGACAGCGTGTTCGTACCGCGCGGTGCGTCCTGCGCGTGGAAGAGTACGCGCTATGTGCGCAAGGTTTACGCGGTTCGATAGTCGCCTGTTTTTTTCAGAGCCATGAGGATCCACCATGACTGTGGCGAGGGAGCAAGCGCCCTCGCCACAGGTTTTTTTTGCTCGTGCTATCGCTTGGTTGCGTCGGCTTGGAATTCAGAGATTCACCTACCCGCTTGATCAACCCGCGCCGTGCTGTCGCGCTTGGTCAACGCGAACGGCAACACCACATGCCGTTGCGGCAACGGCTGTTTCTCGATCAGCGCAATCAGCATTTCCACGGCTTTCTCGCCAAACATTTCGGCGGGTTGAGCAATGGTCGTCAGCGGTGGATCGCAGTACGCGGCCATTGGAATATCATCGAACCCGGCGAGAGAAATATCCTCCGGCACGCGCAGCCCCTGCTCTTTGATCCACTTGAGCGCGCCGATGGCCATTTCGTCATTTTCACAAAACAGCGCGCTCGGTCGGTGGTCGAGCGCGAGCAGTTTGCCGGCACCTGAATAGCCCGCGTCGAGCGTGAAATCGCCGTGACAGATAAGCGTGTGATCGAGCGCGAGACCGGCATCGCGCAGGGCCGCCTCATAACCCGCCAGACGATCACGCGTGAGCGGGCTGCCTTTCGGTCCTTTGATCAGTCCGATGCGCTGATGCCCCATCGCGATCAGGTACTCGGTCATGGCTTTGGCCGCCGCAACGTTATCCAGACTGATCGTTGGATGCCGTCCGTGCCGGATGACTTCGCAGGCATTGACGATCGGGGCCAGTGCTGGCTCGGCGGCAGATTCTTCGAAGGGATCATAGGCGCGCAACTGAATGACGCCATCGGCTTGATGGGCGTGCACCAGATCAGCGAACTGGCGCTCAAGTGATGCCTGGCCCCGGGTGTCGCACAACAGCAACCGGTAACCGGCGGCCTGCGCGGCTTTTTGTGCGCCGCTGATCACTCTGGCGAAAAAGGTGTTGGCAATGGTCGGGACCAGAATCACCAGGTTTCCCGTTCTACGCGAGCGAAACTGCACCGCCATCAAATTCGGTCGATAGCCGGTTTGCTGGACGGCGGCCATGACCCGCTCGCGGGTATCGGGCAGCACCCGCTCGGGGGACTTCAATGTTCTCGACACCGTTGCCACCGAGACACCCGCCAGCCGTGCCACTTCGCGGATATTGGACAAGACTGCCTCGCTCTTTCAATCAAATCGGCCGTCGAGCTTACCGCACAGCGTCACGCGCTGAAACGTTGGCATTCGTCAGACACGGTTTGACACCCGGTAATTTCAGGCCTAGATTTCGCCGACGATGTAACCGGTTACATCATCGATATTCCGCACCACTCCACTGAGAAAATTGCCATGATTGCTGCAGGTCGAAAAATAAGAATGGGCTTCGTCGGCGGTGGTGAAGGTGCCTTCATCGCCCAGGCACACCGGCAAGCCGCCGGTCTCGATGGACGCTTCGAACTGGTCTGCGGTGCGTTCAGCCGCGACGCCCACAACAATCAACGCAGTGGTGCGGCGCTTGGGCTGCCTGCGCAACGCTGCTATGACGCCTGGCAAGACATGCTGACCGCCGAACAAACACTGCCGGCCGATCAGCGTATGGAACTGCTGGTGATCGTCACGCCCAATCACCTGCACGCCCCTATCGCCAGTGCAGCACTGAGTGCGGGTTTCCATGTGTTCAGTGAAAAGCCTGCTGCGCTCAATCTGGCGCAAGTGCAGGACCTGGCCCGCGTGGTCAACAACAGCCAGCGAATTTACGCCCTGGCGCACACCTACCTGGGGTATGCGATGGTCTGGCAGGCACGCGAGATGGTCGCCAGCGGTGAAATCGGGCGTCTGCGCAAAGTCCTCGTCGAATACCCGCAAGGCTGGCTCAGCAGCGATGTGGCTGGCGAAGGCAACAAACAGGCGGGCTGGCGCGACAATCCTGAACAATCCGGCATCGGTGGCTGCATCGGTGACATCGGCACGCACGCGTTTTCCCTCGCGGAGTTTGTCGCCGGTCAACCCATCCAGTTCATCAGCGCGATGCTCGGGTCACATTTGAGCAGTCGCCAACTGGATGACGACGCCTCGATGCTGTTCAAAATGGCCGACGGCGCCAGCGGCGTATTGATCGCCAGCCAAGTGTGCGCCGGCGAAGAGAACCCGCTGAAGATTCGTCTGTATGGCGACAAGGGCGGGCTGGAATGGCGTCAGGAAGAGCCCGCCAGTCTGATCCATCGCCCCTTGAATGAGCCGATGCGCGTGCTGCGCTCGGGCCTTGGTCAACCTTGGCTGTGCGCAAACGCCACGCGGCGCATGCGCTTGCCCGCCGGGCACCCAGAAGGCTACCTCGAAGCTATGGCCAATCTCTACGGTGACCTCGCGCAGGCCATTTTCAACGATGCGAGCGGTCCTGACGCACCGGGCGTTCCCGGCATAGCCACCGGGCTGCGCGGCATGGCCTTCATCGAGACCGCCATCGCCAATCATTGTGGCGAAGCCAAATGGACCGCAATACCTGACCTTGCCAATGGAGCAACCGCCAATGAACGTTGATCATCAAGGCCCGAGCGGAATGCGCGGCCCCGGCATCTTTCTCGCCCAATTCATCGCCGACGAAGCACCTTTCGATACCTTGGCCAACATCGCGCAATGGGCCGCTTCTCAAGGCTACAAAGCCATTCAGTTGCCAACCCTCGGCACGCGCTTCATCGACCTTGAACGCGCCGCCGACAGTCAGGATTACTGTGACGAACTCGTCGCCGAATGTGCCAAGGCCGGCGTAGTGATCAGCGAACTGTCGACGCACCTGCAAGGCCAACTGGTCGCGGTGCATCCGGCGTTCGACGCACTTTTCGACGACTTTGCCCCGGCAGCGCTGCGTGGCAATCCGCAAGCACGCACCGAATGGGCGATCAACCAGTTGAAACTGGCAGCACGCGCCAGTCAGCGCTTGGGGTTGACGGCCCACGCGACCTTTTCCGGCGCCCTGCTCTGGCCGTACGTCTACCCGTGGCCGCAACGTCCTGCCGGTCTGGTGGAACAGGGCTTTGCCGAATTGGCGAAACGCTGGTTGCCGATCCTCGAGTGCTTCGATGAGGCCGGCGTCGACCTCTGCTACGAGATCCACCCCGGCGAGGATCTGCACGATGGCGCCTCTTTCGAGCAATTCCTCGAAGCGGTGAATCATCATCCACGCGCGGCAATTCTGTATGACCCGAGCCATCTGTTACTACAGCAAATGGACTACCTGGGCTTCATCGATCGCTACCACGCGCGCATCCGCATGTTCCACGCCAAGGACGCGGAGTTTCACGCCAGCGCGCGATCCGGCGTCTACGGCGGCTATCAGGGTTGGGTTGATCGCCCGGGCCGGTTTCGTTCACTGGGCGATGGCCAGATCGACTTCAAGGCGATCTTCAGCAAACTGACTCAATACGACTTCAACGGATGGGCCGTGCTGGAGTGGGAATGCTGCCTGAAAGACGCGGCACAAGGCGCTGCCGAAGGGGCGGCCTTCATCGAACGACACATGATCACCCGAACCCGCAAGGCATTCGACGATTTCGCCAGTGTGAGCGCTGACGAGCAATCCAACCGGCGTCTGCTGGGCCTTGGCGAACGCTGATTACCACGCTGTTACCGACATAAAAATAATACGGTGATTGAAATGAACGTAATGAATGCGCGACTCAGCGTCATGATGTTTTTGCAGTTTTTTATCTGGGGCGGCTGGTTCGTCACCCTCGGCACTTTCCTCACCACGACACTGGCAGCAAGCGGCGGCCAGGTGGGTATGGCTTTTTCCACGCAGTCGTGGGGCGCGATCATTGCGCCGTTTTTCGTTGGTCTGATTGCTGATCGTTTTTTCAATGCCGAACGCATCTTGGCGGTGTTGCACCTGCTGGGTGCGGTGCTGCTTTTTCAGCTTTATCGGGCACCTGATTTCAGCGCGTTTTATCCCTATGTGCTGGCCTACATGCTGGTCTACATGCCAACCCTGGCCCTGGTCAACGCGGTAGCCTTCCGACAGATCAAAGACCCGGCCCGGGAGTTTTCCCGCATCCGCGTGTGGGGCACCGTTGGCTGGATCGTCGCCGGCATCGTGATCAGCTTCGGCTTTGCCTGGGACGCTCAACAGGCGATTGCTGCGGGCGGTTTACGCAACACGTTCCTGATGTCTGCCGTGGCCTCGCTGGTGTTGGGGCTCTACAGCTTCAGCCTGCCGAAAACCGCACCGTTGAAATCCACCGCCGATGCGCCTGGCATCAAACAGATGCTGGGGGCCGACGCGTTGGGCCTGCTCAAGGATCGCAGCTATCTGGTGTTCTTTCTTGCATCCATCCTGATCTGCATTCCTCTGGCGTTCTATTACCAGAATGCCAATCCGTTCCTGGCCGAAATCGGTGTCACCAACCCCACCGCGAAGATGGCCCTCGGTCAGGTCTCCGAAGTGCTGTTCATGCTTCTGCTACCCCTGTTCATCCAGCGTTTCGGCATCAAGATTGCCTTACTGGTCGGCATGCTGGCCTGGGCCTTGCGCTATGTGTTGTTCGCCTACGGCAACAATGGTGACCAAGCGTTCATGCTGCTGATCGGTATTGCGCTGCATGGCGTGTGTTATGACTTTTTCTTCGTCTGTGGGCAGATCTACACCGATGCCAAAGCGCCCGAGCGCTTCCGCAGCTCGGCTCAGGGCCTGATCACCTTGGCCACTTACGGTGTGGGCATGCTGATCGGATTCTGGGTGGCGGGTCAGATCACTGACCACTTCACCGCGCAAAATGGCCACGACTGGAGAAGTATATGGCTGTTCCCGGCAGGATTTTCGGTGGGGGTTCTGCTGTGTTTCGCACTGGCGTTCAAAGGCCGAGGCGGCGAAAAGGAGGCAATGCCGTCGACCGTCTAGAAACGCCGGCAGAAAAACAGAAAAAGCCTGCTTTTCAGGGCAGGCTTTTCGTCTACATCGCGCAGGCTTACTTCTGCTGAGCGGTCAGCGCCGAGTAGCTGTTCATCAGATTGCGGTAGTTGGGGATTCGCTGCGACAGCAAGTTACCCAGCCCTTCAATGTCGTTGCGCCAGTCGCGGTGCAGCTCACACGCCACCGAGAACCAGTTCATCATCTGCGCACCAGCCTGAGTCATGCGGCTCCACGCGGCTTGTTGCACGGTGGTGTTGAAGGTGCCGGAAGCGTCGGTGACCACAAACACATCAAACCCTTCCGCCAGCGCCGACAAGGTCGGGAACGCTACGCAGACATCCGTCACCACGCCGGCAATGATGATTTGCTTGCGACCGGTGGCCTTGATCGCTTTGACGAAGTCTTCGTTGTCCCAGGCGTTGATCTGGCCTGGACGAGCGATGTACGGCGCGTCCGGGAACATCTCTTTCAACTCTGGCACCAGCGGGCCATTCGGGCCTTGTTCGAAACTGGTGGTGAGGATGGTCGGCAGTTCGAAGAACTTGGCCAGATCCGCCAGGGCCAGCACGTTGTTCTTGAACTCGTTCGGCGAGAAGTCCTGGACCAGGGAAATCAGGCCGGTCTGGTGATCAACCAGCAGCACGATGGCGTCGTCTTTGTTCAAGCGGTTGTAGGTTGGAGTGGTCATGGTGTGCGTCCCTTTTGAGTTTTTGAAGTTGTTGTTGCGTTCAAGTTGGGTACAGATTACTGACGCACAGGGACGGGATAAATCGGCTGAAAAGCGTTTCACCGTCAACTCAAAAAGGACAATGCCGATCAACCAGCCACTTCTGCACTGTCGGCAGACATCAGCAACGACGCGGTCATCTCAGCGTGGCATACCGCAAGTATTTCATCGGCCAGCGCTGAATCAGCCGGACAGGCACGCGACAAAATAATCGCGCCAACCGCACGCGCCAGCATGTCGATCATTTTCACTCGCCCCTCACCAGATGCCGCGTCTGGCCCTGTCGGGTACTTGTCGCCAAGCGTCTGCAGCGTGCGCTCGATGCCGTCGGCAAACGCCGTTTTCACTTCGTCAGACTGACGCGCTGCGTCGCCGCACAAAGCGGCCATGGTGCAACCGCTGCCCCGCCCGTCCCGATGTTCTTTCGACACATAAGCGTCGATGAAGCCTTGAACATCGACCATTTCGGCACCGACCAACGAGCGCGCAAGGCTGTTGGCCGAGGCTTCGGACATCAGGTCGGCCTTCGAGCCAAAGTGTTTGTAGAAACCGCCGTGGGTGAATCCGGCCGCCGCCATGAGATCCGCGACGCCGACACCGTCAAAACCTCGCTCACGAAACAGCACCGAAGCGGTCTCGACGATGTGCTCGCGGTTTGCCTGGGCCTGGGCTTTGGTGACTCTCACGTGCAATACCTCCGCTGAAAAATCATGCGCCGATGATACATAGATGTCGGCCATAATCAAAACCGTTGACAGTTTAGATTTCGATCATCATCCTAATTACAGACATTATCGCTGCTCATCCACAGGCACGGATCCAACCCCATGACCGATCAAAATCTGTTCACGCCGTACACGCTTGGCTCCCTGACGCTGGCGAATCGAATCGTTCTCGCGCCGCTGACCCGTAATCGGGCGGGCCAAGGCCTGGT
Source organism: Pseudomonas tensinigenes (assembly GCF_014268445.2). Classification (NCBI taxonomy): domain Bacteria; kingdom Pseudomonadati; phylum Pseudomonadota; class Gammaproteobacteria; order Pseudomonadales; family Pseudomonadaceae; genus Pseudomonas; species Pseudomonas tensinigenes. The sequence goes on from NZ_CP077089.1 coordinate 4,013,490, forward strand.
GCCCAGTGAGTTCGCGGCCACCTATTACAGCCAGCGCGCCTCCGCTGGCCTGCTGATTTCTGAAGCGACGCAGATCTCCCGACAAGGCCAGGGCTATCAGGACACCCCGGGGATTTACACGCAGGCGCAGATCGATGGCTGGCGCAAGGTGACCGCTGCGGTGCACGAAAAAGGCGCGAAGATCTTTCTGCAACTGTGGCATGTCGGTCGTGTTTCGCACGTTGATCTGCAGGAAAACGCTGCTGCGCCGGTTGCCCCTTCCGCGATACGCCCAGCGACAAAAGTGTTCGTCAACAACCGCTTTGAAGACGTTTCCGCGCCGCGAGCACTGGACATCAGCGAACTCCCGGGGATCGTCAACGATTTCCGTCAGGCAGCGGTCAACGCGATCGCCGCAGGATTTGATGGTGTGGAGATCCACGGTGCCAACGGCTATTTGCTCGATCAATTCATCAAGGATGGCGCCAACGTGCGCACCGATGCCTACGGCGGCTCGATTGAAAATCGTGCGCGCTTGTTGCTGGAAGTGACGGCCGCGGTCGTCGCCGAGATTGGCGCAGATCGCACCGGCATTCGCCTCTCGCCGGTGTCGCCGGCCAACGGGGTGTCGAGCAGCGACCCGCAAGGGCAATTCGACTACATCGTCGAGCAACTCGATGCGCTGGGCATCGTTTATCTGCACGTGGTCGAAGGCGCAACCGGTGGGCCGCGCGATGTCGCGCCGTTCGATTTCGGCGCTCTGCGCCAGCGTTTCAAAAACACCTACATCGCCAACAACGGCTACGACCTCGAGCTGGCGAACGCGCGGATTGCCGAGGACCACACCGATCTGATCGCCTTCGGTCGCCCGTTCATTGGCAATCCCGATCTGGTCGAGCGCCTGGCGGCCGGTGCGCCGTTGGCCGGATTCAACCCCGCCACCCTGTATGGCGGCGGCGCGGAAGGCTACATCGACTACCCGACCCTGGCTGAATGGAGCGCTGCGGCTCAGTAAGCCGAGCCCCGGCGCATTTACTGCCTCTCCTTAATCGTTTTTTTGAAAAGAGATGACCCTATGAACGCCCACCTTACTGTTCTTATCACTGGCGCCTCGACCGGCATCGGCGCGGTTTACGCCGAACGTTTCGCCCAACGCGGGCATGACCTGGTGCTGGTCGCCCGCGATCTTCAGCGCCTGGAAACACTCGCCGCGAAACTGCGTAGCGAACACAGCGTCGCCGTGGATGTGCTTCAGGCCGACCTGACCCAACTCAAAGACCTGACCACCGTCGAAACGCGCCTGCGCGACGATGCGCGCATTGGCATCCTCGTCAATAACGCGGGCGCCGCGCAGTCCGGCAACTTCATCGAGCAGAGCACCGACAAAGTGGCCAATCTGGTTGCCCTCAACACCACGGCACTGGTGCGGCTCGCCAGCGCCATCGCACCCCGTCTGGCGAAGGCCGGTAACGGCGCCATTATCAACATCGGCTCGGTGGTCGGTCTGGCCCCGGAGTTCGGCATGTCGGTCTACGGCGCGACCAAAGCGTTTGTGCTGTTCCTGTCTCAGGGGCTGAGCCTGGAACTGTCGCCACTCGGCGTCTACGTGCAAGCCGTGCTGCCGGCCGCTACCCGCACGGAAATCTGGGATCGCGCGGGCATCGACATCAACACCTTGAGCGAGATCATGGAAGTCAGCGATCTGGTCGATGCGGCGCTGGTCGGTTTCGATCGTCGCGAACCGGTGACCATTCCGCCGCTGCATGAAGGTGAGCGCTGGGATGCCTTGCAGACCGCGCGGCAGGGCCTGCTGGCACAGATCCGCCAGTCGGCAGTCGCCCAGCGCTATCTGGCGTGAGTCCAGTGGAACAAATGCCGTTCATCACAGCCGCCAACCAATCGATTTTGGTTGGCGGCACGGCCTTCGCCTATCGAGACCTCGGGCCGAAATCGGCGGTGCCGCTGATCCTGCTCAATCATTGGGGAGCGGCACTCGACGACTTCGACCCGCGAATCGTCGATGGTCTGGCGCGAACCCGGCGCGTGCTCGCCATTGACTATCGCGGTGTCGGTGGCTCAGGCGGCACCGCGCCCCTGACCGTCGCACAGATGGCCGACGACGTCATCAGCCTGATCGCTGCGCTGGAATTCACCAGCGTCGATCTGCTGGGTTTTTCCCTCGGCGGATTCGTTGCTCAGGACATCGCGCTCAAAAATCCTGCCTTGGTGCGGCGCCTGATTCTGACCGGCACCGGACCGGCTGGCGGAGTCGGTATCGCCAAGGTCGGTGCGGTTTCCTGGCCACTGATGCTCAAGGGCTTGCTGACCCTACGCGATCCCAAATTCCATCTGTTTTTCACCACAACCGCCAACGGACGGCGGGCCGCGACAGACTTCCTGCAACGTTTGAAAGAACGCCGCAAAGATCGCGACAAGCGCCCGACACCCAGCGCTTTTCTGCGGCAGTTGAAAGCCATCAAGGCATGGGGAAAACAGCTGCCGCAGAACCTTGGCGGCCTGCAAATCCCGACGCTGGTGGTCAACGGTGACAGCGACATCATGGTGCCCACGGTCAACTCGATTGATCTGGCGAACCGGATTCCCTACGCGCAACTGATCATTTATGAAGACGCCGGGCACGGCGCGATTTTCCAGAACTACGCTGACTTTGTCAGCAAGGCGCAGGCGTTTCTCGACAGCTGAACCCATCTGCTCAGGCAACCCTGCCCTCCCCCAGAACCGTGAGAGCCGTCCCCACCATGAAAGCTTATTTTATCGATCGCTACGGCAAGCAGAACGGGCGTATTGGCGACGTGCCCGAGCATGTACCCGGCGCCCATGACGTGCTGATTGAAGTACATGCCGCCAGCGTCAACGTACTCGATTCAAAGATTCGCAGCGGCGAATTCAAACTGATTCTGCCGTACTCATTCCCCTTGGTGCTGGGCAACGATTGTGCCGGCGTGGTGATTGAGGTTGGCGCAGCGGTCAAGGGTTTCAAGCCCGGCGACGCGGTGTATGCGCGCGTACCCGAAGAGCGAATCGGCACGTTTGCCGAGCGAATCGCCGTCGAGCAAAACGCCGTAGCGTTGAAGCCAGCCAACCTCAGCATGGAACAGGCCGCGGCGATTCCCTTGGTTGCCCTGACAGCCTGGCAAGCGCTGGTCGACATCGCCCGTTTGCAAAAGGGTCAGAAGGTCTTGATTCACGCCGGTTCCGGCGGTGTCGGAACAATTGCCATTCAACTGGCCAAGCACCTCGGCGCTGTTGTCGCGACCACCACCGGCACCGCGAATGTCGAATGGGTTAAAGCGCTGGGCGCGGACGTGGTGATTGATTACAAACAGCAGAACTTCGAGCGCGAATTGCGCGATTACGACGTGGTGCTGAACAGCCTCGGCACCGACGTTCTGGAAAACTCGCTCAAGGTACTCAAACCGGGCGGCCAGCTGATTTCCATATCAGGCCCGCCAACAGCCGAGTTCGCCAAGGCGCAGGGCCTGGCGTGGCCGCTGCGGCAAGTCATGCGCTTGTTGAGCCTGAGCATTCGGCGCAAGGCGCGCAAGCAGGATATCCGTTACAGCTTCCTGTTTATGCGGGCCAACGGTGCACAACTGCAAGAAATCACCACGCTGATTGAAGCCGGCGAAATAAGTCCTGTGCTTGACCGCACCTTCGCTTTCGAGTCAGCGGGCGAAGCCCTGTCTTACGTCGAACAGGGCCGTGCGAAAGGCAAGGTAATCGTGCAGATCAAATAGTTGCCTGCCTGTAATCATCTGGCGAAAGAACCATGGATAACGTTGCCTGCGACACCGAAAAGCCCCCCGCCGACGAACTGCAAGACACGGAGAACAAACACCCACCTGAACCCGCGAACCACGAAACGCCCGACCCTAAGCAGCACAACGCAATACTTGGTGTTGCTCCGATCGTCTGGCGGCCCTTGATGCTTGAGCCCTAGGTGTTCAACGGCGATTGCGGCGTATCCGGATTGAGTTGCCGGCGGCGAAACTGTCCCGGCGGCTGGCCGTGAATCTGCCGAAAGCGTCGGGAGAAATACGCCTCGTCAGCGAAGCCGCACAACCGTGCGACCTCGCCCACCGAGCGCGTGCTGTTGAGCAGGAAATTGCGTGCCGCGTGCATCCTGCGTTCGAGCACCAGTTCGGTGAAGGTCTTGCCGATCTCCTTGCGCAACCAGTGCGTCAGATAGGTCGGGGACAGGTACGTCGCCGCAGCCACCTTGATCAGATTGAGATCGGGATCGGCAATGTTCTTGCGCAAGTATTCGAACATGCGGCCCAGCGCATCCCGGCGGCTGACCTCGGCCGCATTCTCCTCGGCCAGACGCTTGAGTGGCTCGGCATAAAGGAAACACACGCTGCCAATCAGTTGCAGCAGCAAGCCTTTGAGCATCTCGCGCGTACCAAACTGACGGTTCTCGTCCAGCGTGCGCATCTGCTCGATCAAGGCACAGACCTTGGCGAAATCCTCATCCCCGAGAATGAAATCCAGATGCTCCTGAAAACGGAATGGCGATAACTCCGGCGCCAGCAGAATCGACACCTCCTCCAGGTCCATCGGGTCGCACTGCAAATGCGGCAAGAGAAAGGTCTGGGAAAAATTGATCACCATGAAATTGCTGTCCGCTGGATGCGGGATTACGTGCACTCGGTGCGGCAGGATGAATGCCAGGGTATTGCGCGGAAACGGACGCTCGACGTTACCGATGTGCTGCACGGTGTCGCCACCGAGGTTGATCTGAATCTGGAAATACTCGTGCCGATGGGGACTGGTCTCGGCGCGCCGGCCCTTTTTGTCGCGAATATAGAAGTCGGTCAATTCGCTGCGCTGCTGCATGACATAGGTGGGAATACGGCTGAGTGACGACATCTGCGCAGAATCCTCGACAGGTATTGGCAGTGAGCTGACGACCCTCATCTTGCAGACATGTACGCAATACACGCAAGCAGTCATACGATGACCTGCCTTTCCAAGGAATTTTTATCCTCGATATGGCGTTTAGCCTGTCCAAAACCGCCGAGAACGTATCAAGATTTTTTATTGTTAATAATCAATGTATTAACAGCCATACCTAAAAATACACTTAGGAAATCATCGGATTTATTTTTTGGACAGGTTTTGCAACGCCGCCTCCATAGAAAAAAAACGTTCTAACCCCTCGGTTGCTTTACCAACGTTGTACGACCACTGTGAGCCGACGCAGCCCAACCTCTTCCAAAAACAATCACAGGTGTGCACGTCATGATTCTGCTATTCCCCCTCGCCACCCCTCCCGACATTGTCTCGATCACGCCGACTGGAAGACGTTTCTGAACGTCTGACGCCGGCTGTTCGCACCGTTCGTTTCAGTATCGATTGGCATGCCCCGACCATCGCGGGCAAACGCCTTCGGCTGCACGAAAACATCTCGACTCTTCTAACAATAACGAGGTCTCTTCATGTCGAATTCACATTCTTCCCAAGCCACCGTGCCGCCGGTGATAGACGGCGCCCGGGACGCCGTCGTGCCGCAGCGTCTGCCCTCGCGGCGGCGCTGGTTCATGCTCTCGTTGCTGCTGATCGCGACGATCATCAACTACATCGACCGGGTCAATATCTCGATTGCCGCGCCGTTCATGGCCAAGGATCTTGGCTTGGACAAGATCGAGATGGGCCTGATTTTCTCGGCATTTGCCTGGACTTACGCCTTGGCCCTGGTGCCGGCCGGGTTCATCGCCGACCGCTTCGGTTCGCGCTTCACTTACGGGGTTTCCCTGATCAGTTGGTCGACGGTGACCGTGTGCCAGGGCTTTGCCACGGGCTTCGCGTCCTTGTTCGGGTTGCGTCTGGCGGTCGGTGCGATGGAAGCACCGGCGTTTCCGGCCAACAGTCGTGCGGTGACGGTGTGGTTTCCGGCGCGGGAACGCGGTCTCGCCAGCAGCATCTACGTCTGCGGGCAATATCTGGGGACAGCGTTGTTTACTGGTGCCCTGCTCTGGCTGGCAACCACCTTCGACTGGCGTCACGTGTTCTACAGCACCGGCGTACTCGGCATCGTCTTCGGCGTGCTTTGGCTGTACCTGTATCGCGATCCGCTGAACTGCAAGAAAGTCAGCAAAGAAGAACTGAAGTACATCGAAGCCGGCGGCGGTCTGGTCAAAAGCAGTCAGGAACGCACCCGCTTCAACTGGCGGCAAATTGCTGAACTGTTCAGCTACCGCCAGATCTGGGCAATTTGCGTCGGCAAATTCGCCAGCACCTCGGCGCTGTACTTCTTCCTGACCTGGTTCCCCACCTACCTGATCGAAGAACGCAAGCTGACCATGATCAAGGCCGGGATCTTCGCTGTTCTGCCGTTTGTAGGCGCGACGGTCGGCATCCTCCTCGCCGGCATCGTCTCTGACTTGTTGATCCGCCGTGGCTACTCGATGTCGTTCGCCCGCAAGTTGCCACTGGTGATTGGGTCGATGCTGGGGATGTCCATCGTTCTGGTGAATTTCACTGATTCGAACACGATCTGCATCGCCGTGCTGACCATTGCGTTCTTTGCGCAAGGCATCGCCTCGTCTTCGTGGGCGGCCGTGTCGGAAGTCGCGCCCAAGGAGCTGATCGGCTTGACCGGCGGAATCACCAGCCTGGCCGCCAACATCGGCGGCATCGTCACGCCGATCGTGATTGGCGCGATTGTGCATGCCACCGGTTCATTCGCCTGGGCCTTCTGGTTCATTGGCGGCGTGGCGCTGATCGGCACCCTCTCCTACTCGCTGTTGCTCGGACGCTTGTACCGCATCGAGTTGAAGGTGCGCTAAAGCCAACAGCACCGTTTTCTCCAACTGGAGGCGGCTTTCGTCCAACTTCACCAACGACTGCCGCCGTACGCTGAAGCTACCAACAGGACTCATAACAGGATGAACATGACTGAATACGTCTTCACGCCGGATCTGCCCGTGACCTTGCCCGTTGTCGGCAGTGAACAACGTTTTCCCGTTGGCCGGGTATTTTGTGTCGGCCGCAATTACCCGTGGCCAGATGCCGTCGGCCAGTCGCGCCAGCCACCGGTGTTTTTCATGAAACCAGCCAGCAATGTCGTCGACGCCGTTGGTGAGGTGGCATTCCCTTCGCTGACCGAGGATTTCGCCCACGAAATCGAGTTGGTAGTGGCCATCGGTGAAGGCGGCGCGAATATTCCGGAGAGCGAGGCGCTGGCTTATGTCTGGGGCTATGCCGCCGGCCTCGACCTGACCCGCCGAGATGTTCAGCGTGCCGCCAAGAGCAATGGTTTGCCGTGGGAAGGTGCCAAGGTGTTCGACGGCGCCGCGCCGATGACCGCCATCGTGCCAGTGACCCGCGCGGGCCATCCCGAAGGCGAATTGTGGTTGAACGTCAACGGCGAGGAGCGTCAGCGCGACAGCCTCGACAGCCAGATCTGGTCGGTGGCTGAAGTGATCAGCCGGATCTCCCGGTCAGTGGCGTTGAGGGCCGGCGACCTGATCATGACCGGCAGCCCGGCCGGCGTCGACGGCCTGCAACCGGGCGATGTGATCAACGCCGGAATCGACGGGATCGGCCAACTGGAAATGCGCGTCGGCCCGCGGGCCTGAACGCCGCAGTGATTTGAAGACAGGAGAACAACAAGATGTCCATCACTCAACCTTTGAAAGTCGCGCTGGTCACCGGTGCCGGTAGCGGAATCGGCCGCTCTGTGGCGCTTGGCCTGTTGGCCGACGGCTACACCCTGGTGCTTGCCGGTCGCCGGCCGGAACCGTTACAGGCGCTGGTCGAACTGGCGGCAAGCGAGGGGCACGAAGCCCTCGCGGTGCCCACCGATGTGCGCGACCCGGTCAGTGTCGATGCGCTGTTCGCAACCATTGCCGAGGTCTACGGAAGACTGGATGTGGTCTTCAACAATGCCGGGGTCAATGCCCCCGCCGTGCCCTTGGATGAGTTGACGTTCGAACAGTGGCGCAACGTGATCGACACCAACCTCAACGGGGTTTTCCTCTGTGCTCGTGGTGCCTTCGGACTGATGCGTCGTCAACAGCCTCAGGGCGGACGCATCATCAATAACGGGTCGATTTCGGCGCACACCCCGCGCCCGTTCAGCAGCGCCTACACCGCCAGCAAACATGCGGTGCTGGGCCTGACCAAATCGCTGGCGCTGGACGGTCGCGAATTCAACATCGCCTGCAGCCAGATCGACATCGGCAACGCCCTGACCGAGATGTCGGTACGCATGACCAAAGGTGTACGTCAGGCCAACGGCAGCATCGCCGTGGAGCCAATGGTCGACGTCAAGCATGTCGCTGATGCCGTGCGCTACATCGCCGGCCTGCCGCTGTCGGCCAACGTTCTGAACATGACCGTCATGGCCACCGCCATGCCGTTTGCCGGTCGCGGTTGAACCGGCCTTTTTATTCGGTAAGAGAGGTTTATATGAAGCCAGAAGTCTTGCAGTTGAGCCCGATCCTGATTCCTGAAATCAACACGCGTCTCGATGAACTGTTTACGGTCCGACGCTATTTCCAGCAGGCAGACAAACAGGCGTATTTGCAGGAACACGGCGTGAATATTCGCGGAGCGATCACCGGTGGCCATACCGGCATCACCCAAGCCGTCATGGCGCAACTGCCGAAACTTGAAGTGGTGGCGGTCAACGGCGTCGGCACCGATGCGGTTGACCTGGCTTATGCTCGGGATCGCGGCATCCGCGTGACGGCGACCATTGGCGCGTTGACCGAAGACGTCGCCGACCTTGCCATCGGTTTGCTGATTTCCGTGTGTCGCGGGCTGTGTACCAGTGATCGCTATGTACGCTCGGGTCAATGGCCGCACAGCACCACACCGCTGGCGCCTCTGCCGCTGGCACGTCAAGTGTCCGGCATGCGTATCGGCATTGTCGGCATGGGCCGGGTTGGCCGTGCGGTAGCCAGCCGAGCGGCGGCCTTCGGCTGTCCGATCAGTTACACCGACCTGCAACCGATGAGCGATGTCAGCCACACTTTCGTCGCCGACCTCAAACAACTGGCCCGCGACAGCGATGCGCTGATTCTCGCCGCCGCTGCCGACAAGGCTGAAGCCATCATCGATGCTTCCGTGCTACAGGCCTTGGGCAAGGACGGTTATCTGATCAACGTGGCACGGGGCAAACTGGTCAACGAGGTTGATTTGCTGGCGGCGCTGAATGCCGGCGAGATCGCCGGTGCAGGGCTGGATGTGTTTGTCGATGAACCGAATGTGCCAGAAGCCCTGTTCGGTAATGAGCAAGTGGTGCTGCAACCGCACCGCGCCAGCGCCACCTTGCAGACGCGCACGCGAATGGGAGAAATGGTGGTGGCGAGCTTGCTGGACAGCTTTGCCGGGAAAACGCCGCAAGGTTGTGTCACTGGCTAAGTGGCGGGTGCCGAAACAGCTGCCCTCACCCTAGCCCTCTCCCCCAGGAGAGGGAACCGATTGGGGGATATTGGCGATGGACGCCGACGTGCAATAGCGGCTGTGAATCCAATGCCGCCAAGCACTGCGGATGGACCCGTAATCACCGCGATCTGTCAGGTCGATGGATAACCCAAGACACCTCGGTCGGCCCCCTCTCCCGCAGGGAAAGGGGCCGATTGGGGGATGTTGGCGATGAGCACCGACGTGCAATAGCGCCTGTGAATCCATCACCGTCAGGCATTACCGATGAATCCATAATCGACGCGATCTGTCAGGTCGATGCATAACCCAAGACACCTCGGTCGGCTCCCTCTCCCTCCGGGAGAGGGCTGGGGTGAGGGGCCGCCGTTGCAGCGTCGAACGCGGCTTACAAGGTGTAGGAAATCCCCACCTGCACCGTTCTCGGCGCTCCCGGATAGGCGTAGACATTACCGAACGCGCCCTCTTCATAATCCCGATCAAACAGATTCTTCACGTCAAGATTGAGCCGCACCTTCTCGTTGACCTTATAGAAGCCGAGCAAATCGACGACGGTGTAGCTGTCCATCGAGAACGCAGTATTGGCGGTTTGCCCAGCACGCTCGTCGACGTATTTGAGTCCGGTGCCCAGGCCCAAACCTTTAAGCGCTCCGTCCTGAAACTCGTAAACGTTGAGCAGGCTGAAGCTGTTTTGCGGAATGTTCATCAACCGTGTGCCGGAGCGGATCACATTGTCCTTAGTCACTTCGGCATCCACGTAGGCGTAGCCGCCGATCACCCGCCATTCGGGTGTCAGGTTGCCGGCGACGTTCAGGTCGAAACCGCGGCTGCGCACTTCCCCGGCCGCGACGTTGAAGGTCGAGTCCACCGGATCGGTGGTCAGCACGTTGCGCTTTTCGATCTGATAGATCGCCGCATCGACGCTCAACTGATGATCCAGCGCTTCCCACTTGACGCCCATTTCGTAGGATTTGCCTTTCTCCGGTGCAAAGCCTCCGCCCACGCGGCTCGCGCCGGTATTGGGCTTGAACGAGCGCGCAGTGTCGGCGTAGACCGCCAGCGTCTCGGTCAGGTCGTAGGTCACGCCGATGCGCGGGGTCACCGCGTTGTCGCTGGCCTGCCAGTTTTTACCGCCGGGTACGTAGGTTTCATAGTCGTGCTCGAAACGCTCGAAACGTGCCCCGGCCAGGACCTTCAGACGCTCGGTCAACGCCACCTGATCCTGGACGAACGCGGCATAGGTCTTGAGGTTTTCCTTGTCGTGGGTCGGCGTGCGGGTCAATGCCGGACGCGGTTGGCCGTAAACCGGATCGAAGATGTCGATCGGGTAGGCGCCGACCGCGCCGCTGGAGCGCTGAATGATCGACTTGTAGTCGTAATCTTCATACTCGATACCGGTCAGCAAGGTGTGCTGCAAGCCACCGGTGCTGAAATGACCGGTCAGATTGAGTTGAGTGTCCTTGTCGGTCCACTCCAGTTTGCGGTAGTTGAAATTGCGCCCCAGGGTTCGACCGTCATCGGCAATGCCGTTGGCTTCGATCGCGTTGCCTTCAAGCGAGCCGTCGAGCCACTGGAAGCCACCGCCCAGCGTCCAGTCATCATTGAGCAGATGTTCGACGCGCAGTTGCGCCATGTTGTTGTCGTTGTGCAACTTGCCGGCGTCTTTCTCGCCGAAGAACGTGTCGCGCGAGGCGGTGCCGATCTGTTTGGCGTAACGCGTCACGCCGCGATCCAGTGGATGATTGTTGCGCATGAAATCACCCTCGAAGATCACTCGGGTGGTATCGCTGGCCTGCCAGGTCAGCACTGGCGTGATGCCGTAGCGCTCGGTCTCGACGTGATCGCGAAAGGTATCGCCGCCCTCACCCACCACGTTCAATCGATAGGCCAGACGACCCTCTTCGTCCAGAGGGCCGGAGGCGTCCAGCGTGCCGCGTTTCATGCCTTGATCATTCAACTGACTGCCCAACGTGACCGTGCGCTCGGCCAATGGCTGCTTGGACACAACGTTGAAGGTGCCGCCCGGATCGCCACGACCGTAGAGCATTGTTGCCGGCCCACGCAGCACTTCCAGACGCTCGATGGTGTTGGCGTCGGGCATGTTCGGGTAGCCGCGATTGATCGGGAAACCGTTGCGGTAGAACTCGCCGGTGGTGAAGCCGCGCACGGTGAATGTGGTCAGCCCCTGCCCGCCGAAATTGTTCGCGCGGCCGACGCCGCCGGCGTAATCCAGTGCGTCTTGCAGACGGGTGGCGCCGAGGTCTTCGACCGCATCCTTGGTCACTACGCTGATCGATTGCGGGGTTTCATGGATCGAACTGTCGGTGCGCGTGGCGCTGGCCGAGCGCGTCGCGCGGTAACCCTGCACCGGGCCGTCGGCTCGTTCGTAATCCGCTGTACCGACCACGTCGGTCGCCTCCAGCTCTAGCGCTGAGGATGTTGAATTGGCCTGTTCGGCCCACGAGGAAGAAGACAACGCCTGCAGCACGCAAATGGAAAGCAGAGTACGACGCATGAAATGAAAACCTTGTGAATAGGCCAGAACGAAGGGTGAAACCGCCAGAACAGCGGCGCGGATGGTATACCAGAGATCGTGTAATTGAAACTTATTCTTATTTGTCATGTTGGTCAGGATTCGTGAGCAGGACTCATGACTCCATCCTGGCAAGGCGCATTATCAGATGCGGTTCAATGGCCTAGGCTCGTAGGCGATATGGCCTGCAAACGCTGGCGCTGAGAAGCCCGGCGGTGGCCGACAGCCCGCCCGAAGAGGAACTCAGCGATGAAATTCGACACACCGGCCGGCACTAATCCGATCGATCAATTGAACGTCATCGGCCAGCCCGCCGACCGCATCGATGGCAAGTTGAAAACCACCGGGACCGCGCCCTACGCGTATGAACAACATGCCGCAGTGCCCAATCCGGCCTATGGGTATATCGTCGGCGCCGGGATCGGCAAGGGACGAATTGCCTCGATCGACTCGACGCAGGCGAGCAACAGTTCCGGGGTGATCGCGATCGTCACCTACGAGAATGCCGGGCCTTTGGCCAAGGGCGAGTTCTATGTCGCGCGCGCCTTGGCTGGCCCGCAGGTGGACCACTATCACCAGGCTGTCGCGATCGTCGTCGCGCAGACATTTGAAGAGGCCCGCAGCGCCGCCCACCTGCTGGAAATCACCTATGTCGCCGAACCCGGCGCGTTCGATCTGGCGGCCGCCAAGGATTCGGCGACCCCGCCGCCACCCGCTGGTTTCGGCCCCCCGCCGCAGACGCAGACCGGAGATTTCGAAGGCGCCTTCAACGCCGCACCGATCCAGATCGACCAGCACTACAGCACGCCGCCGGATCAGGCGCACGCGATGATGGAACCCCACGCCACCATCGCCCAGTGGAACGGCAATTCGCTGACGTTGTGGACGTCGATCCAGCAGATCAACTGGGGCGTGCGCGATCTGGCCAAGACACTCGGCATACGCAAAGAAGAAATTCGTTTGATATCGCCCTACATCGGCGGCGGTTTCGGCGGCAAAGGCACGATCCTGTGTGACGCGGTGCTGGCGTCGCTGGCGGCGCGCCACGCCAGGCGCCCGGTGAAAGTCGCGTTGCCACGTCCGCTGATGTTCAACAATTTGACCCATCGCCCCGCGACGCTTCAACGCATTCGCCTCGGTGCCAGCCGCAGAGGTTTGATCACAGCCATCGGCCATGAGAGTTGGTCAGGCAACCTGCCCGGGGGCCGGGCCGAAGCCGCGACGGCCTCGACACGTTTGCTCTACGCTGGCGCCAACCGCATGACCCGCTTGAATCTTGCCGTGCTGGACCTGGCCGAAGGCTCGGCCATGCGCGCGCCGGGGGAAGCACCGGGGATGATGGCGCTGGAAATTGCCATGGATGAACTGGCGGAAAAACTCGGCATCGACCCACTGCAGTTGCGCCTGCTCAACGATACCCAGGTCGACCCCGAACAGCCATCACGACCGTTTTCCACACGGCAGCTCGTCGAGTGTTTACAAACCGGCGCCAAGCAATTCGGCTGGCACCAGCGCAACGCAAGCGCCGGCCAACGCCTGGAGAATGGCTGGCTGATCGGCATCGGTCTGGCGTCTGCCATACGTGGCGCGCCAACCACCGCATCGGCGGCCCGTGTGCGTCTTGATCGGCACGGCACAATCACTGTCGAAACCGACATGACTGATATCGGCACCGGCAGCTACACGATCATTGCGCAGACCGCCGCCGAGATGATGGGTGTGGAACTGGACCGGGTCGAAGTGCGCCTTGGCGACTCGCGCTTTCCGGAGTCGTCGGGATCGGGCGGGCAATGGGGGGCGGCGTCGTCAACCGCCGGGGTCTATGCCGCTTGCGTCAAGTTGCGCGAAGCCGCTGCCCGCGCCGTCGGATTTGATCCGCAAACGGCCGAATTTTCCCACGGCGAGGTGCACGATGGCACGCGGCATTTTCCTTTGGCTCACGCGGCGGCCGCAGGCGATCTCGTTGGCGAAGATCGCATGGAATTCGGCGATCTGGCCCAGCGCTTTGCCCAGCAGACCTTTGGCGCACATTTCGCCGAAGTCGCGGTCAACGCGGCGACCGGCGAGATTCGTCTGCGTCGGCAATTGGCGGTCTGCGCAGCAGGGCGGATTCTCAATCCGAAGACCGCGCGCAGCCAGATCATCGGCGGCATGACCATGGGCGCCGGGGCCGCACTGATGGAAGAACTGCAGGTCGACAAGCGCCTTGGTTTTTTCGTCAACCATGACCTCGCCGGTTACGAAGTGCCGGTGCACGCCGACATTCCCCATCAGCAGGTGATTTTTCTCGATGAGGTCGACCCCTACGCCACGCCGCTCAAGGCCAAAGGTGTCGGCGAGTTGGGCATCAGTGGCGCCGCAGCGGCCATCGCCAATGCGATTTACAACGCCACTGGTGTGCGCGTGCGCGACTATCCGATCACGCTGGACAAACTTATCGCGCACTTGCCGGAGCAGATTTGACGCCCTGTTCAGTCAGCCCGGCGCGCGCTGGCTGAACACTTCCTTGAACACCGGCACGGCGGAAAACGCATTCGGCCATCCGGCATAGAACGCCAGTTGGGTAATCATTTCCGCCGCTTCGGTCTGGCTCAAACCATTGTCCATCGCCCGACCCAGGTGATAGCCGACCTGGCCGGTCTGCCCGTTGGCCACCAACGAACTGACCGTGATCAGGCTGCGATCGCGAGGCGCCAGACCTGGCCGCAGCCACAGATCGCGGAACAGCGCTTTGGTGGTGAACTCGACCAGCCCCGGCGCCACTGATCCCACCGCCGCATTCACGCGCTCCACGCGGTCAGCTTCGCGAGCCTGGTCCAGCGGCAGCAACGACGGCGCAACCGGTGCCAATTGCGCAGCAACAATGTCGCGCGCGCTGAACACCTCGCCGGCGATAGGCAGAGCCGCTGACGCATTGCCCCAACCGGAATAAAACGCCAGGTGATTGAGCGTTTCGGACAGCTCAAGCGGCGTGACACCGTTGTCCAGCGCAAGGTTGAATTGCGCGGCCATCTCGGCGGTTTGCCCGCGTGCAATCAACACCGCAACCGTCACCAGACTGCGGTCACGCGCTGACAATCCCGGGCGTTTCCATACTTCGCCAAACAACATGGCATCGGTGTTATGAGCCAATGCCGGGGACACGGCAGCCGCGGCGTCGGAGGTCATTGCAGGTGAACGTTTCATGGAGGTCGAACCTTTTTCAGTTGAAGCACAGGCTGTCAGCAACAGTGCGATGGCCGTCAACAGAAGTCGGCTGGAGTGGGTCACGCTACGAACCGGGAGTGCTGCCATCGTTAAGCTCCTGCTGACGGGATAATCAGCCGCTACGGTAAACCGACGAGGATCTTGCGACTATCTGCGCTCAGCTTCATGAAGTCATGAACACCGTTCATCAATCTGCCTCCTCCATAGAAAGCGAATGGTGCCAAAAACTGGCACTGCCCCGTTATAGAGTCGGTGTCATGTTCACTCTCGGAAGGCGAACCCAACATGTCAGCAGGCTATAAACGTATTCAGTACTCGTGCTACGGCGGTCCGGACGTGATGCGCATCGAAGCATTCCAGTTGCCAGCACCCGGCAAGGATGAAGTGCTCGTGCAGGTCAGATTTGCAGCGATCAACCCCATTGACTGGAAGTTGCGTCAGGGCCGGATGAAGCTGATCACCGGCAGAGCATTTCCGCGCGCGATGGGTATGGATTTCTCTGGCGTGGTTCTTGCGGTTGGGGCGAGCGTCAGCCGCTTCCAGGTCGGCGAAGCGGTTTTCGGGCTATCCCGCTTCAAGGAAAGTGGCGCATTGGGCGAAGCCGTCGTGACCAAGGAGGACTTTCTGGCGAGCAAACCGGATACTCTTTCCTTCGCCGATGCGGCGTGCCTCGGCACACCGGGCGTTACCGCGTGGAACGGGTTGATCGACAAGGCCAGACTGCAAGCCGGTCAGCAGGTTTTCATCAATGGTTGCGCGGGGGCAGTCGGCGAAGCGGCGGTGCAGATCGCCCTGATGTCGGGGGCCAAGGTATCGGGCAGTTGCAGCGCGTCGAACGTTGCCCGGGCACAGGCGCTGGGGGTATCGACCGTCTACGACTACCGGTTAACGGACCTGACAAGACTGCCGGCGCGCTTCGATGTGGTGTATGACACGGCCGCGACGATGACGGTCTCGACCGGTATCGGATTGCTGCGTCCGGGCGGCTGTTTGCTTGATCTCAATCCGGGTCCGGGTAAATTCCTGCGTGGCTTGATTGATCGGCGACTGAAACTGGTCATTGGCACACCGCGACACGAAATCCTCGAAACACTGGCCAGTGCCGCCAGTGAGGCACGCTTGAAGATTCGGCTAGGAGAAGTGGTGCCGCTGGACGGCGCCATACAACTGATCCGCGAGCTCGAACAGGGCCGCAAACTCGGCGGCAAAGGTGTCGTCGCCATGGAGCGTTAATGGCCAGAAGTCATCGTCTGTTTGAGCTGATGCAAGCGCTGCGGCGTCATCGTCGTACGGTGTCCGGCAAAGCCTTGGCGGCTGAATTGGGCGTGTCGTTGCGCACCATTCGCCGCGACATCGTCACGCTGCAAGGCATGGGGGCCGAGATCGACGGCGAGCCGGGCCTTGGGTATGTGCTCAAGCCCGGTTTTGTCCTGCCGCCGCTATCGTTCAGCGCCGAGGAAATACAAGCCTTGGTCATCGGCGCGCAATGGGTCAGCCGGCAGACCGACAGCCAACTCGCGGGCGCCGTCAACAATGCCCTGGCGAAAATCAGTGCCGTGCTGCCCGCGCAGATGCGGCCGATCTTCGAAGACGAAACCTTTTACGTGGCCAAGCCGCACAAGCCCGGCACAACCATCGACCTCAGCGAGATTCGTCGGGCGCTGCGCGAGCAGAACAAGCTGCGCATCGCGCTAGCGCTCGAACATGCGGAGGCCGCCGAACACATCATCTGGCCGATCATGTTGGGCTTTATCGAAGGCAAGCGCTGCATCGCAGCGTGGTGCGAAGGCGACAGCCGGTTTCGCGTGATCGATATGGCTGACCTTGCGACGGTGCAGGTGCTCGTCGAACACTACGCGCCTGACCGCCGGCGCTTGATCAAACAATGGCGTGCCGAGGATGTGCGGCCCTGCAACAGTCAGGGCGAGGTGTGTTGAGCCATGTAACCTGGGCCACAACGGCCCCGCCGCTCACACCGCCAGCAGTTGTCGGGTCATCGCCATCGAGGTCTGCAGCGACTGCCCGGTACGCTGCAATTTGTTCAGCAAACTGGCGCCCAACCACAGCTGATAAAGGGTTTCCGCCAGATGCCGGGCGTCGCCTGCAGGCAGGCTGTTTTCGGCCTGGCCCTGCTCGATGCACAGAGTGATGCGCGCCACCACTTGCTCGGCGCCATCGCGCAAGGTCAGACGCATCGACTCCGACAAGTCGGCGACTTCAGCGCTGAGCTTCACCACCAAACACTCATCGCCATGCCCTTCGAGGGTGCAGCGGTTCTGCCAGCCCTGCCAGTAATCCATCAGCCGCTCGTAAGCGCTCAGCCCCGGCAGCGTCAGGCGCCGTTCCATGTCGGCGAGGTAGCCGACGAAGTAATCCGCGAGCAACGCCTGGCCGTACAACTCTTTGGATTTGAAGTAGTGATAGAACGAACCCTTGGGCACACCGGCGGTTTGCAGGATTTCGTTGAGGCCGACACTGGTGAAGCCCTTCTCGGCCATCATCCGGTGGCCGGTGTCGAGCAAGTGTTGGCGGGTGTCGTCGTAGGTCGCTTTCATCGGGCGCACATTACCAGGCAATAGACCAGTCGTATATTTCGAGGAACGGAAGTTTGCCATACCTGTCGATGAAAAACCGCAGGATAAAAAATTACTAGACGACTGGTCTAATTGGAATCTATGCTGCGCCCCGACAAACGTTTTCTGACCGGTGTGGCCGATGTGCGAATCCTTCGCTCAATCGAAGACACCTGATCGACTCAAGGTGCTCTATGAAAATCCTGATGGTTTTGACTTCCCACGATCAACTCGGCAACACCGGCAAGAAAACCGGCTTCTGGCTGGAAGAGTTCGCCGCGCCCTACTACGCCTTCAAGGACGCCGGCGCCGACGTCACGCTTGTCTCGCCGGCCGGTGGCCAGCCGCCGCTGGACCCGAAAAGCGATGAGCCCGACGCGCAGACCGCCGAGACCGATCGCTTCCGTCAGGACCCGGCGGCACAACAGGCACTGGCCAACACCGGCCGCCTGGCCGACGTCAGCGCTGATGATTTCGATGCGGTGTTTTACCCGGGCGGCCACGGCCCACTGTGGGACCTGGCCGAAGACAAACAGTCGATCGCGTTGATCGAAGCGTTTGACCGCGCTAACAAGCCACACGGCTTTGTCTGCCATGCACCAGGTGTGTTGCGTCATGTCCTCACCGCTGACGGCAAACCGCTGGTGCAGCACCGCCAGGTCACCGGTTTCACCAATGCCGAAGAAGAGGCCGTTGGCCTGACGGACGTGGTGCCGTTCCTGATCGAGGACGAGTTCCAGCGCCTCGGCGGTCATTACTCGAAAGTCGCTGACTGGCAGGTTCATGTGGTCGCCGATGGGCAACTGGTCACTGGCCAGAACCCTGCCAGCTCCGCCGCCGTCGCGAAAAAACTGCTGGAGATGCTGGGCTAAACCCTCGCGTCCAACCTTCCTAACGCCGGGTGCGTCTTGCCCGGCGTTATTTTTTACCCATTCAATAGACGACTGGTCTAATAAATCACCAAAAGGTCACCCATGAACAACAGCCGTTTCTTCACCCCGGCCAAACTCGGCCATCACACCCTGAAAAACCGCATCGTCCTGCCGCCACTCACCCGCCAGCGCAGCACCCAACCGGGCAACGTCGCCAATGAACTGATGGCCGAGTATTACCAACAGCGCGCCGGCGCCGGTTTGCTGGTCACCGAAGGCACGCAGATCGAACCCCGAGGTCAGGGTTACGCGTGGACGCCGGGCATTCATACGCCTGAACAAATCGCCGGTTGGCGCAAAGTCACCGAGGCGGTACATGCCGTGGACGGGGTGATTTTCGCGCAGTTGTGGCACGTCGGCCGTGTCTCCCACACCGCGCTGCAACCCGACGGCGCAGCGCCGGTTTCGGCCTCCGCCGTGGCTACAGATCGGGTCAGCGTGTTTATCGAAACCGCCCCCGGCGCCGGTGAACTGGTGCCTCCGTCGGCACCTCGAGCGCTGAGCACCGATGAAGTTCAGGAACTGGTGCAGCTATATATCCAAGCCGCACGCAACGCGATGGACGCCGGTTTCGACGGCATCGAATTGCATTGCGCCAACGGTTATCTGGTGAACCAGTTCATCTCAGCCCACAGCAACCTGCGCGGCGATCAGTACGGTGGCTCGCTGCACAACCGCCTGCGCTTTCTCAAGGAAGTGGTCGCCGGCGTCGCCGAGTGCATCGGCAAGGAAAAAGTCGGCGTGCGCTTCGCCCCACTGTTTACCACCACCGATGAAGCGCGCACTTACCTGGGCATGGTCGAAGAGGATCCGCACACCACTTACATCGAAGCGATCAAAGTGCTGCAGGACGTGGGCATCGCCTATCTGTCGATCGCCGAAGCCGACTGGGACAACGCCCCGGCGATGCCCCTCTCGTTCCGTCAGGCGGTACGCGACTCCTTCAGCGGTGCGATCATTTATGCCGGGCGTTACACCGCAGAATCCGGGGCGCAACTGCTCGATTCCGGGCTGGCAGACTTGGTCGCTTTTGGCCGCCCGTTCATGGCCAACCCCGATCTGCCTGCACGTATCGCCAATGACTGGCCGTTGAATGCGTTGAACCCGGCGACGGTGTATGGCGGCACCGCCGAGGGCTATGTGGATTACCCCCTTTATCCCGGCTGAGCCTTTAAGGCAACGTAAAGCGCTCCCGTAACAGCAGGAGCGTTTATCCGAGTCGGAGTGCAAGCCCTTGTGGGAGCGAGCCTGCTCGCGAAAGCGGCGGGTCAGTCACGCACACTGTTGAATGTGACGACGCCTTCGCGAGCAGGCTCGCTCCCACAGGGGGGGATGTGAATATTCACCGCACAAAAACCTATACACAGACTACAATCTGTACAACTATCTGGACTTAGCACTTAAACGTCCACTCGGCAGCCTGCTGCTCTTTACGCTGAATCCGTGAAATGAACAAAACCCATCGGCTGTGCCTCGTTCTGGGTGACCAGTTATCGTTTGATCTGGCTTCATTGGCAGGTCTGGATCGCGAACAGGACCGTGTGCTGCTGGTCGAGGTCATGGAAGAAGCCAGCCATGTTGCTCATCACCCACAGAAGATCGCCCTGATCTTCAGCGCCATGCGTCACTTCGCTCAAGCACTGAAAGACCAAGGCTTCCGCGTGCATTACGTGACCCTCGACGACCCGCACAACAGCGGCTCGGTGCCCGGCGAGTTAAAGCGCTGGCAGGCGCTGCTGCAAGCCAAGGAGGTGCACCTGACCGAATGCGGCGACTGGCGTCTGGAGCAATCACTGAAGGATTGTGGCTTGCCGATCCACTGGCATGCCGATAACCGTTTCCTCTGCAGCCGCGACGAATTCCGCGCGTGGGCCGCTGGCAAAAAGCAGTTGCGCATGGAGTTCTTCTACCGCGAGATGCGCCGCAAAAGTCGCCTGCTGCTCAACGGTGACGGCACGCCGGTCGGCGGCGCGTGGAACTTTGACGCCGACAATCGCAAAGCCCTGCCCAAAACCGTCAAGGCGCCCTACCCGGCGGGTTTTACCAACGATGCAATCACCCTCGAAGTTCTCGCACTGGTCAAGGAACGCTTCGCCAGTCACTACGGCAGCCTCGATGATTTCAACTATCCGGTGACGCATGCCGATGCCCAGGCATTGTGGGCGTACTTTCTCGATTACGGCCTGGCCGGCTTCGGCGATTATCAGGACGCCATGGCCAGCAACGAACCGTTTCTGTTCCATGCCCGCATCAGCGCTGCACTGAACATTGGCTTGCTCGATCTGCGCCAACTCTGCAGTGACGTGGAGTCGGCCTATTGGTCCGGCAGCATCGCGCTGAATGCCGCCGAAGGCTTCATCCGCCAACTGATCGGCTGGCGCGAATATGTCCGGGGCGTTTACTGGCTGCACATGCCGGAGTACGCCGAGGGCAATGCCTTCGGTAACACGCGGCGCCTGCCAGAGTTTTACTGGACCGGCGACACGCAAATGAAATGCATGCGCCAAGCCATCGGCCAAAGCCTCAAACACGCCTACGCCCATCACATACAGCGCCTGATGGTCACCGGCAATTTCGCCCTGCTCGCCGGCATCTCACCGAGCCAGATTTGTGAATGGTATCTGGCCATTTACATGGACGCTTTCGATTGGGTCGAACTGCCCAACACCCTCGGCATGGTCATGCACGCCGACGGCGGTTACCTCGGTTCCAAGCCTTATTGCGCCAGCGGCCAGTACATCAACCGGATGTCCGACTACTGTCGCGACTGTGCGTACTCGGTGCGTGAAACCACGGCCGACAACGCCTGCCCGTTCAACGCGTTGTACTGGCATTTCCTGATGCGCCACGGCGACCTTCTGCGCGGCAATCAGCGCATGGGCATGATGTACAAAAACCTTGATCGCATGCCGTTGGAAAAACAGCAGGCTTTGTGGCAACGCGGGCAGAGTCTGCTCGACAGACTGGATCGCGGCGAATCGCTATGAAAACGCGTGTGCCTTTGGCCCGTGTGCAACTTAAACATGGCGCCCCGGGTCAATGGCTGACAAAGCTTGTGAGGCCGATGACTTGAGACACGCCAATTGAACGCAAGCCAACCATCAACGCATGAAGGGTGAACATCCTGAAACAGCTTACTCGCGAGGAGCTTGAGTCTGAGGTCACGCGCCTGCGTCTGGCCGTCAAGGCGACCTGCGACGCCGTCTGGGACTGGGATCTGAAAACCAATCAGGTCATCTGGAACGACTCGCTGCAACAGGCGTATGGCTACGCGTCAGCAGCCATCGAGCCGACCTGTGACTGGCGATTTGCGCAGATTCACACGCAGGATCGCGCGCGCGTGACAACCTCGATTCGCTCGGCCATTGACGGCTCTGGCACGACCTGGAGCGCTGAGTACCGCTTCCTCTGCCACGATGGTTCATACGCCGAAGTGCTGGATCGCGGACATTTGATCCGCAATGCCGATGGCAAAGCCGAACGCATGATCGGTGCGATGCTCGACCTGACCCGTTCGCGCAGCGCCGAGACGGCATTGCGCCAGAGTGAAGAGCGCTTCAGCACCATTCTGGAAACCATCGAAGCGGCGTTCGCCATCGTCAAAGTCAAATTCGACGCCGACGACCAACCCATCGACTATTTCTTTGTCGAGGCCAACCCGGCGTTCGAGCGTCAGGCCGGGGTCAACCTGCGGGGCAAGTGGGTCACCGAGTTTGCGCCCAACCTGGAGAAATTCTGGTTCGAGACCTACGGCCATGTGGCCAAGACCGGCGAACCGGCCAACTTCGAGAACTACGCCAATACCTTCGAACGTTGGTTCGATGTGCGCGCCGTGCGTGTCGGCGACCCGGCCGATCGGCAGATTGCGATCTTCTTCAGCGATGTCACCGAGCGCCGCGACGCGCAAGAACGCTTGCGCATCAGCGAGGCGGTCGCCCGGGAAAACGTTGAGCGGGTACAACTGGCCCTTGCCGCTGGCGCCATTATCGGTACCTGGCACTGGCACTTGCCCAGCGATCGCTTCAGCGTCGATGAGGCCTTCGCGCGGGTGTTCGACCTCGACCCGGCCTGGGGTCTCGACGGTCTGAGTCTGGAGCAAGTGGTGATGACCGTTCACCCGGACGACAGGGAAGGACTCACCACCGCGATCAACGAAGTCATTGCCCGTGGAGGTGCCTATTCGCACCAATACCGAGTGCGCGGCGCGGATGGCCAATACACCTGGATTGAAGCGAACGGCCGCGTCGAGTGCGCCGAAGACGGCACGCCTTTGCGCTTTCCCGGCGTGCTCATCGATGTCGAAGACCGGCGCAATGTCGAAGCCGAGCGCGACCGGGTCACCGCCGCGTTAAAGGCGCTCAACGACACACTGGAACAACGGGTCTCGGCGCGAACCGCAGAACTGATGCAGGCCGAAGAGAAGTTGCGCCAATCGCAGAAAATGGAAGCGGTCGGGCAACTCACCGGCGGTCTGGCCCATGACTTCAACAACCTGCTGGCAGGCATTTGCGCCTCCCTTGAACTGATGGAGAAACGCATCGGCCAAGGCCGTCTGAACGACATCGACAAATACATGCTGATCGCCCAGGACGCCGCCAAACGCGCCACCGCCCTGACCCACCGCCTGCTCGCCTTCTCCCGGCGCCAGACCCTCGATCCACGGCCAACTGAAGTCAATGCACTGATTGCCGGCATGAGCGAACTGATCCAGCGCACCGTCGGCCCGAGCATTCGCCTGAAGACGGTCGTCGCCGCCGATCTGTGGCCGGCGCTGGTCGATGCCAGCCAACTGGAAAACGCCCTGCTCAACCTGTGCATCAACGCCCGCGATGCGATGCCCGATGGCGGCAGCATCACCGTCGAAACCGCCAACCGAACCCTGGATGCTGAATCAGCGCGCGTACGGGAAATGCCCGAAGGGCAATACCTGTGCTTGTCGGTCGCCGACACCGGTACCGGTATGAGTGCGGAAGTGATCGCCAAGGCCTTCGACCCTTTTTTCACCACCAAACCGCTGGGCCAGGGCACGGGCCTTGGGCTGTCGATGATCTACGGTTTCACCAAGCAATCCGGCGGGCAGGTGCGGGTGCAATCGACCGTGGGTCAAGGCACCATCATCTGCATTTACCTGCCGCGCTACCTCGGCGAAACGCAGCGCAATCAGGATGACACGCAAAGCTCAGCGACGCCTCATGCCAAGGCCGGTGAGACCATCCTGATTGTCGACGACGAACCCACCGTCCGCATGCTGCTCAAGGACGTGCTGAGCGACCTCGGCTACGACTTGCTCGAAGCGGGCGACAGCGTTGAAGGATTGGAAGTGTTGCGTTCCAGCGCGCACATTGATCTGCTCATCACCGATGTCGGCTTGCCGGGCGGCATGAACGGCCGGCAAATGGCTGATGCGGGCAGGCAAATCAGGCCGAAACTGAAGACTTTGTTCATTACCGGGTACGCGGAAAACTCGGTGATCGGTAACGGTCAACTCGGCCCGGGCATGCAGGTGCTGACCAAACCCTTTGCTGTCGACACGTTGGTGTCACGCGTCAGTGGCCTGCTGTCCACCGAAGTCGAGTAAGGCTTGCTCGCGAGACACCATGAAGCGGTTGCGCCCGGCCAACTTCGCTTGATACAGCGCCTGATCGGCTGACTCGATCAAACCGTGCACCGGGTCCAGGTGCGACCCGCGCGCGGCGGCGATGCCAATGCTCAGGCTCACGCGGGCCACCGGGCTTGTCGGGTGGGCAATGTTGGCTTTCTGCAAGCGCTCGATAATCAACTGCGCTACCACGGCGGCACCGTCGATGTCGGTGGCGGGCATGATCACCGCGAACTCTTCACCGCCGTAGCGCGCGACCAGGTCTGACGGTCGCCGCACACATTCATCCAGCACCCTGGCGACAGCTTGCAGACAAGCGTCGCCGGCAACGTGCCCGAGCGCATCATTGAACAGTTTGAAATAGTCGATATCGATCATCAGCAAGGCCAGCGATGAGCCGTCGCGCTGTGCCCGCCGCGCCTCTGTGGCCAGGGTCTGGTCGAAGCAGCGCCGATTCGCCAGACCGGTCAGCGCATCCTTCATGGCCAACAACTCCAACTGTCGGTTCGAGCCGAGCAACTGCTGCTGAGCGATGCGCAGTTCGCCTTCAACCTGGGTCCGGCGACGGATATCGAGGATCAAGAACCAGCCAATCAGACCGGTGAGCCCCAACAACCCCGCCACCACCACCGCCGACAACAGCGCTTCCGTTCGCCACGCCGTGAGCGCTTCACGCTTGCCGATGGCGACCGTGGTGATCAGCGGCAACTTCTCGCTTTTGCGGAAGGCGTAGAGGCGTTCGACGCCATCCAGGCTGGAGGTATACGACGCGGTACCGACCGATTGATCGACCAGGTACTTGGCGTAAATCGGCGACTTGGAAAAGTTGCGGCCCATGTCCTGCTCGCGGAACGGATAGCGAACCAGCAACGTGCCGTCGGTATACGACAAACCGATGGCACCTTCCTGCCCGACATCGAGTTTGCCGAACAGGCGCAGGAAGTTTTCCACGCCCAAGGTCACGGCCACCACCCCGGCGAACTCGCCACGATCATCGTTGAAACGGCGGCTGACGGTGATCACCCACTCCTGATTGGAGCGGCTACGGATGGGTGGCCCGATAAAAGGTTCGCGGCTCGGGTCGTCACGATGATGAATGAAGTAGACCCGATCACTGCTGTTGGCCCCCGCCGGGATCGGTCGATTGGACGACATCAGCCAATGACCCTGACGGTCATAGATGGTGATACCGCTCATTTGTGGCATCAACGGCTGCTGGCGGTTGATCAGCGCACCCAAGCGCTGGATCTGCGCGGGGCCACTGCCTTCGGTTTCCAGGCGTTCGACCAGCCCGAGCAACAGCAGCGAACTTTGCCGGACAATGCCCTCGGAATAGGTCTCGAGTGCCTGGGTCAGGTTCAACCCGTGCACGTTGACTTCCTCCAGCGCGCGATCGCGCGAGGACAGCACTTTCCAAATGGTCAGCGACGCCAGAGAGCAGCCGATGACCAGCAGCAAGAGGATGACGAGGTGGGTATCACGCTTCACGAAAGTACCTAATGGAAAGTCCGGTTTCCCGTTCCGGCTGTTACTGATTCAAGGCAATAACAGCGGTCGTATGTCCTCGACCGGCGCAAGGATACAAGCAGCGCGTCGAACGTGCAGCAACCGTATGACGGAACGTCGTTTTCAGCCCTTTGGCGTTGTTTCGCAACGACACGGCGGCGGCCTGCAACTTATATTCACGGGCGCAGGTCATTAGGCTTGCTGAGGTTGAATCCATCCGCAAACCTCAAATATTGAAGACACTGCCGTGGCCGCTGACCTCGATCGCCGCAATAACCTGTCACTGGACAGCCTGAATTTTTTCCTCGCTGACGTGCGCGACGGTCTCGGCCCCTATCTGGCCATTTACCTGTTGGCGGTGCATCACTGGGAGCCGGCCAGCATTGGTCTGGTCATGACCATTGCCGGGGTCGCCGCGTTGATCACCCAGACACCGGCCGGCGCCTGGGTCGACAACAGCCGGCGCAAACGAGCGTTGATTGCGATCGCCGCGCTGCTGGTGACCGGCAGTTGCCTGCTGCTGCCGTTCGTGACGTCCTTCACCTGGGTGGCGTTGACGCAAACCCTGAGTGCGATGGCCGCCTCGATATTCGCCCCGGCCATTTGCGCAATCACCTTGGGCATGACCGGGCCGCGAGCGTTTACGCGCCGAACCGGGCGCAACGAAACCTTCAACCATGCCGGCAATGCCTGCGCCGCCCTCCTCGCCGGTGTGTTCGCGTATCTGTTCGGCCCGGTGGCGGTGTTCTACCTGATGGCGGCCATGGCGCTGGCCAGTGTCATTGCCATCGCCTGCGTTTCGCCAGCAGCCATCGACCATGATCTGGCCCGTGGACTGGATCCGGCGGACGCCGGGCATCGCCAGCCTTCCGGGTTATCCGTGCTGCTGGGCAACCGGTCGCTGTTGCTGTTCGCCATTTGCTGTGCGCTGTTCCACCTCGCCAACGCGGCGATGTTGCCGCTGGTGAGTCAAAAACTTGCGCAAGCCAATTTGCAGATGGCCACCCCGCTGACCTCGGCCTGCATCGTCGCCGCGCAACTGGTGATGGTGCCGGCGGCATTACTGGTCGGGGCCAAAGCCGATGTGTGGGGACGCAAACCGCTGCTGCTGGCCGGTTTTCTGATCCTGCCATTGCGCGGTGTGCTCTATACGCTGTCGGACGATGCTTACTGGCTGGTCGCGGTGCAGCTGCTCGACGGCGTCGGCGCCGGTCTGTTCGGTGCATTGTTTCCGATCATGGTCAAAGACCTCACTCAAGGCACCGGCCACTTCAACGTCAGCCTCGGCGCACTGACCACGGCCTTCGGACTCGGCGCGGCGTTGAGCAACGGTCTCGCCGGGTTCGTTGTGCAAGAGGCCGGTTACAGCGCGGCGTTTCTGACCCTGGCCGGTATTGCGGCGGTGGCGGTTGTGCTGCTTGGGATCGGGGTTCCGGAAACCCAGCGCAGCGGTCGTCAGGCTGAAAGCGGATTGGTCGAGGCCAGCACTGAATCCTCTGCGTAATCCATATCCCTTCCCAGCCCTCTCATTGCCGCCATCTCGTGTCTGCGCGGCGTTGAAAATCCAGATTCAGTGGATCAGGCAAGCAATCCAGAGGAATGCACTTCGGCGCTGAGGCGCTGATCGAGAGAATGTTCGGGCACAGGCTCAGACGAATAAACCCTCAATCGCAAGGACATTCCAGTGAAAGGTTTTTGCTTGGCCTTCGGGCTGCTCTTCAGTACTTTTTCAGCCATGGGAGCCGATATGTCGAACGGCGCAGACAACTTCTACACCAGCGATAAAGTGACCGTGGAAAAGGTCACCTTCAAGAACCAGTACGGGATGAAGGTCGCAGGCAATCTGTTCAGCCTGAAGAACCTTGACCCGCAGTCCAAAAATGCCGCGATCATCGTCGGCCACCCGATGGGCGCGGTGAAAGAGCAAAGCGCCAATCTCTACGCGACCAAAATGGCCGAACAAGGCTTCGTCACGCTGTCGTTCGACTTGTCCTTCTGGGGCGAGAGCGAGGGCCTGCCACGCCAGTCGGTTGCACCGGACATTTATGCCGAAGACTTCAGCGCAGCGGTGGACTTTCTCGGCACTCGCCCACTGGTCGATCGCGAGCGTATCGGCGTGATCGGTATTTGCGGCAGTGGCAGCTTCGCCATCAGTGCCGCCAAGATCGACCCACGTTTGAAGGCGATTGCCACCGTCAGCATGTACGACATGGGCGCCGCCAACCGTAACGGCCTCAAGCATTCGCTCACGCTAGCGCAACGCCAATCCATCATTGAACAGGCGGCGCAGCAGCGTAACGCGCAGTTCTGGGGCGGCCCGATCCGCTACACCGGCGGCACACCGCTCAAACTCACCGGCAACGCCGTGGGTGACGAGTTCTACGATTTCTACCGCACACCGCGTGGTCAGGTCACGCCGGCCGGCGCTTCGCCGCAGACCACCACCATGCCGACGCTGATCAGCAATGTGAAGTTCATGAACTTCTACCCGTTCAATGACATCGAGAGCATCTCCCCGCGCCCGCTGCTGTTCATTGCCGGCGCTCAGGCGCACTCCCGCGAATTCAGTGAAGACGCTTACCAGCGCGCGGCCGAGCCCAAAGAGCTGCTGATCATTCCAGGGGCCGGCCATGTCGACTTGTACGACCGGGTCAACCTGATTCCCTTCGCCAAATTGACCGAGTTCTTCAGCCATAACCTGAAGTAACGCCATCGCAACGCTGCCAGCGCTTTAAAGCGCAGACACGACAAAAGCCTGCTTTGAGGGCAGGCTTTTGTCGGGTCGCGTTCGCTTACTTTTGCTGAGCTGTGAGCGCCGAGTAGCTGTTCATCAGGTTGCGGTAGTTAGGGATCCGCTGCGACAGCAGGTTGCCCAGACCTTCAATGTCGTTGCGCCAGTCGCGGTGCAACTCACACGCCACCGAGAACCAGTTCATCATCTGTGCGCCAGCCTGCGTCATGCGGCTCCAGGCGGCTTGTTGCACGGTGGTGTTGAAGGTGCCAGACGCGTCGGTGACCACAAACACATCAAACCCCTCTGCCAGCGCCGACAAGGTCGGGAACGCTACGCAGACATCCGTCACCACGCCGGCAATGATGATCTGCTTACGGCCGGTAGCTTTGATCGCTTTGACGAAATCTTCATTGTCCCAAGCGTTGATCTGGCCTGGGCGAGCGATATACGGCGCGTCCGGGAACATCTCTTTCAGCTCTGGCACCAGCGGGCCATTCGGGCCTTGTTCAAAACTGGTGGTGAGGATGGTCGGCAGTTCGAAAAACTTGGCCAGATCAGCCAGGGCCAGCACGTTGTTCTTGAATTCGTTTGGAGAGAAGTCCTGCACCAGCGAAATCAGGCCGGTCTGGTGGTCGACCAGCAGCACGATGGCGTCGTCTTTGTTGAGGCGGTTGTAGGTTGGAGTGGTCATGGTCTGCTTCCCTTTTGAGTTTTAGAATTTGTTGTTGCGTTCAAGTTGGGTACAGATTACTGACCCACAAGGACGGGATAAATCGGCTGAAAAGCGTTTCACCGTCCACTCAAACAGGACAATTCAACGATAGCGCACCCTCCTTTCCGAACTTCTCGGCAATCCTTGTCATACTGTTGCGATGCATTACGTATGAAAAAAGGAGATGTTCATGCTCGGACGCCGCCCGCCAGAGCCGAACACCGAAGACCCAAGCAGAGCCGCCTCTGCCCGTAACGCCTTGCGCGCTGGCTCGACATTCCGCCTTACGGTCAGCTTTATGCTGGTGGTGGTACTGGCCTTTCTGACGGTCGAGAGCTGGCGCACCTGGCGCGACTATCGCGCTGCATTCGCCTCCGCGCGCGATTCGGTGACCAACCTGGCCCGCGCCACTGCACAGCATGCCGAAGACACCATTCGGCAAATGGATGTGCTGACCGCCGCCCTGAGTGAGCGGATCGAAGGCGATGGACTGCAGAACCTCGACGTGCCGCGGATCCACAAACTGCTGGTGCAGCAATCGAAAATCATGCCGCAGTTGCATGGCTTGTTCATCTACGGCGCGGATGGGCAGTGGATCGTTACCGACAAGGAGGTCACGCCCGAGACCGCCAACAATGCCGATCGCGATTACTTTCAATATCACCGCAGCCATGATGATCGGCAGGTGCGCATCGGTGATGTGGTGGAAAGCCGATCGACCCATGACCTGATCATTCCCGTCTCCCGCCGCCTGAACAATCCCGATGGCTCGTTCGCCGGGGTGCTGCTGGGCACGGTCAAGGTCAGCTACTTTGTCGACTATTACGGCGACTTCAGGATCGATGACAAAGGCGCACTGGTGCTGGCCAGACGCGACGGCACCATCCTCGTGCGCCGGCCGTTCATCGCCTCGGTGATCGGCAAAAGCCTGGCCAACAGCGAGATCTTCAAGGTCTACCTGCCCAACGCCAACGCCGGTATTGCGCAAGTCCGCGCGGTGGTCGACGACACTGAGCGGTTGTATGGCTATCGCGCGCTCACCACCTATCCGCTGGTGGTCGAGGCCGGGCTTTCACGGGACTCGATCATCGAACCGTGGCAGCAGGATTTGCTGAAAAACGGCTTCGTGCTGGTGTTTCTGATTTTGGTGCTCAGCGGTTTCGGCCTGGTCGTGCTGCACCAGTTGCGCCAGCGCATGGCCATGGAGCGGGAAATTCGCTACGCGCACCAGACCATGCGTGACATGGCGCTGACCGACAGCCTGACCGGACTGGGCAACCGCCGACGCCTGGACAACGCGCTGATGGACGAAATCCGCCTGGCGCGGCGACAGGGTTCCGCGCTGTCATTGATCATGCTCGATGTCGACCACTTCAAACGCTACAACGACCAGTATGGCCATGCGGCGGGCGATGATTGCCTGAGCGCTGTCGGGCAGGCGATCCAGCAAGCGGTCAAACGACCGAGCGACCTGGCGGTGCGCTACGGCGGCGAAGAATTCACCGTGCTGTTGCCCAACACCGACAATGCCGGCGCCATTCAGGTTACCGAAGACATACTGCAGGCCATCCGCGCACTGAAACTGGAGCACGCCGGGCATCCATTGGGCTATGTCACCGCCAGCGCCGGGATTACCACTTGGCATCCAGTCGATGACACGGTAACCCCGGCGACCCTGTTGAAAGCAGCCGATACCTGCCTGTATCAAGCCAAGCAACAGGGCCGTAATCGCTGGTGCTCACAGGGCAAACAACCCGACATCGCGGTTATGAGCTAATAACACCTTCATTAAACCGTCGCTCAAACGTTGTACTAGGATAGGATCCAAGTCTGCGGTATTTCGTCGACCAAGGAGATCGTCGACAGTGCTGCAGACGTTTTTGAATTAACGCTTCTCAGGGATGACACGCATATGAACTCACACTTGTTCCCCCAAATCGGCAAGGTCATTGCCAGCACCGGCAGCCGGCACTTTTCGCGCATGCTGCATGACCTGATCCTGACGCAACTGGCGGTAGACGCCACGCACATCCGGCAGATGCGTGTCGAACCGGTGGGCCGCGCGTCGAGCCGCAGCGAGCCTGAGCCGCTGAAAGAGCCGGCCCTGCTCGCCGAAACGGTATTTTCCGAACACAGTGCGGCGGCCCACCATTTACAGAATCCGCCGGCCGCGACCAGCGCGGACGCCTCGCAACTGCACCTGACCCGGCGCAAGGACGGCTACCGCTACGTGATTTCGGTGTATCGCAACGACGAGTCGCAGCGCTTTTCCGCGCAGGAACGCAGCCTGTTGCAGGACATCTCCCCGGTGCTGCTGCCGATGGTGGAAAAACACATCAACGCCCTGCAACCGGCCAACCCTGATCCACAAAGCCCACCCGAGTCAGCCGAAGGCAACGGCCTGGAAACCTTGCGCCTGCGCTTTGACGAGCGTCTGGAGCAACTGGGGCTGAGCCTGTCGAACCGCGAAACCGAAGTGTGTGTCGGCCTGCTCGCCGGGCGCACGGCGCCGGAATTGGCCGAGCAGTTGGCGCTGAAGGTCAACACCGTGGAGAGCTATCTGAAACGGGCGGCGATCAAGTTGGGGATCAGCGGGCGGCATTCGTTGATGCGCTGGATGTATTCGCCGTTGGAGGCGTTGGCGTCGAGTGCGGCTTGATACGCAGGGATTGCGACGCCTTCGGTATTTGGGTGGGTCAGTTGGATCTACCCCCTCACCCCAGCCCTCTCCCCCAAGGGGGCGAGGGGGAAAGGGAGCCGATCTCGATTGAATTCAAAACTGAGTTCGACTTTTGAGCCGAACTTTGTGCTGTTCAAACCCTGAGTTCGACGCGATATTTCAGGTCGGCGTAGCTCGAAAGAACACCTCGGTCAGTCCCCTCTCCCCCTGGGAGAGGGTTAGGGTGAGGGCACTCCCGCGACGTCCTCCAATGCCTGATTCACCGCCAATTCCCCCAACATCACCACTTGCGCAATACCCAGCAAGGTCTAGCGATGCGGCCCCTCCAGCATCCCGGCAAAATCACACAACATGACCGAGGCCGAGGCCAGCGATTCACAGGCGTTTGCCAGCAGGGATTCGGTATCGGTTTGCGGGTTGACCCGGAACATAGCGTTGGGCGTATAGGGCGTGGCCATGTCACTGGCCGATGACAACGATTCGTAGGCTTCAACGAGCAGGGTTTCGTCGTCGATGGTGGGGTCGATCAGGTAGATCTTGCCGGTTTTGCGGGTGGGTTTTGAGGTTTTGAGCGCGGAAGGGTTGAGGTAGAAATTGATCGCCCGTTCTGTGGCCTCTTTGATGTTTTGAGGTTCGAGTGCGGCGTCGTAGGGGATTGGATCGGTATCTGGTGGGTTGGGTGTGGCTTTGAACATAGATAAAGTCTCGTATCGAAATTAACCGGAGCCATCACTTTCGCTACCAAACGAAGGTGGCGGCCATGCGCGGGTTGGTAGACCGGTCGATACGGAAACCCGGCGCTCATGAATGAGCCCCACGCATGTCCACCATATAAAACGCAGCCGCAAAAAAGAGACTGCATAAGGTGGCGCCATACGGCGGTACCGAAGCGGGCTACCAAACCCGATCACTGATTTGCAGTGACAGGCAAACGATATATCCCGACCCATAGCCGCGTAAGCCGGCGGATTCTGGCGTACGCGTAGGTAACGACGCAAGGTGTTGTAGGCGGCATGACGTAACGGGTCGTGTAATTTAAACGGGCAATCGGCGTTGTGTTTATTGATGGAAAAACTGGATGGTGGTGGTTTCAGGTTTTGCGGTGTGTCAGTAGGATTCCCCCCTCACCCCAGCCCTCTCCCCCAAGGGGGCGAGGGGGAAAGGGGGCCGATCTTGGTTGGGTTCGAGCCTGAGTTTGGCTTGGGAGTCGATCTTTGTGCTGTTCAAAACCTGAGTTCGACTCGGTAGTTCACGTCGGTGCATCTTCAGCAAACACCACGGTCAGTCCCCTCTCCCTCCGGGAGAGGGCTAGGGTGAGGGGCCGCTTTTAATCCCGCGCCAAAGCCTCGATCGGATCAAGCCGCGAAGCATTCCGCGCCGGCACAAAGCCAAACACAATCCCGATCAACGTCGAGCACACCACCGCCGTCAGCACCGACGCCAGCGAAAACACCATCTCCCACTCTTTGATAAACACCGAAAACAAATGCCCGATGGCATACGACAGGGAAATCCCGATCGCCCCGCCCAACAGGCACACCATCACCGCCTCCACCAAAAACTGCTGACGAATGTCCGACTGCCGCGCGCCCACCGCCATGCGAATACCGATTTCCCGCGTACGCTCGGTCACCGACACCAGCATGATGTTCATCACCCCGATACCGCCGACCACCAGGGAAATCACCGCAATCAGCGACAGCAGCAACGCCAGTGAGCGGCTGGTTTTCTGCACGGTCTGCAAGACGCTGTCGAGGTTGTTGGTGAAGAAATCCTTGGTGCCGTGGCGTTGCAGCAACAGTTGAGTAACGTGCTCTTCCACGACTTTGCTCGGCTGGCCGTCCTTCATGCGCACGCTGATGCTGTCCAGATAACGCTGACCCAATACCCGCCCGGCCGCCGTTTCATAAGGCACCCAGACATTCAGGGTCTTGCCCGAGGCGAACAGGCTTTTATCCTGCGCGGCCACGCCGATCACTGTGCACGGCAGGTTGCCGATCAGGATCACCTGACCCAACGGATCCACGTCTTGCCCGAACAAACGTTGGCGGGTGTTGTGATCGATGACCACCACCTGCGCCTGGCGCCGTGCATCGTTTTCGTTGAACGGGATGCCCGCGGCCATCTTGATTCCGCGCACTTTGAAGTACTGGTCGCTGACGCCGTTGACCTGCGCGTCGAGGTCGATATTGCGATAACGCAGCAACAGGCTGCGGCCGATCATCGGCGTGGCGCTGTCGACGTAATACAACTGATTCAGCGCGGTGACATCGGCCGGCGTCAGGGTTTCGATGGCGGCGGCACGTTTGTCGCCGTAACTGCTGCCGGGATAGACATCGATGGTATTGCTGCCAATGGCGGCGATGTCCTTGAGCACGTAGTTCTTCGCGCCCTCCCCAACTGCGGAAATCGACACCACCGAGGTGATGCCAATGACGATGCCGAGCATGGTCAGCAAGGTACGCATGCGATGGGAAATCAACGCCACCCAGGCCATGGCGAACGCTTCTTTGAACAAACCGAGACTGGCAACAAGACGTCGAGAGGCAGTGGCTTTCGGCGTCACCGGTTCATCGCTGAGCAGGTGCGTGGTGTCGCGCTCGTTGGCGCGGTCGCTGAGGATTTCGCCGTCGCTGACTTCAATGATGCGCTCGGCGTTGGCCGCGACTTTCGGGTCGTGGGTCACCAGAATCACCGTGTGGCCCGCCGCGTGCAGCTCCAGGAGGATGCGCATCACCTCCTTGCCGCTGACCGTGTCGAGTGCGCCGGTCGGCTCGTCGGCGAGGATCACCTCGCCGCCATTCATCAACGCCCGGGCGATACTCACCCGCTGCTGCTGACCGCCGGAGAGCTGGCTCGGCCGATGCGTCAAATGCCCTTCCAGACCCAGTCGCGCCAACAACTCGCGGGCGCGGGCATGGCGCTGAAGCTGCGGCGTACCGGCGTAAATCGCCGGCATCTCGACGTTGTGCATCGCGCTCAAATGCGGCAGCAAGTGGTAACGCTGGAAGATGAAGCCAAAGTAGTCACGGCGCAGTTCGGCCAGCGCCTGATTGTCCAGATCGCGGGTTTCCTGGCCGTTGATCCTGTAGCTGCCAGCGGTGGCGTAATCTAGGCAACCGAGGATGTTCATCAGCGTCGATTTGCCCGAGCCCGAGGCGCCGATGATCGCGACCATTTCCCCGGCATTGATCGTCAGATTGATGTTGTTCAGCGCGAGAAACTCGCGGTCGCCAGCGGTGAAACTGCGGGTGATGCCGGTGAGCTGTAGCAGTGGCTCAGTCATGCTCAGGCCCCCGCCACATTCGTCAGCGGATC
This sequence comes from Pseudomonas tensinigenes, assembly GCF_014268445.2. NCBI lineage: Bacteria > Pseudomonadati > Pseudomonadota > Gammaproteobacteria > Pseudomonadales > Pseudomonadaceae > Pseudomonas > Pseudomonas tensinigenes. The sequence continues at coordinate 4,048,674 of NZ_CP077089.1, forward strand.
ACCGATGACCACGCGATCACCTTCAGCCAGACCGTCGTTGATCTGCACTTTGACGTTGTTGTTGATCCCGGTCTGCACATTGCGCGACTGCGCGTGGCCCTTGGCGTCGAGCACGCGCACGGGGAAGCTGCCATCGGCATTGCGCGGGCCGAGCGCCGCCACCGGTACGGTCAGCACCGACTTGGCGGTGTCGAGGATAATGCGCACCTGCGCGGTCATCGAAATGCGCAAACGATGGTCGGGGTTCGGCACCTCGAACAAGGCGTTGTAGAACACCGCGCTGCTTTGTTTCGGCGTGCCGGCGGGTGGCGTTTCGAGGAAGTTCTGCGGCGCCGGGTCCGTGCCGCGCAATTTCGCGTAGTAGCGTTTGTCCTCGCCGAGAATGGTGAAATACACTTCTTGGCCCGGGGCGATGTGAATCACATCGGCTTCGGACACCTGCGCTTTCACCGTCATGGTGTCCAGATCCGCCAGTTTCAGCAGGACCGGCGCCAGTTGGCTGGCGATCACCGTTTGCCCTTCTTGAGTGACCACGCCGACCACGTCGCCATCGATTGGCGCGACAATCCGCGTATACGCCAGATTGACCTTGGCCGTGTCGATCTGGATGTGCGCGCTTTTGATCTGCGCGTCCAGCGACATCAGATTGGCCTGTTGTACCTGATAGTCCGACTCGGCGGTTTCAAAGTCCTGGCGCGAGATCGACGCGTCGTCCTGCAAGTTCTTGTAGCGCTCGTAAATCGCTTTGGTCTGCCTCAGTTGAGCCTGAGTGGCGCGTTTTTGCGCTTGCAGGTTTTCCTCATCGACCTGGGCCTGACGCAGGGTGTTCTGCAATACCAGCGGATCGATTTCCGCCAGCCACTGGCCCTTCTTCACCTTGTCGCCGACCTTGACCTTGAGCGACTTCAACTGCCCGGACACCTGCGCACCGACGTCCACTTGTTTGATGCCTTCGAGCAACCCGGTGGCCAGCACCGCGTTTTCGATGTCACTGCGTTCAACCGGGGCGGTCAGGTATTGCGGCGCCTCGGCCGGTGCCTGCACCGCGTAGAACGCCAATCCCGCCACCGCGACCAACGCCAGACCCATACCGACTTTGCGCAACTTCGACTTTTCCATAAATGACCACAAGTCCGTTCAGGGGTGAGCCCGGCCAGCGGCCGGGCTCTGGTAGATAAACAACAATCAGGAAACCACTTGGCCGGCCGGCACTTTCAGGCCGTCATGCCACCACGCCGCGAGACTGAAGACATTGGGCGCCTTGAGAATCGTGAAGTGGTTGCCCGGCCCGTACCACACCGCCAGATCCGTCACCTGGCGCTGCCAACCTTCAACCATCGCCGCTTGCTCGCGCTGATTGCCCCACGCATCCAGCGTCGGGTCATCGACCAGCGCCAGCCGCACCGGCCCGGTGTAGGCCAGTTGCGGTTGATAGACCGTGCGCAAGGCTGTGGCGAAGGTGCGGACCGGGCCGTGCATCGCCTGCGCTGACGAACGCGCAGACAACACACCGGCGCGCACCATGCCCTCGTGCAACAGGCGCATTTGCGTGGTGTCGTCAGCCTCGGCGAACGCCAGCGGATCGATGCCCAACGACTTGCCGCTGGACAGTTGCAGCGTCTCGATCAAGCGTTCCAGCGCGGCAGTCGTCGTGTACGGTTTGCCCGCCGTACCGTTGCCGCCGGGCGATTCGCTGTCTATCAGGGTCAACGACGCCACCTCGCGCCCGGCTGCCTGCAACTGTGCGGCCATGGCATGCGCGACCCAACCGCCGAACGAATGGCCGATCAAGTGCAGCGGGCCTTGCGGATACAACTGCTCGACGGCTTGCAGATAACACGCGGCTGCCGCTTCTACCTGACTGTGCGGCACGCCGTTGCCATCGAGCCCGCGCGGTTGCAGACCGATGATCGGCCACTCCGGGCCCAAGGCCTCGGGCAAGTGAATGAATCCGGTGACACTGTCGCCCGCCCCCGGCACGCAGAAGATCGGCGCATGCCCGGCGTGTCCGCTCTGAATGGTCAACAGTGGCTGATAGGCCTCTGGCTCCGGAGCCTGCGCAGCGGCCATTACCTGACTCAAGGCCTGACCGAGCGCCTGAATATCCGGTGCTTTCATCATGCTGCGGTGATCACCCGGCACATCGATGCAGCGCAGCAAGTCGCTGGCGACTTTCTGCTCCCAGCCGCGGGTTGGGCTGGGCTGTACCTGCCCCGGCATTAATCCCTGCGCGCGGAACAAGTGCACCGGCTGACTGGCCGGGCTGACCCGGTAATGCGCCAGCGCCAGGCCATGAGCGGCCTCACGATCAAAGTAACTCCAGGCATCCGCTGCACTCAGTGCGGCCAGTTCCGGGTCAGGCAATTGCTGTTCGCAGCAGCGTTGGAACAGTGCGTCAAACGCAATGAGTTCGACTTCAGCCTCCAGCCGCTCGACCTCAGCCAACGCCGGCAGCCCTTCTGCACCGCGCATCTGCGAACGCGCGCGGCAATGCTCCAGTAACTGACGTTTGTCGCGATGCTCGCCGCTCCAGCGGGTTTTATCCTGGCTGGCCGGATGCGGCGCGTAGGTATCGAGCAGGCCGACAAACGCCACCGTCTCATCGAGACCGAGCAATTGCTGGGCGATTTCATACGCCAGCAAGCCGCCAAACGACCACCCGGCCAGACGATACGGCCCATGCGGCTGCACCGAGCGGATGATCCCGACCATCCGCGCGGCCATGCATTCAAGGGTACGCAGTTGCGGCTTCCCCAGCGGCACACCGGGCAAACCGTAAATCGGAAACTGCCCCTCGATGTGCATCGCCAATGCCGGAAAATACACGTCCCGACCGCTGAATTCATGGATCAGGAACAGCGCATTGCCGCCCTCGCCCGGTCGTACCACGACCAGTCCTTCCGGCTGCGCGGGCACGGCATGGCGTTGACTGAGCAGCGCCGCCAGCGACTCGACACTCGGACGCTGGAACAGCTCCGCCAGCGTCACCTGTTGCCCCGCACGTTGCAGCAGGTTGACCAGACGAATCGCCAGCAGCGAATGCCCGCCCAATTCGAAGAAGTTGTCGTGACGTCCGACCTGCTCGACATTCAACACTTCACCCCAGACCCGCGCCAACAAGGTTTCGACCTCGCCTTGAGGTGCTTCGTAATGTCGGCTGAGTACCGCGTCGAGACCCGGCGCTGGCAGCGCCTGACGGTCGATCTTGCCGTTGGGACTCAACGGCAGAACCTCGAGCGCGACAAACGCGCCCGGCACCATGTACTCGGGCAACTGCTCGAGGATGAAGGCGCGCAACGTGTCGATAGCGGGCGCAGCAATGCCCTCGCGCAGAGTGAAATACGCGACCAGACGCTCGTCGCGCATCAGCACCACCACCTCGCGAACCTGCGGGTGCTGGATCAACCGCGCTTCGATTTCACCGAGTTCCAGACGCAAGCCGTGCAACTTGACCTGGAAGTCGTTGCGCCCGAGGAATTCGAGGTTGCCGTCCGCGCGGTAACGCACCAGATCGCCGGTACGGTACAAGCGATCACCGGCCACGAACGGGCTGTCGATAAAGCGCTCGGCCTGCATCTGCGGCAGTCCCATGTAACCGCGCGCCACGCCGATACCGCCGATGTGCAACTGGCCAATGACGCCCAGCGGCACCGGTTGGTCATGCGCATCGAGCACATACAGACGCGTGTTGCAGATGGCTTTGCCGATCGGCAATTCCGACGTTGGCACCGGCATGTGTGGTTCCAGTGTCCATGCCGTGCTGTCGACCGTTGCTTCGGTCGGGCCATACACGTTATGCAGGCGCACCCACGGCAGGTGCTGGCGCACAGCAGCGGCCAGCGCCGCCGTGAGTTCTCCGCCTCCACAGAAAATATCGCTGAGGCTGGTGCATTCACTGACCTCCTGCAGTTCAACAAACTGCTGCAACAGCGCCGGCACAAACTTGACCACGGTAATCCGCTGCTGACGAATTACTTGCGCCAGATACGCCGGTTCCCGATGACCGCCCGGCCGTGCCAGTACCAGGCGTACGCCGGCCGTCAGCGGCCAGAAGAACTCCCACACCGAGCCATCGAAACTGAACGGCGCTTTCTGCAACAACGCGCCATCCGGGGTCGGCGGGCAGATCTGCGAGCCCCAATGCATCAGATTGCACAAGCCACGGTGTTCGAGCATCACGCCTTTCGGTGTACCGGTCGAACCCGAGGTGTAGATCATGTACGCCAGATTCGAAGGCGTCAGGCCAGACACCTGCGGATTGCTCGCCGATTGTTGGTGCCAGGTGCATTGGTCAAAATCGATCAGCGCCACTTCGCTCTCGACGAACAGCGATCGGGTGGCGGTGTGTACCAACACCGCCACCGGCGCGCAGTCGCGGAGCATAAAGTCGAGGCGCTCCGCCGGGTAAGCCGGATCCAGCGGCACATAGGCACCACCGGCCTTGAGAATGCCGAGCAGCCCGACCACCAGATCGAGTCCACGCTCGACGCACAGCGCCACCCGCGCATCCGGCACCACGCCTTGCTCACGCAGGCGATGCGCGAGGCGGTTGGCACGGGCATTCAGCTCGCGATAGGTCAGGCTGTGTTCGCCCGACTGCACGGCGATGGCATCCGGCTGACGCTGCACCTGCGCTTCGAACAGGCTCTGGATCGGTTGCTCGACCGGGCAATCAACTGCCGTCGCGTTGAAATAGCCGAGCAAGCGCTGCTGTTCATCCACCGCAAGCAGATTGACCTGCGCCAACACCGCCTGATCATCACTGACCAGCGCCGCCAGCAAGCGCTGCAAGTAACCGCTAAAACGCCGTACGGTCGACTCATCGAACAACGCCGTGGCATAGCGCAGCGCACCACGGATTCCTTGCGGGTTTTCGCCGAGGCTCAGCGACAGGTCGAACTTCACAAAGTGATTGTCCCCGGCCAGACCTTCCAGCGTTAGCCCGCCCAACGCCAGGGCGGGCGCGACGCTGCTGTCCCAGCTCACCAAGGTCTGGAACAACGGCGTGTGGGAAAGGCTGCGCACCGGCCGGGTAATTTCCACCACGTGTTCGAACGGCAGATCCTGATGCGCCTGCGCCGCCAACGTCTGCGCCTTGACCCGTGCCAGCAGCGCTGCACCGGTCAGATCGCCCGAGGTATCGATGCGCAACGCAAGGGTATTGACGAACATGCCGATCAATCCTTCGATTTCGGCACGGTTACGGTTGGCCACCGGCGAGCCGATGACCACATCGGACTGCCCGGAGAGGCGCGCGAGCAACATCGCCCAGGCGCTCATGAGCACCATGTACGGTGTCACGGCATGACGCTGACACAACGTCTTCAGGCCGGCGCTGGTCTGCGCATCCAGTTCGATCTCGACACTGCCGCCACGGTGATCCTGTTGCGCCGGACGCGGGCGGTCGGTTGGCAGGCTCAACAATGCCGGGGCGCCGGCCAGGGTCTGCTGCCAGTAATCGCTCTGGCGCTGCAGCACCTCACCGCTGAGCCAGCGACGTTGCCACACCGCGTAGTCGGCGTATTGCAAGGCCAGCGGCGGCAGCGGATCGTCCTCGCCGAGGCTGAACGCCTGATACAGCGCCATCAATTCACGTGTCAGCACACCCATCGACCAGCCGTCGGAGATGATGTGGTGCATCGTCAACAACAGCACATGGTGCTCATCGGCCAGCCGCACCAGCCGACCGCGAATCAATGCGTCATCCTGCAAGTTGAACGGCGCGCGCGCTTCTGTTTCGAGCAAGGTGCGCAAGGCCTCTTCGCTCTGCGGCTGTTGCCGCCAATCTTCCTCGATCAGCGGCAGGCCACTGTCGACCGGGGCAATCAGCACCTGTGCTTCGTCATTCAATTGGGTGAAACGACTGCGCAGGGTTTCGTGGCGAGCGACGATCCGCGCCAATGCCCGTTGCAGGGCCACGGCGTCGAGTCGACCACGCAAATGCAAGCCCAAAGGAATGTTGTAGGCGGTGTTGCCGCCGTCCATCTGCGCGAGGAACCACAAGCGTTGCTGGGCGAAGGACAACGGCAGCGCCTGATCGCGCGGCGCCGGCAGAATCTCCGGCAAGCGGCTGCGTTCGGCCTGACTCAACACCTCGGCGACCGCCGCCAGTTCCGGGTTGGCAAACAGATCGGCCAGCGCCAGTTCCACACCCAATTGCTGGCGCACCTGGGAGAGCATGCGCATGGCCAGCAATGAATGGCCGCCGAGTTCGAAGAAGTTGTCATGGCGCCCAACCTGTTCGACCTGCAACACCTCGGCCCAGACCCGCGCCAGGTTTGCCTCCAGTGGATTGGCCGGCGCCTCGTAGACCCGACTGAGCAGCGCCTCCTGGGTCGGTGCCGGCAGCGCCTTGCGGTCGACCTTGCCGTTGTTGTTCAACGGCAAGACATCGAGTTGCACCCACGCTGTCGGCAGCATGTATTCCGGCAGACGCGCGTGCAATTGGGCGTGCAGTGCGGCGCTGTCCAACAGTCCCGCGTGCGCCGTGTAGTACGCCACCAGACGCGGGCTGTGCTGACCGTCACGGCGCGCCAGCACCACTGCTTCCTTGATGCCCGGGCAGTTCAGCAGGCGGTTTTCGATTTCCCCCAGTTCGATGCGGAAGCCACGGATCTTCACCTGATCGTCGTTGCGCCCGATGCAGTCGAGTTGCCCCGGCGCCAGCCAACGCGCGAGGTCGCCGGTGCGATAGAGCAGCGCGCCCGGCGTCGCGCTGAACGGATCGCGGAGGAATTTCTCGGCGGTCAGATCCGGCCGGTTCAGGTAACCCAGCGCCACACCCTGCCCGCCGATGTACAACTCGCCGGTGACGCCCAGCGGCACCGGTTGCTGATACGCATCGAGCACGTATGCCTGCGTATTGCCGATCGGCCCGCCAATCGGCACGCTCTCGGCGTTTTCCGCCACTTCGCGCACTTCAAAGGTTGTGGCATAGGTGGTGGTTTCGGTCGGGCCGTAGCAATGCACGATGCGCAATGCTGGCGCCTCGGTCAGCAATCGCCGGAACGCCGCCGGATCGCCACGCTCACCGCCGCACAGCAGAATCCGCAGGCCCTTGAGCACTTGCGGAATCAGTTGCACGTACTGGTTGAACAGCGCAGTAGTGACGAACAGGATCGTCGCGCCACTGGCACTCAGTTCGCGACCAAAGGCATTCGGATCGAGCAAGGTTTGATGGTCAATGATCACCACGCGACCGCCATTGAGCAGCGGCCCCCAGATGTCCATGGTGCTCGCATCGAACGCCGGGTTCGAGGCGAAGACCACACGATCCTGCGCATTGAAATCGGCGTAACCGTTATTAAGCACCAAGCGGCCGATGCCCCGGTGCGGCACCATCACTCCTTTCGGCGTGCCGGTGGAACCCGAGGTGTACATGATGTACGCCAGCGACTCGGACGACTGCACAAGATTCGGGTTGTGCGTCGGCTGGCCGTTGAGGATCAGCATGTCCAGATCGATACGCGGTGCGGCGTAGTCGATGACTTCGCCGCTCAAGGTCAACAGCGCCACTGCGTGACAGTCCTCGACCATGAACGCCTGGCGCTCGCTCGGTGCATTGATGTCCAGCGGCACATAGGCCGCCGCGCATTTGGCAACGGCCAGTTGCGCCACCAGCAACTCCAGCGAACGCGGCAGCAGGATCGCCACGTGGTCGCCCGGTTGCACGCCCTCTTCGACGATCAAATGATGGGCCAAACGGTTGGCCTGAGCGTTCAGCTCAAAGTAGCTCAGTGAATGTGCGCCATGCACCGCTGCCACAGCTTTGGGATGCGCCGCAGCCTGCTGTTGGAAAATTCCGTGCACGGTCAGTGTTTGCGGGTAGTCACGCGCGGTGGCATTGAAGTCGTACAGCAAGCGCTGGCGCTCGTCGTTTGCCAGCAATGGCACACGTTCCAGCACCGTTTGATCATCGGCAACCATCGCGTCGAGCAGACGTTCGAAGTAGCCGATGTAACGCTTGATCGTCAGCGCATCGAACAGCGCCGTGGCGTAGTTCAGCGTGCCACGAATCACCCCGTTGACCTCGCCCAGTGTCAGCGTCAGGTCAAACTTGGCGACCTCGCCCGGCCCGGCAACACCCTCCAGTGTCAGCTCGCCCAACGCCAGTTGCGGGCCGACGCTGCTGTCCCAGCTCAGCGTGGTCTGGAACAACGGGCTGTGCGCCAGACTGCGCACCGGTCGGGCGATTTCCACCACTTGTTCAAACGGCAAATCCTGATGCGCTTGCGCCTCCAGTGTCCGCGCCTTTACCCGCGCCAGCAGCGCTTCGACACTCGGGGCGTCCGAGGTGTCGATGCGCAAAGCGAGTGTATTGACGAACATGCCGATCAACCCTTCGATTTCAGCGCGGCTGCGGTTGGCCACCGGCGCACCGATCACCACATCGGTTTGCCCGGACAGACGACTCATCAGCAGCGCCCAGGCGCTCATCAGGGTCATGAACAGGGTCGCGCCGTGACGTTGGCTCAACGTTTTAAGGCCAGTGCTCAAGCGTTCGTCCAGCAACACCTCGACGTTGCCGCCGGTGTAATCCTGCTGCGCCGGTCGCGGGCGATCGGTGGGCAACGTCAACAAGGCCGGCGCGCCGTCGAGGGTCTGCTGCCAATAGTCACTTTGCCGCTGCAGCACGTCACCGCTGAGCCACTGGCGTTGCCACACCGCGTAGTCGCCGTATTGCAGGGTCAGTGGCGGCAGCGGATCAGGCTGACCGTGGCTGAACGCTTGATACAACGCCATCAGCTCGCGGGTCAGCACGCCCATCGACCAACCGTCGGCGACGATGTGATGCACGGTCAACAGCAACACACAGTGATCGTCGGCCAGGCGCACCAACCGCCCGCGAATCAACGGATCGTTGTGCAGATCAAACGCTGTCGAGGCTTCCTGCGCCATCAATCCCTGCACGGTGTGCTCGGCTTGCAGGTCTTGGCGCAGGTCGTCCACGCGCAACAGCAAAGCGCTGTCGACCGGGGCAATCGACACGTGGGCGCTGTCGTCGAGGCGGATGAAACGGCTGCGCAGGGTTTCGTGGCGGGCGACGATCCGCGCCAGCGCCGATTGCAGGGCATCGACGTCGAGGTGACCGCGCAGGCGCAGGCCCAGAGGAATGTTGTACGCCGAGTTGCCACCCGCCATCTGCGCCAGGAACCACAGGCGTTGTTGGGCGAAGGACATCGGCAGCGCCTGATCACGTGGTGCCGGCAAGATCTCCGGTAATGTGCTGCGCCCGGCGCGATTCAATACTTCAGCGACTGCGCTCAATTGCGCGTCGGCAAACAGATCACTCAGCGCCAGTTCGACGCCGAGGCGCTGACGGATCAGCGAGGCCATGCGCATCGCCAACAGCGAATGACCGCCGAGTTCGAAGAAATGATCGTGACGGCCGACCTGCTGGACTTGCAGCACTTCGGCCCAGATCTGCGCCAGTGCGGTTTCCAGCTCACCTTGTGGCGCCACATATTCGCGGGTCGGCAGCGCGGCCAGATCAGGTTTCGGCAACGCCTTGCGGTCGACCTTGCCATTGGCGGTCAGCGGTAAAGCCTCGAGCCGGACGAACGCGGCGGGCACCATGTAATCCGGCAACTGCATGAGCAACTGCGCGCGCAATTCAGCCACCGCCAGTGGCTCGGACCCCGCCAGTTCGGTGAAATAGGCCACCAGTCGCGGCTGGCCGGGTTGGTCCTCGCGAGCCAGTAGCACCGCTTCGTTGATACCGGGGAGCTGATTGAGGCGGGTTTCGATTTCCCCCAGTTCAATGCGCATGCCACGGATTTTCACTTGGTCGTCGTTACGCCCCAGGTAGTCGAGCGAGCCGTCTTCGCGCCAACGAGCAAGGTCACCGGTGCGGTACATGCGCGCATTCGGGGTGTTACTGAACGGGTCTTGCAGAAAGCGCTCGGCGGTCAGATCGGCGCGGTTCAGATAACCCCGAGCCACGCCCGCGCCACCGACGTACAACTCGCCCATGACGCCCATGGGCACCGGACGTTGCTGCTCGTCGAGCAAGTAGACCGCCGCGTTCGCCACCGGTTTGCCGATGTGCAACGCTGCGCCAACGTCAACGCGCCCGGAAGTCGCGACCACGGTGGCTTCAGTAGGGCCGTAGTTGTTGATCACGGCGAAGCGCTGGTCGCGGTTGAACTGGCGCAAGCGATCTCCACCGATCAGCAAAGTACGCAAAGTCGGGTGATCGAGGTTCTGGCTGAACGCGTATTCAGCAATCGGCGTTGGCAGGAAGCTCACATCCAACGGTTGCCCGCGCCACCATTCGAGCAAGGCGTCGATGTCTTCGGTGCCGTCATGGGTCGGCGCCAAGTGCAAGGTCGCACCCACACACAGCGCCGGCCAGACTTCCCACGCCATCGCATCGAAGCCAAACCCGGCAAGGCTTGAGGTGTGGCTATCGGCGCGTAGATCGAACGCTTCACAGTGCCAGTCGACCAGGTTGGACAACGTCTGATGCTCGACCATGACGCCTTTGGGCAGACCGGTCGAACCCGAGGTGTAGATCACGTAGGCCAAATGCGCAGCGCTCAATTCCGGCACCGCAGGGTTGTGCTGCGCCTGCGCCGGCCATGCGCACAGGTCGACATCGATCACTGGCACGGTCAGCAGTGGCAGTCTCTCGTGCAGATCGCTTTGCGTGAGCACTGCAACTGGCGCGCTGTCGCTCAACAAATAGCTGATCCGCTCGGCGGGATGCGCCGGATCGATCGGCACATAACCGGCGCCAGCCTTGAGAATGGCGACCAGACCGACCAACGTTTCCAGACCGCGGCGGGCGACGATGGCCACACGATCATCGGGTTTAACGCCCTGTTCGATCAGGTGATGCGCCAACGCATTGGCCTGGCGATTGAGCTGCAAGTAAGTCAGTGGCTGCCCGGCCAACAACGCTGCCACAGCCTGTGGACGCTCGGCGACCTGCGCCTCGAAACGCTGGGCAATCGTCAGCCCGCGCGGGTAGTCAGCCGCGGTCGCGTTGAAGCCCGCCAGCAACTGTTCACGCTCGAGCACTGGCAGGATCGACAACCGATCAGAACCCACATTCGGCGTGTGCTCCAGCGCATCAAGCAACGCGCTCAACGCAGCTTGCATGTACCCGCAGATTCGCTGTGCATCAATCCCCGCCCCGGCCAATACCTTCAGGCTGAAGTCTTCGCCGAGATCATCAACGCTGAGGGTCAGGCGATAGTTGGTGTGTTCCTCGGCCTCGAGCAATTGCATGCCGTGCCATGCCGCTTGCACCTCTGCGGATATCGGCCCGACCGGGGTGCTGTGACGATAGTTGAGCAGCGTGCTGAACAGCGGCGTGCCCGCCGGCATGGCGCTGCATTGCTGCACCTGCGCCAGTTGCGCATGCTCGTGAGCGAGCAACTGACTCAGGCGTTCGTGGGTCGCCAGTGCGGCGCCTTTGACGCTATGGGCGTTCAGCTCGATGCACAGCGGCAAGGTGTTGATGAACACCCCAAGCGCGCGTTCCGAGCCTTCACCGCCCTGCAATCGGCCGAGCAACACGGTGCCGAACACCACGGCGTCGCGCCCGGACAATTGCCCCAGCACCTGCGCCCAGGCGAGGTGCATCAGGCTGGCGGCGCTGACACCCAAGCGCCGTGCCTGTTGACGTACGCTGTGGCTGAGGGTGTTTTCCAGCGTCAACTGCGCTTCTTGCGCGGGACCGTCATGGGCAATATTTTGCCCGTAGGGCAAGGTCGGCTCATTGATCGCGCCGAGCATTTCGCGGAAGAAGCTTTCGTGCTCTTGCGCGCTAAGCCCGGCGCGGGTGTGCGCCACGTAATTGCGATACGGCACCGGCTCGCTCAAGTGTGCGGCGTTGCCCAGCAGAAACGCCTGCATCTCGTGCTGCAACACCTCAAGCGCCACGTGATCCATGACCAAATGATGGAACAGCAACAACGCAACCACGCGTTGATTGGACACATCGCGGCTGTACACCACGCGCATCAGCGGTGCCTCGGTGACGGGCATGCGGTAGTTATCGATGGTGAAGCGGTCACGCAACTGGCTCAGCGCATCGCCCGCTTCGGCGTCCAGCTGCAAGGCCTCGCAGCCCAGCGAAGCCTGACGCCAGACCACTTGCACCGGCTCTTCAAGGCCTTCCCAGAACAGCGAAGTACGCAGAATGTCATGCCGTTCAATCACCCGTTGCAGGGCGACAGTAAAGGCCTGCAAACGCTGTTCGTCAGCGAAGGCAAACTGCGCCTGCAACACGTACGGATCGCCCTGCGCGGCCGACAGATGATGGAACAGGATGCCGGTCTGCAAAGGCGCCAGCGGGTAGATATCCTGCACGTTGCGCGCACCGCCGGGGACACTCGCGACGATTCGGTCGATCGTCGCTTGATCCAGCGCCACCAGTGGCAGCAGTTCGGGCGTGATGCGCGGGCAATCGGCTGGAATCAGATTCGCCGGCACCGCCGCCTCGGGTTCTCCACCCACTGCTGCAGCGAGCGCGGCCAGCGTCGGTTGGCCGAACAGCACGCGAATGTCCGCCGACAGCCCGGCCCGGCGCATGCGCGCAACCAGATTGACCGCCAGCAACGAGTGGCCGCCCAGTTCGAAGAAATGATCAAAGCGCCCGACCCGCTCAACCTTGAGCAACTCGGCCCAGATACCGGCGATCACGGTTTCAACTTCACCGACCGGCGCTTCGTACTCGCGGGTCGACAGTGCAATCTGCTCGGGAGCCGGCAAAGCCTGTCGATCCAGTTTGCCGTTGGGGCTCAGCGGCAAGGCCTGCAAATGCACAAACACGGCAGGCACCATGTAATCCGGCAGATGCGTGAGCAATTGGCTTCGCAACTGATCGTTCTCAAAACACTCGCCGCTGTAGTACGCCACCAATCGCTGATCGCCCGGCACGTCTTCACGGGCCAGCACCGCCGCTTCACGCACGCCGTCGATGTGCGTCAGGTGCGCCTGAATCTCGCCCAGTTCAATGCGCAAACCACGGATCTTGACCTGATCGTCGTTGCGCCCCAGATACTCGATGTTGCCATCGGCCAGATACCGTGCGACATCGCCGGTGCGGTACAAACGCGCGCCGGGCTGATCACTGAATGGATCGTCGAGGAAGCGCTCGGCCGTCAGCTCAGGCCGGTTCAAATAACCCCGCGCCACCTGCACCCCGCCCAGATACATCTCGCCGACCACACCCAACGGCGTCGGTTGCTGATGAGCATCAAGGATGTACACGCGGGTGTTGTACAGCGGTTTGCCAATCGGCGGCGCGCCTTGCGGTACTGGCGATTGCGGTTCCAACGTCCACACCGTGCTGTCGACGGTGGCTTCGGTCGGGCCATACACGTTGTGCAGGCGCACCTGCGGCAGACGCTCGCGGACGCTGCGCACCAACGCGGCGGTCAGCTCACCACCACCACAGAACACATCGCTCAGGCTACTGCACTCACCGACTTCTTCCACTTCAAGGAATTGTTGCAACAGCGCCGGTACAAACTGGATGACGTTGACCTGTTGCTCACGAATCAGTTGCACCAGCGCGGCTGGATCGCGGTGGTCATCCGGGCCGGCGAGAACCAGGCGCATGCCGCAGCTCAACGGCCAGAACAGCTCCCACACCGAGGCGTCGAAACTGAACGGGGTTTTCTGCAGCAGCGCGGCGCCGGTAGAAAGCGGGCACAGCCCTGCGCTCCAGTGCAGCAGATTGCCCAGGTTGCGGTGCTCGACCATCACGCCTTTCGGCGCGCCGGTGGAGCCGGAGGTGTAAATCACATAGGCCAGGTTCGCGGCGCTCAGGTCTGGCACTTGCGGATTGCTTTGCTCAAGGTTTTGCCAGGTGCACTGGTCGAAATCGACCCGCACGCCCGCCCACTCGGCGATCAGCGCACGCGTCGGCCCATGCACCAGCACCGCCACGGGCGCGCTGTCCTCAAGCATGTAGGCCAGACGCTCGGCGGGATAACCCGGGTCCAGCGGCACATAAGCGCCGCCAGCCTTGAGAATCGCCAGCAGACCGACCAACAACTCCGGCCCACGCTCGACGCAGATCGCCACCCGCGAATCGCGATCCACACCGCACTGGCGCAAGTGATGAGCGAGTTGGTTGGCACGGAGGTTCAACTCGGCGTAGCTCAAACGCAGCTCACCGGCCACCACGGCGTCAGCGTCAGGTGTGCGCAACACCTGCGCCTCGAAGCGACCATGAACGGTCTGCTCGAGATCGTGGGCGACGGCGGTTGCGTTCAGATCGAACAGCAGATGCTGACGCTCGTCATCTGCCAACAGCGCCACCTGCTCCAGTACCGCTTGATCGTTGTTGACCATTGCCTGCAACAGTCGCTGGAAGTAACCGACATAACGCTCAATGGTCGATTCGTCGAACAGGGCAACGGCGTACTCCAGCACACCGCGAATCCCGCCCGGCGCCTCAGCCAGCGTCAGCGATAAATCGAATTTGGCGAAGTGGCTCGGCTCGGCGACGCTTTCCAGTGTCAGCTCGCCCAGACTCAGGCTAGCGCCGTGGCCGCTGTCCCAACTGAACATCGCTTGAAACAACGGGCTGTGCGCCATGCTGCGCAGCGGCCGGGTGATTTCCACCACTTGCTCGAACGGCAGATCCTGATGCGCCTGCGCTTGCAGCGTGCGCGTCTTGACCCGCGCCAGTAGCGCTTCGCTGCTCAACTCGCCCGAGGTATCGATACGCAAGGCCAGGGTATTGACGAACATGCCGATCAAGCCTTCGATCTCGGCGCGGGTACGGTTGGCGACCGGCGAACCGATGACCACTTCGGCTTGCCCGGACAAACGACTCAACAGGCTCGCCCAGGCACTGAGCATGAGCATGTACATCGTCACGCCGTGACGCTGGGCCAAGGCCTTGAGTCCGGCGCTCAGGCGTTCGTCGAGCACCACATCGACGGTGTTGCCGGCGTAATCCTGCTGTGCCGGCCGCACGCGGTCAGTCGGCAGCGTCAACAGTGCCGGAACGCCCGCCAAGGTCTGTTGCCAGTATTCACTCTGGCGCTGCAACACCTCACCGCTGAGCCAGCGCCGCTGCCACACCGCGTAATCGGTGTATTGCAGCGTCAGCGGCGGCAGTGGATCCGGTTGACCCTGGCTGAACGCCTGATACAGCGCCATCAGTTCGCGGGTCAAAACACCCATCGACCAGCCATCGGAGATGATGTGGTGCAGGGTCAGCAACAACACGTGATGATCCTCGGCGAGACGCACCAACCGCCCGCGAATCAGCGCATCGTCCTGTAAATCGAACGGCCCCGAGGCTTCGCCCTGAATCAGCGCCTGCAAGGTTTCATCGGGTTGCGGGTGCTGGCGCAAATCTTCAACGCGCAGCAGTAGACCGCTGTCGACCGGGGCGATCAGCACTTGCGCCTCGTCATTGAACTGGGCAAAACGGCTGCGCAGGGTTTCATGCCGCGCGACGATGCGCGCCAAGGCTTGTTGCAGGGCCGGTTCATTCAGCTGCCCACGCAGGCGCAAGCCGATGGGAATGTTGTACGCGGTGTTGGCGCCTTCCATTTGTGCGAGAAACCACAAGCGCTGCTGAGCGAACGACAACGGCAAGGCGCCGTCACGGGCCACCGCAACTATTTCCGGTTGCGTGCTGCGCCCCGCTTGCGCCACCGCCTCGGCAACCGCAGCCAGTTCGGCGTTGGCAAACAGATCGCCCAGCGCCAGTTCCACGCCAAGACGCTGGCGAACCTGGGACACCATGCGCATGGCCAGCAACGAATGGCCGCCGAGTTCGAAGAAGTGGTCCTGACGCCCTACTCGCTCGACCTGCAGCACCTGCGCCCAGATCTGCGCCAAGGCGCTTTCCAGTTCGTTGTGCGGGGCCTCGTATTCGCGGCTGAACAACGCCGCACGCTCGGGTTTCGGCAAGGCCTTGCGGTCGACCTTGCCATTGGCGGTCAACGGCAGCGCGTCGAGTCTGACGAAGGCCACCGGCACCATGTACTCCGGTAACTGGGTCAGCAGGTGCGCGCGCAACTCGGCCACGGCCAACGGTTCGACCTGGCTCTGCTCGGTGAAATACGCCACCAGGCGCGGCTGGCCGGGTTCATCTTCACGCGCCAGCAACACGGCTTCCTGAATGCCGGGCAACTGATTGAGGCGGGTTTCGATTTCGCCGAGTTCGATGCGCACGCCGCGGATTTTCACCTGATCGTCGTTACGCCCCAGGTACTCGATCGTGCCGTCCGCACGCCAGCGTGCGAGATCGCCGGTGCGATACATGCGGGCATTCGGCACGGGGCTGAACGGGTCATGGAGGAAGCGCTCGGCGCTCAGGTCGGCGCGGTTCAAATAACCGCGCGCCACCCCGGCGCCGCCGACATACAACTGGCCCATGACGCCAATCGGCACCGGACGCTGCTGTTCATCCAGCAGGTACACCGTGGCATTTGTCACCGGTTTGCCGATATGCAAGGCGTCACCCGCCTCGATGCGTCCAGAGGTCGCGACCACGGTGGCTTCGGTCGGGCCGTAGTTGTTGATCACATCGAATTGCTGATTGCGGCTGAACTGGCGCAATCGGTCGCCACCGATCAGCAGCGTGCGCAGCGTCGGGTGTTCAAGGTTCTGGCTGAAAGCATATTCGGCGACTGGCGTCGGCAGGAAACTCACGTCCAGTGGCTGCGCGCGCCACCAGTCGAGCAGCGCATCGATGTCCTCGCTGCCCTCGTGCGTCGGTGCCAGATGCAAGGTCGCGCCGGCACACAACGCCGGCCAGACTTCCCAGGCCATGGCGTCGAAACCGAACCCGGCAAGGCTTGAGGTGTGGCGACCGGCGCACAGATCAAACGCGCTGCAATGCCAATCGACCAGATTCGACAAAGTGCGGTGTTCGACCATCACGCCTTTGGGCAGGCCAGTGGAGCCAGAGGTGTAGATCACGTAGGCCAAGTGCGCGGCGGTCAGGCCTGGCACGTGCGGATCAGAAGTTTCGCTCAGCGGCCAGGTCAGCGGGTCGAGATCGATCACCGGCACCGCCAGTGCCGACAAGCGCTCAAGCAAATTGTTCTGGGTGAGCACGGCGACGGGGGCGCTGTCGCTGAGCAAGTAGTGCAGACGCTCGGCCGGGTGCGCCGGGTCGACCGGTACATAACCGGCGCCGGCCTTGAGAATGGCGACCAGCCCGACCAGCGTATCGAGGCCACGGCGGGCGACGATGGCGACGCGATCATCAGGCTTCACCCCAAGCGCGATCAGGTGATGGGCCAAGGCGTTGGCATGCCGGTTGAGTTCGGCATAACTCAATTGCTCACCCAGGAACTGTGCTGCCAGCGCTTCTGGTCGCTGCGCCACTTGCGCCTCGAAACGTTGGGCAATGGTCAACGTTGCCGGGTAGTCGGCCTGAGTGGCATTGAACGCCAACAGCACCTGCTCGCGCTCGGCCGCCGGCAGAATCGGCAACTGGTTGATTGCGGTATCGGGCGCCTGCTCCAGCGCCAGCACCAGACTTTCCAGGGCGCAGTGCAAGTAATCGCAGATGCGCTGTGGATCGACCTCGGTGGTGGCCAGCAAGGTCAGGCTGAAGGCATCACCGTAATCATCAACGCTGAGGGTCAGCGGATAGTTGGTGCGTTCTTCGGAGCTGATCGTGCTGATACCTTCCCAGGCGGCAAGCACCTCGGCACTGGCCGTCGCCGCCGTGTGGCTATGACGGTAATTGAGCAAGGCACTGAACAACGGCGTCGGCGCGACCACGCCACTGCAACGCTGGGCCAATGCCAGCGGCGCGTGTTCGTGGCGCATCAGCGTGGTCAGGCGTTTGTGCGTCGCCTCCACCGCCGCACGTACGCCCTGCGCATCGACATCGACCCGCAGCGGCAAGGTGTTGATGAAAATCCCCAGCGCCCGTTCGGTGGCTTCGGCGCCTTGCATACGGCCCATCAGCACCGTACCGAACACTACGTTTTGTTTGCCGGTGAGCACGGCCAACACCTGCGCCCAGCCCAGATGAAACAGGCTCGCGGCACTCACGCCGAGTTGCCGCGCCTGCGCCCGCAGACGCTGGCCGAGCAACGGATTGATCGGCAGGCTCAGCTCGGTGATGCCGAGGCCGTCACCCTGCACATCCTGCAAACCGTAGGGCAGCGTCGGCTCGGCAATGTCAGCGAGCATCTCGCGGAAAAACCCCTCGTGCTCGGCTTCGCTGATGCCCAGCCGCGCCTGCGCCACGTAATTGCGAAACGGCAGCGGGCGCCCGAGCATTTGATCCTGGCCGGTGAGGCAGGCGAGCAGTTCGTGACGCACCACATCGAGTGCCGAGTGATCCAGCGCCATGTGATGGAACAGCAACGTCGCGACCACGCGTTGACCGTCCTCGTCCCACGCGTAGGCCAGACGCATCATCGGCGCGCACCGCACGTCCAGACGGAAATGCCGTGCATCGAAGCGCTCGTGCAGTTGCTGCAATGCAGCGCTTGCGCCGTCTGCCAGCACGACCTCTTCGATCGGCAACTGTGCCTGACGCCAGACCACTTGCAGCGGCACGTCCAGCCCCTCCCAATGCACCGCCGTGCGCAGGATGTCGTGGCGATCAATGACCTTTTGCAACGCCTGGGCGAAATCCTGCAGACGCTCACGGCTGCTGAACGCGAAGTACGATTGCATGACGTAGGGATCGCCCTGCTCGTTGCTCGCGTGGTGATAGAGGATGCCTTCCTGCAACGGCGCCAGTGGGTAGATGTCCTGCACATTGGCGGCGCCGCCCGGGACCTCGGCGAGCAAGCGATCGAGGGTCGCCTGATCCACTTCGGCCAGGGTCACCATCGCTGGGGTGATGTGCGTGGTGCCGGGGAGGATGCCGTTGGCCGGAACGTCGATCTGGCCGACGCGGGTGGCCGAGTATTGCCCGGCCTTGATCAGTTCGATCAGCGCCGGTTTGTGCTCGCGCAGCGCGGCAAGCAACGCCGGATCGCTCAACGCCTGTTTGTTGCCGTTGACGCGCAATTGCTCATCGGTCACCGCCAACTGAATGTCTTTTGCCTTCAGGGTTGCCAATAGTTCGAGCACATTCACAGGACGATCTCCATTCTTTCCGTAATTGCGGCGTAGCCGGCCAGGGTCGGTTGTTCGAACAGCGACCTGACATCGGCTTCCATGCCTTCCTGACGTAACCGGCCGATCAGACTGACCGCCAGTAATGAGTGACCACCCAGTTCAAAGAAGTGGTCGTGGCGCCCTACCCGTTCAACGTTGAGCAGCTCGGCCCAGAGCCGAGCGAGGGTGATTTCGACGTCGCCGACCGGGGCTTCGTATTCACGTGTTTTCAGCGATTGCTGATCCGGCGCCGGCAGTGCTTTGCGGTCGAGTTTGCCGTTGGGGCTCAGCGGCAAAGCGGCGAGATGCACGAACACGGCGGGCACCATGTAGTCCGGTAAATGCTCGAGCAAATGACTGCGCAGCAGGTCGATTTCCAAACGCTCACCGGTGTAATAGGCGACCAGACGTTTGTCGCCCGGTACGTCTTCTCGGGCGACCACCACGGCTTCCTGCACACCGTCGATCTGGGCAAGCCGCGCCTGAATTTCGCCCAGCTCAATACGCAGACCGCGGATCTTCACCTGATCATCGTTACGCCCCAGATACTCGATGTTGCCGTCCGGCCGATACCGCGCAACGTCACCGGTGCGGTACATGCGCCCGCCAGGCTGGAACGGATCGTTGAGGAAGCGCTCGGCACTCAGCTCAGGCCGGTTCAGATAGCCGCGCGCCACCTGCACGCCAGCGATATACAGCTCGCCGACCACGCCTTGTGGCACCGGCTGCTGTTGCGCATCGAGGATGTACAGGCGGGTGTTGGCGATCGGTTTGCCGATCGGGGTGTTGTCCGGGGTCTGCTCGATGGAGCCGGCGCAATCCCAAGCGGTGACGTCGACGGCCGCTTCGGTCGGGCCGTAGAGGTTATGCAACTCGCTGCCCGTTAACTGAAGTTTGAAACGCCGCACCACACTGCCCGGCAAGGCCTCGCCGCTGCACATCACCTGCCGCACGCTGTCGCAGCGTGTGGTGTCGCTGTTGGCGAGGAACACGTCGAGCATCGATGGCACAAAGTGCAGCGTGGTGATGTGTTCGCGCTCGATCACTTCGCTCAGGTATTGCGGATCCTTGTGCCCGTCCGGTCGTGCCATGACCAGTCGCGCACCGGTCATCAGCGGCCAGAAGAACTCCCACACCGACACGTCGAAGCTGAACGGGGTTTTCTGCAACACCGAATCGGCATCCGTCAGTTGGTAAGCGTCCTGCATCCACAGCAAGCGGTTGACCACACCTGCGTGTTCGTTGACCACGCCTTTCGGTTGGCCGGTCGAGCCGGAGGTGTAGATCACGTACGCGCTGTGCTGGGGTGTCAGCGCCGAAATTTGCGGGTTGTCGGCGGACAAGCGTTGCCAGGTGTTCTGGTCAAGGTCGATTACCGGTGCCGAGAGTGCTCCCAACAACGCGCGGGTCGCCCCGTGCACCAGCACCACGGCCGGTGCGCTGTCCTCGAGCATGTAGGCCAGCCGTTCCGGCGGATAGGCCGGGTCGAGCGGTACATAAGCGGCGCCGGCCTTGTTGATCGCCAGCAGGCCGATGACCATTTCCAGACTGCGTTCGACGCAGATCGCCACCCGCGAATCGACTTGCACGCCAAGGCTGATCAAATGCCCGGCCAGGCGATTGGCGCGCTCGTTCATCTGCGCGTAGCTCAATGCCTGATCGCCGGCGACTACGGCGACAGCCTGTGGCGTACGTCGCACCTGCGCTTCGAACAAGCCGTGCAGCGTCTGCTGCAAATCGTAATCGACGTTGGTGTCGTTGAGGCCGAACAGCAACGTATGCCGCTCTTCGTCCGACAACACCGTCAGGCGATTCAACGCTCGCTGTGGGGTGTGCTCCAAGGCTTCAACCAGCGCGGTCAGCGCGTTGTGCATGTACTGACCGATGCGTGCTGCGCCGATGCGCGACGGCGTCATCACTGTCAGTTCAAAACCGCTGCCGAGATCGTCGACATTGAGGGTTAACGGGTAATTGGTGCGCTCCTCACCGGCAAGGGATTCGATGCCCTGCCAGGATTCACGCTTGGCCTCTTGTCGGGTTTCATTGTCGCTGTGCCGGTAATTGAGCATTGCGCTGAACAGTGGCGACGGCGCCGCAACACCGCTGCAACGCTGGGCCAGCGCCAGCGAAGCATGTTCGTGGGCCAGCAGCGCACTGAGCCGCGCATGGGTCGCCTTGACCCCGGCGCGCACATCGGTTTCGTCGACATCCACGCGCAATGGCAAGGTGTTGATGAACATGCCCAGTCCGCGATCCGCACCCGCGCCGCCCTGCATGCGGCCGAGTAACACCGTGCCAAAAACCACCCGCTCCTGAGCGGACGTTGCCGCCAGCACCCGCGCCCAGGCGAGGTGGAACAGGCTGGCAACGCTGACGCCGAGCAACCGTGCCTGACTGCGCAGACGCTGCGCCACCACGGCGGGTAGCGCCTGGCAGACTTCCTCGATGTCATTGCCGTCGCCGTGCACGTCCTGCAAGCCGAACGGCAGGGTCGGTTCGTCGATGTCGCCGAGCATCTCGCGGAAGAATGCTTCGTGCTCTTGTTCGCTGACGCCTAGGCGGGTCTGCGCGACATAATTGCGGTACGGCACTGCGGCCACCGGCAGGCGCTCATCGCCCTGCAAAATCGCCTGCATTTCTGCGCTGACCACAGCCAGCGCGGTGTGGTCCATGGCAATGTGATGGAACAACAGCATGGCAACCACGCGCTGATTGTCCGGGTCGAGGGCATACACCAAACGCAGCAGCGGTGCCTGATCAAGCTCCAGACGACAATGCCTCGCATCGAAGCGCGCACGCAACTGATCGATGGCTTCACCTTGCGCAGGCTCCAGCGCCACGGCTTGGACCGGTAGCTCCGCATGCCGCCAGACCACTTGCACCGGCGCCGTCAGGCCTTGCCAGACAATCGAAGTACGCAGGATGTCGTGGCGCGCCATGACTTGACGCAGCGCCGCAGCGAACCCTTGAAAACGTTCAATACTGTCGAACGCCAGACACGATTGCAGCAGGTACGGATCGCCTTTCACGGCGCTGAGATGGTGATACAGAATCCCTTCCTGCAACGGCGCCAGCGGATAAATGTCCTGCACGTTGGCCACCCCGCCCGGCACCGTAGCGACGATGCGTTCGATGCTGGCCTGATCCAGTTGCACCAGTGGCAGCATGTCCGGGGTGATGTGCGTGCAGTCGGTCGCAATCAGATTCTCGGGTACTGCAACCTCGCGCCCGCTGCCCACCGCTGCCGCCAGCGCAGCCAACGTCGGCTGGCTAAACAGCACGCGCACGTCGGTGCTCAGATCGACCTGCCGCATGCGTTCGATCAGCGTCACCGCCAGCAATGAATGCCCGCCCAATTCAAAGAAGTTGTCGTGACGGCCGACCTGTTCAACGTTCAAAACGTCAGACCAGATCTGCGCCAGCGCGATTTCCACCGAACCTTGCGGCGCTTCATATTCGCGACTCAGCCACGCCGTTTGATCCGGCTCCGGCAACGCCTTGCGGTCAAGTTTGCCGTTGGCAGTCAGCGGCAGTGCTTGCAGACGCACGTAAGCGGCGGGCACCAGGGCCTGCGGCAACTGTGCTTGCAGATGACTGCGCAAGTCCTCGACTTCGACGCTCAGGCGTTCGGTAAACCACGCCAGCAACTGGCCGTCGCGCACCAGCACCACGCAATCCTGCACGGCCTCGTGGCGGCTCAACGCCGCTTCGATTTCGCCCAGTTCGATGCGCACGCCGCGCAGTTTGACCTGATCATCGTTGCGCCCCTGGTATTCGACGCTGCCGTCAGCCAGCCAGCGTGCAAGGTCACCAGTGCGGTACATGCGCGCCTGCGGTTCGTCGCTGAACGGATCGTCGAGGAAGCGTTCGGCGCTCAGCTCAGGGCGATTCAGATAACCGCGCGCCACACCGGCGCCGCCGACATACAACTCGCCAGCGACGCCGATTGGTACCGGGAGCTGCTGATCGTCGAGCAGGTAAATCTTCGCGTTGGCCATCGGCCGACCGATGTGCAGCACCTGCCCGGCCTCGACCGCGCCAGAAGTCGCAACCACCGTGGCTTCAGTCGGGCCGTAGTTATTGATCACCGCGAACGTCTGCTCGCGGGGGAACTGGCGCAATTTGTCGCCACCGATCAACAGCGTGCGCAAAGTCGGGTGCCCGAGGTCGCGACTGAACGCATATTCGGCCACCGGCGTCGGCAGGAAGCTCACCTGCAACGGCTGCGCGCGCCACCATTCCAGCAACTCATCGAGGTGCTCGTTGTTCACCGTTTGCGGCGGCAGGTGCAGGGTCGCGCCGACACACAGCGCCGGCCAGACCTCCCACGCCATGGCATCGAAACCGAAACCGGCGACGCTCGACGTGTGGCTGCCGGCGCGCAGGTCAAAGGCCTCGCAGTGCCAGTGCACCAGGTTTTCCAGCGTCGCGTGTTCGACCATCACGCCCTTCGGCTGGCCGGTGGAACCGGAGGTGTAGATCACATAAGCCAGATGCGCCGGGGTCAGCGCCGGCAAATGCGGATTGCGGTCGGACAACTGCTGCCAGGTGGGATTGTCCAGATCAATCAGCGGCACGCTTCCGAGCAAGTCAGCCGTCGCAGCCTGCGCCAGCACCGCCATCGGCGCGCTGTCCTGCAACAGATAAGCGATGCGCTCCGCCGGGTACGCCGGGTCAACCGGCACATAACCGGCGCCGGCCTTGAGGATCGCCAGCAACGCAACGAGCATGTCCGGGCTGCGGCGCAGGCACACGGCGACGCGGTCATCGGGCTGCACGCCGAGCCCGAGCAAGTGATGGGCCAGGCGATTGGCACGCTGATTGAGCTGCGCGTAGGTCAGGTGCTGATCGCCCTGCACCACGGCCAGTGCCTCCGGCTGTTGATCGGCCTGCGCCTCGACCAAGCGCTGAATCGTCGCGCCACGCGGATAGGCTGCTGAGTGCTGGTTGAAGCCGACCAGCAAATGTTCGTATTCCGCCACCGAGAGCACCGGCAACCGGTTGAGCGGACGTTGCGGCGCCTCTTCCAGTGCCGTTATCAGATGTTCGAGCGCGGTGTGCATGTAACTGCAAATCCGTTGCGCACCGATCTCGGCGACTGCCAGCACGTCGAGGGCAAACCCTTCGCCCAGATCATCCACCGACAGCGTTAGCGGATAATTGCTGCGCTCCTCGCCGCCAAGCATGCGCACGCCCTGCCAGATACCCTGGCCGTCGTGCGGCTGCTGCTCGGCGGCACTGTGTCGATAGTTGAGCAACGCGCTGAACAGCGGCGCCGAACCGGACATGCCAGTGCATCGTTGAGCCAGCGCCAGCGATGCGTGTTCATGGCCGAGCAGTGCCGTCAGCCGCGCATGAGTGGACTTCACCCCGGTGCGCACACCTTCAGCGAGATCAACTCGCAGCGGCAAGGTGTTGATGAACACCCCCAGCGTGCGGTCAGCGCCCTCGCCGCCCTGCATGCGCCCCATCAACACGGTGCCGAAGACCACGTCGCGGCGGCCGGAGACCACGCCCAGCACCTGCGCCCAGGCCATGTGCAACAGGCTCGCCGGGCTGACGCCCAACTGCCGGGCCTGTTCACGCAGGCGCAGATTGAGCGCCGCATCGACCGGTTGCAGCGCTTCTTCGATGCCGCGTCCGTCGCCCTGCACATCCTGCAGACCGAACGGCAAGGTTGGCTCGTCGATATCGCCGAGCATCTCGCGGAAGAACGCTTCGTGCGCCTGCTCATCGGCGCCCAGGCGGGCCTGCGCCACGTAGTTGCGGTACGGCATCGGCGGCGTCAGCGTGTCGAGCTGATCGAACATCAATGCGTGCATTTCCCGCCCGATCACGTCCATGGCGGTGTGGTCGAGAATCGAATGATGGAAGAGCACGATGGCGACGACTTGCTGTTGCGCCGGATCCTCGGCGTAGACCATGCGGATCAGCGGTGCCTGATTCAGATCGAGGCGGAAATGCCGGGCATCGAAACGCGCGTGCAACTGCTCGAGGATGTCTCCATCCTGCGCATCAAGCGACACTGGCTGGACGACCATCTGCGCCTGACGCCAGACCACTTGCTGCGGGCTCGGCAAACCTTCCCAGACCACGCTGGTGCGCAGAATGTCGTGGCGGGCGATGACCTGCTGCAAGTGCTCGGCAAAGGTTTGCAAACGTTCGAGGCTGTCGAAAGCCAGACGCGATTGCAGCAGGTACGGATCGCCCTGCTCAGCACTGAGATGGTGATAAAGAATGCCTTCCTGCAACGGTGCCAGCGGGTAGATATCCTGCACATTGGCGGCACCACCCGGTACCGTGGCGACGATACGATCGATACTGGCCTGATCCAGCGTGGTCAGGGTCAGCATATCCGGGGTGATGTGCGTGCAATCGGCCGCAATCAGATTGGCCGGCACTGCGATTTCCCGGCCACTGCCCAAGGCACGCGCCAGCGCGGCCAGACTCGGCTGGTTGAACAGCACCCGTACATCGGCGTTCAGACCGGCCTGACGCATGCGTTCGATCAGGCTCACCGCCAATAGCGAATGGCCGCCGAGTTCGAAGAAGTTGTCGTGACGGCCGATCTGTTCGATGTTGAGTACGTCGGCCCAGATCTGCGCCAACGCGATCTCGACCGGGCCTTGCGGCGCTTCATATTCACGGCTGAGCCACGCGTCCTGATCCGGCTCGGGCAAGGCTTTGCGGTCGAGTTTGCCGTGGGCCGTGAGCGGCAGGCTGTCCAGGCGCACGTAAGCGGCCGGCACCAGGGTGTCCGGTAGTCGCGCTTGCAGATGGCGGTGCAAGTCGCCGATCTCGACCTGCTCGATGTCAGTGAACCACGCAACCAGACGCCCGTCGCGTACCAGTACCACGCATTCGCGGACCGCGTCATGAGCGCTCAACGCGGCTTCGATTTCGCCGAGTTCAATGCGTACACCGCGCAGTTTCACCTGATCGTCATTGCGCCCCAGGTATTCGATATTGCCGTCGTCCAGCCAGCGCGCGAGGTCGCCGGTGCGGTACATCCGTGCGTGCGGCTCGTCGCTGAACGGGTCGTCGAGGAACTGTGCAGCGGTCAGTTCCGGACGATTCAGATAACCGCGCGCAACCCCGGCGCCACCGACATACAACTCGCCTTGCACACCGGTCGGCACCGGTTGTTGCTGGCGGTCCAGCAGATAGACTTTGGCATTGGCAATCGGCCGGCCAATGTGCAAAACCCGCCAGGGCTCGATACGCCCGGACGTCGCCACCACCGTGGCTTCGGTCGGGCCGTAGTTGTTGATCACATCGAACGTCTGATCCCGTGGGAACTGGCGCAATTTATCGCCACCGATCAGCAGCGTGCGCAGAGTCGGATGGCCCAGTTCGCGACTGAATGCGTATTCGGCGACCGGGGTCGGCAGAAAACTCACCTGCAATGGCTGAGTGCGCCACCACTCGAGTAATTCATCGAGGTGTTCGTTGCCGATTGAAGGCGGTGGCAGGCGCAAAGTCGCGCCGACGCACAACGCCGGCCAGACTTCCCAGGCCATGGCATCGAAACCGCAACCGGCAACACTGGCGGTGTGGCTGCCGGCGTGCAGATCGAAAGCTTCGGCGTGCCAGTGCACGAGGTTTTCCAGAGTGCGGTGCTCGACCATCACGCCTTTTGGCTGCCCGGTGGAGCCCGAGGTGTAGATCACGTAGGCCAGATTCGCCGGGGTCAGCCTCGACAGTGCCGGGTTGGTGTCAGGCAAGTGCCGCCAGTCGTTGGTGCCCAGATCGATCACGGGGACAGCGCCAAGCAGGTCGCGCGTCGAGGCCTGCGCCAGCACCGCGATCGGGTCGCTGTCCTGCAACAGGTAGGCGATGCGTTCTGCCGGGTAATCAGGATCAATCGGCACATAACCGGCGCCGGCCTTGAGAATCGCCAGCATTCCAACAAGCATGTCCGGGCCGCGACGCAGGCACAGCGCGACACGGTCGTCGACTTGAACGCCGAGGCCAATCAAGTGATGGGCGAGACGATTGGCGCGCTGATTCAGTTCGCGATAGCTGAGCTGTTGCTCGCCCTGCACCACCGCCAGCGCCTTGGGATGCGCCGTCACTTGTGCTTCGAACAGGCGCGGCACGGTCTGCGCCGGCGGGTAATCCCGACCGCTGATATTGAAGCCAACCAGCACCCGTTGCCGCTCGCCCGGCGACACGATCGTCAGTTGCTGCAACGGCGCCGTCGGCGTGTACTCCAGCGCCGTGACCAGACTGTACAACGCGGTTTGCAAGAAATCGCAGACTCGCGCACCGTCCACCTGCGGCACGGCTTGCACGTTCAGGCGGAAACCTTCGCCGAGGTCATCGACGCTGACCACCAGCGGATAATTACTACGCTCGCGCGAGCTGAGAATCTGCACGCCGTCCCACGTGACAGCGGCCGAATCCGGCGCACTGTGGCGGAAGTTGAACAAGGTGCTGAACAGCGCCTGCGACCCGGCGACACCACTGCAACGCTGGGCCAGTGCCAGCGAGGCTTGCTCATGGCCGAGCAACTGCGCCAGACGCGCATGGGTGGCACGCACGCCGCTCTCTACCGAATCCACCCCGACGCTGACGCGCAACGGCAAGGTGTTGATGAACATGCCCAACGCCCGATCAGCGCCCTCTCCGCCCTGCATGCGCCCCAGTAACACGGTGCCGAACACCACGTCTTGCTGGCCGGAAACCTGCGCCAAGACCTGAGCCCAGGCCTGATGCACCAGACTCGCGACGCTGACGCCCAGCCGCCGTGCCTGCTCACGCAGACGCTGGCCAAGGCTGGCGTCCAGCTCGGAATGACTGTCGAGGATCGCGCTGCCGTCGCCGTGCACGTCCTGCAAACCGAAGGCCACGGTGGGTTCGTCAATGTCAGCAAGCATTTCGCGGAAGAACGTCTCATGGGCCTGTTCATCGGCGCCGAGCCGCGCCTGCGCGACAAAGTGGCGGTACTGCACCGGCGGCGGCAGATCGCTGCTGACGCCGCGCATGACGTCGTTCATTTCCGCCACCAGCACATCCAGCGCGGTGTGATCGAGGACGATATGGTGCAGCAGGAGAATGCCGATCCAGCGGTTGTGCGGCTGATCTTCGGTGTAGATAAAGCGCATCAGCGGCGCGCGATTGAGGTCGAGACGATAGTGGCGTGGATCGAAACGCGCCTGCATCTGCTCGAGCACGTCGCCGTCGAGTTCGTCGGCATCGACGCGTTCCAACGCCAGTGGTGCTTCACGACAGACCACCTGTACGGCTTCTTCGAGCCCCTCCCAGACGATGCCGGTGCGCAGAATGTCATGGCGTTTGATCACGCCGTTCAAGGCACGAACAAAGTCTTTGATCTGCGCCAGACCGTCGAAGGCAAATTGCGCCTGCAACACATACGGATCGCCGGCGCTGGTGGCCAGATGGTGATAGAGAATCCCTGCCTGCAACGGCGCCAGCGCATAGATGTCCTGCACATTGGCGATGCCGCCCGGCACAGTTGCAACGACACGGTCGATCGCTGCTTGATCGAGATTGGCCAGCGGCAGCATCGCCGGAGTAATGCGTGTGCAACCCGGTTCGATCAGGTTGTCGGGAACGACAATCACACGCTCGTTGCTCAAGGTTGCCGCCAGCGCGGCCACGCTCGGCTGACCGAACAGTACGCGCACGTCGCAATGCAAATCCTGTTGGCGCATGCGTTCGATCAGCTTCACTGCCAGCAGCGAATGACCACCGAGTTCGAAGAAGTTGTCATGACGGCCGACCTGCTCGACACCGAGTAACGTCTGCCAGAGTCCGGCAATCAGGTTTTCCACGGCACCGACCGGCGCTTCGAAACCACGGTGGGCGAAGGCCTCGCTGTCCGGTTGCGGCAAGGCTTTGCGGTCAAGCTTGCCGTTGGTGGTCAGCGGGAAGGCTTCCAGGCGAACGAACGCGCTCGGCACCATGTAGTCGGCCAGCGTCGCCAGCAAATGATCACGCAATTGCGCCACATCAGGCGCCGCACCTTCGTCGGCCAGCCAGTAGGCGACCAGACGCTGATCGCCGGGGCTGTCTTCGCGGGCGATCACCACAGCTTCGCGCACGCCTTCGCAAGTAGACAGGCGCGCCTCGATCTCGCCCAGCTCAATACGGAAGCCGCGAATTTTCACCTGATCGTCATTGCGGCCGAGGTATTCGAGGCTGCCGTCCGCCGCCCAACGCGCAAGGTCGCCGGTTTTATACAACCGCGCCTCGGCGTTTGCGCCAAACGGATCATTGATAAAACGCTCGGCCGTCAGCGCTTCGCGATTCAGATAACCGCGCGCCACCCCGGCGCCGCCGACGTACAGCTCACCGATCACGCCGACGGGAACCGGTTCACGCTGCGCATCGAGGACATACAGTTGCAGGTCGGGAATGCGCACGCCAATCGGGCTGACGCCAAGCAACTGCGCGTCGGAGGCCTGCAACGGCCGATATGTCACGTGCACCGTGGTTTCGGTGATGCCGTACATATTCACCAGCCGTGTTCCGGCATTGCCGACCCGCGCATACCACGGTTTGAGCAAGCCCGGCTCCAGCGCTTCGCCGCCGAAAACCACTTCCCGCAAGGAATGCTGCAAGGTGCTGCGGCCCTGGGCGGCGATTAGTTGGCGGAATGCGCTCGGCGTCTGGTTGAGCACGGTGACGCCGGTTTCGCAGAGCAATGTATAGCAGTCGTCCGGCGAGCGGCTGACGGCTTGCGGGACCAGCAGCAATTGCCCGCCGAACGCCAACGCGGCCCAGATTTCCCACACCGAGAAGTCGAACGCGAAGGAATGAAACAGCACCCCGATGTCTTGCTGGTTGAACTGGAACCAGTCCTGGGTGGCAGAAAACAGCCGCGCCACGTTGCGGTGCTCGACCATTACGCCTTTGGGTAAACCGGTGGAGCCCGAGGTGTAGATCACGTACGCCAGATGCGCCGGGGTCAGCTCGGGGATCTGTGGATTGCTGTCGAATTCGGCCTTGAGGTGAGCGCTGTCGAGGTCGATCTGCGGCACCTTGAGAGCGGCTACGCGATCGCGGGTCGCAGCCTGCATCAGCAGCGCTGCCGGGGCGCTGTCCTGCAAGGTGAAGCTGATACGGTCCAGCGGATAGGCCGGATCGATTGGCACGTAGCCGGCGCCAGCCTTGAGCACGCCGAGCAGGCCAATGATCATCTGTGGGCCACGCTCGACGCAGATGGCCACGCGGTCGTCGGGGCGGATGCTGAGGGCCAGCAGATGATGGGCGACCTGATTGGCGCGACGATTGAGCTCGCCGTAGCTGAGCGTCTGCCCTTCGAAGATCAGCGCCGTGGCGTCCGGGCGGGCCTGTACATGGGCTTCGAATTGCTGGTGGATCAGCGGGGTGTCGGGGAACTGCGCCAGCGGCGAATTGCTGCCGTGCAGCAGGTGTTCGCGTTCGCTGGCGGGGAGGATTTTCAGCTCTTGCAGCGCCACATCGGCACTGGATTGCAGGGCTGCCGCCAGACTCTCCAGCGCCGCATTCAAGTAAGCGGCCATGCGCTCGGCACCCAGCGCAGCATCCGCCAGGGCGGTGATGCGCAAGTCCACGCCGAGGTCATCGATGTTGACGGTCAGCGGGTAGTTGGTGCGCTCGCGGGCGCCGAGCACCTGCACACCGGGGGCAATGTCGACCACGTCAGCGACTTCTTCGACGCTGCTGTGCCGGTAGTTGAGGATCGCGCTGAACAGCGGCGTCGGCACCGCGACGGCGCTGCAACGTTGGGCCAGGGCCAGCGAGGCCTGCTCGTGCGCCAGCAACGCAGTCAGGCGCTGATGGGTCGCCCGCACGCCGGCGCGCACGCTTTGCGCGCCGACATCAACGCGCAGCGGTAAGGTGTTGATGAACATGCCCAACGCCTGCTCGCCGCCCTCGCCCGCGTCCATCCGCCCCAGCAGTACGGTGCCAAACACCACCGCCGTGCGCCCGGATAATTGCCCCAAAACACGTGCCAGCGCCAGATGCGTCAGGCTCGCGACACTCACGCCCAACTGCCGCGCCTGCTCGCGCAACTGCCGGCTCAAGTGGCTGTCGAGCATCAACGCGGCTTCCTCGATGGTGTGGCCGTCGCCCTGTACATCCTGCAAACCACACGGCAGCGTCGGCTCGTCGATATCGGCGAGCATTTCGCGGAAAAACGCTTCCTGCGCCTGCTCACTGCCGGCACTGCGTGCCTTGGCCAAGTGATCACGATACGGCACCGCCGCTGGCACTTGCGCAGTCTGCCCGAGCAGACAGGCCTGAACTTCCCGGCGCAGCACATCCAGTGCCACGTGATCCATGATCATGTGATGAAACAGCAACAGCGCAACGACGCGGCCCTGAGCCGGATCCTGCGCATAGACCATGCGCAGCAGTGGCGCTTGCTGCATGTCGAGGCGGAAGTGCTGCGGGTCGTGGCGTTCGAGCAGTTGCGTGAGCACGTCTCGGTCGCTGTCGACGGTAATTGCCTGACACACCAGCGGCGCCTCGCGCCAGACCACTTGCACCGCCTCGTCGAGGTACTCCCAGACAAATGAGGTGCGCAAAATATCGTGCCGCTTGACCACCCAACGCAGCGCGTCGGCGAAGGCGTTGAGGCGCTCCTGACTGTCGAACACGAAACGCGCCTGCGAGATGTAAGGGTCACCGGCAGCGGCCGAGAGGTGGTGATAGAGCATGCCCTCCTGCAACGCGGACAACGGATAAATGTCCTGCACGTTGGCGGCGCCACCCGGCACCGTGGCAACGATGCGGTCAAGGGTGTGCTGATTCAGCGTCACCAGCGGCAGCATGTCCGGGGTGATGCGAAAGGCCGGGCTCAGCCAGTCACCGCCGTGTTGGGCAACCAGCTCCAGCAGTTGCGCCTTGTGCGCCGCGAGGCTGTCCCACAACGCGTCATCCAGCGCGTCGTCGCTGCCCAGAATGACCAGGTCTTCATCTTCCTGTTGAAGGCGGATCGCATGGGTGGAAATGGCAGCCATCAGTTCGCTGAAATGCATGAGGTAACCTGCTGTAAATACGGAAAAAAGGAGCGCGCAGCAGCGAGTCCGTGCACGCGGCGCGCAGCCTGGAAAAACTAAAACATCGGGGCGTGGGTGTCTGACATGGGAAGCGGGGACAAGCCGTGCGCTTGAGCACCGCAAGCCCCCTGTGGGAGCGAGCCTGCTCGCGAAAGCGGTGTGTCAGTCGACATCAACGTTGACTGAACCAACCCCTTCGCGAGCAGGCTCGCTCCCACAGGGTTTGTGTCCGACGGTCAGAGACGACGCTTGCGGTTGAGGTTGGGGATGGTGGTCTGGGCGATCTCGACCTGCTTGGCCTGTCGCGAGGTCTGTGCCGCCAGCGCGGCCAGCGTCGGCTGGCTGAACAGTGTCCGCGCGTCGACATGCAGGCCGGCCAGACGCATGCGCGCGACCAGACTGACCGCCAACAGCGAATGCCCGCCCAGTTCGAAGAAGTTGTCGTGCCGCCCGACCTGCTCGACGTTGAGCACCTGCGCCCAGATCTGCGCCAAAGCACTTTCCACGTCGCCTTCGGGCGCCTCGTAAGGACGGCTGAGCAACGCCTCCGCCCCCGGTTCCGGCAACGCCTTGCGATCGATTTTGTCGTTGGGCGTCAAGGGCAGCGCCGCCAGCATCACGTAAGCGCCAGGCACCATGAATTCCGGCAACTGCGCCAACACATGTGCTCGCAATGCTTCCAGCGTCGGTGCAGCCTGCTCGGCCCGCACGCTGTAATAAGCCACCAGCCGCTCATCGCGCACCAGCACCACCGCTTCGCGAATGGCCGGATGTTCGAGCAGCCGCGCTTCAATCTCGCCCAGCTCAAGACGAACCCCGCGCAGCTTGACCTGAAAGTCGTTGCGCCCGAGGAATTCGAGGTTGCCATCGGCCCCGTAACGCACCAGATCACCGGTGCGATACAAGCGATCACCGTTCACGAACGGGCTGTCGATAAAGCGTTCGGCCTGCAATTGCGCCAGTCCCAGATAGCCGCGCGCCACGCCCACCCCGCCAATGTGCAAATGCCCACTGACGCCAATCGGCACCGGTTGATCGCAGCCATCGAGGACATACAGCCGCGTGTTGCTCAGCGCCTTGCCGATCGGCACCAGCGTCGGCGGCACCGGCTCGCCGGGCTCCAGCGTCCAACCGCTGCTGTCGACCGTGGTTTCGGTCGGCCCATAGACGTTGTGCAGACGCACCCACGGCAGGCGCTCGCGCACTTGCCGGGCCAGGGCGACGGTCAACTCGCCGCCACCGTTAAGCACGTCGGTGAGGCTGGTGCACTGGCTGACATCGTCCTGCTCGATGAACTGCTGCAACAAGGCCGGCACGAACTTGACCACGGTAATGTTCTGTTCGCGGATCACTTGCGTGACATAAGCCGAATCGCGATTACCGTCGGCCCGCGCCAGCACTAGGCGCATGCCCGAGCACAGCGGCCAGAAGATCTCCCACACCGAACTGTCGAAACTGTACGGGGCCTTTTGCAGCAACGCGCCGGTTTCAGTCGGCGGCGACAACTGCGAGCCCCAGTGCACCATGTTGCAGGCACTGCGGTGCTCGATCATCACGCCCTTCGGCGTACCGGTGGAGCCGGAGGTGTAGATCATATAGGCCAGATTCGTCGCGCCGAGACCCGGTACCGGATTGTCGTGCGGCTGGTCCTGCCAGGTGCCGAGGTCGAGATCGATCAGCGGCACGCCGGGCTCGCCGAGCAGATCGCGCGTCGCCGCGTGCACCAGCAGCGCGACCGGTGCGCTGTCTTGCAACATGTAGTTCAGGCGTTGCAGCGGATAATCCGGATCGAGCGGCACATAGGCGCCGCCCGCCTTGAGAATGCCCAGCAAACCGATCACCAGCTCAGGCCCGCGCTCGACGCAGATCGCCACCCGTGAATCCGGCTGTACGCCGAGTTCGCGCAGATGATGGGCCAGGCGGTTGGCCTGCTCGTTGAGCTGGCGATAGGTCAGGTGCTGTTCGGCGAATTGCACGGCGATGGCATTCGGTTTGCGCTGCACCTGTTGTTCGAACAGCGCCTGCAGCGGCTGGTCCATCGGGCAATCGACTGCCGTATCGTTGAACTCGATCAGCAGCCGTTGCAGTTCTTCCTGCGGTAACAACGACAGGCTATTCAGCGGCCGCTGCGGCGTGGTCTCCAGCGCTTCGACCAAACCGTTCAGCGCCGACTGCACATAACTGCAAATTCGCAGCGCGCCGATGTTCGACAACGTTCGGGTGGTCAGGCGTAAGCCCGTGCCAAGGTCATCGACACTCAGAGTAAACGGGTAATTGGTGCGCTCCTCGTTGGCCAGGGTTTCGATGCCCTGCCAGGTTTGCCGGGAGGTTTTTTGCTCGACATCATCGCTGTGCCGATAGTTGAGCAAGGCACTGAACAACGGCGCCGGCGCGGCAACGCCACTGCAACGTTGAGCCAGCGCCAAAGAAGCGTGTTCATGGGCGAGCAAAGCGGTCAGGCGTGCATGGGTGGATTTCACCGCTGCGCGCGCGCCCTCGCCGACATCGACCCGCAGCGGCAAGGTGTTGATAAACACTCCCAGCGCCCGGTCGGCCCCCGCGCCGCCCTGCATGCGGCCCATCAGCACCGTGCCGAACACCACGCTTTGCTGGCCAGATGTCGCCGCCAATACTTGCGCCCAAGCGAGGTGGATCAGGCTGGCGACGCTGACGCCGGCCAGACGCGCCTGCTGTTGCAGACGTTGATACAGATCGCTCGTCAGGGTTTGCTCGGCTTCTTCGATGTTGCTGCCGTCGCCCTGCACATTCTGCAAAGCGAACGGCAAGGTTGGCTCGTCGATGTCGGCGAGCATCTGGCGGAAAAACGCTTCATGCTCCTGTTCACTGACACCCAGTCGCGTCTGCGCCACATAATTGCGGTACGGCACCGGTGCCGCCAGCGGTTCAGCGCTCCCGGACAGGCAGGCGTGGATTTCTTCGCGCATCGCCTCCAGCGCGATGTGATCCATCGCCAAATGATGGAACAGCAAGATGCCGACCACCCGGTTATGCGCCGGGTCTCGGGCATACATCAGGCGCACCAGCGGTGCCTGACTGACGTCGAGGCGATAACGCCGCGCGTCGAAGCGTGCGTGCAACTGATCGATGATTGCGCCGCCAGCAGGGTCAAGCTCGACTTCCTGCACCGGCAAAATGGCCTCGCGCCAAACGACCTGAACCGCTGACGTCAGCCCTTCCCAAACCACCGCCGTACGCAGGATGTCGTGCCGTGCGATAACCGCGCGCAACGCAGCGGCGAAGGCTTCGACCCGCTCAAGGCTGTCGAACGCCAGCAGTGATTGCAGCAGGTATGGATCGCCCTGCGCAGCGGTGATGTGGTGATAGAGAATGCCTTCCTGCAACGGCGCCAACGGGTAGATGTCCTGCACATTGGCGGCGCCACCCGGCACCGTCGCAACGATGCGTTCGATCATCGCCTGATCCAGTTGCACCAGTGGCAGCAGCTCTGGCGTGATGTGCGTGCAATCGGCGGCAATGCGATTGGCCGGCACTTCGACTTCGCGGCCGCTGCCCTCCGCTGCAGCCAATGCGGCCAGTGTTGGTTGGCTGAACAACACGCGAACATCGCTGCTCATGCCAATCTGGCGCATGCGTTCGATCAGGCCGACGGCGAGCAAAGAGTGGCCGCCCAGCTCGAAGAAATGGTCGTGACGCCCTACCCGCTCGACTTGCAGGACCTCGGCCCAGATCTGCGCCAAGGCGATTTCGACGTCACCTTGTGGCGCCTCGTATTGTCGCCGGATCAGCGCTTCCGGCCCCGGTGCCGGCAACGCCTGGCGATCAAGTTTGCCGTTGGCGGTCAGCGGCAACGTCGCCAAGCGGATGTAGGCGGCCGGTAGCATGGCGGCTGGCAAACGCGATGTCAGGTGCGCATGCAGTTGCAGGATGTCCAGCGCTTCACGCTCGGTGAACCACGCCAACAGTTGGCCGTCGCGCACCAGCACCACGGCTTCCTGCACCGCGTCATGGCTGGCCAGTGCCGCTTCGATTTCGCCCAGTTCGACGCGCACACCACGGACTTTCACCTGATCATCGTTACGACCGATGTACTCAAGGTTGCCATCGGCGCGCCAGCGGGCGAGATCGCCGGTGCGATACATGCGCGCATCCGGCTGCGCACTGAACGGATCGTTGAGGAAGCGTTCGGCCGTCAGATCCGGACGATTCAGGTAACCCCGGGCAACCCCGGCGCCGCCGACATACAGCTCGCCGATGATGCCGATCGGCACCGGACGCAGCTGATCATCGAGCAAATACGCCGTGGCATTGCTCACGGGTTTGCCGATGTGCAACGCCTGCCCCGGTGTGATCAACCCCGACGTGGCGACCACCGTGGCTTCGGTCGGGCCATAGTTGTTGACCACCGCAAAAGACTGCGCACGGTTGAACTGGCGCAGACGATCACCGCCGATCAGCAAGGTGCGCAAGGTCGGGTGATCGAGTTGCTTACTGAAGGCATATTCGGCAATCGGCGTTGGCAGGAAGCTGACATCCAACGGCTGCGCCCGCCACCAGGCGAGCAGCGCGTCGATGTCTTCGTTGCCTTCGCTCGCGGGTGACAAATGCAGCGTCGCCCCGGCACACAACGCCGGCCAGACCTCCCACGCCATCGCGTCAAAACCGAAGCCGGCCAGACTCGAGGTGTGCTGCCCGGGAGCGAGTCCGAATGCCGCGCAATGCCAGTCGACCAGATTGCCCAACGTGCGGTGTTCGACCATCACGCCTTTGGGCAAGCCGGTTGAACCTGAGGTGTAAATCACATAAGCGAGGTTGTTCGTGGCCAACCCCGGCAGGTCAGGATCGGTCGTGTTGTCGAGCGACCATTCTCGGCGATCAAGCTCGATCACTGGCAGCGCTGTGGCGGGCAAGCGATCACGCAAATCACTTTGCGTCAGCAGCGCGACCGGAGCACTGTCGCCGAGCAAATAACTCAGGCGCTCGGGCGGATGCGCCGGGTCAATCGGCACATAAGCAGCACCAGCCTTGAGAATCGCCAGTAGCCCGATCAATGTCTCCAGGCTCCTGCGCGCGATGATCGCCACGCGGTCATCCGGCCGTACACCGAGGCCCAGCAGATGATGGGCCAACGCATTGGCTTGCTGGTTCAGCTCGGCATAGCTCAGGGTTCGTCCCTGATACGTCGCGACCACCGCGTCCGGTTGTTCGGCCACTCGGGATAAGAATCGCTGATGAATCAGTGGGCCTTGCGGATAACTGACGCGGGTGTTGTTCCACTCATTGAGCAGAATGAGCTCTGCCGGGCTATTGAGGTTGAAATCGGCGATCGCCAGTGCCGGGCATTCCAGACCCTGCTCCAGTATCAACAACAAGCGCTCGGTCAACGACGCGATCTCGTCTGCCGAGAAATAGGCCGGCGAGTACACCAGATGCAGCCAGGCCTTGTCGTTGTAACGGTTGCTGCGCAGGTGAAGGGCCAGCGGTGTCGCCTCGTGCTGGTTGGAGACCTTGACCGAGTGTCCCGACGCCTCACCGTAGCGATAATCATGGTCGTCCTGCTCGTAGGACACCGACAACTCGAACAGTTGCGCTCGGTCTTCACGCAACAGACCCAGCGCGCGGTTCATCTCGCTTAGCGGGTAGCGTTGATGGCGAAAATCCTGCTTCAGGCTATCGCCGATTGCCTTGATCAATTGGCCAAATGACAGCGCCCGGCCAAAGCCCATGCGCATTGCACTGACCTGGGTGAACAAGCCCAAGGTGCTTTTAAAGCGGGCACCGGAACGATTGAGAATCGGCAAACCGACCACCCACTCGTCACGCTGGGCGGTACGACTGAAATACACATGCAGCGCCGCCAGCAACACGTGAAACGCCGAGCCACCGAATTGTCGCGCGCAATCTTTCATGCGCTCGTGCAGCACGGCAGGAAAAGCCTCGACGTGGATGCGACTGGGCGCCGCTTCAGGCTCAAGGGGTTCGCGATGACGGGGAATCAACAAGGGTTCAGGCAGGCGGCGGTACTTGTCCAGCCAGTAGCGTTGATCGCGCTCATAGCGAGGTGACTGATGGTAGCGCGCGTCATCTTCGATAAAGCCGACATAGGACGGTGCCGCCCTGCGCGGATGCTCGCCACGGCACAACGCGCTGTAGATCTCGCCCACCGACTTGAACAGCAGCGCGAACGCCCAGCCATCGATGATTAAGTGATGGGCCTGGGCCGCCAACCAGTGGCGATGCCGATCGAGGCGAATCAGGCTGAAACGGAACAACGCTTGCCCGCTCAACACAAAGGCCTGCGTCATCTGCGCTTCGACCAGCGCCCGGGCTGCCGACCGCGGATCGGGTTGCCCGCTGACATCATGCACCGGCATGACCACCCGCAGCGCCTGCGCAAACCCTTGCAACGGCAACCCATCGTGACCAACGTCCGAGAGCAGAACAATGCGCAAGGCGTCGTTCGCTGCCACCAGAGATTCAAGCGCCGATTGCAGCAATGCCGGATCCAGCGGCCCGCTCAGTTCGACGTAACCGCCAATGTTATACAGCGGCGAATCACCGCGGCTGAGTTGGTCCAGCCAGATATCCCGTTGGGCGGCAGTCAGCGCGAATGTCTCGACAGGCACGGACAGATCGCCCGCCACGTTGGCAGAAGTAGGCTGCATAAGATCCTTCTCATGAAATTTTGCCGGTATTCAAGCATCGGCCCCGCCACCGACATGACACCTGAAACCCGGACAACCAACACCCTGATATGCGCCATCGGCGTGGTTATCGCAGGCAACGTCTAAAAATTCGGAGAGGAAATACTGAAAAGCTTGTAGGAAAAAAACCACATACCAGCGCCGCCATTTGCCCGAGCGCTGCCGATCAGAATTCACCATCACCCGGTTTTCCGGGGCCTGAGCGTGACTGAACAGTCACGCT
Source organism: Pseudomonas tensinigenes (assembly GCF_014268445.2). Classification (NCBI taxonomy): domain Bacteria; kingdom Pseudomonadati; phylum Pseudomonadota; class Gammaproteobacteria; order Pseudomonadales; family Pseudomonadaceae; genus Pseudomonas; species Pseudomonas tensinigenes. Next base: position 4,087,646 of record NZ_CP077089.1, read on the forward strand.
CGCCGTTACGCCGGTGTTCAACACCGTCAGAACCCCGGCGCCAACAATCAGAAATAGTGGCACTTTGTGTCCCTGTTTTCCCCTACAGACGTAGGACAAATCCATAGGCTTAAATCCCGCTCCAGATCGTGTTCAAGGAGAAATGACGGCGTGGGCGGTTTTTGCAGAGACGGCAGACGATTCAGTGAGGGTTCTGAACCAGGGATGACAAGGATATGAATCTGACCGGCAGTATTCGCAATATGGAAAACCCGCACTTCTATTGGCAACTGGGGGAACTGATCGCAAGCACGGGCGATGATCACTTCGCCACGAACATGTTTCAGTTGGTGGACACGTTGGTGCCGGTCAATCGGGTCGATCTTAGTGAATGGACGCTCGATGAACGTCAGGCCAGCGTGGTTGAAATCAAGCCGTTGGGCAGTGCCGGCTTACCGCAGACTTTCCCCCCGCCCGATCCGCTGGAGAGACTGGACGATCATCCGTTGTTGCAGAAAATAATCGAAATGAATGACTCGTTGCTGATTCAGTTGAAAGCCTCACTGCTACCGCGTCATCCACAGCACAGCGTGCATCAGTGCAACCTGGTGTCGCGCACTTCAAACCGCCGCTGCGTCATCTCGTTTTACCGTCCGCACACCCAGCGAGTTTTTTCTCTGCCGGAGCTGTCGTTTCTCAAGCGCCTGTCCGACACCCTGCTGCCGCTGATAGAACGACATGCGCAAATCAGCCGACAATCCCTCGCCAAACAGCCACGCCAACCCTTGGCCGAGCTGGATCAGGCTCCGCTGGCGCAAGTATTCGATGAGCGCCTGGCGATCAGCGACATCGCCTTGTCGGTGCGTGAGAAAGAAGTCTGCCTGGGCCTGCTGACCGGCGGCACCGTGCCGCAAATGGCGGAAAAGCTGCGGGTGAAAAACAGTTCGATCGAGACGTACCTGAAACGCGCCACGGCCAAACTCGGCGTCAGTGGCCGCCATGGTCTGGCGAAATGGATGGCCGGGGCCTGAGCACAACGCTCTTTACATGCATGAGGCAGTTCGATGTTTACGTTGCGACTTTCCCTGCTGTCCATCGCGGTGCTGATGGGCGGCTGTTCATTGATTCCCGAGTATCAGCGCCCCGCTTCCCCCACCGCCGCGCAGTATCCGACAGCAACGCAGGCTGCAACGGGCAGCGAGGACTGGCGCACACTGTTCACTGACCCGGCGCTGCAACAGTTGATCGAAAGCGCGCTGGTCAACAACCGCGACCTGCGCGTGGCGGCCCTCAACGTCGAAGCCTTCCAGGCGCAGTACCGCATTCAGCGCGCCGACCTGTTCCCGGCGGTGTCGGCTAATGCCAACGAGCTGCGCCAGCGCATGCCGCCGAGCGTGACCCAGGGCAAGGCGCTGATCAATTCGACGTACTCGGCCAACCTCGGTATCAGCGCCTATGAGCTGGATTTCTTCGGTCGCGTACGCAGCCTCAGTGAGCAGGCGTTGCAGACCTGGCTCTCGACTGAAGAGGCGCGGCGCAGTGCCGAGCTGAGTCTGGTCGCCAACGTCGCCAACGCCTACCTGACCTGGCGTGCCGATCAGGAGCTGCTGGTTCTCACTCGCGAGACCCTCGCCGCCGATGAACAGAGCCTGCACCTGACCACCCGCAACCGCGAGGCCGGCAAGTCGTCGGCGCTGGAGCAGGCGCAGGCGCAGACCAGCGTCGACAGCTCACGGGCCAATCTGGCGCGCTATCAACGTCAAGTCGCCCAGGACCTCAACAGCCTGACCTTGCTGGTCGGCGCACCGGTGCCGGACGCCCTGCCCGGCCGTCCGCTGGCCAGCGATCTGGTGCAACAACTGCCGGCCGGGCTGCCTTCGGATTTGTTGCAACGGCGCCCGGACATTCTTCAAGCGGAATACAAACTGAAAGCCGCCAACGCCAATATCGGCGCAGCGCGGGCGGCGTTTTTCCCCAGTGTCAGCCTGACGGCGAATGCCGGCACCTCCAGTCGTGACCTGTCCGGATTGTTCGGCGGCGGCTCGGGCGCGTGGATGTTTCAGCCACAGATCAGCCTGCCGATCTTCAATGCCGGCAGCCTGCGCGCGAGTCTCGATTATTCGAAGTTGCAGAAAGATGTCGCGGTGGCCGAATACGAAAAATCCATTCAAACCGCGTTTCAGGAAGTCGCCGACGGCCTCGCTGCACGCAGTACCTATCAGCAGCAATTGCAGGCGCAGCGCGATCTGGTCGCGGCCACCCAGACCTACTACAACCTGGCGCAGAACCGCTATCAGAATGGCGTCGACAGCAGCCTGACGTTCCTTGATGCGCAGCGTTCGCTGTTCAGTTCGCAGCAGGGTCTGATCACCGATCGCCTCGCGCAACTGGTCGCCGAGGTCAATCTGTACACCGCGCTGGGCGGGGGCTGGAGCGTTGAGGATTCGCGGGTGCAGTGAGTCCGTCGTCACTTTTTCTTACACCTTTTGTCGCTCGATCCTGTGCCGTGCGGCGATCCGTGGCCGGCCTCTGCCCTCAGTTTGGTATCATGCGCCGCTTTTACGGTTAACCCCCCGCCAGTCCTGCTGACTGACGGGCTGCAAAAGGCGGTATTAGATGACGGCTTTGTTGACTCGCCGCAAGGTGCTTGCGGGAATGGGCGTGCTCGGGCTCGGCCTGCTCGCCGGCTGCGACACCCGCGGCCAACTGTCGTACAAGTACGGCAAGGATCTGAGTAACAAGATCATGGGGCGCACCTTCAAACTGAAGAACACCGATGGCGAAACCATGACGCTGTCGAGCTTCCGCGGCATGATGCCGATGGTCTTCTTCGGCTTTACCCAGTGCCCGGCAGTCTGCCCGACCACCCTCGCCCGCGCGGCGAAAATCAAGAAACTGATGGGCGCCGATGGCGACCGTTTGCAGGTGATCTTCATCAGCCTCGATCCCGAGCGCGATACGCCAGAAATCCTCGACGCTTACATGAAAGCCTTCGACCCGACCTTCGTTGCGCTGTACGGCACGCTTGAGGAAACCGCAGCCACGGCCAAGGAATTCGACGTGTTCTACGAGAAAGTCCCGGCCGGCGACACGTACACCATCTCGCACACCGCCACCAGTTACGTTTACGACTCCAACGGCGGCTTGCGCCTGGGTCTGTCCACCTCGCTTTCGGCAGAACAATGCACGGAAGATTTGCTTACTGTTATGGAGGTTTGCTGATGCAACCTGTTCTGAACCACCTCAAACGCGCTGTCATCGGTCTGTCTCTGCTGGGTCTGGCATTCCAGGCGACCGCAGCGACCAAAGTCGACGATGCCTGGGTCCGTGCCACCGTGCCGACCCAGTCCGCCAGCGGCGCGTTCATGACCCTCACCGCCGACAGCGACAGCAAGCTGCTCAGCGTCGCCACCCCAGCGGCCCGAGACGTGCAGATCCACGAAATGACCATGAAGAACGACGTCATGAGCATGGGCCCGGTGAAGTTCGTCGAGCTGCCAGCCGGCAAAGCCGTGAAGCTTGATCCTAACGGCTACCACGTGATGCTGATGGGCCTGACCGCTCAGCTGAAGGAAGGCGACAGCGTGCCGCTGACCCTGACCGTGGAAAACGCCAAGGGCGTGAAAGAGACCATTGAAGTTAAAGCGCCGGTGCGCGCGCTGACCAACATGGAAGGTCACGATCACAGCAAAATGCACTGATCTGACTGAGCGGCAATAAAAAAGGGGCGGCCTGATCGATGATCAGGCCGCCCCTTTTTTGTTTTTGATGTGTGCCGAATTAACGATTGCGAGCCAAAGCCCTGCGCACGCTTTCCCGTGACATCCGCGAGCCGGAACGGGGCACGGCTTCAACAACGGTTGCCTTGGCCAACTGTTCCTTGCGCTTTTCCACCTCACGCCACTGGTAACCGAGATATCCGCCTGCCGCCACAATCCCCAGCCAACCGAACACCGAACTGACAAAGAACCACAGCGCCAGTGTGATCCACACGGTTTTCGAGGTGAACAACTTCAAACTGTCATCGACAGGCGGCGGTTCCTCCGGTTCAACCGCTGCCTGCGTCACCGGTACTCTATGCACCCCATCCAGATCAATGCGCCAAGCGAAGTCCGCCCCGGCCACCGGAATGTCTAGCTGATTGCCTTCAGCACGATGCACCCGAATGTCGCCATCGACGAGCGACATGGAGCTGAAACTGATCTGGGCTTCATAGTGAATCTCGCCGTGGACCTGGGTCATGACCGTTCGTTTTTGGTCAATGGGGGTGTCGCGCATGTCGATTCCTTGAGCGTTCCACGTCGGACGACGTGCGAAGGGATAATCCGTTGGGCTCGAATGCTACTGAGTGGTTATTACGCTGTCCAGAAAGCGTGACCCTAAGCTGCAGACCTACGCGAAATCCTCCGGCATGAGTATGTTCGCGGCTACCAGCCATGATGGAAAGCGTGCTTTACATCGGATAAGTCTTCGGCGACCATGTAAAGGGTCTTTTACATAGGAAGTAAAGAATGAACCGGTACTACCTCGAATTGGGCGCTGCATTAATCATCTACATGCTGGTCCTGACAGCTTCATTGATTGCCTCGCAATACCTGATGGACGCCCCCATCGTGCTGCGCTCGGCCGTCGCACTGACCCCGATCCTTCCAGCAGGCCTGATGTGCTGGGCCATCGTGCGCAATATGCGGCGCATGGACGAAATGCATCTGCGCATCCAGTTCGAAGCCTTGGGGTTTGCCTTCGCCGCCTCGGCACTGTTGACCTTCAGCTACGGTTTTCTGGAAAACGTCGGCGCTCCGCACATTCCGTGGACGTGTGTGTGGCCGGTGATGGGGCTGATGTGGATTGTCGGCCTGCAAATTGCGCGACGCCGCTACCAATGAAAAACCGCCTCAAGGAATTGCGCGCCGAGCGCAAATGGTCGCAAGTCGATCTGGCAGAACGCCTGAACGTGTCGCGCCAGACCATCAACGCGATTGAAAACGAACGCTACGACCCGAGTCTGCCATTGGCTTTTCAGATTGCCCGGGCGTTCGAGATGCCGATTGAAAGCATTTTTGATGATGGCGAACCTGCGCGCGACTGACCGTCGCACGCGGCTCGACGACGTGCTCAGCCGTTGCGTGACAACGCCTTGCGCACATTGATGCTGGTCACGGCTGCGGGCTGGGTCGGTGCCTGCACCTCGGGCTGATCGGGCGCTTGTGCCTGGGCAGGTTGCGGTGCGTGATATTGGCTTTCGACCCGCTGATTCAATTGGGCAAGAAAGCTATCCAGTGCCGTGATCAGCAGCTTCTTGCGCTTGGAGCCTTTGACGCACTGATAAATGTAGTAGCCCGCCCCCACCAGAAAACCCAGTACGCCTGAAACGAAACCGATGCCGACCCACAAGACAAAAGCAATCAGCAAAGGCTTCCAGCGAAACGGTGACAGTTCGAGTTCGGTGTTCAGCGCCTTGCCATCGCGAATCTGATATGTCTTGGCTGAGGTCTGGTTTTGCAGGTGAGTGTGCAAAACGGTCTTGCCATCGTTGCTGACGGCGCTGATCAGCGAAATGTCCTGCCCGCTGCGCAGAGGAATATCGAGACCGCGCAAATGGATATCGTGTTCGATGCCGTCGGCCGTTTTGATCCAGAACTCATGATTGACGACCAACACAGTGTTGATCTGAAGTGCGACAGATTGGCCAAGGCTGTTGACTTGTCCGTTACCACCGGTGGAGGTGATGTGGGTTTCGCTCATTTTTTCGCTGCCCACCACTTCACCGCTCAACACAGTGAAGTCAACGGTCAGATCGCCATGGGTGAACTTGTGCATTGGGGGTCCTTGATGCGTCGGCCGACGTTCGGGATAGAAATCCATAAGCCGCGAATGCTACTAAGTGGCCATCTCCCTGTCCAGAACGCCACGCCCCCTCGTCATCAATCGCCCACTTAGCTCCCCGCGCCACCATGCGCCTCTTCAAAAAAGTAATCCTTCCAGCTGTCAGCCTTGTTCTTCAGTACGCCCAGCTCCTGCAACTTCTCGGCGTAGATAAAGGTGCGCTGCGGCACCACGGTGAAATCGATTTCCGGGTCCTTGACGATTTGCTCAACCAGGGCCAGCGGCAACTTCGACTGTTCGACACGAATGTACGCCTGAGCCGCCGCCGGTTTGTCGGCCTTGATGATCTTCTCGGCCTCGGCCAGCGCGTCGTAGAACGCCTTGTAGGTTTTCGGGTTTTCGTCGTGGAATTTTTCCGTGGTGTAGAGCACGTTGAACGTCGCCTGGCCGCCGAGCACGTCATAAGAGCTCAGCACTTTGTGCACGTTGGGATTCTGCAACGCCTGATACTGGAACGGCGGGCTGGAGAAGTGCGAGTTGATTTCCGAGCCGCCGGCAATCAGCGCCGCCGTCGCATCGGGGTGCGGCAGGCTGACCGAGATGTCGTCGAATTTCTTGTACTGTGCATCACCGAATTCCTTGGCGGTTTCGATCTGCAAGGTGCGCGACTGGAAGCCTACGCCGGCGGCAGGCACGGCAATCCGGTCCTTGTCGGTGAAGTCCTTGAGGGTCTTGATGTTCGGATTGTTGGTCAACAAATAGTTGGGCATCGAACCCAGCGCGGCAATGGCTTTGACGTTCTGTTTGCCTTTGGTGCGATCCCACACGGTGAGCATCGGCGGGACACCAGCAGACACCACGTCGAGCGAGCCGGTGAGCAACGCTTCGTTCATCGCCGTGGCACCGGAGATGCTGTTCCAGTCGACCTTGATGTCGAGGCCCTGCGCCTTACCGTGTTTTTCGATGAGGTTCTGATCGCGTACCACATCGAGAATCAGATAACCGATACCGAATTGCTGGGCGATGCTGATCTTGCCTTCGGCCTGAGCGCCGGTGCTGAACAACGCACTCGCCGCCAGAGAAGTGGCCAGCAGAGTCAGTGCAGAACGTTTGAACGGTGTGGCCATGACAACCTCGCAGCATGGGGTGGTTTGCTGAAAGGCCTGACTTTATAGATATAAAAAACAGAAATTAAATATCTTTATCGCATATCGATAGCACGGGTTGTTGAGCGGAATGAGGATGAGAGCTTTTGATTCCGGGTTCCGATAACAAGATCAAAAGATCGCAGCGTGCCGCAGCTCCTACATTGGAATTCGGTGGCGGCTCGAAGGGTTAAACAGCCTGAAACAATAAATCTACCAGCCTCGATATCGTCGATTGCCGTGTGACCCGAGGGCCGGTCAGGGCTGCAGACGCGCCATCACCTTCGAAAGCCCGCGCACCAACGCATCAGTTGAGCGTTTAAAAGGGCGATCAGACAGCCCACCCTTGGTATCATCGCGCACACTTTTATGACGATTTAATGGCTGGAAGGTCTTTTTTGTGAGCGCTCTTTTTAACCGGTTGCGGCAGCCACATGCCCGCCTCTTTTCGTTGATCTTTCTCGTGCTGATTGTGCCGGTGTGCCTGCGTGCGGCACTGGGCTGGTCGGCACCGCTGGGTTATTTGTCGGACCTGGCCATTGGCAGTCTGTTGGTGGTATTGCTGCATCGCCGGGCGTGGTGGCTGGCCTTGCCGGTATTGCTGTTCTGGGGTTTGCTGGCGGTGGCGACCGCTGAACTGGTCAGCGCTGTCGGGCGTCTGCCGACGCCTTCCGACATTCATTACCTGATCGATCCGCAGTTCGTGGAAAATTCCACGGGTGGCGGGCTGGCGCATCCGGCGCTGGGCATCACTTTGCTGCTGGCTCTGGTGTTGTGGCTGCTGGCCCAATTTGCTGGCCGTGGCATGCAGCGTCCGCCCCTGCCCCGCGCTGTCTGGGGTGCGCCGCTGGTACTGTTCGCCGCGCACTGGGGCGCGCAGAACCTGTGGCCGAGCGAGGCCGATCCATGGCGCCAGTACAACCTGCCGCACCAGTTGCTGGCCACTGAAGTTGCTGATCTGCAGATTCGGGGCGAGGAATGGCTGGACGGTGATATCGAAGAACCTGCGCCGGCCATGGCCGGGCTCACCGATGTCGACCTCAATGGGCAGAAACTGCTGGCCGCACCGGGGCAAGCGCGCAATGTGCTGGTCATCGCCCTGGAAGGCATTCCCGGCGCCTATATCCGCGCCAACCGCGAGGCCATCGGCAGCCATTATCAGGAAGACCTGATGCCCAACCTCAGCCGCTGGGCCGAGCGCGGCATGAACACTCCGGATTACGTGCTGCACACGCACCAGACCATTCGCGGTCTGTACGCGATGCTTTGCGGCGATTACGACAAACTCAACAACGGCACGCCCAAAGGCGTGGAGATGCTCACCCTCAACGAGCGCAATCAGGCCTGCCTGCCGGCACAACTGCGTGAACACGGCTTCAGCACGCACTATCTGCAAGGTGCCGGGCTGCGCTTCATGGCCAAAGACAAGATCATGCCGCACATCGGTTTCGATGCGACTCATGGTCTGGAATGGTTTACCAACAGCAACTATCTGGAGTTCCCGTGGGGCAAGGATGACAAGGCGTTTTTCGAAGGCGCGCTGGACTATGTCGGCCAACTGAAAAAGCAGAAGCAGCCGTGGATGCTGACATTGCTGACCGTCGGCACGCATCAGCCCTACTCCGCGCCCGAGCAATACCTGGAGCGCTACGAAACGCCAAAACAGGCGGCCGTCGGTTATCTCGACGATGCGCTGGAGCAGTTCCTCAACGGCCTCGAACGCCAAGGCGTTCTGAAAGACACGCTGGTAGTGATCACCTCGGATGAATCCCACGGCATCGACGGCGTGCGACTGGCCTCGTCGTGGGGTTTCAATCTGACCCTGGCGCCGGAGCATGAACAACTGCCGCGCCTGAATGCCGGGGTTTACGGCCACGTCGATCTGAGCGCCTCGATCCTCGACTATTTCGACTTGCCGGTACCCACCGCACTGAGCGGCCGCTCATTGTTTCGCGACTACGATACCGGTCGCGAAATCATGTCGTTCACCAACGGCAAGCTGCGCTATCACAACGGTCAAGGCATCTTCTCCGAATGCGACATGCCGCGCCGCTGCCGCTATTACGAGAGCGCCGGTTTCATCGCCGAAAGCGCCAAATACAAAGGCAACTACAGCGGCCACCCGGCCCGGCAAATTGCCGCCCGCGCCAACGCGCTGGACCTGTCGCTGCTGCGCACACCGCTCAATCATCGCTATCAGTTCGGCAGCACCAACGTCATCCCGCTGCAAGCGCAGATCAACGATGACTGGGCCGACAACCTGATCGGCGCGCAGTACCTGGAAATGCCCAAAGGCTCGCACACCCGCGTGCGCCTGACCGTGCGCTCGGTCGATCCGCAGCAGGCCGCGTACATTCAGCTCAAGGCCAAGGAGTTTGAACAGGACGTGCAGATCGGTTTGCCACAGGAGATGGTCGCAACCGCCGACCAGCCACTGGAAATGAACTTCAGCTTCGACAACCCGCAAGAGCGCAAAGCGTTTTCTTTCCATTTGCTGGGTTATGGGCTGGGCGCGGTTGAGGTGACGGATTTCAGTGTAATTACGGAATTGCCAGGGCAGGAGGACACTTTGGATGAGTCTCCGCTGGTTGATGAAGAGCAAGCCAGCTGAGCAAATGTTTTCCTGAGCACTCTATATAAGAGCGGGGTGCCAAATGGCGGCACCCCGCAGGCTCCTAACTAAGCTCTCGTAACATAAAACCCGCCAACCATTGTTATGCCGTCCCCAAGTACGAGATCAATAACTCCATGAATCGTATTGCGATCATCACTCAAAGTATAAGTCGCGAAACCATGGATGGAACGGTAAGAAACATTGCCAGACTTAATCCACCAAAAATCCAAATGATAGGGCAAGGGCAGCTCTATCTTATGAGGCCCATTACCCACTACAGATAGGGGAAAACTCATCCACGCAGTGTTTTCGGAGTCAGCAACCGAGAGAATGTGACAAACGTCCGATAAGACCTCAAAATCCACATCGGCGGTCGCATAAATCAGCCCATTACTTACCTCCGCATAAATAAACCCTCCAGCATTTCCTTTAGTTTCCAACAACGACTTCATACGTGCCTCAATCTGATTACGGTCCATATATTCTCCTCAACGCTCTCATAGTTAATTTTGTATTTGAAACACTGCTACGTTAGGCGCGCACGTTCTTTCTGATCTACTGTCATAAATGACAGTTTTTTATATCAATAAGAAATAAAAACCCCGCCAGATAACATTTAGTTAACACGCGAAAGACTTTGCCTATCAGCCTCCAATAGTCGGCCTATTAGCTGACTCTCCAAGTCGGGTCTAGCCTTACTAGTCCGAAGTCGGCACGAGCCGGCCGTAGCAGACCTGATAAGGACCCGAACATGGCAAACGAATCGAAATGCCCGTTCAACCACGCCGCCGGTGGTGGTACGACGAACCGTGACTGGTGGCCGAATCAACTCAACCTGAAAATTCTCAGCCAGCATTCGCCCAAGTCCGACCCGCTGGGCAAGGATTTCGACTACGCCAAAGCCTTCAAGAGCCTCGACTTTCAAGCCCTGAAACAAGACCTCAACGCGCTGATGACCGACTCCCAGGACTGGTGGCCGGCCGACTTCGGCCACTATGGCCCCCTCTTCATCCGTATGGCCTGGCACAGCGCCGGCACCTACCGCACCGCTGATGGCCGTGGTGGCGCCGGTTCCGGCCAGCAACGTTTTGCGCCGCTCAACAGCTGGCCGGACAACGTCAGTCTCGACAAGGCCCGCCGCCTGCTATGGCCGATCAAGCAGAAATACGGACGCAATATTTCCTGGGCTGACCTGATCGTTCTCACCGGGAACGTTGCGCTGGAATCCATGGGCTTCAAGACCTTCGGTTTCTCCGGTGGCCGTCCCGATGTGTGGGAACCGGATGAGGACGTGTACTGGGGCTCCGAGCACGAATGGCTGGGTGGCGACAGCCGTTACGGCAAAGACAAGTCCGCCATGCAGGAGCCCGGTGACGGCACGCTGGTGGCCGAGCCGGATTTGCATGGCAAAGAAGAGAGTCGCACCGATCAGGGTGAGCGTAATCTGGAAAATCCGCTGGCCGCCGTGCAGATGGGCCTGATTTACGTGAACCCCGAAGGCCCTGAGGGTAATCCCGATCCAGTGGCCTCGGCCCACGACATTCGCGAAACCTTTGGCCGCATGGCCATGAACGATGAAGAAACCGTCGCGTTGATCGCTGGCGGTCACGCCTTCGGTAAAACCCACGGCGCCGGCCCTGCCGATAACGTCGGGCCTGAGCCGGAAGCGGCCGGCCTCGAAGAACAGGGCCTCGGCTGGCGCAACGCGTTCGGCACCGGCAAGGGTGGCGACACCATCACCAGCGGCCTCGAAGTGACCTGGACCACCACACCGACGAAGTGGAGTAATAACTACCTGGAAAACCTGTTCGGTTTCGAGTGGGAATTGAGCAAAAGCCCGGCAGGTGCGCATCAGTGGATTCCGAAAAACGGCGCCGGTGCCGGCACCGTTCCCCACGCCCATGATCCGAACAAGAAGCTCTCGCCAACCATGCTCACCTCCGACCTGGCGCTGCGTTTCGACCCGGCTTACGAGCAGATTTCCCGGCGTTTCCTCGCCAACCCTGATCAACTGGCCGACGCCTTCGCCCGTGCCTGGTACAAACTGATCCACCGCGACATGGGCCCGCTGTCGCGCTACCTCGGCCCGGAACTGCCGAACGAAGAACTGCTGTGGCAGGATCCGATTCCGGATGTCACTCACCCACTGATCGACGACAGCGATGCCGCAGCGCTGAAAAGCAAAGTACTCGCCTCAGGCCTGTCGGTGTCGCAACTGGTCTCCACCGCCTGGGCGGCATTCTCGACGTTCCGCGGTTCAGACAAGCGCGGCGGCGCCAACGGCGGTCGCCTGCGTCTGGCGCCGCAGAAGTTCTGGCAAGCCAACCAGCCTGAGCAACTGGCAAAAGTGCTGCAAACCCTTGAGGGCATTCAGGGCGAGTTCAATGGCGGCGCCGCCGGCAAGAAAGTCTCGCTGGCAGACCTGATCGTGTTGGCAGGGAATGCCGGGATTGAGCAAGCAGCGAAAAACGCCGGGCACTCCGTCTCCGTGCCGTTCAATCCGGGGCGTACGGACGCCAGCCAAGAGCAAACCGATGTCGACTCGTTCGGTTTCCTTGAACCGATTGCCGATGGTTTCCGCAACTACAGCAAGGGCAAATACACCGTGTCGGCCGAGGCGCTGCTGATCGACAAGGCACAACTGCTGACCCTCACCGCGCCGGAAATGACTGTGCTGCTGGGTGGTTTGCGGGTGTTGAACACCAACGTCGGGCAGACCCGGCATGGCGTGTTCACCTCGCAGACCGAGGCGCTGACCAATGACTTCTTCACCAACCTGCTGGACATGGGGGTGGAGTGGAAGCCAACGTCACGAGATGCGGATGAGTTCGAAGGACGCGACCGTAAAACCGGCAGCGTGAAGTGGACGGCGACGCGGGTTGATCTGGTGTTTGGTTCCAATGCGCAATTAAGGGCGCTGGCTGAGGTGTATGCCAGTTCGGATGCCAAGGAGCAGTTTGTTAAGGACTTTGTCGCGGCTTGGACGAAGGTGACGAATCTGGATCGGTTTGATTTGAAGTAATTTTCGGTAGATAAAAACGCCGCATTTTTTAATGCGGCGTTTTTTGTGTGTACGGCTTGGGTTTTGTGGTGATGCGTGAATCCTACCCCCTCACCCCAGCCCTCTCCCCCAGGGGGGCGAGGGGGAAAGGGAGCCGATCTTCGTGTTGTTCAAAACCTGAGTTCGACTCCGGACTTTCAGGTCGGCGTATAGCGCAAAGACACCTCGGTCAGTCCCCTCTCCCACTGGGAGAGGGCTAGGGTGAGGGCCGATCCGCAGCTGGAACACCGACTCCAACACACCATCAAGCCAGACTTTTGCTCACCACCTCATACACATCACTCGACAACTGCCCCGATGCCCGAATCCGCTCCAGCTCGCCCTTCATCAAGGCCTGACGCGCATCGTCATATTTGCGCCAGCGAGTCAGCGGCGCCAACTGCCGCGATGCGATCTGCGGGTTAAAGCCGTTCAGCTCGATCACCAGATCCGCGAGGAAACGATAGCCGGAGCCATCCGCCGCGTGGAAGTTGATCAGGTTCTGCCCGGCAAATGCACCTACTAGCGCACGCACCTTGTTCGGGTTCTTGATGTTGAACGCCGGGTGCTGCATCAACGCTTTCACCCGCTCCAGACCGCCGGGCAAGGTGCTGCCGGCCTGCACGCTGAACCACTGATCCATGACCAGCGGGTTATCCTTGAAGTGCTCGGCAAAACTCGCCAGCGCCAGTGCTTTCTGCTCTTCGAACGGTGAGTTGACCAACACCGCCAGCGCAGTCAGGCGCTCGGTCATGTTGTCGGCGTTTTCAAACTGCTCCAGCGCCGCCGCCAATACTTCCGGCTTACCACTAAGCATCAGATAAGACAGCGCAATGTTCTGCAGCGCGCGACGAGCAAAGTGCTCGGCCTCGGCCACATACAGGGTCTTTTTCGACAGGTCACGGTTGGCCTGATAACGCAGCCACAGCGCCTCGAACAAGCCTTCGGCCAATTGCTTGCGCGCGAACTCGCGAGCGATATGGATCGCATCGACATCCGCCACTTCGCTGATTTCAGTGAGGTACGCCTCACCCGGCAGCGAGAGCATTTCCGCGACCATGGCCTGATCCAGCGATTCGTCCGACAGCACCGTGCGCAACGCCGAAACCAGACGCGGATCAAGCTTCAGGCTCTCGCCCTTCTGCTGCTGACCAATCAGCTCTTGCAGCACTTGCACCGACAGTTGTTGACCGGCATCCCAGCGGTTGAAGCCATCGCTGTCGTGCTGCATCAGGAACATCAATTGATCGCGGTTGTACGGGAAGCTCAGTTTCACCGGCGCCGAGAAGCCGCGCAGCAGCGATGGCAGCGGTTGCTCAGCGATGTCGACGAAGGTGAAGGTCTGCTCGGCTTCGGTGACCGAGATCACGCGGGTGGTGCCTTGCGCCGACGCTTCACCGCTCAGACGCAGGGCAATCTCGTTGCCCTGGCTGTCCAGCAGGCCGAGTTCGACCGGAATCACGAACGGCAGTTTTTCTACTTTGTCCGGGGTTTCCGGGCAGCTCTGGCGGAAGGTCAGGCTGTAAGTTTTCGCGGCGGCGTCGTAAGACTCGCTCACCGCCAGACGCGGTGTGCCGGCCTGGCTGTACCAGCGCTTGAACTGGGTCAGGTCGACGCCGTTGGCATCTTCCATCGCCTTGATGAAGTCATCGCACGTCACGGCTTGGCCGTCGTGGCGCTCGAAGTACAGATCGCTGCCCTTACGGAAACCTTCAGCGCCGAGCAAGGTATGGATCATGCCGACCACTTCCGAACCCTTTTCGTACACGGTCAGGGTGTAGAAGTTGGAGATCTCGATGAAGCTGTCCGGGCGCACGGCGTGAGCCATCGGGCCGGCATCTTCGGCGAACTGATGGGTACGCAGATAAGCCACGTCCTGAATGCGCTTGACCGTGGCCGAGTTCATGTCGGCGGAGAAGCCGGAATCACGGAATACGGTGAAGCCTTCTTTCAGCGACAGCTGGAACCAGTCGCGGCAGGTCACGCGGTTGCCCGACCAGTTGTGGAAATATTCGTGGGCGACGATTGCTTCAACGCGCTGGTGTGCAGCGTCGGTGGCGGTTTCGGCGCGAGCGAGTACGGCGCTGGAGTTGAAGATGTTGAGGCCTTTGTTCTCCATCGCGCCCATGTTGAAGTCGTTGACCGCGACGATCATGAAGATGTCCAGATCGTACTCGCGACCGTAGACCTCTTCGTCCCAGCGCATCGACTTCTTCAGGCTGGTCATCGCGTGCTGGCACTTGTCGATGTTTTCCGGCTCGACGTAGATGCGCAGCGCAACATCGCGGTCGGTCATGGTGGTGAAGCTGTCTTCAACGCACCACAAATCACCGGCCACCAGCGCGAACAGGTACGCCGGTTTCATGAACGGGTCTTCCCAGGTTGCCCAGTGCCGGCCGTCTTCGCCCGGGCCCGAGGCAATCGGGTTGCCGTTGGAGAGCAGCACCGGGTAACTGTGCTGTTCGGCGACCACGGTGGTGGTGAACTTGCTCATCACATCCGGACGGTCGAGGTAATAGGTGATCTTGCGGAAACCTTCGGCCTCGCACTGGGTACAGAACATCGTGCCGGACTTGTACAGGCCTTCCAGCGCGGTGTTGGTTTCCGGGTGGATCTTGACGCTGGTGTCGACCGTGAAGGTTTCGGCTGTCGGCTGCAGGGTCAGATGGTTTTCAGACAATTGATAGTCAGCAGCGCCAAGCTCTTTATCGGCCAGCGTCACCGAGAGCAATTCCAGCTGCTGGCCGTCGAGCACCAACGGCGGCAAGCCCGGGCCACGTGCCGGGTTGCGGCGCATGACCAACTGCGCGTGCACCAGGCTGTGATCCTCGAACAACTCGAAGGTCAGGTGTGTTTCGTCGATCAGGTACTCGGGCGCCTGATAGTCCTTCAGGTAAATCATCTTCGGTTGTTCGGTGCGCATGCTGGAGTCCTTATTGATGCACGGCGAGCTGATAGGCCGTGTACTTGCGAATATTGATCACGCCGGTATCGAAGATCAGGTACTGGCCTTTGATGCCCAACAACGTGCCTTCGGCAATCGGGTTCTTGTCCAGGTTGAAGCTGACGATTTTCGCCGGGTATTGCTCGACCGGATAGCGGATTTCGAGAGGTTCTACATCGGCAATCGTCTGAATAGCTTGTAGGCCGAATCGCTCTTGCAGGCCTTGCAGACCTTCGGCGCAACTGTCGAACAGCTGATCGCGCACCTGCGCCAGATCGACCGCCGCCGCATCGCCTTTGAGTAGCGCGCGCCAGTTGGTTTTGTCAGCCACTTGACTGCGGAACAGATCTTCAACGAAACCGGACTGCTGCCGTGTGGCAACGCGCATGATCGGCAACGCCTGACACGCACCCTGATCAATCCAGCGAGTCGGCAGCTGCGTAGCACGAGTGATGCCAACCTTGATCCCCGACGAATTGGACAGGTAAACCACGTGGTCGGTCATGCAGAATTTCTCGCCCCACTCAGGCTCGCGGCAGGTACCGGCCTCATAGTGGCAGCGCTCCGGGCTCATGATGCACAGGTCGCACTGCGCCAGTTTGGTCATGCACGGGTAGCAATAGCCCTGACTGAAACTGGTTTTGGTCTTGCGCCCGCAATGGGTGCAGTGGATCGCCCCCAGGTACTCCAGACGCACCGTGGTGCCGATCAACGGGTTGACCGGCACCTCGACGTCATCCAGACGAAACGCGTATTGCACGTTCGGCCCGTCCAGGCGCGCCGACATTTTGCTGATTGCACCGCGGCCAATCTCGATCAATGGATGGCATCCGACTTGAACAGGATGTTCGGCACTTCGATCGACTTCGACGCACATTCCTGCGGGCCCATGTAACCGGTGCGCTGGTCTTCAGGCAGGTTCTGGATTTCCCAGGCGATCATCGCCTGCAACGACAGCTCGCGCTGCTCAGCGGTGAGTTTGCCACCGTCCGACCACTTGCCGATTTCCACGGCCAGTTTCAGACTCTCGTAGATGTCCGGGGTAATGTTGTTGATCATGTCGTTAAAAGAGGACATCAGGGTCTCCGTGCTCTTTATTCACTGAAAATTTTAGGCGGCCAGTTTACGGCGGTTATACAAACCACCCAACAAACCGGTGAAGCATCCGATGAGTAACCCGCTGACATGCGCGGCGTTGGCGATTTCGCCGAAGCCGATCACCGAGATCAGCCCGGACATGCACACCAACAACCAGATCAGCATCATTGCCAGTACACCACGCGGCAGACGATAGGCCGGGTTCGGCGACAGCAGCTGGAAGATCCAGCAATGCCCGAGCAAGCCGTAAAGTACTCCGGACAGACCACCGAACAAGGTCGCGCCGCTCCAGACAAACTGCGCGTAGTTGGAAACGAGGCTGAACAGCAGCGTCAGGCCGATCAGGTTGATGCTGCCCTGGCGCGACTCGATACGCCGCCCCAGCTCCCAGTACCACATGCCGTTCATGGCCAGGTGGAGGATGCCGAAGTGGATCAGCATCGGCGTGACCAGCCGCCACCACTGCCCCGCCGCCAGACTGTCGGCCAACGGCGTGAAGTGGATGTATTCGCCGATCACCTGAAAATCGAGAAAGGTCAGCCAGCGCAGGGTCTGCAGGTTTTCGCCCAGATAAGTCAGCCCGCCAACGATCAGGCACAACAACAGGATGAACCCCGTGGCCTTGGCGTATTTCAGTTGCTCGGCAAAGCTCGGCCGCTTGAAGGTCGGCGCGACCGGGATGTCCATTTGCTGATCGGGATCGCCCGCCGGGAAGCGCTCGTACAAGGAGCGCACGTCTTCGCTGATTTCTGCCGGCGCCCACAACACTTGTTCGCCGGCCTCTTCGCTGACCCGATGCGGGACCTGCATGCGTTGCAGCAGTTTGACGAAACCACTCAAGTCCACCGCCAACGGCAGACGTAATACCGCTACCGCACTCATTGCAGCACCTCCGGCCGCTCGACATCGACCCAGACAAATTTATGCGGATCCAGACGTGTTTCCTGATCCAGACGATAGGCGACCAGTTTGCCGTAGAGCACCGCGCTGTAATCCAGACACGCGAGGTTCGGGCGGATCGGCGCCGGTTTGCCGCTGCGCCAATAGTGGCCGACGAACAACAACGGCTCGTCGACGCCGTAGCGCAGCAGGTTGTTTTTTTCGCTGGAGGTCAGCGGCTTCTGCGCCACCGGATCTGGCAGTGCATCAGGCTGGAAAACGATATCGCCGTAAGTCTTCGGATCGTCCTCCCAGAACTTGGTGCGGAAGAACGAGCGCACCAGACCGTCGCCGCTGGTCATGGTCAGACCATCCGGCAGGCGCATATCGGTGCCGCGCAACAGACGGTCGAACACGGTGCAAGCGAAACTGTCCGGCACCGCCGAGGCCTGCAGGAAGTGTTCGTCGATGCAGCCATCGGGGAACAGCGCGCGCAACGGTTCGATCAGTCCGGCATCCCAGCAAGCGTGGACAACACGGAAACGTCCGGCGTCGACAAACAGCGGCAGCTCATAGAACCAGCGCTGGAAATCATGCCAGTCGCCAGGATGGTCTTCGAACTGGGTCAGGGTTTCGTGCAGCAGGCGCGCATGGCGCGGCGTGTGTTCGCGGACGAACTGCTTGCCGCTGCCCGGTAGCGCCGGCGTGCTCCAGCCGAGCGCGTTGAATTCGTGGTTGCCCATGATGCACAAGGCCTGACCGGCCTCGACCATGTCGTGAACGATGTGCAGCGCCTCGCGAATGCGCGGGCCACGGTCGATGATGTCGCCGACGAACACGGCCATGCGCGAAGGATGCCGCCAGACCCCGCCCTGCTTGTGATAACCGAGACGGTCCAGCAAGTGTTCGAGGGTCAGGGCGCATCCGTGCACGTCACCAATCAGGTCATAACTGCGCGCGGGATCGAGCATCAGTCGCCTCCACCGCCCAGCTTGCTGCCCCAGCCGAGCTTGGTGCGGCAGACTTCGTAGTAGTTGTGATCGAGCGGGTGAATCAGCCGCAGCTTCTGCGCTTTCTTGCTGACGGTGATGGTGTCGCCCGGCGCGCAGGTGAAATGGTTCTGCCCGTCACAGGAGACTTGCGGGTAAATCTGCATGTTTTTCGACACGACGATTTTCAGCTCACTGTTGCCATCGACCACAATTGGCCGGCTCGACAACATATGGGGGTACATCGGCACGATCACAATGGCATCGAGCTTGGGATGCATGATCGGCCCGCCGGCGGACAGTGCGTAAGCGGTGGAACCGGTCGGCGTGGCGACGATCAGGCCGTCGGCCTTCTGGCTGCAGACGAACTGGCCGTCGATGTACAGCTCGAACTCGATCATCCGCGTCGATTTTCCCGGGTGCAGCACCACGTCGTTGAGCGCATCGCCCTGACCGATGGCCTCGGCATGGCGGCGCACTTCGGCCTGCAGCAGGAAGCGGTTTTCCACCAGATAGTGGCCGTCGAGCACCTTGGCGACTTCGACTTCCAGCTCGTCCGGGCGAATATCGGTGAGGAAACCGAGGCTGCCACGGTTGATCCCCAGCACCGGAATATTGTGTTTGGCCAGCGCTCGCGCGGCGCCGAGCAGGCTGCCGTCACCGCCGACGACGATGACCATGTCGCAGACTTCGCCGAGCATCTTGCGCGACGAAGTTTGCAGGCCGTGGCCCGGCAGGACTTCGGCGATAGTGTCTTCGAGGATCACATGCAGGTGACGATCGAGCAGAAACCGTTTCAGTCGGCGGACGGTATCCAGCACCTGGGAACTGCCCAGGCGACCGATGATGCCGATATTACGAAATTGCTCCATGGGACCTCTGCGGACAATCGAAAACGCGAAAAACCCGATTATGGGCGAAAGCGCCGGTTAGACAAAATCCTTTCAGCCTCAAGGGTGCGCTCGTGTTTACGGCTATGCTCGCAAGATGATCCTATTTCCTGACTTGCTGCAGTTGCCCCACCAATTACGCCACCCGGAAGTGCGCGATCTGGCGTGGGTGATCCTCGCCCCGCCGATGCTCGCCACCACGCCGTGGCCGCAGCGCCATCCGCTGGCGGGCAGCGATTGGGTGCACGATCCAGAGCGACTGGAACACTGGTTGCGCCAGCTCGACCGCGACAGTTATGGCTTGCTGCATTGGTTGTCGCAGGCACGCACGCGGCGCCTGGGCCTGTATTACGAGCGGCTGTGGCAGTTTGCCGTGGAGCATGCGCCGGGCATCGAGCTGATCGCCGCCAACCTGCCGATCCGCCGCGAGGGCCACACCCTCGGCGAACTGGACATGCTGCTGCGTGACCGCGATGGCGTGCATCACCTGGAGCTGGCGATCAAGCTTTATCTCGGCCCACAGAATGGCGACGGTCGTGATGCGGCGCAGTGGCTGGGGCCGGGCTGTCATGATCGGCTGGATCGCAAACTGGCGCATCTGGCCGAACATCAGTTGCCAATCTCGGCGCGTCCGGAAAGTCGCGAAGTGCTGGCGGCGCTGGATATCGAGGTGTTCAGTGCGCAACTGTGGCTGGGCGGTTATTTGTTGTATCCGTGGCCTGGACAGGCTGAATCACCGAGCGGCGCACATCCGCAGCATTTGCGCGGTAGCTGGTTGCATCAAAAGGATTGGCCGGCGTTTGTCGCGCAACGCCCGGCCGGGCGCTGGCAACCCCTGCCCCGGCATGCCTGGCTGGCGCCGGCGCATTACCCGGCGGATCAGACCTGGACGTTGGAGCATTTACGGATGTGGCTGGAAGACCTGGAGCCGCTCGCCCCGGCGCAACTGTTGGTGCGCCTGACAGAGAATGCGCGGGGGGAATGGGAAGAGGCGGAGCGGTTGTTTCTGGTGTCCGATCTTTGGCCGAATGTCCCCGGCCAGGCCTGAAGTTTTTAGTGCGTGACCCGGCCTCTTCGCGAGCAGGCTCGCTCCCACATTTGGACTGCATTTCAAATGTAGGGAGAGGCGATACATCCCCCTGTGGGAGCGAGCCTGCTCGCGAATGGGCCACCTCGGTCTAGAGCGAAAGCCGCACAGCCAAAGCCGCCAACGTCACCAACAACACCGGCACCGTCAACACAATCCCGACCCGGAAGTAATACCCCCAGCCAATGTGAATGCCCTTGCGCTCCAGCACATGCAGCCACAGCAACGTCGCCAGACTGCCAATCGGGGTAATCTTCGGCCCCAGGTCACTGCCGATCACATTGGCGTAAATCATCGCCTCCTTGATCACTCCACTGGCCTGACTGGCATCAATCGACAACAAACCAATCAACACCGTCGGCAGGTTATTCATGATCGACGACAGCAACGCCGTCAGCACGCCCGTGCCCATTGCTGCGCCCCACACACCATGACCGGCAAAGACATCCAGCCAACCGGCCAGATACCCGGTCAGCCCGGCATTGCGCAGGCCATACACCACCAGATACATGCCCAGCGAAAAAATCACGATCTGCCAAGGCGCTTCTTTCATGACCTTGCGCGTGGAAATCTTGTGGCCACGGGCAGCGATGCCCAACAACAGCGCGGCGCACACGGCGGAAATCGCACTGATCGGAATGCCCAAGGGCTCCAAGGCGAAACAGCCGATCAACAGGATCGCCAACACCGCCCAGCCCGCATAAAACGTGGCTTTGTCATGGATCGCGGTTTCTGGATGCTCAAGCTGCTCCGGGTCGTAAGCCTTGGGAATGTCGCGGCGGAAAAACCACAGCAACATGCCCAGCGTTGCCGCGACGCTGACAAAGTTGACCGGCACCATCACCGCTGCGTAGCGGTTGAAGCCGATGTGAAAGAAGTCCGCCGAAACGATGTTGACCAGGTTCGACACCACCAGCGGCAGGCTCGCGGTGTCAGCGATAAACCCTGCGCCCATGACGAATGCCAACGTCGCCGCCGGGGAAAAGCGCAGCGCCAGCAACATCGAAATCACGATCGGCGTGAGGATCAGCGCCGCGCCGTCATTGGCGAACAACGCCGACACCAGCGCGCCGAGCAGCACCATAAACGCAAACAACTTGCGCCCACTGCCGCGCCCCCAGCGCGCCACGTGCAATGCGGCCCAATTGAAAAAACCGGCTTCGTCGAGCAATAGACTGATGATGATCAGCGCGACGAAGGTGCCGGTAGCGTTCCAGATGATCTGCCACACCAGCGGGATATCGCTCAGGTGCACAACGCCAAAGATCAGCGCCAGCACCGCGCCAAGCGTCGCACTCCAGCCGACGCCGAGGCCTTTGGGCTGCCAGATGACAAGGGTAATGGTCAGCAGGAAAATCAGTGACGCAGCGAGCATCCGCAACAGCCTTAAATTGAAATGGGGTTATGAAGCCAACACAAAACCTGTAGGAGTGAGCCTGCTCGCGATAGCGGTGAGTCAGTCGCTTAATCGTCAACTGACTCACCGCTATCGCGAGCAGGCTCACTCCTACATTGTGTTCCGTGTATGGCTTACTTTTTGTGTTGCTCTACGAACTGTCCGTACGCATTGATAAAACTTTGCAGAAAAGGTTTCACCGATTCGCTCAACTTGCCCGCCTCGTCAAACGCCGAACCCGCGCCGCCCAGATACGCTTCCGGCTGCTGCATGCACGGCACATTGAGAAACACGAACGACTGGCGCAGATGCTGGTTGGCACCGAAACCACCAATGGCACCCGGCGATACACTGATCACCGCCCCCGGCTTGCCACTCCAGACGGCCTTGCCATAAGGCCGCGAACCAACGTCGATGGCATTCTTCAGCGGCGCCGGCACCGAACGGTTGTATTCGGGCGTGACAAACAGCACCGCGTCGGATGAACCCACTTTTTGTCGAAAAGTGCTGTAGGCTGCCGGCGGTGAATCGCCGTCGATGTCTTCGTTATAAAGTGGCAGATCGCCAATTTCGACAATCTCAAGCTTGAGGTTCGCCGGGGCCAGCTCCGCCAGCGCCAGGGCGACTTTGCGATTGATCGAAGCTTTGCGCAGGCTACCGACCACTACAGCGACGTTGTAGACATTGCTCATGGAAGAACTCTCGATGGTCCGTGGGAGGAGCCCGTAGTTATAGATGATCCGGTGACGATTCCACCAGCACCCGAGGTAAATTCCCGCGTGTTGATTATTTTTTTCCTGTAGGAAAACTTACAGGCCTTGATGGCGGTCTACCAAGCCGCAAATCAAGCGTTTTATCTCCAGAGGTTCTAAGCAGATGGCAGCAGTACTGGTCGGTCAGTTCCATGCAAGAGATGCGGAAGGCCGCGTTTATTCCGTGCATGAGTTCCAGGAATCCAACCCGTCGGCAGACGGTTCCACTGGCTCGGAGCCGATTTACAAGTTGGCCATTGGCGATCGCGTCAACAAGGTCAACGAGAACGAGTTTCTCCTGGTTCAGTCAGGCATCACCCTGATCCGCGAGCCCGAGCCAACCGTCGCTTCATAACTGGCCGTTATGAGCAGAAGTCATATGCGCAGACTTGGGGTAGGATTCAGCCACTGACCCCACCTGCTGAACATGGACTTCACGCATGCGTTTACGTCATATCGAAGTGATTCAGGCGCTCTTGCAGACCGGTCACCTGGGCACCGCGGCCGAATGGCTGCAGTTGCCGGTGACCGAGGTCGAAGAGCGTTTGCGCGAAGCCGAGAGTCAGTTGGGGTTCATGCTGTTCGCCAGCGTGCGCGGGCGCCTGCAATCGACGCCCGAAGCAAGGGCGTTACAGGTAGAAATCGCTCACGTTTATGAAGCGTTGGAACCCGTGCAACGGCTGGCCAGCAGCCTCAAGCAATACCTCGCCCCGCCACTGCGCATCATCGGCACCCCGCCGCTGGCGCAACAATTACTCCCGCAAAGCCTTGCTGCCCTGCGCCGACGCCTGCCCGATGCGCCGTGCAGCCTGCTCAGTGCGCCGACCCGCGATATCGTCCGCAGCCTGTTGTTGCGCGAAAGCGAACTGGGCTTGAGCCTGCACGACCCCGAACATCCCGACATTGATTGCCGGCCATTGGCCCAGGGCAAGCTGCAACTGCTCGCGCCCCACGGCTGGCTGCAACCGAAACAGAAATACATTTCCCTGCAGGATCTCGCGGGCCAGGCCATGGTCGGCCTCGAAGGCCAAGACCCGTTGAGCCCGGCGCTGGAAAACAAACTTCAGGCGCTGCGCCCGGCACCGAGCATCCAGACCCGGGTGCAAACCCATCAGATGATGCGCAGCATGGTCGAGGCCGGCGAAGGCCTGGCCATCGTCGACCCGTTCACCGCACTGGGCGCGCGCGCCGCCGGGCTGGATGTCTGCCCGCTGTCGCCAGCCGTGCCGATCAGCCTCTACGCGCTGACCTTCAAGCACGCCGCGCCGTCGGCGGCGATTCAGACGTTACTGGCGATCATCACGGAACAAGCCGAGGCGATGCTGGCGAGCTGAGCGAGTTCTCCAGCGGATTATCGAACAATCGATACCAGAACAACGCCACTTCGGCGGTGTTCGGATCAATGCCGCGATAGCGCAACTGGTCCACGCCACCAATCACGTAGCCACAACGCTCATACAATCGACAGGCGCCGAGGTTGTTGTTCTGGGTTTCGAGCATGATGCCCGGCAGCTTTTTCTTGCGACTCCAGAACTGCGCGACATCGAGCAACGCCTTGGCCACACCATGACGCCGGGCCGGCGCATGCACCGCCAGCTCATCGATGTGCGCAAAACCGTTCCAGTTGGTGCTGATCACCAGATGGCCAACCGGCTCATCGTCGAGATAGGCCATGAAAATCGCGCTGTCCGGCGCGTTGTGGAAAGCGCTGAACTCTTCCGGATCAATGCCGTAGCATTTGCGGTACGGCACGATCGGCGTCACCCGCCATTGCTCGACCGGCTGACCAATGACGGCGGCGCCATAAGCGGCGACTTCGAAACTGAAGTCGCTGCCCCAGATATACGGCGCAAAGCCTTCATCGGCGACGCGCACCGACAGCCCTGGGTATTTCGGATTCATGACCGGTTGCATACTGGGAAAAGTCCTCATTCCTTGACGCAATCGACAGTGTACTGCCGTCCATTGCCTTCATCTTCGTGCTGCAATCCATGCACATCCGCGACAAAACCGGGGAAGCTGCTATCGAACGTGCGAGCAAATTTCAGGTAATCAATGATCGAGCGGGTCGATTCGGTAAAGCGTTCGCCGGGCATGATCAATGGAATCCCCGGCGGATACGGTACTAGCATGACCGCAGCAATCCTGCCTTCCAGCTCATCGATCGGCACCGCCTCGACTTCGCCGCGCACCAGATGATCGTAGGCGTGAGCCGGTTTCATGGCAATTTCCGGAAGCACGGTGTACATGCGTTTGAGGTGTTTGGCTGTGGCGTTGCTGCGGTAGCAGGCGTGCAATTGATCGCACAGATCGCGCAGGCCCATGCCGCGATAACGCGCGGTGTCTTCTTGTGCCACACACGGCAGGCAAGTTTCCAGACGCACGTTGGCATCGTAGCTGCGTTTGAATTCGAGCAATTCGGTGAGCAGCGTGCTCCATTTGCCTTTGGTAATGCCCATCGAGAACAGCACCAGAAACGAATACAGCCCGGTTTTTTCGACAACCAGTCCACGCTCCCAAAGAAACTTGCTGACCACCGCCGCCGGAATCCCCTTCTCGCTCAACGCACCGCCGGCATTCAATCCCGGCATCACCAGCGTGACTTTGATCGGATCGAGCAAAACGTAATCGTCACTGACTTCGCCAAAACCGTGCCACTCGGCGTCCGGCTGCAATAACCAGTCTGCGGTCTGCACGCGGTCGATGCCCTCGACGCCCGGCGGCTGCCAGATCGAAAACCACCAGTCATCGGCGGCGATGTGCTGACGCAGATTGGCCAGCGCGCGGCGAAAGCTCAGCGCTTCGTCAAAGGTTTCCTGCAACAGCGAACGCCCGGCCGGGCCCTCCATCATCGCCGACGCCACGTCCAACGAGGCGATGATGCTGTACTGCGGCGAGGTCGAGATGTGCATCATGAACGCTTCATTGAAACGGTCGCGGTCGAGTTGCCGCGCTCCGCCGTCCTGCACATGAATCATCGACGCCTGACTGAAGGCGGCAAGCAGCTTGTGCGTGGAATGCGTGGTGAATACCAGCGGACTGTCTTCGCTGCGCGAAGTGGCCATGCCGTAGCGCCCGGCGAAGAATTCGTGAAACGCCGCATAGGCGTACCAGGCTTCGTCGAAATGCAGCACTTCGACACTGTTGCCGAGGCTTTGCTTGATCAGTTCGGCGTTGTAGCAGAGGCCGTCGTAGGTCGAGTTGGTGACCACGGCGAGTTTGACTTTCGCTGCGCGACCCTTGGTCAACGGACTGGCGTCGATCTTCGCTTGAATCGATTCGCGGCTGAACTCGCTC
Source organism: Pseudomonas tensinigenes (assembly GCF_014268445.2). Taxonomy (NCBI): domain Bacteria; kingdom Pseudomonadati; phylum Pseudomonadota; class Gammaproteobacteria; order Pseudomonadales; family Pseudomonadaceae; genus Pseudomonas; species Pseudomonas tensinigenes. The sequence continues at coordinate 4,113,582 of NZ_CP077089.1, forward strand.
AGCGGAATCGGCCCGATAATCCCCAGTTCATTACGCTCCGGGCACAGGTACAGCGGAATCGCACCGGTCATGATGATCGCGTGCAAAACAGACTTGTGGCAGTTGCGATCGACCAGCACCAGATCGTCGCGCGCGACCATCGAGTGCCAGACAATCTTGTTGGCGGTCGAGGTGCCATTGATCACGAAAAAGGTGTGATCGGCGCCGAAATTGCGCGCTGCACGCGCTTCGGCTTCAGCGAGCGGCCCGGTGTGATCGAGCAGCGAACCAAGCTCTGGCACCGACACAGACAAATCCGAACGCAAGGTGTTTTCACCAAAGAACTGATGAAACGCCTGCCCTACCGGACTCTTGTGATAAGCCACCCCACCGCCATGGCCGGGGGTGTGCCAGGAATAATTGGAATCGGCGGTGTGCTGCACCAGCGCCTTGAAAAACGGCGGCAGCAAGCCGTCCAGATACTTGCGCGCTGCGCGGGCGACTTGCCGGGCGAGGAACGGCACGGTGTCTTCGAACAGATAGAGGATGCCGCGCAGTTGATTGAGCTCCGCCATGGCATCGGCCGGTGCATTTTCCAGGGTGACTTGCTCGCCGAGGGCGAAGATCGGCAGATCCGGTGCGCGCACCCGCGCCAGACCGATCAGTTCGGCCATGTTCTGCAACAGATGCGAGTTGGTGCTGGCGTCCTCGGCGGCAATCAGCATGCACGCGAGGCCATGGTGAGTCGATGCCACCAACCGCCCTTCGGTGTAGTCGATGGCCGAAACGATATTGAAACCTTCCTGCTCCAACTCCCGGGCGATGCCACGGATACGGTCACCGGCGACCGTGTCGGCCTTGATGTCGCGATGGACGATCAACACCGGAAACTTCAAATCTTTGTACATGAGGCTCAGTGTCCTGAGGCGGCAGGTTTGAATCTGCCAATGCACTCAGGGTAGAGGGTTGCAGCGAAAGTGGCGAGGGTGGCCAGTTGTCAGTATTTCCAGAAACAAAAAGATCGCAGCCTCCGGCAGCTCCTACATTGGAATGTGATCCCCTGTAGGAGCTGCCGCAGGCTGCGATCTTTTGATCTTTCAGGCTTGAGCGTCAGCCTCGGCGATCTGCGTCCACATCGCAGGGCCGCCCGCCGATTTGGCAATAATTTCCAACCGCACCAGATGCGCCGCCAATTCATCTTCCGTCGCACGAATGATCCGCGCAGGCTGACGATCCGCCGGCAAGCGCCGAATCTCGGTGGCCGAGTTGTCCGCGCCATCGCCCGTGCCATTGCCATCAGACGCATTACCCGCCAGCGACAGACTGGTCTGGCCGCCGGTCATGGTCAGGTAGACGTCGGCGAGAATTTCCGAGTCGAGCAAGGCGCCGTGCAATTCACGGCCAGAGTTGTCGACACCGTAACGTTTGCACAAGGCATCGAGGCTGTTGCGCTGCCCCGGGTGACGCTCCCGGGCCATCATCAGGGTGTCGAGGATCGAGCAGTGCTGGGTGATGTCAGCACGATCCTTCTGGCCCATCAGCGCGAATTCGTTGTTGATGAAACCAACGTCGAACGCCGCGTTGTGGATGATCAGCTGTGCGCCTTTGATGAACTCGAAGAACTCGTCGGCGACTTCGGCAAAGCGCGGCTTGCCGACGAGGAATTCGTTGGTGATGCCGTGGACGCCGATGGCGCCTTCATCACTCTCGCGATCCGGTTGCAGGTAAACGTGAAAATGCCGGCCCGTCAGGCGCCGACCGATCAGTTCGACACAGCCGATTTCAATGATCCGGTGACCATCGGTCACCGGCATGCCGGTGGTTTCGGTATCGAGTACAACGGATCTGGTGGCCATCAGTGTTCAGCTCTCAACGGGTCGATCTTGCAAAAAACGCGGATATTAGCACGCTCGGTGGGGTGTTTCAGGTGGACCGTGGCGCGCCCTTCGCGAGCAGGCTCGCTCCCACATTGGAATGCATTCCAATATGGGCATCAGATCTGGAATGCATTTCCCTGTGGGAGCGAGCCTGCTCGCGAATGGCCGCACCACGGTGCATCAGAGAGAATCAGGTCTGCTTGTAGCCACGAACCTCATCCACGCCACGGTTCGCCAACTGGTCCGCCCGCTCGTTACCGTGATGGCCAATGTGCCCACGCACCCATTTCCAGGTGACCTTGTGGCGGTTGACCTGCTCGTCCAGCTCTTTCCACAGATCAGCGTTTTTCACGGGTTCTTTCGCTGCGGTTTTCCAGCCACGCTTCTTCCAGTTGGCCATCCACTCGTTGATGCCCTTCATCACGTATTGCGAGTCGGTCACCAGCAGCACTTCGCACGGGCGCTTCAAGGCTTCGAGGCCACGGATCGCGCCAAGCAGTTCCATGCGGTTGTTGGTGGTATTGGCTTCGCCGCCCCACAGTTCCTTTTCAACGCCCTTGCACACCAGCAAGGCGCCCCAGCCGCCCGGGCCGGGATTGCCTTTGCAGGCGCCGTCAGTGAACAGTTCTACGGTGTCGACGCTTTCAACGCTTTCGCTCATGCCACTCTATCCAGAAAAATGCCTGTCTTGCCGATCACGGATCGACAATGACCGAGGCCGGGACAAGCCCGGCCACAAATAAAAGAAGGTTTACGGTTCGATGCGCCGGCGGTTGACCTTGGCCATCGGCAGCGGAATCAGCTTGCCCATCGGCTCGCGGCGTTCCTGACGCAACGGCCTGAGCCCCACGACGATCTTGCGCGCGACCAATAAATAGAAGCCACCGCCCGACAGTTGCCAGTCACCGGCCTTGCGTTCCCAGCCGGCCAGACGGGCCTGCCACTTGGGTGACGCGAGCGGCGGACGATAGCACCCGAAGCGGCGTTTCTCCAGCGCAAAGCCGAGCAGATTGAGCCAGTCGGCGACCCGCGACGGCGAGATACAGCGCGCCTTTCGCAGGGCGTCGTGGGCGAAAACATGGCGCAAGCCCCAGGTGCTCCAAGGGTTGATGCCGATGATCAGCAAATGCCCGCCGGGACGCACGCTGCTTGCCGCTTCACGGAGTAAACCGTGGGGTGACAGGCAGAAATCCAGACCGTGCTGCATCACCACCACGTCGGCGGCATGCTCGCTCAGCGGCCAGGCCTGCTCTTCGCAGACGATTTCGACGCCCGGCAACGGCGCACCGAGGCGCACATTGCGCTGCACTTGCGGCGCTGCCGGCGGGGTTTCGGCCGATGGCCCGTAATGCACCAGATAACCGCCAAAGAATCGGCCCAACTCGTCTTCGAGCATGCGCCGCTCTTCATCGAGCAGAAATTGCCCGAGCGGGCCGGACAGCCATTCACGGGCTGCACCGATCAGGGCCAGCCAGTCAGGATCAGCCTGTGCGAACGCTTTATCACTCATCGCATTCTCCAAAGCGCCAGGAACTACTAAGATGCGCCAATGTTTTCCGCTTGGCGAATTCCGACGATGATACAGATCAGTGCCCTGCCCGCGTTCACCGACAACTACATCTGGTTGTTACAGGATCACCGCACCCAGCGCTGCGCGGTGGTCGACCCGGGCGATGCCGCGCCGGTGCAGGCGTGGCTTGACGCGCATCCGAGCTGGGTGTTGAGCGATATCCTGATCACCCACCATCACCATGATCACGTCGGCGGCGTCGAACGCCTGAAAGCGGCGACCGGGGCGAAAGTCTACGGCCCGGCCAGCGAAAGCATTCCGGGGCGCGATGTGGCGCTCCAGGACAACGACACGGTCAGCGTGCTCGGCTGGGACTTCGACGTCTATGCGGTGCCCGGTCACACCTTGGGACACATTGCCTACTATCACCACGGTCTGCTGTTCTGCGGCGACACGCTGTTCGCTGCCGGTTGCGGACGCCTGTTCGAAGGCACGCCGGAGCAAATGCACCACTCGCTCGGGCGACTCGCCGCGTTACCGGAAGATACGCTGGTCTACTGCACTCATGAATACACCTTGAGCAATCTGAAGTTTGCCGCCGCCGTCGAGCCAAGCAATCCGCACATTGCCGCCCGTCTGGAAAAAGTCACCCAGCAACGGCAAAACGGCGTGATGACCCTGCCCTCGACCCTCGCTCTGGAAAAGCTCACAAACCCGTTTTTGCGTACCACTGAAACATTAGTTACACAAAAAGTGGACGAACGGGCAGGCGCTCAAAACCGGGCGCCGAGTGAGGTATTTGCGGCTCTGCGGGCATGGAAAGATACGTTCTAAGTGACCCAGCACTTGATACAAAAATTCTGAATGGTTGACCTAGGGGGGTGCGCTTTCTAGAATCGCCCGACATTTTTGCCCGGAACTTACTTCCAGCCAATGTCGTCATCCATACGTAAGTCCGTCAATTCAGACGCATTGACCCGCTTGGCGCAAGCCATCGCGGTGGCTGTGTCCGCCACGCTGGCGGGCTGTTCCAGCCATGCTCCGCAGACTGAAGCGACCCATACGCCGAACATTGCTGCGCGAGCCAAGCAGAAGCCGATCTGGCTGACCGAAAAGCCCAGCCCACAGGTTCCCCAGGACATCTGGGAACGCATGCGCCAGGGCTTTCAGCTGCAGGAAGGCCTCGGCGTCAACCCGCGCATCGAGCAACAGCGCCTGTGGTTCGCCAGCAATCCCTCTTTCCTCGAGAACGCCGGCGAACGCGGCAGTCTCTATATTCACTACATCGTCGAACGCCTCGAAGAACGCAACATGCCGCTGGAACTGGCCCTGCTGCCAGTCATTGAAAGCGCCTACAACCCGATGGCCTATTCCCGGGCCGATGCGGTGGGTCTGTGGCAATTCATTCCTTCCACCGGGCGTTACTTCAACCTGCGTCAGACCCGCTTCTACGATGGCCGTCGCGATATCACCGCGTCGACCACCGCAGCGATGGATTACCTGACCCGTCTGCACGACATGTTCAACGGCGACTGGCTGCTGGCCCTTGCCGCGTACAACGCCGGTGAAGGCACGGTCAGCCGCGCGATCGAGCGTAACGAAAAACTTGGTTTGCCAACCGACTACTGGAACCTGCCGCTGCCGGCGGAAACCCAGGCGTACGTGCCGAAATTGCTGGCGCTGTCGCAAGTGGTCCTGGCGCCGGAAGCCTACGGCGTGAATCTCAACCCGATCGCCAACGAACCGTACTTCCAGGTCGTCGAAATCAACCAGCGCATGGACCTGTCCAAGGTTGCTGCGGTGGCCAACATCGACGAAGACGAACTGTTCCAGCTCAATCCGGCCTTCAAGCAACGCACCACCATCGACGGCCCTCAGCATCTGCTGGTGCCAACGTCGAAGGCGCAATTGCTCACCGCCAGCTTGCAGACCATGCGACCTGACGAACTGATCAGCCCGCGTTCGCTGAAGCCGGTATTCGAGGGTGCTGACCCATCGGAAGTGGCCAAGCTCAAGCGTGCTTATCGCGTGAAGCGTGGCGACAACCTCGGCTCCATCGCCAAGGCCAACAAGGTCGAAGTCAAGGATCTGCAACGCTGGAACAAGCTGACCGGCAAGAACCTCAAGGTTGGCCAGACGTTGGTGATGCAAGACACCACCAAGCGCGCTCCGGCACGCAAGTCTGGGCGCGTCAATACAGTGATTGCGGCCAACAGCAAGAGCAAAGGCAAGGACGACAGCGCGCAGCAGACTCAGTACAAGGTCAAACGCGGCGATACGCTGTATGTCGTGGCCAAGCGTTTCAACGTTGAGATGCAGCATCTCAAGCGCTGGAATCCGGGTGCGGGTAAAGCACTGAAGCCGGGGCAGATGCTCACGGTTTATCAGCCGCACTGATGAAGAGCCCCTGAGTTTTCAGGGGCTTTTTTTTGGATCAGGTTTTTGTGGTGTGCTTTAGATCCCTCCCCCTCACCCCAGCCCTCTCCCCCAAGGGGGCGAGGGGGGAAAGGGAGCCGATCTCCGTGCTGTTCAAAATCCGAGTTCGACTCGGTATCGCACGTCGGCACAACCCTCCAAAACACCGCGATCAGTCCCCTCTCCCCCCGGGAGAGGGTTAGGGTGAGGGGCTTTTCAAACGTGAGTTCAACTCGGTATCGCACGTCGGCGCAACCCTCCAAAACACCGCGATCAGTCCCCTCTCCCTCCGGGAGAGGGTTAGGGTGAGGGGCTTTTCAAAACGTGAGTTCGACTCGGTATCGCACGTCGGCGCAGCTCTCGCAAACACCACGGTCAGTCCCCTCTCCCCCCGGGAGAGGGTTAGGGTGAGGGGCTCTTCGCGCAAACGATTAACCCTGCATTAACCCGCATCTTTTTCCTGTCCAGACAAGCTGTTACTGTACGGCCCACTAAGCCCAAGCCGCCTGGATCGGATCTGACTTGAAGCGTCCCCTCCTCCTGCTCCTGATCAGCCTGGCCTTGAGCTCAACCGCAAGCGCGACGATTACCGAAAGTCACGGTTATGCGCAGTTCGGCACGCTCAAGTACCCGGCCAGATTTACCCACTTCGACTGGGTCAACCCGCAAGCGCCCAAGGGCGGTACGTTGCGGGTGATGGCGTTCGGCACCTTCGATACGGTCAACCCGTACACCTTCAAGGGCACCAGCCCGGTCACCACAGCGAATTTCCTCCAGTACGGCATCAATGAGCTGAACGAGCCGCTGATGGTCGGCACCGGCCAGTACTCGCCTTCCGGTGACGAGCCCGCTTCGAGTTACGGCTTGATCGCGCAATCGGTGGAGTACAGCGAAGATCGCAGCTGGGTGGTGTTCAATCTGCGCCCGGAAGCGCGTTTTCACGACGGCACTCCGATCACCGCTTATGACGTAGCGTTCTCCTATCGAACACTGCTCAAGGACGGCCACCCGCTGTACCGCACCGCGTTGCAGGAAGTGCTGCGGGTCGACATTCTCAACAAACAGCGCATTCGCTTCGTGCTCAAGCGCTCGGGCAATCCGCTGTTGATCCTGCGCCTCGGTGAGTTACCGGTGCTGCCGCAGCATTACTGGAAAGACCGCGACTTCAAAGCCACCACCTTCGAACCGCCACTGGGCAGCGGCCCGTATCGCATCACTTCGGTGACGCCGGGCCGGCAACTGATCTTTGAACGGGTCAAGGATTACTGGGGCAAGGACTTGCCGGTCAATCGCGGCAAGTACAACTTCGATCGCATGCAAGTCGAGTTCTACCGCGACAGCGACGTGGCCTTCGAAGCGTTCAAGGCTGGCGAGTTCGACATCTACATCGAGCATCAGGCGAAGAACTGGGCCAACGGCTACAACTTCCCGGCGATACGCCGTGGCGATGTGATCAAGGCGCAGATCCCGCATCAGATCCCGACCCAGAGTCAGGGCCTGTTCATGAACACCCGCCGCGCAACCTTCGCCGATGTGAAAACCCGCGAAGCGCTGGGCCTGATGTTCGACTTCGAGTGGACCAACCGCGCGCTGTTCAGCGATGCCTACAAACGCACCACCAGTTACTACCCCAACAGTGAATTCACAACCTCCGGCCTGCCGGTCGGGCATGAATGGCTGATGCTCAAGCCGTACAAGGATCAACTGCCGGCCAAGCTGTTCACCGAGCCGTTCACCCTGCCAAAAACCGACGGTCGCGGCATTCCCCGGGACACCATGCGCAAAGCCTTGGCATTGCTCGCCGAGGCCGGCTGGAAGCTCAACGGTCAGCGCCTGCAAAACGCAAACGGCCAACCGCTGCGGTTCGAGCTGTTGCTGGTCAATCCGAATCTGGAGCGCCTCTACCAACCGTACATCGAGAACCTCAACAGCATCGGCATCGACGCGCGCCTGCGTACCGTGGATCGTGCGCAGTACAAGCAGCGCCTCGATCAATTTGATTTCGACATGATCTCGATGACGCTCAACCAGACCCTCAGCCCGGGCCTTGAGCAGTGGCAGTACTTCCACTCCAGCCAGGTCGGGGTCAAGGGCAGCAAGAATTACGCGGGCATCGCCAATCCGGTGGTCGATCACCTGCTCGAACAATTGCTCGCCGCGCGCACTCGCGACGAGCAGGTCGCCGCCGGCAAGGCGCTCGACCGCGTGCTGCTCTGGCAGCATTACAGCATTCCCAACTGGTACCTCAATTATCACCGTCTGGCCTACCGCAACCGGTTGGCCTTCGTCACCACGCCGCCCTACACCCTGGGCCTGAGCGCGTGGTGGCTGAAGTCTTCGGAGAAAGATCGATGAAACCTATCCGCGCCCTGCTCGTCCAGGCTAGCGGTTTGCTGTTTGCCGGGCTGGCGTTTGCCGCCCCGCAACACGCCGTGACCCTGTACAACGAGCCGCCGAAATACCCGGCCGATTTCAAGCAGTTCGATTACGTGAACGCCGACGCGCCCAAGGGCGGCATCTTCCGTCAGGCCGGGTTCGGCGGCTTCGACAGCCTCAACCCGTTTATCAGCAAAGGCGTGCCGGCCGATGACGTCGGGCAGATCTACGACACCCTGACCAAGCACAGCCTCGACGAGCCGTTCACCGAATACGGCCTGATCGCCGGCAAAATCGAAAAAGCCCCGGACAACAGCTGGGTGCGCTTCTACCTGCGTCCCGAAGCGCGCTTCCATGACGGTCACCCGGTGCGCGCCGACGACGTGGTGTTCAGCTTCAACACGCTGACCAAAGAAGGCTCGCCGATGTTTCGCGGCTACTACAGCGACGTTTCTGAAGTCATCGCTGAAGACCCGCTGAAAGTGCTGTTCAAGTTCAAACACAGCAACAACCGCGAGTTGCCGCTGATCCTCGGCCAGTTGCCGGTGCTGCCAAAACACTGGTGGGCTGATCGCGATTTCACCAAAGGCAATCTGGAAATCCCGCTCGGTAGCGGCCCGTACAAGGTCGCCGAAGTAAAGGCCGGGCGTTCGGTGCGTTACGAGCGGGTCAAGGATTATTGGGGCAAGGACTTGCCGGTCAACCGTGGCTTCTACAATTTCGACACGATGACCACCGATTACTACCGCGACAACACCGTCGCCCTCGAAGCCTTGAAGGCCGGGCAGTTCGATTACTGGCTGGAAATGACCGCGAAAAACTGGGCCAACGCCTACAACATTCCGGCGGTCACCGAAGGCCGCTTGATCAAGGAACAGATCGCCAACAGCAACCCGACCGGTATGCAGGGTTTCGTCTTCAACCTACGCCGCCCGCTGTTCCAGGACGCGCGCGTGCGTCAGGCGCTCGGTCTGCTGTTCGACTTCGAATGGACCAACAAACAGCTGTTCAACGGTGCCTACTTCCGCACTCGCAGCTATTTCGAAAACTCGGAAATGGCCGCCACCGGACTGCCCGACGCCGATCAACGGGCGATCCTCGAGCCGTTTCGCAGCAAACTGCCGGCGCAAGTGTTCAGTGAAGCCTTCGAAAACCCCAAGACCGATGCCAGCGGCATGATCCGCGCTCAGCAGCGCGAGGCCTATCAACTGCTGCAAGAGGCCGGTTGGAAGATCGTCGACGACAAAATGGTCGACGCCACCGGCAAACCGGTGGTGATCGAGTTCCTGCTCGCGCAGACCGAGTTCGAACGGGTTTTGCTGCCGTTCAAGCGCAACCTCAGCGACCTTGGCATCGATCTGGTGATCCGCCGCGTCGACGTTTCGCAGTACATCAACCGCGTGCGTTCGCGGGACTTCGACATGATGGTCGGCAGCTTCCCGCAGTCCAACTCGCCGGGTAACGAGCAGCGCGAATACTGGATGAGCGCCGCTGCCGACAAGGCCAGCAGCCGTAACACCATGGGGCTGAAGGAGCCGATCGTCGATCAACTGGTCGAGAACCTGATCAACGCCGACTCGCGCAAAAGCCTGGTGGCCCATGCCCGTGCGCTGGATCGTGTGCTGCAATGGGGTTACTACGTGATCCCCAACTGGCACATCAAGACCTGGCGCGTGGCTTACTGGAATCACATCGGTCACCCGAAGGTCTCACCCAAGTACGACATCGGCATCAACACCTGGTGGGTCAAGCCTGACGCGAAACCGGCGATAGAAGTCGAAACCAAACTGCAAGCCGACCCTGCGGGCACGGAGTAATCAGATGCTGGCGTATATTTTTCGGCGACTGCTGCTGATCATCCCGACGCTGTTCGGCATTCTGCTGATCAACTTCGTGATCATTCAGGCCGCACCCGGTGGCCCGGTGGAACAGATGATCGCCAAGCTCGAAGGCTTCGAAGGCGCCACCAGCCGGATTGCCGGCGGCGGTGCCGAGGTGTCGGTGGCCGGCTCGTCCTATCGCGGCGCGCAGGGGCTGGATCCGGCGCTGATCAAGGAAATCGAGCACATGTACGGGTTCGACAAATCGGCCCCGGAACGTCTGTGGATCATGGTCAAGAACTACGCACAGCTGGATTTCGGCGACAGTTTTTTCCGCGACGCCAAGGTCATCGACCTGATCAAGGAAAAGATGCCGGTGTCGATCTCGCTGGGGCTGTGGAGCACGCTGATCATGTACCTGGTGTCGATCCCGCTGGGGATCGCCAAGGCTACGCGACACGGCAGCCACTTCGATGTGTGGACCAGTTCGGCGATCATCGTCGGCTATGCGATCCCGGCGTTCCTTTTTGCGATTCTGCTGATCGTGGTGTTTGCAGGCGGCAGTTATCTCGACTGGTTTCCGTTACGCGGGCTGACCTCGAACAACTTCGATGAACTGAGCTTCGGCGGCAAGATCCTCGATTACTTCTGGCACTTGGCGCTGCCGGTGACTGCACTGGTGATCGGCAACTTCGCGACCATGACCCTGCTGACCAAAAACAGCTTCCTCGACGAGATCAACAAGCAATACGTGGTCACCGCCAAGGCCAAAGGCCTGACCCGCCACCGCGTGCTCTACGGCCACGTGTTCCGCAACGCCATGTTGCTGGTGATTGCCGGTTTCCCGTCGGCGTTCATCGGCATCTTCTTCACCGGCTCGCTGCTGGTGGAAGTGATCTTCTCCCTCGACGGCCTCGGCTTGATGAGTTTCGAAGCGGCGATCAACCGCGATTACCCGGTGGTGTTCGGCACCTTGTTCATCTTCACCCTGCTCGGGCTGGTGGTGAAACTGATCGGCGACCTCACCTACACCCTGGTCGATCCGCGCATCGACTTCGAAAGCCGGGAGCATTGAGATGAACCTGTCCCCTCTCAACCGCCGCCGCTTCGAACTGTTCAAGGCCAACAAGCGTGGCTGGTGGTCGCTGTGGCTGTTTCTGATTCTATTCGGCGCAAGCCTCGGCGCCGAGTTGATCGCCAACGACAAGCCATTGGTGGTGCATTACGACAACAATTGGTATTTCCCGGCGATCAAGCGTTACCCGGAAACTGCGTTCGGCGGCGAATTCCCGCTGGAAGCCAACTACAAGAGCCCGTACATCCGCGAACTGCTCAAGGCCAAGGATGCGTGGGTGTTGTGGGCGCCGATTCCCTACAGCTATCAGAGCATCAACTACGACCTGAAGGTCCCGGCGCCGGCGCCACCGTCGGCGGACAACCTGCTCGGTACCGACGATCAGGGTCGCGATGTGTTGGCGCGGGTGATCTACGGTTTCCGCATCTCGGTGCTGTTCGCGCTGACGTTGACCGTGCTGAGCTCGATCATCGGCGTGATTGCCGGCGCATTGCAGGGCTTTTATGGCGGCTGGGTCGACTTGGCCGGGCAGCGTTTTCTGGAGATCTGGTCGGGCTTGCCGGTGCTGTATCTGCTGATAATCCTCGCCAGTTTCGTCCAGCCGAATTTCTGGTGGCTGCTGGGGATCATGCTGCTGTTCTCGTGGATGAGCCTGGTCGACGTGGTGCGCGCCGAGTTCCTCCGTGGCCGCAACCTCGAATACGTGCGTGCGGCACGGGCGCTGGGCATGCAGAACGGCGCGATCATGTTCCGCCACATCCTGCCCAATGCGATGGTCTCGACCATGACGTTTATGCCGTTCATCCTCACCGGCGCCATCGGCACCCTCACCGCTTTGGACTTCCTCGGTTTCGGCTTACCGGCCGGCAGTCCGTCGCTGGGTGAACTGGTCGCCCAGGGCAAATCCAACCTGCAAGCGCCGTGGCTGGGCATGAGTGCCTTCGCCGTGCTGGCGTTGATGTTGAGTTTGCTGGTGTTTATCGGCGAGTCCGCTCGCGATGCCTTCGACCCGAGGAAGTGAAATGAATCAGGACAATCTGATCGAAGTGCGTGACCTCGCCGTCGAATTCGGTTTCGGCGAGCGCGTGCACCGGGTCGTCGAAGGCGTGAGTTTCGACATCAAGCGCGGCGAAACCCTCGCGCTGGTCGGCGAATCCGGCTCAGGCAAATCGGTGACCGCGCACTCGATCCTGCGCCTGCTGCCCTACCCGATGGCCCGCCATCCGGCCGGCAGCATCAACTATGCCGGGCAAAATCTACTGGGCCTGAGCGAAAAAACCATCCGTCACATTCGCGGCAACCGCATCGCGATGATCTTTCAGGAGCCGATGACCTCGCTGAATCCGCTGCATTCGATCGAGAAGCAGATCAACGAAGTGCTTGGCATCCACAAGGGCCTGACCGGCAAAGTCGCGACCAAGCGTACGCTGGAGCTGCTGGAGATGGTCGGCATCCCCGAGCCGCACAAGCGTCTCAAGGCCCTGCCCCACGAATTGTCCGGCGGCCAGCGCCAGCGCGTGATGATCGCCATGGCCCTGGCCAACGAGCCGGAATTGCTGATTGCCGACGAGCCGACCACCGCGCTGGACGTGACCGTTCAGCTGAAAATCCTCGATTTGCTCAAGGAATTGCAGGCCAGATTGGGCATGTCGCTGTTACTGATCAGTCACGATTTGAACCTGGTGCGAAGAATTGCGCATCGTGTATGTGTCATGCAGCGCGGTTGCATCGTCGAACAGGCATCGTGCGCAGAGCTGTTCCGTTCGCCGCAGCATCCGTACACTCGGGAATTGCTTGGCGCGGAACCCAGCGGAGGCCCGGCGAGCAATAAAATCGGCGCGCCGCTGCTTGAAGTCGAGGACCTGAAAGTCTGGTTCCCGATCAAGAAAGGCCTGCTCAAGCGCACGGTGGATCACGTCAAGGCAGTGGACGGCATCAATTTCAGCCTGCCTCAGGGTCAGACTTTGGGGATTGTGGGGGAAAGCGGTTCCGGCAAATCCACGCTGGGTCTGGCGATTTTGCGGCTGATCGGCAGCAAAGGCGCGATCCGCTTTGAAGGCAAGCAGCTAGACTGCCTGACGCAGAACGAGGTTCGCCCGTTGCGTCGGGAGATGCAGGTGGTGTTTCAGGACCCGTTTGGCAGCCTGAGCCCGCGCATGTGTGTCAGCGATATCGTTGGCGAAGGCCTGCGGATTCACAAGATGGGCACCGCCGAGGAGCAAGAAGCGGCGATTATTGCGGCATTGAAGGAGGTAGGTCTGGATCCGGAAACCCGGCACCGCTACCCCCACGAATTTTCCGGTGGGCAACGGCAACGAATCGCCATTGCCCGGGCTTTGGTGCTGAAACCGGCGCTGATCCTGCTGGACGAGCCGACTTCGGCGCTCGACCGGACGGTGCAGCGGCAAGTGGTGGAGCTGTTGCGTTCACTGCAAGCCAAGTACAACCTGACGTATTTGTTTATCAGCCATGACCTGGCTGTCGTCAAAGCGCTGAGCCACCAGTTGATGGTGGTCAAGCATGGCCAAGTGGTCGAACAGGGAGACGCGCAAAGTATTTTTGCCGCCCCCCAACATCCGTATACACAGCAGTTGCTGGAAGCCGCTTTTTTGGCACCAGCCACTGCGCAATAACCTGAAGAGGAGCAACACATGGGTTTTCTCGCCGGTAAGCGCGTACTGATCGTCGGTGTCGCCAGCAAGCTGTCCATCGCATCCGGCATCGCTGCCGCCATGCATCGCGAGGGCGCTGAGCTTGCCTTCACTTATCAGAACGACAAACTGAAAGGTCGTGTTGAAGAATTCGCCCAAGGCTGGGGTTCGAGCCCTGAGCTGTGCTTCCCGTGCGACGTGGCCAGCGATGAAGAAATCGCCAAGGTTTTCGAAGCACTGAGCAAGAAGTGGGACGGCCTGGACTGCATCGTTCACTCCGTTGGCTTCGCTCCGGGCGACCAACTGGACGGCGACTTCACCGAAGCCACCACCCGTGACGGTTTCCGCATCGCTCACGACATCAGCGCCTACAGCTTCGTGGCCCTGGCCAAAGCCGGCCGCGAAATGATGAAAGGCCGCAACGGCAGCCTGCTGACCCTGTCGTACCTGGGCGCCGAGCGCACCATGCCTAACTACAACGTGATGGGCATGGCCAAGGCTTCGCTGGAAGCTGGCGTACGTTACCTGGCCGGCTCCCTGGGCCCGGACGGCACCCGCGTCAACTGCGTATCGGCTGGCCCGATCCGTACCTTGGCAGCCTCGGGCATCAAGAACTTCCGCAAGATGCTGGCCGCCAACGAAGCGCAAACTCCGCTGCGTCGCAACGTCACCATCGACGAAGTCGGCAACGCCGGCGCCTTCCTGTGCTCCGACCTGGCGTCGGGCATCAGCGGCGAAATCATGTACGTCGACGGCGGCTTCAACACCACCGCCATGGGCAACATCGAAGAGTGATCTTCGCTTAGCCAATAAAAAACCCGCCTGTTCAGGCGGGTTTTTTTATGCCTGCAACACTGTCCCCTGTGGGAGCGAGCCTGCTCGCGAAGAGGCCGGCACATTCAGCAGAGATGTTGCCTGATCGGACGTCTTCGCGAGCAAGCTCGCTCCCACATGGATTTGTGGTGAACCGGGATTTTGTGAATACAGTAGGATCTGTGGGAGCGAGCCTGCTCGCGAAGAGGCCGGCACATTCAACAGAGATGTTGTCTGACCGGACGCCTTCGCGAGCAGGCTCGCTCCCACATGGATTTGTGGTGAACCGGGATTTTTTAAACACAGAAGGATCTGTGGGAGTGAGCCTGCTCGCGAAGAGGCCGGCACATTCAGCAGAGATGTTGCCTGATCGGACGTCTTCGCGAGCAGGCTCGCTCCCACATGGATTTGTGGTGAACCGGGATGTTGTGAACACAGAAGGATCTGTGGGAGTGAGCCTGCTCACGAAGAGGCCGGCACATTCAACAGAGATGTTGCCTGACCGGACGCCTTCGCGAGCAGGCTCACTCCTAAAGGGGATTTGCGGTGCATTCGCTAACAGCGCTTCAGTGCCTGCTTGTGCACATACATCGCACTATCGGCATCCGCCAGCAGCCGGTCCACAGTCTCATGGCGCTCAGCGTCGTATTCGATCTGCCCGACACTGAAGCGAATCGCATAGCCCCGGTGCAACGTGGCATTACGCTCCTCGAGAATATCCTTGAGCCGCGCCATGATCGCCGTGGTTTCGATATGGCTGGAGCCGGTCAGCAGCGCGAAGAACTCATCCCCGCCCAAACGCCCGACCACATCACTCTCGCGAAAGGCGATGCGCAGCACGTCGGCAAAGGTCTTCAGCGCACTGTCACCCTCGGCATGTCCATACAGATCGTTGATCTGTTTGAAGTCATTAAGGTCGAAAAACAGTAAGGTCGCCGGCCGTTTTATCCGCGCGCAGGCGTCCAGCGCATGCTGCGCCAACTGCTTGAAGCCGCGACGGTTGGACAATAACGTCAACTCGTCCATGCTCGCGATCTGCACTGCGGCCAACTCTTGCTCGGCCATCTCGGCGAGATCCCGCAACAACGCACGCTCTTCCTCGTCGAGGTCGCGGGGCTTGGTGTCGATCAGGCACAGCGTACCCATTTTGTTGCCATTGGGCACAGTCAGCGGGTAACCGGCGTAGAAGCGAATGTTCGGCGCACCGGTGACCAGCGGGTTGTCATGGAAGCGCACATCTTCGCGGGCGTCCGGCACCAACAATAGGCCGTCGTTAAGAATCGCATGGCCGCAGAATGAAACATCCCTCGGCGTCTCGCTGACATCAAGCCCCACGCACGACTTGAACCACTGCCGGTTGGTGTCGACCAGCGTCACCAGTGCAATCGGCACATTGAACAGGCGTTTCGCCAACCGTGTCAGTCGGTCGAAACGCTCTTCAGGGGCGGAATCGAGCAGTTCAAGACCGTGCAACGCTTGAACGCGCGCCGTTTCATTCGCAGGTTTTCCTGGAACCAGCATCAGCACACTCCATTGGCAACAATGCTTTCAAGCGTAGCGCTAATTTGGCAATGGCTCACATTTGCGCTACCGGGCATGGCCCGCCCGCCTCGGCCCAGAGCTTGAATTGCGTGACAAAAATATCGTGCGGCACCGGCACCGGTGCGCGCCCTGCCCCGGGATTCCAGCCCCAGAGCACCAGTTTGTCTTCGCTGACGTGCTTGATCAGCGCGGCAAAGTCGCGATCGCCGTTGCTGGAGCGATCCTTGATCATCGCGCAGAGCTTGTCCGGTGGCAGGCCGATCCAGGCCATTTTGTGCGCCGCCGGCGGCAGGCTCCAGTGCGGCGCACCCGGCGGTGCATGCGGGCCGTAACTGGCCGGCGGATTGTTTTCCGCGTGACAGGTCGCACACGGCAAACCGGCGGCACCCTTGCCGTCCATGCCGCGCACCACGCTCATCGCATGGGGGATACCGGCGTCGAACTGCAACGGCGAATCACCGGGAATATGGCAGTTCTGGCAACGCGGGCTCTGGAAGACTTTCTGCACCGTGCCGAACGCCTTCAGCGCTTCCTGATCATCAGCAAACAGGTCCGAGGCATAACCGCCCAGCCCCAGCAAAATCACCGTACCCAACACTAGATGTCGTTTCATCTCACACCCCCGACAGTTGCAGCGGCAACTCGCGCAGGCGTTGCCCTGTCAGGGCGAACACCGCGTTGGCCACGGCTGGGGCGGTCGGCGGCACACCGGCCTCGCCGATGCCGCCGGGTTTGTCGCTGCTGGGCACGATGTGCACCTCGACCACCGGCATCTCGTTGAGCCGCAGCACCTGATAATCGTGATAGTTGGATTGCACGACCGCGCCATCCTTGAGCGTCAGTTTGCTGTGCAACGCCATGCCCAGACCGAAAGTGATGCACGATTCCATCTGCGCGGCGATGCTCTGCGGATTCACCGCGATCCCGCAGTCCACCGCACAGACCACGCGATGCACGCGAATCGTCAGATTGTCCTGCGACACCTCGGCGACCTGCGCCACGTAGCTGCCGAACGACTCGTGCACCGCCACGCCCAGCGCATGGCCGTCCGGCAACGGGGCTTTCCAGTTGGCCTTTTCCACCGCCAGATTGAGCACGCCCAAATGCCGAGGATGGTCCTTGAGCAAGGTTCTTCGGTACTCCACCGGATCTTTGCCCGCCGCCGTGGCCATCTCATCGATCAGCGATTCCATGACAAAACCGGTATGGCTATGGCCCACCGAGCGCAGCCACAGCACATTGATGCCGGTCTTCGGCGAATGCAGATCGACTTGGTGATTGGCCAGGCCTTTGACGTAAGGACTGTCGGAAACGCCTTCGACCGACGTTGCATCAACGCCGTTCTTGACCATGGTTTTTTCCAGCATCGTGCCGGCCATGATCGACTGCCCGACCAATACATGCTGCCAGCTCGACGGCAGGCCATCGGCACCGAGCCCGATCCGCGCCTGATGCAGGAACATCGAACGGTAGTAACCGCCACGAATATCGTCCTCCCGCGACCACACGGTTTTCACCGGCATGGCCGCGGCTTTCGCCACTTGCACCGCTTCGGCGACAAAGTCTGAAGTCGGGTTGGCCCGGCGCCCGAAACCGCCGCCAAGGAATTCGGTGTGGATTTCCACCTGCTCCGCCTTCAGTCCGGTGATCTTGCCGGCGACCATTTGATCGAGCGTCTGAAACTGCGTACCGGTCCAGATCTCACATTTTTCCGCGCTGATTTTCACCGTGCAATTGAGCGGTTCCATCGGTGCGTGGGCCAGATACGGCACGCTGTATTCGACGTCGATTTTCTTCGCCGCTTTACCAAAACTGCCCTTGGCATCACCGGCCTGACTGGCTAACGTGCCTTGCGTGGCGGCCAGTTTGCGGAAACTCGCCAGCAATTTCTCGCTGCTCAGATCCGCATGCGGGCCCAGATCCCAATCGACCTTCAGCGCATCGCGCCCCAGTTTCGCCGCCCAGTAATGATCAGCGATCACCGCAACGCCCGTCGGCACTTGCAGCACTTTGTGCACGCCCGGCACCGCCAGCGCTTCAGCGCCTTCGAAAGATTTAACAGTGGCACCGAATACCGGTGGGCGCGCGACCATCGCGGTCATCAGGCCTTCAAACTGCACATCCATGCCGAACTTGGCGCGGCCGGTGATTTTCTCCGGCGTGTCGAGGCGTTTGGTCGGTTTGCCGATGACTTTCCAGTCTTTGGCTTCCTTGAAAGTGATCGACTTCGGATCCGGCACCGGCAGTTGCCCGGCGGCGTCCGCCAGCTCGCCGTAAGTTGCGCGTTTGTCGCCAGCGATCACCACACCCGATTCAGTGCGAATCGCCGAAGGCGCCACTTCAAAGCGTTTCGCCGCCGCCTCCACCAGCATCTGCCGCGCCGTTGCGCCTGCCAGTCGATAACGGTCGAACTCCATCCACGTCGACGTCGAGCCGCCGGTAATCTGCATGCCGCCAAACCCCGGCATGCCGTAATCCGCCGCCGACGCCGGTGAATGTTCAACGCGGATTTTCGACCAATCGGCGTCCAGCTCCTCGGCAATCAACATAGTCAGGCCGGTCCAGATGCCCTGGCCCATCTCCGAATGCCCCAGCAAAACGGTGACGCTGTTGTCTGCTGCTATGCGCAAAAACGCATTCGGCGCGAAAACCTTGCCTTCATTTTCCGCCGCATAGGCAAACTTATGCCCGCCGGGGACGACAAACGCCACCACCAGCCCGCCGCCCAACACGGCACTGCCTTTGAGAAAACCCCGACGCGATACAGGACTGTTCATCACCTATCTCCCACAGATTGAATCAGCCGATTTCCGATGCACGCTTAACCGCTGCGCGAATGCGGGGATAGGTGCCGCAACGGCAGATGTTGCCGGAAAGCGCCTGATCGATATCGCTGTCGGTGGGGTTGGGGATTTTCGCCAATAAGGCTGCGGCAGACATGATCTGCCCCGACTGGCAGTAACCGCACTGCACCACGTCGAGTTCGGCCCAGGCTTGCTGCACCGGGTGCGAACCGTCGGTGGACAGGCCTTCGATGGTGAGAATTTTCTGGCCGTGGGCCACAGCTGTTGCGGGGGTGATGCAGGCGCGCAACGGTGCGCCGTCAACGTGCACGGTGCAGGCCCCGCACTGGGCCATGCCACAGCCGAATTTGGTGCCGGTCAGGTGCGCAACATCGCGCAGGACCCAGAGCAACGGCATGTCCGCGGGGACATCGAGCTCCTGATCCTTGCCATTGATATTCAAGGTCAGCATCGGGGAAATTCCTCAGACTCACGGTGTTCTGAAGGGGCGTCGCTGTGGCCATCAATGCCAACGCACGCCTCGGCTTATCCCTTTCAGCAAAGCCTAATTTGCGCACGAAGCCAGACGTTACGACCACCGGTCATGCAGATGTCGACTTTAATCCTACAGTTGATAACGGCTCTCACCGAGCCGGCACAGTAGAAAACTCGTCATGAGCGAAACCGGTCCGCGATTACCGCGCGGGTTATCCATCAGATTGGTCTGGAGTTGCGAACATGGGATTTGTCACCTGCAAAGACGGCGTCGAGATTTTCTACAAGGACTGGGGCCCGAAAGATGCGCCGGTGATCCACTTCCACCACGGCTGGCCGCTCAGTTCCGACGATTGGGATGCGCAGATGCTGTTTTTTCTCGGCAAAGGCTTCCGAGTGGTTGCCCATGATCGGCGGGGGCATGGACGTTCGAGCCAGGTCTGGGACGGCCACGATATGGATCATTACGCCGACGATACGCTGGCGGTGGTCAATCATCTGGGCCTGAAGAATGTCGTGCATGTCGGTCACTCGACCGGTGGCGGTGAGGTGATCCATTACATTGCCCGGCATGGTCAGGCCAACGTCGCCAAAGGCGTGCTGATCAGTGCGGTGCCGCCGTTGATGGTGCAGACCGAGAGCAATCCGGGTGGCCTGCCGAAGTCGGTATTCGATGATTTTCAGGCACAACTGGCGGCGAATCGCGCGCAGTTTTATCGGGATATTCCGACCGGGCCGTTTTATGGCTACAACCGGCCGGGGGCCACGCCATCGGAAGGGATTATTGCCAACTGGTGGCGGCAAGGGATGATTGGTGGGGCGAAGGCGCATTACGATGGGATCGTGGCGTTTTCGCAGACCGATTTCACCGAGGACTTGAAGAAGGTCACGGTGCCGGTGCTGGTGATGCATGGCGAGGATGATCAGATTGTGCCGTACGCGGACTCGGGGCCGTTGTCGGCGAAGTTGCTGCCCAATGGCACGCTGAAGTCGTATCCGGGGTTCCCGCACGGGATGCCGACGACGGAGGCCGAAACGATCAACGCGGATCTGTTGGCGTTTATTCGCGGCTGAGATCATTGGCAGCCATACACTTCCCCCCTGCTCGCGAATGCGATCTTTCAGTTGAACTTGAGCTGAATGACCCACCGCTTTCGCGAGCAGGCTCGCTCCCACAAGGGGGATGTGATTGGGCTCACGTCCATTATTCCTCTGTGCGACTTGTGCTTTCGCGATCACGCTCGTAGTGGTGAGCCAATGGCAGCGCCGGTAGCCAAGACTCGCGGCGGATGGTCCAGAGTTCGTAGGTGGGTTTGAACTGATTAGGCTCATCGAGCGATCCGACGTTGACCTCTACTTCATCTGCCGAACGCGCGAACACCGGAGAGCCGCAGCGCGGGCAGAAAAAGCGCCCGTTGTAGTCGCGGGTTTCGCCGGTGACCTTCAACGCATCCTCGGGAAATATGGCCGAGGTGCCGAACAGCGCGCCGTGGCGCTTGCGGCAGTCGAGGCAGTGGCAGATGCCGACGCGGTAGGGTTGACCCGTCATCTCGAAACGCACATCGCCGCATAGGCAACCGCCAGTCAATCGATTCATGTCACACCTCCTCTTCAGAATTTGAAATTACCGATAACCCAGACGACAGCCCTCACCCTAACCCTCTCCCAGAGGTAGAGGGAACTGACCGCGCTGAATGTGCAAGTTGCACCGACTTGAGATACCGAGTCGAACTCAGGTTTGAAGAGCACAAAGATCGGCTCCCTTTCCCCCTCGCCCCTTGGGGGAGAGGGAACTGACCGCGCTGTATGTGCAAGTTGCACCGACTTGAAATACCGAGTCGAACTCTGGCCTGGAAGTACATGGAGATCTGCTCCCTTCCCCCTCGCCCCTTGGGGGAGAGGGAACTGACCGCGCTGAATGTGCAAGTTGCACCGACTTGAGATACCGAGTCGAACTCAGGTTTTGAAAGGCCTGGAGATCTGCTCCCTTCCCCCTCGCCTCCTTTGGGGGAGAGGGCTGGGGTGAGGGGGGAATCGCACTGACACACCGCAAAACCCAAAGCCCCCGCCATCCAGTATTTTCATCAATAAACACGAAGCCGTGATCACGTTTAAAGCACACAAACCGTTACGCCATCCTCCCTACAACACCTTGCGTCGTTACCTACGCGTACGCCAGAATCCGCCGGCTTACACGGCTATGGGCCGGGCTATATCGTTGGCCTGTCACTGCAAAACAGTGATCGGGTTTGGTAGCCCGCTTTAAATTGTCGTTGTTGCGACACCGTCGATGCTGTCTCCTTTTTTTGAGGTATGGCTTTGAATGGTGGGCATGCGTGGGGCTCATCCGTGAGCGCCGGGTTACCCAATTTGACCGGTCTACCAACCCGCGCATGGCCGCCACCCGCCGTTTGGTAGCGAGGGTGATGGCTCCCATTTTTTCAAATTGGAGCTTTATCTATGTTCAAAATCACGCCAAATCCACCGCCCACCGATCCAATCCCTCACGACCCCGCGCTTAACCCGCAAAAGGTCAAAGAAGCCACCGACCGCGCCCTCGACTACTACCTGCGACCCGAAGCACTGGGTGCTCCACCAAGCTCGCCTCCGTTTCGCCCCGTCTACCTTGTCGACCCCACGCTGGATGAAGAAACCCTGTTGGTCGAAGCTTGCGAATCACTTTCATACGCCCACTCCATGGCCGGTAACATCGCCAACTCAATAGGCGGCCCGGAGCGCAAACCGCTGCTGGCGCTGCAACAGGTGATCATGCTGAACGAGCTGTTGGTCAATCGACTGCTGGACAAGCTGCGCGTACCGCAATAATCACCAGACCGAATGAGTGAGGGGTTACCTGCCCCTCACTTTCGCTTCGCCCCTCCGTCGCTTGATGAGCAAAACCCATCAAGCCATCGTGCTGATCCGCACAGTCACCTTCTTTAATATCCGAATCGCCGTGAGCATTCGTCACTGTTTAGGGTTGCGATTGGTGCGCGTAAGGCTCGCCTGGCGATCAACGTCCATACTGTGGTTTTCGATACAGTGGACACCGCCATGCCCTCCCCCGAATCCAGCCTTTTGCAGAGCTGGCACGACAACGCTGAGGCCTGGATCGAAGTGATCCGCAGCGGCGCTATCGAAAGCCGTCAGCAGGTAACCGATCAAGCGATTCTGCTGGCGATCATGGGCCGGCAGCCGCAGCGCGTACTTGATTTGGGTTGCGGCGAAGGCTGGTTGTTGCGGGCGCTGGCGGATCGCGGGATTGATGCGATCGGTGTGGATGGCGATGCGCGGCTGGTTGAAGCGGCGTGCCTGGCGGGGGCGGCCCAGGTGCATGTCGCCAGTTATGACGCGTTGGTCGAGGCGAAGGTCGACGTGGGCCGTGACTATGAGCTGATCTGCGCCAATTTCTCATTGCTGCATCAGGACGTCATCCCGCTGCTGGCGGCGATGAATGCGCTGCTGGTTCCCGGCGGCACGTTGCTCATTCAGACACTGCATCCATGGTCTGTCGCGGCAGGCAATTACCAGGATGGCTGGCGCGAAGAAACCTTCGCCGGGTTCAAGGGCCAGTGGCAGCCGATGCCCTGGTATTTCCGCACGCTGTCGAGCTGGCTTAATGCGCTCGATATGGCCGGGTTCCAACTGGCCAGCCTGCAAGAGCCACAACACCCGCAAAGTCCCGTGCCGCAGTCATTGCTGATGGTTGCCGAGCGCCGCTGAGCTTGCAGAATTTCCACCATCCATTGTAGGAGTGAGCCTGCTCGCGATAGCGGTATGTCAGGCAATACAGATTCAGACTGTGCCAACGTCTTCGCGAGCAGGCTCGCTCCCACAGGGTTTTGCGTTGACCACATATCCAGGGAACGCTGCGGCCCACTGTGGGAGCGAGCCTGCTCGCGAAAGCGGTGTGTCAGGCAACATAGACTCCGACTGTGCTGACGCCTTCGCGAGCAGGCTCGCTCCCACAGGGTTTTGCGTTGACCACATATCCAGGGAACGCTGCGACCCACTGTGGGAGCGAGCCTGCTCGCGAAAGCGGTGTGTCAGGCAACATAGACTCCGACTGTGCTGACGCCTTCGCGAGCAGGCTCGCTCCCACAGGGATCTATGCGGTTTGCGGGATCATCTGCAGACCACGGATGCGGTACTGCGCCAGCAGGCGCATGACGTAGCCGATCTTGATCAGGGTCGGGCCGAGGATAGTCAGGGCGTGCATCGCCACCCGCAGCGCAATCGGCATGTGGCCGTTGTAGAGATACGCGCCGTAGATGCCGGCCAGCAGCATGATCAGCCCGGCGACGAGAACTTTGCTCGACAGGTGCAGAACGTTCAGCGGGCTTTCGAAGAAAGTGAGCATGGTGGCGTACTCCTGATCGGTTCGTTGTGTACTTTGAGTACTTCAAGTCCCGTGCCAGATTTTCAAGCCAGAAGAATCAGTCACTTGAAGGGAATCGAGTCAATTTGACACAAACGCAATGAAGTCATTTTGACTCTGAACCTTGTCATTAGGACTGCACCCCATAAAAAACCAAAAACCCTCCACCTAAAAGCAAACCAATATCATTTGCGCACTCCCCATCCTTTTGCTTTAATCGCGACCCATTCTTATTTAGACCGATACCGGTCGCCCTGGACGCTGCGCTGATGACCGTCGCCGATGCCTCGCTCGTGCAAAATCTCTACCTCAGCCACCATCGCTGGCTGCATGAGCTATTGCGTCGACGCCTGAGCAACGCGATGGATGCCGCCGACCTTGCCCACGACACCTTCGTGCGCGTGCTCAAGCGTCCACAAGCCTTCAATGGCGAAGTCCATGAGCGCTCCCATCTGGCGACCATCGCCCGTGGGTTGTGCGTTGATCACTGGCGCCGTCGGCAACTCGAGCAGACCTGGCTCGACACCCTCGCCAGCCGCCCGCCCGCTGTGCAGCCGTCGCCCGAGCAACGGGCGATCATCGTCGAAACCCTGCACGAAGTGGATGCCATGCTTCAGCGCCTGCCGCAACGGGTCAGCGCGGCGTTCATCCTCGCCCAGCTGCACGGCATGCCGTACAAACTGATCGCCGCACAGATCGGCGTCAGCGAGCGGATGATCAAGAAATATCTGGCGCAGGCGATGATGCATTGCGCGATCCTCGAAGCTGAACTCGACGGCTTGCTGATTGAGTAACCCCGTGAACAAACTCAGCCATGCCAGCCTTGAGCAGGCCGCCAACTGGTACGTGCAATTGCATGACGAGCAGGTCGCCGAGCCTGAGCGTCTGCGTTGGCAGGCGTGGCTGGCGCAAAGCCCCGAGCATCAGGCCGCTTGGCGTTATGTCGAACGAGTTGGGCAACGTTTCGCGCCATTGCAGAACGAAAGCGAAGCCGTCAGCCACGCCCTGCGCAACAGTGCGCGCAGCTCGATCAGCCGCCGCCAGTCGCTCAAAGCCTTACTGATTCTCGCGGCCACCGGGCTGGCGGGCTGGGCGGTCGGGCGCAACACGCCGCTGCTGGACTCGGTCGAACGCTTGAGCGCCGATCTCTCCACTGGCACTGGGGAAACCCGCGAAGCAACCTTGAGCGATGGCAGTCGAATCTGGCTCAACGCCTTGAGCGCGTTGAACGTGCGTTTCGATGCCCGCCAGCGCTTGCTGCAACTGCGCGCCGGCGAAGTGCTGATCGACACCGCGAAAGACCTTGGTCGCGCCTTTTGGGTCGAGACCGAACAGGGCCGGATGCGTGCGCTGGGGACGCGTTTCAGCGTGCGCCAGACGGATCGCAACACGCTGCTGAATGTCTACGAGGGCGCCGTTGAGGCCACTAACCACCAAGGCGATAGCCAAGTGGTGCAGGCCGGTCAGCAACTGGTATTCAGCGCAGGCCGGTTGTACACCGCGACCTCAGCGGATCCAGCGCGCGAAGCCTGGCGCCGGGGCGTGCTGCTGGCTGATAACCTGCCGCTCGGCGAGCTGATCGAAGAACTTAGCCAATATCGGCCGGGGCATCTGCATTGCGATCCGGCCGTGGCCGCGCTGCCGGTGATGGGTTCATTTCCACTCAAGGACACCGATCAAGCCTTGCGCCTACTGGAGGCGGCGTTGCCGATCCACATCGATAAAACCTTCAACTGGTGGGTCAGCGTCGGGCCGAAAGTCTGAAGATTTTTTCTTCTCTCGGTTCCCTTTTCGCAAGTTCATCCGGTTAACCCTCAATAGCCCTCACGTCGTTGATCGCCCCCGGGAACTCCATGTTGCGCTCCACCCTCGCCCGCTATCGTTTTGCTCTGGCCATGGCACCCGCCGTGCCGGGGTTGTGCGTGTCGATGGCGCTGGCAGATGTGCAGAAGCAGCATTACGCAGTGGCGCCCGGCTCATTGGTCACAGCGCTCAACCACTTTGCCGAACAGAGCGGCGTGTTTATCGCCGGGCACAATGATCTGGCAGCGGACAAACACAGCGCCGGCCTGAGCGGCGATTACACCCCGCAACAGGCCTTGCAAATCCTCCTCAAGGGCAGCGGCCTGCAAGCACAGCGCCTGAGCGGCGGCGGTTATGTCCTGCGCAGCACAGCCACTGCAGATCCACTGCAACTGGACGCCACCACCATCAGCGGCAAAACCCTCGGCGCCATCACCGAGGACACTCACGCCTACACCACCGGCCTCAGCGCCTCCGCCACCGGCCTGCCGCTGTCCCTGCGCGAGACCCCGCAATCGGTCACGGTGATCACCCGTCAGCAACTCGACGATCAGGGCGCCAACGGTATCGCCGACGTGTTGCGCCGCGCGCCGGGCATCAGCGTGCAGAACTACGACAGCGAGCGTTGGGAGTTTTCCAGCCGTGGCGCACCGATCAGCAATTTCCAGTACGACGGCGTCAACACCGACTACGACGGCGTCTACGACTACGGCACCACCAGCACCGACATGGCGACCTTCGACCGCGTCGAAATCATCAAGGGTGCCACGGGATTGATGACCGGCTCGGGCGACCCGTCGGCCACGGTCAACCTGATTCGCAAACGCCCTACTCCTGCGTTCAAAGCCGCACTCAGCGGCAGCGTCGGTTCGTGGGACAACTACCGCAGTGAGTTCGATGTCTCCGGGCCGCTGAACAACAACCTGCGCGCCCGCTTCGTTGGCGTTCATCAGCAGCGCAGCGCTTACGCCGATCACTACCAGAACAGCAAGGACATCGCCTACGCCATCGTCGATGCCGATCTGAACCCGGACACTCTGTTGACCATTGGTTTCGATCAACAGAACACCCGCTCACGCGGCGCCACCTGGACCGGTTTTCCGATGTTCTACAGCGACGGTTCGCGGACGAATTTCTCGCGCTCGTTCAACCCGGCAACCGACTGGAGCCGCCGCGATTTCATCAACCAGACGCTGTTCGCCTCCGTCACCCGGCAACTGCCAAACGACTGGATCTTGAAGCTCAGCTACGACCGCAAACACCGCGAACACGACACCTTGCTCGGCTCTGCCAGCGGCAGCAATCCGGACCCGCTGAGCGGCGACGGCATGTTCCTCTACATGGGCCAATTCAAGGGCGACGAGGTGCAGGACAACCTCGATATCAACCTCGGCGGGCCGTTCAGCCTGTTCGGGCGCGAGCACCAGTTGCTGGTCGGTTTCATGTCGATGAACACCCGCCAGGACAACCCGGTTTACGGCTCGGTGTA
The DNA here is from genome assembly GCF_014268445.2 of Pseudomonas tensinigenes. Lineage (NCBI taxonomy): Bacteria > Pseudomonadati > Pseudomonadota > Gammaproteobacteria > Pseudomonadales > Pseudomonadaceae > Pseudomonas > Pseudomonas tensinigenes. The sequence continues at coordinate 4,140,588 of NZ_CP077089.1, forward strand.
CCCGCCGCTCAACGGCAGTATTTTCGACTGGCATGGCGAGTTCGCCAAACCGGATATCCCGCAGATCGGCACGAACGCCATCCGCCAGCGCCAGACCGGCGCATACGTCTCGACGCGCTTCAAGGCCAGCGACGATCTGGCGCTGATCCTCGGCGCACGCGTCAGTGATTTCAGGGGCAGCGACCATCTCGATTACAGCAACCCGAACACCGCCAATGTCCGCGACGGCTACCGCCAGACCGGGGTGGTCACACCTTATGCGGGTGTGGTCTACGACCTCGATGACACCTACTCGCTCTACACCAGCTACACGCGCATTTATCAACCGCAACTGAGCAAGGACGCCACGGGCCAGATACTCGACCCGGTGCAGGGCGACAGCTACGAAGCGGGGATAAAGGCCGAATATTTCAACGGCCGGCTCAACGCCAGTTTTGCCGTGTTTCGCATCGAGCAGGACAACGTCGCCGAACAGGTCAGCGGCTTCGATAATCAGGCTGTGTACCGGGCCGTGCAAGGCGCGACTACAAAGGGCTTCGAGTTCGAACTGGCCGGTGAAATCGCCGACGGCTGGAACCTCTCCGCCGGCTACGCCTACAACCACACCCGCGATGCCAAAGGTGATCCGGTGTACGCCTCGATTCTACAAACCACCGCGCCCGAGCAATTGGTGCGGGTGTTCAGCAGCTATCGCCTCCCCGGCGTCTGGCAAAACCTCACCCTGGGCGGCGGCGTCAGTTGGCAAAGCGAATTCTTCGGCGAGGTGTTCCAGCCCGGTACCGAGCAGAACGCGCGCATCACGCAGGACAGTTACTACCTGGTCGACGCGATGGCGCGCTATCGCTTCAATGAACACCTGAGCACTTCGCTCAACATCAAGAACCTGTTCGACAAGACCTACTACACCGGCCTTGGCAATTTCGGCACCGGTTTCTACGGCGAACCGCGCAGCCTGCAACTGACCGCGCGCTGGGATTTTTGACGCACGGCAACTTGTCGATCTACGGCACCGGCAATCGACCAGGGACTGACTACGCTGTTAATCCAGCGTGTCTAACCTGCCGAGGATGACTGCCATGCAACGCTTTCAGAAACTCACGCCCTGCCTGTGGTTCGACGATCAGGCCGAAGCAGCCGCGAAGTTTTACTGCTCGATCTTCGATCACGCGAAAATCACCGGCCTGACCCACTACAGCAAGGTCGGCCAGGAATTTCACGGCAAACCGGAAGGTGCGGTGATGACCGTCAGTTTCGAACTCGATGGCCAGACCTTCACCGGCCTCAACGGTGGGCCGCTGTTCAAGTTCAGCGAGGCGATCTCGTTTCAGGTCAATTGCCAGAATCAGGAAGAAGTCGACCATTTCTGGGGCAACCTGTCCGAGGGTGGTCCCGTCGAAGCCCAGCAATGCGGCTGGCTGAAAGACAAGTTCGGCGTGTCGTGGCAGATCGTGCCGGTGGCGTTCATGCACATGATGCTGGATGCCGACACCAGCAAATCGCAGCGCGCCATGCAGGCGATGTTCACAATGAAAAAACTCGACATTGCCGAACTCGAACGGGCCTTTGCCGGCCAGAGCTAATACACTGGCGCCCTGGCCTGCCGGGAATAACAACGATGAAACACGCTGCCGCCAAACACCCTGAAAAAGCCCCGCGGTTCTGGCGTGACGCGGCGCTGCCGTTCATTGAAGCGCGGGCCATCGCCGATGGCCGCGAGGTCTGCTACGCACGACATTCCCACGCGCATTTTTCCATTGGCGCGATCACCGCCGGGCGCAGCACCTATGTGCATGAGCAAGCTCAGTTCGAAGTCGCAGCAGGCACCGTGGTGCTGATGAATCCCGGTGATGTGCATGCGTGCAATCCGATTGATGACCAGCCTTGGTCGTACGTGATGCTGTACGTCGAGACGCCCTGGCTGACGGATTTGCAGCATCAGCTGGGCTTCGCCAGTGATCTTGAGTTTCGGCGTTTTTCCACCACTCACCTCGACGATGCTGCACTGTTCAATGAGCTGAATGGACTTTATGAAACGCTGGTCGACCCGCAACAGGATGTGCTGCGCAAACAGAGCGCAGCAGTGGAGTTTTTCAGCGACCTGCAACTGCGTTTGAACCCCGCCGGCCCCTCTCTGCGCGAGCCCAATTTCAAACTGGAACGCGCTGCGGATTTCATCCGCGAACACTGCACCGAAGTGCTGAACCTCGACGACATCTGCGCCGCGGCACAACTGTCACCGTCATACCTGATCCGCGCCTTCAAACAGCATTACGGCATGACGCCCCACGCGTTTCTGGTCAACCAGCGCATCCAGTTTGCCCGCGAGCGTTTGCGCAGTGGCCAGTTGATTGCGGATGTGGCGCTTGAGGCAGGGTTTGCCGATCAGGCGCATTTTCAGCGAGCGTTCAAGCAGCATCTGGCGGCCACGCCCGGGCAGTATCGCGGCTGACACTTCATCTGAAACTCGACACTGCCCCCTGTGGGAGCGAGCCTGCTCGCGAAAGCGGTGTATCAGTCACGGCGATATTGACTGTGCCAGCGCTTTCGCGAGCAGGCTCGCTCCCACAGGGTCAGACTCTGGCCAACATATTCAGATATTGACATATCGGTAAATTCCGATATCTTCGCGGCATGGACCTACTCGAAATCTTCAAAGCCCTCTCGAACCGTACACGCCTGGAAATCCTCAAAGGCCTGAAGGATCCCGAGAAACACTTTCCTCCCCAGGATGAGGGTGACGTGCACACGGTGGGCGTTTGCGTCAGCAGTATTCAGGAGGGCGTCGGGCTGTCGCAGTCGACGGTGTCCGATTATCTGGCGACGCTGCAACGCGCCGGCCTGGTCGAAGTCAGGCGCATTGGGCAGTGGACCTATTACAAACGTAACGAAGCAGCGATCAGTGCGCTGGCCGAGATCATCGGCAGCGAGCTGTAATTTTTTGCCCCAAGATATCGAGAATTCCCGATATCCCTTTTTACCGAAACGAGGCAATGCAATGAAAGCGATGATCCTTACATCATTTGGCGGCGCGCAATCGTTCGAGCTGCGCGACGTACCCAAGCCAGTGCCACAAGCGGGCGAAGTGCTGGTGCGGGTGCACGCCACCTCCATCAATCCGCTGGATTATCAGGTTCGCCGTGGCGACTATGCCGATCTGGTGCCCCTCCCCGCCATTACCGGCCACGACGTTTCTGGCGTTGTCGAAGCCGTTGGGCCGGGGGTGACGGCCTTCGTACCGGGCGACGAGGTCTGGTACACCCCGCAAATATTTGCCGGCCCGGGCAGTTATGCCGAGTACCACGTTGCGGCGCAAAGCATTGTCGCCAAGAAGCCGCCCGCGTTGAGTCACCTCGAAGCGGCCAGCCTGAGCCTGGTGGGCGGAACCGCGTGGGAAGCATTGGTCGTGCGGGCCGCGCTCAGGGTCGGCGAAAGCATTCTGATCCACGGCGGTGCAGGCGGCGTCGGCCATGTTGCGATTCAGCTGGCCAAAGCCATCGGCGCGAAGGTCTTCACCACCGTGCGTGAAGGCAATTTCGAGTTCGCCCAGAGCATGGGCGCCGATGTGCTGATCGATTACGAAAAGGAAGATTACGTCGAGGCGATCCTGCGCGAAACCGAGGGCCGCGGCGTCGATGTGGTGTTCGACACCATCGGCGGCAACGCCTTGTCACGCAGCCCGGATGCACTCGCGCAACTGGGCCGCGTGGTGTCGATCGTGGACCTTGCCCAGCCTCAGAACCTGATTCAAGCCTGGGGCAAGAACGCCAGCTACCACTTCGTTTTCACCCGACAGAATCGCGGCAAGCTCGATGAGTTGAGCGCGTTGATCGCCAACGGTCAGTTGCGCCCGCACGTCGGCGCGGTCTATTCGCTGGCCGACATCGGCCTCGCCCATGCACGGCTGGAAAGTCGCAATAACGGGCTTCAAGGGAAAATCGCGATTGCCGTCGCACCGTCGTCTCAAGTCGACAATCGCTGAACTCACTTCGAGGAGAACATCATGGTTTACGAGATCGCTCTGCTACCCGTTCACCAAGAACAAACTGCAGCGTTTCGGCGTGCGTTTGCCGAGGTCGAGCCGTTGCTCAAACGCGCCAAGGGTTACGGCGGCCACCTGCTCGCGCAAGGCATCGAAACGCCCGAGGTCTTCAATCTGATCGTGCGCTGGCAGTCCCTTGAGGATCACACGCCGGGGTTTGAAGCGAGTGAAGACCATCGGCTGTTCATGCTGGGGCTGGAAGATTATTTTTCGGACGAGCCGAAGGTCTGGCACATTGAGGGGGGCGATTTTACGCAACCATTCAACTAGTCTCTGGCAGTGACGCCGATCAATGTGGGAGCGAGCCTGCTCGCGAAAGCGCTGGTTCAGTCGGCATATTCAGTGACTGACACACAGCATTCGCGAGCAGGCTCGCTCCCACAGTGTCAAGTGCACAACAAGTAGATAGCGCTCAGTGCCAACAACCCCGCCATGCTCCGATTGAACCAGCGCATCCCCGCCGCATTGCTCAAATACCCACGCAAAAACGTCCCGGCATACGCCCAGCAGCCGACAGACAGATAACAGATCACCAGATACACCGCCGCAAACTGCCACACCAGCCGCGACTCGCCATCAGCGACAAACGCGCCCATGCCCGCGACACACGCCAGCCAGGCTTTCGGGTTGAGCCATTGCATCACCGCGCCATAGAGCATTGATGGCGCTCGTCCGGAATCCTTGGCGTTCAGCTGTCCATCATCCACAGCCAGTTTCCAAGCCATGAACAGCAGAAACGCCACACCGGCCAGTTGCACCACGCGGGTCATGAATGGCCAGAGTTTCAGCACCTCGTGCAAACCCAGGCCCATCAACACCAACAGCAACACAAACCCTAACGTGGCCCCGGCAACATGCCGCTGACTGGCGCGAAACCCGAACTGCGCCCCGGAACTCAAAGCCACAATATTCACCGGTCCCGGCGTGATCGACGCCGCCAACGCAAACGCCGCCATGGAAACAATCAGACTCATCGCACACCTGCTTCAAATCGAGGAACAAGGTGCTCACCTTAGCCAGCGCCCGATCCCCGGTATTGAAGAAAATGCCCCTGACGACACAAATCCTCTGTGGGAGCGAGCCTGCTCGCGAAAGCGGTGGATCATTCAATGCTGCATTGACAGAACAACCCCATTCGCGAGCAGGCTCGCTCCCACATTAAAATCTACGCTCAGTCCAGACGCGGCACGGTGAAGCGGAACTCGCTGCCCTGCCCCGGTTCGCTCTCGGCGAAAATCCGCCCGCCATGGGCTTCGACGATGCCTTGGGTGATGTACAAACCAAGGCCGGTACCGGTCGGGTTGCCCTCTTTCACCGTCCAGTAACGATCGAACACGTGCGGTAGATGCTCCTTGGGAATGCCTTCGCCGCTATCGCGAACAGTGAAGACGATTTCATTGCCGACGGAGGTGGCATGCACGCCGACCCTGCCCAGTCGCGGGGTGAATTTGATCGCGTTGCCGACCAGATTGGACAGCACCTGGAACAGCCGCTCAGGGTCGGCGTGGATGCGCAGATCAGGATCGGCGTCGAAGGAAATGCTGATGTCCTTGTCCAGTGCCAGCGGCGCGAGCAACGCCTGCGCTTCTTCGAACATCTGCCCGACGTCAAGTTTCTGCGGGGTGATGGAGTAGCGCCCGGCGTCGATTTTCGAGGTATCGAGCAAATCCTCCAGCAGCGTGTTCATGCGTCCGGCAGCCTGCTGCATGGTGTCGATGGCCGTGGAGATCCGGCGCGAAGTGTGCGGGCCGTCCGAGCTAAAAGCCTTCTGCATCATGCCGCAGAGCATCGAGATCACGGTCATCGGATTGCGCAGATCGTGGGACACCACCGCCACCAGCTCATCGCGGGCGCGCACCGCTTCCTGCTCGCGGCGCACCTGACGGGCCAGATCGTTTTCCAGCGCCGAACGGCGCAGGTCGTTGGCAGCGAACAGGTCGCCGTGGCTCCACTTGGTGGAGATCCCGGCCATCTCGACTTTCCAGATTTCAAACGAGGTGCGCGGACGCAAACGCAGGCCGGCGTCGGAGTTTTCCAGGTCCAGTGGCTTGCGCGGATCGCCGCTCCAATTGATGTTTTCCTTGACCTCGGGGCGGAACCAGAAAACACCGTTGTCCACCGGTTTTGGCAGGCTCATGGCGAGCACGCCGCTGGCCACCTGCTGATATTGCACGGCCGGCGGGTAAACGCTGGCCAGGTGATGACTGGCAAACACCGCTTCGCCGCTGTCTTGCAACCACTTGTGCAAGGCGCGGATTTCTTCCGGCTCCGGACAGTTGCCGTAGCGGTGCAGTTGTTTGTCTTCGATGATCGCGATACCGCCGGCATTGGTCAGCGCCATCAGGGTTTGCGGTTGGTTGGCGAGGCCGTCGAAGACATTTTGCGGCGAGTCGATCATCGCTTGATTGAGCAGCGCCAACGCCTCGACTTTCTCTTCACGCTGGCGGCTGATCTCCAGGGCTTCCATGGCGCTGATCTGCAGTGACAGCACCTGGCCGATGGTCTGACACGCGGCGCGCAATTCGTGCGGCACGTGCAACGGCTGGCGATTGCCGCAACTGATCAGGCCCCACAACTTGTCGCCCTTGAGCAGGGAAATGCTCATCGACGACAACACGCCCATGTTCTTCATGTACTGACAATGGATCGGCGACACGCTGCGCAGCGTGGCAAAACTCAGATCCAGCGGCGTGTCGGTGTCCGGGCGCAGCTTTGGCAGCAGCGGCACCGGTTGGTAGTCGGCATTGGGGATGATCCGCAGCCAATTGGTGCGATACAGCTCGCGCGCCTGCTCGGGAATGTCCGACGCCGGGAAGAACAGGCCATTGAACACTTCCATCGACGGGTCGGAGGCTTCGGCGATGACCTGGCCATGGCCCTCCTCTTCGAAACGATAGATCAGCACCCGGTCGTAACCGGTCATGGCCTGGATTTCCTTGACGCTGATGTCGTACAGCGCCTGCAACGTGGTGGCCGCTTGCAGACGCTGGAGCATGCGCCCCAGATGCGTCTGGTTGCCGGCAACATTACGTGGCTGGAAGTTCTCGACGTGAATTTCCAGCTCCAGAATCAGCACGCCCTGATGCCGATGCAGCAGGCCCTCGAACGCGGTGCCGTTGAGCTTGAAGCGCAGCGGCTGCAAGTCTGACAGCGACGGATGCAGCAAGGCTTCGCGCACTTGCGCCGCTTCGGCGTCGCCGATCAGGCTTTCCAGCGGCTCGCCGATCAGGCTCTGCGGCTCCCGGGCCAGCAGGGGTTCGACGTTGGCGCTGACCTGAATGATCGTCAGCTCAGGTTCGCTCAGTGTCAGCAGCAAGCCGTGGGGCTGGATCGCACCGGGGAAACGAATCGGCTCGTCGGCACAGTTGGCCAGCAGTTCTTCAAAGGCTTCTTTGTCTTGCGGAGTCATGCCAGTACCTCCCGGCTTTCGAGCCAGTGCTCGAAACAGCTGAATGTGGTTTGTGCTGCCGTGACGACAGCGGCGCGCTCGGCGGCGCTCATTGGCCGACTGCCGAGGTATTCAATAAAGTCACGCCAGCGCCGGCCCGTGGCGGCGCCGTAGATATCGAGAAAAGCCGCGCCGTTATTGGCTTCCAGGCCTAATCGTGAAGAGATTTCGCGGCGCAGAATCTGCCCGCCGAGGGTCGCACCCTCGAGGACGTAGAGCACGCCCAGGCAGGCAGCGCTTGAGTCGATGAGCGGCAACTGCTCGCACTGCGGCAGGCTTTGCAGCGCTGCGGCAGATACGCCCAGGGCTAGCAGGTCGGCGCGCAGGGTTGGCGTTTTGAGACGAGGCGTCAGTTCAAAATCGGCAGGAATGGCATCGCTGCGTAGCAAGGCGTTTTCCAGCGGCAGATAGAAGCCGTAATAAGCCTGCATCAGCCGCACAAAAGCCTGCGTATCGAGAGCATCGGAGAAAAAAGGAAGGCGTTTTTCCAGTGCGATGTGCAGTTCGGCAGTGCCGGCTCGCAGATCTTGCAGCACCGGTGGCACATAAACTTCACGGGCCTTTGCTTGCATGTAGATCGCTCTTGGTGGGGCCGCCTGGGGCCAAACGGGGTGGGGGCAACGTCGGCGAAATTTTACACGGCAATCGCCATTTCTGACCGGATAGATAGTTTTTTCTGACAAAACCATCACCCTATGACTGATACAGAGTGAAAGCTTCTGCAAAAAGTTCGACCGCGTTGCCCAACAGCGCCGGGCGCTGTACCGCGACAGCGCTGCGTGACTGTATGGGTCTGGGCGCGTGGGGGCTGTGATAAAAATATCGTTCTCGTTACTGGAGTGCCGTCATGGATCTCGCCACGCTCATCCTGTTTCTTCCGGCCTGTTTCGCCCTGAACATGGCCCCCGGACCAAACAATCTGCTGTCGGTCAGCAACGCCACGCGTTATGGCTTTCGCCGCGCCTGCACGGCGGGCATCGGGCGGATTCTGGCGTTCGCCGGGATGATTGCGCTGGCCGGTGCGGGCCTGTCGGTAGTGCTGCAGACCTCGGAATGGCTGTTCCATGCGATCAAGATCATTGGCGCGGGGTATCTGCTGTATCTGGCCTGGCAGTTGTGGCGGGCCAATCCCGAAGCCGAGCAGCAAGTAACGGGCGCGACCGTTGGTTTTTTTGCATTGGCGCGGCAGGAGTTTCTGGTGGCGGCGGGCAATCCGAAGGCGATCCTGTTGTTTACCGCGTTTCTGCCGCAGTTCGTCGACCCGGCGCACCCGGTGCCGGCGCAATTCGCGGTACTCGGCGTGCTGTTCCTTTTACTGGAGTGGATTGCCATCAGCGCCTACGCCTGGATGGGCCTGCACATGCGCCGCTGGTTCGCCGAGCCGCGCGGCAAACGGATCTTCAATCGTTGCTGCGCAGGCTTGCTGTCGGCAGCGGCTTCAGTGCTGTTGATGGCGAAACGCGCTTAAGCCTCGGACGGGCCTTTGAGTTCGACCTGATTGCCGTCCGGGTCGAAGCAGTACAGCGACAGCCCTTTGCCTTCGGCGCCGAAGCGTGATTCGGCTTTTGCGGCGGTGAGACCGAAGGTTTGCAGATGTGCAATCAGTGCAGCCTCATCAAATGGCTCAATGCGCAGGCAGAAGTGATCGACATTACGCCGCTCGGCCCCGGCCGCCCCGCCGCCCTTGCGGCCGAGTTCGCCTTGCAGGTCGACGAGGTCGATCATCGACGTGCCGGCGCGCAGGTGTATCAGGCCCAGCGGTTCGTTGCGCTTGACCACTTCGGCGCCGAACACCTGGCTGTAGAAGTCGATGCTGCGTTGCAGATCGGCGACGCGCAGGACGATGTGATCAATGTGTTGGATGGAAAACGGATGCATCGGGCACACCTCAACAAACGGTAGGAGCTGCCGATAGCGGCGATCTGGGATTTTGGGACGCCGAGCGTCCCGGGCTGCATTCCCACGCAGAGCGTGGTAACGATCAAGATCGCAGCCTGCGGCAGCTCCTACACGGTAGTTCAGGGGATTTGAAAATTCACTGTCGATTTTTCGGTGGAGCCATCGAGAATCTGGTTTTACTCTCGAACCATGAACATACAAACCGCTGTCCTGCCGCCCCACGCCGAAATGGTTCGCGCCATGCTCGAACGCGACACTGCCTATGAAGGCGTGTTCTTCACGGCCGTGAAAACCACCGGGATCTTCTGCCGCCCCAGTTGCACGGCGCGCAAGCCGAAACCGGAGAATGTCGAGTTCTTCGCTCATGCCGATGACTGTCTGTCGGCGGGCTATCGCGCCTGCCTGCGCTGCAAACCGCTGGACGCCGCCGCCATCGCCCCGGACTGGGTGCAGCGACTGCTCAAAGCCGTGGAAGCCGATCCGGAGGTGCGCTGGAGCGATGCGCAGTTGCTCGCCGAAGGCATCGAGCCGCTGAAGCTGCGGCGCTGGTTCAAGCAGCATTTCGGCATGACCTTCCATGCATGGCTGCGCACGCGCCGGCTGGGCATGGCGCTGGGCGGGATCAAGCAAGGTGCGTCGATTGACCATGCCGCGTTTGATTCGGGCTATGAGTCACTGAGTGGTTTTCGCGATGCCTTTCAGAAGTCATTCCACATCACCCCGGGCCGCGTCGCCCAGAGTGAGCCACTGCTGTTCACCCGGCTGACCACGCCGCTGGGGCCGATGATCGCCATGGCCGAACGCCGTGGGCTGGTGTTGCTGGAGTTCCTGGATCGGCCGGCGCTGACCCGCGAAGTCGAAGAGTTACAGAATCGCTACGGCTACGCAGTCGCGCCGGGGCACAACGCGCATTTGCAGCAGATCGAGCAGCAACTGGCGCAGTATTTCGCCGGCAAGCTGAACACCTTTACTGTGCCGCTGCACTTGCCCGGCAGCGAGTTTGCCCGGCAGGTCTGGTCAGCGTTGCTGCAAATCCCCTACGGTCACACCAGTACATACGGCGCCATCGCCGCCAGTTTGGGCAAACCCGGCGCCAGTCGCGCGGTCGGTCTGGCCAACGGGCACAATCGTTTGTCGATTGTGGTGCCCTGCCATCGGGTGATCGGCGCGGATGGCTCGCTGACCGGCTATGGTGGTGGGCAGCCGCGCAAAGCGTTTCTGCTGCGGCTGGAAAACGCCGCCGTGCAGCTCACCCGACAACTGGCATTCTGACCAACCCCATCAACTGACAAGAAGGATTTTTGATGAACGCGCTCGCTACGCAGTTTCACCAGTTGCACCAGCAAGGCCTGTTGATTCTGACCAATGTCGCCGACGCCACCGGTGCGCGACTGGTCGAGCACTTGGGCGGTAAAGCCGTGGCCACCAGCAGTGCGGCGGTGGCCTGGGCACACGGGTATCCGGACGGCAACACCCTGCCCCTTGAACGACTGGTGTCGACGGTGGAATCTATCGCCCGGGTGATTAGTATTCCATTGACCGTGGATGTCGAGGCCGGGTATTCCGATGACCTCGGGCGCGTGGCCGAAGTGCTCGATGCGGTGATCGCGGCGGGTGCCGTCGGCATCAATATCGAGGATGGTTCGGCGGATCCTGAATTGCTCGCGCGCAAGATCGAAGTGGCACGACAAGTGGCCGGTAAGCGCGATGTGCAACTGTTCATCAATGCGCGCACCGATGTCTATCTGAAAAGCCTTGTGCCAGCCGAGGATCGCGTCGCCGAGACCCTGCATCGGGCGGCGCTGTATCAAGCGGCCGGCGCTGATGGTTTGTTCGCGGCGGGTGTCACGTCGGCCTATGAAATCGAGGCCATCTGCAAGGGCACTGCGCTGCCGGTCAATGTCCTTGGGTTCGCTTGCCTGCCTTCGCCTGAAGAACTGCAAGCGCTGGGCGTGCGCCGCTTGAGCGCGGGTTCCGGCATTGCCGAATTCCTCTATGGCGCGATGGGTGGGCTGGTGAAAAGCTTTCTGGCCAGCGGCAAACTCGATAGTCATGACCTCAAGGCGTTCACTTATGGCGAAGTCAACGGCTTGCTGAAATAGCATGGCCGATGTCTATCAAGCGGCCAGCGAGTTTCTGGCTGCGCTCGACCCGGACTGGCAGCGTCACATTGCCGCTGCCGGCCCATGCCTGCATCAACCGCATCCGGCACGCGATCCGTATGAATCGCTGGTGCGGGCGATTGCTTATCAGCAACTGCATGCCAAGGCCGGCGATGCGATTGTCGGGCGGTTGGTGGGGTTGTTTGCGGGTCAGACGTTTCCTCGTCCCGAGCAGATTCTGGCGACGGATTTCGAGCGCATGCGCAGTTGCGGGTTTTCCGCAGGCAAGATCGCGACGATTCAGGGGATTGCCCAGGCGACGCTGGATGGCGTAGTACCGGATTACGCCACGGCGCTGGCGATGGACGATGAGGCGTTGATTGAGCGCCTGGTCAGTTTGCGCGGGGTGGGTCGCTGGACGGTGGAGATGTTGTTGATCTACAGCCTGGAGCGCATGGATATTCTGCCGGCCGATGACTTTGGTGTGCGCGAGGGTTATCGGCGGTTGAAGGGGTTGGAGGTGCAGCCGACGCGCAGGCAGATGGTTGAGATTGGATTGGCGTGGCGGCCGTATCGGACGGTGGCGGCTTGGTATTTGTGGCGGGTGCCGAAACCGCTGCCCTCACCCTAGCCCTCTCCCAGTGGGAGAGGGAACTGATTGGGGGATATTGGAGATTTACGCCGACTTGAAATAGCGCCTGTGAATCCATGATCGCCAAAACCTGAATCCATAATCGACTGGATCTTTCAGGTCGATGGATGGCACAAGACACCTCGGTCAGTCCCCTCTCCCTCCGGGAGAGGGCTAGGGTGAGGGGCTTTTGACTGTATCGCACTGTATACCCCGAAGCCTCAGACACACCCAACGCACAATCCCCCACCCCGCCGACACATCCCCGATACACCCCGACGCTGAAATACCCCGGTCGATTCAACTTGTTCAATCCACCGGAGACGCATCATGACCGCCACCCTTTCAACCGCCGTCAAAGGCCTGCACCTGAACCTCGATCGCGCCGGCACCTGGCTCGCCCCTCTGACCCTGCGCCTATTCATCGCCTGGGAATTCTTCGAGTCCGGGCTGGAGAAATTCAACGGGCAGAACTGGTTCGAAGATATTCAGGAGCGCTTCCCGTTTCCGTTCGACCATCTACCGGCAACGCTGAACTGGGAACTGTCGATGTGGGCCGAGCTGATCTGTGCGCTAGCGATCCTGGTCGGTGTCGGCACACGAATCTCGGCGATCTCGCTGATCGTGGTCACCGTCGTCGCCACCGCCGCGGTGCACTGGCCCGCTGACTGGTCGTCGCTGAGCGAGTTGGCGCAGGGTTATGCGATCACCAATAAAGGCTTTGGCAACTTCAAGTTGCCGGCGATCTACCTTGCGGCGCTGATACCACTGGTGTTCGCCGGCGCTGGCAAGTTGAGCATCGATGCGTGGCTGGCGCAGGTGTTCTGGCACCGCCACGCTCGCTGAGGCTCAATGCGCGCGATCAAGCCCGACGAGCAAGGCGCTGTCGCGACTGTAGATGTCCGGCGAATAGCGCACATGGCCAGCGCTGTCGACCTGCGCGGTCCAGTAGGTCATCAGGATCGGCACTGGCGCCGACAAGCGAAATTCGTGGGTGGTGCCGGTGGCCAGCAAGGTTTCGGTGCGGGCCTTTTCCGCCGGGGTCAGCAGCAGATCGCGCAGCTGCATCGGGTGCTCGACGCGCACGCAACCGGAGCTGAAGGCCCGCGGGCCTTTTTCGAACAGCGCCTTGCTTGGCGTGTCGTGCAGGTACACCGAAAATGGGTTGGGAAAGCGGATAACCATTTGCCCCAGCGGATTACGCGGCCCGGCATCCTGACGCAGCATGATGTTGCCGGGGTTGTCCCAATCGATGTCCGCTGCCGCCAGCGGCTGTCCGTTGGCGTCGAGCACCTGCAGGTTCTGTCGACTGAGGAAGGTCTGATCCTTGCGGATCTCCGGCAGTTTGTCCTCCTTCCAGATGGTCGGCGGCACGGTCCAGGTCGGATTCAGGGTCAGGCGCGTGACACGGGACTTCAGCAACGGGGTCTGGCGCTCGGCACGGCCGACCTGGGTACGGGTCTGCCATACGGGCACGCCGCCCTGATACAACGTCAGTTCAGCGGCGGCGACGTTGACCAGCAGGCCATTGGGTTCCATGTCCTGGGACATCCAGCGGAAACGTTCGAGATTGACCCGCAGTTGTTCACGGCGCGTCAGCGGAGTGATGTTGAGTTCGGCAATCGTCCCCGGTCCGACCACGCCATCAGCCTGGAGCGAATGGTTGGCCTGAAAACTCTTCACCGCGTCGACCAGAACGCCGTCATACGCATTGCCGGGTGTACCAATGATCTGAGTCAGATAGCCTTCGCTGTACAGACGCTGAGCCAGTTCCGGCACGCGTTGGTCTTCCATGTCCGGGCGCAGTAGCGGCCCGTTGCCCACCGATTGCCATTGCGGCAAGGCTTTGAGCCGTTGCGCCGCGTACAGCTGACGCAGATCCTGATATTGCGCCAGACGCGGCCGCGCCAGGTCGAACGCAGCGGGAATGTCGTGCATGCCCGGTACGGCGATCGCCAACAATTCCGCCTGACGGTCACGCGGGGTGGCGTCGGCATGCCACAGCGGTTCGAAGTGTGATTGCAGCAGGCTTCCGTAATGCAGATCCTGCAGGGCCTGGAGGTAGTTGCGGCTGATATCGATGTCGGCACACAACTCGCCATCCTGAGGCGCCGTGGTCGCGACCGGATAGCGCTTTGGATTGAGACCATCATCGGCCAACAGCTGTAATTGTGCCTGCAACATCGGCAATCGCGCAGATTCACTCGCCCACACCGGCATCCAGTCCTGCTGCTGGTAGAAGGCTTGCAGTTGCGTCAGCGCCGGGCCGTTGAGCTGTGCCGCAATCGCCGGGCACGACTGCGGCAGGCTGATCAAGACAGCCTGCAACGGACTTTGCGGCTCGACCGGCATCTCGGCCGGTGGCGTTGGCAATGTCTCCAGCGGCGGCAACGGCTCATCGGCACAAGCGACAAACGGCGCAGCGAGCAAACAAATGCTCAAGTAGCATGCGTACTTTTTGAACAACTGCTTTACTCCAATCCATGGCCGTCCAGATGATGGCCAACCTTACATCAGGTGCGCTTGAGAGTCAGGCTCGATCGACGGGCTTGCGGGTATTGACTGGGAGTCAGGAGCCAAAGTGCCAAATAAGTAGCAAGTGAGGACACTTTATAAAATGTTGACGTTTTTGCGCCGACTTCTGTTGACTGCCACCGCTCTCGTCGTGACCAGTCCCGTTTTTGCCGCCGGCAAACCATCGCCGGTTCTCTTCACCAGCCTCGCGCACGCCGCGCCAGAACTCAATCCCCAAGCGCTGAAAGGTGCATTGAGCGCCATGCAATGCGCGGTCAACAACGGTGCGAAGCCGTCCCGCCACCTGGCGATCATCGACTATTCGCAACCGTCCACCGAACGCCGACTGTGGATCTTCGACCTCAGCAAAAAGAAATTGGTGCTGCGCGATCTGGTCGCTCATGGGTCCAACTCCGGGGAAAACTTCGCTACGCAGTTTTCCAATGTCGAAGGCAGCTACCAGTCCAGCCTCGGCCTGTTCCGCACGCAGGAAAGCTACAGCGGCACCCACGGTTATTCGCTGCGCATGGACGGTCTGGAGCCAGGCTTCAATGACATGGCCCGCGATCGCGCCATCGTCATTCACGCCGCCAGTTACGTAAACCCGTTGTGGAGCAAGAAACAGGGGCGCATCGGTCGCAGTCAGGGTTGCCCGGCGGTTCGACCACAGATTGCCAAGCAGGTGATCGACCGGTTGAAGAATGGCCAGTTCATGTTTTCGTGGTATCCGGATCAGCGCTGGTTGAAGTCGTCGCCGTACCTGAACTGCCAGCCGCAGCAGGTGGCGAGCATTCTCAATACCCATGCGAGCTGACAGAGCATCCCAATTCCCCTGTGGGAGCGAGCCTGCTCGCGAATGCGCTGGGTCAGACACTTTAAATGTGTGCTGACATACCGCATTCGCGAGCAGGCTCGCTCCCACAGGGATAGTGTTCCTTCAGTTAAACCGTTTTCATCCGTTTCATTACAACTTTGTCATTCAGCTGTCGGTTTGCCGTGCGGATCGCTCGGTAGCCTGAAGTTGTCCCGGCGCCAATGCCGATCAACTTTGACCACTGAGTGACTGACCATGAAAAGCCTCCTGCTTGCCTTCACCGCCCTCCTCGCCACCGGCAGCGTGTTCGCCGCGAACATGCCCGACACCGCCGTGATTCATGACAAATCCGGCTTCTACGTCCATCTGGATGTCGACAAAGTCCTGTCCAGCACCGATATTTCACAAACGTGTGGCGTGGTCCCGGCGCAATTGAATTACCTCGACCATCAGGGCCGCGAACATGTGCTGGACTATCAGGTACAAGGCAGCGGCTGCATCAATGACCATTGAGGCTGATCGATGAATATTCTGGTTGTCGAAGACGAACCCAAGGCGGGCAATTACCTGCTCAATGGTTTGCAGGAACTGGGTTACAGCGTCAGCCTCGCCCGCGACGGTGCCGACGGGCTGCACCTGGCGCTGGAACACAGTTTCGATGTGATCGTGCTCGATGTGATGATGCCGAAAATGGATGGCTGGGAAGTCCTGCGCCGGTTGCGCAAGGAAGCGGACACACCGGTGCTGTTCCTCACCGCCCGCGACGATATCGCTGACCGCGTCAAAGGCCTGGAACTGGGTGCCGACGATTACCTGATCAAGCCGTTTTCCTTCGCCGAACTGGTGGCGCGCCTGCGCACCCTGACCCGGCGCGGGCCGATCCATGAAGACGAACAACTGCAAGTGGCCGACCTGCAGATCGACGTGCTCAAGCGCCGCGTGACGCGCGCCGGGGTGCGCATCACCCTGACCAACAAGGAGTTTGCGTTGCTGCAGTTGTTCGCCACGCATACCGGGCAGGTGTTGGCGCGTTCGCTGATCGCCTCACGGGTGTGGGACATGAATTTCGACAGCGACACCAACGTCGTCGATGTCGCCGTGCGCCGCTTGCGGGCGAAGATCGATGACCCGTTCCAGCTCAAGCTGATCCACAGCGTGCGCGGCATCGGCTATCGCTTCGATACGCAGCCATGAGCAGCCGACGCGCGTATTCGCTGACCCTGCGCCTGGCACTGGTGTTCGCCTTGCTCGCCTTCGCTTCGCTGGCTGGCCTCGGTGCCGCGCTGTACAACGAACTGGAGCAACAGTTGATCCGCCGTGATGACACCGCGCTGGTCAGCCGCGTCGATCAGTTGCGCAGCTTCCTCAACGACAGCAACACCCTGGAGCTGATCAAGAACAAACCGGCGCTGTTCCAGAACATGCTCGGCAACCGCGAAGCACTGCTGACCATCGGCGCACCAGGGCAACCGCCGCTGCTGGTGGTCAACCCGGGCAATCTGAACACGCCGACGTTGCCAGCAGTACCCATCGATCATGCGATGACGCTGAACGATGTGCAGCATTTGCCGAGTGTCGACGGCGTACCGTTTTCGGCGGTGGCAGCGAGTATCGATTCCGGTGAGCTGGGCAATCTGCAAGTCACCACCGGGCGCCTGATGAGCGAGCGCACGGCGATGCTCGCCAATTACCGCCTGAGTGTTTATGGCCTGGCCTCGCTGGCGGCGTTGTTGCTGGCGGTGGTCGGTTGTTTGCTGGTGTATCGCGGATTGTTGCCATTGCGGCGACTGGCGAAACACGCCCACGGTATCGGCGTCGGCAACCTTGGTGAACGCCTCGCCAGCAGCGGTGCGCCACGAGAATTGCAGCCGATGATCGAAGCGTTCAATGCCATGCTCGACCGCCTCGCCAAGGGCTTTGCGCAGTTGAGTCAGGTGTCCACCGACATGGCCCATGAGTTACGCACGCCGATCAACAATCTGCTCGGCGAAACTCAGGTCGCGCTGCAGCAGCACCGCAGCATCGAGGCCTACCAGCAGTTGCTCGCCTCTAACGTCGAGGAGCTTGAGCGGCTGACGCGGATGCTCGACAACATGCTGTTTCTGGCGCGCACCGACCCGGCCAGTGCCTTGAGCCAGCGCCAGGAGCTGGATGCGGCGGATGAGATGCAGCGCATTGCCGATTACTTTGAAGGATTGGCGGCTGATGTCGGGGTATGCATTGAAGCGCGTGGCAGCGGTGTGATCTGGGCCGAGCCGATGTTGTTGCGCCGCGCGTTGGCCAACCTGTGTGCCAATGCGATCAAGTACGGCGCGGCGGATTCGACGGTGCAGGTGGAAGCGATTGCCGAGGCGGATGGCAGCTATCTGCGGGTACGCAACCACGGCACAACCATTGCGCCGGAACACTTGGCGCGGTTGTTCGAACGCTTCTACCGGGTCGACCAGTCACGCGAGCGCTCGGCGCAATCCAATGGCCTCGGCCTGTCGATTGTCGCGACCATCATGCAACTGCATCAGGGCCGCTACAGCGTCAGCAGCGCGAATGGCATCACCTGCTTCGAACTGTTCTTCCCCGCCCGGCAACCTCGGGGTTGAACATCACCACTTTTCCCTGTGGGAGCGAGCCTGCTCGCGAAAGCGCTGTTTCAGTCACCGGAGATGTTGGCTGTGCCGGCCTCTTCGCGAGCAGGCTCGCTCCCACATTCGATCTCGGTTCGGCCGAAGATCTACTGATCCAATCGATCCCTTGTGGGAGCGAGCCTGCTCGCGAAAGCGGTGTATCAATCACTGGAGATGTTGCCTGTGCCGGCCTCTTCGCGAGCAGGCTCGCTCCCACATTCGATCTCGGTTCGGCCGAAGATCTACTGATCAACCCGATTCACTGTGGGAGCGAGCCTGCTCGCGAAAGCGGAGTGTCAGTCACCGGAGATGTTGGCTGTGCCGGCCTCTTCGCGAGCAGGCTCGCTCCCACATTTGATCTCGGTTCGGCTGAAGATCTACTGATCCAATCGATCCCCTGTGGGAGCGAGCCTGCTCGCGAAAGCGGAGAGTCAGTCACCGGAGATGTTGGCTGTGCCGGCCTCTTCGCGAGCAAGCTCGCTCCTACAGTTGAACTGCGCTCGGCTTATGATCAAAGCCATAGCCATCAATGCCACCGCGACGCCAAAAGTAATGTGCAAGCCGCTGGCAATGACGGTTGCAGGGGCTTGCGTCGGATCCCCCGCCGCCAGCGCAAACACCGCGCCCATTACTGCCGCCCCGGTAATCAACCCAAGATTGCGCGCCAGCCCGAGCATCGCCGAAACCACGCCACGCTGATCCTGCCTGACCCCGGCCATCAGTCCGGTGTTGTTGGCTGCCTGGAACAACGCGTAACCGACAGCTATCACCATGATCGGCATTACGTACGCGGGCAGTCCCATCCTCATGGGCAACAGTGCCAGCAAGCTGCAACCGCCGGCCATCCCGAGCAACGCGCCCGGCACGATTCGTCGCGCACCGAAGCGATCCACCAAACGTCCCGCCGGTACCCCACTCATTGCGGACAACAACGGTCCGATCGATAACGCCACTCCGACCATTGTGCTGCTGAGACCCAAGCCCCGATGCAGGTAAAACGGCCCGACCACCAGCGTGGTCATCATCACCGTTGTCACCAGCAACGTCAGCGCCAGACTGCTGCTCAGTCGCCGGTCGCTGAACAGCGACAAGCGAATCAACGGTGCCTTGGCCTTCTTCTCGACTACGACGAACAACCCGACACCGCACAGGCTGGCCAGCAACAACGGCAACGTGAAACCTTCGAGCGTCATTGCCAGCGCATAGGCTGCCAGCGTGAAAACCAGCACCGCGCTGCCAGAATAATCGAACGCCATGCGCCGCCTTGCTGCCCGATCCGCCGGCAAATAGCGGTACACCAGCCACGCATTGAGCAAGCCCAACGGCACGTTGAGCAGGAAAATCGCCTGCCAGCCGACATGCGTCATCAACAACCCGCCCAGCGACGGCCCAAGACTGGTGCCCGTCGCCGACATCGTTGCCAGCAAGCCCATCGCGCTGCCCGCCCGCGATTTGGGCACCGCTTCTGACACCAACGCCACGGTCAAGGCGAACATGATCGCCGCGCCAACACCTTGCACCGCCCGTGCGCCAATCAGCCAACCGAGTCCCGGTGCCAGCGCACAGGCCAGCGAAGCGCTGGTGAAAATGCCGATCCCGATCAACAGCAATCGACGCCGACCGAAGCCATCGCCCAGCCGCCCGACACTGACAATCAAAGTGGTGATCGCCAGCAGGTAAGCGAGCACGATCCATTGCACTTGCTGAAACGTCGCATCGAACGCCGTCGCCAGAATTGGCAAACCGGCGTTGGCAATGCTGGTGTCCAGCGATGGCATCAACATCGACAGGGCCAGACTGGTCAGCGCCCAACGGGCAGGAGTGCTCAGGGGTTCTCGGGACATGGGAGGCTCGCAGCGCAAAGGTGTTCTGCCATAGCCTGAGCCTCGACAACACCCGGCGCAAGACGCATGCTTTGCACTCAATACCTGCATGGAACGCTATGTCATGACCACGCCGGACCTGAACCTGCTGATCACCCTCGACGTGTTACTGCGTGAAGGCAGCGTCGCCCGCGCCGCCAAATGCCTGCGCTTGAGCCCTTCGGCCATGAGCCGCGCCCTCGCCCGTCTGCGCGAAACCACGGGCGATCCGTTGCTGGTGCGAGCGGGGCGTGGCTTGGTGCCAACGCCGCGCGCATTGGAATTGCGCGAACGGGTCAGTCATCTGGTGCAAGACGCCGAGGCGGTTTTACGGCCCGCCGAAGTGCTCGACCCTGGCCGCTTGCAACGCACCTTCACCCTGCGCAACACCGACGGCTTCGTCGAAACCTTTGCCGCCGCCCTGCTCGCGCGGATCGCCGAAGAAGCACCCGGCGTGCGTCTGCGCTTTGTGCAGAAAGCCGACAAGGACAGCACGCCGCTGCGCGAAGGTCGCGTCGATCTGGAAACCGGCGTGGTCGACGACAGCACCGACCCGACGCTGCACAGCCGCATCCTGTTTCAGGATCAGTGGATCGGTGTGGTGCGTGAGGGGCATCCCTTGAGCACGGGGAAAATCACTAGCAGGCGCTTTGCCGGCGGCGAGCACATTCTGATCTCACGCCGCGGACGCAGCAGCGGCCCGGTCGACGAAGCGTTACTCGCACTCGGCCTGACGCGAGACATCGTCACCTCATTCGGTGGATTCTCGGCGGCGCTGACGCTGGTGCGTGAATCAGAGCTGATCGCCACGGTACCGCAGCGGCACACCAGCAAACTGCGCACCGGTCTGCACAGCTTCGCCCTGCCCTTCGCGATGCCGGACATCAGCGTGTCGATGCTCTGGCATCCGCGAATGGGCGCCGACCCGGCGCATCGCTGGTTGCGCGAATGTGTACGGCAGGTCTGCGCTTAACGCGCGTCGCCACCGGCAGGTTTGTAGAAGAGGAATTTTTTCGTTTCAGCGGTTCTGCGGTATTCCTTGGCCCAGCTCGGATGAACATTGCGGTCGTGGAAATACAGCGCGCCGTTGGTGCGATCCTTGAGCTGGCGGTTCAGCGCTTTGCGGGCGATATCCTTGGCCAGCGTGTATTCGGCATCTTCCTTGACCTGATCCGGACGCCCGTCGCACCACCAGGAAAACTGGCAGCTCTTGGTTTCCGAGCCTTGTTTGACGACAGCGCACACCGTGTCGGGGAAGCCTTCGTGGCCGAGGCGATTCATCACCACACTGGCCACCGCTTCCATTTCCGGCGTGTCTTTGCCTTTGGCTTCCCAGTAGATACTGCGCGCCAGGCAAGTGATCGGATCATCCAGCGGCGCCGCGCCGGCCGGGTCGACCGCCTGCACTTCGGTCGGGGTGATGGCTTCGGCTTTCGGTGCCGGTGCGGCGCTGACTTTGTCCGCCGCTTTCTCCTCCAGCACTTGGGCTTTTTCTTCAGCCTTCGCTTTGATCGGGGCCTGATCGGTGGCCCATGCAGAGCCTGCCAACAGGGTGAATACGAGACAACCCGCCCAGCCTTTCAATCCCATGTCTGTTCTTCCGGCAGCGCCCGATGCGGGCAAGGTGTTACGTCGGGGAGACACCCGATTTGCGGGGTCTTCGGTGAGTGTAGACGGCAAATCCATCGGCAAAGTTGCGCAGAAAACAGGCCGAATGAAGAAAAAAGACATTGCACTCACCGGGGTCGTTTCGCGCATCATGGGCGCATTCAGCTCAAGGGAGATTTCCATGCGCTTCATGCCATCCGTTTTGCGTCTTGCCGCGTTGTCCGTGGGCGTTATGTTGGCCATCCCGGCGCTGGCCGGCGATGAGTCGCAATTGATCGAGTCGATCAACAGTTATCGCAGCCAACCGCAGCGTTGTGGTTCGCAGGCGTCGAATGAACTGCCACCGTTGTCGGCCGATCCGCGTCTGAGATTACGCGCCACCGGAGCTGTCGATCTGCAACAAGCCATGGCCAGCGCCAGTTACCCGATGGTCAATGTGCAGGCGATCACCCTCAACGGCCCGCGTGATGCGGCGTCGGCAATGCAGGCGATTCAGGAGAGTTTCTGTCAGGTGGTGCTCGATCCGCAGTTCGTCGATGTCGGTGTCAGCCGCGATGACCGTGACTGGCGCATCGTGCTGGCGCGGCCACTGCTGTCGGCCAAGTTGGGCGATGCGCAAAGTGAGGGGCAGAAATTGCTCAGTGAACTCAACGTCGCTCGCAGCCAGGCGCGTCAGTGTGGTGGTCAGGCTTTCGCCGCTGCCGCACCCTTGGCCTGGAATGCAACACTGGGCACGATCGCCCAGGATCACAGCCGCGACATGGCCAACAACAATTACTTCGACCACAAGGACCGCGACGGCCGCACCCCGGGCGATCGCGCGGAACTCGCCGGTTACAGCGGCCAACAGGTCGGCGAAAACATCGCCGCCGGGCAAGACACCGTGCACAAAGTCGTCGAAGGCTGGCTCGCCAGCCCCGGCCATTGCGCCAACCTGATGAACCCGCAATACCAGGAACTCGGCGCCGCCTACGCGACCGACCCGAAAAGCAGCGCCGGGATCTACTGGACCGCGATGTTCGGCGCGCAGTAAACCCCATATCAAAAACACCACAACACCTGTGGGAGCGAGCCTGCTCGCGAAGAGGCCTTTCATTCAACATCAACGTTGTCTGACCTGACGCCTTCGCGAGCAGGCTCGCTCCCACAGTGTTCGGCGGTGTTTACATATTCTCCAACCACCACAAATCCCTGTAGGCCTTCGCCTGCTCGCGATGAGGCCATTACATTCAACATCAATGTGTCTGACCTGACGCCTTCGCGAGCAGGCTCGCTCCTACAGGGAAAATCAGGGGCTCGGGAAGATCAACAACAACCAGCTCAGACACTGTAATGACCGCCTTGTCGAAAGCCTCCATCACGGCGAAAAAACCTTTATTTACTGGAGTTTGCAAAACTAAAGAAGCAACTTTCGGCGAAAAGAATTTGTTCATCGACGGGATCAATCACCCGTTCATTAACAGTGATTGGACGGCACTTAAAGTTAGCCATAACCTGCGCTGACCAAACTCCTTCAACCGGGGTTTTCATTCCTGCGAGGCTGTCATGTCAGAGCGTGTCTTGATCGATGGTTACAACCGCCGCGTCGACTATCTGCGCATGTCGGTGACCGACCGCTGCGACTTCCGCTGCGTCTATTGCATGGCCGAAGACATGCAGTTTCTGCCACGGCAACAAATCCTCACCCTGGAAGAGATCTATCAACTGGCGCAGAGCTTTGTGGCGCTCGGCACGCGCAAGATTCGCCTGACCGGTGGCGAGCCGCTGATCCGTCCGGGCGTGGTCAAGTTGTGCGAGCAGATCGCCGCCCTGCCCGGTCTGCGCGAGTTGTGCATGACCACCAACGGTTCACAACTGGGCAAACTCGCCGCGCCGCTGTTCGACGCCGGGGTCAAGCGCCTGAACATCAGCCTCGACAGCCTTGATCCGCAGCGCTTCAAACAGATGACCCGCACCGGCGATCTAGCGCAAGTGATCAAAGGCATCGATGCCGCGCGCAAGGCCGGTTTTACCCGCACTAAACTCAATGTTGTGGTGATGCAGGGCCGTAATGATCAAGAGATCAATGATCTGGTCAGCTTCGCCATAGATCGTCAGCTCGACGTCTCTTTCATCGAAGAGATGCCGCTGGGGATCATCAGTGAACACAGCCGCGCCGAGTCGTTTTTCTCCAGCGCCCAAGTGCGCGAAAAAATCGCCGAGCGCTATACCCTGATCGACTCTGCCGAGTCGACGCAAGGCCCGTCACGCTACTGGCGGCTGGCCGAGGCGCCGGAGATTCGCCTGGGGTTTATCTCGCCGCACAGCCACAATTTCTGCGGCACCTGCAACCGCGTGCGCCTCACCGTTGAAGGGCGCCTGCTACTGTGTCTGGGTAACGAGCATTCGGTCGATCTCAAAGCGGTGCTGCGTGCGCATCCGGGGCAACCGCAGCGGCTGGAGAAAGCCATCGTCGAGGCGATGAAACTCAAGCCGTATCGGCACACTTTCGAAGTGAACGATGATGTTCAGGTCGTGCGCTTCATGAACATGACCGGCGGCTGATCCCGCCAGTTTCATCGGTTATCGGAACAGCACAGCATGATCATCAGACCCAAGGTCAACCAGTTCGCCATTCTCTTCACCCTCAAGGGTTCGATCGCCAAACGCATCGCCCTGCGCACGTTGATGGTCACCCTGCTCGCTTCGGCTATCGTGCTGGTGGAAATCCTCCATCCAAGCAACTTCACCAAGGTCAACGCCACGCCGTTTACCTTGCTCGGTTTGTCGCTGTCGATCTTCATGAGTTTTCGCAACAACGCCTGTTATGACCGCTGGTATGAGGCGCGCAAGGCGTGGGGCGAAGTGATCGTGCACATTCGTTCGGTGATTCGTGAAACCCATGTGATTCGTGAGTCGGCTGAGCGCAAGCCGTTGTTGCTAAATCTGTGTGGCTTTGCTCATGCGTTGAACGCGCGGCTGCGCAAGGAAAGCGAAGCGGACGCCAGCGGCCAATGGATCATGCCGAAACCCGATCCGCAGACGCCGGATTACAGTGGGCGCATTCTACAAACGGTTGGCCAGCAGTGTTCCGATCTGCATCAAAGCGGCGAGCTGACTGAATGGCGCTACATGCTGCTGGCCAACCATTTGACCAGCCTGACTCAGGCACAAGCGGTGTGCGAACGGATCAAAACCACGCCACTGCCGTTTCCTTACACACTGTTGCTGCACCGGACGATTTATCTGTTCTGCATCCTGTTGCCGTTTGCCATGGCAGAGCCGCTGGGCTGGCTGACGCCGCTGTTCACGGCGATTGTCAGCTACACGTTCTTTGGCCTGGATGCGATTGCCGATGAGCTGGAAGACCCGTTCGGCCGCGACGAAAACGACCTGCCCACCGATGCACTGGTGCGCACCATCGAGCGCGATATCCTCAGCGAACTGGGTGCAGAAGTACCGCCGGCGCTGAAGCCGGTGGACTATGTCTTGAGCTGATCCTTCTCTCCAGGCACCCCGAAACCCTGTGGGAGCGTACACCGCGGATATTGATGACAACCACAAAACCATTGTAGGAGTGAGCCTGCTCGCGATGGCGCCGGCCCACTCAACATCTTCGTCGACTGACCCTCCTTCATCGCGAGCAGGCTCACTCCTACAGTTTGATTGGTGGTGAGGTCAGAACAGTTCGTTGAAGGGGATGAAGCGCAGCGGGTCGCCGAGGTTGTGCGTGCTGTGCTCAGGGATTTCAACCAGCCCGTCGGCCCAGGTCGCGCCGAGCAGGACGCCGGAGCTTTGGTTTGGATAGAGCACCGCACGCCCTGCTTCCAGCTTCACCCGCAGGTATTCACGACGACCGCCGGCCTTGGACCAGTCGAATCCTGAATTGACTGTAAAACTCAGCGGCATGACCTCTTCCACGCCTTGAATACGCAGCAGATACGGCCGTGCCAATAAACCAAAAGTCACCAGCGCCGAGGTCGGATTGCCCGGCAGACCAATCACCGGTACCGTGCCGAAATGGCCCACGGTCAGCGGTTTGCCAGGCTTGATCGCGAGTTTCCACAACAGCGGTTTGCCGTTGTCGCGCAGCACCTGCCCGAGGCAATCGGCATCGCCGGCAGACACCCCGCCCGTGGTCAGAATCAGGTCGGTCGCCACATGCAGTTGCTCAAGCTTGAGCCGCGTCTGCGCCGGGCGATCCGAGAGGATGCCGGCGTCGATCACCTCGCAGCCCAGCTCTCGCAACCAGTGGCCGAGCAATACGCGGTTGCTGTTGTAGATGCTGCCGAGGCGCAACGGCTGACCCGGTTCGACCAGTTCATCACCGGTCGACAGCAGCGCCACACGCGGGCGACGCACCACGTGCAGGTGCGTCAGCCCTTGCCCGGCGGCGACTGCCAGTTCGAACGGCCCAAGGCGCTTGCCGGCCCGCAGCAGGATGTCGCCGACGCGATTTTCCTGACCTTGCGCGCGGATGTTCTGCCCCGCCTTGAGTGGCTGCAAGAAGCGCACGCGGCCGTCCTCCAGCACGTCGACGTTCTCCTGCATCTCGACGCAGGTGGCGCCGGGCGGCAGCGGTGCGCCGGTAAAAATCCGTGCGCAGGTGCCGGGCAGCAAGGTATCCGGCGCCTGCCCGGCGTAAACCTTTTGCGAGACCCTCAACGGCTGACGGTGCAGATCGGCGAGATTGAGCGCGTAACCGTCCATGGCGCTGTTCGGCCACGGCGGCAAGTCGAGTGTTGCCACCAGATCACTGGCCAGCACCCGCCCACGCGCGTCATCCAGCGGCAGCACTTCGCTGTCTGCCAACGCTTGCTGATCAGCCATGCGCAACAACTGGTCGAGTGCGTCTTCGACCGGCATCAACGGTGAACGATTCATCCACGTGTTCCGCAGGCTTGCACGGCTTTCAAGTGCGGAACGAAGTTGCACGGGCGATGACGGTTGTCGAGTTGCTCGGCAAGAATGCCTTCCCACGCCGTGCGGCAGGCACCGGTCGAGCCCGGCAGGCAGCACACCAGCGTGCCGTTCGACAGCCCGGCCAGCGCGCGGCTTTGCACGGTGGACGTGCCGATATCCAGAATCGAAATCGCCCGGAACAGTTCGCCGAAGCCGTCAATCTGCTTATCAAACAAGCAGGCCACCGCTTCCGGCGTGCTGTCGCGAGCGGTGAAACCAGTGCCGCCAGTGATCAGCACCACCTGAATGCCTTCGTCGGCGATCCACTGGGCGACCTGGGCGCGGATCTTGTACAGATCGTCCTTGAGCAGGTTGCGCTCGCTCAGTGTATGACCGGCCTCCAGCAAGCGACTGACCAGCAACTGGCCCGAGGTGTCGCTGGCGTAATCGCGAGTATCGCTGACCGTCAGCACGGCGATGTTCAGGGGGACAAACAGGGCATCGGCTTTTGCGCTCATGACAGTTCTCCGGCAGCAGTTAATCAACATTGCCGAGCAGCCTAAGTGCCACTTATGAGTACTGTCTAATCACTCTGGCCAACCACATTATCGAGCGGCTCTATCGGTGCCTTTCACATTGTTCAAGGCCAGTAAAACCGGCCCTGATAGAGCTGATCGATAGTCACTTAAACACTTCCGATTGGACGGATAACCGTTCAAGTGAGATCGTCGCACCCTGCGCTTTCGTGCGTCTCGCGCATCTGCGTCAATACTCAATCAAAAATTTTCCATCGAGCAGGTGCCATCGTGGACATCAAGCAACTCAAGTTCCTGATCGCGCTGGACGAAACCCGCCACTTCGGCCAGGCCGCCGCACGCTGCCACATCACCCAACCGACGTTGTCGATGCGCCTGCGTAATCTGGAAGACGAGCTGGATCTGGTGCTGGTCAACCGTGGCCAGCGCTTTGAAGGTT
This sequence comes from Pseudomonas tensinigenes, assembly GCF_014268445.2. Classification (NCBI taxonomy): domain Bacteria; kingdom Pseudomonadati; phylum Pseudomonadota; class Gammaproteobacteria; order Pseudomonadales; family Pseudomonadaceae; genus Pseudomonas; species Pseudomonas tensinigenes. The sequence continues at coordinate 4,167,982 of NZ_CP077089.1, forward strand.
TCACCCAGGCTGGCGAACGTGTGCTGGCCTGGGCGCGCACTTTGCTGGCGGCACACGATGGCTTGTTTGCCGAAGCGGCGGCGTGTCGCGGGCAACTGGTGGGCAGTTTGCGTCTGGGTCTGGTGCCGCTGAGCAGCTTCAATCCGGTCAATTACATTCAGGGTTTGTCGGGGACGTATCCGGAGTTGAAGTTCAGCCTGTCGTCGCTCAGTTCCGATGAGATCATCGCCAGGCTGGGCAACAATCAACTCGATCTGGGCGTGTGCTACCTCGACCACGTCAACCCGAACTATTTCGAGTTTTTCGAGATCGGTGAAACGCGCGTAGGGTTGCTCTACGACAACCGGCATTTCCATTTCGAAGGCTCGCAAATGAGCTGGGAAGAGGCCGCCGAGTTGCCGCTGGGCATGATCACTGCTGGCATGCATTACCGTAAATCCATCGACTTGAGCTTTCGCAGCCGTGGGCTCAGCCCGCAGCCGATCATGGAAAGCGATTCGACTTATCAACTGTTGCAGGCGATTCACCAAGGTTTCTGCTGCGCGATCATGCCGCTGGACAGTGGGCTTGAGGAGCCGATCGAGCACCTGTCGTTCATGCAATTGCCGGATGCCAGTGTGCTGGCGCCATTGGGGCTGGTGATGCGCAAGACCGAACCGCGTTCGGCGATTGCCGAGAAATGTTTTGCCGAGGCGCGGAAGTTGTTTGGGGTTGAAGTGTCTGCCGAATAATCGTCGTTGAATGTCATGCCCTCATCGCGAGCAGGCTCACTCCTACAGGGGAACGCATTCCAAATGTAGGAGTGAGCCTGCTCGCGATGAGGCCGGACCAGCCAATACACATCTCGGTTGATCGACCAAAGCAATCACCACATCGGAACAAGCGATTGGACGCGTTTTTAACGCCCCGCGAATCTATAGCCCGATCCCGGAGTTTTCTGCATGAGCCCCACGCTCACCCAGGGGTTCTCACTGGGTCGAGGGCCGGGAATGCGGTCGGGATGCGGCGTTGCGCTGGAGTCTGGCGCATGCCTGAAAAGCAAAAGCCCCTCACCCTAGCCCTCTCCCTGAGGGAGAGGGGACTGATTGGGGGATATTGCAGAAGTACGCCGACGTGAAGGAGTTGTGGTGAATCCACAATCGATGGGATCTTTCCGGTCATGGAGAACGGCAGACACCTCGGTCGGCCCCTTCGGGTGACCATCAAATCCATAATCGACTCGATCTTTCAGGTCGACGGATAACGCCAGACACCGCGGTCGGCCCCTTCGGGTGACCATCAAATCCATAATCGACTCGATTTTTCAGGTCGATGGATAACGCCAGACACCGCGGTCGGCTCCCTCTCCCTCTGGGAGAGGGCTGGGGTGAGGGTTGAAAGTCTGATTAGATAGCCGCTCCGCCAGGACCCAACTCCGGAGTCTCGCTTGAGCACAGCGCCGAACAACCTGCACCGCCCCGATCCCGTCACCCTGCGCCAGGCCTGGCGCTTCTGGCTGAAACTCGGCTGCATCGGTTTCGGCGGCCCGGCCGGGCAGATCGCGATCATGCATCAGGAGTTGGTCGAGCGCCGACGCTGGATCTCTGAAAAGCGTTTTCTGCACGCGCTCAACTACTGCATGTTGCTGCCTGGCCCCGAGGCTCAGCAATTGGCGACGTACATCGGCTGGCTGTTGCATCGCACTTGGGGCGGTGTCATCGCCGGTGCGCTGTTTGTGCTGCCGTCGTTGTTCATTCTGATCGCGTTGTCCTGGCTGTACGTTGCCTTCGGTGACGTGCCGGCAGTGGCCGGGGTGTTTTACGGGATCAAACCGGCCATCACCGCGATTGTCCTGCACGCCGCACATCGCATCGGCTCGCGTGCTTTGAAGAATGCTTGGCTGTGGGCGATTGCCGGGGCGTCGTTCGTGGCGATTTTCGCCTTCAACGTGCCCTTCCCTTTGATCGTCCTCGGGGCTGCGCTGATCGGCTATATGGGCGGACGTTTCGCACCGCAGCGGTTCAGCAACGGTGGTGCGCGCAACAGCGAAAAATCCTTCGGCCCGGCGTTGATCGACGACGATACGCCGGCGCCGGAACACGCCCGTTTCAGCCTGCCGAAGCTGCTGCGCCTGGGGTTGGTCGGCGCAGTGCTCTGGTGTTTACCGATGGCGTTGTTGACAGCATTGTTCGGCTGGGACGGCACCTTCACGCAAATGGCCTGGTTCTTCACCAAAGCCGCGCTGCTCACGTTTGGCGGCGCCTACGCGGTGCTGCCTTACGTCTATCAGGGCGCCGTCGGGCATTACGGCTGGTTGACGCCGACGCAGATGATCGACGGCCTCGCCCTCGGCGAAACCACCCCGGGCCCGCTGATCATGGTGGTGGCGTTTGTCGGTTTCGTCGGTGCCTACGTGCAACCGACGTTCGGCCCCGAACATGCCTTTGCTGCCGGCACACTGGCAGCAACCCTGGTGACCTGGTTCACCTTTCTGCCCTCGTTTCTGTTCATTCTGGCCGGCGGGCCATTGGTGGAATCGACGCACAACGAACTGAAGTTCACCGCACCGCTGACGGCAATCACCGCTGCCGTGGTCGGGGTGATTGTGAATCTGGCGTTTTTTTTCGCCTATCACGTGTTCTGGCCGAACGGTTTTGCCGGGGCGCTGGATCTGTTTTCGCTGATGCTGGCGGTTGCGGCAGCATTGGCGCTGTTCGTTTTCAAGCGCGGTGTGATCAGTGTGTTGATCGTTTGCGCCCTCGCCGGGCTGGGCTTTCATCTGATGCGTTGAACCCTGGCCTGCGAATCTCCCGTTTACACGCCCGCGAATTCCCCCTTACTATCCGGGCACACCGGTCGGCGGGTCAGCCCGCCACCGACGTTTTCCGCCAACGGAAACACGCGTTATGAGTACGTCACCACAACAACGAAAATCGTTGAACGTCTCTACCCTGCGCGCCCTCTCCCACAGGGGCGGCGTATGAATCGTATCGTCAATCTCCCCATGGCCCTGCGCCGTTCCAAGCTGCGTCACTCCGCACGCCCGCCGGATATCGCCCGGTCTGTCTGATCGCGTCCGTTAAAGAACCGCGACAGCCCCCTGCTTCTTGATATCCCTGCCAGGACAGCCACGCCTATTGCTGCGTCGTGTCCGGCCCGAATCTGCGCGCCTGTGCGGCGCCATCGTGAGTGATTGATTATGAAATTCGCAGCCATCGAAGACGCACACCTGTTCCTTGAACAGAACCCCGATATCGACATGATCGAGCTGTTCATTCTCGACGCCAACGGCGTGCCGCGCGGCAAGCTGTTGCACCGCGAAGAACTGCTCGCTGTATACGAAAGCGGTCGACCGCTACCGAGCACCATCCTCGGTCTGACCGTGCAGGGTGAAGACGTCGAGAACTCCGGTCTGGTCTGGGACGTCGGCGATATCGACTGCCGCGCCTACCCGCTGGAAGGCAGCCTGGTGCGCCTGCCATGGCGGCAGATTCCGACCGCCGCCGTGCAGGTCAGCATGCACCCGACCGAGGGCATGCCAGCGAGCATCGCCGACCCTCGGCACTTGCTGATCAAGGTCATCGACGGCCTCAAAGCCGAGGGTTATTACCCGGTGATGGCTTGCGAACTGGAGTTCTACCTGCTCGATGCCAAACGCGATCACAACGGCCGCCCACAACCGGCGCTGGACGCTGACGGTGGTCGACCGCGACACACTCAGGTGTACGGTTTGCGTGAGCTGGAACAGATCGAACCGTTCCTCGCCGACCTCTACGGCGCCTGCAAACTGCACGGCATTCCGGCGCGCACAGCGATTTCCGAATACGCGCCGGGTCAGGTGGAAATCACCCTCGAACATGGCGACGCATTGGAGGCGATGGACCAGGCCGTGCGCTACAAACGGCTGGTCAAAGCCATCGCCCACAAGCACGGCATGCAGGCGACCTTCATGGCCAAGCCGTTCGATGATCTGGCCGGCACTGGCATGCACATGCACGTGAGTCTGGCCGATGGCGCGGGGCAAAATCTGTTCGCCTCCGAAGACCCGGCCGGCACGCCGCTGCTGCGCACGGCGATTGGCGGCATGCTCGCGTCGTTGCTCGACTCGTTGCTGCTGTTCTGCCCGAACGCCAACTCGTATCGACGCTTCCAGGCCAACAGCTACGCACCGCTGGCGCCGACCTGGGGCGTCGACAACCGCACCGTCAGCCTGCGCGTACCCGGTGGCCCGGCCAACACTCGGCACATCGAACACCGCATCTGCGGCGCCGATGCCAACCCGTATCTGGCAGCGGCGGCGATCCTCGCCGGGATTCATCGTGGCATTCGTGAAGACCTTGATCCCGGTGCGCCGGTTGAGGGCAATGGTTATGCGCAGGCGAAGGAATTGTTGCCGACCGATTGGTTGACCTCGCTGCAGGCGCTGGAGAATTCGGTGTGGGCACGGGATGCCTTGGGGCAGGAATTTCTCGGGGTGTATCTGGCGGTGAAACGTGCCGAGTACCAGCAGTTCATGGCGGAGGTGGGTGAGCAGGATTGGCGGTGGTATCTCACCGAAGCCTGAAGACTCACCACTACCCCCTGTAGGAGTGAGCCTGCTCGCGATGAGGCCATGTCAGTCAAATCATCTGTGAATGACACACCGCTATCGCGAGCAGGCTCACTCCTACAGGGACCGCGTACAACCTAAGAATTTGTGTGGACACTGACATGACCGAACGCTGCAACTCCTACTACACCGCCACCCTCAACCAGGACACCAACTACCCGACCCTGCAAGGCCGGCACAAGGTTGATGTGGTAATTATCGGCGGCGGTTTCACCGGCGTTGCCACCGCTGTCGAACTCGCCGAAAAAGGCCTTAAAGTCGCTATCGTCGAGAGCCACAAGATCGGCTGGGGCGCCACCGGGCGCAATGGCGGACAAGTTACCGGCAGCCTTTCCGGTGACGGCGCGATGCGCAAACAGATGCGCCCGAAGCTCGGCGACGACGTCGATGATTTCATCTGGCACCTGCGCTGGCGCGGGCATGAAATCATCCAGCAACGCGTCGAGAAATACGGCATTCAATGCGACCTCAAACACGGCCATTTACACGCCGCGTACAAGCCCAGCCACATGACTGACTTGCGCAAGGATTACGAAGAAGCCGTACGGCGCGGATTAGGCGATGAAGTCAGCCTGCTCGACCGCAGTCAGGTGCGTGATCTGCTGCAGAGCGACCTCTACCACGGCGCAATCAAGAACATCCGCAACATGCATCTGCATCCGCTCAACCTGTGCATCGGTGAAGCGCGGGCGGCGGAAAGTCTTGGCGCGCTGATCTTCGAAAACAGCGAAGTGCTGGAGATCATTCACGGCGCTACGCCCGGTGTGCGCACGGCTCACGGGCAGATCGATGCAAATCAGGTGATGCTCGCCGGCGACGTCTACCACAAGCTCGAACCGGGGCAGCTCAAGGGCAAGATTTTCCCGGCCATGGGCGGGATCGTCACCACCGCGCCACTGGGCGATCTGGCAAAACAGATCAACCCCGAAGACCTTGCGGTGTATGACTGCCGTTTCGTCCTCGACTACTACCGCCTCACCGCCGACGGCCGCCTGTTGTTCGGTGGTGGTGCCAACTACAGTGGCAAGGATTCACGGGACATCGCCGCCGAACTGCGCCCGTGCATCGAGCAGACCTTCCCGGCGCTCAAAGGTGTGCAGATCGATTACCAGTGGAGCTGCGCGATGGGCATCGTCATCAACCGCATTCCGCAACTGGGCAAGCTCTCGGACAACGTCTGGTACTGCCAGGGCTATTCGGGGCACGGCATCGCGACGACGCACATCATGGGCGAAATCATGAGTCGGGCGATCACCGGGCAACTGGAGCAGTTCGATACGTTTGCCCAGTGCCAGCACATTCGCGTGCCGATGGGGGATTTGTTGGGCAATCCGTTGTTGGCGGCGGGGATGTGGTATTACCAGATGCTTGAAAAGTTGCGGTGATTGCACTGTCCCTATCGCGAGCAGGCTCACTCCTACATTATGGAATGCGATCTCCTGTAGGAGTGAGCCTGCTCGCGATGAGGTCATCAACCCCACCACAAAACCTCAATCCGGCAACTGCTCCACCACAATCCCCAACCGCCGATAATCCTCGACACTCCCCGACGCTACATGCCGCTCGGTAATCAGCGTATGCAGGCGCGTACACGGCGCCACCACAAACGGTTCCACCGCTCCCAACTTGTCCGCCGTGGTCACTGCAATCACTCGCGTCGCGCCATCAAGCATCGCCTGCTTTACCGGCACTTCATCGAAATGCAGCGAGGTGATCCCCACCTCCGGATGAATCGCACACACCCCGGTAATCGCCAGATCCGCCCTGATCCCTGCGAGCAAACGCAGCGCCTCATGCCCACCCGCCGCCATCGTCCGTGGATTCAGCTGGCCGCCAGCGAGAATCACTTTCACTGCCTTGAATTCGGACAAGGCAATCGCCGTCATCGGCGAAGCAGTCACCGCCGTGATGCTGATATCTGCACGCAACGAGCGCGCCACTTGTAGCGTGGTCGAGCCGGAATCGAACAGCACAATCTGCCCGTCCTCAATCTCCTGCGCCGCTCTTTGCGCCAAACGGATCTTGACCTCATCCGTCTCGTCCAGCCGCGTGAAGTAATCCTTTCCGGAATCCTTCGGACGCGGCAACGCCCCGCCGTGCACGCGCTGCACCAGCCCGGCATTGTCCAGTTCGGACAGGTCACGGCGGATCGTGTCCTCGGACACCGCGAAGTGTTGGCTCAACTCGGACGCCATGACTTTGCCGTCGCGTTCGAGCAGTAAAAGGATTTTCTGCCGGCGCAGGGATGGCAGTTCAGCCGCTGAATGATCGTGCATGGTTGTGCCTGTTTGTGCTTGTAGTTGCAGGTTTCGCGAGACTAACCAAAGCCTCGGGCAAAAACAAATCGGCAGGTATCGATTGTTTCGATCTTTGGAATCAATAAGGCGAATTTTTTCTTTGCTTTCAACCTGTTCAGAATGACCCCACTCTAAAAGTCTCAGGATGAACACCTCATGAATCTCAATTTTGCATTTGCGTGCATGATCGTCGTGTCGTTTGCGATTGCCTTGGGCCACGCCTGACAACGTCTCAGACCGACGCCAGCAAATGCTCGCGCAGCCATTTGTGCGCCGGATCGCGGTGCGAGCGTTCGCCCCAGAACATCGCCATTTCGTAACCGGGCACCTCCAGCGGCGCGTCGACCACTTGCAATGCCGGGTTGCCACGCACCAGTCGTGACGGCAGCATCGCCACCAGATCGGTGCTGGCCAACACCGACATCGCCATCAGAAAGTGCGGCACCGACAGCACCACTTTGCGCATCAGCCCGACATCGGCCAACGCCCGGTCGGTCACCCCGAAAAAGCCCCCACCCTCGCGCGACACCATCACGTGCTCCAGCGCGCAGAACTGTTTGCGTGTGGGTGCAGACTTCAGCCCCGGATGGCCGATTCGACCTGCCAGTACATAACGCTCGGTAAACAGCGGCCGTCGGTGCAACTCCGGCGGCGCGTCTTCGCTAATGTGCAGCGCCAGATCGAACACGCCCTGCTCGGCCTGTTTGACCAAATGCGCCGGCGTCAGATCGATCACCGCCAGCCGCGTGCCCGGCGCCTGTTCGCGCAAACCGCGCAGGGCCGGCAGCACCACCGTCGACTCGCCGTAATCCGTCGCGGCGATTTTCCAGGTGTGCGTCGCCTGCGCCGGGTCGAACGCACTGGCCGGCGCCACCGCCCGCTCCAACGCTTCCAGTGCCTCGCGCAACGGTTCACGCAACTCATCGGCGCGCGCCGTCGGGCGCATGCCGCGCGGCCCGGGCAACAGCAGCGGATCGCCGAAGATGTCGCGCAGCTTGGCCAAATGCACACTCACCGAAGGCTGCGACAGATTCAACCGTTGGGCCGCGCGGGTGACGTTGTGCTCCGACAGCAACACATCGAGGGTCAACAGCAGATTGATATCCAGCCGTCTTAAATTATTCATGGCTATACCAGACATATCAGACATTCATTTCCAATATACCGGTTGAACGCCGATCCTGCTGTCACTCAGCCAACGGAGTTGCAACATGAACGTATTACTGGTTTACGCCCACCCGGAACCAACATCCCTCAACGGCGCGCTGCGCGACTTCACCGTCCAGCGCCTGCAAGCCGCCGGCCACAACGTGCAGGTCTCCGACCTCTACGCGATGAACTGGAAAGCCACCCTTGACGCCGATGACGCGCCGGAACGCGATACGACGAAACCGTTTCACGCCTCCCTCGACTCAAAGGTCGCCTACGCCGAAGGCACCCAATCCGCCGACATTGCTGGCGAACAGGAAAAACTGCTGTGGGCCGATGCACTGATCCTGCAGTTTCCACTCTGGTGGTTCACCATGCCGGCGATTCTCAAAGGCTGGGTCGATCGCGTGTATGCCTACGGCTTTGCCTACGGCGTCGGCGAGCACTCCGACAGCCGCTGGGGCGAGCGTTATGGCGAAGGCAAAATGAAAGGCAAACGGGCGATGTTGATGGTCACCACCGGTGGCTGGGAGTCGCATTACGCCCCGCGCGGGATCAACGGGCCAATCGATGATCTGCTGTTTCCGATTCAGCATGGCGTTCTCTACTACCCTGGTTTTGACGTGCTGCCGCCCTTCCTGACCTATCGTGTCAGCCGGATGGATGAAGCGCGGTTCACCGAGACGACCGAGGCGTTGGGCCAGCGTCTGGACGAGTTATGGAGTACACGGCCAATTGCATTTCGGCAGCAGAACGCGGGGGAGTACGACATTCCTGCGTTGACCCTCAAGGATCACGTTGCGCCGGATCTAGTGGGCTTTGCCGCCCACATCCGCTGACCTCACGCCTACCTTGTGGTGAGGGGTTTTATCCCCCCGCCACAATGGCTCTAGCAATCAACGTTCAAACGGACACCACCTTCGCCGTACGCACAAAAAGTGCATGGGCCTTGTCCCAGAAATTGCCGCCCAGCACAAAGAAGCTGCCGATGAACATAAGATCCCCGAGCATCTGCATCTGCCACAGATTGGGCCGCAACCCCGGCCAGAAATTATCGAAATACGGTTCCAGAAACGACGACAGCAACGGCAGGCAAAACATCACCACGCCCACCCGATGCCGCAGTGGCGAGACTTCAGCGACAGGCGTCGGAAGCATCCCCGAGACATGTCGGCCAATGGTGCGTTTGAGCTCGGCAAACCCGGCCTTGCCCATCACTGCGATGACCACCAGCAACAGCACCTTGTTACTGATAAAGAGCACGCCGGTCAGCGCCGCGACTTTCGAACCGGGCACGTCGAGGGCGGCGGCCAGTGGCACCATCAGCCACGAGCCCAGCATCAGGCAAATGATCGCCACGCCAACCTTGAAGCGCCAGGTGGCAGCGGGGGTCGGTGTCAGCGGATCTTGGACAGTTTCCATGGTTTTATACCTGTTTGGGTGGGGTGCAGACGCCTGAAAAGCGTAGCAGCAGATTCACCTGAACAACTTGCAATTCGCCGTCTATGCTCCACTGATATTTGCGGGTCAGGGACATAACGCAATGCCTTCAACAACAGCCCTGCTGACGCGGCCCGGTTACCTGTTGTTGCTTGGCGCCTTGAGTGTCAGCAGCTGCGTACGCCTGGGACCGGACTTTCAGGCGCCGGGCGAAGCGTGGAGCAAGCAGTGGAACAGCGCGGCACTGGAGCAGGCCAGCGAACGCGCTGCCCAACCGGATCTGCGCCAGTGGTGGCAGGTATTTGCCGACCCGATACTCGACCGCCTGATCGCCGCCGCCGATGCGCATAACAGCAGCCTGAAAATCGCCGGCCTGCGGGTACTCGAAGCCCGCGCCCAACTGGGCGTCGCCGAAAGCGGTCGCTACCCGCAGCTGCAACAGGTCGGGGTCGACAGCCTGTATGTCGACCGTCGTCAGTCGGGCGGCAGCAATCCTCAGGATCTGCACTTCTGGCAGCACAGCGCCGCGTTCGATGTCGGTTGGGAGCTGGATTTCTGGGGCCGCTTCAGCCGTGCCATCGAATCCTCGGACGCCAGCTATTTCGCCGCACAGGCCAACTACGAGGACGCCCTCGTACTCCTGCGCGCGCAAGTCGCCGACACCTATTTCTCCCTGCGCACCACCGAGGCACGACTGCGCGTTGCCCGGGAAAACGCCGTGCAGCAAAAACGCAATTTCGAGATCACCGAAAAACTCTTCAACAGCGGCCAGAGCGCCGAGCTCGACCTGCAGCAGGCAAAGACCCAATACCTCGGCACGCTGAGCAGCATTCCGGCCTTCGAGGATCAACTGTTGCGCACGCGCAACGCTCTGGCGGTGCTGGTTGGCCAGCCGCCCGGTGGCGCAGCATTGCTGGCCGAGCAAACCGGGCTGATCCCGCTGACGGATCGCGCCGTACTGCAGGACGTTCCGGCCAACCTGCTGCTGCGCCGCCCGGACGTGCGTGCGGCGGAACTGAATGTCGCCGCGCAATCGGCGCTGGTCGGGGTCGCCGAAACCGATCTGTATCCGTCGCTGACCTTACTCGGCAGCATCGTCTGGTCGAGCGATACCCTCGGCGCCACTCCGCGCAGCTTCGACCTGATCGGCGGCCCGAGCCTGCGCTGGAACATCTTCGATTACGGGCGCATCCGCAACAACGTGCGGGTCCAGGACGCGCGTTTGCAGCAACTGATCGAGGCCTACCGCGACAAGGTTCGCCAGGCCGCACGCGAGGCTGACGATGCCGCCAGCGGCCTGAGTAAAGCGTTGGAGCGCGAACGCATTCTGCGTGAAGCCGAAGGTGCGGCGCGGCGCTCGCTGGTGCTCGCCAACACGCAATACCGCGAAGGCTATTCGGACTTTCAGCGGGTACTCGATGCGCAACGCGCACTGCTGGAATTGCAGGACAACTATCTGGTCAGCCGCAGCAACGCCGTGAGCAACCTGATCGCCCTCTACAAATCCCTGGGTGGCGGTTGGCAAAGCACTTCGCCGCAGGTCGACGAACCGACCCGCGAACAGATGCAACAACGCACAAATTGGGGCGACTTGCTCACCGCGCCGCCCGCCCAACCGCTGTATCCACTCCCGTCGCAGGACAGCCGCCATGACTGACGCCGCACCTCCCGCCCCGGCTCCGACTCCCGCGCCAGCCCCGACCGATCCGGCAAAAAAAGGCATCCGCTGGGTGCTGCTGGTGATTGTGCTGAGCCTGGCCTGGTATCTGCTCGCCGACCGCTACACGCCTTATACCCAGCAGGCGCGGGTCGGCGCATTCGTGATCCCGGTGGCGGCAGAAGTCGCCGGTCGGGTGATCCGGGTCAACGTGCGCAACAATCAGGACGTCAAGGCTGGCGACGTGCTCTTTGAACTCGACCCGCAGCCGCTGCAAATCGCCGTGGATCGGGCGAAAGCCGATCTGGAGTCGACCCGCCGTCAGGTCGGCGCCAGCACCGCCGGCATCGCTTCGGCGCAAGCCTCGCTACGCGCCGCGCAAGCCAACGAACTCAAGACGCGGCAAGACAATCAACGCCTCGAAGGTTTGTACAAACAGGATCCGGGCACCATCTCCGTGCGCTTGCTTGAAGTTTCGCGAGCGAACCGCGAACAGGCGGTCGCCCAGGTCGCCGCCGCCCGCGCCGAGGTGCAACGCGCCCAGGAACAGGAAGGTGGCAACACCGAGACCAACGCGCAATTGCGCAGCGCCGCTTCGGCACTGGCCAAGGCCGAACTGGACCTGGCCAACACCCGCATCGGTGCGCGTTCGGCCGGATTGATCACTGACCTGCGCACCGACGTCGGCCAGTTCACTGCGGCTGGCAGCCCGGTGATGACCTTGATTGCCATCCACGACGTATGGATCAGCGCCGACCTCACCGAAAACAACCTTGGCCGTGTGCAACCCGGAACGCCGGTGGCCATCGTCCTCGACGCGTTGCCCGGCGCAGTACTTGATGGGCAGGTGCGCAGCGTCGGTTATGGCGTCAGCGTCGGCCAGACACCCGCGCCGGGCACCCTGCCAAGCATTCAGAACAGCCGCGACTGGTTACGTCCGGCGCAGCGTTTTCCGGTGATCATCGAGTTCACGCCAGAGGCGAAGAAACGCCTGATCGACAGCCGCGCGATCCGTGCCGGTGGTCAGGCTGAAGTCATGGCCTTCCCCACCGAAGGCAACCCGCTCAATCCGCTGGGGCGGCTGTTTGTCGGGCTGATGAGCTGGCTGTCGTATGCCTACTGAGCGCAGCGTCCCGGCGCAACGAGCGTTGCGCCTGGCGTTCGGCACGGCGCTGTGCACCGCCGCCAGTTATGCGCTGGCGCTGCCGCTGGCGTTTATCTCGCCGGTGTTGGCGGTGCTGCTGCTGGCCAGCCTGCCCCGACCATTGCCGCTCAAAGGTGCGCTGGTGCTAGCGTTGGTCGCGGCGCTCACCACCAGCATCGGCCTGCTGCTGATGCCGCTGCTGCGTTACTACCCGGTGAGTGGCGTGTTGTTGATCGGCCTCGGTTTGTTTCTGGTGTTCCGCTTTGGTTTGCGCGGCGGCAACCCGCTGATCGTGACCTTTCTGGTGATCGGCATGACCATGATCTCCGCCGCCGGGTTCGCTGAATTCGATCTGGCGATAGCGGTGATTGGTGCGTTGGTCAAAGGCCTGTTGCTGGCAGTCGCGGTGGTTGGCGTCAGCCACGCATTATTCCCGGAACCGGCAAACAGCCCCGTCCCACCCAAGCCGCCCGCCATGCCCGCCGACGAGGTACCGCGCGTGGCCCTGCGCGCCACGCTGATCGTGCTGCCGACCTTTTTGCTGGCCCTGAGCGACCCGGCCAGCTACATGCCGATCATCCTCAAAGCCGTCAGCCTCGGCCAGCAAAGCTCCACGACAAACACTCATCACGCGGGGCGCGAACTGGTCGGCTCGACCCTGCTCGCCGGCGTTTTGGCGGTGCTGGTGTGGTGCGGATTAAGCCTTTTCGTGCACTTGTGGATGTTCTTCCTGTGGATGTTGCTGATCGGGCTATGGCTGGCGCGCAAACTCTATCGCCTCAGCCCGACGCAATTCAGCCCGGGGTTCTGGCTCAACACCCTGATAACAATGATCATCCTGCTCGGCCAATCGGTGCAGGACAGCGCGGCAGGCAAAGACGTCTACACAGCATTTGCCGTGCGCATGGCCCTGTTTATCCTGGTAACGCTTTACGGCGTTTTGATGATGCACCTGCTCCATGGGCACAGAACCCGCCGTCAAGGCGTGACCTGATAGCCGCGTCCTTGCAAACACCCGGTGTAGGCACTGGAACTGGCCGCTGCATCGGTTTTGCTCTGCGCGCGCCGCTCTTGCCGCTGTCGAGAGCCACCGACTACCGCACCGGCCGCGGCGGTTTGCTGCGCACGGTTCTGTCGGTAATCCTGCTTGCGATCATCGTCGACGCGATCGTAAACCTCGTCGTGTTGACGACCGCGGACTTCAGAACCTGCGGCTCCGGCGGCGGCACCGACAGCGGCGCCCTTGAGACGGCCGCCGGTTTGCGGTGTGGACGTCGTTGAAGTCGAGGCGATGGAGTGGCAGTCGTTGATGTCGATCTGGGTTTGCTGGGAGGTCTGACCTTTGAGCGGGACGATGGATTCGGCGCTGGCTTGAGTGGTTAATATCGCAGCGATCAAGAGTGGGAGGAACGGTAGGCGATTCATGATTACCTCCGGCGGGGCCTGGGGTTGGCGGTGGTGCGGGGTAATCAGGGAGTGTAGTTCATGCAGGGACTCGATCTAGCGAGCTGATAATCGCAAAGAAACATCAAATCACGTATAAACGTGCGGTTCTGTCATTCACTTTTGAATGCAGCGATGGAAAGGATCAGCAAGGATGTATGTATATAAAATGGTTCAAGTACCGCCAAATATCGAAGTTCGCGCCAAGGAACATCGGGGCAATGAAGCGGCCGCTTACCTGCAGAATGTGGTGAACTCCCATGCGGAAGACGGATGGGAGTTCTACCGAATCGATACCATTGGGGTGTCCGTCAAGCCAGGATGTTTCGACGCGCTTTTAGGTAAGAAAAACGTACTGACCGAGTATTACGTGATCTCCCTACGAAAGCCTGCATGATGGTCCCTATCGCCATAATGGCAATTCGTTGCTACCAGAAAATGGCGCCTGAAAGGCTGAGATCGGCATGCAGATTCGAACCAAGCTGTTCGAACTATTCGATTTTGGCCTTTCAGAAATATGGCTTTTTGAAGGGGTGCGATCTGACTGCACGGCGGATTTGCAGATGCCGTTACCCAAACGGTGGCACTGATTACCCATAGCAACAGAAAATTTTCAGGATCAGGCCTCTTTTCTCCTCCGCCGCACCTGCACCAACAGCGCTGGCGCAAAGTGCAGCAGCACCATCCGCGCCAAGTGGTGAGTGAGGATAAACACCACATTCAGCCCGCCCGCAAACGCAACAATCGCAATCGTCTCGATCGCCCCCGGCATGTACGCCAGCCATAGCGACAACGGATCGCTGCCGAGCAATCGCGCCGCCACTTCAGCAAATGCCGCCGCCACCACGATCATCAACCCGACCGAGACCAGCGCCGTGCGGCCATGCAGGCCCAATTCCCTGACGCCCAAACCCTGAAACCGCGAGCCGATGCGCACGCCGAGAATCAGCGCCGCCAGATTCAAGCTCCAGTCGGGCATGTGAAAACCGTGCAACCAGCCTGCTTTTACAAAGACTGCGGTGATGATGATCGCCGTGAGCATGAAGGGCGCCGGCACGCCGATCACCAGCAGCAATCGACCGAGCACGACACTCAAGCCGATTACCGAGAAAACCGTCAACGCCATGCCGGTGGTCAACGGATCGCTTTCAACAGCAGCCACCGACACCTGCCCCGGAATCAAAAAGCTCACCAATACCGTGATCAGCAGTAACCGCATCAGGTGCACGATGATGACTTTGCTCGACGCCTTCTCCGACTCGAGCAAATCAAACACCGCCGCCAGTGCCCCCGGATACACCGCGAGTAGCGCATCCGTGCGATTCCACCCTGCCCCACGCGTCAGCCACCAACCGGCCAGGGCAATCTGCATCGTCAGACACAGCAGTAACACGCCAAGGCTTGGGAGCATGGTCGACGCCGTCGCACTGTCCCACGCTTCGAACATCAGCCCGGTAGCGATGCCCAAGGTGACCTGGATATAACCCAAGCCATAAGGCGTTGCCGGTGCGAAGCCTGATCGCGTCACGATCAGCGCAGTGACGAGAATCGAGCCCAGCAGCAAGCCGTGAGGCAAGCCGAGGGATTGCAGCACCGCGCCAAACACGGCGGCGATCAACAGACAGAAAATGGATTTCATATTCGCCTTCCTGGCAATTCAACTGACCCAACACGATCCCGTGTAGGAGCTGCCGCAGGCTGCGATCTTTTGACTTTGAATCTAAAAAACAAGATCAAAAGATCGCAGCCTTCGGCAGTTCCTACATGGGCGTGTCCATTTTTATGAGCGCAACCGTCCAATCGCGCGACGGTATTTTTCGATCCGTTCCAGATCCTCCCAACTCGGCGAGGTGATCCGTGACAGGTCGCTGTTCTCTTCCAGATCCGCCAGTTTCACCACCCGGCCGATCGGGTTTTGCGCGGCGCGTTCGACGAAATCATCATAGGACTCGCCCGGCACTTTGGTCACCGACGCAATGGCCGTCAGCACCTCTTCGCTGAAGCCTTCCTTACGCAGATCATCGAGACTGATTTCGCAATCCTCGACCACATCGTGCAGCACCGCGACGATGCGTTCTTCCAGCGAGGTCATGCGCAACATCACCTTCAGCGGATGCAGAATGTACGGTGCCCCGCCCTTGTCCACCTGCCCCGCGTGTGCGGTGGCAGCGATGGCAATGGCGCGTTCGAGTGTTTGAGTCATAGGGGTTTCCTCGGGTTAAACGCCATACCGGCCGCCAACGTGGATATTACGTTTCAGCCAGGCACCAATGGCCTTCAAGCGACCGACTGGCTTCGCTGGCTCGGCGTGACGCTTGAGAATCATCGACACCAATGTCACTTGATCCACACCAGGATGTGCGTCAATCAACTCAGCGACCCAGGCACAATCAGACTTCTTCAAGTGCTCACGCCACTCACCGGGCCAGGCTTCCAGCTCATCCAGCGCCAACCAGCGCGCACCGCCCTGCCCACCATGCCCCCCGGCCGTCGACTGTTCGAAACAGAAAGGCGTGGCCGCTCGGGACAGGTCGATGTTGAAAATGTAGACGTCGTGGGTTGGGTGCTGCGACGTGGGGGCGTTGTTGCGGCTGCCGATTTCAATCATGGGCAATATTCCAATCCTTGGGCGCTAGATGTGTCCGATTGTTTCGCAGTCTACGCGAATAGCGCAAATCAAAAACCTGATGGAACCTCCTTCCCCTGCGCTATCTCGAAACCATAAGCGCCAATTCATTGATCAAAACCGGCGCCATTGAAGAGGAAAGCCCGATGAACATTCGATTCCTGCTTCTGCTCGCCACCTTTTGCGTCATCCCCACCTGCGTCATGGCCGAAGGCTGCGACGTCGAAACCCGATCCTCCAGCACCTCCGTGCCTACCGTTTCGGGCCACAGCTGCTATGAATACGAAGGCATGCCGGTCAATTCCATCGACTGGTCATGCAGCAACGAAAGCAAGGACATGGTCAACGCCGTCAAGAAAAAGGTGCAGCAGTGCGATGACCACTATCAAGCCACGTGCATCGCCACCCTCACCCAGGAATCCCTGGCCAACCCGCACTCCACCAGCAAGGACAAAAACGCCAAAGCGTTGAATATTCCGGATGGCGCGCAGGTGACCACGTATTACTACGGCGCGGAGAATCTGGGGCAGGCGAAGATTGATTGTGAAAGTGGCGGTGGGCATTGGAAGGCGAAGTGACGTTTGTTTAGCGCACATAAAAAGGGACACCGCTGGGTGTCCCTTTTTCGTGCATCAACACATCCATTGTGGCGAGGGAGCTTGCTCCCGCTGGGCTGCGGAGCAGCCCTAAATCAGCGCTTCATGGCTTCACACTGATTGCGCAGATCCCAATCGCCGATGCTCGAACAGCTACTGCCCTGCTTCGCTTCACAGAAGGCGCGCTGGTCACGATCCCCGATACCAGCGCATGAACCGCCTTTCTCCGCTTCGCAGGCCGTACGCAAATCGTAATTGTCGATGGAATAACAACTACTGCCCTTCTTGGCGTCGCAATAGGCGCGCTGGTTACGATCCTCGATACTTGCGCATGAACCACCCTTCTCCGCTTCGCAGGCCGTACGTAAATCGTAATCGCCAATGGAATAACAGCTGCTGCCTTCCTGCGTGGCCTGGCAATAATTGCGTTTGTCAGGATCACTGATGCTGGCACAACTGGCGGAAACGTAACCGCTGAACATCAACAACATCGCAAGAATCAGCTTCATCTCACACTTCCTTGGGCTTACCAGGAAACAGCCTGGCACTGCTTGATCCGTTCTCAATGAGCGTCGCGACACGCCATCAAATTGACATCGTTTTTAAGGAAAGTTCCAAACCGGATGCAAAGCCATGATTTGAGATTCGACCGAATTTGAAGTCTGAAAAACGCGTAGGAAAACACCCCTTGTGGTGAGGGGATTCATCCTCGATGGGTTGCGAAGTGGCCCCGAACCGGCGAGCTGAATTCTCCTGACACAACGTGGGCGCCGGATTACGACGACTGCGTCGCCGAGCGGGAGCAAGCTCCCTCACCACAGGGGTGGGTTGGCGTCCTACAAGTCGGTTGTGGGTGCGGGAATTGCTGCCTAGAGTGGGGCTGTCGCTGACCGCAGTTGGCGATGGGTTTCGCAGCCCTAAGGAGAAATTGGATAACACCGCCTAACGACAATTCTGTCAAAATTCGCCGGCATTACGTTTTATGGCGGCTGTGTGCGGGAGACTTTCGAGTCTGCCGAGTCTGGTTTCTCCTCGGTCTGCGAACCTGCTCACAGCCGCCACCCATTATGTTTCGCAGCAGAACGGTGGCTCATTTTTTATTGAGAGACCATTCCTAATGACGATCAAAAAACCGCTCCACCACTACGCCCGCATGTCACACCCCGCCACCGACCACCCTGTCCTCCTGATCGACGCCGACGCCCCACTACGCGACCTCCACGCCTGCCTGGCCGAACGCCTCAACGCCGTCCTCAAATACCTCGACCTCATCGCCTGCACCAGCCTCCGCGACTACGCCGAGCACGACATCAACACAGTGACCAACATCGCCAGGATCATGGTGCAGGATGTGAGTGATGTGTTTCGGGTGATTGAGCAGCGGGGGTTTGATATTCTCGAAAAACAAGTCCATAGCAAATAACGAAAATGCAGCAGAGCCATGACACGAAGAACTACTAATCAATCATGGCTCACTGCATAAAAATCAAATTAAATAGCAAGCTATCACATTAAAATTAAAAACCATAAAACCCAACTTATTTTCGATTACCGCGCCTAGATTGCTTCTCCATCCTCCTTTTCGACTTTGCCTTTGACTTATTTTTACCTTTCTTACCTCCACCTTCACTTCTTGAGAAAAAATAGCTCTTATCAAAAGGCCTCAACCCCGGACTGACAGGCTCACAAACATATTTTTCTCCTTTCTTTTCGGCAAAATATATTTTATCAAATATATCAGACTCATCTATACCCAAAGGAATGAACCCAGCCTTAGCAGTAATAAAATCATGCAACCCACCATACTTCAGAAAGGCTCCGGCAAATTCAAGCTCATCACTCCCAAAAACTTTACCATGGAGTAGCGCGCGCTCATTGATATACCTGCGCAGATCAGACTCCCCCTTCCCCAAATGCAATAGGCCATCAAACATATATTCAAGGTCAGTTATACAAACAACCCATGGATAGGCACCCTCCCCATGCTTCTCGAGTAACATTGACAAATTGGTGGCAATAGGACCGAAGTCCTCTCGAGTAACGCACACACAAAAAACCTCAGAGAAACTTGAGCGTTTAATCTCAGCGATAACTTTACCCTTTTTATCATATAGCCTCGTAAGCTCCGACTTAAGAACCTTTTCCCTCAGAGCATTAGCCTGTTCATAAGCCTTCTGAATCCCGGACTTACTCCTAAAATGATCACGGATACGCTGATACGCTTTGGTTGGATCTCGCAAGGGCTCTCGAGGAGGAGAAGCCTTAGATTCCACAATGTAAAGCGCGTCATTTGAAATCACTACCAAGTCATGCTCTAGATGAGAATCATCAGTCTCATATGCACTTTCATAAAAAATCGCGCTCGGACTTAATATTCTCTTAAAAGCTTTTACCGTGCTACTTTCAAGCCTCCGATCACGTGCAGGCAGGTATTTTTTAGAAGCACTTCCCCCACTCAACAATGCTTCGACATTATCAATCACCGCTTGATGGTATGAATTATTAGCAACAAAATAAAATGTTTCACCATCACAGCTAATTAAAGGTTTAAGCACGACAGGGTTTTGATCAGTAATATACAATAGCGAATCCGACTCACCTCTAATGGAAACAAAATTCTCTCTAATACTATTAGCTACAGCTTCGCCAAACTCCTTTGAAATACTTTCAAAGGAAACGCTAAAGGGATTGGGCAAATCGTCCCCATTCATCAACTCAACAAATTCTTTGGAGTTTCTAGATTCTAATAATAGCCTTTTCAGGTCTTGTCCTTCTTTAATACCGCTAACGAACTTAGCATGAAACTCCTTAAGCCGAGAATCAAAGAGCACTTTATTAGCCGCATTATTACCAATAACTGCCGCCTCAATAAAATCACCCACTGCTAGCATTTCATTATGGCAAATACCGAATTTTTCTCGAATTTCTTTTTCAAATCCGTCAAACGAAATTTTTATCCATTTACGAATTTGATCACTACTCGCTTTAAAACCGCTCATAAAATGATGTAAGAATGCGGGCATTGCTAGTTCACGGTGAGAATGCCAACTCTCACTCATGCCGCCTACAAGCTCATCTTTCGTAGGAAAATACGCTAGCCCGTACTTGAAAAATATAGACTCAAGTATTTTCACCAACGCAGACTCTTTTTTTTCGTCAAGCACTTCTCCTATAGTCGGCTCTTCTTGCGAACATGCAATCGCCAACAAATACATACCCTGCCTGAGTGGACTTCCCAGATTTCCTTTTACAAAATGTCCCTGATTGAATTGCATTTGCTGCCTATTTACAAAATCAACAAGATCCTCAATTGAAAGCACGCTTACTATTTGCTTGAGCTTTTGAACTTCAGAGATCATCTTCTTATGCAAAACAGCGTCCATCTGCCCCCTCCAAATCAAAAAAATGTAAAAGCTAAAGAATCAAAGCTATTTAAATACTCGCAAAATCAAGACATCAATAAAAGATTAGGTCCAAGAAGCAGCTCATTTCCATCACCAGCCTGCTTCTCATTAACGTGTTTCAAATAACAAATCAAGAATTCATGATAGCCATACGAAAAAAAAATGCATAACGTCATCTAAATGCATTTTGATATGCGATATTCTCAAGCACAAAAAAACCGCATTCCTGCGGTCTTTTTTGCAACGCTAAGCTTTGGCTGAAGCCTTACCTCAAAAATTCGCCGGCGTATTCGCACTAATTATCTCAGCCTCATCCGCCCCGATATTCCGGAACTTATGCGGCAGCGTCGTCGGGAAGTAATACCCATCCCCCGCATTCAACACACTCACCGACCCATCCACGGTCAACTCCACCGTGCCACGCGTCACCAACCCACACTCCTCGCCTTCCGCATGCACAATCGGCTCTTCCCCGGAGCTCGCGCCCGGTGCGTATTGCTCGCGCAGCAAGCGCATCTGGCGGCTTGGTACCGAGGCGCCGATCAGCAGCAGGCGCAAACCATGGCGGCCCAGATCAGGCTGTTCATTGGCACGGAACACGTATTGATGTTCGCGCGGGGGTTGGTCGAAGGTGAAGAAATCGGCCAGGGACATCGGTATGCCTTCGAGCAGCTTTTTCAGGGAGCTGACGGAGGGGCTGACGCGATTCTGTTCGATCAGGGAGATGGTGGCATTGGTCACGCCGCTACGCCGGGCCAGCTCGCGCTGGGAGAGTTTGTAGCTTTCGCGTACTAGTTTGAGTCGAGAACCCGTATCCATGACTGCCTTATGTGAGAAGTACTTAGGCTCTGCGCGAAAACTGCCTGCGCGACGATCATGCTGCGTTAAAAACAGGCTCGGAATGCTCATGTAGGGCCCTACACTCCGCTTCCTCGCCTGTTTTTGCCTTGCCTGATCGCCGCTCGGCGGTTCTCGCGCAGACCCACGGGTAATGGGGGTGGGTGGCGGGTGCCGCGCGAGGGGCGCGGATCACGTTGCTCCCGTGTCCCGGAACCGTGAAAGGCGGCTATTAAATCACGTTTGCCGGTGTTGCTCAGCAGGTTCGATGGACGGTGGGGTAAAAGTCCTTCTTGCCTTGGTAATGCAGACCTGTAGGAGTGAGCCTGCTCGCGATTGGGTGGCACATTCACCATTATTTTTGACTGGATGACCGCCTTCGCGAGCAAGCTCGCTCCCACAGGAATTGGTGTTGTTCTGTAGGAGTGATGGCGCCTTACAGGCCTCATCGCGAGCAGGCTCACTCCTACAATTTGATCTTTGGTGTTTCAGTCGGATTGATGTTGCATGTACTGGCAGGTAAAAAACCGGCGGGGTCTTGGGGACCGCCGCCGGGGAGGTAACTTAGATGCCGAAACGGTCGCGCAGCGAGTAGTAGACGGCGCCGAGGGCGGTGAGTGGCGCGGAGAACGTGCGGCCACCGATCATTGGCATGTGCGGCAGCGATGCAAAGGCGTCGAAACGTTCGGCATCGCCGCGGATCATTTCCGAGATCAGTTTGCCGGCGAGGTGCGAGCAGGTGACGCCGTGGCCGCTGTAGCCTTGCATGTAGTAGGCGTTCTTTTCGATGCGGCCGAATTGCGGCATGCGTGACATGGTCAGCAGGAAGTTGCCGGTCCAGCGGTAGTCGATTTTCACGTCTTTGAGCTGCGGGAAGGTCTTGAGGATCTTCGGGCGGATCAGTTGTTCGATGTCGTCCGGTTCACGCGCGCCGTAGACCACGCCGCCGCCGTAGAGCAGACGGTTGTCGGCCGTCAGGCGGTAGTAATCCAGCAGGTAATTGCAGTCTTCGACGCAGTAGTTGTTGGTGATCAGGCTGCGCGCCTGCTTCTCGGTCAGCGGTTCGGTGACGACGATCTGTGAGCCGCACGGCATGCTTTTCGCGGTGACGCGGTTGTCGAGACCTTGCGGCAGATAAGCGTTGCCGGCGATCAGCAAGTACTTGGCGCGGACCTGGCCTTTGGCAGTGCGCACGACGTTGGGCTCGCCATATTTGATTTCCACGGCCGCCGATTGCTCGTAGATCTTGCCGCCTAAACGGGTGATCGCAGCCGCCTCACCGAGCGCCAGGTTCAGCGGGTGAACGTGGCCGCCCTGCATGTCCAGCAAACCACCAACGTAAGCATCGGAGCCGACTTCGCGACGAATCTCAGCCGCATCAAGCATCTTCAGATTGCGGTTGCCGTAACGTTCCCAGCCGCGCTTCTGCTCGGCCAGACCGTTGAGTTGTTTCTTGTTCATTGCTGCGAAGATGCCGCCCGGGCGGTAGTCGCATTTGATGTCGTATTCCTTGATGCGCGAACGGATGATGTCGGCGCCTTCGAAGATCATGCTGCCGAGGATTTCCGCAGTCTTGTCGCCGTAGCGCGCTTCGATCACGTCGACGTCGCGGCTGTACGAGTTGACGAGTTGACCGCCATTGCGACCGCTGGCGCCGTAGCCGACTTTTGCCGCTTCCAGCACCGTCACTTTGTAGCCGGCTTCGGTGAGGAACAGCGCCGAGGACAGGCCGGTGTAGCCGGCGCCGATGATGCAGACGTCGCACTCGACCGACTCTTCCAGAACCGGGAAGTCTATGACTTCGTTGCGGGTGGCGGCGTAGTAGCTGTTTACGTGTTGCTGTTTCATACGTTTCTCCGAGGGCCGCCAATCAAAGGCGACCACCGCTGTAATAGAGTCAGAGCTTGATCCAGGTCGCTTTCAGCTCGGTGTACTTGTCGAACGCGTGCAGCGATTTGTCGCGACCGTTGCCCGACTGTTTGAAGCCACCGAACGGTGCGGTCATGTCGCCGCCGTCGTACTGGTTGACCCAGACGCTGCCGGCACGCAGGCCACGGGCGAAGGTGTGCGCCTTGCTGAGGTTGCTGGTCCATACACCGGCGGCGAGGCCGAAGATGCTGTCGTTGGCGATCTGCAGCGCTTCTTCAGCGGTGTCGAAGGTGATCAGCGACAGCACCGGGCCGAAGATTTCTTCCTGGGCGATGGTCATCGCGTTGGTCACGCCGTCGAACAGCGCCGGTTGCACATAGAGGCCACCGGTTTCTTCGAGGGTGCGTTGGCCGCCGGCGATCAGCTCGGCGCCCTGCTCGCGACCGATGCTGATGTAGCGCAGCACATTGTCGAGTTGACGCTGATCGACCACGGCACCGACGGTGGTCGCCGGATCGAGTGAATGACCCGGTTTCCATGCTTGCAGCGCTTCCACCAACAGCGGAATGAATTGCTCGCGGATCGAGCGCTCGACCAGCAAGCGCGAACCGGCAGTGCAGACTTCGCCCTGGTTGAAGGCAATGGCGCCGGCCGCCGCTTGTGCTGCCGCGCGCAAATCCGGTGCGTCGGCAAACACCACGTTCGGGCTCTTGCCCCCTGCTTCGAGCCAGACGCGTTTCATGTTGCTTTGGCCTGCATAAATCATCAGTTGCTTGGCAATCGCCGTGGAGCCGGTGAAGGCCAGCACGTCGACGTCCATGTGCAACGCCAACGCTTTGCCGACGGTGTGGCCGAAGCCTGGCAGGACGTTGAACACGCCTTTCGGAATGCCGGCATCCAGCGCCAACTGCGCGATGCGGATCGCCGTCAGCGGCGATTTTTCCGAAGGTTTCAGAATAAACGAATTGCCCGCCGCCAGTGCCGGGGCGAATTTCCAGCTGGCCATGATCAGCGGGAAGTTCCACGGCACGATGGCCGCGACCACGCCGGATGGCTCGCGAGTGACGAGGCCGAGTTGATCATGCGGTGTGGCGGCGACTTCGTCGTAGATCTTGTCGATGGCTTCGGCGCTCCAGCGGATCGCGTTGGCGGTCGCCGGGATATCGATGCTCATCGAATCGCTGATCGGTTTACCCATGTCGAGGGTTTCCAGCAGCGCCAGTTCTTCCTGGTTCTGCAGGATCAGATCGGCGAAGCGGATCAGGATGCGCTTGCGCTCGGCCGGGGCTTTTTTCGCCCAGATGCCGGACTCGAAAGACTGGCGCGCGACTTCGACGGCGAGGTTGGCATCGGCTTCATCGGTGCTGGCCACGGAGGCGAGGAAACGGCCGTCGACGGGGCTCAGGCATTCGAACGTGTCGCCACTGATGGCCGGGCGGTATTCACCGTTGATGAACGCGCGGGCTTCGATGGTCAGGGACTGGAAGCGTTGTTCCCAGTCGTTGCGGGTCGTTGTCATTGTTGTGGCTCGACAAGGGGGGATTGGGGGTGTCGGGTTGCTGTGTCTGGTTTGAGATGGCTGCCCTCACCCTAGCCATCTCCCAGGGGTAGAGGGGACCGACCGAAGTGTCTCGGGATCTGCACCGACCTGAACGACCGAGTCGAATATGGATTCGGCAAAAATCGTTCAGGTCGGCGGATTGCCCGAGCATCCCCGAATCAGTCCCCTCTCCCTTTGGGAGAGGGTTAGGGTGAGGGGCTTCTAAACGTCAGACCGTATGCAGATACCAGTTGTACTCAAGGTCAGAAATCGAGTTCTCGAACTCGGCCAGCTCGCTTTCCTTGCACGCGACAAACACGTCGATGTACATCGGGTCGATGTAGCGGGCCATGACTTCGCTGTCGTCCAGCTCGCGCAGTGCATCGCGCAGGTTGTTCGGCAGGCTCTGTTCGTTCTGCTCGTAGCTGTTGCCTTCCACCGGCGCGCCCGGTTCGATCTGGTTGGTCAGACCGTGGTGAATACCGGCCAGTACCGAAGCCATCAGCAGGTACGGGTTGGCGTCAGCGCCAGCAACACGGTGCTCGATACGCACAGCATCGGCCGAACCGGTTGGCACCCGGACCGCAACGGTGCGGTTGTCGATGCCCCAGCTCGGCGAGTTCGGTACGTAGAACTGCGCGCCAAAGCGGCGGTACGAGTTGACGTTCGGGCAGAGGAACGCCATTTGCGCAGGCAGGGTCTCCAGCACACCGCCGATCGCGTGACGCAGTGCGGCGTTCTGCTCGGGATCCTCGCTGGCGAAGATGTTGTTGCCTTCTTTGTCCAGGATCGAAATGTGCACGTGCAGACCGTTGCCCGCCTGACCCGGATACGGCTTGGCCATGAAGGTGGTGTCCATCTCGTGGTCGTAGGCGATGTTCTTCACCAGACGCTTGAGCAGGACGGCGTAGTCGCACGCCTTGATCGGGTCGGAGACGTGATGCAGGTTGACTTCGAACTGCGCCGGGGCGCTTTCCTTGACGATCGCGTCAGCCGGGATGCCCTGCTCTTTCGCGCCTTCGAGGATGTCTTGCAGGCAATCGACGTATTCGTCGAGATCGTCGATCAGGTAAACCTGAGTCGACACCGGACGCTTGCCGGACACCGGCGAACGTGGCGATTGCGGACGGCCATTCACGTTGTCCTGGTCGATCAGATAGAACTCGAGTTCGAATGCCGCGCAGATAGTCAGACCGAGGTCATCGAATTTGCGCACGACGTTGGCCAGCACTTCACGCGGGTCAGCGAAGAACGGCTGGCCTTCGATCTCGTGCATGGTCATTAAGAGTTGTGCAGTTGGGCGTTTCTGCCACGGCTCGATGCTCAGGGTGCCGGGGATCGGGTAGCAGATGCGGTCAGCGTCGCCGATGTCCAGACCCAGGCCGGTGCTTTCCACCGTGGAGCCATTGATGTCGAGGGCGAAAAGCGAGGCCGGCAGGTTGATGCCTTTCTCGTAAACCT
The DNA here is from genome assembly GCF_014268445.2 of Pseudomonas tensinigenes. Lineage (NCBI taxonomy): Bacteria > Pseudomonadati > Pseudomonadota > Gammaproteobacteria > Pseudomonadales > Pseudomonadaceae > Pseudomonas > Pseudomonas tensinigenes. Next base: position 4,194,033 of record NZ_CP077089.1, read on the forward strand.
TATGAAGACTGGTGCGTTCGATGCGCTTGCCGCGCACCACACCGTTCATATCCGCAATCAGAAGGTCGACGTACAAAACCTCAGGATATTTCTTAAGGAATGCGTTTGCTTCGTTGAGTTGAACGGTACGCAGAGGGACCGACATGATGCACCTATTTAGCTGTTAATTATTATGTTCACTGCTGTTTCGCCGAGCCAGTCAACCCGAACGGCAAAGTGAAGTCAATAGCGAACAGATGACCGCTCAGGGTTTATTTTTCGGGCTTTTTTTAACACTTGCGTGCCAATACAGGCGCCACAGCCCCGAGAATCATGAAGATTTGATGAACGGCGTTTAGAATTTTTTACATGGCAGTTGTTAATTAAAATCAACGAGGCTAAGCTCCGGAAAAGCTCGTTCAAGTGTCAAACTTCGAGGTGAATAAAAATGGCATTCAAGCCATTGATCGGCGTTACTGCGTGCGTCAAACAGATTGGCCTGCACCCCTATCACATCAGCGGCGACAAGTACGTACGTGCTGTCAGCGTTGGCGCTAACGGGCTGCCAGTGGTCATTCCTTCCCTTGGCAACCTGACTGAAATCGAAGACCTGCTCGGTCAACTCGACGGTCTGCTGCTGACCGGTTCGCCCTCGAATGTGGAACCTTTCCACTATCAAGGCCCGGCCAGCGCTCCCGGCACGGATCACGATCCGGCGCGGGATGCCACCACCCTTCCTTTATTGCGCGCAGCCATCGCGGCGGGCGTTCCGGTACTCGGCATTTGCCGGGGCTTCCAGGAAATGAACGTGGCGTTCGGCGGCAGCCTGCATCAGAAGGTGCATGAGCTGCCGGGCATGCTCGATCACCGTGAAGCCGACAGCCCGGACGTGGCCGTGCAGTACGCACCGGCGCATGCGGTGACCGTGCTCGCCGGCGGCGTGTTCGAGGCGCTGGAACTGCCGAGCGAGTTTCAGGTGAACTCGATTCACAGCCAGGGCATCGATCGCCTCGCCCCCGGCCTGCGTGCCGAAGCGGTGGCGCCGGACGGTTTGATCGAGGCGGTCTCGGTCGAGCACAGCCCGACCTTCGCCCTCGGCGTGCAATGGCACCCGGAATGGCAAGTGCTCGACAACCCGAACTACCTGAAGATTTTCCAGGCATTCGGCGCGGCTTGCCGGCAACGGGCGGCGCAGCGCAACAAACGCTGACACAACCCAAAGATCACAACGATTTACTGCCCCCACGAATGACGGGTGTGCCTTTGCACATCCGTTATTCGTGAACAGCAACACCCGTAATAACAACAAGTACGACCCAGGCAGCCAGGACGGCGGCGCCGACCAAGCCGGATCGGTACGGGTAATGCCAGTCAGGTAAACGCATTTCCACTGTGGGAGCGAGCCTGCTCGCGAAAGCGGTGTATCAGCAAACAATGATGTCGACTGACACTCCGCATTCACGAGCAGGCTCGCTCCCACGGGTTCTGCACCATAGCTGACAGGCATCCCGTACAGGCTTGCAATCCACTTAAGCCCGGCCACATTGGCCAGGCGAACGAAACCTGTTGGGAGTTTCACATGGCAAACGCCTCCAGCACTTACAGGAAGGCACTTGAAGGTCATCAGCAACCGAAAAAGGTGCTGGTGAAAGTCGATCGTGTCACCAAGAAGTTCGACGAAACCGTGGCCGTGGACGATGTGTCCCTGGAGATCCATCAGGGCGAAATCTTCGCCCTGCTCGGTGGCTCCGGTTCGGGCAAATCGACCCTGCTGCGCATGCTCGCCGGTTTCGAGCGGCCGACCGAAGGGCGGATTCTGCTCGACGGCGTGGACATCACCGACATGCCACCGTACGAGCGGCCGATCAACATGATGTTCCAGTCCTACGCGCTGTTCCCACACATGACCGTCGCGCAGAACATCGCCTTCGGCCTCAAGCAGGACCGTTTGCCCGCCGGCGAAATCGACGCCCGTGTCGATGAAATGCTGCGTCTGGTGCATATGACTCAATACGCCAAACGCCGTCCGCACCAGTTGTCCGGTGGCCAGCGTCAGCGCGTCGCCCTCGCCCGCTCGCTGGCCAAGCGTCCGAAGCTGTTGCTGCTCGACGAGCCGATGGGCGCGCTGGACAAAAAGCTGCGTTCGCAGATGCAACTGGAACTGGTGCAGATCATCGAACGCGTCGGCGTGACCTGCGTGATGGTGACCCACGACCAGGAAGAGGCCATGACCATGGCCGAGCGCATCGCGATCATGCACCTCGGTTGGATCGCTCAGATCGGCAGCCCGGTCGACATTTATGAAGCGCCGGTCAGCCGCATGGTTTGCGAGTTCATCGGCAACGTGAACGCCTTCGACGGCACCGTGGTGGAAGACCTTGAAGGCCACGCGATCATCCACAGCCCGGACTTGCAGCAGAAGATCTACGTCGGTCACGGCGTCAGCACCTCGGTGCAGGACAAGTCGGTCACCTACGCGATCCGTCCGGAAAAAATGCTCGTCAGCACCACCCAACCCGAGTTCCGCTACAACTGGTCCGAAGGCAAGGTGCATGACATCGCCTACCTCGGCGGTCACTCGGTGTTCTACGTCGAATTGCCCGGCGGCAAAATCGTCCAGTCGTTCATGGCCAACGCCGAACGCCGTGGCGCGCGCCCGACCTGGGACGACAAGGTCTACGTCTGGTGGGAAGACGACAGCGGCGTGGTACTGCGCTCATGAGAACCTTCAATCAGCAATTCCTGCGCCTGGTGCCCAGCGGGCGAAAACTGGTCATTGGCATCCCGTTCATCTGGCTGTTCCTGTTCTTCATGCTGCCGTTCTTTCTGGTGATGAAGATCAGTTTCTCGGAAGCCGCGCTGTCGATCCCGCCGTACTCGGAGATCTACACCTACGCCGAACAGAAATTCCAGCTGCTGCTGAACATCGGCAACTACACCATGCTCGGCGAAGACGAGCTGTACCTGTCGGCCTACCTCGGTTCGCTGAAGGTCGCGGCGCTGAGCACGATGATGTGCCTGCTGATCGGTTTCCCGATGGCCTACGCGATCACCAAGACCGGCAAGGAAACCCAAAACGTCCTGCTGCTTTTGATCATGATGCCGACCTGGACCGCGATCCTGATCCGCGTTTACGCGTGGATGGGCATCCTCAGCAACAACGGTTTGCTTAACGCATTTCTGATGTGGACGGGACTCACCGATCACCCGATCGAGATCCTCAACACCAACACGGCGGTCTATATAGGGGTCGTGTACGCGTATTTGCCGTTCATGGTATTGCCGCTGTACGCCAACCTCGTCAAGCACGATGGCAGCTTGCTGGAAGCCGCGCAGGATCTCGGTTCGAGCAACTTCAACAACTTCTGGAAAATCACCGTGCCGCTGGCCAAGAACGGGATTATTGCCGGCTGCATGCTGGTATTCATTCCGGTGGTCGGTGAGTTCGTGATTCCGGAACTGCTCGGTGGCCCGGAGACGCTGATGATCGGTCGCGTGCTGTGGCAAGAGTTCTTCAATAACCGCGACTGGCCGGTGGCGTCTGCGCTGGCGGTGGTGATGCTGTTGATCCTGATTGTGCCGATTCTGCTGTTCAACCGCAGCCAGGCCAAAGAGATGGAGGCACGGGGATGAAACGCTTCGGTTTTTCCAAATTCATGCTGATCTTCGGTCTGGTGTTCATTTATCTGCCGATGCTGATTCTGGTGATCTACTCGTTCAACGCCTCGAAACTGGTGACGGTGTGGGGCGGCTGGTCGGTGAAGTGGTATGTCGGTTTGCTCGACAATACGCAACTGATGGGCTCGGTGGTGCGCTCGCTGGAAATCGCCTGCTACACCGCGATTGCTGCCGTGGCGCTGGGCACCCTCGCCGCTTTCGTGCTGACCCGCGTCACGCGCTTCAAGGGTCGCACGCTGTTCGGTGGTCTGGTCACCGCGCCGTTGGTGATGCCTGAAGTGATCACCGGTCTGTCGCTGTTGCTGCTGTTCGTGGCCATGGCGCAGTTGATCGGCTGGCCGCAGGAGCGTGGCATCGTCACGATCTGGATCGCCCACACCACGTTTTGTGCCGCTTATGTCGCGGTGGTAGTCTCCGCGCGCTTGCGGGAACTGGATCTGTCGATCGAAGAAGCGGCGATGGATCTCGGCGCGAAGCCGTTCAAGGTGTTTTTCCTGATCACCATTCCGATGATCGCGCCATCGCTGGCGGCGGGCGGGATGATGTCGTTTGCCTTGTCGCTGGATGACCTGGTCTTGGCCAGCTTCGTCTCCGGGCCGGGTTCGACGACCCTGCCGATGGAAGTGTTCTCGGCGGTGCGTCTGGGCGTGAAGCCTGAGATCAACGCCGTGGCCAGCCTGATTCTGCTGGCGGTGTCGCTGGTGACCTTCCTGGTCTGGTACTTCGGCCGCAAAGCAGAAGCCAACCGCAAACGAGCGATTCAGGAAGCGATGGATCAGACCGCGAACGAGTCGTGGCAACCACAGCAATCCGCCACCGCTTGACCCTGTAGGAGCTGCGGCACGCTGCGATCTTTTGACTTTGTTTTTGCAGATCAAAAGATCGCAGCCTCGTTTCACTCGACAGCTCCTACACAAATGTAGTCAGCCCCTCGGTCAGTCCCCTCTTCCCCTGGGAGAGGGTTAGGGTGAGGGGGCTTTGCGTAACGTGAATAAAAACAATGGAGTTGTACCGATGAAAATGTTTGGCAGGACTCTGCTGACACTGTCCTTAATGGGCGCAATCGTCATGGGCGCCCAGGCCAACGACAAGGTGCTGCGTGTTTACAACTGGTCCGATTACATCGCGCCGGACACCGTCAAGAAATTCGAAGACGAGACCGGCATCCGCGTGACCTACGACGTCTTCGACAGCAACGAGACCCTTGAGGCGCGCTTGCTGGCGGGCAAATCCGGCTACGACCTGGTCGTGCCGTCGAACAGTTTCCTGGCCAAGCAGATCAAGGCCGGCGTCTATCAGACGCTGGACAAATCGAAGCTGCCAAACTGGAAGAATCTCAACCCGGTGCTGCTGAAAAACGCCGCCGCCAGTGATCCGGACAACGCCCACGCGTTCCCGTACATGTGGGGCTCGATCGGCATCGGTTTCAACCCGGCCAAGGTCAAGGAAGTGCTCGGCGCCAATGCCCCGACCAATTCCTGGGACTTGCTGTTCAAGCCGGAAAACGCTGAAAAACTCAAAGCCTGCGGCATCAGTTTCCTCGACTCGCCGACCGAAATGATCCCGGCCGCCCTGCACTACCTGGGCTACCCGGTGAACGACAAGGACGCCGCGCACATCAAGGAAGCCGAGGCGCTGTTTATGAAGATCCGCCCGAACGTGGCGTACTTCCATTCCTCGAAATACATCTCCGATCTGGCCAACGGCAACATTTGCGTCGCGGTCGGTTACTCCGGTGACGTGCTGCAGGCCAAGGCCCGCGCCGTGGAATCGGGCAACAACGTGGTGATCGACTACAGCATTCCCAAGGAAGGCGCCGGCAGTTTCTACGACATGGTCGCGATCCCGCGTGATGCCGCCAACGTCGAGAACGCTTACCTGTTCATGGACTTCCTGATGCGTCCGGACATCATCGCCGAGATTACCAACAGCAACGGCTACAGCAACGCCAACGCGGCGGCTACGCCATTGGTGGATGAAGCGATCCGCAACGACCCGGGTTCGTACCCGTCGCAAGCGGTGATGGCGACGCTGTATGCGGTGCCGGATCAGCCGATTGCCACGCAGCGAATCATGACCCGTGGCTGGACCCGGGTGAAGCTCGGTAAATAAAAACACCGATGATCAACAATGTGGGAGCGAGCCTGCTCGCGAAAGCGGTAGGACAGGCGACGAAAATATTGGATGTGCCGACGCCTTCGCGAGCAGGCTCGCTCCCACAGTAAAGCGATGCAGTGTAAAAATTTCCCGTTCACGCAGCGCCTTACCACCGCTGCACCCTGCTATGAACGGCCTCACCTGGCTTCCTCGGTCAAGGTGAATTTCAGGCGCCCTCGGGCGCCTTTTTTTGTGCCTTCAGATCAGCGACCAATCTTGCAGAATGCGATAACGACCCTTGTGCGATTCGAACAAGGCAAAACGTTCTGCACGCAGGAAAAACTCCGGCGGCGTGGCGGATTCCGGTTCCGGCGCACGGTAGTCGCGGGCCAGGGTCAGGTGCGGGCGAAACTCGCGAGACGGCTCCTCAAAGCCGAACGGCAACATCGCCTGTTCCAGCGCGTAGACCAGGCGCAGTAACGCCGGCGGTGCCTGCTCCGGCGCGAGCGACAACACCCCGGCGCGATGCCAGACCTGCAAACGATCCAGCGCAATCTTCAATGGCTCACCCGGCGTGCGCACTTGCCCGGCCGCTTCACAGACTTCATTGATCTGCGCCAATGGCACCGCGCCAAGGAACAGCAACGTCAGATGAAAATTATCCGCAGGCACCGGTTTCCCGGTTCTCAAGCCCAGATCTGCTCGCCATTGTGCAATCGCCTTGCGCTGCGCCGGCGGGCAATCGAGGGCGAAAAACAGTCGCTTCGCTTCATCGGTCATGGCCCTGCTCCCCTGTTCATCGTTATCCGCCGGATTCTACACAGCCTGATCTGACGACTCGTGACAGCTGGCTATAGTTCAAGGATTGCCATCAACCGGAGACCGCCATGCGTGAGATCCTCAGCAAAGAACCGTGGTGGGCGCGGCCGCCGCATCCCGGGCAGGATGAAAGCGAACTGGAATGGGGCTGGCTGGTGCATTACAGCGAGGGTGAGCCGCGCTTCGAATTCGTCCGCGAACGGCCGACTGACGAGCAGATCCGCAACCGCAAAAGCTGCCGCATCACCCCCTCAACCGAGTGAATACAGCCGGTAAACACTCACCCTGTGGGAGCGAGCCTGCTCGCGAAAGCGGAGTATCAGTGACCTTTTTGTCGATTGACACACCGCATTCGCGAGCAGGCTCGCTCCCACAGGGGGTTTGTGGTGAAGCATGAATCTTGCCCATTCCGCAATTGGCAGGGGTTCAAGGTTCGAGGATATTTTTAAAACCACCAAAGATCATGCGTTGGCCATCGAACCCCATCGGGTTGACGTCCGGTTGCATGCGCGGGTCTTCCATCATTTTTGCCATGCCGGCATCACGGGTGGCTTTGTCCGGCCAGATCAGCCAGCCGGACGACACCGTCTCGCCTTCCTTGAGTTTGACCGCCATAGGGAATGACGTGACCTTGCCCTCCGGCACGTCATCGCCCCAGCACTGAACCACGTCCTGTGCGCCGTATTCCTTGAACAGTTTCGCCGCGATTTCACAGTGCTTTTTGTACTGATCAAGGTTGGCAGTCGGCACCGGCGCTACAAAAATATCGATGTAAGCCATGATCACTCTCCTTGCACGTTGGGTTCGATCTGCTGACTGGTCGATCGCGGCGGCTGCCATTCGACAGCATTCCCCCCCAACCCGACCGACGGTTCATCGCCCCCGCCCAGATTGCGCTCGACTTGCCCGGCCATGTACAGCGTGCCGGCCATGACGCCGGTGGTCGGGTTCTGCACCAGTTTCAGCCAGGCCTTGTCGAAGGTGCTGCCCAGACTGCTGCGGATCAGCGCTTCACTGTCCGGCCGGTCATTGGCCTGAATGATCGCGCGAATGCCCGCCACTCCCACCGAAATCAGTCCGCCAGCCAGTTTCCCGGCCGCTGCTGCCACCGCGCTGGCAGCCCCACGCGGGGCCATTTCCGCTTCCATCCGTTGGCTGGCGCGTTTGGCCACCGGCGCCATGCCGGCGTCGGTCGAGGCGATGCCTTTGGCGCCACCCTCGGTGTGAATCTTGTCGATCAGCGCGGCGTAGGCCGGCAGCGTGTTCAGCGGCTCGGTACTGATGACCTGAAACAGCGAAGCATCCCGCGCCGGCGGCGGGCCCAGCGCAATGGCCGGGACTTTCTGCAAATGCCCATTGAGCTGACCAACGGGCACACCATGACGCTGGGCGATAAGCGGCATCTGCTGCGCCATCAACTGCGCATAGAACGCCGTGGCCTGGCCGAGAATCGCGTCCGGATCGACCTCCACCGCGACCGGCGCTAGCACCCTTTCCTGATATTGCTCAAGCAGATACGCCGCCAGGCGCTTGGCCGACGCATCTTGCTCACCACCGGCATTGATCGTGTACCAACTGACCTTCATCGACAGCCATTCCTGGGTCCAGTAGCTGCTGAACCACGGGATGAAATTTTCTTCAGTTTGCTGATAGACCCGAGTGCGCCAATGTTCCATCGAGCCACGGGCGAAGACTTTGACCTGCTCGGTGGACTGCTGCGAAGCACTGACGATTTCCCGGTCGATCTGCTGCCAGGTTGCCGGCGAGATGAACACGGCCTGGGGCGCTGCCACCGGGGCCCGCGCGGAAGTCGCGCAGCCGGCCAGCAGAAGCAGTGCGGCGACGAGCAGCGCACGCGGGTTCACGGTGGCGGTTTCCTTTAAACAGGGAGGATGCAGATCTGAGTATAGGTGTGAGTATCGGGCCGTTTGTCCGGTTGTGGCTGGACTGGCGCCTTCGCGAGCAGGCTCGCTCCCACAGGGGAATGCATTTCAAAGTGGGAGCGAGCCTGCTCGCGAAGGCGCCATCAGCAACACCCCAAAAGCCCCAACCATCACTGTCATCGATATTCACCATCGCCACGAATGCCTTCCGCCCACCCCCCATGAAAGGCACGATTAGCCCATCCGAAACACAACGAGGAGTTCACAACATGATTCACACCCACGTCACACTCTCCGTGAGTTTCCCGGTGTTCGGCAGCAACTATTACGACCAGCACGTCGTGTCGCACAAGGCGCAGGCACTGGTGTTCAACGAAGATTTCGAAGATCTGCTGATGCCGGCTGCAACCAATCACTTCAGCAATGAAGTGGTCGGCATCAACGATCAGTTCCGTTTTCTGAGCGACATTCTCGCCACCCATTTGCTGGACATCGAGGCCGCCGTGCCTGCGCGATCCAGCGTCCGGGCGAGCGCTCACTTTTAATTGCCGTAACGGACGCCTGGACAACCGAGCGCCCATGAAAAAGCCCACTGGTCATCACGACTCAGTGGGCTTTTTTACATCGGCGATAAATGCAGTCAGCGCTTCCAGCACTCGGAATAACGCGAACACACGTCGTACTGCGTATCCATTTGCGCCATGCGCTCGAGATGATGATTGATGGTCTCGGCCATCACCTTATTGGTGGCCTGGAAATAATCCATGATCGCCAGTTTTTCCTGCTCGGCCGGCGCCGAATTAGCGCGCTTGCCGGACGTATCTTCGCTGTGCGACCACTCTTTCAACTGCTTGTCGTCAACGCTGCGCAGGCGCTGGCGATATTCATCGGTGGCCACTTGCAGCGCCCGCGTCCTGTTAGTGCCAGCCTCTTTTTCAAATTCAACAAGGTTCTGACGGTACAGCGTCCAATACTCGTCTGGCAGGGCAAAACCGAGTTTGCCCTTGCGTTCGCTGATCAGCGATTCGAGTTTCTCAGGCGTCATGCTGGCAGGCGGCTCCTTGGCCGGGTCGGGCTTGATCATGACAATCACGCTGCCATTGACGATCTGCTCGATCAGCGCAGCACGCTCTGGCGTGTCCGGCAGCAGTTTCGGCGGTTGCGGGAAAAGTGCGTTGCGCCCGTAACAGGCAGGAAAACCGCCACGCTTGACGGTCAGAGGCATACGCACATCCTTGCCATCCACCCGCTGCAAACGCTCCACCAACGTCGAACACTGGCCACGTCCGGTAAAGCCGAAGGTCACCTCGTATTCGGCGCCGCGCTCCGGTTTCAAGTTGAATCCGGTACCACAGGTACCATGCCCCAACTGAGTCATGACCTGGAGATACAGGTCTTTTTCCGGCGGCAATTTGATTTCCAGATAACCACGGGCGTCTTTGGGTGCGGCGACGCTCATGCCGACCCGGCGCTGGCTCTCGGCGATAAACAGATTGTTCAGCGGCCCGGTGCTCATGCCATCGCAATGCTCGGCATCGAAATAATTGAGGGTGGCATTGGACAAGTTAGCGACGAAACGCAGTTTGGCTGCGTCAGGCACGCTGGCGTCCTGATAAGTCCCCGTCTGCGTGCAGCCGACGAGTGCAAAAGCGGCTACGACAGAGCTGAACAGCGCAGGCGAATAGCGCAGAAAAGAAGCGACAGACATGATCATCCTTGGAGGAAGGCGCGAAAAAGCGGCGATGCTACTGAATTGCCACTACTGCGTCCACCCTCGTCATGTCTGTTCGCTTGGGTGTCTGCCGATTACTTCACGGCTCAGTCATCATCCCGATCGCGATAGTAACGACGCCCGTCGCGGCGATCATCGCGATCATCCCAACGCCGATCGTGGTCGTAATTGCGGCCATGATCGCGGTCGTAATGCCGGCCATGGCGGTGGTCATCATCAAAATCCGCGACGCAGCCGCCGAGCAATACGGCGGCAGTCACAGTCAGCAGCATCGTTGTTGCACGCTTCATTCAACACTTCCCTAAAACCAAGGTCTTGACGATGGAATCGGCGACGCTGCCCACGCCTTCAGGACGCGGTGCGCGCAGCCGCAGATACGACCGGGCAAATCAGCGTTGATTCAGTGGCCACCATTGACCGTTGGTCGCCCCGTCCGCGCTGTACGAGCGGCGGCGAAATGCCACCTATACTGCTTGCAACCTAGCCCCACGCAATGGATCTGCGCCCTCAATAACAACAAGCAGAGGTGGACCATGGTCTGGCAGCAAATTTACGACCCGTTCGGCAACCCGGTGATCTCCACGCTCATGGCCGCCGTACCGGTGGTGGTGATGCTCGCGGCGCTGGCGTTCTTCCACGTCAAGGCGCATCTCGCGGCGCTGCTGGCGCTGGCGTCCGCCCTGCTGATTTCGATTTTTGCCTTCGGCATGCCGGCGAGCATGGCCGGCTCAGCGGCGTTGTTTGGCGCGGCCAATGGCTTGTTGCCGATCGGCTGGATCGTCCTCAACATCATCTTCCTGCATCGCCTTACCACCGAGAACGGCTCGTTTAAAGTGCTGCAGGATTCTCTCGCGCGCATCACCGATGACCGTCGTTTGCAGTTGCTGCTGATCGCGTTTTGCTTCGGTGCGTTTTTCGAAGGTGCGGCGGGGTTCGGTACGCCGGTGGCGGTGACCGGGGCGATTCTGATCGGTCTCGGTTTTTCGCCGCTGGCCGCGTCCGGTCTGGCGCTGATCGCCAACACCGCCCCAGTCGCATTCGGCGCGCTAGGCACGCCGATCATCACGCTGGCCAAAGTCACCGGGCTGGATGAAATGGAGCTGTCGATGATGGTCGGTCGGCAGTTGCCGTTTTTCTCGGTGCTGGTGCCGTTCTGGTTGATCTGGGCGTTTGCCGGTTGGCGCAAGATGCTGGAGATCTGGCCAGCGATTCTGGTGGCGGGCGTCAGCTTCGCGATCCCGCAATTTCTGGTATCTAACTACCACGGGCCGATGCTGGTGGATGTGATCGCCGCGCTGATTTCCATGGCCTGCCTGACGCTGTTCTTGAAGGTGTGGAAACCGGCGACCATTCACACCTCCGCTGCGCTTTCGGGGCGTGTCGACAACTCCAAGGTCGATGAAGAAAAAATCACTGCCAGCGCCGCGTTCAGCGATCAGGCGCGCCCGGCGGTGATGCGCGCATGGATGCCATGGATCATCCTCACCGTGTTTGTGTTTGCCTGGGGCACGCAGGGCTTCAAGAATATGTTCGACACCCGGCCCGCCATTGATCCGGTAACCCACTCGGCCAAGCTCGACCCGCAGGGCAAGCCGCTGCGTGAGGCCAACCCGATTTTCGCCCCGGCAGTGACGTTCACCAGCCTGCACCTGCAAATCGAAAAAGTGCCTCCCGTGGTTGCCGCGCCGAAAGCGGAAGAAGCGGTGTACAAATTCACTTGGCTGACCGCCACCGGCAGCGGGATCTTGCTGGCGGCGATTGTCGGCGGTTTGCTGATGGGTTATTCGATTCCGCAACTGATCAAGCAGTATCTGCGCACGTTGTGGGTGGTGCGGTTTTCGCTGATTACCATCGCGGCGATGCTGGCGCTGGGGTTCCTCACGCGCTACTCGGGACTCGACGCGACCATGGGCCTGGCGTTCGCGGCGACGGGGATTTTCTATCCGATGTTCGGCACCTTGCTCGGTTGGCTGGGTGTGGCGTTGACCGGTTCGGATACGGCGTCGAACGTTCTGTTTGGCGGGTTGCAGCGGGTCACCTCGGAACAGCTCGGCATCAGTCCGGTGCTGATGGCGGCGGCGAACAGCTCTGGCGGGGTGATGGGCAAAATGGTCGATGCGCAATCGATTGTGGTCGCCTCCACCGCGACCCGCTGGTATGGGCATGAGGGCGAGATTCTGCGCTATGTGTTCTTCCACTCGATCGTGTTGGCGATTCTGGTCGGTGGGCTGGTGACGTTGCAGGCGTATGTGGCGCCGTTTACTTCGATGGTGGTGGGCGGGCATTAGTCCGGCCGGACACATATCCAATGTGGGAGCGAGCCTGCTCGCGAAGGCGTCCGGTCTGCCAATGAAGATATTGGCTGTGCCGGCCTCTTCGCGAGCAGGCTCGCTCCCACAGGGTTCAGGTTGTTAGTGAAATGATGGTTACAGCGCAGATCCTTGTAGGCCTTCGCCTGCTCGCGATAGCGGTGTGTCAGTCACCACATCGCTCACTGGTCTATCGCTATCGCGAGCAGGCTCACTCCTACAGGGGATTGTGTCGTACCGTCGATTAATGAGCTAAGCACATAACTCTATAACGAAAATCCGACAAAACCTTTTCCTCTCTCCGGCAGTCACTCCTTAACGAGACCGGCGATGACGCTGGCTGCCCGCTTGGGCCATCCACGACCCTGCTGCCCTGATGAAGAGAGAAAAGGAATCGAACCATGACGATTTCCCGACGCGGATTTCTGATCCTCGGCGCCGTGACCGCCACCGCCTTCGCGATGCCGCCGTTTATCAGCCTCAAGGCCTACGCGGCCAATCTGGAGCAACCGGCCATGAGCAAAGTGACGATCAACGTCAACGGCAAGCCGCGTGCGCTTGACGTCGACACCCGCACCACCCTCCTTGATGCCTTGCGCGAACACCTGCACCTGACCGGCAGTAAAAAAGGCTGCGACCACGGCCAATGCGGCGCCTGTACGGTGATCGCCGATGGTCGACGGATCAATTCCTGTCTGACCCTGGCGGTGATGCACGAAGGCAGTGAGATCACCACCATTGAAGGTCTCGGCATGCCCGACAATCTGCACCCGATGCAGGCCGCATTCATCAAGCACGACGGCTATCAGTGCGGCTATTGCACGCCGGGGCAGATCTGCTCGGCGGTGGCGGTGATCAAGGAAATCCGCGATGGCATTCCCAGCCATGTCAGTGAAAGCCTCACCGAGGCGCCACGGTTGATTGCCAGTGAGTTTCAGGAGCGCATGAGCGGCAATATCTGCCGCTGCGGCGCCTACTCGAACATCATCGAAGCCATCACCGAAGTCGCGGAGGTGCCGGCATGAGACCGTTCAATTACAGCCGCGCCGACTCCCCCGCCGCGGCCGCCGCACAAGCTGCACAAGTTGAAGGTGCGCGGTTTATCGCTGGCGGCACCAACCTGCTCGACCTGATGAAACTCGACATCGAAACGCCGTTGCACCTGATCGATGTCAATCACCTCGGTCTGGATCAGATCGAAGCCACGCCAGAAGGCGGACTGCGCATCGGCGCGCTGGTGCGCAACACCGATCTGGCGGCGGACCAGCGCATCAGAAAAGACTACGCCCTGCTCTCCCGCGCCCTGCTCGCCGGGGCTTCCGGGCAGTTGCGCAACATGGCCACCACCGCTGGCAACCTGTTGCAACGCACGCGCTGTCCCTACTTCTACGACACGAATCAGGCCTGCAACAAACGCCAACCCGGCAGCGGTTGCGCAGCGATCGGCGGAGTCAGTCGGCAACTGGGGATTATCGGCGTCAGCGACGCGTGCATCGCCACGCACCCGAGCGACATGGCAATTGCCATGCGCGCGCTCGATGCGCAGATTGAAACGGTGAAACCCGATGGCACGACCCGCAGCATCGCCATGGCCGATTTCCATCAGTTGCCCGGCACCACGCCGAACATCGAAACCAGCCTCACCCCCGGCGAATTCATCACCTCGGTGACACTGCCCGCACCGCTTGGCGGTACCCACGTTTATCACAAGGTGCGAGATCGCTCGTCCTATGCGTTTGCGCTGGTGTCAGTCGGTCTGATCCTGCAAAAGGACGGCAGTGGCCGCATCGCCGTCGGCGGTATCGCGCCGAAACCATGGCGGGTTGAGGCCGCCGAAGCGTTGCTGCCCCAAGGCGCCAAAGCGGTCAGCGCACGCCTGCTCGACGGCGCCACGCCGACCCACGACAACCAATTCAAACTGACCCTGGTCGAGCGCACGCTCGGTTCGGTGTTGGCGCAAGCGAGGGAGCAAGCATGAAATTCGACACGCCCGCCACCACCAACCCAATCGACCAGTTGAAGGTCATCGGCCAACCCACCGACCGCATCGAAGGCCCGCTGAAAACCAGCGGTCAGGCGCCTTACGCCTACGAGCAGCATGAGGCGGTGGCCAATCAGGCTTACGGTGTCATGGTCGGTTCAGCCATCGCCAAGGGCCGCATCAACAATATCGATCTTGAACAGGCGAAAGCCGCGCCGGGTGTGCTGGCCATCGTCACCGCCGCCAACGCCGGTAAACTCGGCAAAGGCCAATACAACGCCGCGCATCTGTTGGCCGGGCCGGAGATTCAGCACTATCACCAGGCTGTTGCACTGGTGGTTGCCGAGACGTTCGAGCAGGCCCGTGCAGCTGCGCAATTGGTCAAGGTCGACTACGTCGCGACCAAAGGCGAGTTCGATCTGGCCAGCGTGCGTGGCCAAGGCGTCGAGCCGAAAGACGAATTGCCCGACGTCAGCCACGGTGATTTCGCCAAGGCCTTCGCCGCCGCGCCGGTGCAGTTCGATCAGACCTACACCACGCCGGATCAATCCCACGCGATGATGGAGCCGCACGCCACGTTGGCGGCGTGGAAAGGCGATCAACTGACCTTGTGGACATCGAATCAGATGATCGCGTGGAGCGTCGGCGACATCGCCACCACCCTCGGCTTGCCCAAGGAAAAAGTCCGGCTGATTTCGCCGTACATTGGCGGTGGTTTCGGCGGCAAGTTGTTCGTGCGCGCCGATGCGATCCTCGCCGCCCTCGGTGCGCGCATGGCTGGCAGGCCGGTAAAAGTCGCCCTCGCCCGCCCGCAGATCGCCAACAACACCACGCACCGCCCGGCGACGATTCAGCGCATTCGCATGGGCGCGACGGCGGACGGCAAACTCACTGCGATCGCCCACGAAGGCTGGTCGGGCAATCTGGCGGAAGGCAAAGTCGAGGTCGCGGCGCAACCCAGTCAGTTGCTGTACGCAGCGGAAAATCGGCTGGTCAGCATGCGCCTTGCGCCGCTGGATTTGCCCGAAGGCAACGCCATGCGCGCACCCGGTGAAACGCCGGGGCTGATGGTCCTGGAAATTGCCATGGACGAGATGGCCGAGCAGCTCAAGCTTGATCCGGTCCAGTTCCGGATTCTCAACGACACGCAGGTCGATCCGATGAAAACCGAGCGGCCGTTCTCGCAGCGGCGCCTGATCGAATGCCTGCAAACCGGCGCGGAGAAATTCGGCTGGGACAAACGCAATGCGCAACCAGGTGCACGGCGGGAGGGTCGCTGGCTGATCGGCATGGGCGTCGCTGCGGCGATCCGCAACAACCTGCTGGTCAAGTCGGGCGCGCGGGTGCGGCTGGAGCGCGATGGCAAGGTCACGGTGGAAACCGACATGACCGATATCGGCACCGGCAGTTACACGATCATCGCGCAGACGGCGGCCGAGATGATGGGCGTTGGTTTGAAGGATGTGAGCGTGCATCTGGGCGATTCGAGTTTTCCGGTGTCCGCAGGTTCCGGCGGGCAATTCGGCGCTAACTGCTCGACTGCCGGGGTGTATGCCGCGTGCATGAAACTGCGTGAGGCGGTGGCGGGCAAGTTGGGGATGGCGGCGGATCAGGCGGAGTTTGTCGACGGTCAGGTACGGCTCGGCAGCAAGAGCGTGCCGTTACGCAATGCCGCGCAAAACGGCGCTGTGGTGGCTGAGGACAGCATCGAATTTGCCGACCTGGCCGAGCAGTATCAGCAGTCGACGTTCGGTGCGCATTTCGTTGAGGTCGCGGTGGATGCGGCGACCGGTGAAGTGCGAGTCCGCCGGATGTTGGCGGTGTGCGCGGCCGGGCGAATTCTCAACCCGAAAGCGGCGCGCAGCCAGGTTATCGGCGCGATGACTATGGGCGTTGGTGCGGCGTTGATGGAAGAGTTGGCGGTGGACAAGAAGCTCGGCTTTTTCGTCAATCATGATCTGGCCGGGTATGAAGTGCCGGTGCATGCCGACATTCCGCATCAGGAAGTGATTTTTCTTGATGAGACCGATCCGGTGTCTTCGCCGATGAAGGCCAAGGGTGTTGGTGAGTTGGGGATTTGCGGGGTCAGTGCGGCGGTGGCGAATGCGATTT
The DNA here is from genome assembly GCF_014268445.2 of Pseudomonas tensinigenes. Taxonomy (NCBI): domain Bacteria; kingdom Pseudomonadati; phylum Pseudomonadota; class Gammaproteobacteria; order Pseudomonadales; family Pseudomonadaceae; genus Pseudomonas; species Pseudomonas tensinigenes. The sequence continues at coordinate 4,210,623 of NZ_CP077089.1, forward strand.
ACAACGCCACGGGGGCGCGGGTGCGGGAGTATCCGATCACCCTCGATAAAATCCTCTCTTCACTGCCGGAGATGATCTAAACGCCTGAAAAGAGCCCCTCACCCTAGCCCTCTCCCAAAGGGAGAGGGGACCGATCCGGGGATATTCGAGGGCTGCACCGACGTGAACGTCTTGCTGTGAATCCATAATCGACACGGCACTTTCAGGTCGATGAATAACGCTTTGCTGTGAATCCATAATCGACTCGGTCTCTCAGGTCGATGGATGACGCCAGACACCTCGGTCGGCCCCCTCTCCCTCCGGGAGGGCTGCGGTGAGAGAAATTGGAGAATTTCACCGATCTGAAAGCCCCAATGTGAATCCATAATCGACCCGGTCTCTCAGGTCGATGTATGGCGCAAGACATCTCGGTCGGCCCCCTCTCCCTCCGGGAGAGGGCTGGGGTGAGGGAAGCGCTTCACTCGGAACCCGGATACTGCTCATCACTCACCTGCTCCATCCAATCCACTACTTTGCCATCCAACACTTCGGCAATAGCGATATGGGTCATCGCCGTGGTCGGCGCCGCCCCATGCCAATGCTTGGCCCCCGGCGCGATCCACACCGTATCCCCAGGACGAATCTCACGCACCGGCTGCCCCCATTCCTGCACAAACCCGAACCCTGCCGTGACGATCAATGTCTGCCCCAACGGATGAGTGTGCCACGCGGTACGCGCACCCGGCTCAAACGTCACCGTCGCACCACTGACCCGCGCCTCGTCTGAGCCTTTGAACGGCGCATCGACACGGACAGTGCCAGTGAACCAATCCGCCGGGCCTCTGGCCGAAGGTTGCGAGCCATTGGGCGTGACCGTCACACGCGGGGTTTCATCGGCCTGCACCTCACCCGCCAACAGAGAAAGGGTCAACGCAGAAGCGGCAATCGGGTTCATGGCAATTCCTCCAAATAATCAATGCCACTACTTTACCCAGCCGAACTCTTCAGATAATCGACTAGAATTCAAAAAAACTTATGCAGGACACTCATCAATGCTTCGGGAAAACGCCACTGACCTCCTCGCCTTCCTCGCCGTCGCCCGCGAGCGCAGTTTCACCAAAGCGGCGGCCAAACTCGGCGTCTCGCAATCGGCGCTCAGCCACACCATTCGCGCACTCGAAGCCCGTTTGGGCCTGCGTCTGCTGACCCGCACTACTCGCAGCGTCTCGCCCACCGAAGCCGGTCAACATCTGCTGCAAACCATCGGCCCGCGCTTCGAAGAAATCGAACTGGAACTCGCGGCCCTGAGCAACCTGCGCGACACCCCCGCCGGCAAGCTCCGCATCAGTGCCACCGATCATTCGCTGGACTGGCTGCTGCGCCCGGTGCTCAAAGACTTTCTGCCGCAGTACCCGGACATCGCCGTCGAAGTCTGCTGCGATTATGGTTTCGTCGACATCGCCGGCCAGGGTTTCGACGCCGGCGTGCGCCTGGGCGAAGACGTCGCACAAGGCATGATCGCCACCCGCATCGGTCCCGACATGCGCATGGCGGTGGTGGGTTCACCCGCCTATTTCGCCAAACGCACGCCGCCGCAAACGCCAAGGGATCTGACCGACCACGCCTGCAATAACCTGCGCCTGCCCACCAATGGCGGGTTGTACAGCTGGGAATTCGAAAAGGCTGGGGAAAGCCTGAAAGTGCGGGTATCCGGGCAGATCACCCTGAACGGCGTCTACCCGTTGCTCGACGCTGCGCTGGACGGTTTTGGCCTGAGTTACATCCCGGAAAACGTCGTCGCGCCGTATCTGGCCGACGGCCGTTTACTGCAGGTGCTGGAGGATTGGTGCCCGACGTTTGCCGGGTATCACCTGTATTACCCGAGTCGACGTCAAGCAGCACCGGCGTTTGCGTTGTTGCTGGAGGCGTTGCGCTATCGCGCTTGAGCGACTTGTCACGTTTTAAAGCAACCCGCAGCGCCCCAAGACGCCTTGGCTATCTGCACGGCCGCGTACACAGAGTTCGCCGTCACTGTTGCAATCTGCCCGCGCTGCATGCCCAGACAAACATACTGTTCGTTATGGGCGTACGCAGCGAACAAAATCAGCAAGAGACAAACCCCGGTGCAATAGGTGAACCTGCGGCCTTGCACGTCCATGATCGTTCTTCTTTGGTGAGGCAGGAATCTCCATACTCACCGACAAACAACCCCCTTCCAACTGTCAGATATGACAGTCTTTCAGACCGTTTCGAAATTAATACAAGCCTGAACCAACGTGAAGTCGCGATCGTTTGGCGAGCTCGATCAACCCATCAACGCAATCAACTGATGCCGCTGCGCATCCGTGAGCATCGGCCCGAACCCGGCCTTGGCGTTATCGGCCATGTAACGCGGATTGCCCGTGCCGGGTATCACGCAAGTCACCGCCGAATGTGCGAGCAGAAACTTCAACGCCAGTTGCGGCCAGCTGTTGACCTGCACGTCCGACACCCAGCCCGGCAGCGGTTTGCCTTTGAGCCGGGCCAGCAGTCCCCCGCCACCGAACGGCCGATTACAGATCACTGCCACGCCACGCTCGCGACACAGCGGCAGAATGCGTTTTTCCACGCCACGGTCATCGAGGGCGTAATTGATTTGCAGAAAATCCAGTTGTTCGACCTTCAACACCGCTTCGACTTCTTCATAGGCCGAGTCCGTGTAATGGGTGATGCCGATGTAACGGATGCGCCCTTGGGCTTTCCATTCACGCAGGGTCGGCAGGTGGGTTTGCCAGTCGAGCAGGTTGTGGATCTGCATCAGGTCGATGCGTTCGGTGCGCAGCAGGCTGAACGACTGCTCCATCTGCGCGATGCCCTCCTTGCGCCCGCGCGTCCACACCTTGGTCGCCAGAAACGCCGGCGAACGCGGTTCGTGGATCGACAGCAGCTCACCGGTAGTTTCCTCTGCCCGGCCATACATCGGTGAACTGTCGATCAGCGTGCCGCCCTTGGTGAACAGTTCATCAAGCACCGCCGGCAGTTGCCGGTAGGCCGGATCGCCGGGGGCGACGTCGAAGCCGCGATAGGTGCCCAGACCCACGATGGGCAGCGACTCGGCGCTGGACGGGATGGCGCGGGTCTGCATGGCGTGGCCTCCGGTAGTCGCGGACGTAGTGGTTGTGGCCAACGCCCGATCAAAGGTGAAGACCGCCGAAACCCCGGCAGCCAGCGTAAGCAATCGGCGACGGGAGTAACCCTCAGTGTGGCTCATGCTGGTTCCCCTGCTGCGTGAATCTGTTGCATGTTGTGTGTGCGAGCGGCCCGGCTGCAGGGCTGGACTACACTGCGACAGCGATCCTTCACACACCGTTAAAAGTAGCCGAATGTCCCGAACCCTGATGTCACTCGTCGCATTGATCGTTGCCGTGTACTTGGTGCTGTGTGCGGCGCTGTTCTTTTTTCAGCGCTCGCTGATCTATTTTCCGCAGCCTAATGCCGTCACTTCCGCTGATTCACGGATGACACTGTCGATGCCGGACGCGCAGATTTCGCTGATCACCCGCGAGCGTGTCGGGCCACGGGCGCTGATCTATTTCGGTGGCAATGCCGAGGACGTGTCGCGCAATCTGCCGGAGTTTGCCGAGGCGTTTCCCGATTACGCGGTGTATCTGCTCAACTACCGCGGCTTCGGTGGCAGCGGCGGCTCACCGTCGGAAGCGGCGATTGCCGAGGATGCGCTGGCGCTGTTCGATCAGGTCTATGCCAGTCATCCGCAGATTGCCGTGGTCGGGCGCAGTCTCGGTTCCGGAGTGGCCGTGCGTCTGGCCAGCCAGCGACCGGTGCAACAGCTGATTCTGGTGACGCCTTACAACAGCCTCGAAGAAATCGCGGCGCAGCAATATCCGTGGGTGCCGGTGAAATGGTTGCTCAAGGATCGCTTCGAATCCGGCAAATACGCCGCGCATATCCGCGTGCCGACGTTGCTGCTGGCGGCCAGTGACGACGAGGTGATTCCGCGCGCCAGCACGCAGCGTTTGCTGGAGAACTTCCCGCAAGGCGTGGCGGTGCTCAGGGTGGTGCCGGATTCGGGGCATAACTCGATCTCGGATCGTGCGCAGTATTTGCAGTGGATGAAGGATGTGTTGAATCGGTGATAGTGGTCTGCCTGTGTCTTTTGTATTGTTTTCAGTGACGCCATCGCGAGCAGGCTCACTCCTACAGGGGAACGCATTCCAAATGTAGGAGTGAGCCTGCTCGCGATAGCGTCATCCGGCGCAACATAGCGCTCTGTTTGATTCCACTGTTCGTCGCTTCGCCGTAAAGCCTTCACCGCCCCTTGAACCAAGTCCAAAAAGCCCAGTCCTACTCGCGCCGCTTTCTGCGGTTCACTCACCTTTTGCGCTGTCCTCCTTCAGAGCTGCCCGTCTCATGCGCCACGCCGTTCGCTCGTCTCGCTTGGTTTCGCTGTGCCTGCTGATCCTTTCGCCGCTGCTCGCTGCAACCGCCCATGCCGGTGCGGAGCGGCAACTGGTGGCTGCCATCAACGACTATCGCGCCCATCCGCAACGTTGCGATCGACGCCCAGCGCAACGCGTGGCACCGTTGGCGCTGAAGTCGAACCTGGCCTTGCCGATCGGTTATCGCTATGCCGGCGGCATGCGTGAAGCGTTGAAGTCGTCCGGGTATTCCGCCGTGGCGGTGCGCAGTATTCGCGTGGTCGGGGCCGAGGACGCCGAGGAGGCTTTCGACCTGCTGCAGGACGAGCACTGCGCCGCGCTGCTGGATGCCAGCTACGCCGACATCGGCGTCAGCCGCTCGCGCAATGAGTGGCAAGTGGTGTTGGCGCAACCGGTGCTCGACAGCCGCGTTGGCGATAACCGCAGCGTCGGCAAGGCGCTGCTCGCCGAGGTCAACGCCGCGCGCGCCCGGCCACGGATGTGTGGACGCCAACGCTTCGCCGCCGCCCGGCCATTGAGCTGGAACGCCGCGTTGGGCGCCGCCGCACAGGGACACAGCAAAGCCATGGCTTACGGCAACTATTTCGCCCACCGCGACCCGGACGGCGACCTGCCCGCCGATCGCGCCCGTGCGGCGGGTTATCGTGGTCGGCAAATTGGCGAAAACATTGCAGCCGGGCAGAGTTCACCGGGCAAGGCCATGGCCGGATGGCTGGCCAGTCCCGGGCACTGCGCCAATCTGATGAATCCGATGTTTACCCAGGTGGGGGCCGGGTTTGCCAGTGAGGCGCGCAGTGATGAAGGGGTTTACTGGACGATGCTGTTTGGTGCGCAGTGACTGCCAGCGTCCAGCCCCAATTTCAACAGTTCCTTGCGCAGCATTGACGGCGCCCGCACGGCCAATCCGGCCTGCCAGTCGAGTGGCAACAAGCGATTGAGCTTTTGCTGGCTGACCTCGGTTGGCGCCAGAAAGCAGCTTTTGTGGTCGCGGATACTGATCACATTCAGCAGCCAGTCATCGCCCTGCTGCGCCATCCAGCCATTGATCATCGGCCGGTGCTTTTGCAGCAAGGCGTCGGCATCCCACACCGTCATTTGCGCGAAAAAGCCTGGCAGGTTGCTCTCGGGTTTCATCCGTTTCGAGTCGGCTGCCAATGCAGAGCCCAGGTTCGACTCGATGTTGGCCTGGCACTCGAGAAAATATTGCCGAGGCCAGTCTGCCGGCAGTTTTGCCCGTGAAGTGAGGTCGGTGTAGGCCTCGATGTCCGCTGGCGTGGTCATCTGCCCGGTGAAATTCAGCGTGTTGTCGAGAATCGCGGTGGCCAGTAATGCGGCACTTTGCACGCTGATCTGCGGCAGCACACCGGCCGTCTGCCAGCGCTGAAAAACCTGAGTCGCTGCGGCGCCGATCGGGCGGATATCGGCAGCAGATCCAAGCTTCTGCGCCCAATAATGCTCGTACCCCGGATGATGATCGATGATCTCTACCACCCGCTCGCGCACCACCAACGGGTCGAAATGGTAATAGTCGGAGACATCGACCATGACAAACTCATCGTCCAGCGTCGGCAGGTAATCGTCAAAAGCAGCAGCCCAGCCGAGTACGGTTTGCGAAACGCTGACGTTGGGTTGCGCGCTGCTGACGGCGCGGGCGGGAACGCCTTGCAGGTTGAGCAATTCTGCGTAGGCGATGCAGCAGGCGTAGGCGTCGATGTCCAGATAGGACGCGCCGGAGGTGATGATTTTCATGGGCCGGCAACATCGCACAGGTTTGTGACGTTTGGGTGACAGGAAAAGATCGCAGCCTCGTTTCACTCGACAGCTCCTACAAGGCTACGACCTTTTGATCTTCAGGCTGCGCGCTGTCCTCCCGCAACCATCGCCGACGCCGCCAGCATCGCCCGCAACAACACCGCACATCCGGCCGCCAGATCGTCCGGCGCGGCGTTCTCGATTTCGTTGTGGCTGATGCCGCCTTCGCACGGCACGAAGATCATCCCGGCCGGGCCGAGTTCGGCGAGGAAAATCGCGTCATGGCCGGCGCCGCTGACGATGTCCATATTCGACAAGCCAAGCCCTTTCGCTGCGCCGCGCACCGCTTCCACGCAGCCTTTTTCGAAGTACAGCGGCGGGAAGTCCGCTGTCGGCGTCAGTTCGTAAGTCAGGCCGTGTTCCTCACAGGTGGCTTCGATGACTTGCTTCACCTCGGCAATCATCGAGTCCAGACGCGCCGGCTCCAGATGACGGAAGTCGAGGGTCATGCGCACTTCGCCGGGGATGACATTGCGCGACCCGGGATAGGCTTGCAGGCAACCGACCGTGCCGCAGGCGTGAGGTTGATGGCCGAGCGCGGCGCGGTTGACGGCGCCGACGATTACCGAGGCGCCGACCAGCGCATCTTTACGCAAGTGCATCGGCGTCGGGCCGGCATGCGCTTCGACGCCGCGCAGCTTGAGGTCGAACCACTTCTGCCCCAACGCGCCGAGCACCACGCCGATGGTTTTCTGCTCGTCTTCGAGGATCGGGCCTTGTTCGATGTGTGCCTCAAAATAGGCGCCGACTTTATGCCCGCTGACTTTACGCGGGCCGGCGTAACCGATGGCGTTGAGCGCTTCGCCAACGGTGACGCCGTCGGCATCGACTTTGGCGAGGGTTTCTTCGAGGGTGAATTTCTCCGCAAACACGCCGGAGCCCATCATGCACGGGGCGAAGCGCGAGCCTTCTTCGTTGGTCCAGACCACCACTTCCAGCGGCGCTTCGGTTTCCACGCCGAGGTCGTTGAGCGTGCGCAGCACTTCGACACCAGCGAGCACGCCGAAACAGCCGTCGAACTTGCCGCCGGTGGGTTGGGTATCGATGTGGCTGCCGGTCATCACCGGTGGCAGGTTGGGATTGCGCCCGGGACGACGGGCGAAGATGTTGCCGACGGCATCGACGGTGACGCTGCATCCGGCGTCCTTGCACCATTGCACGAACAGGTCGCGAGCCTGGCGGTCGAGATCGGTCAGGGCCAGGCGACAGACACCGCCCTTGACCGTGGCGCCGAGCTTGGCCAGCTCCATGAGCGACGCCCATAAGCGGTCGCGGTTGATGTGCTGATGGCTCGATTGCAGAACGTCTACGGCTGCGTTCATGGGGATCTCCTCAGGCTGCTTTTCTTATGGATATTGCTGTGGTGTCGGGTAGACCGCTATCGCGAGCAGGCTCACTCCTACAGGGGAACGCATTCCAAATGTAGGAGTGAGCCTGCTCGCGATGAGGCCTGTCGCTACACCGCCGTTTTAACGGCAGAGGGCTGCGCGCGCATCACGCACAACCCGTAATAAATAATCCCGCCCAGCGCCGAGCCGGTGAACCAGCCATAGCTGTAGAACCAGCTGAACGCATCGCTGCCCAGCGACAGCAAGGTCAGCACCACCGGCACCCCGAACGCGAGAAACCCGGCCCAGTTCCACGCCGGATACACGTCATCGCGGTACAACCCGGCCAGGTCCAGTTGCTGTTTCTTGATCAGGAAATAGTCCACCACCATGATCCCGGCAATCGGCCCGAGCAGGCTCGAATAACCGAGCAGCCAGTTGGAATACACGGTTTCCAGACTGACATCGGAAACGATCAGACCGAGTTTTTTCAGCAGTTCATGGCCCATCAGCACCAGCCCGACAAACCCGGTCAGCAACACCGCTTTGGTGCGGTTGATGACTTTGGGCGCAATGTTCTGAAAGTCGTTGGTCGGCGAGACGATGTTCGCGGCGGTGTTGGTCGACAGCGTGGCGATGATGATCAACGCCATGGCCACCGCCACCCACACCGGACTCTGGATATGACCGATCAGAGTGACCGGATCGGAGACGGTCACACCGACCAGTTTCACCGAGGCGGCCGTCATGATCACGCCGAGGGAGGCGAACAGAAACATGGTCAGCGGCAGGCCGAAAATCTGCCCGAGTATCTGATCTTTCTGGCTCTTGGCGTAACGGCTGAAGTCCGGAATGTTCAGCGACAACGTCGCCCAAAACCCGACCATCGCGGTCAGCCCGGCGGCGAAGTAACTCACCACACTGGCGCCCTCCGGACGTTTCGCTGGAATCGCCAGCAGCTCGGTCATCGACACATTGGGCATCGCCCACACCAGCAGACCGATGCCGACCGCCACCAGCAGCGGCGCCGACAAAGTTTCCAGCCACTTGATCGACTCGGCGCCACGAATCACCACCCACAGATTCAACGCCCAGAAAATCATGAAGCCAATCACCTCCCCCGTGCCGCCGAGGGATTTCCAGCCCTCGAACACCGAGCCGAGAAACAGGTGAATCGCCAGCCCGCCAAACATCGTCTGGATACCGAACCAGCCACACGCCACCAGCGCGCGAATCAGACACGGCACGTTGGAACCGAGGATGCCAAACGATGAGCGCAGCAACACCGGAAACGGAATGCCGTACTTGGTGCCGGGAAACGCGTTGAGCGTGAGCGGAATCAGCACGATGACGTTGGCGAACAGAATCGCCAGCAACGCTTCACCAACGGTCAGGCCAAAGTAAGCGGTGAGTACGCCGCCGAGGGTGTAGGTCGGCACGCAGATCGACATGCCGACCCACAGCGCGGTGATGTGCCATTTGTTCCAGGTTCGTTCGCGCACCTTGGTCGGTGCCATGTCGTGGTTGTAACGGGGACTGTCGAGGACGTCGCTACCGGCTTCAAGCTCGAACAAGCCGTCGCGCTCGGTCACTTGCGATCTGATCTGTTGCATGGCCGCTCCACTGTTCTTCTGATTATTTTTCTGCTCATCAGGCGGCTTGCACACACAGGTGCAGCCGGACGATGGCCGGAGGAACTGACAACTTTCGTGCACCGGCCATGGTGTCAGCGGCGGCATCAATAAACGTGCCGGGTGCCCCGCTTGCGCATCGGGCCGAGCGTTAAACGCTTTGCAACTTTCTGATATTAATCAGTTTTAATTATTCACCGGATGAGTTCGCGGAAACTTGTCTGAGTGCTCAGACTAAACACCTGGCAAGTTGTCCGAACAGACAGGACTCAATCTGGTGCACTGCATTTATTTTCATTGTGAGCGAGCAACCGCAGCTCAACTTCAAGCGGCTGATTTCACATAGGAAATCTTGCTCATATTTCCATCCTGTCAAGTGCGTCAAAATGGTGAGCAGCCTCACCATTTTGGTGATTTTCTGTTTTTATCGTTATTTTTCAAATACTTAAAACAGTCATAAGCTTATAAAAAATAATCTTGCTCTATTGCAAATCTGCGACTAGTTTCTATTCCTGACAGCGCTGACAGGAATACGCTCTGCAGCGCTGTACATCAATAAAACATCTAGAACCGGCACAAGTCGGTCAATGCCTGCGAGGAACTCGGAATGTCTCTGTTGATCCGTGGCGCCACCGTTGTTACCCATGATGAAAGTTATCGCGCCGACGTCTATTGCGCCGACGGCGTGATCAAAGCCATTGGTGAAAACCTGGATATTCCCGCCGACGCCGAAGTGCTCGACGGCAGTGGCCAATACCTGATGCCCGGCGGGATCGACCCGCACACCCACATGCAGCTTCCGTTCATGGGCACCGTGGCCAGTGAAGATTTTTACAGTGGCACGGCGGCGGGACTGGCCGGTGGCACCACATCAATCATCGACTTTGTGATTCCCAATCCGCAGCAGTCGCTGATGGAAGCGTTTCATCAGTGGCGCGGCTGGGCGGAAAAGTCGGCTTCCGACTATGGCTTCCACGTTGCGATCACCTGGTGGAGCGAACAGGTGCGTGAGGAGATGGCCGAGCTGGTCAGCCATCACGGCATCAACAGCTTCAAGCATTTCATGGCTTACAAGAACGCGATCATGGCCGCCGACGACACACTGGTGGCGAGTTTCGAACGTTGCCTGGAACTCGGCGCGGTGCCGACCGTGCACGCAGAAAACGGCGAGCTGGTCTATCACCTGCAACGCAAGTTGATGGCCCAAGGCATCACCGGGCCGGAAGCGCATCCACTGTCGCGGCCGTCGCAGGTTGAAGGTGAAGCGGCGAGCCGGGCGATTCGTATCGCCGAAACCATCGGCACGCCGTTGTACCTGGTGCACGTCTCGACCAAAGAAGCCCTCGACGAAATCACCTATGCGCGCAGTAAAGGCCAACCGGTGTACGGCGAAGTGCTCGCCGGGCATTTGCTGCTCGATGACAGCGTCTATCAACACCCGGACTGGCAGACCGCGGCCGGTTATGTGATGAGCCCGCCGTTCCGTCCGCGTGGTCATCAAGAGGCGCTGTGGCACGGACTGCAAAACGGCAATCTGCACACGACCGCGACTGACCATTGCTGCTTCTGCGCCGAGCAGAAAGCCGCAGGGCGCGATGACTTCAGCAAGATTCCCAACGGCACGGCCGGTATCGAAGATCGCATGGCGGTGCTTTGGGATGAGGGGGTTAATTCCGGCCGTTTATCGATGCAGGATTTCGTCGCCCTCACCTCCACCAACACCGCAAAGATCTTCAATCTCTATCCGCGCAAAGGCGCGATTCGCGTCGGCGCCGATGCCGATCTGGTGCTGTGGGATCCGCAAGGCACCCGGACCATTTCCGCCAAGACCCACCATCAGCAGGTGGACTTCAACATCTTCGAAGGCAAGACCGTGCGCGGTGTGCCGAGCCATACCGTCAGCCAGGGCCGGGTGGTCTGGGCCGATGGTGATTTGCGCGCCGAGCGCGGTGCCGGGCGCTATATCGAACGGCCGGCGTATCCGGCGGTGTTTGATTTGCTGAGCAAGCGGGCTGAGTTGCACAAGCCAGTTGCTGTGAAACGCTGAAATCCAGGCCTTCGGCCTTCGCGAGCAAGCTCGCTCCCACATTTGAAATGCATTCCCCTGTGGGAGCGAGCCTGCTCGCGAAAAGGCCAGTCCAGGCAACACAAAAACCAATGCCCATCAGAGGCAGCACCTCAAATAACCGTGAGGCCATAAACCGTGATCGAGACCCTGAACCATCTCCCCCACCCGCACGAAAGCGCGGCCGCCCTCGCCGGGCATTTCACCGATCTGGCGCCGCCGCTCAACGATCGGCAGGCACATCTGGAAGCCTCGCGCTGCCTGTATTGCTATGACGCGCCGTGCGTGAATGCGTGCCCGAGCGAGATCGACATCCCGTCGTTCATCCGCAACATTCATCAGGACAACGTCCCTGGCGCGGCGCAAAAAATTCTCTCGGCGAACATCCTTGGCGGCAGTTGCGCACGAGTCTGTCCAACCGAAATCCTCTGCCAGCAAGCCTGCGTGCGCAACAACGCTCAGGAATGCGCGCCGGTGCTGATCGGCCTGCTGCAACGCTACGCCGTCGACAATGCACACTTCACCGAGCACCCGTTCCAGCGCGCCGCCGCCACCGGCAAAAGGATTGCCGTGGTCGGCGCCGGGCCGGCCGGTTTGTCCTGTGCACATCGCAGCGCCATGCACGGCCACGACGTGGTGATTTTCGAAGCACGGGAGAAGGCTGGCGGCCTCAACGAATACGGGATCGCCAAGTACAAACTGGTCGACGACTACGCGCAGAAGGAACTGGATTTTCTCCTGCAGATTGGCGGCATCGAGATTCGTCACGGGCAAAAACTCGGCGAGAATCTGACCCTCAGCGAACTGCATCAGCAGTTTGACGCGGTGTTCCTCGGCCTCGGCCTCAACGCCAGCAAGCAACTCGGTTTGTCCCATGAAGATGCCCCGGGCTTGCTCGCCGCCACCGATTACATTCGCGAACTGCGTCAGGCCGAAGACCTCACGCAACTGCCGCTGGCCGAGCGCTGCATCGTCCTCGGCGCCGGTAACACGGCGATCGACATGGCCGTGCAAATGGCCCGCCTCGGTGCTCGTGATGTGAATCTGGTGTATCGGCGTGGTGCTGCCGACATGGGCGCCACCGGCCATGAGCAAGACATCGCCAAAGCCAATCAGGTACGCCTGCTGACCTGGGCGCAACCGGAAGAGGTACTGCTCGACGCTCAGGGCCATGTGCGCGGCATGCGTTTCGCCCGCACCGATCTGGTCGAAGGACGCCTGCAAACCACCGGCGAAACTTTCGAGCTGGCTGCTGACGCGATCTTCAAAGCCATCGGCCAGGCGTTCGATGGCAGCGCCCTCGCCGACCCGCTAGCCCGCGAACTCAAGCGCCAGGGCGAGCGCATTCAGGTCGACGAAAACCTGCGCACCAGCATCCCCGGCGTGTATGCCGGCGGTGACTGCACCAGCCTCGATCAAGACCTCACCGTGCAAGCCGTGCAGCACGGCAAACGCGCCGCCGAGGCGATCAACGCTCAACTGATGCTTAACGTGGAGGCTGCGTAAATGGCCGATCTGTCGATTGTCTTCGCTGGCATCAAAGCACCGAATCCGTTCTGGCTGGCCTCTGCGCCGCCGACTGACAAGGCCTACAACGTCGTCCGCGCTTTCGAAGCGGGCTGGGGTGGCGTGGTGTGGAAAACCCTCGGAGAGGACCCGGCGGCGGTCAACGTCTCGTCGCGTTATTCGGCGCATTACGGCAACAACCGTGAAGTGCTGGGCATCAACAATATCGAACTGATCACCGACCGTTCGCTGGAGATCAACCTGCGCGAAATCACTCAGGTGAAGAAGGACTGGCCGGATCGCGCACTGATTGTTTCGCTGATGGTGCCGTGCGTCGAGGAGTCGTGGAAACACATCCTGCCGCTGGTAGAAGCCACCGGCGCTGACGGCATCGAACTGAATTTCGGCTGCCCGCACGGCATGCCTGAACGGGGCATGGGCGCGGCGGTCGGTCAGGTGCCGGAGTACGTTGAGCAAGTCACACGCTGGTGCAAGACCTATTGCTCGCTACCGGTGATCGTCAAACTGACGCCGAACATCACCGACATCCGCGTCGCCGCCCGCGCCGCCCATCGCGGTGGCGCCGATGCGGTGTCGCTGATCAATACGATCAACTCGATCACCAGCGTCGATCTGGAGCACATGGTCGCCCTGCCCACCGTCGGCAGCAAAAGCACGCATGGCGGTTATTGCGGCTCGGCGGTGAAGCCGATTGCGCTGAACATGGTCGCCGAAATTGCCCGCGATCCGCAGACCCAGGGCCTGCCGATCTGCGGCATTGGCGGCATCGGCAGTTGGCGCGATGCGGCGGAATTCATGGCGCTGGGCAGCGGCGCGGTGCAGGTGTGCACGGCGGCGATGCTGCATGGCTTTCGTATTGTCGAGGAAATGAAGGATGGTTTGTCGCGGTGGATGGACAGTCAGGGTTACGCCAACATTGCTGAGTTTTCCGGGCGTGCGGTGGGCAATACCACGGACTGGAAGTACCTTGATATCAACTATCAGGTGATTGCGAAGATTGATCAGGATGCGTGCATTGGCTGCGGGCGCTGTCACATTGCTTGCGAGGACACTTCACACCAGGCGATCGGCAGTCTCAAGCAGGCGGACGGCACGCATAAATATGAAGTGATTGATGAGGAGTGTGTGGGTTGTAACTTGTGCCAGATCACTTGTCCGGTGGCGGATTGCATCGAGATGGTGCCGATGGAGACTGGGAAGCCGTTTCTGGACTGGAATCATGATCCGCGGAATCCGTATCACGTGGCGGTCTAGATCACCGACTGATCCAACAGCCCCCTCACCCTAACCCTCTCCCAAAGGGAGAGGGGACTGATTGGGGGATGCTGGCAAACTCCGCCGACCTGAAAGTGCTGATGTGAATCCATAATCGACAAGACTCACAGGCAAGCACTGCCTTGACTCCATAATCGATACATGAACAGGCAAGGACTGCCTTGAATCCATAATCGACTGGATTTTTCAGGTCGATGTACCTCGCAAGACACCTCGGTCGGCCCCCTCTCCCTCCGGGAGAGGGCTGGGGTGAGGGTCTGCTTTTAGGGTTCCAACCCGATCCCACGCAATATCACACTCGTCACCGTCTGCACCGCCCGCTCAAACTGCATGTCCGACAACGGCTGATGTTCATTCAGAATATTCACCTGATGATCAAAGTCAGCATAGTGCTGCGTCGACGCCCAGATCATGTACAGCAAACTCGACGGCTCCACCGGCAAAATCCGCTTGTCTTCAACCCACTGGCGAATCTTCGCTTCCTTCATTTTCGCCCAGTCATACAGGCTGACATCCAGCGCCTCACCCAAGGTTGGCGCGCCGTGGATGATTTCGTTGGCCCAGACTTTCGAGCCGTACGGCCGACTGCGCGAGTGGTTCATCTTGGCGCGGATGTAACTGCTCAGCACCACGCGCGGGTCGTCGAACATCTCGAAGCACAGCGCGTCCTGCTTCCACACTTCCAGCAGGTCGAACAGCACCGCGCTGTACAGCTCGCTCTTGGTGCTGAAGTAGTAATGCAGGTTGGAGCGCGGCAATTGCACTTCAGCCGCGATGTCGGCCATGGCGGTACCGCCGAAACCTTTTTCGGCGAAGACTTTTTCCGCCGCCAGGAGGATTTTCTCGACGTTATTGCGACGAATCTCGATCTTGTGATTGCCCATGAGGGCTCCCTGACAACAGCGTTGCCCAAGACTAGCATCCGCTCTGCTCCGCGGGCGACCGCTGCAAACAAAACTTCGTACTGGCGTCAGCGGATGGCTAAACTGACGCCTCTTCACTCCTGCCTCAGAGGTATTCGCGATGCTGTTCAAGAACGTCCTGACCACCACTGCCCTGCTCGCTTCGCTGTTCGCCGCATCCTCCGTATTTGCCCACGCCCACCTGAAAAGCCAGACCCCGGCCGCCGATAGCACAGTCGCCGCTCCCGCCGACTTGCGCCTGACCTTTTCCGAAGGCGTCGAAGCCAGTTTCACCAAAGTCACCGTGACCAAGGATGGCGCAGCGGTCGCGATCAAGCCACTGACCACCGAAGGCGACAAGAAAACCCTGATCGTCACCCCCGCCGCTCCGCTGACCGCTGGCGAGTACAAAGTCGAATGGCACGCGGTGTCGGTCGACACGCACAAAAGCGAAGGCGCTTATCAGTTCAAGGTGGGCCAGTAATTCATGAGTGAAGCGCTGGTGCTGTGCCGCTTTGTGCATTTCATCGTGGTGTTGATGCTGTTCGGGGCCTGGCTGTTCAGGCCGTTGCTGCTCAAGGATGAAGCGCCGCAAGTGGATCGGCACCTGGCGCGACTGGCGCGCTGGCTGGCCGCTGTGGCGCTGCTCAGCGGGATTGCCTGGGCGCTGTTGATCACCGCGAGCATGGCCGGTTCGGCAGCGGCGGCGTTTGATCCGGATACGGTTGCGCTGGTGCTGGGCAATACGTTTTTTGGTCAGGTATGGCGTTGGCATCTGCTGATCAATGCTGTGCTGTTGGCGCTGCTGTTTACACCTTGGCGCTCGAGCATGCCGTTGCGGTTGGGTTTGAGCGGCTTGCTGCTGGCGACCCTGGCACCGGTCGGGCATGGCGCCATGCTCGATGGCGTGAGCGGGCAATTGCTGATTCTCAACCAGATTGTGCATCTGACCTGCGTGGCGGCGTGGCTGGGCGGGTTGTTGTTGCTGGTGATGATTCTGCGTCAGCCGACGGAGCCGATGCGTGAAGTTTTGCGGCGCTTCAGCGGAGTCGGTTATGCCTTGGTCGCGGGGCTGCTGATTACGGGTTTGATCAATGTGCGCGTGCTGACTGGCCAGTGGTGGCCGACGCCGTTGTTCAGCGGGTTTGCGCTGATTCTGCTGATCAAGGCGCTGATCGTGCTGGGGATGCTTGGGCTAGCGCTGTTCAACCGCTTGCGGGTTGATGATTGCGAACAACGCATGGGTGCGCTCAGGCGCAGTGTGATGCTCGAATGGCTGCTCGGCATTGGCGCAGTGGCGGCGGTTTCACTGCTGGGCACCCTGCCGCCGATGATCGCTGGATAAACACCGTTCAAATGTGGGAGCGAGCCTGCTCGCGAAAGCGCTGTGTCAGATAAAGAAATGTTACTGATACGACGCTTTCGCGAGCAGGCTCGCTCCCACAGGGTTATGTGTTGATCAGTGGGGCTGGGTGTTGCCGGCGGCGGTGTCGATGCTGACCACTACCGACATCCCCGGCCGCAACCGTTCCTCTTCCTGCTGATCCGGATCGATGGTGATCCGCACCGGCACGCGCTGAGCAATTTTCACAAAGTTGCCAGTAGCGTTATCCGCCTGTAACAAGGCAAATTCCGACCCCGTCCCCGGGGAAATATGCTGCACATGCCCGGTGAATTTGCGGTGGTTCAAGGCATCGACAGTGAAGCGCACCGGTTGCCCGACCCGCACATTATCCATCTGTGTTTCCTTCATGTTGGCGATCACCCATTTCTGGTTCGGTACCAGCGCCATCAACTGCGCGCCGGAGTTGACGTAGGCGCCGAGACGCACGCCGATCTGCCCGAGCTGACCGTCACGCGGGGCAACGATGCGCGTGTTCGACAGATCGATTCGCGCCAGTTGCACCGCCGCTTCGGCGCTGGCCACTGCCGCTTCCAGCGAGCCGCGATTGACGATCACTGTTTGCAGATCCTGACGGGCGATTTCCAGATTGGCCTTGGCCTGCGCCACCCCCGCAACACTTTGCGCATTCGCCGCCAGTGCTACATCCATCTCACGCTTGGACACCGAACCGTCGCGCACCAATTCCTGATTACGGCGCAGATCCGCCTCGCTTTTGCGCAACTGCGCTTCACTGTCAGCTTGAACGGCCTGACGCAATTTGATCGTCGCCTCGGCGCTGTTGCGTTGCTGCACGACGTTGGCCAACGCAGCTTTCTGCACCGCCAATTGCGCCAGTGACTGATCGAGCCGCTGCTGATAGATACGGTCATCCAGCCGCACCAGCAAATCGCCGGCCTTCACGTACTGGAAATCCTGTACCGGCACTTCATAGACGTAACCGGCGAGTTGCGGGCCGATGATCGTCACCTGCCCGCGCACCAAGGCGTTTTCGGTGGTTTCGACCGCACTGCTGAACGGCGGCAATTGCCAAGCATACAACACGATCAGCACGCCGACGATGGCAATCGCGGCAAAGCCCAGCGAGGAGATGATCCGCACCCGCAGCGAACGTGGCTCGGTGTTTGGCGATGACGGCGGCGCCTCACCCTCGGGCGTGGCAGCGATGGCATTGGTGGTAGTGGTGGTCGGTTCGGTCATGAAGAAGTGGCACCGCTGGAAGGTGTGGATGGCGCCGTGGCGACGGCTTTGGTGGTGCTCATCAGCCACAGCGCACGAATGGACAGCCAGATCATGGTCAACACCGCAATCACGGCGATCAGCATGAACACATCGTTATAGGCCAGCACATTGGCCTCACGGGTGGCAGCGTTGGCCAGGCTGCGAATCCCCGCCAGGTTGCGCAGACTCGGATCGGCCAACAGCGAACCGTACGCCGAGCCGCCGCTCTGCACGCGCGCAGCCACCAAAGGGTCAGACAGCGTCAGGTGCTCAACGATTTGACTGGAATGAAATTTTTCCCGGACGATCTGGAACGTGCCCAGAAGCGCCGCACCGAGCAGGCCGCCGAGGTTATTGCAGATCCCGAACAGCACGGAAAAACTCACCAGATTGCGCGGATTGGTCAGCACGTTGCGCGTGCCGAAGACCATGGTCGGGCCGAGGAAAAATGTGCTGCCGAACGCCAGCAGAAACTGACTGAAATAGAGATTTTCCGGGCGGGTCAGGTTGTTGGAAAAGCTGTCCATCACCGACCCGGTGGCCATCAGACCCAGCGAGATGATCAACGGCATCAGCAGGTGTTTGGGGTCGATCGTCAGTGCGCTGGTCACCAAACCCGCGACGCTGCCGATCAGCATCACCACATACAGGCTGTGCAACTGCTCGTAGCCCATGTTCAGGTTCTGCATGAAACCGACCGCACCGGTGGACTGCTCCGAGGTGACCATGCGAATCAGGGTCACCGCCAGCGCCAGCCGGATCATCGTCCCGCTGCCCAGCCAACGGGTCATCAGCAGCGGGTTGCTGCGGTTATGTTCGATCGCCAGGCCGGCGATGATCAAGGCAATCGAAGCAGCCAACGCATAGCCGATCCAGTCGGCCTCCAGCCACCAATCGATCCGCCCCAGCGACAACACCGCGCACAACAACGCCACACCCGTGGCGAGAATGGCGAAGGTAAGGAAGTCGAGTTTTTCGAAGGTTTTGAAACGGTCGCCCGGCGGCAATTTGAGCAGCAAAACGCAGCCGAGCGACAGTAACGCCATGCCCAATTCGAACAGGTACAAGCCGCGCCATTCGGCGATCTGCAGCAAGTCTTCGGAAAACAATCGCGCCAACGGCAGCGCCAGTTGTGACGTGCCGAGGCCGAGCACCAGCGCCTTCAGCCGCCACTTCGCCGGGAAGGCCTGGACCATGTAATACAGGCCCAGCGAGCTGAGCGCCGCGCCGACCATGCCGTGCGCCGCCCGCACCGCCACCGCCGAATTGAGGTCATTGACGAACAGATGGCCGAAGGTCACCAGCGCATACAACACCAGGAACACTTCGGTGAACGCGCGCAAACCGAATTGCTGGCGAAACTTCACCAGCAGCAGGTTCATCGACACGTTGGTCATCACGTACGCCGCCGGCAGCCAGGCCATTTCGGCGGTGGTCGCGCCGAGTGCACCTTGCAGATAAGGCAGGTTGGCCACCACCAGCGAGTTGCCCAAGCCACCGGTCACCGCCACCAGCACGCCCACCAGCGCATAGGCCAGGCGCTTGGGGTTGGAGTGCAACGGCGTCGAGGGGGAACCGGGCAGACTGGGCTTTTCGTGGGGCTGCCAGTTGCGCGGGGCGTATTGATCCATTGCAAGGCCTTGTACGGAGAGTGGGTGAAGTTTGCCGCAAATTCACGGTTAAAACACTTTCCCCCTTGTGGGAGCGAGTCTGCTCGCGAAAGCGGTGTGTCAGTCGACAACGTTGTCGGGTGAAAATCCGTATTCGCGAGCAGGCTCGCTCCCACAAGGGGTCTGCGTGGTGACAGATAGTCATCGCACAACTTGCTGTTGACATTCCCGTAAAACCTAGGAAATATCCGCACCCATGTTGTACGACGACGTATAACAAATAATAAAAACAACAAACGAAACAGGGAGCGTCACAGTGAGCACACTCGTCTGCAGTTCCGTCCGCCCTTCCCGTCTTTCCGTCACCCGCCCGCGTACCGCTTTAAGTCTGATCGGCTGCAGCAGCCTCGCCCTCGCCTTGCCGATGAGCGCCGAAGCCGAAGGTTTTCTCGACGACAGCAAAGCCACGCTGAACCTGCGCAACGCCTACTTCAACCGCAACTTCGTCAACCCGGCCAACCCGCAGGGCAAGGCTGAGGAGTGGACGCAGAACTTCATCCTCGACGCCAAATCCGGTTTCACTCAGGGCACCGTCGGTTTCGGCCTCGATCTGCTGGGGATGTATTCGCAAAAGCTCGATGGCGGCAAAGGCACCGGCGGTACGCAACTGCTGCCGATCCACGATGACGGGCGCCCGGCGGACAATTTCGGCCGGCTCGGTGTGGCGCTGAAGGCCAAGGTATCGAAGACTGAACTGAAGGTCGGCGAATGGATGCCGGTGCTGCCGATCCTGCGTTCCGATGATGGCCGCTCACTGCCGCAGACCTTTCGCGGCGGCCAGATCACCTCCACCGAAATCAATGGCTTGACCGTCTACGGCGGCCAGTTCCGTGGCAACAGCCCGCGCAACGACGCGAGCATGGAAGACATGTCAATGAACGGCCGTGGCGCGTTCACTTCCGATCGCTTCAACTTCGGCGGCGGCGAGTACAGCTTCAACGACAAGCGCACGCAGGTTGGTGTCTGGTACGCCGAACTCACGGACATCTACCAGCAGCAGTATTTCAACCTCAGCCACAGCCAGCCTGTGGGCGACTGGACGCTGGGCGCCAACCTCGGTTTCTTCACCGGCAAGGAAGACGGCAGCGCCCAGGCTGGCGACCTCGACAACAAGACTGCGTTCGCTCTGCTTTCGGCCAAATACGGCGGCAACACGTTCTATGTCGGCCTGCAAAAACTCAGCGGCGACGACGCGTGGATGCGGGTCAATGGCACCAGCGGCGGCACCCTCGCCAACGACAGTTACAACGCCAGTTATGACAACGCCAAGGAACGTTCCTGGCAGTTGCGCCATGACTACAACTTCGTCGTACTCGGCGTTCCCGGTCTGACCCTGATGAACCGCTACATCAGCGGCGACAACGTGCACACCGCCACCACCAATGACGGCAAGGAATGGGGCCGCGAGTCGGAACTGGCCTACACCGTGCAAAGCGGGCCACTGAAAAATCTCAACGTGAAATGGCGCAACGCGACGATACGCCGGGACTTCAGCACCAACGAATTTGATGAAAACCGGATCTTTATCAGTTATCCGATTTCGTTGTTGTAAAGCCAGGCGCCACACCGAGTTTCCCTGTGGGAGCGAGCCTGCTCGCGAAGGCGGCGTGTCAGTCGACATCAATTCTAAATGACACACCGCTTTCGCGAGCAGGCTCGCTCCCACAGGGGATTGCATTGCAAATACGGAACTGTGGTGATTGAAAAGAGGCCAGGCCTTCCGTCATCTACACCAAAAGTCGCGTTGACAAGTTCCGGAAACCCTACCGATACTTCAGCGCAGTCATACGACAACCTACAACAAACCTAATAACAATCGTGTAAGGGATTGCCATGACATCTACCTCCACTCCCCGCGCCCCGTTCAACCGTCTGCTGCTGACCGGCGCTGCCGGTGGTCTGGGCAAAGTTCTGCGCGAACGGATGCGCCCTTATGCCCATGTCCTGCGCCTGTCAGACATCGCCGCCCTCGCCCCGGCCGTCGATGACCGCGAAGAAATCGTCCTCTGCGATCTGGCCGACAAACACGCCGTGCATCAACTGGTCGAAGGCGTCGATGCGATCCTGCATTTCGGCGGCGTCTCCGTCGAGCGGCCCTTCGAAGAAATTCTCGGCGCCAACATCTGCGGCGTGTTTCACATCTACGAAGCCGCGCGCCGGCATGGTGTGAAGCGAGTGATCTTCGCCAGCTCCAACCACGTCATCGGCTTTTACAAACAGGACGAACCGCTCGACGCCAGCTCCGCACGGCGCCCCGACGGCTACTACGGACTGTCCAAGTCCTACGGCGAAGACATGGCCAGTTTCTACTTCGATCGCTACGGCATTGAGACCGTGAGCATCCGCATCGGCTCCTCGTTCCCCGAGCCGCAAAACCGTCGAATGATGCACACCTGGCTGAGCTTCGACGACCTCACGCAATTGCTCGAACGCGCGCTGTACACGCCGAATGTCGGCCACACCGTGGTCTACGGCATGTCCGCCAACAAAGAAGTCTGGTGGGACAACCGCTTCGCCAGCCACCTCGGGTTCGAAGCGAAGGACAGCTCCGAAGTGTTCCGCGAAAAGGTCGAAGCGCAGCCAATGCCGGCCGCCGATGACCCGGCGCGGATCTATCAGGGCGGCGCGTTTGTCGCGGCCGGACCGTTCGGCGACTGATCACCCTGACAACGACGCAAAGGAATGAGTATGCAAGCCGAATTGATCGTCGATGCCCGCAACGCCGTGGGCGAAAGCCCGGTCTGGGTGGCAGAGGAAAACGCGCTGTACTGGGTGGATATTCCCAACGGCGGCCTGCAACGCTGGAGCGCTGACACGGGCCATGTGCATGCCTGGAAAACCCCGGAAATGCTCGCCTGCATCGCCCGCCACAGCCGTGGCGGCTGGGTCGCTGGCATGGAAAGCGGTTTCTTTCATCTGCACCCGCACAGCGACGGCAGCCTCGACAGTGAGCGACTTGCCAGCGTCGAGCACGGCCGCAAAGACATGCGCCTAAACGATGGTCGTTGTGATCGCCAGGGCCGCTTCTGGGCCGGCAGCATGGTGCTGAACATGGGCCTGAGTGCGCCCGAAGGGCGGCTCTACCGCTACGGTGCCGGGCAGTCTGGCGTGATCGAAGCGCAGCTCGACGGTTTTATCGTGCCCAACGGCCTCGGCTTCAGCCCCGACGGCAAGACCATGTACCTGTCCGATTCACACCCCGACGTGCAACTGATCTGGGCGTTCGATTACGACACCGAGACCGGCACGCCGTCGAACCGCCGTGTTTTCGTCGACATGAACCATTTCCCCGGCCGGCCCGATGGCGCTGCTGTGGACGCCGAAGGTTTCTACTGGATTTGCGCCAACGACGCCGGCCTCATTCACCGCTTCGCGCCGGACGGTCGACTCGACTTCTCACTGGCCGTGCCGGTGAAAAAACCAACCATGTGCGCCTTCGGTGGAACCCGGATGGACACCTTGTTCGTCACCTCGATTCGTCCCGGCGACGACCACGACTCGCAATCCCTGGCCGGCGGCGTGTTCGCCCTGAATCCCAACGTCAAAGGCCTGCCGGAACCGCTGTTCGACGATTCGCTGTAACACCCGCCTCTGCTGCACCGCTGCGCCTTGAACACAACAATAACAAGACTGGAGACTCACCCCATGAACTTCAAACGCACCTTGCTGGCCGCTGCACTCCCGCTGATGTTTACCTTCACTGGCGCCGCTCAGGCACTGCAACTCAAATTCGCTGACATTCACCCCGCCGGTTATCCAACCGTGGTGGCCGAAGAAAACATGGGCAAGACCCTGACCAAGGAAACCAACGGCGAGCTGACCTTCCAATACTTCCCCGGCGGTGTGCTGGGCTCCGAAAAAGAAGTCATCGAGCAGATGCAAGTCGGCGCCGTACAGCTGTCTCGCGTCAGCCTGGGTATCGTCGGCCCCGTGGTCCCGGACGTGAACGTGTTCAACATGCCGTTCATCTTCCGCGATCACCAACACATGCGTAACGTCATCGACGGCGCAGTGGGCGACGAGATCCTCGACAAAATCACCAACTCCGAATTCGGCCTGGTGGCCCTGGCCTGGATGGACGGCGGCACGCGCAACGTCTACACCAAGAAACCGGTACGCAAGCTCGAAGACCTCAAGGGTATGAAAATCCGCGTGCAAGGCAACCCGATGTTCATCGACATGATGAACGCCATGGGCGGTAACGGTATCGCCATGGACACCGGCGAGATCTTCAGTGCCCTGCAGACCGGCGTGATCGACGGCGCGGAAAACAACCCGCCAACCCTGCTCGAACACAACCACTTCCAGAATGCGAAGTACTACAGCCTGACCGGTCACCTGATCCTGCCAGAGCCGATCGTGATGTCAAAAATCACCTGGGAAAAACTGACGCCGGATCAACAGGCGCTGGTCAAGACAGCCGCCAAGGCGGCCCAGGCCGAAGAGCGCGTGCTGTGGGACAAGAAGTCCGCTGCCAGTGAAGAAAAACTCAAGGCCGCCGGCGTCGAGTTCATCGAGGTCGACAAAAAACCCTTCTACGACGCCACCGCCTCGGTTCGTGAGAAATACGGCGCGCCGTATGCCGATCTGATCAAAAAGATCGAAGCCGTTCAGTAACGCCTCCCGCTCCGTCCCCATGAACAAGGCCCGGTGCGCCCGATGACTGCGGCGCACCCGGTTACGGTGGAACCCGATGAAGAATCTACTGCTGCGTATCAACGACAAGATCTACATGACGTGCATCTGGGTCGCCGGCCTTTCCGTCCTGGCGATTTCCCTGATGATTCCCTGGGGCGTGTTCGCCCGCTACGTGCTGGGCACCGGTTCGAGCTGGCCCGAGCCCACGGCGATCCTGCTGATGATGGTGTTTACCTTCATCGGCGCTGCCGCCAGTTACCGCGCCGGTGCGCACATGGCCGTGGCCATGCTCACCGACCGCATGCCGCCGCAACTGAGAACCGCGGCGGCGATTTTTTCCCAGCTGCTCATGGCGGCGATCTGCATCTTCATGACGATCTGGGGCGCCAAACTGTGCATGTCCACCTGGAACCAGTTCATGGCGGCCCTGCCCGATCTGCGCGTGGGCGTGACCTATCTGCCGATTCCGCTGGGCGGCTTTCTGACGCTGATTTTTGTTCTGGAAAAACTCTTGCTCGGTGACCAGAGCAAACGACGCGTCGTGCAGTTTGACCTGGTTGAAGAAAGTGAAGGTGCCGCTTAATGGACGCTCTGATACTGCTGGGCAGTTTTATCGCTTTGATCCTGATCGGCATGCCGGTCGCCTACGCGCTGGGCGCCGCCGCGCTGATCGGTGCATGGTGGATCGACATTCCGTTCCAGGCGGTGATGATTCAGGTCGCGTCGGGGGTGAACAAATTCTCGCTGCTGGCCATTCCGTTCTTCGTCCTGGCCGGTGCGATCATGGCCGAGGGCGGCATGTCCCGTCGCTTGGTGGCGTGTGCCGGGGTGCTGGTGGGTTTTGTCCGCGGTGGCCTGTCACTGGTCAACATTGTCGCCTCGACCTTTTTCGGCGCGATCTCCGGTTCGTCGGTGGCCGACACCGCGTCGGTGGGCTCGGTGCTGATTCCGGAAATGGAACGCAAGGGCTATCCACGGGATTTCTCCACGGCCGTGACTGTCAGCGGTTCGGTGCAAGCCCTACTGACCCCGCCAAGCCATAACTCGGTGCTCTACTCCCTGGCCGCCGGTGGCACGGTTTCGATTGCCTCGCTGTTCATGGCAGGCATCGTGCCGGGCTTGCTGATGAGCGCCTGCCTGATGGTGCTGTGTCTGATTTTCGCGAGAAAACGCAATTATCCCAAGGGTGAAGTGATCCCGATGCGCCAGGCGTTGAAAATCGTCGGCGAAGCCCTCTGGGGCCTGATGGCGATGGTGATCATCCTCGGCGGCATCCTGTCCGGCATCTTCACCGCGACCGAATCGGCGGCCATCGCCGTGCTCTGGTCCTTCTTCGTGACCATGTTCATCTACCGCGACTACAAGTGGAGCGAACTGCCGAAACTGATGCACCGCACGGTGCGGACGATTTCGATCGTGATGATCCTGATCGGTTTCGCCGCGAGCTTCGGTTACATCATGACCCTGATGCAAATTCCGGCGAAGATCACCACGATGTTCCTGACCCTGTCGGACAACCGCTACGTGATCCTGATGTGCATCAACGTCATGCTGCTGTTGCTCGGCACGGTGATGGACATGGCACCGCTGATCCTGATCCTGACGCCAATCCTGATGCCGGTGATTCTCGGCATCGGCGTCGATCCGGTGCAGTTCGGCATGATCATGCTGGTGAACCTCGGGATCGGATTGATAACGCCGCCGGTGGGTGCGGTGCTGTTTGTCGGTTCGGCGGTGGGCAAGGTCAGTATCGAGAGCACTGTGAAAGCGCTGCTGCCGTTTTATGCGGTGCTGTTTCTGGTGTTGCTTCTGGTGACCTACGTGCCGGCGATTTCGCTGTGGTTGCCGCATCTGGTGTTGTAAGCGGTTAATGGATCGCAGCCCTCACGGGCTGCGATTTTTGCTTTAAGCCCCCAACAACATATACCCCGCCACAACCAGACAGACACTGGCAAACCCCACCTGCAACGCCCGCGCCGGCACCCGCGCACAGAGCTTGCGCCCAATGATCATGCCGACAATGCTGGCGACGATAAACGCCGCGCCCTGCGCATCAATCCGCACACCGGCGTGAAACGAGCCGATCACCCCGATCGCCGAAATCAGACTGATCACCATCAACGACGTCGCGACAATCCCGCGCATCTGCACGTCAGTCAGTTGCTTGAACGCCGGCACGATCAAGAAGCCGCCACCGACCCCAAGCAAACCGGACACCACCCCGGTAATCGCGCCCAACGCCGCCAGCGTTGCGGTGCATTTGGCAGTCCAGTCGAAACGCCCGGTTTCTTCATTGAGCATGCAATTCTTCTGACCCCAACTGGCATGGCCATGATCACTCGGCCCTTCCTGCTGACGCTCGCGGCGCAGCATGCGCCAGGCCACCATGACCATAAGCAGACTGAACAGGATCATCAGGATTTTCTCCGGCAACTGGTGCGCGAAGTAAATGCCCAACGGCGAAAACACCGCGCCGAGCGCGGCAATCAACAACGCCGCACGATAGCGCACCAGACCATGACGCAAACCGTCGATAGCCCCGACCGCCGCCGCACTGCCCACCGCAAACAACGCCACCGGCGCTGCCTGGGTCATCGTCCAACCGAGGCCGAGGACCAGCGCCGGCACCGCGAGAATCCCACCGCCGGCCCCGGTCAAACCGAGCACCAACCCCATCACCACACCAAACAGGCTTGCCAGCAACATAGGATGTTCTCAGTCGACTTTGGACAGGCCGGTCAGCCACTCGCGCCCTTTGAGCATGCCGTTCCAGTAGAACCACGGCAGCAGCGTCGCCTTGAGCAACCACGCCGAGCGCCGCGCCACGGTCGGGTCCATCGGGAAGGTCGGCAGCAACTTACCGGCATAACCGAACTCGGCGAGAATCACCTTGCCCTTCTCCACCGTCAGCGGGCAGGAACCGTAGCCGTCGTACTTCAGCGGCAGCGGTTGCTGCTTGCGCAGGGCGAGCAGGTTTTCCGCGACCACCACCACTTGCTTGCGCACCGCTGCGGCGGTTTTCGCGTTGCTAGTGCCGCAGATATCACCGAGTGCAAACACCTCGGGATAGCGCGGATGCTGCAGGCTGTGCGGGTTGACTTCGCACCAGCCGGCGGCGTCGGCCAGAGGACTCTGGGCGATGAAATCCGGCGAGATCTGCGGAGGCACAACGTGGAGCAGATCGAAAGTTTTCGCCACACGGGTGACGTTGCCGTCAGCGTCCTTGATCTCGAACCACGCGGTTTTCGCCGGGCCGTCGACCTTGACCAGATTCGAGTTGAACGCCAACTGCGCGTTGTACTTTTCGATGTACTTCATCAACGGCGGCACGAACGTCGCCACGCCGAACAGGGCGGCGCCGGCCAGATTGAATTCGACATGGATGTTGTTCAGCGACCCGTTTTTGAGCCAGTGATCGCAAGACAGATACAGCGCTTTTTGCGGTGCACCGGCGCATTTAATCGGCATCGCCGGTTGGGTGAACAGTGCTTTGCCGCCGCGCAGTTTCTGCACCTGATCCCAGGTGTATTGCGCGTGCTGGTAGCTGTAGTTGGAGGTGACACCGTGCTGGCCAAGGCTTTCCTGCAAGCCTTCAATCTTCTCCCAGGCCAGACGCAGGCCGGGGCAAACGATCAGGTTTTGATAGCTGACCGTACGTTGATCGCTGAGGGTCAGTTGGCGCTTGTCCGGGTCGATTGCGGTGACCGCCGCTTGCAGCCAGTTCGCTTGTCTGGGCATGACCTTGTTCATCGGCCGGGCGGTGTCTTTGACATCGTAGGCACCACCGCCGACCAGCGTCCACGCCGGTTGATAGTAATGCTGGGCGCTCGGTTCAATCACGGTAACTTTCAGAGCCGGATCACGTTTGAGCAGACTGGCGACAAAACCGATACCGGCCGTACCGCCGCCGATGACCACGATGTCTGCACTGATGGATGGGCCCCAGTGTTGATCGTTCATTGCTTGTTCCTTT
The DNA here is from genome assembly GCF_014268445.2 of Pseudomonas tensinigenes. Taxonomy (NCBI): domain Bacteria; kingdom Pseudomonadati; phylum Pseudomonadota; class Gammaproteobacteria; order Pseudomonadales; family Pseudomonadaceae; genus Pseudomonas; species Pseudomonas tensinigenes. The sequence goes on from NZ_CP077089.1 coordinate 4,238,482, forward strand.
TGCTGCACGCAAGGATTTCTCAGCCTTCACACAAATCCATTGTAGGAGTGAGCCTGCTCGCGATAGCGGTGGGTCAGCCATATCTTTATTAACTGATACACCGCTATCGCGAGCAGGCTCACTCCTACAGGGGTTGTGTGTTGGCTGGCATTTATTGGTGGCCGAGACTTTTCAGCACGGCCCCGCAATACAATCCGGACAGGGTCTTCATCACCTGAATCACTTCCGGACTGGCGAGGCCGTAGAAAATGTACTTGCCTTCACGCCGGGTCGCGACCAGCCCTTCATCACGCAGGATGCCCAGTTGCTGGGACAGCGTCGGCTGGCGCACGCCGGTCATCTTTTCCAGTTCGCCAACGTTGCGTTCGCCCTGGGTCAGTTGACAGAGGATCAGCAGGCGATCCTCATTGGCCATGGCCTTGAGCAAGGCGCAGGCCTTGGAGGCCGAAGCACGGAGTTGGGCGACTTCACATTCGGTCAGACTGGATTGCATTTGCACGATGCCTTCAAGGTCACTTAAGCTGCGAACATTATGTTTTTAGATAAAGTGTTGCAACCCATTTCCCTTGTTCAGGTTGGTGTCCATGCCCGCGCAGATTGAATCGTTCCTCGACCCCGCCTCTTCGACCTACAGCTATGTGGTCTATGAAGCCGACGGCGGGCAATGTGCAATCGTCGATCCAGTGCTCGATTACGACGGTGCTGCCGGGCGCACCTGCACCGTGCAGGCCGACAAAATCACCACCTTCGTTCGCGCGCACAGCCTGCAGGTACAGTGGCTGCTGGAAACCCACGCCCACGCCGATCACCTGTCCGCCGCGCCCTATCTGCGCCGGGAGCTGGGCGGGAAAATCGCTATCGGTGAATCGATCAGCAAAGTGCAGAACGTGTTCAAGGCGCTGTTCAATCTGGAGCCGGAGTTCTGCGTTGATGGCTCGCAGTTCGATCACCTGTTTGCACCGAACGAATCATTCCGCATCGGCAATCTCAAGGCTACGGCCCTGCACGTCCCCGGCCACACCCCGGCGGACATGGCTTATTTGATCGATGGCGAGCAGATTCTGGTGGGCGATACGCTGTTCATGCCGGACGTCGGCACCGCGCGTTGCGACTTTCCCGGCGGCAACGCCCATCAGTTGTATGCTTCGATCCACAAACTGCTGGCCTTCCCCGCCAGCGTGAAACTCTACGTTTGCCACGACTATCCGCCCGAGGGTCGCGCCTCGCAGTGTCAGAGCACGGTCGGCGAGCAGCGCAAAAACAATATTCATGTGCATGACGGGATCGATGAAGCGGCGTTCGTCGAGATGCGCACAAAACGTGACGCGGGGCTGGGCATGCCAACGCTGTTGCTGCCGGCGATTCAGGTGAATGTGCGGGCGGGGAATTTGCCACCGGCGGAGGAAAACGGCGTGGTTTACCTGAAGATTCCGCTCAATTCCCTATAGGAAAAAACCGCTCGGGACGTCGCCGGATTATTTTTCCTACAAACGCTGGCGATAGTGATGAACTGGTGAAAATCCTCTCAGCGATCAGACTCCATTGGGCAAACATTCAATGGAGTTTTCGCAATATGGATATTCGCCGTAATCACCGTGACATGACCGCGCAACAGAAATCCGCATTCATCGATGCCATCCTGAGGCTGAAGAACAACGTCGACAGCGTACTGCGCCCCGGACAGCAAAGCCGCTACGATGATTTTGTCCAGATCCACAAAAATTCGATGGGCCGGGGCAATCCGCTGACGCCCAACCCGCATCGAAGCCCGCTGTTCTATCCGTGGCACCGGATTCTGATCCGCCAGTTCGAACTGGCCCTGCAGTCCGCCGCCAATGACCCGACCATCACCCTGCCCTACTGGAACTGGCAACTGACCGGGGCCGACAACCCCTTCACCTCGGACTTCATGGGTTCAAACGGTGACAACCTGCAAGACCAGCGCGTCACCGGCGGGCCGTTTTCCAGAGAGCAATCGCAGTTCGAAGTGAGAGTCTGGGACGAGGGCATCGGCAACACCGGCATTCGTCGAGATCTCGGGACAAACGGCGCACTGCCCACCGCAGAGACCGTCATATCGACGCTCAACAGGACGCCTTACTGGATGGAAGCAAGCGGTTGGGAAAATATCTCGGAAACCGAACTGCACAATCCGGTACATGCCTGGATAGGCGGCAGCATGGCGCAAGCCTCCTCACCCAATGACCCGATCTTCTTCCTGCACCACTGCTACCTCGACTTGTTGTGGGAGCGCTGGAAACATCAACATCCTGGCACTCCCGGCTTTACCAATGAGGCCGGCTCGGCAGACATGAACGAGACCGTGCTGGTCTTTCATCCCGCCAACGAACTGGCGCCCTGGGCGCAAACCTTTACCGTCCAACAAACCCTCTTCACCACAGAGCTCGATTACCGCTATGACTACATATGACCCTCAGCTGCCCAGCGTCAAACCGTTAGCGGGTAACGGCAGCGCGGTCTTGTAGCGCACCTGCTTCAGCGCAAAGCTTGACCGGATATTCGCCACACCCGGCACTTTGGTCAGGAAGTCCATCATGAAGCGCTCCAGCGACTGAATCGTCGGCACCAGGACCCGGATGAGGTAGTCCGGGTCTCCGGCCATCAGGTAACACTCCATCACCTCGGGGCGATCGGAAATCGCCTCTTCGAAATGCTGCAACGCCTCCTCGACCTGTTTCTCCAGACTGACGTGGATGAACACGTTCACGTGCAGCCCCAGCAGGTCGGCGTCCAGCAGCGTCACTTGCTCGCGAATCAGCCCTAATTCCTCCATCGCTTTCACCCGGTTGAAACACGGTGTCGGCGACAGGTTGACCGAGCGTGCGAGGTCGGCATTGGTGATGCGCGCATTCTCCTGAAGGCTGTTGAGAATGCCGATATCGGTACGGTCCAGTTTGCGCATGAGACAAAACCACCTGTTTTTTATGTTTATGCAGAATTTCTATCTGCAAATGATCGCCAGCGCAACGAAACAGAGATAAATATTCTTCTTGCCCGGGCCTATGATTGTTGTAGGACAAGATTTCTTCTACCGAAGAATGACTGCCAGCTCACTACAAGAAATTCACAAGATCGAGCGTAGAAGCCATGACCCAAGCGTATGAACCGCTGCGCCTGCACGTCCCTGAACCCTCGGGCCGCCCAGGCTGCAAAACCGACTTTTCCTACCTGCATCTGACCGATGCCGGTACGGTGCGCAAACCTCCCGTCGACGTAGAACCAGCCGACACCGCCGACCTGGCACGTGGGCTGATTCGCGTACTCGACGATCAAGGCAACGCTCTTGGCCCATGGGCCGAGAACGTGCCGGTCGAGATCCTGCGTAAAGGCATGCGCGCCATGCTCAAGACGCGCATCTACGACAACCGCATGGTGGTCGCCCAGCGTCAGAAAAAAATGTCGTTCTACATGCAGAGCCTTGGCGAGGAAGCCATTGGCAGCGCCCAGGCGCTGGCCTTGAACATCGACGACATGTGCTTTCCGACCTACCGCCAGCAAAGCATCCTGATGGCCCGCGAAGTTCCGCTGGTCGACCTGATCTGCCAACTGCTGTCCAACGAACGCGATCCGCTCAAGGGCCGCCAGTTGCCGATCATGTACTCGGTCAAGGAAGCGGGTTTCTTCACCATCTCCGGCAACCTCGCGACCCAGTTCATTCAGGCGGTCGGCTGGGGCATGGCTTCGGCGATCAAAGGCGACACCAAAATCGCCTCGGCGTGGATCGGAGACGGCGCCACCGCTGAATCGGACTTCCACACCGCCCTCACCTTCGCCCACGTTTATCGAGCGCCGGTGATCCTCAATGTGGTCAACAACCAATGGGCGATTTCGACCTTTCAGGCCATCGCCGGTGGTGAAGCCACCACCTTCGCCGGACGCGGCGTCGGTTGCGGCATCGCCTCGCTGCGCGTTGACGGAAATGACTTCTACGCCGTCTATGCGGCGTCTGCCTGGGCTGCCGAACGCGCCCGCCGCAACCTCGGCCCGACCATGATCGAATGGGTCACCTACCGCGCCGGCCCGCACTCGACCTCCGACGATCCGTCGAAATACCGTCCGGCCGATGACTGGAGCCACTTCCCGCTGGGCGATCCGATTGCCCGCCTGAAACAGCACCTGATCAAGGTCGGCCACTGGTCGGAGGAAGAACACGCCGCCGTCAGCGCCGAGCTTGAAGCCGAAGTGATTGCCGCGCAGAAACAGGCCGAACAGTACGGCACCCTCGCCGGCGGTCAGATTCCAAGCGCCGCGACCATGTTCGAAGACGTCTACAAAGAGATGCCGGAGCACTTGAAGCGCCAGCGTCAGCAGTTGGGGATCTGACATGAACGATCACAACAACAATATTCAGTTGGAAACCGCCATGACCACGACCACCATGACCATGATCCAGGCCCTGCGCTCGGCCATGGATGTGATGCTTGAGCGTGATGACAATGTCGTCGTGTTCGGTCAGGACGTCGGCTACTTCGGCGGCGTGTTCCGTTGCACCGAAGGCTTGCAGACCAAGTACGGCACCTCGCGGGTGTTCGACGCACCGATCTCGGAAAGCGGCATCGTCGGCGTGGCCGTCGGCATGGGCGCCTACGGTCTGCGTCCGGTCGCCGAGATTCAGTTCGCCGACTACGTCTACCCGGCGTCCGACCAGATCATTTCCGAAGCGGCACGCCTGCGTTATCGCTCGGCCGGCGAGTTCACCGCGCCGATGACCCTGCGCATGCCTTGCGGCGGCGGCATCTACGGCGGCCAGACCCACAGCCAGAGCATCGAGGCGATGTTCACTCAGGTCTGCGGCTTGCGCACCGTGATGCCATCCAACCCGTATGACGCCAAAGGCCTGCTGATCGCCTCCATCGAAAACGATGACCCGGTGATCTTTCTTGAGCCGAAACGCCTGTACAACGGCCCGTTCGACGGCCACCACGACCGCCCGGTGACGCCGTGGTCGAAACACCCGCAAGCCCAGGTGCCGGACGGTTACTACACCGTGCCGCTGGACGTTGCCGCGATCACCCGTCCGGGCAAGGACGTGACCGTGCTGACTTACGGCACCACCGTGTACGTGTCGCAAGTCGCTGCCGAAGAATCCGGCGTTGATGCTGAAGTCATCGACCTGCGCAGCCTGTGGCCTCTGGACCTGGAAACCATCGTCAAATCGGTGAAGAAAACCGGCCGCTGCGTGGTGGTTCATGAGGCCACCCGCACCTGCGGTTTCGGCGCCGAGCTGGTGTCGCTGGTGCAAGAGCATTGCTTCCATCACCTGGAAGCGCCGATCGAACGCGTCACCGGTTGGGACACCCCCTATCCGCACGCGCAGGAGTGGGCGTATTTCCCAGGGCCGTCCCGAGTGGGCGCGGCGTTGAAACGGGTTATGGAGGTCTGAATGGGCACGCACGTTATCAAGATGCCGGACATCGGCGAAGGCATCGCAGAAGTAGAACTGTCGCAGTGGCACGTCAAGGTTGGCGATCTGGTCGTTGAAGATCAGGTGCTGGCTGACGTGATGACCGACAAGGCGATGGTCGATATTCCCTCGCCAGTGCATGGCAAGGTGATTGCCCTCGGCGGTCAGCCGGGTGAAGTGATGGCGGTTGGCAGTGTGCTGATCAGCATCGAGGTTGAAGGTGCCGGTAACTTGAAAGAGTCCGCCGCACCCGCGCCCGTTAAAGAGGCGCCGGTCGTAGCGAAAGTTGAAGCGGTTGTCGAGAGCAAACCTGCTCCAGCCGCCCCGCGCCCTGCTGCGGTTTGCCAAGGCCCGATGGTTGCGCGCGAAGCAGACGAACGCCCGCTCGCCTCGCCGGCCGTGCGCAAACATGCACTGGATCTGGGGATTCAATTACGTCTGGTGCGCGGTTCCGGCCCGGCCGGTCGTGTGTTGCACGAAGACCTTGAAGCCTATCTGGCGCAAGGTCAGTCGAACGCTTCGGCACCAGTCGCCGCCGCTTACGCCCAGCGTAACGAAGAAGAACAGATTCAAGTGATCGGCATGCGCCGCAAGATCGCCCAGCGCATGCAGGACGCTACCCAGCGTGCCGCACACTTCAGCTATGTCGAGGAAATCGATGTCACCGCAATTGAAGAACTGCGCGCGCACTTGAATGAGAAGCACGGTGCCAGCCGTGGCAAATTGACCTTGTTGCCGTTCCTCGTTCGCGCCTTGGTCGTCGCCCTGCGCGACTTCCCGCAGATGAACGCCCGTTACGACGACGAAGCCCAGGTCATCACTCGCCTCGGCGCCGTGCATGTCGGCGTCGCCACGCAAAGCGATGTCGGCCTGATGGTGCCGGTGGTGCGTCACGCCGAGGCGCGCAGCCTGTGGGACAGCGCTACAGAAATCTCGCGCCTGGCCAACGCCGCACGCAATGGCAAGGCCAGCCGCGACGAATTGTCCGGCTCGACCATCACCCTGACCAGCCTCGGTGCGCTGGGCGGCATTGTCAGTACGCCAGTGCTGAACCTGCCGGAAGTGGCGATCGTCGGCGTCAACAAAATCGTCGAACGGCCGATGGTCGTCAAAGGCCAGGTGGTGATCCGCAAGATGATGAACCTCTCCAGCTCGTTCGATCACCGCGTGGTCGATGGCATGGACGCGGCACTCTTCATCCAGGCCATTCGCGGCTTGATCGAACAACCTGCCACTTTGTTTGTGGAGTAAGGCTCGCATGCAATCTCTGAACACTACGCTGCTGATCATCGGCGGCGGCCCTGGCGGCTATGTAACGGCAATTCGCGCCGGGCAACTGGGCATTCCGACCATTCTGGTCGAAGGCCAATCGCTGGGCGGCACCTGCCTGAACATCGGCTGCATCCCGTCGAAAGCGCTGATTCACGTGGCTGAGCAGTTTCACCAGACCCAGCATCATAGCCAGCATTCGACGCTGGGTATCAGCGTTGCCGCGCCGACCCTCGACATCACTAAAAGCGTCGAGTGGAAGGATGGCATCGTCGATCGCCTGACCACCGGCGTTGCTGCGCTGCTGAAGAAGAACAAGGTTCAGGTCATCAATGGCTGGGCCAAGGTCATCGACGGTAAAACCGTTGACGTTGGCGACACGCGCATCCAGTGCGAGCATCTGGTGCTGGCCACCGGTTCGACCAGCGTCAATCTGCCGATCCTGCCGATTGGCGGGCCGATCATCTCCTCCACCGAAGCGCTGGCGCCGAAATCCGTGCCGAAACGTCTGGTGGTGGTTGGCGGTGGTTACATTGGTCTGGAACTGGGCATTGCTTACCGCAAGCTCGGTGCCGAGGTCAGTGTGGTCGAGGCGCAGGATCGCATCCTGCCGGCCTACGACGCCGAACTGACGCAACCGGTGCATGACGCGTTGAAGCAACTGGGCGTTAAGTTGTATTTGAAACACAGCGTGCTGGGTTTCGACGGCACCTTGCAGGTACGCGATCACGAGGGCGAGACCCTCAACCTGGAAACCGATCAGGTGCTGGTCGCCGTCGGTCGCAAACCGAATACCCAAGGCTGGAACCTTGAAGCACTGAATCTGGACATGAACGGTTCGGCAATCAAGATCGACAGCCGTTGCCAGACCAGCATGCGTAACGTCTACGCCATCGGCGATCTGAGCGGCGAGCCGATGCTGGCCCACCGCGCCATGGCCCAAGGCGAGATGGTTGCCGAGTTGATCAGCGGCAAAACCCGCGAGTTCAACCCGACGGCCGTTGCTGCCGTGTGCTTCACCGACCCGGAACTGGTGGTGGTGGGCAAGACGCCGGACGAGGCCAAGGCTGCCGGGCTGGACTGCATCGTTTCCAGCTTCCCGTTCGCCGCCAACGGCCGGGCGATGACGCTGGAGTCGAAAAGCGGTTTTGTGCGTGTGGTCGCTCGTCGGGATAACCATGTGATTGTCGGCTGGCAGGCGGTGGGCGTCGGCGTTTCCGAGCTGTCGACGGCGTTTGCGCAAAGCCTGGAAATGGGCGCGCGGCTGGAAGATATCGGCGGCACCATTCATGCGCATCCGACCCTGGGTGAAGCGGTGCAGGAGGCGGCGTTGCGTGCTTTGGGGCATGCGTTGCACCTGTAAGTGGTGGTGGCAACACCGGCCCCTTCGCGAGCAGGCTCGCTCCCACATTTGAAATGCGTTCCACCTGTGGGAGCGAGCCTGCTCGCGAATTCTTGAGGGCAACACGATTTATCTGTCTGTCATCCGATAGTCCGGGCTGCGAAACCGCTCAAGAATGAAGTATTGTTGTGCCCATCCAAAAAACGTCAGAAGCCTTGAACCGTTTCGACGGTTGTTCAGTGATAGAGGGTGTCATGGGTAACGAAAGCATCAATTGGGACAAGCTGGGTTTTGACTACATCAAGACCGACAAACGCTATCTGTCGTACTTTCGCGATGGCGAGTGGGACAAAGGCACCCTGACCGAAGATAACGTGCTGCACATCAGCGAAGGCTCGACGGCCCTTCACTATGGCCAGCAGTGCTTCGAAGGCATGAAGGCCTATCGTTGCAAGGACGGCTCGATCAACCTGTTCCGCCCGGACCAGAACGCCCTGCGCATGCAGCGCAGCTGCGCGCGTCTGCTGATGCCGACGGTCGACACCGAGCAGTTCATCGAAGCCTGTAAAGAAGTGGTTCGTGCCAACGAGCGTTTCATCCCGCCATACGGCACTGGCGGCGCGCTGTACCTGCGCCCGTTCGTGATCGGCGTCGGTGACAACATCGGCGTGCGCACGGCACCCGAGTTCATCTTCTCGATTTTCTGCATTCCGGTCGGTGCTTACTTCAAGGGCGGCCTGACCCCGCACAACTTCCAGATCTCCAGCTACGACCGCGCCGCCCCACAAGGCACCGGCGCAGCCAAGGTTGGCGGCAACTACGCTGCCAGCCTGATGCCGGGTTCGAAAGCGAAGAAAGCCAACTTCGCCGACGCGATCTACCTTGACCCGATGACCCACACCAAGATCGAAGAAGTCGGCTCGGCCAACTTCTTCGGGATCACCCACGACAACAAGTTCATCACGCCGAACTCGCCGTCCGTGCTGCCGGGCATCACCCGCCTGTCGCTGATCGAACTGGCGAAATCGCGTCTGGGCCTGGAAGTGGTTGAAGGCGACGTGCTGATCGACAAGTTGTCGGACTTCAAGGAAGCCGGCGCTTGCGGTACGGCTGCGGTGATCACCCCGATCGGTGGTATCAGCTACAACGATCATCTGCATGTGTTCCACAGCGAAACCGAAGTCGGCCCAGTGACCCAGAAGCTCTACAAAGAGCTGACTGGCGTGCAGACCGGCGACATCGAAGCGCCTGCGGGCTGGATCGTCAAGGTTTGATTTGACGGGTGTTGATGTAGAAAAAGCCCTCCACCGAGTGATTGGTGGGGGGCTTTTTTTGTGGCGTTTGGCGCAGTATTTGTGGCGTGCTTGAGATTCTTTCCCCCTCACCCCAGCCCTCTCCCCCAGGGGGCGAGGGGGAAAGGGAGCCGATCTTTGTGGTATTCAAAATGTGAGTTCGACTTGATCGTTCAGGTCGATGGATCAAGTCCAAACACCTCGGTCAGTCCCCTCTCCCTCTGGGAGAGGGTTAGGGTGAGGGGCTTTTCAGTGCGATGCGTTTACCTGCACGATCAGCAATCCCACTCGCCTGCCCATTCTGCTGCTTACCCATCCGCGCCTGCGTAATCAACCAGGGAATCAACTCCCCCTCCGGCAGATTCTTCCAGAACCGCGCCGGCAAATGCCCCTGCATGACCTTCTCGTTCAACCGCGCTGGATTGAAGATGTGGCTGTAATAAGTCAGCCACAGATCGCCATGAGGATCGTCAATGTTCTGCGCCAACTGCTGCCATTCCTGCGGGCATTGACGTTGATGAATCAGTTGCTCGCCATCGTAATAAACCCCATCGCGCGGCGTGGCGATCAACCAGCGATGTCGGCCCATTCGCCCGATGAAATGCTCACTGGCGCTGTGCAAAATGTCATGGGCCGGTTCATGCCAAGCCACATATTGCGGACCCGCGCTGGATGAAGGGCGTTCGATGAAGCGTACAAATGCATGCAGGTGATGGGCTTCGCGATTGACTTGTTTGATCCGTCGCTGCAACTCGCTACCAAGTTTGTCCCCGGCCATCATCGCCGTGCGATCGCCATGGCTGACACGCCACAACACCTCATAGAGCAGGCTCCAGCGTTGATCACCACGATAGCGCGAGGCTTGCTCCAGCGTGTCGAGCAGCGCTCGCGGAATACGTGCCTGAAACGGCCCCTGCCCTTCAGGCACCGGCTCATCACTGGCAAACAGATCAGCCACGCCTAGCGAAGCCCAGCTCACCAGACTCGGATCGACTTCATGGCTCAGCAGCCAGCGCGCCTGCTGGCGCCACGTGTCGAACAGATCATCGCAATCGAGATTGATCATCCCCACAGCCCCATTTGCTGCGGCATTGGCCGGTCGCGCAGTTGCTGATAGAGCAAATGGCTGGTGACCTCAGCCTGCTGCGGGTGATAGTCGCTGGTGATGATGAACGGCTTGGCCTTGGCCAGCACACAGCGCATGCGCGCGACGTCTTCGTAACGAATGCGCCGCTGTCGGCGCAACTCCACCAGACGTTCGGTGGTGCGCAGTCCGATGCCGGGAATACGCGCGATCAGGGACGCTTCGGCACGGTTCAGATCGAGCGGGAACACCTCGCGATTCTGCAACGCCCAGGCCAGTTTCGGGTCGATGTCCAGCGCCAGATTGCCCGGCCCCTTGAGCAATTCATCGGCGCTGTAGCCGTAGCTGCGCAGGAGAAAATCGGCCTGATACAAACGGTGTTCACGCATCAGCGGCGGCGCAGCGAGAGGCACGCTTTTCGGGCTGTCGGGGATCGGGCTGAAGGCCGAATAGTAGACCCGCCGCAGTCGGAAGTTGCCGTACAAGGCCTGGGCGCTGTGAAGGATGGTGCTGTCGTCGGTGTCGTCGGCGCCGACAATCAACTGCGTGCTCTGCCCGGCCGGGGCGAACTTCGCCGAGCGTGGTTCGTTCAGAACAGTCTGCACACCGGTGTAGATGGTGTTCATCGCCTGCTTGATCGACTTGATGTCCTTCTCCGGCGCCAGCACTTGCAGGCTGGCATCGGTCGGCAGTTCGATGTTGACGCTCAAGCGATCAGCGTAGCGCCCTGCTTCTTCGATCAATGCCGGATCGGCTTCGGGAATGGTCTTGAGATGGATGTAGCCGCGAAACTCATGCTCTTCGCGCAGCAGCTTCGCCACCCGCACCAGTTGCTCCATGGTGTAGTCCGCCGAGCGAATGATCCCGGAGCTGAGGAACAGCCCGCTGACGCAGTTGCGCCGGTAGAAATCCATGGTCAGCGCCACGACTTCCTCGGGGGTGAACCGGGCACGCGGGACATCGCTGGAACGGCGGTTGACGCAGTACTGGCAATCGTAAAGGCAGAAATTGGTCAGCAGAATCTTCAGCAACGACACGCAGCGGCCGTCCGGCGTGTAGCTGTGGCAAATGCCCATGCCATCGGTCGAACCCAGCCCGCTCTTGCCCTCGGAGCTGCGCTTGGGCGCGCCGCTGCTCGCGCAGGAGGCGTCGTACTTGGCGGCGTCGGCGAGGATGCTCAGCTTGTCGATGATTTGCATGGCGCGGGCTCTGTACTGTTTGCATATACAGTATAGGGTCGTCTGCGGTGATACAAGGTGGCAGATGCGCCCCTCGTCGGTCAGAAGCTGAAAATCAAAAGATCGCAGCCTTCGGCAGCTCCTACATGGATTGGGTAGGGTCGAGATTTATCGGGTGTACGCAACTCCTGTAGGAGCTGCCGAAGGCTGCGATCTTTTGATCTGCCCGTCTACCGGCCACTCAACGCCAAACCGTGCACTGATCTCCTTGCGCCCCGCCGCCGTCAACGCCAGTGCCCGACTGTCCAGATCCTGCGTCACCCACTTGCGCTTCAACGCGGTCTGCAACAGCGCCGCCCCCAGCGAGCCACCGAGATGCGGCCGGCGCATGCTCCAGTCCAGGCACGGACAGGCAAACTTGCGGCGCAGGGTCGTTAAATCCTGCACTTCTATTCCCAAACCGAGAAACAACGCCTCGCCCGTCTCACTCAAGCGATACGCCTGCTCGTCGGTTGCCACCAGCCAACCGCCCTCGATCAAACGGTCATGCAGCAACACCGCCAGCGTCCCGGCCATGTGGTCATAGCAAGTGCGGGCGAATTGCAGGCGATCCGGAGTGTGCGCCTTGAACGTCGGCGCGGCGTTCTGGCCAATCACCATCAGCGCTTCCAGCGCTTGCGCCACGCGCTGATCGGCCAGGCTGTAATAACGATGGCGGCCCTGCACATGCAGGCGTACCAGCGCCAAGTCCTTGAGTTTCGCCAGGTGCACACTGGCGGTCGAGGCGCTGACTTCGGCGATCGTCGCCAGCTCGGTGCTGGTGCGGGCGTGGCCGTCCATCAGCGAACAGAGGATTTTCGTCCGCGCCGGCTCGGCGATGGCGGCGGCCACTTGGGAAACGCCGATGTCTTGATGTTCTGCGTGCATAGTTCGCTCCCGGACGAATCATCGTCGTTGCGCAGTGGAGATAGTAGCAACACTTTCCCCGCCAACAAGGATGCAAACCATGAACCCGATCAGCGCGGCAACGCATGCCGATCCTTATCCCTACTACGCCGAACTGCGCGCAGCAGGTGGACTGACGTTTTATCCGGATCTGAAACTGTGGGTCGCCAGCAGCGCCCGTGCGGTGTGTGCGGTGTTGGCCCACGCTGATTGCCGGGTGCGTCCGGCGCAGGAGCCCGTACCCAAGGCGATTGCCGGAAGCATGGCCGGCAAAGTCTTTGGCCAACTGATGCGCATGAATGACGGTGAACGCCAGCGCTGTCCGCGTTCGGCCATCGAGCCTGAGCTGGCAGCGCTCGACCTTGAGGCGGTTAACACGTTGGTCGCCGCACGGCTGATCACAGCGGATGCCGACGGTGTGTACAAGGCAATGTTTCGTGGCCCGGTGTGCGTGGTCTCGGCGCTTCTGGGATTCACGCCGGCGCAGGCGCGGGCCGTCAGTGAGCTGACGGCTGACTTCGTCGCCTGCCTGTCGCCGTTGAGCAATGACCTGCAACTGGCCGCAGCGGATGCAGCGGCCGAACAACTGCGCGGCTACTTCATCGAGCTGCTCGCCGAACCCGCCAGCGACTTCCTCGGCGCGATCCAACAGCGTTTTGCCGGCGATGGAGAAACCCTGATCGCCAACCTGATCGGCCTCTGTTCGCAGACGTTCGAAGCCTGCGCCGGCCTGATCGGTAACACGCTGTTGGCGTTACGTCGTCAGCCGGCGTTGCGCGGCGAATCCATCGAAGCATTGCTTGGCGAAGTCCAGCGCTTCGACCCGCCGGTGCAGAACACCCGGCGCTTTGTCTCCGCGTCCTGTGAGATTGCTGGTGTGCGGGTCGAAGCAGGTGATGTGATTCTGGTTTTACTGGCCTCCGCCAATCGTGATCCGGCGCTTAACGCACAGCCTGAGCAGTTTCTGGTGCAGCGCGAGAACCGCCCCAGTTTCAGTTTCGGCAGTGGTCGGCACGAGTGTCCGGGGCAAGCGTTGGCGATGAGTATTGCCGGGGCGACGGTGCGGGAAGTACTCAAAAACGGCACCGATCTGAATCGCCTGAACTGGCACTACAGGCCTTCGCTCAATGGGCGCATTCCAGTGTTCAGCGACGTGGGCGCCTGATAGTCCGTCTTCGCGAGCAGGCTCGCTCCCACAGGGTTATGGGGTGTACACACTGTTGTGATCAACTCGAACAATGTGGGAGCGAGCCTGCTCGCGAAGAGGCCAGCCCAGTCACTGCAAATGCTGGCTCAAGCCGCCCACTGCAAAATCAACCAGCTGTTAGCGCCACTGATCACCACAAACAACCCCCACGCCAACACCCGGGTTGGCCAGCGATTCACAAACGGCCCCATCAGCTTTTTATCATTGGTCATGCGGATCAAGGGGTACAGGGCGAACGGCAACTGCAGGCTCAAAACCACCTGACTCAACACCAGCAACTTGCCAATCGCGTTATCGCCCATCAGCCACACGCCAATAAACGCCGGAATCAACGCCAGTCCGCGAGTGATCAAACGTCGCTGCCAGCACGGAATCCGCAGGTTCAGGTAACCCTCCATGATCACTTGGCCGGCGATGGTACCGGTGAAGGTCGAACTCTGCCCCGATGCGAGCAAGGCCACGCCGAACAACACACTGGCCAACGCGCCGCCCACCAGCGGATCGAGCAAGTGATAGGCGTCCTGAATGTCCACCACATCGGTGTGCCCGGACTGGTGAAACGCCGCCGCAGCGAGAATCAGGATCGCCGCATTGACCAGCAACGCCAGGGCCAGCGAACCGATGGTGTCGATGCGCGCCAGTTTTACCGCGTCCTGCTTGCTTGCGAGGTCCTTGCCGATCATCCGCGTCTGCACGATCGAGGTGTGCAGATAGAGGTTATGCGGCATAACTGTCGCGCCGAGAATACCGATCGCCAGGTACAACGGCGCCGCCTCGCCAATCGCCGCCAGTGACGGTTTGAAACCCTGGGCGACATCCGGCCAGTAGGGTTTGATTAGCAGCAGTTCAACGAAGAAACACACGCCGATGGTCGCGACCAGCACCAACATGATCGCTTCCAGTCTGCGGAAACCGCGATTCTGCAGGGCCAGCACCAGCAAGGTGTCGAACGCGGTCAGGGCGATGCCGAAGGTCAGCGAACAGCCGAGCAACAAGTGAAAGGCCAGCGCACAACCAAGCACTTCAGCCAGATCCGTAGCGATGATCGAGATTTCCGCCAGCACCCACTGCAAGCGCGCAGTCGGCGTGCTGTAGCGCTCGCGGGACAGTTGCGCCAGATCGCGCCCGGTGGCGATGCCCAGTCGCGAGCACAAGCACTGCACGACCATGCCCGCCAGACTCGCCAGCAACACCACAAACAACAGGCTGTAACCGAAGCGTGAACCGGCCTCGATGGCGGTGGCCCAGTTGCCCGGATCCATGTAGCCGATCGACACCAGCAAACCGGGGCCGGCGAAACGCAGCACGCGTTTGAAGAACGAGGCGTTAGGGTCAACCGCAACACTGCCAGCCACTTCCGGCGGGCAAAACGGCGCGGTGGCGATTTTGGGCAAGCTGAATTTCACGCACACATCCAGAAACAAGTCGGAAAGACGCAGCTTAGACGTTTCAGCCGAAGCCTAGAAGATCAAAAAAATCTATCGACTCCCCCCCAACAACTGCTCGCGCAGCTCAGGATTGCGCGTGCGCGGATCAAGCCAGATATCAAAAAACGCCCGGGCAAACAGCGGATCATCAATTTCATGCTGCAACTGCTGGCCGACAAAGAACCGCGCACCCTGCCCCGGCAGATACACCCCGGTAATCCGCGTGCCGGCCTGCACATCGACAAACGATTGCTGCATCTGTACCTGCCAACCGGCCAATTGCGCCGGACTGACGCGAGTACCGGCCAGGCGTTTGATTTCATCGACGCTGGCCTTGACCAGATCGTCGCGGGAAATGTTACGGCGGTAAATCAACTCCAGCGCAAACGGCTGACCGTCGACCAAGGGCCGCGCGGCACTCCACAGGCGCGCGTTATAGACATCGAAACCGAACACGCTGAAATCACCAGTGCCGATGATTTGCGCGCCGGGCACCGCGTCCTGCCAATTGGCCCAGGTTGGCGTCAGCAACAGCGCCCACAAGCCGATGCCGCAGCATCCGCGCAACACCTTCGGTGTTCTGTTCATCGCGGTATCGACTCCGGCAAGCCCTGATAGTCAGAGCATAGTCGGATATTGCCCCAGGCACTTTGTATACAAAATCTGAGCACATAGGCAGCAATCGCCGATCGACAATGCTAACGTGGCAAACCTTCAACGGATGGAGACTCCTGCGTGCTGATCCTCAAACTGCTGCTGATTCCCGGTTTTCTGCTGCTGATTTCCCTGGCGGGCAAACGCTGGGGGCCGAGCGTGGCCGGGTGGCTGTCGGGGTTGCCGGTGGTGGTCGGGCCGATTCTGTTTTTCCTCGCCATCGAGCAGGGTCCGGCGTTTGCCGCGCAGTCGGCGGTGGCGGCGTTATCGGCGATGTTCGCGATGATTGCGTTCTGCATCACCTACGCCCAGGTCGCGCAACGGGCGAACTGGCCGTTGGCGCTGACGGCGTCGCTGTCGGTGTGGGCCGTCATCGCTGGGGTGTTGTCGCTGATCCCGGCGTCGCTGCCGTTTTCCGTAGCGGCGGCGGCGATTGCGTTGCTGGCATCGCCGTATCTGTTTCCCACGGTGCAACCGGTGCTCAGCGGCACGGCGCCGAAGTCGGACAAACTGATCTGGCGGATGATCGCCGGCGCCGCATTGACGCTGGTGGTGACGATGCTCGCCAGCACCGTCGGCGAGCGCTGGAGCGGTTTGCTCGCGGTGTTTCCGGTGCTCGGCAGTGTGATGGCGGTGTTCTCGCAACAGACCCGCGGCCCGGCATTTACCGCCGCATTGTTACGGGCGACGGCGACCGGCATGTATTCGTTTTCGGCGTTTTGTCTGGTCTCGGCACTGACGTTGCCAAGCATGGGCCTGAGCGGATTTGCCGTCGGTGTCGCGGTCTCGGTGGCGATGCTCGGTGTGACCAAACGCCTGCTGGCCCGTCCGTTGGCGAAAGCGCAGGCGCAGTAACCGCTCAGACGATTCGCGCTGGAACGCCCGCCCTCCTCCGTGGGATGATCGCCCGCCTCGCGCGACCATCCACCGGAGATTCACATGTCATTGTTGAGCAAAAAAGCCGTCGTCCTGCTGGTGGCGGCCCTCGCCGGTTTCGGCGCCCTCCACGCGCAAGCGGCCAAGGCAAAAGCCAGCACCGAAAAAGTCTCGATGCTCGAGGGCAAGTTCACCTTTGTGCTGCCTAAAGGTTTCGTCGCCGACCCGCTGCCGACCAGCCCGAGCGGGACCACGGGCACGATGTACACCAACGAGGCCACAAAAACCGTGGTCATTACCGCTGAAAACAAGATCCCCGAAGGCCAGCACGTCAAGGACAACGACGGGCAGTTCCTCGACGGCAGCGTGTCGAGCTTCATCGAAGACCAACGCAAAGCGCTGCCGGACTTCAACAAACTCAGCGAGAAGAGCCTGACCCAGAAAGGCACCGGCCTTGGCTTGCGTCAGGTCGACAGCACCGCGACCCAGGGCGGCGGCCAGACCCTCAACACCACGCTGATGGCCGGCTCCGGCACGAAAATGGCGCTGGTGCAGGTGATTTCCCGCGCCAGCGACAAGAAAGGTCACGACGCCCTGGTGAAAACCATCCTCAAGGATTGAGCTGCTGCAACCAGCCGTTCAAGTCGCGCAGCTCGGCCGCACTGATACTGTGGCCGACGCCGGGATAGGCGTGAAACTGCGGCTTGTAGCCCAGCTTCTGTAGTTGCGTGTTGGCCGCGGTGCCGTTTTTATACGGCACCGGATCATCGGCCGTGCCGTGGCCGATGAAGATGCTCAGCGGCAACGGCGGCTGTCCGGCCTTGAGTTCAGCCTTCAACACTGGCAATAAACGCCCGCTCAATGCCGCAATCCCACCGACCGCCACTGGCGGCCTCAACCCCACTTCGTAGGTCATCATCGCGCCCTGGCTGAAGCCGATCAGGTACACCTTGCTCGGGGTGGTGTGATATTTCTGCGCCGCTTGCGCGATAAAGTCGCGCAGCTTCTGGCCACTGACCTTCAGATCATCGGTCTCGCCGTTGTAGGCGCCTTCGCCTTTCTTGCGAAACCACTGGAAACGCCCTTCACCGAGCGCCAACGGCGCCTGCACCGACAGGTAGTTGTACTGCGCCGGCAGCTGAAATTTCATGCCGATCAGATCGGCTTCGTTACTGCCGTAGCCGTGCAGGAAAATCACCAGCGGCCGCGCTTCGGCATCGGCGTGAACCAGTTCGAGGTACTTGAGCGGCAGATCGGATTGCAGCGTGGTTTGCGCCTGCACGGCGCTGGACGCCAGCAGGGTCAACAGAGCAAAGACCTTCAACATAGAGCCTTCCTTCACGGAGTGTCGGGTTCGGGGGGGAGCCTAACATCCTGCGGCGAGGATCAACATGTTGGGTGCTGCTGATGGCCCCTTCGCGAGCAAGCTCGCTCCCACATTGAAAATGCATTCCCCTGTGGGAGCGAGCCTGCTCGCGAAAGGGCCCGCGAATCCGACGAAGATCTGTCAGTCGTTGGTCAACTTGCCCGTCCGAAACGCCACCCGCCCCGCCACTTTCGCCTGCCAGATCCCCGGCTCGGTATAGCGCCCGCGATCCAGCGCAAACAACACGCCACTGGTGCCGGCGCGCACGGTGGTCACGCGATCCTGCAACGGATCCACCACCTCAAACAGCGCATCGCCCTTCTCCACCCACTCGCCGGCATTGCGCAGAAAACTGACCACACCATGGTGCGGCGCGAACAGGTATTCGGTGCCCTCGAACGGCAGGCCTTCGCAGCACTCGCTCGGTGCCGCCGGCCATTCGCCGCTGATAAAACCCTGCTCAGCAAGGAAACCGAGAATCGCCTCGCAATTGGCCTGCGCCTGATCGACCCGGGTGTCGCCCATACTGCCCAGCTCCAGCGTGGTCGCCAGATTCGCTGCCGGAATCGCGGCATTCGGGAACGCCCGCGCCAGACGCAACCACGGCGTCGAGCAGGATTCATCAAACGAGCTGCCGCCGGAATCTTCACACAGCAGCGCCACGCCGGCCTTCAGACGCGCCGCCAATGATTGCCACTGTGGCCAGTGCTGCGGCAGCGCGTACAAGTGAATCGCTGCGTCGAAATCACAATGCAGATCGAGGGTGATGTCGGCATCGCAGGCATGGCGCAGCAACAAACGATGCAACGCTTCCAGTTGCGAGGCCGGGGCCGGTAGCTCATCGAATACCTGGCACATGGTTTGGCGGATCAGTGCAACGTTGGCCTCGGCGTCAGCGCCCAGACGCTCACCGATCAACGCCCCGACCGGTGCACTGAGTTCGACGAAGGCACGGTTGAAGTTCTTGCCGCTGCCCAGCTCGAAGCGGCCCATGTGCGCGCCTTGCACGTGTTGATCGAGGCCAATCGGGTTGGCCACCGGCACCAGCTCGATCACGCCCTGCAACCGGCCTTGCTGTTCCAGCTCATTTAGGCGTTGCTTGAGTTCCCACGCGGTGCGCATGCCCGGCAGTTCATCGGCGTGCAGGCTGGCCTGGATGTACACCTTGCGGGTGCCTGCGCCGTAGCGAAACACGCTGAGCGAGCGCTCGCTGCCCAAGTGGCTCCAGGGCAGAACATGGTCGATGCGTTGCATGGGAAAATCTCCTCAATATCTGGATCACAAAGATCCCCTGTAGGAGTGAGCCTGCTCGCGATAGCGGTGGGTCAGCCAACACATTCATTGAATGACACACCGCTATCGCGAGCAGGCTCACTCCTACAAGGGTCTCACCACAATTAGAGCGCAAAAAAAGTGGCCACCGCGCCAACGGGGCCACTTTTTTCTACGGCGTATTAATGGCCGTACACATCAAAGTCGAAGTATTTGTCCTGGACTTTCTTGTACTCGCCATTGGCGCGGATTTCGCTGATGGCTTTGTTGAATTGCTCGGCCAGCGCGGTATCGCCCTTGCGCACCGCAATGCCGGCGCCGCCGCCGAAGTACTTGGCGTCTTCGTAGGTCGGGCCAACGAATTCAAAACCTTTACCCGCGTCGGTTTTCAGGAAACCGTCGCTGAGGTTGACCGAGTCGGCCAGCATCGCGTCGATACGCCCGGAAACCATGTCGAGATTGGCTTCCTGTTGCGAGCCGTAACGCACCAGGTCGATCCCGGCCGGCACCAGCACTTCGGTGGCGTAACGGTCGTGGGTACTGGCACGCAGCACACCGACTTTCTTGCCCTTGAGCTCGGTCAGCGGGTCTTTGACACCGGAGCCTTCCTTCATCACGAAGCGCGCCGGGGTGTGGTAGTACTTGATAGTGAAATCGACGTTCTTTTTGCGGTCGTCGGTGATGGTCATCGACGACAGGATCGCGTCGATCTTCTTCACTTTCAGCGCCGGGATCAGGCCATCGAATTCCTGCTCGACCCAAGTGCATTTGACTTTCATCTGCGCGCACAGCGCATCGCCGATATCGACGTCGAAACCGGCGAGTTTGCCGTCAGGGGTTTTCATCGAGAATGGTGGGTAACCGGCTTCGATACCGATGCGGATCGGCTTGGCGTCTTCGGCCACGGCGGTCAGGGACAACATCGACAGTGCCAGGGCACCGAACATCACTAGCTTCTTCATTTATAACTCCTGTGTGCGGAGGCTTTTATTGGCAGCTTTCGATTCAGCGTTCGGTCATGGCCAATTGGCTACAAACACCGAAGTGGCCGGCAGTCTATGGCGGCGCGCACAGGGTAAATTGTGTTTAAGCGACAAATACTTATGAAAGATCGGCGCACCGATTGACCGGGGTCAACGGGTGCGCCGTCGTGGTGCAAAGGCTGTAGGACAAGAGCATTCCCAGCGCAGAAAAACGCTGATTTTCCTGTAGGAGCTGCCGCAGGCTGCGATCTTTTGATCTGGTTTTTTTACCGCAAGATCAAGAGATCGCAGCCTTCGGCAGCTCCTACAAGGGGATCAGCATTCGCAGCCGATGGCGGTTTTGGCGGCTTGCTCAACGCTCAGTTGAAAACCTTCATCCAGCCATCCGGTAACCCCGCCGATCATCTCCTTGACCGGATACCCCAGCGCCGCCAGTTTCACCGCCGCCTTGTTCGCGCCGTTGCAGTGCGGGCCGGCGCAATAGACCACGAACAGCGTGGTTTTCGGGTAGCTGGCCAGTTCAACCGCCGTCAGCAACCGGTTCGGAATATTGATCGCGCCCGGCACATGTCCGCGCTCAAAGGCCAGCGGCCCACGGACATCGACCAGAACAAAATCGATCTCGCCAGCCTCCTGGCTGCTGAACACGTCGGAACAATCGGTTTCAAAGGTCAGACGATTGCTGAAGTGCATCAGGGCGATCGCCGACGGGGCTGCGGGGATGTCGCGAACGAGGCTGGTCATGGGTGTTGCTCCTTTATCTGAACGGGTGTGAACAGACTTTATCGAGCGGCCGCTTGCGGCTACAGTGGCGCATAAGACACTCACCGGGAATTTTCCGCCAAATGCCGACATCACCAGGTCTGGTCGCAATTCTGGCCTACGACGGCCTCTGCACATTCGAGTTCGGCATCGCCGTGGAGGTCTTCGGCCTGACCCGGCCGGAGTTCGATTTCCCGTGGTACACCCACGCCATCGCGGCGGTCGATCAAGGCCCGATGCGCGCCTTGGGCGGCATTCAGGTGCTGGCCGATGGTGGCCTGGAATTGTTGGCCGAGGCGCGCACCATCATCATTCCTGGCTGGCGCGATCGCAACGCGGCGGTGCCTCCAGCATTGATCGACGCGCTGTGCCAGGCCCATGCCCGGGGTGCGCGATTGCTGTCGATCTGCTCCGGTGTATTTGTGCTGGCGGCCACCGGCCTGCTCGACGGCCACGGCGCCACCACCCATTGGCGTTACACGGCGGAACTGGTGCAGCGCTTCCCGGCAATTGCGGTCGATCCGGATGTGCTTTATGTCGATTCCGGCCAGTTAATCACCTCGGCCGGCAGCGCTGCCGGGATTGATGCCTGCCTGCATCTGGTGGCGCGGGACTTCGGCACGCAAGTCGCCAACTCGGTGGCGCGGCGCCTGGTGATGTCGCCGCAACGCACCGGCGGTCAGGCGCAGTTCATTCCGACACCGGTCAGCCCGACGCCGCGCAACGATCTGTCGCGGGTGATGCAATGGGCGCGCGAGCGTTTGCATGAACCGCTGGAAGTGCGTGATCTGGCCAGCGAAGCGGCGATGAGTGAGCGTACGTTTCTGCGGCGTTTTACCGAGGCCAGTGGGCAGTCGCCGAAGGCGTGGTTGCAGCACGAACGCTTGGCGCGGGCGCGGGAGTTGCTGGAGAGCACGCCGCATAACACCGAGCAGATTGCCGAGCGCTGCGGTTATCGGTCGGTGGAGAGTTTTCGTGTGGCGTTTCGTGGTGTGGTGGGGGTGCCGCCGTCGGTGTATCGGGAGCGGTTTGGGCGGGGTGTGAGGGTTGAGTCCTGAGGTGATTTTGAAGGCGCCTTCGCGAGCAAGCTCGCTCCCACAGGGGGTACGCATTTCAAAGGTGGGAGCGAGCCTGCTCGCGAAGGCGCCCAGTCAAACGCAGCATCATTTAGACATCAGCCACAAGGCTACAGCGCCTTGCGCCTTTGCCTACAACTACGCCAGAATCCGCCGGCTTGTGCGGCTTGGGGGCTGCCGGTAACTTGGTTCGCGTCACTGAATGTTCAGTGATCGGGTTTAGTCGCTCGGTAATCCACTTAAACTGCACAACGTTCCAGACAGTAGGTATTTCGATACCTCACTCAATGGTAGCTGTGCGCAGGGCGCCTTCGGGTGCGCCGGTTTTGGTGGGTTTACCGGTCGACTAACCTGCGTACAGCTGCCACCTTTTCGTTTAGTCGCGAGGTGGTGTCGGCATCAATTTGGAAACCTACACCATGTTCAAAATCACACCAAATCCGCCCGAAACAGACGCGGAAATCGATCCAAACCCAACGTCCCCCTATTCCACACCGGGCTCCAGAAAACTCCACGAAGCCGCCGAACGCGCCCTCGATCATTACCTGAAACCCACACCGCCTTCGCCACCGCGCAGACCCAGCACCATGTTCCTCGTCGACCCCAACACCGGCGCCGAAGACCTCATGGCCCACGCCTGCGAATCCATGGCCTCGGCCAGCATCATGCTCAGCGACTTCGCCGCCCTGCTCGACTCGCCCTACCGCAACACCGTGCTCGGCATCCAGCAAGTGGTCATGCTCGGCGAACTCGCGGTCAACCGCGCCCTCGACAAAATCGACCCCGCCCTGAGGCAATAAACATGTCCAACAAAACCGATGCACAAGTCGTCGCGGCACTGGTGGCCATGGGTTTCAACGAACGGGACGGCCGCTGGGCACAAAACGCCTGCCTGGTGCTGTTCGAAAGCGAACGCGAAACCATCGTCGCCTCCGCCGTCACCGTCCTCCCCCAGCTCGATGAACTGGAAATCGACGCCGTGCTACCCGCACTGCGCCGCGTGACCCGCCGGTTCCCCTCACTGCAAAAAACCGTGGCCGACACACTGGCCGAGATGGCCCACGCAGCCTGATTGACCGCGTGATCGTTCTTCGCGAGCAGGCTCGCTCCCACACTAGATCTGCGGTGCACTCAAATCCCATGAGCATCCGCGATCAACTGTAGGAGTGAGCCTGCTCGCGATGGCTTTCTTTCTGCTAACAAATATCTGAAAACCAGACCATAGGAAGGCCCGAGCGAGTTGGCGTACCTGCCGATGTACCAATCCTGATTTTTTACACTTGTAACAACTGTCGCGATTTCAGACCCGTCCTACATCCATCAAACGTCCATTCATTTAGCGTCCGCATCGTTTTCTGACGAAAGAACAAGGACGCTCATGGCGCGAAAGACAGACAGACCTCGGGTTCAAAACCCACCGGCCGGTGACGGACACCACATCACTAGCCGCTATATGACCGACAGCGAGTTGGCAGAGCGGGAAGCTAGACAAACCGCCTATGACGATATGCTTGCCAGACAGCAAGCCTACGAAAATAGCCTAATCAAACAACCACAACAGCCTATGCCCGATGCAAAAGGTTGCGTGTTCGCTAAAAGCTGCCAGCTTCCGGATGGTGTAATCAACCATGTCAGTAGTACCGGATTTATTCCGGTCGAGAAGTTGGCTGATTTTGGAGAGTTGTCTTTGTTGGGCGGCCGCGAGCGAGACACTGCTGGGAACATTCCGCTAAAAAAAGTAGGAGGCCGTAATTTTCCTGCTGAGGCAGGAACGCTTCTATTAGCTACGACTACCACTGCAAGCCCAGGCGCAAGTGCGGTGAGTGGTGCAAGTGCAGTGACGGGAGGTGTTGTCGCTGGTGCATTGCTCGGCATTGTTGCTCTGCTTTGGCCTTCGAGTTTGGGCGACAGCTCGCTATACACAGAAGAACAACTTAAATCGCTTGAGAAAGGTCGCACTCGTGTCCGATTGCGTTTAGAACAACAAGCCGACGGCACCTTGAAAGGATATGGGTACAACACCCAGACGCGCAGCGATTGGGAGATGATTCCTGTCGTACGGTTCGTGAAGCAAGGCACCCAGCAAGTCGCAGATTTCGGTAATGGCGCAAAATTGATCTGGACACCCGCCGTAGACCCCACCAAGACAACGGTAATTCCACCGCTGGAAGGCGCACCGCAAATACCCCAGATCTGGATTTACCCGCCGACTGAGCAAGCAGACAAGATCATCGTTAATCCGGTTTACCCGCCTGAATACCACGATTTCATCCTGGTTTTTCCGGCTGACTCCGGGGTGTCGCCCCTGTATGTTGTGATTTCAAGGCGCGCTCTCGGCGGCGATATCAAGTACCACAGACCTCCCGCAACACTTCCCGCATTCCCGGATGCTTTTCCTGTCAAATCCAAAAGCAGTGTTCAAGGTGGAGGCGGTAGACGCAGCCGATGGAAGGATAGAAAAGGCCGGATCTTTGAATGGGACAGTAAAACCGGTGCTATCGAGCTTTATAACAAGCAAGGCAAGCATCTTGGCGAGTTTAACCACGAGACCGGGGAACAAATCGATCCCGCAGACCCCGAAAGATCAACCCCGAAGTAAACAGGAGGCTACAGATGTTTTTATGGATTAGCGGTTTCTTAAAGGGTGACGACGAAGACGACACCTTAAAATACCAACTTACAGTTGGGTCGAAATTTGAACCGGCAGTTCTGGCTGCAATGGGTTGGAAAAGCCTTGACGAAAGTCCCGACGGCGAGTGGCTGCTGACACTGGATCAAGCTCAAAAAATCGGCATGGCGGTTAACGAACAACTGCCAGCGGAACTCGATCTTTTTATCGGCATCAGGGGTTAACTTCGGCAATGAGCCTCATCTACCAAAACCCATCGATAAACCACGATGAGGCCGTCCGCCTACTTTCCAGCGGCATAGATGCAAACGTAATCGCCGCACTCGTATCCATTGGCCTAAATGAAACCGACAGAAACTGGGCTCAGGACATCTGCCTGAAACACCTCACCAGCAAAACCGAAGCAATTGTGGCCGCTGCGGCGACTGCACTCGGGCACATCGCTCGCCGACATGGCGAAGTGGATACAGAAACTGTTTTTTTGGCACTTGAGTCAGCTAGGCGAACGCACCCTTCACTGCAAGGAATCATCGAAGACGCGCTTGACGATATAGACGTATTCACCTGATCCACCCTGACGGTATTTGGATGAAGTAACGGACTTCATCCAAATCGACGCCCTCCATCTCAATCCTCCCGCGTCAGCACTTCCAACAACTCAATCTCAAACACCAGATTCGAATTCGGCGGAATCTTGCCCATCGTCCGCTCGCCATACCCCAGATGCGCCGGCACCAGCAATTTACGTTTGCCCCCCACCTGCATGCCCATCAAGCCCTGATCCCAACCCTTGATCACCCGCCCGGTGCCAATCACGCACTGGAAAGGTTTGCCACGGCTGTAGGAAGAATCGAACTCGCTGCCGTCTTCCAGCCAGCCCGTGTATTGGGTGGTGATCAGCGCGCCTTTGACGGCGGCTTTGCCTTCGCCGACCTGAAGATCGATTACCTGCAGTTCATCATTCATAACATTCACTCTATTGTTCAGCCGGCCGCCGTTTTCCCAGAAATGCCGGGGATTGGCAACCTGCCAGCGCAGATCAACATGGTATCGGAACTGAGTATTGAAGCATTAACATAGCCAACCGCCACTACCCCACGGATCGACCCGCCATGCTGGCAGCGCCCGAATGACTCTGTTCTGGATCAGCCTTGCCGTCGGCGCGATCATGCTCGCCATTATCGTTCTGCTGCTGTGGCGCGAACGCGGTTTGCGCAGGCAGCTCGCGCAGTACCGGGATCTGCTGAGGCGGGCCGCCGATGGCCAACACATTCAGCAGGACGGCGACGTCGAGCGCTTCAAGCGCAGCCAGTACTTTGCGCGCATTGGCACTTGGGATTGGGAAGTCGACACGGATCGGCTGTACTGGTCGGATGCGATTTACGGCATGTTCGGCTTCAAGATCGGCGAGATCACGCCGTCCTATGCGCTGTTCTGTTCCTGCGTCCATCCGGACGACCGCATCAAGGTGCGCGAGGGCGAACTGCGTTGCCTGGAGACCGGCGAAAACCACGATGAGGAATACCGCGTGGTCTGGCCCGACGGCACGATTCGCTGGCTGCGGGAAACCGGCAACGTGGTGCACAACGACCACGACGCTGTGGTGAAAATGATGGGTGTGGTGCGCGACATCACCGAAGAAAAAGCCTCGGCCAGCTACCTGCAACACCTCGCCCACTTCGATCCGCTGACCGGCCTGCCCAATCGCCTGGTGCTGGAACAACGCTTGTCCGAAGCGCTGGACCACGCGCGGCAGACCGAGACCCGCGTCGCATTGGTGTTCGTTGACCTCAACGGCTTCAAAACCATCAACGACCGCTACGGCCATGCCGCCGGCGACCGGGTGCTGGTCACCATGGCCACTCGGCTGAAACGCATTCTGCGCGCCACCGATACCGTTGCGCGCATCGGCGGCGATGAGTTCGTGGTGATCCTGCAAGACCTGGCGCCGAGCCTGAGTTTGCAGGACGAAGCCCGCAGCATCTGCCAGAAAATTTTCATCGAACTGTCGCCCCCGATCAGCATCGGCAACGACCAGCGCCACATCGGCACCAGCCTTGGCGTGGCGGTGTTTCCGGACCATGCGACGGCGATGGATCGCTTGCTGCACATTGCCGATCTGGCGATGTATGAGGCCAAGCGCAGTGGCAATAATCAGTATCGGCTGGGGGGTGGGCAGGTGATGAATCAGGTTCGGGTCGAGTAGCTCGATCAGTCCGCAGGCAGGCCAAACGGAACCCCATTGAAGGTATGCGTGCAGCAACGGCAATGAGGTTTCATATCCTCGGCAGTCAACTGCGGGTTGACGATTTGCAGCTGCTTTTGCTCATCGACGAAGAGGCCGTTGAAGTAGGCCGACTCGCCCAGTCGCACAATGTCCTCGCGATCCTCTTCATGGATGGCAACCATCCAGAACACAGGCTCTGGCCGATCAAGGCGAGATACCGCTTCGCTGAAAATCTCATCCCAATGACCGCCGACGCGAGATAACAGGAAACGAAACAACGGCGTGTAGTCGTAGCCGTGGTGTTTGATGCCATGCATAGAGCCGCGCGTGGCCTCGCTGCGGCTTTGTGCTTTGGTGTTTCGTTGGTCGCGGTAGTGCCCGCCTGGGTTGTTGCGCCAGACATTGTGGGCGGTGGTGTTTTCTTTGCGATACAGCGGTTTCTTTTCCAACGTGTTGCTCCTGAGTTCCCTTCACTCGAAACGCCCCACGGGTTTTACCCGAACGGCGCTCGATTGCAATCAACCGTCCATGGCTGATTGTTGCCGGAGGTTTAACGCGGGACCGGTTTCATCTCGACAATGGTGCCGTTGGTGATCATCACCATGACGTACTGATCATTGATCTGTACCCACTGCGCCTGCTCAACAGGTTTTTTCAGGCCCTTGGTTTTCCAGTCGATGGCTTTTTCGCTGCGCTGATAAATATCCGGGGCGCGGTCGTTGACCTTCAGTTCGCGGTCGCTGACCGGGGATTGCACGGCCTGTTCATTTGAGGTTTGCGCCGCTTGAACAAGTGGGCTGATCCCGGCAATGCCGGCGACGAGGGCCAGGCTGGCGATTAGGGTTTTGCTGTTCATCGGTGAACCTCCTGAGATGTGTGATACCTGAACTCGGACTGCCGGGTTCGGGAATCATTCCTTGTTTTTTTGCCGGGGCAGGCCGGGGGAT
Source organism: Pseudomonas tensinigenes (assembly GCF_014268445.2). NCBI lineage: Bacteria > Pseudomonadati > Pseudomonadota > Gammaproteobacteria > Pseudomonadales > Pseudomonadaceae > Pseudomonas > Pseudomonas tensinigenes. The sequence continues at coordinate 4,266,443 of NZ_CP077089.1, forward strand.
TTTAGTTGTCAGTTGGGTCGCTATCGCGGGCAGGCGAAGAACTACAGGAGGCTGTGGTGTAAGCAGAATTTGCAGGTGCCACGAAAACCTGTGGGAGCGAGCCTGCTCGCGAAGGGGCCGGCACATTCAACATCTTCATTGTTTGGGCCACCGCTTTCGCGAGCAGGCTCGCTCCCACAATGGTCCGCGGTATCGACATAGACGGATTGATCCACTTTGCACATCAATCCATGCCAACAATGCAATTAACATCCAGTTACACCTGCGCCACCATCCGCCTCAATAAAAACCGTGCGCCGCCCTCCCGTCGCGCACGTCATAAAAGCGGTGGAGTACTTTTCTATGACAGCCTCAATCCCACACAACGGCTCGCGGGCCGGCGCCATTTTCCGGGTGACCTCGGGCAACTTCCTCGAACAGTTCGATTTCTTTCTGTTCGGCTTCTATGCCACGCAGATCGCGGCGGTGTTCTTTCCGGCGAGCAGTGAGTTCGCCTCCCTGATGATGACCTTTGCGGTGTTCGGCGCAGGCTTTTTGATGCGTCCACTGGGCGCCATCGTGCTCGGTGCGTACATCGATGATGTCGGTCGGCGCAAAGGCTTGATCGTCACGCTGTCGATCATGGCCAGCGGCACGATCTTGATTGTGCTGGTGCCCGGTTACGAAAGTATCGGCCTGTTTGCGCCAGCGCTGGTATTGATCGGACGCTTGCTGCAAGGGTTCTCGGCCGGTGCGGAATTGGGCGGAGTGTCGGTGTATCTCGCCGAGATCGCCACGCCGGGTCGCAAAGGTTTCTTCACCGCTTGGCAGTCGGCCAGTCAGCAAGTGGCAATCATTGTCGCCGCCGCGTTGGGCTACGCCTTGAACGCGTGGATGGCGCCGGAGGTGGTGGCCGATTGGGGCTGGCGGATTCCGTTTTTCGTCGGCTGCATGATCGTGCCGTTCATCTTTTTCCTGCGCCGTAACCTGGCGGAAACCGAAGAGTTCGCCGCACGCAAACACCGCCCGAGCATGGGCGAAGTGTTCCGCACCCTCGGCCAGAACTGGGGCGTGGTCCTCGGCGGCATGTTGATGGTGGCGCTGACCACCACCGCGTTTTACCTGATCACCGTGTACGCGCCGACCTTCGGTAAAACCGTGCTGCATCTGAGTACTTCGGACGCGCTGTTGGTGACCTTGCTGGTCGGTGTGTCGAACTTCTTCTGGTTGCCTATTGGCGGCCTGTTGTCGGACCGTATCGGCCGTCGTCCGGTGCTGATCGCCATGTCGCTGCTGGCCCTGGCCACGACCTATCCGGCGCTGTCGTATCTGGTGCAGGCGCCTAGCTTCAGCCACATGCTGCTGTCGCTGTTGTGGCTGTCGTTTATCTACGGCTTGTACAACGGCGCGATGATTCCGGCGCTCACCGAGATCATGCCAGTCGAGGTTCGCGTTGCCGGTTTCTCCCTCGCCTACAGCCTGGCCACCGCCATTTTCGGCGGTTTCACCCCGGCGATGTCGACCTTCCTGATTCAGTACACCGGCGATAAAGCCGCGCCGGGTTACTGGATGAGCATCGGTGCGCTGTGTGCCTTGTGCGCCACTCTTTATCTGTACCGCCGTGCCGGTGGTCGTCTGCAACCTGTCGCGGCCTGAGGAAAACTCGCCATGAAAAAACTGTTTACTGTCACCGCCCTGCTCGCCGGTCTCGCGTTCAACCTCGCGGCCCAGGCCGAAGAATTGAGCGTGATGACCTCCGGCGGTTTCACCGCTGCCTACAAGATTCTCGGGCCGAAATTCGCTGCCACCAGCGGCAATACACTGACCACCAGCCTCGGCCCGTCGATGGGCAAAGCCCCCGAGGCGATCCCCAATCGCCTCGCGCGCGGTGAGCACGCCGACGTGGTGATCATGGTCGGCTACGCCCTCGATGACCTGATCAAGCAAGGCAAAGTCGACCCGGCCTCGCGCGTTGAGCTGGCGGATTCGCGGATCGGCCTGGTGGTGCGCGAAGGCGCGCCGAAACCGGACATCAGCAGCGTCGACGCCTTGAAGAAAACCCTGCTCGACGCGCAGTCGGTGGCCTACTCCGACAGCGCCAGCGGCGTCTACATCGAGCAGCAGTTGTTCAAGAAACTGGGCATTGAAGATCAGTTGAAGCCGAAGGCCAAAATGATTGCGAAAATCCCGGTCGGCTCGGTGGTTGCCACTGGCGACTATCAATTGGGCTTCCAGCAGGTCAGCGAATTGCTGCCGGTGCCGGGCGTGAGCTTCGTCGCGAAAATTCCGGAATCAGTGCAGTCGGTAACGCGTTTTGCCGCCGGGATTCCGGTCGGCGCACAGCATCCTGAAGAAGCCAAAGCGCTGCTCGCTTACCTCGCCGCGCCGGCCGCGCAAGCTGATGTGCAGGCCACCGGACTGGATTCGGTCAAGCGCTGATCGTTGGCGGCTGGACTTTCATTTCTATCACCAGCCGCTCCAGTTCCAGTGCCGCCGGGGTCAGCGTGCGACCCCGGCGCTTGATGATGCCGACACTGCGCATCACTTGCGGATCGGTCAGCGGCACCCGCGTCAGGATCGGATGATCCGGCCCGGGCATCGCCATCAGCGGCACCGCCGCCACGCCCAACCCCGCCTCCACCAGACCGATCATTGTCGTCACATGCCGGGTTTCGCAGATGCTCGAACGCTGCGGCACCACCGTGCTCAACGCCTGATCGAGCAGAAAGCGGTTGCCGGAGGTCTTGTCCAGCGAGATGTAATCCTGCTGATAGAACTCGTCCCAGCTCACACTGCTGCGCCCGGCCAACGCATGATCGCGGCGACAAGCGACGACGTAGCACTCCTGCACAAGCGGTTCGAACTCGACTTTGGCATCCTGCGTGCCGAGAAAACTCAAGCCGAAATCCGCCTCGCCATTGACCACCGCACTCAACACATCGTGCGCGCTGGAGTCGAGCACTTTGACTTTGATCCGCGGGAATTGCTGGTGATAGCGCGCGACCACGCGGGGCATGAAGTAGTACGCCGCCGAAGGCACGCAGGCGACGGTGACATGGCCCAGACGGGTCGAAGCGACTTCGCTGATGCCCAGCAACGCGACATCCAGATCATCGAGCAAACGCTCGACGCTGGGCATGAAACCGCGCCCGGCCTGGGTCAAGCTGACCTTGCGTGTGGTGCGCTCGAAGAGTTTGACGCCGAGGGCGTCTTCGAGCTTTTCGATGCGCCGGCTCAACGCCGGTTGCGACAGGCGCACGGTGTCGGCGGCCTTGCGGAAACTGCCCTGCTCGACCACGGCGCGAAAGGCTTGCAGGTCGTTAAGGTCGAAGTTGATGGCCATGGCGGGACTCGGGGGATTGATTCGTAGAGGTTATGAATGTAACCAATTGATGCCAGATATTACAGAAATGATGAAGATCCCCTGTAGGAGTGAGCCTGCTCGCGATAGCGGTGGATCAGTCAACTCATATGTAGCTGACACACCGTTATCGCGAGCAGGCTCACTCCTACAGGGGATCTTCTGTGGATATGGAATCGCTGTAGCCCTTATCCTTGTCACCCCCGCCGTACCGTTGTCAGGAGTAACCCCCCATGCCCCATGAAGGCAATCTGTTGCAAGCCGCCGTCGTGTTTCTGTTCGCGGCCGTGCTCACCGTGCCTTTGGCCAAACGTCTGCAATTGGGTGCCGTGCTCGGTTATCTGTTTGCCGGCGTGATTATCGGCCCGTCGGTGCTGGGCCTGATCGGCAATCCGCAAAGCGTCGCGCATATTTCCGAACTGGGGGTGGTGTTGCTGCTGTTCATCATTGGTCTTGAGCTGTCGCCGCGACGCTTGTGGGTGATGCGCAAATCGGTGTTCGGCGTCGGTCTGGCGCAGGTGTTGCTGACGGCTTCGGTGATTGGCGTGCTGGCCCTGTCGGTGTTTGGCCAACCGTTGAACAGTGCGATTGTGCTTGGCCTTGGTCTGGCGCTGTCCTCGACGGCATTCGGCCTGCAAAGTCTGGCCGAGCGCAAGGAACTGACCAGCCCCCACGGGCGGCTGGCGTTTGCGATTTTGCTGTTCCAGGACATCGCGGCGATACCGCTGATTGCGCTGGTGCCGATGCTTGCCGGTGGTGCTCAGGACACCAGCAATGCCGAGGGCCTGAATCACGCCTTGCAAGTGCTCGGCGGTATCGCCGTGGTGGTGGTCGGTGGGCGCTATCTGTTGCGTCCGGTGTTCCGCGTGGTGGCGAAAACCGGTTTGCCGGAAGTGTCGACGGCCACGGCGTTGCTGGTGGTGATCGGCACGGCGTGGTTGATGGATCTGGTCGGTGTGTCGATGGCGCTGGGGGCGTTCCTCGCCGGTTTGCTGTTGGCGGATTCGGAATATCGCCATGAACTGGAAGCGCAGATCGAGCCGTTCAAAGGTCTGCTGCTCGGGCTGTTTTTCATTAGCGTGGGCATGGGCGCCAACCTTAGTTTGCTGCTCAGCGCGCCGATCACCGTGTTGGGGCTGACGCTGCTGTTGATCGGTCTGAAATTGCCGCTGCTGTTCGTCGTCGGACGTCTGGCGGGTGGCTTGAACAAGGTCAGTGCAATACGCCTCGGTATCGTGTTGGCGGCGGGTGGTGAATTTGCCTTTGTGGTGTTCAAGATCGGTCGTGATCAGGGCCTGTTCGAACCGCGCCTGTATGACCTGCTGGTGCTGACCATCACCTTGTCGATGGCGGTGACGCCGTTGTTGCTGTTGCTCTGCGCGCGGCTGGTCAGCCCGAAAGTGCAGCCGGTGGAAGTGCCGGAAAAATACCGTGAGATCGACACTGACACCCCGCGTGTAGTGATCGCTGGCATGGGCCGGATGGGTCAGATCGTGGCGCGGATTCTGCGTGCGCAGAACATCAAGTTCGTCGCGCTGGACACCTCGGTGGAAACCATCGAACTGTCGCGCAGTTTCGGCGGTGTGCCGGTGTTCTACGGCGACCCGATGCGCCCGGAAATCCTCAATGCAGCCAAGGTCGGCGAGGCGGAATATTTCGTGATTGCCACGGATGATCCGGAGACCAACATCAAGACCGCCGAGGTGGTGCGCAAGCTGTATCCGCACATGAAGATCATCGCCCGGGCCCGTAACCGTCAGCACGTGCATCGGTTGGTCGATGTTGGTGCGGAGGCGATTCGTGAGACGTATTACTCAAGTCTGGAGATGAGCCGGCGTACGTTGGTGGGACTTGGTCTGACCCAGGCCCAGGCCGATGCGCGGATCAAGCGCTTCAAGCACCACGACGAACAGGTGCTGGAGGCACAGCACGCGATTTACGACGACGCCGCCAAAGTGCTGCAAACCGCCCAGGAAGCCCGGGCGGAACTGGCGCGGTTGTTCGAGTCGGATCAACTGGAAGAAGAATCGCGCAAATCCTGAGCCACATACAAAACCCCATGTGGGAGCGAGCCTGCTCGCGAAAGCGGTGTGTCAGTCAACCTATTCGTTTCTGACAGATTGCATTCGCGAGCAGGCTCGCTCCCACAGGGGATCGGTGTCAGGCCAGTTCCAACTCCAGCGCTTGTTTGACCGGGGCCACCTCAAACCGATCTGCCAGAAACGGTGTGATATCCAGCGGCAGCGGTTCGTCGTTGACCAGTTTGTCCAGCAACACACCGGTAATCGCCGAGGTCAGAATCCCGGTGCGGAAGTGCCCGCAGGCATTCAAATACCCCTCCACCCCACGCATCGGCCCGAGTATCGGCAACTCATCCGGCGAACCCGGACGCAAGCCCGCCCAGGTGCGTTTCAGATTGACGTCCTTGAGTTCTGGCAGGCAACGCACCGCCCCCTGCACCAGCCCGGCGATTTCCGGGTAGGTGGTGGTTACGTCGAAGCCTTTGTCTTCGGTGGTGCTGCCGATCAGGATCTCGCCGTTGTCCTTCTGCGCCACGTAGCAATCGCTGGTGGTCAGGCAGCCGTTGAGAATCTTCGGCATGCGCTCGGTCAGTAGAATCTGGCCTTTCACCGGTTTCACCGGGATGCGAATCCCCGTCGCCCATTCGCTCAAGTCCGCCGCCCAGGCACCGCTGGCGTTGATCAGCGTCTTGCAGTGGAACACGCCCTCCTCGGCCGTCTGCACACCGGTGACGCGGCTGCCGTGATGCAACACGCCGGTGACGTTGGTGTTGACGAAAATGTCGACGCCGTTCTGCCGCGCGCCTTCCATGTAGGCATCGGCGAGGCGGAACGGGCTGACCTGATGGTCGCAGAGAAACTCCAGCGCCCCGCGTGCTTCATGGCTGACGCTCGGCTCGGACTCGCGCAGCGCCGCCTGATCGAGCCAGCGCACCTGGTCGGCCAGGTGCGGAATGCAGCCGACGATGTGCTCGGCGTAGAGCCGGTCTTCATCGTCATAAATGACGAATTTCAGCCCGGTCTTTTCGAACTTGAAATCCATGCCGTGATTGTCTTTCAGCTCTCGGTGCAACGCCGGGTACAGGGCGTTGGACTGCAGGGCAAAATCGAAAAACGACTCCGGCAGAATGTGCGGCGTGCTCGCGTCTACCGCCACCGCCGCGCCTTGGGTTTCGCGCTTGCGGTTGGCCGACATCATGCGGAAGAAAATCACCCCGCAGCCGAGGCCGACCGACTCGCCGATCGCCCACAAGCCACCGGCCGACGCACGGGTCGCGTTGCCCGGGCGCTTGGCATCAATCAGCGCGATTTTGAGGTTTTTGCGCTTGGACAATTGATAGGCGCAGGACGCCCCGATCACGCCACCACCGGCGATGACCACGTCATAGAACTTACTCATGGGCAGCGGCCTCCGTGTCGACAGACTGGAACGCGGAAAAAGGAATCGGATCGATCGGAAAACGCGGGCGCAGCCAACCGACGTCCTTGCGTCCGGTGGCCTGGCGCAGGCGGTCGCTGCAGTAGCCGACGCACATCCGGCCCTGGCAATCGCCCATGCTCACGCGGGTGCGCATTTTCAGGCTGGCGATGTCTTGCACGCCCTGCTCCAGCGCCAGGTCGATGTCGGCGCGGGTCGCGTGCTCGCAACGGCAGATCACCGTGTCGGCGGCGGGCAATGCGGTCTGGCCGACGCCGCGTTCGGTGTAGCGATCGACGGCGGCGCGAAAGCGCACGATGGCTTTGAGTTTGCTCAAGTAGCGGTCGCGGCGCACCCGAGCCAATTCCTCTTCGAGCACGCCACGTTGCAGCAGAATCGAGGTTGCGGCGATCTTGCCGGCGAGCATCGCCGCCTCACCGCCGCGAATCCCGCCCATGTCGCCGGCCAGATGCACGTGAGGTTCGTTGCTTTGCTGCCAGACATTCGCATTGGCGCGCAGATAACCGTCGTCGCTGAAGCCATGATCCAGGCCCATCTGCTGGCTCAGTTGCGTGCGGGGAATAAAGCCGTAGCCGACCGCGAGGGTCTTGGCTTCGAAGCGCTCGACGCGGCTCATGTCCGGTTCCCACGTGGCCGAGTACGGCGCGACGCTGACGCTTTTCAGTTCGTCCTCGCCATGGGCTTCGACCACGCCCCAGCCGTAATTCATCGGGATGCCGTGCAGTTTCAGGTAGGCGAGCATGCTCAAGCCGTCGAGGAACAACTGCGGCTTGTTCAGCAACGCCAGGCTTTCACGGGCGATCTTGCCGAACGCGCAAGCTTCATACACGCCCGCGACGCTGACGCCCGCGGCATGCAACTGCGTCGCCACCAGCGGCAGCAACGGACCGGTGCCGGCGATGATCACTGGCCCCTGCGGCTTGACCACGCCGCTTTTGATTTGCAGTTGCAGACCGCCAAGCATGATCACCCCCGGCACCGTCCAGCCCGGAAATGGCACGCTGCGTTCGTGGCATCCGGCGGCCAAGAGCAATTGCGGATACTCGATTTCGTGCAGTTGCTCGTCGCCATCCAGCACTACCAATGCACGAGTACCTTCGGCGCCGACTACGCGATGGTTGAGGCGCACGTCGATCAGCCCGGCCTGCTCCTGAAAATCACCGTGCAGTTTGCCCAGCGCTTCGGAGTAACGCGGGCCGAGATAATCCAGTTGCACGCCGTCACGCAGCGGCCCGCGATAGACCACCCCGCCGAGGCGCGAAGCTTCTTCGAGCAAGGTGCAGCGCACACCGTGGCGCGCCAGTTCGATGGCTGCGGCCATCCCCGCCGGGCCGCCGCCGACGATCACCGGTTGCAGGCTCATACGATCACCTCCTGCGCGGCGATGCGATTGACCTGGGTTTCGATCTGCATGCCGTCGCGCACCACGGTCTGACAGGCACGGCGTTTGTGCCGGCCATTGATTTTCACCAGACAGCACTGGCACACGCCCATGCCGCAATAGGCGCCGGTGATCTGGTCGTGATCGTTGCGGGCAATCTGGCGTACGCCGAGGGACTGGATAACGCTGAGGACGGTTTCGCCGATGGCGGCGGTGACCGCTTGGCCGTTGATATGGACAGTCATGTCCGCCTGCGCCAACGGCTGGATATCGAAGGTTCTTTCTTGGCAGTGCATTGCAATGTTCATCCGTGAAAGTTCGGTTGAGGTGGTGTCAGCTCCTTGCTGCACTACAGCGTGTCGACGCGTTTATTGTTGCTGTGGTTGGGGCGTCGACGCGTACTTCGTCAGCGCAACAAGGTGCGCGTGAAGCACTGTAGTTCATACCTCAGCAAAGGCCGGGATCATTTACGTTAGGCGATCTCGCCGCTCGAAATATTGATCCAGGCCAGTGAAAGCGGTTGGATTGTCCAACGATCAATTGGAGAAGACGAACTGCCCTTTGATCTTTTTTGCACCGAAGAAACCCAGGTCAGGAAACAGCAGGTTTTTCAGCCAAGCGACGAAAAAGACCATGGCCAACGTGATCGCTACGCCAATCACCGTGCCTATCGGATCTTCGCCATAGTCCTTGAACATACGTGGCATCTGGGTGATCGAGAGAAATACATACACGGTGTAGGCCTGCGCCACGTTGCGGTAAAAACCCCAAGCGAACAGCAAAGGTACGACACCAGCAAACAACCCCATGCCGATGGCCCAACCGGTGCTGATCGTCAGACCGAGGAAATAACCGCCCACCAGCCCGATCAACGCCTGGATATAGGTCAGCCCGAGCAGCACCTTTATCTTGCCGGCGTGACGATCAATCAGTTCTGGATCGGGCCACGAGCCGATCAGATACGCCAGCACCTTGTCCTTGACTGCGCCGCCGGACAACGCATTGAAGGTTTCGGTTTTCGAGCGACCGGAGTCGAGCATCTCGCTCACCTGACGTTTGATTTCCTTCTTGCTCAACGTTCTCATCCTTAATCAGAGGTCTATCGAAATACAGCACAGCGCGGATTCTCGCCTTGTTGCCCGCCAGAAAGCAAAAAGCCGCTTCCACCCGAAGGTGGAAGCGGCCGAGGCATGGGCCTCAATGGAGCAATCAGTGCACGAACAGGGCGATCAGGATGATGATCGGGATCGGTACGCCTAGGAAAAACAGCAGTAGTGAGCGCATGGTCATGCTCCTTGTTTAACGGACTGGAGTGGTCGTGGTGTAGGTGTCGACTTCAACGTACTCGACGGCATCCCGACGACGACCGCCATAGGTAGCGGCGAGGCTGGCGAAGAACGCACCGGCCAGCAGCGAGATGAACATCCACAGCGAGGTCCAGGCAGCGACTTTCGCAGCGGTGTCGGCGGCTTGTTGAGCTTTCAGCTTGGCGTCGGCCAGGGCTTTCTGAGTGCGGGCGTAGATCTCATCGACGCGGCGCTCGGCATCGGCCTGAGTCAGGTTGGTCCGCTGGGCGACCAGTTGCGCCAGGTAGGTACGGTCTTCGGCACTCAGCTGACCATTAGCCAGACTTTGCGCAAAGATACGGGCCACGGCGCCATGCGCTGCGTCATCGCTGACCGAAGCTGGACGGTCATCGCGGAACAGGCTGTCGATGTAGTAACCGTACTGGTTGCTGTCGGTGTTCGCTGCAGCAGAACCGGCCGCTTGGGTCATGGCGCTGGCAGCACCGCCAGCGACACTGGCACCGGCCTGCACACCACCACTGATCACGCTGCTGACCGAGCCGACCACCAGCACCGCAGTGACCAACGTCGCCACGCACCACGCGAGGAAGCCGTGCGCGGTGTCGCGGAAATACACTTCGTCACCGTGCATGTTCGCCCACTTCACCCGCAGGCGACCGGCGATGTAGCCGCCCATGCCGGAAGCGATGATCTGCGTCGCCGCCAGCCAGACTATCGTTGAAATGCCCAGGCCCTTGGCGCTGACGCCCTCTCCGGCCCACGGTGAAACGGCAGAGAAACCCAAACCAAACCCGAGCAGGACTAAAATCATCGACAGTGCAGCGGCAGCCGCAGCACCGGCGAAAATCGCGCCCCAGGACACGCCCGAAACGCTGCTCGACTCTTCAACGGCGGGATAAAACCCATCAGGGGATCTATTCATTGTTGTTCTGCTCCAGGCATGAAAAATGGTGTTACAACTCGTCAGCAGAGGAATTGCAGCGACCGTGCCAGTCGAGAGAATTAAATAAATCCTTTAATTTCAAACTGTTATAAAGAATGAACTTCCTAAAACCTTGCAAATTGCAACAAGGGCCGGATAACAGCGGGTTTTATGCATTGGCCTCGAATACCCATCGCGCTCGAAATTTGCGTTTGTGACAGGTGAACATGAAAGTTAATTTAAAGCGTCAGCGGATTTTCTTGGCAAAATGCTGCCATTCCGTTTGAACCGATCAGCAGGCCTGCCTATGACTCGTATCTTGACCATCGAAGACGACGCCGTGACCGCCCGGGAAATCGTCGCCGAACTGAGCAGCCACGGACTCGACGTCGACTGGGTCGACAATGGCCGTGAAGGCCTCGACCGGGCCGTGAGCGGCAACTACGACCTGATTACCCTCGACCGCATGCTGCCCGAACTCGATGGCCTGGCCATCGTCACCACCCTACGCACCATGGGCGTGGCCACGCCGATTCTGATGATCAGCGCCCTCTCCGATGTCGACGAGCGCGTACGCGGCTTGCGCGCTGGCGGTGATGATTACCTGACCAAACCGTTCGCCACCGATGAGATGGCCGCGCGAGTCGAAGTGTTGCTGCGTCGGCAAAACAGCGGCGCCACTCAGGCGACGACGCTGCAAGTGGCGGACCTTGAACTGGACTTGATCAGCCACGAAGCGCGCCGTGCCGAACAAGTGCTGACGCTGTTGCCGACCGAGTACAAACTGCTCGAATTCCTCATGCGCAACAGCGGTCAGATCCTCTCGCGGATGATGATTTTCGAAGAGGTCTGGGGTTATCACTTCGACCCTGGCACCAACCTGATCGACGTGCACATCGGCCGTCTGCGCAAGAAGATCGACGCGGCCGGCAATGTGCCGCTGATCCGCACCGTACGGGGCTCGGGTTATGTCATTGCCGAACCCGTCTGACGGCTGGCGTTCCTCCAGCAGCCGCTTGCTGGCGCTGTACAGTTCGCTGTTCGTGGCGTGGAGCGCGATCCTTATGGGGGTCATGTATTACGAGGTCTCCGGCTACCTCGACAACCTCGCCAAACATTCGCTGATGCAACGTCAGCACCTGTTTTCGCACTTTCGCGGCGAACAACTGGAAGACGCCCTCGCCGCCAGCATGACCTTCGACATTCGCGGCATCGACGCCTATGGCCTGTTCGACGCCAACGGCGTTTACCTTGGCGGTGCGCTCCAGCAGATCCCCGAAGGCCTGCCGCTGGACGGCAAGATCCACATGCTTGCCGAATGCGCCGACTCCGATGATCCGACCCTGCCCAATGACAGCTGCGACGCGGTCGCCACGCAAACCCGCGATGGCCGCTGGCTGGTGTTGCTGCGCGACAACGGCTCGCTGTTTGCGGTGACGCGGATCATTTTGCATGCGTTGTTCTGGGGCGTGTCGCTGACAATTCTGCCGGGCATTGCCGGCTGGCATTTGCTGCGCCGTCGGCCATTGCGGCGGATTCGGGCGATTCAGGACAGCGCTCAGGCGATTGTTGCCGGCGACCTGACCCACCGTTTGCCGCTGTCCAATCGCCGCGATGAACTGGACATGCTCGCCGCCATCGTCAACGCCATGCTGGAGCGCATCGAGCGTTTGATGAATGAAGTCAAAGGCGTCTGCGACAACATCGCCCATGATTTGCGCACGCCGCTGACGCGCCTGCGCGCGCAGTTGTATCGCATGCAGCAACAGGCCGGCGAAGGTTCGCAGGAAGCGGCGCAACTGGATCTGGTGCTCGCAGAAGCCGATACGCTGATGGCGCGCTTTCGCGGCTTGCTGCGGATTTCCGAACTGGAAGACCGCCAGCGCCGTTCTGGGTTTGTCGAACTTGATCCGGTGCAATTGCTGGAAGAACTGCATGAGTTTTATCTGCCACTGGCCGAGGAAGGCGAGCTGCGTTTCGACTTGAACATGCCGGAAACATTACCGGCGCTGAACGGTGATCGGGCATTGCTGTTCGAGGCATTGGCGAATCTGCTCAGCAACTCGATCAAGTTCACCCCGGTCGGCGGCACGGTGATGTTGCGTGGGGTGAACGCGGGTGGGCAGACGCGGATTGAAGTGCACGACTCAGGGCCGGGGATTCCCGAGACTGAGCGTGAGGCGGTGTTTCAGCGTTTCTACCGCGCCGAGGGTGGGCAGCCGCAGGGTGGCTTTGGTTTGGGGCTGTCGATTGTCGCGGCGATTGTCAGCTTGCATGGCTTCAGTCTTGAAGTCGGCAGCAGTGATCTGGGTGGGGCGAAACTGGTGCTCGATTGCCGGCAGAGCCTGATCGAAAACTCCTGATTCCTACTTTGGAATGCAATCAATGTGGGAGCGAGCCTGCTCGCGAAAGCGGTGTGTCATTCAACAAAGATATTGCCTGACAGTCCCTCTTCGCGAGCAGGCTCGCTCCCACCAGTTTTTGTGCTGGATGATTAAGCGGGGTAATTGGCTCGGAGTGCTTCGAGGCCACCCTGGTAGATGCCGCTGAACAGCGCCACCACTTCCTCATCGCTCACGCCTTTGGCGTTGAAACGCCCCGACCAAGTCACCCGCGCGCCCTGCCCCTGGGCTTCGACCTTGATCGTCGCCAGATAATCAGTCGCCGGGAACGGTGCCTGTTCAATCGAATAGCTGTAAGTCTTCGCCGCGTTATCGAACGCTTGCAGACGCTCGACCACCACGCCGCCGTCAGCGGTTTGCAAGGTGCGCACGCGGCCGCCGTCGCTCAGCTCACTGTTGGGAATAAAGGGCAGCCAATCGGGCAGCGTGTTGAAGCCGCCGATCAATTGCCAGACCTGATCGGCCGAGGCCGGGATGTCGATGGTTGCGGATGCTGTTGGCATAAATAAACGTCTCTCCAGAATTCAGATAGTCAGGCTGTCGACCACGCCGCCATCGACGCGCAACGCGGCGCCGGTGGTGGCCGACGACAGCGGCGAAGCAATGTAGGTGACCAGGTGCGCGACCTCTTCAACATCCGCTACGCGCTGGATGATCGAAGTCGGGCGGGCCTTGCGTACAAAGGCGTCGGCTTCGTCGCGCAGGTTGCGCCCGGATTCAGCGGCGGCATCCTTGAGCATGTCTTCGAGGCCATCGGTGAAGGTCGGCCCCGGCAGGATCGCATTGACCGTCACCCCGGTGCCAGCCAGACGTTTGGCCAAGCCGTGGGACACCGCCAGATTGGCGCTTTTGGTCACGCCGTAATTGATCATGTCCGCTGGCGTGGCGACGCCGGATTCCGAGGACAGGAAGATCACCCGGCCCCAGCCCTGCTCGACCATCGCCGGCACGTAATGCCGCGCCAGGCGCACGCCGGAAATCACGTTGACCTCATAGAAACGCGTCCACTCGCTGTCCGGCGCATCGAAGAAATCCACATCATTAAAGATGCCGAGGTTGTTCACCAGAATGTCCGCACGCGGCTCAGCAGCGAACAGCTTTTGCGCGCCTTCGGCGGTGCCCAGATCCGCCGTCAAACCACGCAACTGCGCGCCCGGCACCTTCTCGCGAATGCTCGCCAGCGCCTGCTCGACCTTGGCAGTGTCGCGACCGATCACCACCACCGTGGCGCCAGACTCGGCCAGCGACTGGCTGATGCCCAGTCCAATGCCGGCGGTGCTGCCGCTGACGATGGCCAGTTTTCCACTCAGATCAATCTTCATGCTTTCACCTCATCGATTGGCAATGGTGCACGTTCGGAAACCAGTTGGGCGTCGCGCATGGCTTGCCAGAAACCGGCAGGAATGATCGCGGATAACGCCGCGACATCTTCAGCGATTCGACCGGGTTTGCTCGCGCCGGGAATCACCGCAGCGACCGCTGGATTGGCCAGCGAGAACTGCAATGCGGCGGCTTTGATATCAACGTTGTAGGCGGCGGCAATGCGTTTGATCTGCTCGACCTTGGCGATGATCTCAGGGCTGGCCTGCTGGTATTCGAAGTGCGAGCCACCGGCCAGAATTCCTGAGCTATAAGGGCCACCGACGACGATCTCAACGTTCTGCGCCAGCGCCGAATCCATCAAGCGTTGCAGCGGGCGTTCGTGATCGAGCAGCGTGTAGCGACCGGCCAATAGGAAACCATCCGGCTGCGCTTCGCTGAGGTCGAGGGTCAGTTCGCACGGCTCGACTTTGTTCACGCCCAGACCCCAGCCTTTGATCACGCCTTCTTCGCGCAACCGGGTGAGGACTTTGAACGCGCCGGTGCGGGCCTGGTTGAAGTACTCCAGCCATTGATCGCCATAGAAGTCTTGAGCGATGTCGTGCACCCAGACGATGTCGAGGCGATCGGTTTGCAGGCGTTTGAGGCTGTCCTCAATGGAGCGCAGGGTTGCATCGGCGCTGTAGTCATTGACGATCTTGTTCGGGCGACCGTGTTCGAATACACCACTTTTTTCGCCGAGATCGCGGGCGGCGGCGTCTTCGACTTCATCGAGAATCACCCGGCCGACCTTGCTGCTCAGCACGTAGTCGTCGCGCTTGTATTGCTTTAGGGCTTCGCCGAGGCGGATCTCCGACAGACCGGAGCCGTAGAACGGCGCGGTATCGAAGTAACGCACGCCGGCATCCCACGCGGCATGCACGGTGGCTTGCGCTTCGTCTTCGGGGATGGCGCGGAACATGTTGCCCAGTGGTGCAGTGCCGAAGCCCAGCTGGCCGGGCAGTTTGTCTTTCAAGCTCATGGGTTTTTCCTCAATAGGTTCTGGGTCTGTGTGACCGTTGAGCAGATCCTAGATTGCGACACCGAGACCGTCCAAGACATAATGCGCAGCACTTGAGTCCCTACAGGTCTGACATGATCGATATCCGCCAATTGCGCTACTTCGTTGTAGTCGCCGAGGAAGAACACGTCGGCCGCGCCGCCGAACGGCTGCATATTTCCCAGTCGCCACTGAGCCGGCAGATCGCCCAGCTCGAAGAACGCCTGGGCCTGACGCTGTTCGAGCGCAGTCAGCAACGCATTCGCCTGACCCGCGACGGCCAGACTTTTCTTGCCGAAACCCGCGCCCTGCTGACCCACGCCAATCGCCTGGAATCCCTCGGCAAACGCCTGGGCCGTGGCGAAGAAGGTGGCTTGTGCATCGGCTATATCGAGAACGCCATGCACGCCGGCGTGCTGCCCAATGCCTTGCGCGTGTTGCGCGCGGATCGGCCGAATGTGCATGTCGCGTTGTACAACCTCAGTTCCGCCGAGCAATTGGAAGGCCTGCGACAGCGTAGTCTCGATATTGCCTTGGTGAGTGAGCCGCCGACCGATGACGATCCGGATCTGTTGAGTTTCCAGGTGCTGGATGATCCGATGCTGCTGGCGTTGCCGGAGCATCATCCTTTAGCGCAGCAAGCGGCATTGAGTGCCGAGGATCTGGCCGAGCAGGAATGGATCGGCGTGCAGCCGCGTCAGGATGCCAACGATGAGTTTGCCAGCGCGTGCATCCGCGCCGGCTTCACCCCGGATGTGCGCATGCAGGCGACCGAGCCTTTTACCGCGCTGGGCTTGGTAGCGTCGGGGCTGGGGATTGCGATGATCCAGAAAGGCTTGAGCCATAACGCCCCGTCGGGTGTGGTGTTGCGTGAACTGCCGTGGCTGACGCTGACTACGCCATTGTGGGCGGCGTGGCACCGGATCAATTTGCGGCCATTGGTGGAAACGTTCCGCAAAGTCCTGACTGACCGTGAGATAGCCGCTGACTGACAGGCTCGCTCCCACAGTTTCAGAAGGTGATCTCGCATTCTGTGTACGACGCCCATCCCTGTGGGAGCGAGCCTGCTCGCGAAGGGGCCGGCACATCCAACATCGTATTTGACTGACCCAACGCTTTCGCGAGCAGGCGCGCTCCCACAGGTTTTGTGGCGGATCTACACTCAACGGATCAGCACCCAGCCGTGAGATCGCCATGAAAATGTCTGCGCAAATGACCGTCGTCGCGGTACTCGCCACCCTCGCCTGGCTGGGTCTGGCGGTGTGGGGCATTGGCGGGGTGGCGATGTTCTTTTCCCATGGCTCGCTGGTGATCGTCGCACTGGCGACGGTGGCGATGGTGATTGCTTCACTGTTCAGTGAGGTCAACCTCAGCTCTGGCGAACGTGAAGATCGCGCCAATCGCTGGGTGATTCCGGCGTTCGGTGTGATCGGGCTGGTCAGTGGTTTTCTGCCGGCCTACTGCGACCGGGTGAATTTCTGGACCTTTGGCGGCGAAGGCGTGCGCTGGCTCGGCGCTTTGCTGTTTATCATCGGCGGCGCGCTGCGACTGTGGCCGGTGTTTGTGTTGGGGCGGCGATTCAGTGGGTTGGTGGCGATTCAGCCGGGGCATCGTTTGGTGACGGATGGCATCTATCAGCACCTGCGCAACCCGAGTTATCTGGGGCTGGTGATCAATGCTGTGGGCTGGGCATTGGCGTTTCGCTCGGTGGTCGGACTGATGCTGGCGGCGCTGACATTGATCCCGTTGATTGCCCGGATTCATTCGGAGGAAGCGCTGCTGCGTGCGCAGTTTGGGGCGGAGTATGACGCTTACTGTGCGCGGAGTTGGCGTTTGCTGCCCGGCGTTTATTGATTTGCGAACAAAGTCCCCTGTAGGAGTGAGCCTGCTCGCGATAGCGGTGTGTCAGTCAAATCTGTGTGTCTGACATACCGCTATCGCGAGCAGGCTCACTCCTACAAGGGATTGTGTTGTGTCAGTTTTTTTGCAGGTGGAGTTGGCCGGCGTTGTCGACTTCGACGCGGATGTCAGCATAACTGGCCAGCGTCGCATGGGCCGTTTCCAGCGGATGCTGATGCGTCGTGGTGATGATCATCAACGCCGCGCCAGCCGCTTCGGCAGCCTGAATGCCGACGGTGGCGTCTTCGAAGATCAGGCAATCACGCGCTTCCAGGCCAAGACGTTTCGCAGCCAGTAAATAGCCGGCCGGATCAGGTTTGCCGGCCTTCACATCTTCAGCAGTGATCATCAGCGCAGGCTCTGGAATCCCCGCCGCCGCCATCCGCCGCAAAGCCAGATCCCGTGGCGCCGAGGTCACCATCGCCCAGCGATCAGCGGGCAGGCTGTTGAGAAACTTCGCCGCGCCGGGAATCTCGACAATGCCTTCGACGTCTGCGATTTCCGCCTCGGTGATGACCGCCGCTTGCGCCTCGGCATCTACGCCCGGCAGGTTCAGGCGATTGATCGTGTCGATAGCACGCGCGCCATGAATGGTCGGCAAAAAGGTTTCCACGTCGACGCCATGGCGCACGGCCCAGGCTGACCAGATCCGCTCGGCAGCGGCGATGGAATTGAGGACGGTGCCGTCCATGTCGAACAGAAACGCGCCAAATGCGCGATTGAAAAGAGTGTCGTGAGCAGGCAAAAGTTCGCTTCCTCTGGCAAGGGGCCGGGCAGATGTGCCCGGCAATGTAGCACTTGTCAGTGCAGACGCGGTGCCTTGGACTTGAAAGCACTGTCGACGCAGTCGAGCAACTGGCCGATGGCCCAGGGCTTTTTGATGAACGCCACTGGATGCTTGACCCCGGAAGTCTCGGGCGTTTCATAGCCGGACATGACCATTACCGGTTTGTCCGGCCAGCGGTCGCCGACCAGATTGGCCAGATCAGCGCCATTGAGGGTGCCGGGCATGGTGATGTCGGTCAGTAGCAACGCCACGTTCGGAGCATTTTTCTCAAGGTAAAGTGATGCGGCGTCGGCACTGGTCTGCGGCTCGACCTTGAAACCTTCCTCCTGAAGAATTTCGCAGAGAAACTCCAGAATCAACGGATCATCCTCAACCACCAGAATCAATCCGTCAGGAAGGTGCGCGCTCGCCGTCGGTGTTGGGCACATGGAACTGCACTCCCTGAATTGCATGAACGATTTAGCGGCTTGAATCCGCTGCTTATCTGGTATGAGCGGCGGGCTCTGCAGAAATTCATTTTTGATACAGGTCTTTTGCGAAAGGCCATTTTTGCCCGTCGCAGGCAATCGTTCGTGACGACGTATTTGTGGTTAAAATGCCGGCCCTTTTGCTTGCCGATCCTGACCGATGAACCCTGAAGCCCTCGCCACCCTCCACGCCCATCTGCTGCCAGCCCTTGCGGCCGCACCGAGCGAAACCCGTCGCCTGTTCCACGGACGCGGACGCTGCTGGGCCGGACTGGAGCAGTTGACCGTGGACTGGCTGCAAGGCGTGGTGCTGGTGTCGCTGTTCAAGGAGCCGGTGCCTGATCAACTGGACGATCTCAAGACGTTGCTGCTGGAACTCACGGTTTCCGCCGAATGGAAACAATCTGGCGCACACACCTTGCTGATCCAGCATCGCTACTTGCCACAGAGCACCGCCGAATGGCTGCTGGGTGATGAAATCGACGAAATGACCATCGTTGAAGGCGGCTTGCAGTACCGCGTCGACCTGGGACGCAAACAGAACGCCGGGCTATTTCTCGACATGCGTTACGGGCGCAACTGGGTGCGCGAACAGGCCAACGGCAAACGCGTACTCAATCTGTTTGCCTACACCTGCGGTTTTTCCGTAGCGGCTATCGAGGGTGGCGCCAACCATGTGGTCAACCTGGACATGTCCCGCGCCGCGCTGAGCCGGGGCCGCGACAATCATCGCTTGAACGGCCATGACCTGAGCAAAGTCAGTTTCCTCGGCCACGACCTGTTCAAGTCCTGGGGCAAGGTGATCAACAGCGGCCCGTATGACCTGGTGATCATCGATCCGCCGTCGTTCCAGAAAGGCAGTTTCCTGCTGACCAAGGATTACCAGCGCGTGCTGCGTCGTTTGCCGGAATTGCTTACCGCGCAGGGCACGGTACTGGCGTGCATGAACGATCCGGCGTTTGGTTCGGACTTTCTGATTGATGGCGTGACCCAGGAAGCGCCGAGTCTGCGCTTTGTAGAGCGGCTGGAGAACCCGCCGGAGTTTCCGGACATTGATCCTGAAAGCGGCCTCAAGGCCCTGATCTTCCACCGCACTCCCTGACACCCCGAAGATCCCCTGAGCAACGCACATCCCCTGTGGGAGCGAGCCTGCTCGCGAAAGCGTTTTGTCATTCACCAGTGATGTTGACTGATCTACCGCATTCGCGAGCAGGCTCGCTCCTACAAGGTTATCGGGGTTCTTCAGATAACCGGTGGGCGCAACACCAGCGCAAACAACTCACCATGCCCGGTGACATTGAGCTTGTGATACAGATTGCGCCGATGCACCTTGACCGTCTCCGGCGAGATGCCCATCTGCTGGGCCATTGCCTTGCTGGAGAAGCCCTGCAAGATCAGCCGTGCCGTGTCGACCTCGCGCACCGTCAGCCGCGCATCGAAGCGGTCAAGCAACGTTGCCAGATCACCGACCGGCGTTTCCGCCACCGCGCCCTGCGGCGGCAACAACTGCACATGCCGACGCATCGCCGCCAACACCCAGTCACGCACGCACAGCAACCTGCCTTGCTCGGCCATGTCGAACGGCGTCGAGCGGCCCAATGACAAACCGAGCACGCCGCCCTCGACGTTGATCATGAACTGCAACTCGTCCTCGCCGACCACCAAACGAAAGTAGCTCTGGTAGTACTCGCTGTGCAGAAACTGGTCCGGCGCCACCGAGGCGAGGCTGTGCAAGCCGTCGGCAATACCGGTCGACGCGGTTTGATAGAACGGATCGAGCAGGTACATCCAGGCGCTGTAACCGGCCAGTTCTTCCTGCTCGTCGGGGCGGCCCTTGCTGTCGAAGTCGATCAGCAACTGCGGCGCCTGCCCGGCTTGCATCAGCGCCACCAGCGCGTTGTCCAGCGGCACCAACAGCCGTAACGTGTCCACCAGCGCACGCCAGAAACCGTCCTGACCGACACCGGCAAATACCCGCGCCAGGCTTTGATGCACTGGCAGTTCCTGCAGCAACGCGTCCACGCACTACCCCTTTTGAGTAACCCATGATGGGAATGGGTCAGGCCTGGCCGGCCCGATAGGCTGACCACTCTTGTTCATCACCGGCCTGCACAGGCCAGGAGTGCCGCATCATGCGTGGTCACCGTGGCTGTATCAACCTCAGTATTCAACTGGGCCTGCTCGCCGGTATGGGCGCCAGTTCGATGGCCATGGCCGCCGACGCGCCGAGCGTGCACGTCTACAACTGGTACGACTATATCGGCCCGAACACCCTCCACGATTTCCAGCGCGACAGCGGTATCCAGCCGGTCTACGACACCTTCGATAGTGCCGAAGTCCTCGAAGGCAAATTGATGACCAGCCGCAGCGGCTACGACGTGGTGGTGGCGAGCAACTTCAGCCTGCCGACGCTGATCAAGGCCGGCGCCCTCGCCCCGCTGCCACGCGAGCAACTGCCGGGCTGGAAGAATCTCGATGCCGGCCTGCTGGCGAAACTGGCCAATAACGATCCCGGCAATCAATACGCCGTGCCGTACCTGTGGGGGACCAACGGCATCGGCTACAACGTCGACAAAGTGCGCGCGGCGCTCGGCGACAAGGCGCCGGTGGACTCGTGGGATCTGGTGTTCAACGCAGACAACCTCGCCAAACTCGGCCAGTGCGGCGTGGCGATGCTCGATTCGCCGTCGGAGATGCTGCCGGTCGCCCTGCACTATCTCGGCCTGCCACCGAACAGCACCGACCCTGAAGACTATAAAAAAGCCGAGGCGCTGCTGCTGAAACTGCGCCCGCACATCGCTTACTTCAACTCGTCGAAATTCATCAGCGACCTGTCCAACGGCAACATTTGCGTGGCGGTCGGTTGGTCGGGCGCGATGCTGGAAGCCAAGACCAATGCCGAGCAGGCCAACAACGGAGTGAAGATCGCCTACAGCCTGCCCAAGGAAGGCGCGCCGGTGTGGTTCGACACGCTGGTGCTGCTTAAAGACGCACCGAATCGTCCTCAGGGTCTGGCGTTTATCGACTATCTGCTGCGCCCCGAAGTGATCGCGCCGGTCAGTGATCATCTGTCTTATCCGAATGGCAATCGCGCGGCAACAGCGCTGGTGGCCGCCGCGACTCGGGACAATCCGGCGGTGTATCCCTCCGCCGCAGCGATGGCCACGCTGTACACCCTTGAACCCCTGCCCAAAGCCACCGAACGGGTGCGCACGCGGGTGTGGAGCAAGGTCAAGAACGGCCAGTAAGAACAACGCATTCCCCCTGTAGGAGTGAGCCTGCTCGCGATAGCGGTCTGCCTGATAACACTGTTTTGCCGGACAAACCGCTATCGCGAGCAGGCTCACTCCTACAGGTTTTGTGATTCACCAGACATTTTTTAGAGAGACAGAAATCAATGAAACCTCGTGCCCGTGACCTCAACATCCGCATCGGCCAACTACATCCCGGTCCGCTCAACGCCATCACCGACGTCCGCGGTGTGCGCGTCGGCCACAGCAATGTGCGCGGCCGCAGCAGCGCCGGGCGTGACATCTGCAGCGGCGTCACACTGATCGAACCGCGCCCGGGTTCGACCAACCAGCAACCGTGTTTTGCCGGCGTGCATGTGCTCAACGGCAACGGTGACGCCACTGGGCTTGAGTGGATTCGCGAGGCGGGTCTGCTGACCAGCCCGATTGCGTTCACCAACACCCACAGCCTTGGTGTAGTGCGCGATGCCTTGATTGCATTGGATCGCCAGCAACAACCGGACGACGGGCGTCTCTACTGGAACATGCCGGTAGTGCTGGAAACTTTTGACGGTTTGCTCAATGACATCAACGGTTTCCACGTGCAGCCTGAACACGTCGCCGAAGCTTTGAGCGCAGCCGTCGACGGTCCCGTGGTAGAGGGCGCGGTCGGCGGTGGCAGCGGCATGATCTGCCATGAATTCAAGGGTGGCATCGGCACTGCGTCGCGACGTTTGAGCAGTGTTCAGGGTGGCTGGACCGTCGGCGCGATCGTGCAGGCCAACCACGGCATTCGCAATGAATTGCGGGTCGATGGCTATCCGGTCGGGCGCTACATGGAACAGACAGATTCGCCGTTCCTGCGCGCCTCATTGCCGCATCCGGGGATGGGTTCGATCGTTGTGTGTCTGGCCACCGATGCGCCGCTGTTGCCGCATCAGTGCACACGTCTGGCGCAGCGCGCGAGCCTCGGCCTGGCGCGCACCGGCGGCGGCAACGAGGATCATAGCGGCGACATTTTCATCGCGTTTGCCACGGGTAATGATCACGTACCGCCCGCTGCCTACGAAGGCAAAGGCGCGCCGACCTGTGACGGCTTGCGCATGGTCAACAATGACCATATCAGCGAGCTGTTTCTGGCCGCGACCGAGGCGGTTGAAGAGGCGATCATCAATGCTTTGCTGGCCAGTGACAGCACCGAGGGCAACGGGCATTCGGTGCCGGGACTCGATGCCGACACCCTGCTCGCTGCCCTCGAAAAATCAGGCTGGCCTGGATCGCGTTAACATCCGAATTTCCCTGTGGGAGCGAGCCTGCTCGCGAAGACGGAGTGTCAGTCGACTCAATATTGCCTGACACACCGCCTTCGCGAGCAGGCTCGCTCCCACAAAGGATTACGTCAATATTTCCAGGTTCGTGCCGCCGCCCGGGCGACTGGCGGTACTTGAGCCGCCACTTGCACACTCCTAGGATGGAATCACGCAGTGACTCCGCTCTTCGAGCACTGCGTAGGCACGGGTGCTCTGAACCCCAATCAAGCCCGTGTCTTGCTTCATGCGCACCTTGAGCCTCACGGGCTCCACTTCCTCCCCATCAAAGAGCTTTGAGGCTCTTTTTTTGTCTGCGCAAATCAGCAGTCCGGCAACGCATCGACGCGAATCGATCGCCAGGCCGCTTGCGCCAGCAACGCGCGATATTCCGCCGGTCCACCCTTCACCCGCCCGGCCAGCCAGGCACGGCAGTAACTGTCGGCCTGACCGATGATCAACGACGGCAACAGTTCGGCGGGCAAGGCCTTGAGTTCGGCTGCGCGCCCCGATTCGGCCAGCCAGTCGCGCAGACGCAGATTGCGGGTCTTGTTGCGCTCGGCCAGTTCGTCCTTGAATGGCCCTTTGGTCACGGCAAACCGCGCGTGGTACTGGAAGCGCGCCCACTCCGGTTGACGTTCGACCCAATCGACGTAGCTGAACACCAGCGCCTGCACACCTTCTTCGGTGGTTTTCGCTGCATCCAGATAGGCATCGCGCAGACGCGCCTGATCCTCCAGCGCGGTGAAAAACAACGCGGCGACCAAGCCCTCCTTGTTGCCGAAATGGTGATAGATCGCCCCGACGCTGGTATCGCACTCGGCGCGAATCATGTCGATGGTGGTGGCCTCGATGCCCTGCTCGTTGAACAGGCTCAGTGCCTTGCGAAAGATGTCGCGCTTGAGTTCGGCGCGACGACCGGGGTAGCTGCGTTCAAGTAGATCTGCGGTGTCCATGCGGCTCACTGCCTGAAAATCGGGATTGAAAGGCACACGTCGTGCCAATGAAAAACACGCACAGGTTGACAGATTTCCCGCAGACAGAATACCGTTCCGTTACAGAACATTATTCTGTAACGGAACATCATTCTGCAAAATCACTTTCCGCGAGGCTTTCCATGAGTCAGTTTCTCAGCATGTTCAACAGCGCAGGTCCGCAAGCATTCAGCCAGATGGCCTGCCAGGTCGCGCCATACTTCAGCACCATCAACCCGCTGGTGACCGAGTTGCGCGCCAACGCGGCAACGGTACAAGTGCCGTTCCGTCGTGAGATCACCAACCACCTCGGCAGCGTGCATGCGATTGCCATGTGCAACGCCGCAGAACTCGCCGCCGGGATGATGACCGACGTGTCGATCCCGGCCGGCGCACGCTGGATCCCCAAAGGCATGACTGTGGAGTATCTGGCCAAGGCAAAAACCGATGTGACGGCGGTGGCCAGTGGTGAGGGCGTGGATTGGCAGAGCGCAGGCGACAAGATCGTCACCGTGGATATTCACGACACCGAGGGCAAGCACGTGTTCACGGCGCGGATCACCATGAACGTCAAACTCGGCTGAATGACGCGTATAAAAAAGCCCTTGCTGCGGGATCCATAGCAAGGGCTTTTTCGCTGATGAGGTGTCAGTGCACAGTCAGACGCTGGCGAACAAACTCCTCGACATGACGGCTGGTCTGATCGAGGTGGCGGTCGCGTTGTTTTTCAGCGTCGAGCATGGCGCGCTTGCCGTTTTTTTGCAGCAAATAGGTGTGGATCTGCTGCACCTCTAGCGACCGGTAAATCGGCGTGGTGTCGATAAACCCGCGCAGGCCGTTGCTGCGGTAATGCCGGGTGCTCATCAACACCTGCGTTTCACGCTGGCCAATCACCTCAAAGCCCAACGCTTCGAAGTACGGGACTTTGCCGACCGTGCAGGCCAGTTCCGCGTGGGGATAACGCCCGAGCATTTCGCCGATCATCGCCCGCGCCACACCCTGACGCCGATGCCCTTCGCGCACGGCCATGTAGGCGACGCTGCAAGCTTCCCAATCGCCCTGCACCGGCAGGTACAACAGAAAGCCGATCACTTGCTCCGGATCATCCTCGTCGGTGGCGACCAGCAACTCGACGTCGGTGCCCTTCTCGCCATTCAACGCCTCCAGATACAGATGCACCTCATAGCCGACCGCGTACTGATAGACGTTGTACAGCAGGTTGCTCGGGCCGAGACCGACCGCGCTGATGTCGGTCAGGTAGTCGACGACCATTTGCAGAATCTGGCTGTTGATGCCCTCGGGGCATGGAGATTTGTAGTGGGTGAGGCGGGGCATGACGGGTGAACTCCGGCGGAAAACCGCGACATCATACCTTGTGAGGCGACATCACTGCTGTGGTGCCACGACCTTGAACTTGATGGCAATGTCCTTGGACACCACCGTGTCTGCCCACTCCCCCGCGCCGAGACCGAACTCGTCGCGCTGAAGTACCAGCTCGGCGTCGAAGATGCCGATCGTTTGGCCCGGTTTCAACTCCACCGGGACCTGAACCTCACGGGTAATGCCTTTGAGCGTGAGCTGGCCGGATATCACGAAGTGGCTCTCGTCCACCCGAGTGAAACGACTCGATTCGAACACCGCCAGAGGAAATTTCGCAGTGTCGAACCAGGCCGGCTTCACCAGTTCGGAATTGGCGTCTTCGCTGCCGGCATCGATACTGGTGAGGTCAATGTGCAAGGTCGTATGGGCGTTGGCGAGGTTGTCGGTGTCGAAGTCAAGCGTCGCCTCGAACCGGCTGAAAGTGCCATACATCCTGGAGCCCATCTGGTTGTAGCTGAAGCTGATCTGGCTCGCGGTGGTGTTGACCCGGGTGTATTCGACAGCCTGCGCGGTCGGCATGACACACAGGCACAACGCGGCAGCCAACAGCAATCGGATCGACATGGGATTCTCCGGGCATCGCTTGCCGTCGAGGGCCTCGATTGACTTAAGCAAACAACCGCCCGTTATGCCAGCTCGCGGCTCAAACGGCCAGTTCGCTGCTGCGCGATGGCACAGCGCCCTTTCTTGTACGTGCGCGCAGGCGGTGACGCCACTTCAGCGCCGGTCGCTCGACGCAGTAATACGACACAGTACTGAACACAAAAGCCAGCGCCAGCACCGCAGCAACGATATGAGCGTCATAGGCTACCGGCCAAAAACCGCGCAACAGGTACATCACCACAAAGTGGTTGAGGAACATGCCGTAACTGATATTGCCGAGGAACTCATCCAGCGGATGAAACTTGAACCGGCTCAGTAGCAACACGGCTGGAATGCCCAGCGCGATGCCGAGCGTAACCTCGGCGTTGAACGGCTGGCGCTCGATCAATCCCGTCATGATCGCCACAAACAGCAGCCCCGCCACGATCGCCGTGCCAACGGCAATCGCCACCCCTTTGCGGTCGGACTTGTACAGATAGCTGCCACACAGAAACATGAACAGCACGCCCGGCAGCAATCGATAACCGTAGATATCCGTATCGATATAGCCAAGGCAAGCCAGCAGGAAGATACCGAACGACAAGATGAACGCAGCGCCGCGCGCGTTGAAAATGAGCAGGAACGGAATCACCAGGTAGAAACACATCTCCAGCCCCAGCGACCAGGCAGGTGGCAGGATTTGCGTTCCGGCGACGCCAAACATGTAAAAGCCCAAAGGCAGGATGGGCACGCTCGAGGCTATGGTTTTAACCGTCAGTTCAGCCGCCTGGGGTGTACCGGGCAGCAAGAAATGGATCACGAGGCAGGACACGACGAAATAGAACAGAAACTGTGGGTAGAGGCGCAACGCTCTGTCGACATAGAACAGGCCGACTTTCTCGATGCTGCGGTAGTTGCGTTCGATAAGCGAGGTCATCACGAAACCGCTGATGATCAGGAACGATATGACGGCAACCACACCGGGATTGAGCCCAGCAAGATTTTTACCCATATGAGACACGGCGACCAGAACGGCCAACAACAGTCGAAAAGCTCCCACTTACACCCTCGATCATCCTTATAGTTATGCTGCTTAACCTACGATGCTTTGATTGACGATGCCAGAGGATTCTCCAAACGCCACTGCTCCCGGTGCGAAAGGCCTGTGGCGCCAACCTGATCGCACGATTGCTGAGCGATGGCCTTTACCGTTTACACCAACCGTTCGATCTTCTGATGCTGCCAGACCAGTCTGTAATACAGGGTCTGCAACACCAGCATGCCCAGATACGCCACCGGAAACGCCATCCACACGCCCTGCAAACCATATTGCCCGTCCAGCCAGTAAGCCGCCGGCAGTTGCACGCCGACCACACAAATGATCGCAATGATCACCGGCACCAACACCGTGCCGCTGGCGCGCATGATCCCGCCGATGATCGCCTGGAAGCCGAATACCAACAGGCTCCACAACATGATGTGCAGCAGATGCTCAGCCATTGCCCGGGTCGAATCCTCGGTCAGGAACAGCCCCAGCAACCAGTGCGACAACAGGTAACCGAGCACAATCAAACCGCCGGTCAGGCACACGTTGATCAACAGTCCAGTGCGCAGAATCGGCCCCATGCGTTCCAGCTGCCCGGCGCCAATGGCCTGTGCGCCAAGAATCGACGCAGTGATCGCAATCGACAACGCCGGGAACTGCACATAGTTGACGATCTGCGTCACCGCGCCATACGCCGCCGTCGCTTGCGAGCCGTGCTGGTTGACCAGCGCCAGAATCACCAGCTCCGACAGCGACAGCACAATCATCTGCACGCCAGTCGGCAGGCCGATGCGCAAGACCTTGCCGAGAATCGCCCCGTCGAGGCGCAGCGCGGCAAAGAACTCTCGGTCCGGCGCCAACGGATGACCCTTTCTGATCAACCGCCAGGACAGCCACGCCATCGCCGCCAGATTACCCGCCAGCCCCGCGTACGCCGCACTCTGGATACCCATTTGTGGCAAGCCGAACCAGCCGCGAATCAGCGCCGGGGTCAGTGCCAGCCCGACACAGGTCGACACAACCAGTGCCAGCAGCGGCGACAGCGTATCGCTGACCCCGCGCAACAGTTGCGTAAACAACACGAACACCAGCAGCGACGGCAAGATCCACATCATCACATGGGCATACGCCACCGCATCGTCGAGCACATCCGCCGGCGTCCCCAGCCCCGTCAGCGCCTGCCGCGCGAACACGCTGCCCAACACCGCAGCCACCAGACCGATCAATACGCCCAGCAACAGCGTCGCCCCGGCAATCGCCTTGACCATGTGCGGCTCACGCGCGCCCCACGCCTGACCGATCAACACACCGGCGCCCGCGCCGAGGCCGATCACCAGGGCGATAAAAAAGAACACCACGGGAAACATCCCCGACACCGCCGCCAGCGCCTGGGTGCCGAGCATCTGGCCGATGTAGATGCTGTTGACCGTGCCCGACATCGACTGCAGAAAATTGGACAGCACCATAGGTGCGAGGAACAGCAGGTAGGTGTGCCAGAGTGGGCGTTGAACGGCAGCTTGCATTGAATAGAGGTCCATCTCGAACGGCGGGAGGGCTGATGGAGGATAGCTTCGGCGAGTTGCACGCGGGGCGCAATTAACATTTCAAATCGGTGTTTATTGCCGGTGCCTACGCCTGTGTAATTGGCACGGATCTGTAGGTGTCGGTTCAGCGCTGTGGTAAACAACTGCCCACTCCCATTGCTCCCATTGAGGCTCTGTTCATGCCGCCCTTTGCCAATCTGTTGACCGCCAGCCTCCTCGCTCTGCTCGCCAGCAGCGCTCACGCCGCCGCGCCCGGCGAAACCTTGAAGCCGTTGCTGGAAACACTCAACGAACGCCTGAACATCGGCGACCTCGTCGCCCTGACCAAATGGGACAGCGGCAAGCCGATTCAGGACAGCCCCCGTGAGGCGCAGGTTATCGCCAATGCCCGCACGCTGGCCGCCGAGCACCAGCTCGACCCGGAAGAGGTGGCGCAACTGATTGCCGCGCAAATGGAGGCGAACAAATTGGTGCAGTACGGGTTGCTTTCGCAATGGCAGGCGGCGGGTGCCGCGCCGGACACTCCGCGCCCCGACCTCGGCAAGCAGATCCGCCCGCGTCTGGATGAACTGCAAACCCGGCTCTTGCAGCAATACGCTGACTTCACGCCGTATCGCCATGATGCGAATTGCCCGGTGTGGCTGGCCAAGGCGCGCAGCGGCCTGACCCACGATTCGCTGCATGAACTTGCCCTGACACGGGCGACCGGTGAACTGTGTGTTCGGGCGGCGAATTCACTCTGAGAAACCGCCAGATCAAAAGATCGCAGCCTGCGGCAGCTCCTACAGGGGATTGGTGAACCATCATTGCGGTCGATGTTCACCATCACGGCAATGAAGTTCTCATAAAAAATCCACGGCGTAACATCAGCTCCATACCAACCAACAACACCCCGGAGCACACGATCATGAAACGCCAGACCCTTCTCAGCATCGCTTTCTCGGTTTTCGCCATTAACGCTTTTGCCGCCACCCCGGCACACACCCAGGTCGCTGAAGGCGGCTCGGACAAGTTGATTGAAAGTCGTGTTGCCGAAGGTGGTTCCGATCGTCTGCTCGAACGCCGCGTTGCCGAAGGCGGTTCCGATCGCCTGATCGAACGCCGCGTTGCCGAAGGTGGTTCCGATCGTCTGATCGAACGCCGCGTTGCCGAAGGCGGTTCCGATCGTCTGATCGAACGCCGTGTTGCCGAAGGTGGTTCCGATCGTCTGATCGAACGCCGCGTTGCCGAAGGCGGTTCCGATCGTCTGATCGAACGCCGCGTTGCCGAAGGTGGTTCCGATCGTCTGATCGAACGCCGCGTTGCCGAAGGCGGTTCCGATCGTCTGATCGAACGCCGCGTTGCCGAAGGTGGTTCCGATCGTCTGATCGAACGCCGCGTCGCATAAGTCACTGGCTTCACTGCAATCCCCTGAAAAGCCCGGCCTGATCAGCCGGGCTTTTTCCTGCCCGCAACCATCCATTCCCCGACTGGCCACCCACCGCCGATTGCGCATACCATGCGGCCACAACTCCAAAACAGACCTCGCCTGCCCATGCTCAAAGCCAGTCTGCGTAGCCACCTCACCCTTTGGTTTGCCGGTTTGTCCCTGCTGACGCTGCTCAGCGTGGGCTTCTATGTGGGTCACATCGCCACTGAACAAATGAAGCAGGCCAGCGGCAATGCGCTGCTCAACACGGCGCGCTCGGCGGCATCGTTGCTGGGTGAACAACTGCGCGAACGCCAGTTGGAGGTTTATCTCCTTAGCCGCGCGCCGCATCTGGAGCGTGGCGATCTGGACAACCCGGCCATTCTCAAATCGATGCAGCTGCGCACCCAGGCGCGCGCCGAGTACGCGTGGATGGGTGTCACCGATGCCGAGGGTAAGGTGCATCAAGCGGTAAACGGCTTGCTGGTGGGCCAATCGGTGCAACAACGGCCGTGGTTCCAGGCCGGGTTACGCAGTGAGTACACCGGCGACCCTCATGAAGCGGTGCTGCTGGCGAAAATGCTGCCGGGGCTGCCGAACGGTGAGCCGCTGCGTTTCATCGATTTCGCCGCGCCGATCCATAACGCCGACGGTCAGGTGATTGGCGTCCTGGGCGCACACGCACACTGGAGTTGGGTGACGCGCATTGTCGAGTCGGCGGCGTTTTCGCATAAGAACTCAATGCCGGATATCGAGGCGCTGATCATCGACCACGATGGCAAGATTCTCTATCCCGAAGCACTGATGGGCCAGCAACTGGCGGCGACTGATTCGAAATTGCAGAACTGGACGGCGGGTAACGGCTTCCTCACCAGTATGGTCACGGTACCGACGCCATCGAGTACGGCGCTGTCGTGGTCGATTGCCGTGCGCCAGCCATTGCAAACCGCGCTGCAACCGGCGCGTCTGCTGATGTACAAATTGCTGATCCTGGGTGTGGCCGCAGCAGTGCTGTTCGGGCTGGTGGCCTATTACCTGGCGCTGTACCTGAGCCGCCCGATCGAACAGCTCGCCCGTTCGGCCCGAAAGGTCCAGAACAAAGAGCCCGGCGCGCAATTCCCGCTGCAACACCCGGTGCGGGAAATTGCCCAGCTCGGCCAATCCATCGATGCGATGACGCAATCGCTGCTCGGCAAAGAGCGCGAACTGCAAGAGGCCAATGCCTCGCTAGAAGCCACGGTGGCACAACGCACTGCGGCACTGACGCAGGCCAACGCCGAATTGCTGAGTTTGGCGACCCACGACAGTTTGACCGGCGTTTACAACCGTCGCCGTTTCGACGAGAAACTCACCGAATACACACTGCTGTTCCGCCGCACCGGACGCCCGTTTTCCCTGCTGCTGATCGATGCCGACCACTTCAAACGCATCAATGACAGCCACGGTCACGCGGTGGGTGATGATGTGCTGCAACAATTGGCGCAGCTGATTCAGAGCAGCTTGCGCACCACCGATTTCGTCGCCCGTTATGGCGGCGAAGAGTTCGCCGTGCTGTTGCCGGAAATCGCCCAACCCGACACCCCGGAAGTGGTCGCCGAGAAGATCCGCGCGACAGTTGCCGAGGCCGATTTCCCTGCCGTCGGGCAAGTCACGGTGAGCATCGGCGTCGGCCTGGCGGATCCGGCCGATAACAGCCACAACGCGCTGATCAAACGCGCCGACCAGCAGCTCTATCAGGCCAAAGCAGCGGGTCGTAATCAGGTGGCGTGATCAGCCCTGCTTCAATTCGCAAATCCCGTTGGCCCTGTTCTTCCCGGTGTACGACACCGCAGGCGAACCGTCGGGATTGATGCTCAGGGAAATGGTCACGCCAGCGCCTTTGGCTTCGAAGTAGTTGTCGTTGAATTTCTTCAACTGGCCTTCCTTGCCATTGATATAAATCGGGCCGCCCTCATCGGCGTGCACTTCGATTTTGCCCGGGCACGTAGCGTTGAGCAGGGGGATGCCGGCGTGGGCCAGTCCGGTGGCAAGCAACAGCGGCGCTGCCAATAGCAAAGATTTCATGGTGGGTTCCTTGAAGGCGGCAAAAACGCCGAATAGCTTTTTCATGTCATTTTTCAATCAGGGACTTCGGCAGCTCCTGCCGTTATTGCGAGAAGGTCTGAAGATAAGCCAACAGGTTGTCGAGTTTCTCTTCGTCGCTCAGCCCCCAAAAAATCATCCGCGTGCCGGGCACCACGCCTTTCGGATCTTTCAGATAAGCGATCAGCGTTTCGCGATCCCAGGTCACTCCCGAGTTCTTCATCGCATCGGAATATACGTAGTTGGCCGACGTCCCGGCAGCCCAGCCAATGATGCCATTGAGTTGTGGGCCGAATCCCGGGCGGGCCGATTCGCCGACCTGATGGCAGCCGCCGCACAGACGCGGGAAGATTTTCGCGCCGGCTTCGGGGTCGCCTGCAGCATGGCTGAATGGACTGAACAGGCTGGTGCCAAGAATCACGGCGAGTGACAGTGCTGCGGTGTTTTTCATCGAGGGTTCCGGGTCGGTCTGCATCGGGCGGCGCAAGGGTAGCATTTTGTTTTTACCGGTAAGCGCCAATGATCCTCCTGACCGTCGTCAATGCCTGGCGCAACACATCCATCTCTACCGAACCCAGCGCCAGCCGAATCGCATGCGGCGCATGGCCCGACACCGAAAACGGCTCGGCGGTGGTGACGGAAATCTGCTCGTGCATCAGCTCGACGACAATCTGGTCGGCGCGCACATCCTCCGGCAACGGTAGCCACAGGAAATACGACGCCGGATGGCCAACACTGGGCAATCCTTTCAACACTTCGGCCGCCAGCGCCTGCCGCGCCTTGGCATCTTTGCGTTTCTGCTCCTCGAGCAACGTCACTGTACCGTCGTCGAGCCAGCCACAGGCGATGGCGGTCATGACGCCCGGCGTGTTCCAGGTCGTGGCGCGGATGATGCGTTCCAGTGCCGGCACCACGTCGGTCGGGGCGGCAATGAAACCGACGCGCAAGCCTGTGGCGATGTTTTTCGACAGACCCGAGACGTACACCGTGCGCTCCGGTGCCAGATCGATCAGCGTACGCGGTGGGTTTTCCACCAGAAATGCGTAGGCCGCGTCTTCGATGATCGTCAGATCATGTCGACGGGCAATCGCCACCAACTGCTCGCGCTGCGCCAACGGCATCACCCAGCCCAGCGGATTGTGCAAGGTCGGCATGCTGTAAACGGCGCGCACCGAGCGACTGCGACAGAGTTTGTCCAGCGACGCGAGATCCGGCCCCTGATCGTTAAACGGGATCGCCACGACTTCCAGATGCAACGCGTCGGCCAAGACCTTGAAGCCGGAATAGGTCAGCGCGTCGGCGGCAATCACATCGCCGGGTTTGAGCAATGCCATCAACGTGACGGCGAGGCCTTGCTGGGCGCCATTGACGATCAGTACTTGCTCAGCGTCGACAGTCACCCCGCGCGTCAACAGATGCCGAGCGACCGACGCACGTTCGTGGGCACGGCCGGCGTGCGGCTGATAACGCAGCAACGCTTCCAGATCACCGGACAACGCCAATTGGCGCAACGCGTTGCGCAACAAATCGGCCTGACCGGGCAACGACGGGTAATTGAAATTGAGGTCGATCATGCCGACCGCCACGTCTTTCTGATCGATGCCCTGCCCCGGCGACAGCGAGGTTTCGCGGACAAACGTGCCACGCCCGGTTTCGCCGCTGACCAGGCCCATGGCCTCCAGCTCCGCGTACACCCGCGAGGCCGTGACCAGCGCCAGCCCTTCCTCAGCAGCCAGTTGCCGGTGAGTTGGCAACCGCGTACCCGGCGGCAACTGCCCCGAACGAATGTCGGCAGCATAGGCATCGACGATGGTCTTGTAGCGCGAACGTGGCATGCCGGATGTATCCATGACAATTCTTTGATTGTGCTGATTCTCGGTTCTAGCATCACGGCAACGCAACCCACTTCTGAGCGTGATCTGCTATGGAACGAACCTCGAATCTGACGACCCCGGCACTGGAAAAAACCAGTGGCTGGATCAACGGTTTTATCGGTGTAGTGATCTTCAGCGGTTCGCTGCCGGCCACGCGTCTGGCAGTGCTGGAGTTCGATCCGGTGTTTCTCACCGTGGTCCGCGCCGCGATTGCCGGGGTGTTGGCGGTGGCACTGCTGTGGCTGTTTCGCGAGCCGCGCCCGGCGCGCGATCAGTGGCTGTCGCTGTTGATTGTCGCGCTGGGCGTAGTGCTCGGCTTTCCACTGTTGACCGCCCTGGCGCTGCAACATGTGACGTCGGCGCATTCGATTGTGTTTGTCGGATTGCTGCCACTGGCCACAGCGATTTTTGCCGTGCTGCGCGGCGGTGAGCGGCCGCGACCGGTGTTCTGGGTTTTTTCAATTCTCGGTAGTGCGTTGGTGGTCGGCTTCGCGATTGCGCAAGGTCTGACTGCCTCGCCCACCGGTGACCTGCTGATGCTCGCCGCCATTCTGGCCTGCGGCCTCGGCTATGCCGAAGGCGCGAAGTTGTCGCGAATCCTCGGCGGCTGGCAGGTGATTTGCTGGGCACTAGTGCTGTCGCTACCGGTGATGGCGGTTTTGAGTCTGTGGCTGGCGCCCGCCTCGTTCAACACGATCAGCCTGTCGGCGTGGCTGTGTCTGGGCTATGTGTCGCTGTTCAGCATGCTGATCGGCTTTGTCTTCTGGTATCGCGGCCTGGCTCAGGGCGGGATTGCCGCGGTCGGTCAGTTGCAATTGCTCCAGCCGTTTTTTGGCCTGGCGCTGGCGGCGACGCTGCTGCATGAACACGTCAGCCTCGGCATGCTCGCCGTGACGCTGGGCGTGATCCTGTGTGTGGCCGGGGCGAAGAAGTTCGCCAAATGATCCTCAGGCGCCGGCCTTCCACTCGCGAGGGCTGAGCCCTGTCTTGCGCCGAAACGCCCGGGCCAGCGCCGAGGGACTTTCGTAACCGACCTCCTTGGCAATCAGCGCAATCGGCTTGCCTTCACGCAAGCGTTTCTGCGCCAGACTGACCCGCCAGCTCAGCAGATAATCGGCCGGCGTCTGCCCGACAACCCGACGAAACTGCTCGGCAAATCCAGCGCGGGACAGGTTAGCGACCGAAGCCAGATCCGCCACGCTCCAGGGCTTTTGCGGTTGCTCGTGCATCGAGTTCAAGGCGCGCGAAAGACGTGGATCGGCCAGCCCGGCGATCATTCCCGGTTGTTGTTCGCGGCTGCTGATCAAGTGCCGCAGCAACAGAATCACCAGCAGTTCGAACAGTCGATCCATCACCGCCACCCGCCCGCAATGCCCTTCGAACGCTTCCTTGAACAGCCATTCCACGGTGTTGCCCAGCTCCGGGATGCCCGTCAGTTTCAGCACCAGATAATCCGGCAGCGCCGCCGCCAGTGCATTGCCGGAACCGCCATCAAACGTCAGCGTTGCGCAGACCACCTGGGTGTCCATCGCCTCGTCGGCGAACATGCGATGGGCAAAAGGTCGGGGGAAGAAGATCAGCGACGGCTCACTGAGGCGGATCTCGCGTTCGCTGCCCGGCTTGAGCAGCAACTCGCCGGCCTGCAACAGATGCACATGGCCGACCGGCTCATTTTCATGAACAGCGACGCCGCAAAACGCGCCGCTGTGAAAAGTCCCGGCAGACACGCCAAAATGGCTGAGCAATGTTGAAAGGCGATCCATGGACGACTCCAAGGGCATATCTGGACGATCTGCCGCATATCCTCGACGATTTGCCGCCAATCCACCAGCCTCACTCAATAACATGACCTCCATCCCCGGCGCACTTTGCACCGGACTCTCGGAGAATCACCATGAGCCGCATCCACGCTATCAGCCTCGAAACCGCCACCGACGCCAGCCGCCCAGTGCTGGAAGGCGTGAAAAAGAAAATCGGTTTCCTGCCCAACGTCTTCACCACCCTGGCCAAAGCGCCGGTGGCCCTCGAAACCTACGTGCAAGCCTCGACGATCCTCGGCAAAACCTCGCTGAGCGCCCAGGAAAAAGAAGCGGTGTACCTCGCCACCTCACAGGTCAACGGTTGCGACTATTGCCTGGCCGCACACACCTTGTTTGCCGGCAAGGCCGGGCTCTCGGCACAGGACATCGTCGCCGCCCGCCAAGGCGAACTCAACGCCTACGCCACCCTCGCCCGTCAGCTGACCGAAAGCCGCGGCCATTTGACTGATGAACAGATCACCGCCGCCCGCACTGCCGGCATCGACGATGTGAAGATCATTGAAGTGATTGCACTGGTGGCCGTGCAGAGCCTGACCAACTACCTGAACAACGCGGCGCTGACCGATATCGACTTTCCGACCATCTGAATCCGGCCACACAAAAGCTGTTGGAGCTGACCTGCTCGCGATGGCGGTGTGTCATTCAAAGCATCTTTGAGTGACACACCGCTATCGCGAGCAGGCTCACTCCTACAGTTGGATCGGGTACATCAGCAAGAGATTGGTCGGCTGGCAGGCCGCCTTCGCGAGCAGGCTCGCTCCCACAGAAAAGCAAAAGCAGTACCCACCTCGCACCGCATCGCTTCTAACCACTCAATAGGCCGAGTGTCAGCTCGCCTGCTCTTGATCTTGATCCACGGGCGACGTCGGAAGGCTGAGTGGAGGGATTCATCCGGGGGTGGGAGCGCAGCGACCGTTTGGCGAAGCCAAACACAGCGAGAGGAGGTGCAGCGAAGCAAACCGTAGGCGCTGCCCCCGGATCGATCCCGGAACGAAGGAACCCCGAGCCCCAGCGAGCGGGCCGCACGTAGGAGCAAGCGTTTTTTTGCTTACTTTTTTTAGGCGTTTGTAAAAAAAGTGAGTCGCCGTAAGGGCGAAACCCTAAGCCGCCGTGACCGCAGCAACGGATATGTACCCGGTCAGCCAGATAATCAGTGATGCTCCTCCCCCGCCCGCTTCAGCAATTTCTTGCACCGCTCAGACAAATGAAACACCTGCAAATGCTTCCCCGCCTTGGCATAACGCTCCCGCAGAGTCTTCAAAGCAGCAATCGCCGAATAATCAACAAAACTCAAATGCCGACAATCCAAAGTGACCCGAGCCGGATCATTAGCCGGATCGAACTGATTGAGAAACGGCGCAGTCGAGGCAAAAAACAACGTGCCATGCAAACGATAAAGCTTACTGCCGTCAGCCTCCAGATGCTCATCGGCATACAGCTCACGGGCCTGCTGCCAGGCAAAGTTAAGCGCAGCGATAATGATGCCGCATAGCACCGCAGTAGCCAGATCAGTGAACACCGTAATAGTGGTCACAGCAATGATCACCAGCACATCGTTAAGCGGCACTTTGTTCACCACCCGCAACGACGCCCAGGCAAAAGTCTGCTGCGACACCACAAACATCACACCCACCAGCGCCGCCAGCGGAATACGCTCGATCAGCGGCGACAGAAACAGAATGAACAAAAGAATCAGCACGCCCGCGACCACACCGGACAAACGCCCGCGCCCACCGGAGCTAAGATTGATCACCGTCTGACCGATCATCGCGCAACCGCCCATACCGCCGAACGCACCCGAGACCATATTCGCCGCACCAAGCGCTACGCACTCACGATCCGGATAACCACGGGTTTCAGTGATTTCATCGGTGAGGTTCAACGTCAGCAGGGTTTCCAGCAAACCGACCAGCGCCATCAAAATCGCGTAAGGCGCAATGATGCGCAGGGTTTCGACATTCCACGGGATGTCCGGCAAAGCGAAAGTCGGCAAGCCACCGGCAATGTGCGCCATGTCGCCAAGGGTGCGGGTCGGCAGGCCGAACAGGTAGACCAACAGGCCGACGCCGAGGATCGCCACCAGCGCCGGTGGCACCGCTTTTGTCAGACGCGGCAAGAGGTAAACGATGGCCATGGTCAGCGCCACCAGCCCGGTCATCAGGTACAGCGGCGTACCGCTGAGCCATTCCTCACCGCTCTTGAAATGCTCCAGTTGCGCCAGCGCGATGATGATCGCCAGACCGTTGACGAAACCGAGCATCACCGAATGCGGCACCATGCGCACCAGTTTGCCCAGGCGCAGCAAGCCGAACGCCATCATGATCAAACCGCCAAGCAACACCGTCGCCAGCAAATACTGCACGCCGTGTTGCACCACCAGCGCGACGATGACCACGGCCATCGAACCCGCCGCGCCGGAGACCATGCCCGGCCGCCCGCCGAACAACGCCGTCAGTGTACAAATGATGAACGCGCCGTACAGGCCCATCAGCGGATTGAGGTGCGCCACCAGCGCGAACGCAATGCATTCGGGCAACAGGGCAAACGAGGTGGTGAGTCCGGCCAGGACATCGGCGCGCAGACGAATCGGTTTCATGGCTTACCTATCGAGCAGCCACTGAGCGCGGCTGCAAGTGTTCGGGAAAAAGAGGGTTGCGGATGTTACGGAATTGTCGCGGATCGGGCCAGTGAACGCTGACACTTGTGGGTTCGGGCTTTATGCTGGCGCGTTCCTGTATCCATTGAGTTGAACATGTCTGCCTTTCTGAGCGCCCGCGAGGTGTGCCAGCGTTTGCGTGAAGCGGCGCTGGGTGTCCTCACTTTCAAAGTCTGCGAGATGCCTGACGAGGCGGGACGGGTCGCGGTCGATATCGAGGGCTGGCACCTGCTGCTGGATTTTGAAGGTAGCCGGTTACATCACTGTGAATTTGCCCGCAACGGTGACGGACAAGAAGGCGCGCTGGACAGCTGGCAGCGTTACGGCACCGATCCGGTGAGTTTGCTCAGTACTTGGGAATTGGCGCAGATCGAGCGATTGCTCAACACGCAGACGAACGAGGTTGCTCAATGATGGCACTCTGCCCATAATTCGCGCCCTCCTCTATTCCCACGCAAGGAACTGCCGTGAAGAAGTCGCTGTTGTTGATCCCGATGCTGGCCCTGCTACTGCAAGGCTGTGGCATGACCATGACCCGCTACGAGCCGAGCTTTGAGAACGTGCAGAAGCTCAAGCAAACCCCGCCGTTGCATGCGATCAGCAATCCTCAGGTTACCGCCGAATCCGGTGAAGGTTCGCTGGTGGTTCGCGCCAACCCGGTGCGCTCGCCGTCCGGCAGCATCCCGGCGCATATTCAGGACGCGATCACTGAAGAACTGCGCAAGGCTGGTCTGCTCGATCCACAGGCGCAGCGTCAGTTGAAAGTGCTGGTGGTGAAAAACGAACTGTCCGCCGGCATGGGCACGGGCGACGGCAAACTGGCGGCTCGTTTCACCCTGCTCAACGGCAACGATGTGGTGTACGACGCGACCAAGAATGTCAGCAGCCAGTGGAGCAGCAGCTTCTTCGGTTTCATTGCGATCCCGAACGCGGTCAACGCCTACAACCCGATGTTGCGCGACTTGCTGAAAGAACTGTACAGCGATCCGCAGTTCATTCAAGCCCTGAAGTAAGGGCAAAAAAAGAGCCGCAATCGCGGCTCTTTTTTTTCGCATCAAGCCCGAGGAATACGGGTTTCGAGTGCCGAGTACTTCAGGTTCTTGCTATCGACCATTTGCTTGAGCAGCGCGTTGACCTGACGGGTGAACGTGTCATTCACCGCTTCTTTTGGCGTGTTGGCCATCAACGGAATGAACCAGATGCCGATCCAGGTGCCGATCGCATCGTGGTTGCTGGCGGTGGTCAGGGCCTGACCCGATCCGTCCACGGCTTCGAGGCTCATGGTGTACTGATCGGTGCCGTAAGCCGGGATAACCCCCAAGCTGAAACCACTGATGAAGCCCAGCACCATGGAACCGGCATTCGGCGGATGGTTGTACATTTTCAGACGCAGGCTGTAGTCGCCCGGCTGCTTCTGGAATTCGTCCAGGGTGACACGGCCGAACAGACCCGAGTCAGTGAGGATTTTTTGCAGCTGTGGTTTCAGTTGATCACGTGCTTGCGGCACTTCCACGGCGGAACCACTTTTCGGCTCGCCCTGATAGAAATCGAAATCCACGTAGACGTTTGGCTTGTTAGCGTAGTTGGCCATCGACGGCATGGTCACCGGCGCCACTTCGTCTTTGGTGAAACTGGCACAACCGCCCAGCGCAAGTACCAGCCCCAGCGCCAGAATTTTCCCGAATTGCATGATGATCCGTCCCTATGTGTACACATCCAAATGATGGCATTGCGCCTTCATTTTGAAGGCCGGGCGGATTCTAGAGAGAGCAGCCCTCGGGCGGAAGTCTGAATTGGGGAAATCGGCAAAAAAATTTGCTCAGCCCTGCCGCAAGTCGAGGATGTATGTGTAATAACCGCTGTCACGCACGTAGCCGAGGGATTCGTACAAGCCTTGCGCCGTGAAGTTGTCGGTGGCGGTTTCCAGCACCAGCCCTTTGGCGCCGGTCGCCAAGGCGAAGTCGCGTGCAGTGTTCATCAGCAATCGACCCACGCCGCGCCCACGGGCGGCGGGTGTGGTGAACAGGTCGCTGAGCAGCCAGGTACGGTGGGCATCGATGGACGAGAACGTCGGATACAACTGCACGAAACCCAGCGCTTCGCCGTGTTCATCCTGAGCAAGAAAAATCGCCGATTCGCTGGCAGCCATGCGTTCAGCGATGAAGGTTCGCGATTGCACAAGGTTCGACGGCTGCTGGTAAAAACCTCGATAAGCGTCGAATAACGCCGCCACCGCATCCAGATGTGTCGCGTCGGCTCGCACGGCCTGAAGAGTCATACGCCCGCTCCGTTTCCAATCAATGATCGAAACAGCATAGCGCTGCCCTTCGAGTATGCTGGCCTCACCGCTATATAGTTTTGTATATTGCGAAACCGAAATCGCCAGAACCTTTCCAGGCCATTCAGCCAACCTGTGTATCCATGAGCGCCATCCGCGTCCGCAACGAGCAATTGATCCTCGCCGCCGCCAGCGAAGAATTTGCCGCCAACGGCTTCGACGCCACCCAGACCCGCGATATCGCGGCGCGTGCCGGCGTGCCCAAGGCCAATCTGTATTACTACTTCCAGACCAAGGAAAACCTCTACGGCAAAGTGCTGCTGGGTTTTGTCGAACCGCTGCTGGAAGCCTCGGCAGTGCTGCGTGAAAGCGATGACCCGCTAACGGGGCTACGCGCCTACGTCGCCGCACGGATCCGGATTGCCCGCGAGCATCCGGCGATTGCCAAGGTGTTCAGTGGCGAGTTGCTGCTCGGCGGTCGACAGTTGCCGGATGAGTGCCGCGATCTGTTGCAGGCCGAAGCGCGGCGCAACGTTGAATGTCTGCGCAGCTGGATCGAGCGCGGTTTGCTGGCGCCGGTGGATCCTGAACATTTGATGCTGTTCATTTGGTCAGCGACGCGTACGTACACCAATATTGGCTGGCAGATAGGCCGGATCATGGGGCGCGAAGTGCCGCAGGATGAGGACTATCAAACGGCGGCGCAGACGATTACCCGGATGGTGCTGGAGGGCGTGGTCGTAGCGCCGCGAGTGGGCGAGATTCGTGGGGTTTTGTTTGCGACGTGATGGAGGAGTGCTGCGCAGATCAGGGCATGAAGTCTACGGGGAGTTCCAGATGATCTTTCATGCGCTCGTTCCAGTCGTGCAAGGCGTCGGGTAGACGTTTTTTCCATTTCGCAGCGTTGGTGTAATAGCGCAGACGCGAGTGGCCGGTACTGTCGTAGGTCACCAGCAGCACCCAGAAATGCCCAGCGGTTGACCGCATCACGACGCCGGTACCGCCGAGGCCACGCATCCACATCTCCCAGACCTGACTGCCCGGCACATCAGCAGAAGGCTCAGCGGTCATCAACGAGCCGGACTTTTCCACCAGCGTCTGATAATCAGTCTTGAGCAACGTGTGCAGTGCCTGGTTCTCTTCCGGAGTTTGAGCCAAGCCCAGGCTGAGCATGTCGTAATCCAGCGCCAGCGGTTGCTGCGAGGCGACAAAACGGCCGGTGTAGTAGACGCCCAATCCGGCACTGCAATATCCGCCTGCACCTACGAGCGAAATATCCAGCACACCGTTGATGGGAGTGAACAACAGGGTGCACTCGTCTTCCGAATAAACGGCCTTACCGTCCTTGAGTGTGGCGATGCCGTCCAGATCACCGGAGTTGGCGCCCTCAGCTGCCGTAATGTCGATGCTGATGTGCGTAGCATCGCGGCGCTGGGTTATCACCGTCGCCGAGGTTGAAGTCCCCGGCGGAATAAGCTGCCAGGTCGCGTCCCAACTGAAGGGCTGAGTGGCGTGTTCAAGTTCGGTCAGGCGCATCAGGTACTGGCGGCGCAAACAGGCCGTCTGCTCACCACAGGCGTTGCGATTTTTCAGCCACTGCCGCTGGTCAGTCTTGAGGGCTTGGGCATCGGGGACATTAGCCAATGTCGAATGCCACAGCTTGCCCAGCTTCTCGTCGAGCAGCGAAATCTGCGGGTCACCACAAATGGCTTTTTCAGTTTTGCTGTTGGCCGTGGCGCAATCGAAACTGCTGGCCTGGGTGACAGCGGCAAACGCAAGGGACGTCAGCAGCACGGCGTGACGCAGGGAGATCGCGAACATCGAGAGATTCCATTCTTCGGACGGCGCGCAGTATGCCAGTGCTGCCAGCGGAAATCCCTGATGTACATAGCAATCAGGGTTTCGCAATCACTGTGGGAGCGAGCCTGCTCGCGAAAGCGGTGGATCAGCCACTATCAATGTCGACTGACACACTGCCTTCGCGAGCAGGCTCGCTCCCACAAGGTTTTGTGTACGCTTCAGAACGCGATGTCGGCGGCGGGCTTGACGTCGATACGCGCCACGGAGCCAGTCAGATGCGCCAGATCCTTGTTGTGTTCGGCGATGATGTCTTCGGCGCTCATGTTGCCGTTGTCGACGGTGGAATGCGCGTCGGCCACAAGCACTACGTCATAACCCAGTTGATGGGCCTGGCGCACGGTGGCATTGACGCAGTAATCGGTTTGCAAACCGCAGATGACCAGTTTTTCGAAATCTTCGCTCGGCAGCAGTTTGCGCAAGTCTGTCTGGTAGAACGAGTCCGGCGTGGTTTTGCGTACGCGCAGGTCTTTGGGCGAAGTCTCAAGCCCTTCGGCCAGTTGCCAGCCTTCGGCACCCTGGGCCAACGGGCTGTCCTTTTCTTCATGCTGGATCAGCACCACTGGCACACCTGCCTTGCGCGCCCGGACGCTGAGACCGTTGATGGTGTCGATCACCCGGTGAATGTCATGGCACTGATATTCGCCCGAGCAGAGGGCGCGCTGGACGTCGATGATCAGTAATGCGGTAGTCATGATGAGCCTTCCTTGATCAGTCCTTGAGACAGGGGCGGACGTAAGCCCGCCCCTTTTTTACGCCCCTCAGTAACCCAGTGACAAGCCGGTGTTGCGGCGCGGATCATTGGCGCCGTAGAAACGGTTTTTGCCAACGGGCTTACCGCCCAGCGAAGGTGCCCCCACCAGAATCGCGGCGATGTGGTTGGCGTCCTGCGGGCCGGCGAACTTGTGGCCCCAGCTCTCGAGAATCTTGCGCGTATCGGGGCTGGCGGCGAAGTCCTCGAGGTTGGTTTCCTCCGGCATCCACTGCTGATGGAAGCGTGGCGCATCGACCGCTTCCTGAAGGCCCATGCCGTAGTCGATGACGTTGAGCATGGTCAGCAACGTCGCCGTGATGATGCGGCTGCCACCCGGTGTACCGACCACCATTACCACTTTGCCGTCCTTGGTGACGATGGTCGGGCTCATCGATGACAATGGTGCCTTGCCCGGAGCAATGGCATTGGCTTCGCCCTGCACCAGACCGTACATGTTCGGCACGCCGACTTTGGAGGTGAAGTCGTCCATTTCGTCGTTGAGGATCACCCCGGTTTTGCTCGCCATCACGCCCGCGCCGAACCAGTCGTTTAGGGTATAAGTCACCGACACCGCATTGCCCCACTTGTCGACGATCGAATAGTGGGTGGTGTTGCTGCCTTCATGGGGCGCTACGCCAGGTTTGAGCTCAGCCGACACGCCGGCCTTTTGCGGCTGGATGGCATCGCGCAGTTTGGTCGCGTAGTTCTTGTCCAGCAGGTGCTCGATCGGATTTTTGACGAAATCCGGATCGCCGAGGTAGCTGTTGCGATCGACATAGGCGTGGCGCATCGCTTCGATCTGGTAGTGCATGCCTTGGGCCGAATGGAAGCCCAGATCCTTCATCGGATAGCCTTCGAGGATGTTCATGATCTGGCAGATCACCACGCCGCCGGAGCTTGGCGGTGGCGCCGAGACCACATGATAACCACGGTAGTCACACTCCACCGGCGCCAGTTCGCGGGTCTTGTATTTGTCGAGGTCGGCCTGGGTGATGATGCCTTTGTTGGCCTGACTCGAGGTGACGATGGCATCGGCGACCCAGCCTTTATAGAAGCCGTCGGCGCCTTTTTCGGAAATGCTCCGCAGGGTTTTGCCGAGGTCCTTCTGCACCAGTTTCTGCCCGACCTGCATCGGCTCACCGTTGTGCAGGAAGATCGAGCCGGAATCGCGCATGTCCTTCTTGAACACGTCGGTGGCGTATTCCAGCAGCTCGACGTCACCCTGCTCCAGTTCGAAACCGTCTTCCGCCAGTTTGATCGCCGGGGCAATCATCTCTTTGCGCGGTTTGGTCCCGTATTTGCTCAATGCCAGCTCCATGCCTGAGACCGTGCCGGGCACGCCCACCGCCAAGTGGCCACGGGTGCTCAAGTCGGGAATGACGTTGCCTTCCTTGTCGAGGTACATGTTCGCGGTGGCCGCCAGCGGCGCTTTTTCGCGGAAATCGAGGAAGGTCTTGCGCCCGTCCGCCAGTTGAATGGTCATGAAGCCGCCACCGCCGAGGTTGCCTGCTGCGGGATACACCACCGCCAGCGCGTAACCCACGGC
Organism: Pseudomonas tensinigenes; assembly: GCF_014268445.2. NCBI lineage: Bacteria > Pseudomonadati > Pseudomonadota > Gammaproteobacteria > Pseudomonadales > Pseudomonadaceae > Pseudomonas > Pseudomonas tensinigenes. The sequence continues at coordinate 4,311,103 of NZ_CP077089.1, forward strand.
GACTGCCGCATCGACGGCATTACCGCCACTTTTCAGTACGTCGACACCCACATGGGTGGCCAGATGTTGCGCGGTGACCACCATGCCGTTTTCGGCGGCAACCGGTGCGACTGACGCCGCGTGAGCCATGAGACAGCTGAGTGCCAGTGAGGTCGCTATCAGCGTTTTGGCCAAAGGTTCGTACTTCATGAGTCGATCTCTTTTTTTGTTTTCAGGGTCTGTGCAAAACAGAGCGGGGAACGCTTCAAGAGCACCAAGCAGTATGGTCGGCTTTGCGTATTGCGCCTCCCCGCTCAGGCAGTATGCTGGGCGCTGTTGCCGCCCTGATCCGGAGTCTGCCGTCATGTCTTACACGTTCATCACCCTGCCCTCGCCCGTCGGCGAGTTGAAGCTGGTCGCGAACGGCTTACGACTGGCAGCCATCCTCTGGGAAAACGACAAACCGAACCGGGTGCGCCTCGGGCCGATGAGCGAGGCAAACGACAACCCGATCCTGATTCGAACGGCTCGACAACTTGAAGAATATTTTTCCGGGACGCGGGACTGTTTTGATCTGGAACTGGATTTCGCTGGCACCGACTTTCAGAAAAAGGTCTGGGCGGCGTTGCTGACCATTCCATTTGGCGAGACACGCACTTACAGCCAGATTGCCGAGCAGATTGGCAGCCCCAGCGCCGTGCGGGCGGTGGGTGCTGCGAACGGACGCAACCCGATTTCCATTGTCGCGCCGTGTCATCGAGTGATCGGCGCGTCGGGGAAGCTGACCGGGTTTGCCGGTGGACTCGAGGCGAAAGAGCGCTTGCTGACCCTTGAAGGTGGCGACTGGTCGCAGATTGGCAAAACCGGGGATTTGTTTTAGTCAGTCAATACAGATCAAGAGATCGCAGCCTTCGGCAGCTCCTACCTGGAATGCGTTTTCCTGTAGGAGCTGCCGAAGGCTGCGATCTTTTGATTTATTGGGCAAAAAGGTTATTCATCGCCGCATACTGCAACAGCATGATGGTCTTGGCGTCGCAGATCTCACCGCGCTGAAACGCTGCCAACGCTTCGTCGAATCGCCACTCCAGCACTTCCAGTTCTTCGGTCTCCTCTTCCAGACCACCACCGTCGCTGACCTTCGATGCGGCGTCGTATTCGGCAATGAAAAAGTGCAGCTTCTCGGTTACCGAACCGGGACTCATGTAAGCCTCGAACACCTTCTTCACATCGTGCACGCGATAACCGGTTTCCTCTTCGGCTTCATCGCGAATCCGCTGTTCCGGCGCAGCGCCTTCAAGCAACCCGGCAGCCACCTCGATCAGCAATCCGTCATGGCCATTGACGAACACCGGCAAGCGGAACTGCCGGGTCAGTACCACCGTGCGCTGTTCACGGTTGAACAACAAAATCGCTGCACCGTTGCCTCGGTCATAGACTTCACGAGTCTGACGCTGCCACTCGCCGTTGTTGCGGTGATAGTCGAAGGTGATTTTTTTCAGCAGATACCAGTCATGAGACAACACCTGAGTGTCGACGATGTTGACCCGCTCGGTTGTGTTGGACATGACGCTGGATCCTTTTGTCATTGAAGGCACCTGGGTAAGTAAAAGCCCTTTTTTGTGAACGAAAAAACGAAACCCTATACCGCCCTACAAACTATGTCGAAACATCCTACAGATATCGCCTACTCGCCCGACTTCTTTCCTGATTGATCCCCCGCAAAGTCCTCGCACCTTTTTGATGTGCGCGAGAACTGCGAATGCTTCCAACCGATCGGCTGCTGGCCCTGAACAACAGCATCGGCCTGCTCGTTGTTGCTGCTTTGAACCCGGACGAGCCGGACTTCGAACACCTGATCCGCGAATTCCGCCTGTGCCTGAACCACTACGACGCCTGGGCCGAGCAGTTCTGGACAGGCACCGCGCTGGATGTCGAGCAGGTCTTCACCGTCGGCAACGACGTGCGCCTCAGCGCGCCGATCAAGTCGCGCCAACCGCTCAGTTCATCGGTGGTCATGTGCTCGGCCAGCGGGTCGCTGACGCTGGTGCATATGTTCGAGGCCGCGCGGTTCGTGCCGATCGGCGATACGCCGGTGACGCTCGAACCGGTGCTTGCCGACGTCGACGGCGTACTGACTTTCGGCGAGCCGCTGCGTTACACCATCGGCCCCAGCGGCATTCTGCAGGTGACCGATTGCGATCGGGGCCAGCGTTATCGCATCACCTTCTTTCCCGATGTGTCCACCGATCATGTGCGTGCGCTGTATACCTCTTATGAAGGTGTCATTGCAGGCCTGGAAGGCTGGCTGCGCGGGGAATGGCGCGAATTCCAGCCGCAGTGGACGGAGTTTTCCAGCGCCGGGTTTCTTGACCGGTACGGTCAGTTGCAGCAGGCCGACTGGCGTGGGTTCGAGAAAGCACTGAATGGCGTTTGGGACGACATCAAACAAGTATTCGCCCTCCTCGCCGACCTGCAGGCCAACAGCGAAAAACTGCTTGAGTACCTCAGCGAGGCTGAACTTGAAGCGCTCCTGCAAGCGTCCAGCGAGGCCATCGCCAACGGTCTGCTGATCCTCAGTGACGAACCGCTGCTGTTCATTCATCTGGCCGCGTTTACCAGTTGGCTGAAGATGCTGCCGCCGCAATACCTGGCCGAAGTGGTGGCCGAGGTTCGGGCCGAGCTGCTGGTCAGTTTTCTGCTGATGGGGTTGTCGGGTGGCATCGGCGTGCCGGTGCGCTTGAGCAGCAAAGTGCTGGCGAAGATCAAGTCCCCCCGGGCTCGAGAATGGCTGGCGGCGTCGGCGTTGCGCTTGGCCGAACTGACGTCCTCGGCGGATTTGACGCGGCATGCCAGCGTTTTGAAGCCGCTGATGCTCAATGTGCGTGACGTTGAGTTGAAACCGACACCGTCGATACCGCTGAACATTCGTCAGGCCGACTCGCTGGTGTTGACGGTGCCGAATCCGGCGCCTGTTGTGCGGGACAAGCCTGGCGGTTCGAGCCGGCTGGAACGGCATGAACCTCACGACGATTCGCCGGATCAGGCGAAAAATCCCAATGGCGACAGCGCTGATTGTGTGCCACGCACCTGCACCAACGGTTGCCCGGTGTCGATGGTCACTGGCGAAGAACTGCTGACCCTCACCGATGCGGTGCTCGATGGGGTGTTGCCGTTTGAGTTCACGCGGTTGTATCGCAGCAGCGCCGCCGAGATCGATATCGGGCTGGGGTTTGGCTGGAGCCATTCGCTGGCGCATCGGCTGGAGTTTGAGAATGACTTTGTTGTCTGGGTCGATCACGAAAACCGGCGTACGCGTTTTCCGTTGCCGAGCGTTGAACGACCGGCGATTCACAACAGCCTGTCGCGGGCGGCGATTTTCCTTGGCGATGAACCGGAAGAACTGATCCTCGCGCTGGCCGGGGAAACGGCGCGGTTTTATCACTTTCGCGCGGGACGGCTGACAGCGATCAGCGATGCCTATGGCAATCGTCTGACGGTGCAGCGCGATCGCTCTGACCGGGTGCAGCGACTGGACAACGGCGCCGGGCGTTCGCTGTTGTTGCGCTATGACCGGGCGCAGTTGCTGGGTGTTGATTATCAGGTGTTTCGCGAGGGTGCCTGGAGTACCGAACAGGCGCTGGTCAGTTACCGCTACGACGCTTATCAACACCTGATCGAGGCCAGCAACGCCGTCGGTGACAGCGAGCGTTACGACTACGACGACGCCCACGTGATCCTGCAGCGGCAACTGGCTGGCGGGGCGAGTTTCTTTTGGGAGTGGGAGCGGTCGGGGAAAGCTGCCCGTTGCGTGCGCCACTGGGCGTCGTTTTCGCAGATGGACACCCGTTATGTCTGGAATGACGACGGCAGTGTCGCGGTGCATTACGTCGATGGCACTGAAGAGGTTTACGTCCACGACGAGCGTGCGCGGCTGGTGCGCAAGGTCGAGGCCGACGGGGGCGAGCAGCTCAAGGCCTATGACTCCTCGGGCCGCTTGATCGCCGAGCAGGATGCGTTAGGCGCGGTCACCGAATACCGCTACGACGAGCTCGGACGGCTGATCGCGCTGATTCCGCCGGACGAGGCACCCACGTCCTACGAGTATCGCAACGGTTTCCTGTACCGGCGTTCGCGCGGTGAGGCGGTGTGGATCTACCGGCGCAATGCCGAAGGCGATGTCACCGAAGCGGTCGACCCCGACGGTCAGGTCACCCATTACTACTACGACACCCGGGGTCAGTTGCTGTCGATCCGCTACCCGGACAGCAGCCGCCATCGGTTGGTCTGGAATAGCCTCGGCCAACTCATCGAAGAGACCCTGCCCGACGGTGGCGTGCGGCGTTTTTCCTACGATGCACTGGGGCGGCGGACCACAACTGCCGACGAACACGGTGCAGTCACCCGTCAGCACTGGGACGCCGCAGGCCGACTGGCCCAGACGACTTTTCCTACCGGTAGCACCCGCGCCTACAGCTACGGCGCCTACGGTCAGGTCACCGCCGAGCGTGATGAACTGGGGCGCATCACCCGCTACGAATACGACGACGATCTGCACCTGGTCTCGCGGCGGATCAACCCCGACGGCACGCGGGTGCAGTACCGCTACGACCATGCGCAACTGCTGCTCACCGAGATCGAAAACGAATCCGGGGAAAAGTACCGGCTGGACTACACGCCGACCGGGCTGATCCGTCAGGAAAGCGGTTTTGACGGCCGGCGCACGGCGTACGCCTACGACCTCAACGGCCATCTGCTGGAGAAGACCGAGTTCGGGGATGACAGCTCTTGTTTGCTCACCGCTTATGAGCGCGATGCTGCCGGGCGTCTTCTGGCCAAAACCCTGCCCGACGGCCTCAAGGTTTTTTATCAATACGACCGCCTCGGCCGACTGATCAGTGTCGACGACGGTCAGCAACACCCGCTGGCCTTCGAGTACGACCGTCAGGACCGGCTGATCACCGAACATCAGGGCTGGGGCACCCTGCGCTACAGCTACGACGCCTGCGGCCAGCTCCAGCGCATGCGCCTGCCGGACAACAGCAAACTCGACTATCACTACGCCAAGGGCGGGGCGCTGGCCGCCATCGACCTCAATGGCGCATCGCTGACCCGGCATGTCTACCAGTCGGGCCGCGAACAACAACGCCAGCAAGGTCTGCTGCTCAGCGAATATGCCTACGACGATCAGGGACGATTACTCGCCCACGCTGTAGGCCATCAGCACGATTCACTGTACCGCCGCGATTATGCCTACAGCGCCAACGGCAATCTGGCGCACATCGCCGACAGCCGCCACGGCCAGCGTACCTACGGCTACGACGCCCTCGATCGCCTGATCAGCGTTCGTCACTCACGCGACGAACTGCCGGAAAGCTTCGCCCACGACCCGGCCGGCAACCTGCTGATGCAGGACCGCCCCGGCCCCAGCCAGATCAAGGGCAACCGCCTGCTGATGCAGGGCGACCGCCATTACGACTACGACGCCTTCGGCAACCTGATCCGCGAACGCCGCGGCCGCGGACAAACACTCGTCACCGAATACCGCTACGACTGCCAGCACCGCCTGATCGGCCTGACCCGTCCCGACGGCAAGACCGCCAGTTACCGCTACGACGCCTTCGGCCGACGCATCCGCAAAACCGTCAACGGCGAGACCACCGAGTTCTTCTGGCAAGGCGACCACCTCGTCGCCGAAAGCAGCGAACACGAATACCGCAGCTACGTCTACGAACCCGGCACCTTCCGCCCCCTCGCGCTGCTCGACGGCAAAGGCCCGAAAAAAGCCTGCCCGTTTTATTACCAACTCGACCACCTCGGCACCCCGCAGGAACTTACCGACTACAGCGGCGACATCGTCTGGTCAGCGCAATACGACGCCTACGGCAAAGTCGCCGCGCTGACCCTGGCCGGCGAAGACTACCTGAACCAGCCGCTGCGCTTTCAGGGTCAGTATTTCGACGGGGAAAGCGGGCTGCATTACAACCGGCACCGGTACTACGACCCGAGGTTGGGACGGTATTTGACGCCGGATCCGATCAAGTTGGCGGGTGGGCTGAATCAGTACCAGTACGTGCCGAATCCCACGGGGTGGGTGGATCCGTTGGGGTTGAATTCCAACTGCCCGCCGCCGAATAAGCCTGGGTGTGAGGTGCCGGGTGGGATTAGCGGGGCTAAGGTTGATGAGGGTGAGCCACAATTACCGGACTTGATTCATGGCGTTGACCCACATTCAGTGAAGCGAACGCATGCAATTATGGGAAAAAATTCAACTAAACACGTCGAAAAAATAAGGGATCAAATGCGAGCGGATGGCTACGATGTCAGCTATCCCATAGACGTAGCAGAACATCAGGGCACCTTCTATATTCTAGATGGACATCACCGTGCAGCAGCTGCAAAACAAACAGCAACGCCAATAACTATAAAATTGATCACAAATATCAGAGAGCATAAAGGACAACTTAATACGATCGAAGAAGTCATTGAATCAGCTAACAATGTCGGACACGACCGATTGGAGCATCACAGAAGAAGATGAAAACAGCCGATAAAAATCTTGAGGACCTAATAACTGACTTTCTTTCAAAAGTTGAAAGTGGAACAGAATTACTACAAATAAAATTTGGCACTCGGAATATTTTAAGACTCTGGCGGAGCAAGCAAATCGAACGCTGCGGTGAAATAACTGATGAAATTCAATATGAACTGCACGGCGTAGGGTGCGCCATTCATTTCCCATCAGAATCAGTGGACTTCGATTACGGCTCGAACAGCAGAATCGACGGCTTTGACGTATGGCGCCTTTACATTTACGCTTCGGACAGGCCGCTTACATATGAAAAATACTGCGACAAGAAAACACTCGAAAAAGAATTCAAAGAGCTTATCTATTTAAACAGAATCGAAAAGATGTCGATCAATGACAATCTTTATGTCCTGGTTAAAACCGAATAAAAACATACCCACACGCATTCCAAACCAACAAAAAAGCCCGGCAGCGCTACCGGGCTTCTTTATTTGCAACTAACGAGCGATGTGCGAAAGCTTGTCATCGACATCCGACTCGGCGGAACTCACTCCATGAATCAACGGCCCATAACGCCGACTGAACTCCCAGTTGTACGGCACGCCATCCTTGCTGGTGCCGTTGTCCCAATTCACCGACCACGTCATCAAGCCTTTGATCGGTATCCCCTTGATCGCCAGACGTTTGAGGACATTCCCGACCACGGTTTTGTCGATCACATAACCGGTGGCCGCCGCATCGTTGTTGGCCGGCAGGCCGATGACGAACTTGTCCGCCGGAATTCTGGTGAAGCCGCGAGTACCGGTCACCAGGCTTTCAGTCAGGTAGTAAAGGAAATCCTCCTTCAGCGGGTCGTTGTTCTGCGCAATCCACGCACCTGCACCGTCGTTGGCTTCCTGCACCCAGACACCGTCGCCACCCTGGTTGTAGAACTGTGGGGCGATGAAGTCGTAGTAGCCTTCCAGTGCCTGCAGGTAGCTCACGTATTTGCCGGTGCTGGTCAGATAAGGAAACTCTGGGGCCATGCTGATGATGAAGTGCTTGCCCTGGCCTGCGTAGTGATCCTTGACCAGTTTCAGTGCGGCCGGCAGGACGGTCTTGTTGGCAGCGAAGTCAATCGCGCTCTGTTCAAGATCGATGTCCAGCCCGTCGAAACCGTAGGTTTCCACCAGACGGATGATTTCATTGGCCAGCGCTTGTTCCTGACCACTGCGCAATTCGATGTGCGCATCGGCGCCGCCGAGGGAAATCAACACTGCTCGCCCCTGGCTGTTGAGCACGCCGACCTGGCGGCGGAACTCGGCATCGGAAACGTTGAACGGCTTGAAGGTCGGAATCCCGCTGCCCTTCATGAAGGCCACCGCGACCACGTTGTACTCCTTGGGCACCTCCTCAAGCGAGAGGCTGGCGAAGCGACCCTGGCGGTAACCATCGCTCGGACCCGCAGGCCAGTTGTGCCAGAAGCCCATGAGGATCTTTTTACCGGCAATGCTCGGCATCAGCGAAGCGGCATCGCTCGCCGCGCTTTGCACTAAAGAGAAATCGATTTGTGACATGTTCTAATCCTTCAGAACGTGTGGGTTTGACGACATATCGCCGTTATTTGAAGTCGACGTCGAAAGCCTGATAGAAGGCGTTACCGGTATTGGCAACGATCCACATCAGCACGATCACGTGATGGCCCTTCTTGTTGGCCGGTAGTTTCACCGCGTGATTGACCTTGGCCTTCAGCTCATTCGGATAGCTGTAATAAGGCACCTGAGTGTAGAAGTCCTCGAAGAACGGTTGCGCTTCCAGTTGCGCGCGGCTGATGCGTTGTTTCGGGTCCCAGCCATCCTTGGTGATCAGCCAGCGGTAGCCGCGGGTGGTGTGCGGCGCGGTGTATTCCCATTTGATTTCGAGGGTCTGCCCCGGGGTGACATTGAGCAGCGGCCAAGTGAACGGACGAGCGAGTTTCTTGCTCATTTCATCATTGGTGAAGTTCACGCAATCGCGGGCATCGCTCTTGCCACCGCTGAGAATGTAGCCGTCGGCCGGTGGCGTGACACTGTCCGAGTCGGTCTGATAAGGCACCGGAAATGGCCCGGCTGCAAGCGCCGGGAAATTCTTGCCGCCTTCCATTTCGTTGACCTGCCAGGCACCGAGCAATCCTTGCTCAATGGCAACCGCACCGCGGCTTGCAGGGGAAATGACACGACCGTGTCGCAGTTGGGTTTGTGGTTGATTCATGATTTTTCACTCCGTTGATTTAAGAACTCTCCTTTCCGAGGAGAGGCCTTCAAGCTAACGGAGAGGGATTTTTTGTCCATCGGCGGTTTTGTCGCAGTCAGCAGCCTTGAACCGTAAAAACACCACAAACACTGGATGTATATACAGTCTTCTGCGACAGCGCCCACCTGAGATGTGGTCAAAAGATTACACGGCAATGCTGCAAAAGCTGCCATTCAGTACTCATGTCAACTGTGCGTTGAACTCCTTTTCGTACTGCCCGGCGAGTTGTTCTTTCTGTTTCTCGTTGAGCAACTTGCCGGCCATCTGGAAGAACTTCTGCTCTTCTTCCTTGAGATGGTGATGAACCTTGTCAGAAAGCTTTTTCGCGATGGCCAGCCAGGCCGGGCTGGACATCTCGGTCTCATCGAGCTCTTCCATCATCTCGTCCATTTCATGGTGTTCGGCGATGGCATGGCGGCTCAGATCGACACCGTCATCAAGCTCCATCAACGGAATGTAGAAATGGCGCTCTTCAGCAGTTTCATGGGCCTGGAGCTCTGCCTTGAGCTGTTTGTAGGCTTCGACCCGCTCCGGCGTATCGCCGCTGGTTTCGATCAGGGTTTTGGCGTAGCTGCGCTGGCGATCATGGCTTTCGCGAAGGGCTTCGAAAATATTCATGGGAGTTCCTTATCAACCGCGTGCTGGAATGACGCTGTAAAGGCTAGACCTCGACGCGAGAGCGGCAGTTCCACCGCGTTGAGGAAGGGCTTGGAAGACAGGCGTCGGGCAGGATAGGCTGCGGATTCAAACCACAAGGAAGTCATGCATGAACTTGCGAATCGAGCTGTCGCAAAACCCGACCGAAGAAGAACGCACAGCCATCCTCGCGCCGCTGCGTGCGCACAACGTTGCCAACGCCGGACCGTCGACCTTCGAGCCGATCGCTCTGTTAGTGCGTGATGAACACGACGCCATCCTCGGTGGTTTGTATGCCCACACGTTCTATCGTTGGCTGTTCATTGAGTTACTGGCCGTGCCGGAGCAAGGTCGCGGCAAGGGTATCGGCTCGCAGTTGATGCAGAGGGCGGAGGATCTGGCACGGGAAAAAGACTGCGTTGGCATCTGGCTCGACACCTTCTCCTTTCAGGCTCCGGAGTTTTACAAGAAGCTTGGATTCAGCGAATGCGGAGAGATTCTGGATTACCCCTTGGGGCATAAGCGGCATTTCTTCCAGAAGCGACTGATTGGTTGAATGTTGCGACCCCTTCGCGATTAGGCTCGCTCCCACATTGGAACGCATTGCAAAATGTGGGAGCGAGCCTGCTCCGGGCGGCGTTCCGACGAAGGTGGCAGCCGCCTCAACACATGATCAGAGACAGGTCGCCAACGCCGCCAACCGGCGCTTGGCGACAAAGTCATCCTTCTGCGCGTAGTAATTCAGCGTCGTACCCGAGGCCTCGGTAATCACGTCGACAAACGACTCAGCCGACCGGGTATACACCGTCGTCCCACCCGACTTGCGCGGTTCCAGATACGCCGCCGCGTCCACGCCGAACACCGCTTCGTCCTGCCAGCCGAACTGCACACACTGGGCGACGACTTTCTCGGCTTTGTCCGAAGTCAGTACTTTATAGGGGGCTTTGGTGCGAGCATCGTCCATCACCGAGCCTGCGCAACCGGCCAGCAGCGTTGCCGCCAGCGCTACCATCAGAATTCGCATTGCATTCGCTCATTCAGAAAAAAGCGGACTGTATCACCGCAGCAGCAGAAATCGTTCTGCTTTACTGCATTTATAGCGCGACACGCGCGGGCCGCTGCGGCAACCTAAGGTCATCAGCCTCACAAGGAAAACACATGGCGCCTACCGACCAGCGACATGAACATGCCCTGAAAGTATTTCTCGACGCGCGTCCCGAACTGCGCGAAACCCTCGATCACCTCAACCCGTTGCTGGCCCAGGCCAAAGGCGAAACTCAAGCGCACTATCGCGAAGAGCGACTGCATGAAGCATTTGAGGCCGAAGCGGAAAGTCTCGGACTTTTTGCCTGGGAGTTGACCTTGCAACTGACGGCTGATTCGCCTGAGGAGTATCAGGCGCAGCGGTTGGAAGTGCACCGTGAAGTCGCGGAAATGGCCGGGATGGGTTGGCCGGAATATTGCGATCTGTATGGCATAGAACCATAACCGCCGCCCAAGGACACTTCTACCGATGCTGCCATCCGCCTCGACTCACCGCGCCAGCCCCGGGCATCTGCATACTCAGAAGTGGCGCGGGCGGATTGGTCTGGCGCTGGTGGCCAGCCTCTCGGTACTGGCCGGCATGACCGACGCCATTGGCTTTATGGCCAGCGGCGACTTCGTCTCGTTCATGAGCGGCAACACCACCCGACTCGCCGTGGCGATCAGCGATGGCGATGTCGGGTTGACTGCGCGCCTGGTGATTCTCGTCGTAACTTTTATCGTCGGGAATGCCTTGGGGGTGGTCGTTGCACGTTTCGGTGGACGTCGGGCGTTGCCACTGCTGCTGTGTATCGCCACCCTGCTGTGCGCGGCGGCTGCTTGGCCTTTCGACACCCAACTGCCGGCGTTGCTGGCGGCGATCGTTGCAATGGGCATGCTCAATGCGGCCGTCGAAGAGGTGAATGGCTTACCGGTCGGGCTGACTTACGTGACTGGTGCGCTGTCGCGATTCGGCCGTGGATTGGGTCGCTGGATGCTCGGCGAACGGCGCAGTGGCTGGCGGGTGCAACTGGTGCCATGGAGCGGGATGTTTATCGGCGCGATTCTGGGGGCGGTGCTGGAACATCATTTGGGACTGAAGGCGATGTTTGTCAGCGGTGTGCTGGCCGCGATGATCGGGCTGCTCTCGCTGAAAATCCCACGGCGCTGGCAGTTGGGCTATATGCCTCGCTAATGGACTCTTATACAAATCCTTGTGGGAGCGAGCCTGCTCGCGAAGAGGCCGGCACATTCAATGTTGTTTATCGCCTGACCCACCGCTTTCGCGAGCAGGCTCGCTCCCACAGGGGCCTGAGTACAACTTGGGTTTCGCGGCAGCCTCGATAAAGCTTTATCATGGCCGCAGTTTTGCTGATCGAGTCCGTCATGAAGTTCGCCATTGCGCTGTTTTCCGCCGCCCATGCGCCCTCCTCGCGCCGCGCCCTGCTGTTTGCACGGGCTGCGCTGGCCGGTGGGCATGAGATTGTCCGGCTGTTTTTCTATCAGGACGGCGTTTATAACGCTTCGGATGCGGTCGTCACTCCGCAGGACGAACTGGATTTGCCCAAGCAATGGCGCAGCTTCATCACCGAGCAAAAGCTGGACGGCGTAGTCTGCATCGCTGCGGCCCTGCGCCGAGGGGCGCTGAACGCGGAAGAAGCCAAGCGCTTTCAGCGTGAAGCGATTTCGGTCAGCGCGCCGTGGGAATTGTCCGGCCTCGGTCAGTTGCATGACGCAGTGCAAGACGCTGACCGCTTGATCTGCTTCGGAGGTGCGTGAGATGGCCAAATCCCTGTTGATCATCAGCCGTCAATCGCCGTGGTCCGGCCCCGCTGCCCGTGAGGCGCTGGACATTGTGCTGGCCGGTGGCGCCTTTGATCTGCCCATTGGCTTGCTGTTTCTCGATGACGGCGTGCTGCAACTGGCTGCCGGGCAGAACGCCAAGGCCCTGCAGCAAAAAGACCTCAGCGCCAACCTGCAAGCGCTGCCGATGTTTGGCGTTGAAGAGTTGTTCTACTGCGCCGAGAGCGCCACCATCCGTGGCCTCGGCAACTTCTCGCTAGACGACGCGCAGCCACTCGCCGCCGAGCAAATCACCGCCCTTATTGACCGTTACGACCAGGTGATCACCCTCTGATGTCGACTTTGCATGTGTTGTCTCATTCCCCTTTTGGCGACGATCGCCTCACCAGTTGTCTGCGCCTGATTGGCAGTGCTGATGCCCTGCTGCTGTCCGGCGATGCGGTCTATGCGCTGCAACCGGGCACCGCGCCGTTCACAGCCCTGCAAAGCCGTCAGATTAGATTGCTGGTCCTGGCCGAAGATGCACAGGCTCGCGCCATCGAAGTCCCGGACTGGGCTGAGGCCATTGATTACCCGGTCTTCGTCGAACTGTCGATCCACCACGACAAGGTCAACAGCTGGCTATGAATTCCATGACCGTCGGCGCCCGCGCCATCGAACTGGACAAGGACGGCTTTCTCGTCGACCTGAGCGACTGGTCTGCCGACGTTGCCAGCGCCCTCGCCGCCGCCGAAGAGATCGAGTTGACACCGGAGCACTGGGAAGTCCTCGAGCTGCTGCGCAGCTTCTACGAAGAATTCCAGCTGTCCCCGGCCACACGGCCATTGATCAAGTACACCGCGTTGAAACTCGGCCCGGACAAAGGCAACAGCCTCCACCTGAACCGACTGTTCAAAGGCACCCCCGCCAAACTCGCCGCGAAACTGGCGGGCCTGCCCAAACCGACGAATTGCTTATGACCGACTTTCCAGCGCTGACCCTCGAAACGCCCGCCGAGCATCCCTTCGCCCAGTTCGTGCGCATCCTCGGCAAAGGTAAACGTGGCGCTCGCGACCTGACTCGTGAAGAAGCCCGCGAAGCCATGGGCATGGTGCTCGACGACAAGGTTGAAGACACCCAGCTCGGTGCATTCCTGATGTTGTTGCGGCACAAGGAAGAAAGCGCCGAGGAGATGGCTGGTTTCACCGAAGCCCTGCGCGAGCGCTTGCAGGCACCCGAGTTGAACGTCGATCTGGACTGGCCGACCTATGCCGGCAAGAAGCGCCATCTGCCGTGGTATCTGCTGGCGGCCAAATGCCTGGCACAGAACGGCGTGCGCATCTTTATGCACGGCGGCGGCGCACACACGGCCGGGCGGCTCTACAGCGAGCAACTGCTCGGCGAGTTGAACATTCCGTTGTGCCGCACCTGGCAACAGGTCGGCACGGCGCTGGATAACGGTGGCTTGGCGTTCATGCCGCTGGTGGACTGGGCTCCGCAACTGCAAAAGATGATCGATCTGCGCAATACCCTCGGCCTGCGTTCACCGATTCATTCCCTGGCGCGGATTCTCAATCCGCTGGGCGCGCGTTGTGGGCTGCAAAGTATTTTCCATCCTGGCTATCAGGCAGTGCATCGCGATGCCAGCGGTTTGCTCGGCGACACAGCGATTGTGGTCAAGGGCGACGGCGGCGAAATCGAGATCAACCCGGATGCCGACAGCCACCTCTACGGCACCACCGGCGGCGAGAGCTGGGACGAGGAATGGCCGCAATTGTCGGCGCAACGCCACGTTAAACCGGCGACCTTGGACGTTGAACATTTGAAAGCCGTGTGGCGTGGCGACGTGGTCGACAGCTACCCACAAATGGCCCTGATTGCGACTATGGCCTTGGCCTTGCGCGGCCTCGGTCAAAACCGTGAGCAAGCCTTCACAACCGCCGAGCAGTACTGGGCCGCGCGGAACAAATCGATTTAACCGATCATTCGCGCCCGATCTTTGCGCTTTTTGTTCGAACTCATCGGAATAGACTCGACTCCAACGATTATTGGTTTACGGAGTCTTGATCATGGGTTTACTCGTCAATGGCCACTGGCAGGACAAGTGGTACGAAAGCAGCAAGGACGGCGCGTTCCAGCGCGAACAGGCCAAGCGCCGCAACTGGGTTACCGCCAACGGTGAACCCGGCCCCAGCGGTGAAGGCGGTTTTGCCGCTGAAGCCGGGCGCTATCACCTCTACGTTTCCCTCGCCTGTCCATGGGCGCATCGCACGCTGATCCTGCGCAAGCTCAAAGGTCTGGAAAGTCTGATCGACGTTTCGGTGGTCAGTTGGCTGATGCTGGAAAACGGCTGGACTTTCGACACGGCACTCGGCTCAACCGGCGACAAGCTCGACGGCTTCGACTTCATGCACCAGCGCTATACCGCCGACACGGCCGATTACACCGGCCGCGTTACAGTGCCGGTGCTGTGGGACAAGAAGCTCAAGCGCATCGTCAGCAATGAATCGGCGGAGATCATCCGCATGTTCAACAGCGCGTTTGATGATCTGACCGGCAATGATCTGGATTTCTACCCGGCACCATTACGCGGCGAGATCGATGCGCTGAACGAGCGGATTTATCCGGCCGTGAACAACGGCGTGTATCGCGCTGGTTTTGCTACGTCGCAACAGGCTTATGAAGAAGCGTTCGATGAGGTGTTTGCCGAGCTGGATCATCTGGAGCGTCTTCTGGGTGCCAATCGCTACTTGTCGGGGGAATACCTGACGGAAGCGGACATCCGTTTGTTCACTACGATGATTCGTTTTGACGCGGTGTATCACGGGCACTTCAAGTGCAATCTGCGGCGCATTGCCGATTATCCGAACCTGTCGAACTGGCTGCGGGAGATGTATCAGTTGCCGGGGATTGCCGAGACGGTGGATTTCCAGCACATCAAGAATCACTACTACGGCAGTCACAAGACGATCAATCCGACAGGGGTTGTGCCGAAAGGGCCGGAGCAGGATTTCACTGTGGCCCATGATCGGGCGCAGTTGAGCGGCAAAGGGGTTTGGCGCAGAGGCTGATTGATTCGGTGTTTTTGAGGGCCTCTTCGCGAGCAGGCTCGCTCCCACAGGGGATTTGTGCACGACACAGATCCAATGTGGGAGCGAGCCTGCTCGCGAATGAGGCGACTCGGTTTTCAGACCTGCGCCTGAGCCCCTTCGAACCACGCCAGTTTCTCGCGCAGTTGCACCACTTCACCAACGATCACCAGTGTCGGCGCATGCACTTCGTGCTCCGCCACCAGTCGCGGCAGATCAGCCAGCGTGCCGGTAAAGACGCGCTGATTAACCGTGGTGCCCTGCTGAATCAATGCCGCCGGGGTATCGGCTGAACGACCATGTTTGATCAGTTGTTCGCAGATGACCGGCAAGCCGACCAGGCCCATGTAGAACACCAGCGTCTGCGCCGGGGCGACGAGGTCGACCCATGGCAGATCAGTGGAACCGTCCTTCAAATGCCCGGTGACAAAACGCACCGACTGCGCGTAATCACGATGCGTCAACGGAATCCCGGCATATGCCGCGCAACCGCTGGCCGCTGTGATCCCCGGCACCACCTGAAACGGAATGCCGTGAGCGGCCAGCTCTTCGATCTCTTCGCCGCCACGCCCGAAGATAAACGGATCGCCGCCCTTCAACCGCACCACACGTTTGCCGGCCTTGGCCAGATCGACCAGTTGCTGGTTGATCTGATCCTGCGGCACGGCGTGATCAGAACGACGCTTGCCAACGTAGACCCGCTCGGCATCGCGACGGCAGAGCTCAAGAATCGCTGGCGCGACCAAACGGTCGTAGAGCACCACGTCGGCTTGCTGCATCAGACGCAAAGCCTTGAACGTCAGCAGATCCGGATCGCCCGGGCCCGCGCCGACCAGATACACCTCGCCGGTGGTGACCATGGCTTCGCCATCGATCTTGGCTTGCAGCAGACGCTCGGCTTCAGCGCCCTGCCCGGCCAGTTGACGATCGGCAATCGGCCCCTGAAACACGTCTTCCCAGAAGCCACGACGCTGCTGCACATCCGGAAACAGGCTTTTCACCTGATTACGGAAACGCGCGGCGAGTCCGGCCAATTGGCCGTAGGTCGATGGAATCCAGGTTTCGATCTTGGCGCGAATCAACCGCGCCAGTACCGGTGCGTCACCGCCGCTGGACACGGCAATGATCAGCGGCGAACGATCGACGATCGCCGGGAAGATCACGCTGCACAAGGCCGGCGCATCGACCACGTTGACCGGCACGCAGCGCTTGTGAGCATCGGTGGAAACCTGTGCGTTGAGCATCTCATCGTCGGTAGCGGCAATGATCAGCCCGCAACCGTCCAGATCCGCCTCAACGTAACCGCGCAACAGGCATTCACCGCCAGAAGCAGTAACCAGTTCACGCAGTTGCGTTTCAATTTCAGGTGCGACCACCCGCAGCAGCGCACCGGCATCGGCCAGCAGGCGGGATTTGCGCAAGGCAATTTCCCCTCCACCGACGACCAACACACGACTGCCGCGCAGGTTGTGAAACAGCGGCAGATATTTCATTTAGCCGATGACCTCAAGGCCACCCATGTACGGCTTGAGCACGTCCGGCACACGGATCGAACCGTCGGCCTGCTGGTAGTTTTCCAGCACGGCAACCAGCGTACGGCCAACAGCCAGACCGGAGCCGTTCAAGGTGTGTACCAGTTCCGGCTTGCCGGTTTCCGGGTTGCGGAAACGCGCTTGCATACGACGGGCCTGGAAGTCGCCGCAGTTCGAGCACGAGGAGATTTCGCGGTACTTGTCCTGGCTCGGAATCCACACTTCGAGGTCATAAGTCTTGACCGCGCTGAAGCCCATGTCGCCGGTGCACAGCGCCAGGGTGCGGTAAGGCAGACCGAGCAGTTGCAGGACTTTTTCGGCGTTGGCGGTCAGGCCTTCCAATGCTTCCATCGAGGTCGACGGCTCAACGATCTGGACCATTTCAACTTTGTCGAACTGGTGCTGACGGATCATGCCGCGCGTGTCGCGACCCGATGCGCCGGCTTCACTGCGGAAGCAAGGGGTATGCGCGACGAACTTGATCGGCAGCAGTTTCGAGTCGACGATTTCGCCGGCAATGATGTTGGTCAGCGATACTTCGGCGGTCGGGATCAGATACAGATCGGCTTCGCCTTCGCGAGCGATCTTGAACAGGTCTTCTTCGAACTTCGGCAGTTGACCGGTGCCTTGCAGTGCCGGCGCCTGAACCAGATAAGGCGTGTAAGCCTCCTCGTAGCCGTGCTCGTTGACGTGCAGGTTGATCATGAACTGCGCCAGTGCGCGGTGCAGACGGGCGATCGGGCCACGCAGCAGGGCGAAACGCGCGCCGGACAGTTTGGCGGCGGTTTCAAAGTCCAGCCAGCCGAACTTCTCGCCCAGCGCCACGTGGTCTTTCACTTCGAAATCGAATGCTGTCGGCGTGCCCCAGCGGCGCACTTCGACGTTGTCGTCTTCGTCTTTGCCGACTGGTACGGATTCGTGTGGCAGGTTGGGAATGCCGAGCAGGATCGAGTCCAGTTCGGTCTGGATCGCGTCCAGCTCGACTTTACCGGCACTCAGTTCGCCCGCCATGCGCTCGACGTCCGCCATCAACGGCGCGATGTCTTCGCCGCGCTGCTTGGCCTGACCGATGGATTTGGAACGCGCGTTACGCTCAGCCTGCAGTGCTTCGGTGCGGGTCTGGACGGTCTTGCGCTGTTCTTCCAGCGCTTCGATGCGCGCGGTATCCAGGGCAAAGCCACGGGAAGCCAAGCGGTCCGCTACGTCCTGAAGGTTGCTACGTAACAGTTTGGAATCGAGCATGTCGGTTTCTCGTTATCAAAGTTTGGTCAAAGACAGGCCAGCCCACGTCGCGAGCAGCCCGCCGAATACGCTGAGTGCCGCATAGCCCAGGGCCAGCAGCACTTGCCCGCTTTCCAGCAAGCGCACCGTATCCAGTGAAAAGGATGAAAAAGTCGTCAGCCCCCCGAGGAAGCCAACCATCAACCCGGCGCGCACCTCGATCGGCACCTCCGGGCGTATCAAAAACAGGCCGTACAACACGCCAATCAGCAGACAGCCCACGATATTAACGGCCAGCGTCGCGGTATAGAAGTGCCGCGGCCAATTGGCGTTGACCCAATTGCCGGTGGCGAAGCGCAACAAGGTGCCGGCGACACCGCCGACGGAGACCGCAACAATCAATGGAAGCACTATTTTCTCCGCTGCCGAGGGCTTAAACGATCGAGTTGAGCGAGGTGGTTGAGCTTCTCGCCGATCTTCAACTCCAGGCCGCGCGGCACCGGTTGGTAGAACGGGATGGGATCAAGCTCTTCCGGGAAGTAGTCTTCGCCGGCGGCGTAGGCGTCCGGTTCGTCGTGGGCGTAGCGGTATTCGTCACCGTAGCCCAATTGTTTCATCAGTTTGGTTGGCGCATTGCGCAGGTGCAGCGGCACTTCCAGCGAGCCGTTTTCAGCGGCGGCACGCAGAGCGGTTTTGAAGCCCATGTACACCGCGTTGCTTTTCGGCGCACAGGCCAGATAGGTGATGGCTTGAGCCACGGCCAACTCGCCTTCCGGGCTGCCGAGACGTTCCTGCACTTCCCACGCTGCAAGACACAGGCTAAGGGCGCGCGGGTCGGCGTTGCCGATGTCTTCACTGGCCATGCGCACCACACGCCGGGCCAGGTACAGCGGATCGCAACCGCCGTCGATCATTCGCGCAAACCAATACAGCGCGCCGTCGGGGTTGGAGCCGCGTACCGATTTGTGCAGCGCCGAGATCTGGTCGTAGAACGCCTCGCCACCCTTGTCAAAACGCCGACGGGTGTCCCCGAGCAGGCTTTGCAGGAGCTCGGTGCCGATTTCGCTGTTGTCTTCAGCCAGATCGGAGGCGTTTTCAAGCAGATTGAGCAGACGCCGGCCATCGCCATCGGCGGCGGACAGCAACATCTGGAAGCCTTCGTCGTTCAGCGTCAGGTTGCGCTTGCCCAGACCGCGTTCTTCGGTGAGCGCGCGATGCACCAGTTTGCGCAGCGCCGCTTCGTCGAGGCTTTTCAGCACGTAGACGCGGGCACGCGACAGCAGAGCGTTGTTGAGTTCGAATGAAGGGTTTTCGGTGGTGGCGCCAATGAAGATCAGCGTGCCGTCTTCAACGTAAGGCAGAAACGCATCCTGCTGGGATTTGTTGAAGCGGTGCACTTCATCGACAAACAGAATCGTGCGCTTGCCGTACTGGCCGGCCTGCTGCTTGGCAATTTCAACGGCCTGACGGATCTCTTTAACCCCGGCGAGTACTGCCGAGACCGTTTCGAAATGCGCATCGGAGACTTCCGCGAGCAACCGCGCCAGGGTGGTTTTACCCACGCCCGGCGGCCCCCAGAAAATCATCGAATGCAGGGCACCCTGCTCCAGCGCCTCCCGCAGAGGCTTGCCGCGAGCGAGCACGTGCTCCTGACCGACGTACTCATCCAGATTGGTCGCCCGCAAACGCGCGGCCAGTGGCTGGGCAATCGGTGCACTGCGAAACAGATCCATCACGTAGCGTTGAAACCTCTATTTTGATCAAGTCGATCATTTGCCCTTGTGGGAGCGAGCCTGCTCGCGAAAGCGGTGTATCAGTCACTATTAATGCTGGATGAAATATCGCTTTCGCGAGCAGGCTCGCTCCCACAGGGGTTTTGGGTTTATTCCTGGATCACGTCAGCACCCTTGGGGATGTCGAACTTGAACTTGGAGGCCGGCACCGGCTCGTTGGCCTTGACCCCGGTAAACAGGATGTTGGTGCGCTGGCCGACGCTGTCGATCAGCTGCATATCGTTAAGCAGACCGTTGCGGAACGACAGACGCAGGTTGTCGAACAGGGTGTCCTTGGTTTTCGGCTTGAGGGTGAAGTCGATCACGCCGCCCGCCTCTTTCGCGCTGATGTCAAAGCTCTGGCTGATCTTCGACACATCACCGGACAGCAGCAGCGCCGGGGTCTGGGTCAGACGCTCGTCGAGCTTTTTGATGGTCGCCTGTTCCAGATCCGGGTCCCACAGGGTGACTTTCTTGCCGTCGGAAACCATGGTTTGCTCGGCCGGCGCATTGGTGTGCCAGTAGAACAGGCCCGGACGCTGCAGGGTCATGTCGCCGGTGGTTTCCTGCAACTGCGTGCCGCTGCCGTCGAGGGTCAGCTGCGAGAAGTTCGCACTCAGGGTCTTGGATGTTTCCAGCAATTGGGTCAGACGCGCCACGTCCTTTTGATCGGCGTGCGCCGTGAGAGTGGTCAGCGCCAGTACTGGCAGCAACATGCGGATAAGACGCATGGGAGTCCTCTTGAATACTCGTTGGGAGAGCGGCGGCACATCATTGTCCCGCCTCTTGCTTTGGAATCAGTCGCGTACCGGGCCTGGGGCCAGGACTTCACGGGAACCGTTGGTGTTCATCGAGGTGACGACGCCGGCCATTTCCATGGCTTCGATCATCCGTGCGGCGCGGTTGTAGCCGATCTTCAGCTTGCGCTGTACCGCGGAAATCGAGGCGCGACGGCTTTCCAGCACAAACTGTACAGCTTCGTCGTACAGCGCGTCGGCTTCCGGATCATCGCCGTCGCCGCCACCGCTGCTGCCTTCAAAACCGCTGCCGGCTTCTTCGACACCGTTGAGGATGTCATCGTTGTATTCCGGTGCGCCGCGCAGTTTCCACGCCTCGACCACACGGTGTACTTCATCGTCGGAGACGAACGCGCCGTGAACACGGATCGGCAGGCTGGTGCCTGGCGGCATATAGAGCATGTCACCATGACCGAGCAGTTGTTCGGCGCCGCCCTGATCGATGATGGTTCGGGAGTCGATCTTGCTCGACACCTGGAACGCCATACGCGTCGGAATGTTGGCCTTGATCAGACCGGTGATCACGTCCACCGATGGCCGCTGGGTTGCGAGGATCAAGTGAATACCCGCCGCACGCGCTTTCTGCGCAATACGGGCGATCAGTTCTTCAACCTTCTTGCCGACGATCATCATCATGTCGGCGAATTCGTCGACCACCACGACGATGGTTGGCAGCTTCTGCAACAGCGGTGCTTCGTCGTGAATGCTTTCGCGCTTGTACAGCGGATCGCTCAACGGCTCGCCAGCGTCCTGGGCTTCCTTGACCTTGGCGTTAAAGCCGGACAGGTTTCGCACGCCCATCTTCGCCATCAGCTTGTAGCGGCGCTCCATCTCCGCGACGCTCCAGCGCAGGGCGTTGGCGGCGTCCTTCATGTCGGTCACAACCGGGCACAGCAAATGCGGAATGCCTTCGTAGATCGACAGTTCCAGCATTTTCGGGTCGATCATGATCAGCTTGGCGTCTTCCGGGCCAGACTTGAACAGGATCGACAGGATCATCGCGTTCACACCCACCGACTTACCGGAACCGGTCGTACCGGCCACTAGCAAGTGCGGCATCTTCGCCAGGTCGGTGATGACCGGTTTGCCGCCGATGTCATGACCGAGTGCCAGAGTGACCGGCGATTTGAAATTATCGTACTCAGGCGTCGACAGCACTTCGGAGAAGCGCACGATCTGCCGGTCTTCGTTGGGAATCTCGATACCGACGGTGGTCTTGCCCGGAATCACCTCGACCACCCGCACACTGGTCACCGCCAGGGAACGTGCAAGGTCTTTGGCGAGGTTGGCGATGCGGCTGACTTTTACGCCGGCGGCCGGCTGGATTTCGTAACGGGTAATCACCGGGCCCGGGTGGATCGAATCCACCGTAACCTCGACACCGAACTCCTTGAGCTTGATCTCGAGCAAATGGCCGACTGCCGCCAGGGATTCCGGTGAGTAATTGAGTTGTTTCTTTTCCGCAGGATCGAGAATCGAGATCGGCGGCAAGGTGCCTTCCACGGCACTGTCGACGAACAACGGCACCTGTTTCTCTTTCTGCACGCGCTTGCTTGGCTCGGGCGCTTTGGCTGGAGCTGGCGCAATGACCGGCGGAACTTGTTTCTCGCGATCGGACATGTGCTTGCTCAGGGCTTGCTCACGTTCGATCAGGCGTTCTTTGACTTTGGCCTGCTCACGCTTGTCGGTGACCGTCGGCGCGACCACGTCATGCACGCGATCATCGACTTCACGCAGTTGCGCAACCAGTTGTTTGCGTTCGGTACGTGCCGACCACCAGCGATTGAGCGCACCTTGGAACAGTTCGAACAGGTCGAGAGTGATTTTGCCGGTGATGTCCATCACCTTGAACCACGACAGGTCGGTAAATACCGTAAGGCCAAACAGGAATAACGCGATGAACAGCAACGTGCTGCCCTGAATGTTCAGCGCGTTCTTTGCCAGATTGCCGAGGCTTTCGCCCAGCGCACCACCGGCACCCGCCGGCAGACCCGAGGCCGCGTGAAAGTGCAGATGCGCCAGCGCAGCGCCGGACAGCACCAGAAACACCAGACCGATCAGACGCCAGGAGAACAGCCAGCCGCTCCACTGCCACGGTTCGTGGCGCTGGCGGAAGATCTGGTAGGCCTTGATCGCCAGCAGCAACGGGAAGATGTAGGCGAAGTAACCCAGCACCATGAACAGGATGTCGGCGCTGTAGGAGCCCGCCGGGCCGCCAAAATTCTGCACGTCGTCGATCTTGCTGTTGTGGCTCCAGCCCGGATCGTCCTTGCCGTAGGTCAGCAAAGCCATCATCAGGAACAGGCACAAGGCACCGATGGCGATCAATGCACCTTCCTTGAGCCGGTAGTGCAACTGTTGGCGCCAGAGCGGAACGACGGTTTTTGGTGCTTCGGTGGATTTCTTCAAAACGCTTCTTTTCCTGCGCCCGAGGCGCGTCCATCTATTGAATGACGATAAAAAACTGCCCAATCCAGGCAGGTAAAAAAGTTGACGGGCACAACTGAGACTACTTTTAACACTGCGCTGCTGCTTTTATAAACACAGGTATCAAAACAGTGCCCGGCGAATATTCTGTAACAGCCCGGCATTGTACGGGTTTGTGCGTCGGATGCCATGCTTCAGACCCCAGCATTGAGCATAGCCAAGCGCATAAAACCTGCGCTTCAATTTGAGCACGCATTGTCTTTTGTGACAAAGGCTTATGAGGTGTATTTGATGAACGTAGCGAAGCATTGCCATCCAGACCTTCTGAACTGTCGCTGAGCGCTCGCCATGCCGGCCAGGCGCCGGGCCACAGCGCTCGGTTACGACCGCGTCCGTCTCGCCAAGTTGCAATGCGGCGAACGTCGCGCAGGATCGAGACGACATTCGCAACGTTTAGCGGCACACTTTACCGCGAGCCCAACAGCTCGCCCCGCCCACCCCTTCTGCAAGCCCGGATGCCATGCTGACTTGGTTACAACGTAACTCCCTGACTTTTCCGCCTCTGGAAAAGGCCATGCGCGACCCCAACGGATTGCTCGCCGCGGGCGGCGATCTGTCTGCCGATCGTTTGATCGCGGCTTATCGTCATGGCTGTTTTCCGTGGTTTTCCGAGGGCCAGCCGATTCTCTGGTGGTCGCCGGATCCGCGCACGGTGCTGTTTCCCGACGAACTGCATGTCTCGCGCAGCCTCGGCAAACTGCTGCGCCAGGCACGCTATCAAGTGACCTTCGATCAGGACTTCGACGCCGTGATCCGCGCCTGCGCCGCGCCACGGGATTACGCCGACGGCACCTGGATCACCGAAGCCATGCAGGATGCCTACATTGAATTGCATCGCCGCGGCTTCGCTCATTCGGTCGAAGTGTGGGATCAAGGCGAACTGGTCGGCGGCCTGTACGGACTGGCTATGGGCCAACTGTTTTTTGGCGAATCGATGTTCAGCCGCGCTGACAACGCCTCGAAATTCGGCTTTGCCACCCTGGTGCGCCACCTGAAAGACTCAGGATTCGTGCTGATCGACTGCCAAATGCCGACCGATCATCTGCACAGCCTCGGCGCGCGGGCGATTCCTCGTCAGCAATTCGCCGACTATCTGGCAAATCACCTGGATCAACCCAATCGTGCCACCTGGGTTTGCTGAGCGACTTTTGCGCGCGTGGCTTACACTTAATTCACCAGCTTATCCCGAGGGTTGATCATGACCGAGTTGGCGCGGTTGAAGTTCTATGCCACTCAGCCTCACTCTTGCAGTTATCTGCCCGAGGAGCAGGCCACCACCCTGTTTCTCGACCCGAGCCAGCCCATGGATGTGCATGTCTACGCAGACCTGTCGGAAATGGGCTTTCGCCGCAGTGGCGATCATCTGTACCGGCCGCATTGCCAGAACTGCAATGCGTGCGTGCCTGCGCGCATTCCGGTGGCGCAGTTCACACCTAATCGTCAGCAGAAGCGGATTTTCAAGCGCAACGCGGATTTGCAGGTGCGCCCGGCCAAACCGCAATTCAGTGAAGAATATTTCGATCTGTACCAGCGCTATATCGAACAACGCCACGCCGACGGCGATATGTACCCGCCAAGCCGTGATCAATTCTCGACTTTTCTGGTACGTGACCTGCCCTTCTCGCGTTTTTACGAATTCCGACTCGACGGACGGTTACTGGCCGTGGCGGTGACCGATTTACTGCCGAACGGTTTGTCAGCGGTGTACACCTTCTACGAACCCGACGAAGAGCGCCGCAGCCTTGGCCGATTTGCCATCCTCTGGCAAATCGCCGAGGCACAGCGTCTCGGGCTTGAGGCGGTGTACCTCGGTTACTGGATCAAGAACTGCAAAAAGATGAACTACAAGACGCAATACCGACCCATCGAATTGCTGATTAATCAGCGCTGGGTCATCCTCAACTAAACCCAAGCCGTAAACCCCTTGGCGTAAACCCCATTTTTCGGGCACAATGCACGCCGCTTTTGCCTGGCGCAGTTGCACCGGGCCATTCATTGGATACCGAGGGCTTTACTGCATGTCGAAAGAAGACAGCTTCGAAATGGAAGGCACTGTCGTCGACACCCTGCCCAACACCATGTTTCGTGTGGAGTTGGAAAATGGGCACGTCGTAACCGCGCATATTTCCGGCAAGATGCGCAAGAACTACATTCGTATTCTTACCGGTGACAAAGTGCGCGTCGAGCTGACGCCCTATGACTTGAGCAAAGGGCGCATTACTTACCGCGCTCGTTAATCAAGTCAATACAGAACGCCCGGTTTATGCCGGGCGTTTTTGTTTGTCTGCGTTTTGGGGTTTGGGGTTTGGGGGCATTTCCGTTTTTTCGGGTGCGGCCGCTGGCGGTTTCGCTCTTACAGCGAGTCCCTTTTTCAAACGCCAAAAAGGAACCAAAAGGCTTTGCCCCTGGCGTACGGCACTTCGCCTAGGCTCAGTGTTCCCTCGCTACGGTGTCCATCCGGGGGCATCGCCTACGGTTTGCTTCGCTGCACCTCCTCTCGATGTATGCGGCTGCGCCGCACGGCGCTGCGCGCCTAACCCCCGGATGAACACCTCCGCTCGGCCTGCCGATGGGGCAAAAGATCAAAAGCCCCTCACCCTAGCCCTCTCCCGGAGGGAGAGGGGACTGACGGTGGTGTTTGGGAGAGGTACGCCGACGTGCGATACCGCGTTGAACTCAGGCTTTGAAAAGCACACAAATCGGCCCCCTCTCCCTCGGGAGAGGGCTGGGGTGAGGGGTGAATCCACCACAAATCCAAAGCCGAGCACGCTGTTGCTCCTCACCACTCAACAGGATGAGCGTTAGCTCGGCTGCAGCTCTTGATCTGTAAGGCGACGTCGGAAGGCTGAGTGGAGGGATTGATCCGGGCGTGGGAGCGCAGCGACCGTTTGGCGCAGCCAAACACAGCGAGAGGAGGTGCAGCGAAGCAAACCGTAGGCGCTGCGCCCGGATCGATACCGCAGCGAAGGAACCCCGAGCCCCAGCGAGCGGGCCGCACGTAGGAGCAAGCGTTTTTTGCTTACTTTTTTTGGCGTTTGAAAAAAAGTGAGTCGCCGTAAGGGCGAAACCGTAATAAGCCGCCACCGCAGCAACGGATATTCACCCAAAAAACCCAAACGACAAATAACAAAAAGGCGCCCGAAGGCGCCCTCTTGATCTCAGGCCATCAGGCCATTTCTGCGGTAGTCTCGAAGTCAAACGTCAACTCACCATCCTTGATGTCGATGTGCACCACACCGCCATGCTCGGCCAGCTCGCCAAACAGAATCTCCTCCGCCAACGGACGCTTGATCTTGTCCTGGATCAGACGCGCCATCGGACGCGCACCCATCGCCGAGTCATAACCACCCGCCGCCAGCCAACTCCGCGCGGCATCAGTGACCTCAAGCAGCACACGCTTGTCTTCCAGCTGCGCCTGAAGCTCGGTAAGGAACTTGTCCACCACACTTTTGATGACCTCATGACTGAGGCGACCAAACTGGATAATGGTGTCCAGACGGTTACGGAACTCCGGCGTAAAGCTCTTCTTGATCACTTCCATCGCATCAGACGAGTGGTCCTGATGGGTGAAACCGATCGAAGCCCGCGCGGCCGTTTCGGCACCGGCGTTGGTAGTCATGATCACGATCACATTGCGGAAGTCCGCTTTGCGCCCGTTGTTGTCGGTCAGCGTACCGTGGTCCATCACCTGCAACAGCAGGTTGAAGACTTCCGGATGCGCCTTCTCGATTTCATCGAGCAGCAATACGCAGTGTGGCTGCTTGGTGATCGCTTCGGTCAACAGACCGCCCTGGTCGAAACCGACATAGCCCGGAGGCGCACCGATCAGACGCGATACGGTGTGACGCTCCATGTATTCGGACATGTCGAAGCGAACCAGCTCGATCCCCAACGCCTTGGCCAATTGCCGCGCAGCCTCGGTTTTACCAACACCGGTCGGACCTGCGAACAGGAACGAACCAACTGGCTTATCAGGCGACTTGAGGCCGGCACGCGACAGCTTGATCGCAGTCGACAGCGAATCGATCGCTGCGTCCTGACCAAACACCGTCAGCTTCAGGTCACGCTCCAGGTTACGCAGCAGTTCCTTGTCGGAACTGGTGACGTGTTTCGGCGGAATCCGCGCGATTTTCGCGACGATGTCTTCGACCTGTGGCACTTCAATGCGCTTCACACGTTTTTCGACCGGTTGCAGACGCTGGTAGGCGCCCGCCTCGTCGATCACGTCGATGGCCTTGTCCGGCATATGCCGGTCATTGATGTAGCGCGAGGCCAGTTCAGCAGCCGCGCGCAACGACTCATCGCTGTATTCGATGTTGTGATGCTGCTCGAAACGCCCTTTCAGGCCGCGCAGGATACCGATGGTGTCTTCCACCGACGGCTCGACGACATCGACTTTCTGGAAGCGACGCGCCAAGGCACGATCCTTCTCGAAGATGCCGCGAAATTCCTGGAACGTGGTCGAGCCGATGCAGCGAATGTCGCCAGACGACAGCAGCGGTTTGAGCAGGTTCGAAGCGTCCATCACGCCACCGGACGCAGCGCCGGCACCGATGATGGTGTGGATCTCGTCAATGAACAGGATCGCCTGCGGACGTTTTTTCAGTTCATTGAGCAGCGCCTTGAAGCGCTTCTCGAAATCACCGCGATATTTGGTGCCTGCGAGCAGAGCGCCAAGGTCAAGCGAGTAAACAACGCTGTTGGCCAGCAGATCCGGCACCTGGTTGTCGACAATGCGCTTGGCCAGACCTTCGGCAATTGCGGTTTTACCCACGCCTGCCTCACCGACCAGCAGCGGATTGTTTTTGCGTCGACGCGCGAGAATCTGCGCGACACGCTCGACTTCCGATTCGCGGCCGACCAGCGGATCGATGCGACCCTGACGCGCGAGTTCGTTGAGGTTGCTGGCATAAGCATCCAGAGGATTGCCTGAAGAAGAAGACTCACCGCCCTCGTCGTCCTGCATATCTTGTTCACCTTCAGAGTGATCGCCATGCCCCGGCACTTTCGAAATGCCGTGTGCGATGTAATTGACGACATCGATGCGCGCAACGCTCTGCTGTTTCAGCAGGAACACTGCCTGACTCTCTTGCTCACTGAAGATGGCAACCAGCACGTTAGCGCCGGTTACTTCGCGTTTGCCCGAGCTCTGTACGTGGAAAACAGCACGTTGCAGTACACGCTGGAAGCCCAGGGTTGGCTGGGTTTCGCGATCTTCGTCATGAACGGGGATCAATGGCGTGGTGGAGTCGATGAACTCCTGCAGGTCGTGCTTGAGTTTGTCGAGGTTTGCGCCACAGGCACGCAAAACGGTGGCGGCAGCCTCATTGTCCAATAGGGCCAGCAAAAGGTGTTCGACGGTCATGAATTCATGACGTTTCGAACGAGCCTCCTTGAAGGCTAGATTGAGGGTGACTTCGAGCTCGCGGTTTAACATAGCTTCACCTCATACCCAAGTGGTCGGCGATTAACCGTCCTTCTCGATTTCACAGAGTAGCGGATGCTGGCTTTCCCTGGCGTACTGGTTGACCTGCATGGCCTTTGTCTCGGCGATGTCGCGGGTAAACACTCCACATACTGCCCGTCCTTCTGTGTGGACGGCCAGCATGACCTTGGTCGCCAGCTCGCGATTCAGGTTAAAAAACACCTCGAGCACTTCGACGACGAAATCCATCGGTGTGTAGTCATCGTTGAACAAAACCACCTTGTACATCGGCGGCGCCTGTAACGCAGGCTTTGCTTCCTGAACAGCAACGCCTGCCGAATCGTCGTCGTGCTCCTGTGGAAGATCCTTTTGGAGAAGCGGGCGATCCTGATTGAATGTTAGTCGAATCTGGCTGATTGCATGCATGGAAAGAAAGGTTCGTCAGTTGTGCAAATACAGTGGTGGGGGCGGCTGTCCACGTTTTCAACTCCGACTGCCCGGTCACCTTGACTATCGGGAAAACGGTGTTACAACCAATAGAACCCACAGTGGGTAAAAAAGATCCGCGGAGTCAATTCTTTTAACGAATAAGATTGCGGATGAATTGGATGATACTCCAGCGATGGAGTCTGTTGCAGAGGGATTTGAGCATGGCTGTCGGCAAGGTGAAATGGTTCAACAATGCCAAGGGTTTTGGATTCATTATCGAGAACGGCCAGACAGAAGACCTGTTTGCCCACTACTCGGCTATCCAGATGGAAGGCTATAAAACCCTGAAGGCAGGCCAAGAGGTGTACTTCGAACTCCTTCAAGGCCCCAAAGGCCTGCACGCAATCGCGATTCAGGACAAAAACACAGTGGATGAAGCTGTGGGTGCAGCAGGAGCCGCTGCCGCCGCAACCAGTGGCATCAACCACGCTGCAGTCGTGAGCTGAGCAACCTCGCCCAAGACACCCGGCCATAAAAAAACCGCCTGACTCAATTCACCAAGTCAGGCGGTTTTTATGTGCCCGCGTTTTACATATGCGAAATCAACGCATCCCCGAAGCCCGAAGACGAAACCAGCTTCGCTCCATCCATCAGACGCTCGAAGTCATAGGTCACGGTCTTGGCACCAATGGCGCCGTTGGTGCCCTTGATGATCAGATCCGCCGCTTCAGTCCAGCCCATGTGCCGCAGCATCATCTCGGCCGAGAGAATCAGCGAACCCGGGTTGACCTGATCCTTGCCGGCGTACTTCGGCGCAGTACCGTGAGTCGCTTCGAACATCGCCACGGTGTCGGACAGGTTGGCGCCCGGCGCGATACCGATACCGCCCACTTCCGCCGCCAGGGCGTCGGAGAGGTAGTCGCCGTTCAGATTCAGGGTCGCGATCACATCGTATTCCGCCGGGCGCAGCAGGATCTGCTGGAGCATGGCGTCGGCGATGGCATCTTTGACCACTACGTTCTTGCCGGTTTTCGGGTTTTTGAACTGCATCCACGGGCCGCCGTCGAGCAGGGTCGCGCCGAATTCTTCGGCGGCCACTTCGTAGGCCCACTCTTTGAAGGCACCTTCGGTGAACTTCATGATGTTGCCTTTGTGCACGATGGTCAGCGAATCGCGGTCGTTATCGACCACATATTGCAGGGCCTTGCGCGCCAGACGCTTGGTGCCTTCCAGCGAAACCGGCTTGACGCCGATGCCGCAGTTTTCGTCGAAACGGATCTTGGTGACGCCCATTTCTTCTTTAAGGAATTTGATGACTTTGGTGGCTTCCGGCGAACCGGCCTTCCACTCAATGCCGGCATAGATGTCTTCGGAGTTCTCGCGGAAGATGGTCATGTCGACGTCGCCAGGCTTTTTCACCGGGCTTGGCACGCCTTCGAACCAGCGCACCGGGCGCAGGCAGACGTACAGGTCGAGTTGCTGACGCAGGGCCACGTTCAGCGAGCGGATGCCGCCACCGACCGGCGTGGTCAGCGGGCCTTTGATGGAAACCACGTAATCCTTGACTGCGTCCAGGGTTTCCTGAGGCAGCCAGGTGTCCTGATCGTAAACCTGAGTGGCTTTTTCCCCGGCGTAGACTTCCATCCAGGAAATCTTGCGTTTACCGCCGTATGCCTTTTGAACTGCAGCATCGACAACCTTGATCATCACCGGACTGATGTCGACACCAATGCCGTCACCTTCGATGAAGGGGATGATCGGGTTATCAGGAACATTGAGAGAATGGTCTGCATTGACGGTGATTTTGTCGCCGACGGCTGGAACCTGAATCTTCTTGTAACCCATGCTGAACTCCATTGTTTGGATTGAACATCTGGCTTGGTTCGAGCGTAACCCAGTTAAATCAACACGCAAACCCTCTGTTCGTGGCGCGCCTACATCTCGTTTCGTACAAGCCTGAAAGCAAAGGGAAAAGCGCCAAACTCAAGCATTCGCGACGACTCTACGCCCCACCCTGCCCTGCGACCTTTAGACCAATGGACGAGAATCGTTGCATATGAACCATCGGCAGATTGCCAGCTACCTATGTATAATGCCGCCCGCTGACCACAGGGTCACGACGGCTGGCCTCTCTAGCACGAGACTTTCCGCCTGATTGGTCGGGTTGTTACCGCAGCCTGACTGCTTGACGCTCTACTGATGCACCCAACATCACCGCGAAGAATCTCGACATTCGGTTCATGGATGACTTTGAACGAACGCGCTTACCCGGCGCCCCTCGAGTTTCTGCGCACGCTTTAGCAAAGAAGAGAGAGTTAATCCGAATATGCCCACCCGCTCGAAGATCATCTATACCTTCACCGACGAAGCTCCAGCCCTCGCCACCTATTCCCTGCTGCCGATCATCGAGGCTTACACCGCCTCGGCCGATATCGCCGTGGAAACCCGCGATATCTCTCTTGCAGCACGTATTCTGGCCAGCTTCCCCGAGCAACTGGGCGACAAAGCCGTAGCCGACCACCTCGCCGAACTGGGCGACCTGGCCGTTACGCCTGAAGCCAACATCATCAAGCTGCCGAACATCAGCGCTTCGGTGCCACAGCTGCAAGCCGCGATCAAAGAGCTGCAAGCTCAGGGTTACAACCTGCCGGACTACCCGGAAACCGTGACCAGCGATGCCGACAAAGATGCCAAGGCACGTTACGACAAGGTCAAGGGCAGCGCCGTGAACCCGGTTCTGCGTGAAGGCAACTCTGACCGCCGTGCTCCGCTGTCGGTCAAGAACTATGCGCGCAAGCACCCGCACAAAATGGGCGCCTGGGCCAAAGACTCCAAGTCCCACGTCGCTCACATGAGCACCGGCGATTTCTACGGCAGCGAAAAAGCTGCTCTGATCGACGCCGCTGACGCCGTGAAGATCGAACTGATCGCCAAGGACGGTACCGCTACCGTTCTGAAAGAAAAAACCACCGTTCAGGCCGGCGAGATCCTCGACTGCGCCGTGATGAGCAAAAACGCTCTGCGCGCGTTCATCGCTGCTGAAATCGAAAGCGCCAAGGCCCAGGGCGTGCTGCTCTCGGTTCACCTGAAAGCGACCATGATGAAGGTCTCCGACCCGATCATGTTCGGCCAGATCGTTGCCGAGTTCTATAAAGACGCCCTGACCAAGCACGCTGCCGTGCTGGCCGAGATCGGCTTCAACCTGAACAACGGCATCGGCGATCTGTACGCGCGCATCAAGGCCCTGCCGGCCGAGCAGCAAGCGCAGATCGAAGCTGACATGGCCGCGGTCTACGCCGCTCGTCCATCGCTGGCGATGGTCAACTCCGACAAAGGCATCACCAACCTGCACGTGCCGAGCGACGTGATCGTCGACGCCTCGATGCCAGCAATGATCCGTGACTCCGGCAAAATGTGGGGCACCGACGGTCAGCTGCACGACACCAAGGCAGTGATTCCGGATCGTTGCTACGCGACCATCTACCAGGCCGTGATCGAAGATTGCAAAGCCAATGGCGCTTTCGATCCGACCACCATGGGCAGCGTGCCAAACGTTGGCCTGATGGCGAAGAAAGCCGAAGAGTACGGCTCGCACGACAAGACCTTCCAGATCAAGGCTGACGGCGTGGTTCGCGTCACCGACAGCAAGGGCAACCTGCTGATGGAACAGGCTGTTGAAGCCGGCGACATCTTCCGCATGTGCCAGACCAAAGACGCGCCGATCCAGGACTGGGTCAAACTGGCCGTCAACCGCGCTCGCGCAAGCAGCACCCCAGCGATCTTCTGGCTCGACCCGATGCGCGCTCACGATGGCGTAGTGATCGAGAAGGTTCAGGCTTACCTGAAGGATCACGACACCACCGGTCTGGACATCCAGATCATGGCGCCGGTCGACGCCATGAAGTTCACCCTGCAGCGCACCCGCGAAGGCAAGGACACCATTTCGGTGACCGGCAACGTACTGCGCGACTACCTGACTGACCTGTTCCCGATCATGGAACTGGGCACCAGCGCGAAAATGCTGTCGATCGTGCCGCTGATGAACGGCGGTGGCCTGTTCGAAACCGGCGCCGGCGGTTCGGCTCCGAAGCACGTGCAGCAACTGGTTGAAGAGAACTTCCTGCGCTGGGATTCGCTGGGCGAGTTCCTCGCACTGGCAGCGTCCCTTGAGCATCTGGGTGTGAACTACAACAACCCGAAAGCACTGGTACTGTCGAAGACCCTGGACCAGGCCACTGGCCAGTTCCTCGACAACAACAAGTCGCCATCGCGCAAAGTCGGCAACATCGACAACCGCGGCAGCCACTTCTACCTGGCGATGTACTGGGCTCAGGCCCTGGCCGCCCAGACTGAAGACGCTGCACTGCAAGCGCAGTTCGCGACCCTGGCCAAAACCCTGACCGAGAACGAAGCAACCATCGTTGCCGAGCTCAACGCCGTTCAGGGCAAGCCAGTTGACATCGGCGGTTACTACCACGCCAATGCCGAGCTGATCAGCAAGGCCATGCGCCCAAGCGCAACCCTCAACGCGGCGATTGCTGCGCTGGTTTAAGGTTGTAGCGCTGTAAACGAACCCCGGCCCTGTGCCGGGGTTTGTGTTTCCAGAGTTCACACAATTCCCCTGTGGGAGCGAGCCTGCTCGCGAATGCGGTTTATCATTCAGCATCTTCATTGACTGACTCACCGCTTTCGCGAGCAGGCTCGCTCCCACAAGGGGATCGGGTTTCAATTCAATATTTGAGGACAACTCATGGAATGGCTCCCCCACATCACCGTCGCCACCATCGTCGAGGACAACGGTCGCTTCCTGATGGTTGAAGAACACAAGGCTGGGCGTAACGTGCTCAACCAGCCCGCCGGCCATCTCGACCCGGACGAAACCCTGATCGATGCAGCCGTGCGCGAAACCCTCGAAGAAACCGGCTGGGACGTCGAACCCACCGGCGTGATCGGCATTTACCTGTACACCGCGCCGAGCAACGGCGTGACTTACCAGCGCGTGTGCTTCAGCGCCAAAGCCGTCAAACATAACCCGGATTATCAATTGGACGACGGCATCGTCGGCGCCAAGTGGCTGACCCGCGACGAACTAATCGCCCAACGCGACAACTGGCGCAGTGAGCTGATCATCCGTTGCATCGACGATTATCTGGCCGGTCATCACTTCAGCCTCGAACTGATCCGCCCTTCTCTTTAGCCTTGAGGCCGCGAGCCTGCTAGAATCGCGTCCTTTTTCAAGACACTCATTGAATCCCTATGCGTGATCCAGCCCCTTCTGACACATCCAAGAAGCGCGTCATTGTCGGCATGTCCGGCGGCGTGGACTCTTCCGTTTCCGCTCTCCTGCTGATCGAGCAGGGCTTTGACGTGGAAGGCCTGTTCATGAAGAACTGGGAAGAAGACGACGGAACGGAATACTGCACCGCCATGGACGACCTGGCGGATGCTCAGGCTGTCTGCGACAAGATTGGCATCAAGCTGCACACCGCCAACTTCGCCGCCGAGTACTGGGACAACGTGTTCGAGCACTTCCTCGCCGAATATAAGGCCGGTCGTACACCGAACCCGGACATCCTCTGCAACCGCGAGATCAAGTTCAAGGCGTTCCTCGACTACGCCATGATGCTCGGCGCCGACCTGATCGCCACCGGTCACTACGTGCGCCGCCGCGATATCGATGGCCGCACCGAACTGCTCAAAGGCCTCGATCCGAACAAGGATCAGAGCTACTTCCTGCACGCCGTTGGCGGCGAACAGATCGCCAAGACTCTGTTCCCGGTCGGCGAACTGGAAAAGCCGGAAGTTCGGGCGATTGCCGAGAAATACGAACTGGCCACCGCCAAAAAGAAAGATTCCACCGGAATCTGCTTCATCGGCGAGCGTCGCTTCAGCGATTTCCTCAAGCAATACCTGCCGGCACAACCGGGCGAGATCAAGACCACCGAAGGCGAAGTCATCGGCCGTCACCACGGTTTGATGTACCACACCATCGGTCAGCGCCAGGGCCTCGGTATCGGCGGTTTGAAAGATGCCGGCGATGAGCCGTGGTACGTGCTGCGCAAGGATCTCGACACCAACGAACTGATCGTCGGCCAGGGCAACAACCATCCATGGCTGTTCTCCAGCGCCCTGCTCGCCTCGGAAATCTATTGGGTCAACCCGATCGACCTGAGCCAGCCGCTGCGCCTGACCGCGAAAGTGCGTTATCGCCAGAGCGACCAGGCCTGCACCCTGGAAAAAACCGCCAGCGGCTACCGCGCCGTGTTCGACGAGCCGCAACGCGCGGTGACGCCGGGCCAGTCCGTGGTGTTCTACGACGGTGAAATCTGCCTCGGTGGCGGCGTGATCGAAGTCGCTGAGCCGTGGAGCGGCCAGGCATGAGCCCGACTCAGGAGCAACTGACGGCGCTCGGCGGTGTGTTTCTCGCCGCCGTACTGGTCGACCGGATCGCCAAGACCGGGCAAACCAGCGAGGCAGGCCTGAGTTGCATGCTCGGCAGCCTGCTGGTGCGCGACCCTAAAGACACGCTGGACGTGTACGGCGGCGACGACATCAATCTGCGCGAAGGCTATCGAGCGCTGATCGGCGCCCTCGAACGCGACCCGAGCACGCTGCAACGCGAGCCGTTGCGCTATGCCCTGTCGATGCTCGGCCTTGAGCGTCAACTGGCGAAGCGTGACGACATGCTCGACACCATCAGCAAGCGTTTGCCGCAGATCCAGTCGCAGGTCGAGCATTTCGGCCCGGCCCACGAAAACGTCGTCGCGGCTTGCGGCGCGCTGTATCAGGACACCCTGAGCACCCTGCGCCAACGCATTCAGGTGCACGGCGACATGCGTAATCTGCAGCAGCCGAGCAATGCCTCGAAGATCCGCGCCCTGCTGCTTGCCGGCATCCGTTCAGCGCGCCTGTGGCGGCAGCTCGGCGGGCATCGCTGGCAGTTGGTGATCAGCCGGCGCAAGCTGCTCAAAGAGCTATATCCGTTGATGCGCAGCGAGTAAATCGCCCTGCAATAAAAGCTTTGTAGTCTGTAACGCGTAATACGCCGGTCAGTTGGCAACGGACCGGCGGATTTTTTCATGTATGATACGCGCCCCATTTCGTTGCCCGACTGTCCGAGAACACCCCATGCAGCTTTCTTCGCTCACTGCGGTTTCCCCTGTTGACGGCCGCTACGCCGGCAAAACCCAGGCCCTGCGCCCGATTTTCAGCGAGTACGGTCTGATCCGTGCCCGTGTTCTGGTTGAAGTACGCTGGCTCCAGCGTCTGGCCGCCCACGCTGGTATCCCTGAAGTGCCAGCCTTCTCCGCCGAGGCCAACGCCGTTCTCAACGAACTGGCTGAAAACTTCTCGCTGGAGCACGCCGAGCGCGTCAAAGAGATCGAGCGCACCACCAACCACGACGTCAAAGCGATTGAATATCTGCTCAAAGAGCAGGCGGCCAAGCTGCCGGAGCTGGCCAAGGTCAGCGAGTTCATCCACTTTGCCTGCACCAGCGAAGACATCAACAACCTGTCCCACGCTCTGATGCTGCGCGAAGGCCGTGACGACGTGATGCTGCCGCTGATGCGCCAGACTGCCAACGCCATCCGCGAACTGGCCATCCGTTTCGCTGACGTGCCAATGCTGTCGCGCACTCACGGCCAACCAGCCTCCCCGACCACCCTGGGTAAAGAGCTGGCGAACGTGGTTTACCGTCTCGAGCGTCAGATCGCTCAAGTCGCTGCCGTTCCACTGCTGGGCAAGATCAACGGCGCCGTCGGCAACTACAACGCACACCTGTCGGCCTACCCGCAGATCGACTGGGAAGCCAATGCCCGCGCCTTCATCGAAGACGAGCTGGGCCTGGGCTTCAACCCGTACACCACGCAGATCGAACCGCACGACTACATCGCCGAGCTGTTCGACGCGATCGCACGCTTTAACACCATCCTGATCGACTTCGACCGTGACATCTGGGGCTACATCTCCCTGGGTTATTTCAAGCAGCGCACCATCGCTGGCGAAATCGGTTCGTCGACCATGCCGCACAAGGTCAACCCGATCGACTTCGAAAACTCCGAAGGCAACCTGGGCATCGCCAACGCGCTGTTCCAGCACCTGGCGAGCAAACTGCCGATCTCCCGCTGGCAGCGCGACCTGACCGACTCCACCGTACTGCGCAACCTCGGTGTCGGCTTCGCCCACAGCGTGATCGCTTACGAAGCCAGCCTCAAAGGCATCAGCAAACTGGAGCTCAACGAGCAGAAGATTGCCGCTGACCTCGACGCTTGCTGGGAAGTATTGGCTGAGCCGATCCAGACCGTGATGCGCCGCTACAACATCGAAAACCCGTACGAGAAGCTGAAAGAACTGACCCGTGGCAAGGGCATCAGCCCTGAAGCGTTGCAGACTTTCATCGATGGCCTGGACATGCCAGCGCAAGCGAAAGCCGAGCTCAAGCAACTGACCCCGGCCAACTACATCGGCAACGCTGTAGCGCAAGCCAAACGCATCTGATCGACCGCTTGACCCGTTTGAGACGCCCGGCCGCGCCGGGCGTTTTTATTCCCGTCTGAAAAGTGCTTTTTTTCAATAGGTTACATATGAATCCCGATATTCCTCTTCAACTTCTGGGCGGCATCACGGCACGCGAGTTCCTGCGTGACTACTGGCAGAAAAAGCCATTGCTGATCCGTCAGGCGATTCCTGACTTCGAAAGCCCGATCGACGCCGACGAACTGGCCGGCCTGGCACTGGAAGAAGAAGTCGAATCGCGCCTGGTGATCGAGCACGGCGAGCGTCCATGGGAACTGCGTCGCGGCCCGTTCGCTGAAGACGAATTCAGCAAATTGCCGGAAAAAGAGTGGACCCTGCTGGTTCAAGCGGTCGACCAATTCGTCCCGGAAGTCAGCGAACTGCTGGAAAACTTCCGCTTCCTGCCGAGCTGGCGCGTCGACGACGTAATGATCAGCTTCGCCGCCCCGGGTGGCAGCGTTGGTCCGCACTTCGACAACTACGACGTGTTCCTGCTGCAAGGCCACGGCAAGCGCAACTGGAAAATCGGTCAGATGTGCGATTCCGAGAGCCCGCTGCTGCAACATGCGGACCTGCGCATCCTCGCTGAATTCCACGAGACCGAAGAGTGGGTGCTGGAACCGGGCGACATGCTCTACCTGCCGCCGCGCTTGGCTCACTGCGGTGTCGCCGTCGACAATTGCATGACCTACTCGGTCGGTTTCCGTGCGCCAAGCGCCTCTGAAGTGCTGACCCACTTCACCGACTTCCTCAGCCAGTTCCTGACTGACGAAGAGCGCTACACCGATGCCGACGCACAGCCAGCAGCCGATCCACACCAGATTCAACACGACGCACTGGATCGCCTGAAAGCCCTGCTCGCCGAACACATGAGCGACGAGCGCCTGCTGCTGACCTGGTTCGGCCAGTACATGACCGAGCCGCGTTATCCAGAACTGGTGGCCGGCCCGGAAGAAATCGAAGAAGAAGACTTCCTCGCTGCCCTGCAGGATGGCGCCATTCTGATCCGCAACCCGAGCGCGCGCCTGGCCTGGTCGGAAGTCGATGACGACCTGCTGCTGTTCGCCAGCGGCCAGAGCCGTTACCTGCCGGGCAAGCTGCGCGAACTGTTGAAGCTGATCTGCGCCGCTGACGCCCTGCACACTGACAACCTCGGTGAGTGGCTGAACGACGAAGACGCTTGCGGCCTGCTGTGCCAGCTGGTCAAGCAAGGGAGCCTGGGGTTCGCCGATGAATAAGATTCGCGTACGTGTCGCAGACTGGCAGAAGGACATCGCCGAGATCCGGCGCATTCGTGAAACGGTGTTCATCGCCGAACAATCGGTGCCACCCGAGCTGGAATGGGACGCGGATGACGCGACCGCCGTGCATTTTCTGGCGTTTGAAGGCGACTTTCCGATTGGCACTGCGCGCTTGTTGCCTGATGGGCACATTGGCCGGGTTTCGGTGCTGAAAGACTGGCGCGGGATGAAGGTCGGTGATGCGCTGATGCAAGCGGTGATCGCCGAAGCTGAAGAGCGTGGTTTGAAGCAGCAGATGCTCAGTGCTCAGGTGCAGGCCACGGCGTTCTATGAGCGCTTGGGTTTCAGCCTGGTCAGTGAGGAATTCCTCGAGGCCGGGATTCCGCATGTCGACATGGTTCGGCATTCGGCCTGAGACCGAGATGCGGCTTTCGTCGGAACGCCGCCCGGAGCAGGCTCGCTCCCACAGGGGATCTCCAGCGGACGCGATATTTGTGTCAGACAGAGATTCAATGTGGGAGCGAGCCTGCTCGCGAAGAGGCCCGCAAGCACACCACAAAACGCCCCGACATCAACCGATGCCGGGGCGTTTTGCTGTCTACGATTCAACTTGCCCCACCCCAGGCCGACAAACTGGCAATATCAAGCCTTTCGAAAGCGGAGATAACGGACATGTCCCTACGCACCCTGCTCACCACCCTGCTGCTCGGTTGCAGTTTTTCGGTGATGGCAGCCACAGAAATCGTGCCCCTCAATTACCGCACCAGCACCGACATGCTGCCGATGGCGCAAGACTTCCTCGGCAAGGACGGTCAGGTCAGCGCCTACGGCAACCAGCTGATCATCAAGGCCGAGCCGGACAAGATTCAGGAACTCAAAGCACTCATCACGCAACTGGACACCGCGCCCAAGCGCTTGCTGATCACTGTCGACACCAACGAAAACAATGGCCGTGGCGACGAAGGTTATTCGGTCAACGGCGCTCAGCCGAATCAGACCCGTATCATCAGCCGCAGCACCACCAGTCGCGAAGGCGGCGTCCAGCAAGTTCAGGCCACCGATGGCATGCCGGCGCTGATTCAGGTTGGCCAGAGCGTGCCGATCACCAATGTTCAGAGCGATTCCTACGGCGGTTACAACAGCCAGACGCAATACCGCAACGTCACCCAGGGTTTCTACGTTACCGCCAGCGTCACCGGCGACATCGTTCATCTGGCGATCAGTACCAACCGTGACCGCATGAGCCAGGAACGTCCCGATGTAGTGAACGTGCAAAGCACCGACACAACGGTCAGCGGACGCCTTGGTGAGTGGATCACCCTCGCCGGCGTCAATCGCCAGACTCAGGCCGACAAACAGGGCCTGACCCGCAGCTACTCGACTCAAGGTCGGGATGACATGACCTTGCGGGTGAAAGTCGACGCCCTGGACTAAAGCACCGAAAACTGACTGATTAGTCGTATTAGACGAAAGATGTAGTGCTTGAAAAAAAGCACTACAAAACGTTTGACGGGGTAAAAAAGCGAAGGCATGATGGCCTCGCTCCCGCTAATCAGAGGCCCTGGCAAGGGCCTTCGAAGCGATGTTCGCACCTACCCCGCGAACCGCTTCGTGTCTGTACCGCCCACAAGGTGTGTTTGACGAGGTTGCCGACTGGAACGAAGTTGTCCCGAGGGACGGAAGCGTATTTAGGTAACCCGGCTTCACACTGTAGACCGTATAAAGGCCCACGACGCCCGAATGCGCCCACAGTCCGCCACTACCTGCTCACTTCCCCTCGAGCCCATCGTTCATCCCGTCGCCTACCCCGCCGAATCCGACTTGACCACCTAAGCTTCTGGTCAGCGAGCGCAGGAATTTTCCACCGCAGAACAACTTTTCATAAAAGACGCGACGAGGTTTATCTCCATGGCACTGACACGCGAACAGCAAATTGCAGCCCTCGAAAAAGACTGGGCTGAAAACCCGCGCTGGAAAGGCGTGACACGCACTTACTCCGCTGCTGACGTCGTCCGTCTGCGTGGCTCGGTTCAACCTGAGCACACCTTTGCAAAAATGGGCGCCGACAAGCTGTGGAACCTGGTCACCCAGGGTGCCAAGCCGTCCTTCCGTCCTGAGAAAGATTTCGTCAACTGCATGGGCGCCCTGACCGGTGGCCAGGCTGTTCAGCAGGTTAAAGCCGGTATCCAGGCGATCTACCTGTCGGGCTGGCAAGTGGCTGCGGACAACAACTCCGCTGAATCCATGTACCCGGACCAGTCGCTGTACCCGGTGGACTCGGTGCCTACCGTGGTCAAGCGCATCAACAACTCGTTCCGTCGTGCTGACCAGATCCAGTGGAAAGCCGGCAAGAACCCGGGCGACGATGGCTACATCGACTACTTCGCACCGATCGTGGCTGACGCTGAAGCCGGTTTCGGCGGCGTTCTGAACGCTTACGAACTGATGAAGAGCATGATCGAAGCAGGCGCCGCCGGCGTTCACTTCGAAGACCAACTGGCTTCCGTGAAAAAATGCGGTCACATGGGCGGTAAAGTACTGGTTCCTACTCAGGAAGCCGTACAGAAGCTGACCGCTGCGCGTCTGGCGGCTGACGTTGCCGGTACTCCGACCATCATTCTGGCCCGTACCGACGCCAACGCTGCTGACCTGCTGACCTCCGATTGCGACCCGTACGATCAGCCGTTCGTGACTGGCGAGCGCACTCAGGAAGGTTTCTACAAGGTCCGTGCTGGTCTGGATCAAGCCATCGCCCGTGGTCTGGCTTACGCGCCGTACGCCGACCTGATCTGGTGCGAAACCGCCAAGCCGGATCTGGACGAAGCTCGCCGCTTCGCCGAAGCGATCAAAAAGGAATACCCGGACCAACTGCTGTCGTACAACTGCTCGCCTTCCTTCAACTGGAAGAAAAACCTCGACGACGCGACCATCGCCAAGTTCCAGCGCGAACTGTCCGCCATGGGTTACAAGCACCAGTTCATCACCCTGGCCGGCATTCACAACATGTGGCACAGCATGTTCAACCTGGCGCACGACTACGCCCGCAATGACATGACTGCCTACGTGAAGCTGCAGGAGCAGGAATTCGCCGACGCGGCCAAGGGTTACACCTTCGTGGCTCACCAGCAGGAAGTGGGCACCGGCTACTTCGACGACATGACCACTGTGATTCAAGGTGGCTCGTCCTCGGTAACCGCATTGACCGGTTCGACCGAAGAAGAACAGTTCCACTGATTCGGCTTCGCTGAGCAAACGGCCTCTGCGGATCGTACAGAAAGCTAACCGCAGAGCCGCAAGACTGACGCCCCGACTGGTTCGGGGCGTTTTTTTTGCCCCCGGAAAACACACCCTCCCCTGTAGGAGCTGCCGAAGGCTGCGATCTTTTGATTTTGCTTTTAAAAGACAAGATCAAAAGATCGCAGCCTTCGGCAGCTCCTACAGGGGGCATGTGTTGGGTTCAAGACCTCCCAAGCGCCACGAAACCTTGTGGGAGCGAGCCTGCTCGCGAATGCGTTGTGCCAGCTTGCACATGCGGTGACTGACCCACCGCATTCGCGAGCAGGCTCGCTCCCACAGGTTTTCTCTTCAGCCTGGGAGACAAAACATTGACCCAGCGCGGTACATCCGTCAGAAAAATCCGCTAAAACGGGCGCCGTCGCTACTTGCAGTAACGTGCAAGTAAGACAACTTCCCAACTGACATCCCGTTAAACAGTTACAAAACCACTCCAAACGATATCAATTATCATTTAGCCGCAACTATGTTCGTTACATTCCCTACAAAACATTATTTGCATAAACCCGCCTAATGCCCGCAACGCATGGGCTGCAGGGCATTGGAGATGCGCTATGTCCTTATTCCAATAAATAATTTCGCTATAGGAATTTTACTTGCAGGGTGTTTAGCCATAAAATCAGCGCGATTGATTGCTGCGACATATCGTCACTGCCTATTTCTTTATCAAGCTCAGAGACCTTTGCTCTCTGTTAAGGATTACCAGCATGCCCGAAGCGACAGGACTCATGGCCCACAACTGGGGCTTTGCCATTTTCCTTCTGGGTGTCGTCGGCCTGTGTGCCTTCATGCTTGGCGTCTCCAGCCTCCTTGGGTCAAAAGCCTGGGGCCGCAGCAAAAACGAACCGTTCGAGTCGGGCATGCTACCTACCGGTGGCGCCCGCTTGCGGCTCTCAGCCAAATTCTATCTGGTCGCGATGCTCTTCGTGATCTTCGATATCGAAGCCCTCTTTCTCTTTGCATGGTCTGTGTCCGTCCGCGAAAGCGGCTGGACCGGATTCGTCGAAGCTCTCGTTTTCATAGCAATTCTGTTGGCAGGTCTTGTCTACCTGTTCCGAGTGGGCGCCCTTGACTGGGCTCCGGAAGCTCGTCGCAAG
The DNA here is from genome assembly GCF_014268445.2 of Pseudomonas tensinigenes. Classification (NCBI taxonomy): domain Bacteria; kingdom Pseudomonadati; phylum Pseudomonadota; class Gammaproteobacteria; order Pseudomonadales; family Pseudomonadaceae; genus Pseudomonas; species Pseudomonas tensinigenes. Next base: position 4,354,221 of record NZ_CP077089.1, read on the forward strand.
CGGCAGGCGAAGCTGAAACAATGAGGCTTTGGCAATGCAATACAATCTCACCAGGATCGACCCCGATGCTCCTAACGAGCAATATCCGATTGGCGAACGGGAAACCGTTTCCGATCCGTTAGAAGATCAAGTCCACAAAAACATTTTCATGGGCAAGCTGGAAGACGTGCTGAGTGGCGCGGTCAACTGGGGACGTAAGAACTCCCTGTGGCCGTACAACTTCGGCCTGTCGTGCTGCTACGTGGAAATGACCACCGCCTTCACGGCGCCCCACGACATCGCGCGCTTTGGCGCCGAAGTGATCCGGGCATCGCCGCGTCAGGCCGACTTCATGGTTATCGCCGGGACCTGCTTCATCAAGATGGCGCCGATCATCCAGCGTCTCTACGAGCAGATGCTCGAGCCGAAGTGGGTTATCTCCATGGGTTCGTGCGCTAACTCCGGCGGCATGTACGACATCTACTCTGTGGTTCAAGGGGTGGACAAGTTCCTGCCCGTGGACGTCTACGTACCTGGCTGCCCGCCCCGTCCGGAAGCATTTCTGCAAGGCTTGATGCTGTTGCAGGAATCGATTGGACAGGAGCGTCGTCCGCTTTCCTGGGTCGTTGGTGATCAAGGCGTTTATCGCGCCGACATGCCTTCGCAGAAGGAACAGCGCCGCGAACAGCGAATCGCAGTCACCAATCTGCGCAGCCCTGACGAAGTCTGATCCAGATCTGTTCTTACAAAAGAAACGAGAAGCTGGCTTCATTCTTTACGTTGACCGAAAGCGAAAAAATAACCATGACTACAGGCAGTGCTCTGTACATCCCGCCTTATAAGGCAGACGACCAGGATGTGGTCGTTGAATTGAACAACCGTTTTGGCGCCGAAGCGTTCACCGCTCAGTCGACCCGCACCGGCATGCCGGTGCTGTGGGTCGCGCGCGCCAGGCTCGTTGAAGTCCTGACTTTCCTGCGTAACCTGCCCAAGCCGTACGTCATGCTCTATGACCTGCACGGCGTGGACGAGCGTCTGCGCACCAAGCGTCAAGGGCTGCCGAGCGACGCCGAGTTCACCGTGTTCTATCACCTCATGTCGCTGGAGCGTAATAGTGACGTGATGATCAAGGTCGCCTTGTCCGAGAGCGACCTCAGCTTGCCGACCGTCACCAGCATCTGGCCGAACGCCAACTGGTACGAGCGCGAAGTCTGGGACATGTTCGGCATCGACTTCAAAGGCCACCCGCACCTGTCGCGCATCATGATGCCGCCGACCTGGGAAGGTCACCCGCTGCGCAAGGACTTCCCGGCGCGCGCCACCGAATTCGATCCGTACAGCCTCAACCTCGCCAAGCAACAGCTTGAGGAAGAAGCCGCGCGCTTCCGTCCTGAAGACTGGGGCATGAAGCGCTCCGGCCCGAACGAGGACTACATGTTCCTCAACCTCGGCCCGAACCACCCTTCCGCGCACGGTGCGTTCCGCATCATTCTGCAACTGGACGGTGAAGAGATCGTCGACTGCGTGCCGGACATCGGTTACCACCACCGTGGTGCCGAGAAGATGGCCGAGCGTCAGTCCTGGCACAGCTTCATCCCGTACACCGACCGTATCGATTACCTCGGCGGCGTGATGAACAACCTGCCGTACGTGCTCTCGGTCGAGAAGCTGGCCGGCATCAAGGTGCCTGAGAAGGTCGACGTCATCCGCATCATGATGGCCGAGTTCTTCCGGATCACCAGCCACCTGCTGTTCCTCGGGACTTACATCCAGGACGTTGGTGCGATGACCCCGGTGTTCTTCACCTTCACCGACCGCCAGAAGGCGTACACGGTGATCGAAGCCATTACCGGTTTCCGTCTGCACCCGGCCTGGTACCGCATCGGTGGCGTCGCCCACGACCTGCCACGCGGCTGGGAAAAACTGGTGAAGGACTTCGTTGAATGGCTGCCAAAACGCCTCGACGAATACACCAAGGCTGCCCTGCAGAACAGCATCCTCAAGGGCCGTACCATCGGCGTCGCCCAGTACAACACCAAAGAAGCCCTGGAATGGGGTGTCACCGGTGCTGGCCTGCGTTCGACCGGTTGCGATTTCGACCTGCGTAAAGCGCGTCCGTACTCCGGCTACGAGAACTTCGAGTTCGAAGTACCGCTGGCTGCCAACGGCGATGCCTACGACCGCTGCATGGTTCGCGTCGAAGAAATGCGCCAGAGCATCAAGATCATCGACCAGTGCATGCGCAACATGCCGGAAGGCCCGTACAAGGCGGATCACCCGCTGACCACGCCGCCGCCGAAAGAACGCACGCTGCAGCACATCGAAACCTTGATCACGCACTTCCTGCAAGTTTCGTGGGGCCCGGTGATGCCGGCCAACGAATCCTTCCAGATGATCGAAGCGACCAAGGGCATCAACAGTTATTACCTGACGAGCGACGGCGGCACCATGAGCTACCGTACCCGGATCCGCACTCCAAGCTTCCCGCATCTGCAACAGATCCCTTCGGTGATCAAAGGCAGCATGGTCGCGGACATGATTGCGTACCTGGGTAGTATCGATTTCGTTATGGCCGACGTGGACCGCTAAGCATGAACAGCACGCTTATCCAGACAGACCGTTTCACCCTCAGTGAAACCGAGCGCTCGGCCATCGAGCACGAGCTGCATCACTACGAAGACCCGCGCGCGGCGTCGATCGAAGCCCTGAAGATCGTTCAGAAGGAGCGCGGCTGGGTGCCGGATGGCGCCTTGTACGCGATCGGCGAGATCCTCGGCATCCCGGCCAGCGACGTTGAAGGTGTGGCGACGTTCTATAGCCAGATTTTCCGTCAGCCGGTTGGCCGCCACATCATTCGCGTCTGCGACAGCATGGTCTGCTACATCGGCGGCCACGAGTCGGTGGTCAGCGAAATCCAGAACAATCTGGGCATCGGCCTGGGTCAGACCACCACCGACGGTCGTTTCACCCTGCTGCCTGTCTGCTGCCTCGGCAACTGCGACAAGGCACCGGCGCTGATGATCGACGACGACACCTTTGGTGATGTGCAGCCTGCTGGCGTCGCCAAACTGCTCGAGGGCTACGTATGACCCTGACATCTTTCGGCCCGGCCAACCGCATTCAGCGTTCGGCCGAGACTCACCCGCTGACCTGGCGTCTGCGTGACGACGGCGAAGCCGTTTGGCTCGACGAGTACCAGGCCAAGAACGGTTACGCCGCTGCGCGCAAAGCCTTCGCCGACATGGATCAGGACGCCATCGTCCAGACCGTGAAAGACGCAGGTTTGAAAGGTCGCGGCGGTGCAGGCTTTCCCACTGGCGTGAAGTGGGGCCTGATGCCCAAAGACGAATCCATCAACATCCGCTACCTGCTGTGCAATGCGGATGAAATGGAGCCGAATACCTGGAAAGACCGCATGCTGATGGAGCAACTGCCCCATCTGCTGATCGAAGGCATGCTGATCAGTGCTCGCGCGCTGAAAACCTACCGTGGCTACATCTTCCTGCGTGGCGAATACACCACCGCCGCCAAGCACCTCAACCGTGCCGTGGAAGAAGCCAAGGCTGCTGGCCTGCTGGGCAAGAACATTCTCGGCAGCGGCTTCGATTTCGAGCTGTTCGTCCACACCGGCGCCGGGCGTTACATCTGCGGTGAAGAAACCGCACTGATCAACTCCCTCGAAGGCCGCCGCGCCAACCCGCGCTCCAAGCCGCCCTTCCCTGCCGCTGTTGGCGTGTGGGGCAAGCCGACCTGCGTGAACAACGTCGAAACCCTGTGCAACGTGCCGGCGATCATTGCCGACGGCGTGGACTGGTACAAATCGTTGGCTCGCGAAGGCAGCGAAGACATGGGCACCAAGCTCATGGGCTTCTCCGGCAAAGTCAAAAACCCCGGCCTGTGGGAGCTGCCGTTCGGCGTCACCGGTCGCGAGTTGTTCGAAGACTACGCCGGCGGTATGCGCGACGGCTTCAAGCTCAAGGCCTGGCAGCCAGGCGGCGCCGGTACCGGTTTCCTTCTGCCAGAACACCTCGACGCGCAAATGTATGCCGGCGGCATCGCCAAAGTGGGCACCCGTATGGGTACCGGCCTGGCCATGGCGGTGGACGACAGCGTCAACATGGTCTCCTTGCTGCGCAACATGGAGCAGTTCTTTGCCCGTGAGTCGTGCGGTTTCTGCACCCCGTGCCGTGATGGTTTGCCATGGAGCGTCAAGCTGCTGATGGCCATCGAACAAGGCCGCGGTCAGCCAGGCGACATCGAGACCCTGCTGGGTCTGGTCAACTTCCTCGGCCCGGGCAAGACCTTCTGTGCTCACGCACCGGGTGCCGTGGAACCGTTGGGCAGTGCCATCAAATACTTCCGTCCAGAGTTCGAAGCCGGTATCGCGCCAGTCAGCGCCGCCGTCCCGCCTCTGGCAAGGCCGATCGTAATCGGCGCGTAAACGCTTAAAAAGGTGAAGGGTCCGTGCCCTTCGCCTTTCGTCCGATGACGCCTTTCGGGGCTGACTGGATTCGGACGGATAACAAGATTCCATTAGCCACGCCCGCTGACACCGGGCCAACGAAGACCTTTGAACCATGGCCACTATCCACGTAGACGGCAAAGCGCTCGAAGTCGACGGGGCAGACAACCTGTTACAGGCATGTCTGTCGCTGGGCCTCGACATTCCATATTTCTGCTGGCACCCCGCGCTTGGTAGCGTCGGGGCTTGCCGCCAGTGCGCGGTCAAGCAGTACACCGACGAGAACGACACCCGTGGTCGCATCGTCATGTCCTGCATGACCCCTGCCACCGACAACACCTGGATCTCCATCGAAGATGAAGAATCCAAGGCGTTCCGCGCCAGTGTTGTCGAATGGCTGATGACCAACCACCCGCACGACTGCCCTGTGTGCGAAGAAGGCGGTCATTGCCACCTGCAAGACATGACCGTGATGACCGGCCACAACGAGCGCCGTTATCGCTTCACCAAACGCACCCACCAGAACCAGCAACTGGGCCCGTTCATTTCCCACGAAATGAACCGCTGCATCGCTTGCTACCGCTGCGTGCGTTTCTACAAGGATTACGCTGGCGGCACCGACCTCGGTGTGTTCGGCGCCCACGACAACGTGTACTTCGGTCGCGTTGAAGACGGCACCCTCGAAAGCGAGTTCTCCGGCAACCTCACCGAGGTCTGCCCGACCGGTGTGTTCACCGACAAGACTCACTCCGAGCGCTACAACCGTAAGTGGGACATGCAGTTCGCGCCGAGCATCTGCCATGGCTGCTCGAGCGGTTGCAACATCTCCCCGGGCGAGCGTTACGGTGAACTGCGTCGCATCGAAAACCGTTTCAACGGTTCGGTGAACCAGTACTTCCTGTGCGACCGTGGCCGTTTCGGTTATGGCTACGTCAACCGCACCGACCGTCCACGTCAGCCGCTGCTGGCCGACGGCACCAAGCTCGGTCTGGATGCCGCACTGGATAAAGCCGCTGACCTGCTGCGCGGTCGCAACATCGTCGGTGTCGGTTCGCCGCGCGCCAGCCTTGAAAGCAACTACGCGTTGCGCGAACTGGTCGGCGCCGAGCACTTCTACTCGGGTATCGAAGCCTCCGAACTGGAGCGCATCCGTCTGGTCCTGCAAGTGCTGAAAGACAGCCCGCTGCCAGTGCCGAACATGCGCGACATCGAAGACCACGACGCCATTTTCGTGCTCGGTGAAGACCTGACCCAGACCGCCGCCCGTGTAGCGCTGTCGCTGCGTCAATCGGTCAAGGGCAAAGCCGAAGACATGGCCGAAGCCATGCGCGTTCAGCCTTGGCTCGACGCCGCCGTGAAGAACATCGGTCAGCACGCGCTGAACCCGCTGTTCATCGCCAGCCTGGCGGAAACCAAGCTCGACGACATCGCTGAAGAATGCGTACACGCCGCTCCAGACGATCTGGCGCGCATCGGTTTCGCCGTTGCTCACGCTCTGGACGCCAGTTCCCCGGCCGTTGAGGGTCTGGACGCCGAAGCACTGGAACTGGCCAAGCGCATTGCCGACGCCCTGCTCGCGGCCAAACGTCCGCTGATCATCGCCGGTACTTCGTTGGGTTCCAAAGCCCTGATCGAAGCCGCCGCGAACATCGCCAAGGCGCTGAAGCTGCGCGAGAAAAACGGTTCGATCAGCCTGATCGTGCCGGAAGCCAACAGCCTTGGCCTGGCCATGCTCGGTGGCGAATCGGTCGACGCTGCGCTGCAAGCCGTCATCGACGGTAAGGCTGACGCGATCGTTGTGCTGGAAAACGATCTGTACACCCGCACCGCCAAAGACAAGGTCGATGCCGCGCTGAACGCTGCGCAAGTAGTGATCGTTGCTGACCATCAGAAGACGGCTACCAGCGACCGCGCGCATCTGGTTCTGCCAGCCGCAAGCTTCGCTGAAGGCGACGGTACCCTGGTCAGCCAGGAAGGCCGCGCCCAGCGCTTCTTCCAGGTTTTCGACCCGCAATACATGGACGCGAGCATTCTGGTTCACGAAGGCTGGCGCTGGCTGCACGCCCTGCGCGCGACCCTGCTGAACCAGCCGATCGACTGGACGCAACTCGACCACGTCACCGCTGCCGTTGCTTCGAGCACCGAGCAACTGGCGCGTATCGTCGACGCTGCACCGTCCGCCGCGTTCCGCATCAAGGGTCTGAAACTGGCGCGTGAGCCGCTGCGTTATTCCGGTCGCACCGCAATGCGCGCCGACATCAGCGTTCACGAACCACGCACCCCGCAAGACAAAGACACCGCGTTCGCCTTCTCCATGGAAGGTTACTCGGGCTCTGCCGAACCGCGTCAGCAAGTACCATTTGCATGGTCGCCGGGCTGGAACTCGCCACAAGCGTGGAACAAGTTCCAGGACGAAGTCGGTGGTCACATCCGTGCCGGCGACCCGGGCACCCGCCTGATCGAAAGCACCGGTGATTCGCTGAACTGGTTCGCTGCTGCACCGCGCGCATTCAATCCGGCGCCGGGCACTTGGCAAGCCGTGCCGTTCTTCCACCTGTTCGGCAGCGAAGAGAACTCTTCGAAAGCCGCGCCGGTTCAAGAGCGAATTCCGGCTCCATACGTGGCACTGGCCAAGTCCGAAGCGGATCGTCTCGGCGTCAACGACGGTGCCCTGCTGAGCCTGAACGTGGCCGGTCAGACCCTGCGTCTGCCGCTGCGTATCAATGAAGAACTGGGCGCCGGTCTGGTGGCATTGCCTGCGGGCATCGCCGGCATTCCACCGGCATTCGCCGGCGTATCCGTCGACGGTCTGCAGGAGGCAGCGCAATGACCTGGTTCACCCCTGAAGTGATCGATGTGATCCTCTCGGTCGTCAAAGCCATAGTGATTCTGCTGGCCGTAGTGGTCGCGGGCGCGTTGCTCAGCTTTGTCGAACGTCGCCTGCTGGGCTGGTGGCAGGACCGTTACGGTCCGAACCGCGTTGGCCCGTTCGGTATGTTCCAGATCGCCGCCGACATGCTGAAGATGTTCTTCAAGGAAGACTGGACCCCGCCGTTTGCCGACAAAGTGATCTTCACTTTGGCACCGGTGGTGGCGATGTCGGCCCTGTTGATCGCCTTCGCGATTATCCCGATCACCCCGACCTGGGGCGTCGCGGATCTGAACATCGGCTTGCTGTTCTTCTTCGCCATGGCCGGTCTGTCGGTCTACGCGGTGTTGTTCGCCGGCTGGTCGAGTAACAACAAGTTCGCCCTGCTCGGCAGCTTGCGTGCGTCGGCGCAGACCGTGTCCTACGAAGTGTTCATGGGCCTGGCCCTGATGGGCATCGTGGTCCAGGTCGGCTCGTTCAACATGCGCGACATCGTCGAGTACCAGGCGCAGAACCTGTGGTTCATCATTCCGCAGTTCTTCGGCTTCTGTACCTTCTTCATCGCTGGCGTCGCCGTGACTCACCGTCACCCGTTCGACCAGCCGGAAGCAGAACAGGAACTGGCCGACGGTTACCACATTGAATACGCCGGTATGAAATGGGGCATGTTCTTCGTCGGTGAATACATCGGCATCATCCTGATCTCGGCGCTGCTGGTCACCCTGTTCTTCGGTGGCTGGCACGGTCCGTTCGGCATCTTGCCGCAACTGGCGTTCGTCTGGTTCGCACTGAAGACCGCGTTCTTCATCATGCTGTTCATCCTGCTGCGCGCTTCCATTCCGCGTCCGCGTTATGACCAAGTGATGGATTTCAGCTGGAAATTCTGCCTGCCACTGACCCTGATCAATTTGCTGGTGACCGCTGCGGTCGTGTTGTGGAACACGCCTGCAGTCGCGGTTCAGTGAGGATTTGACCCATGTTCAAATATATTGGCGACATCGTTAAGGGTACTGGTACCCAGTTGCGCAGCCTGGTCATGGTCTTCGGCCATGGCTTTCGCAAGCGCGACACCCTGCAATACCCGGAAGAAGCGGTCTACCTGCCACCACGCTACCGTGGTCGCATCGTCCTGACCCGTGACCCCGATGGCGAAGAGCGTTGCGTTGCCTGCAACCTGTGCGCCGTGGCTTGCCCGGTGGGTTGCATCTCGCTGCAGAAAGCTGAAACCGAAGACGGTCGCTGGTACCCGGACTTCTTCCGTATCAACTTCTCGCGCTGCATTTTCTGCGGTCTCTGCGAGGAAGCCTGTCCGACCACCGCAATCCAGTTGACTCCGGATTTCGAGATGGCCGAGTTCAAACGTCAGGACCTGGTGTACGAGAAAGAAGATCTGTTGATCTCCGGCCCCGGCAAAAACCCTGATTACAACTTCTATCGTGTTGCAGGTATGGCAATCGCTGGCAAGCCGAAAGGCTCCGCGCAGAACGAAGCCGAACCGATCAACGTGAAGAGCTTGCTGCCTTAAGGAAGAACGATGGAATTCGCTTTCTATTTCGCATCGGGTATCGCTGTTGTGTCCACGCTTCGCGTAGTCACCAACACCAACCCTGTGCATGCCCTGCTCTACCTGATCATCTCGTTGATCGCCGTGGCCATGACCTTCTTCGCACTCGGCGCACCGTTCGCCGGCGTGCTGGAAGTGATCGCTTACGCTGGCGCCATCATGGTGCTGTTCGTGTTCGTGGTGATGATGCTCAACCTCGGCCCGGCCTCGGTTCAGCAAGAACGCGTCTGGCTCAAGCCCGGCATCTGGGCGGGGCCGGTGATTCTCGCCGCGCTGCTGCTGGCCGAACTGCTGTATGTGCTGTTCGCTCACCAGAGCGGCCAGGCCATCGGCCACACCACCGTAGACGCGAAAGCCGTGGGCATCAGCCTGTTCGGTCCGTACCTGCTGGTGGTCGAACTCGCCTCGATGCTGCTGCTCGCTGCAGCCGTCACGGCGTTCCATTTGGGCCGTAACGAGGCGAAGGAGTAAGACATGCCTGCTATCCCTCTCGAACATGGATTGGCCGTTGCCGGCATCCTGTTCTGCCTTGGTCTGGTCGGCCTGATGGTCCGCCGCAACATTTTGTTCGTGTTGATGAGTCTGGAAGTGATGATGAACGCCTCTGCACTGGCGTTCATTGTTGCAGGCGCCCGTTGGGGCCAGCCGGATGGACAGATCATGTTCATCCTGGTGATCAGCCTTGCAGCCGCAGAGGCCAGTATTGGTCTGGCGATCCTGCTGCAACTGTATCGCCGCTTCCACACGCTCGATATCGACGCTGCCAGTGAGATGCGCGGATGAATCTTATCTTTCTGACTTTCGTATTCCCTCTGATCGGTTTCCTGCTCCTGTCGTTCTCCCGTGGACGCTGGTCGGAAAACCTCTCGGCGCTGATCGGCGTGGGTTCCATTGGCTTGTCGGCGATCGTCGCCGCCTACGTCATCTGGCAATTCAACGTCGCGCCACCCGAAGGCGGTCACTACACGCTGGTACTGTGGAAGTGGATGGCGGTCGAAGGGTTCAAGCCTGACTTCGCCCTCTACGTCGATGGCCTGTCGATCACCATGCTCGGCGTGGTCGTTGGCGTCGGTTTCCTGATCCACCTGTTCGCGTCCTGGTACATGCGCGGCGAAGCGGGCTACTCGCGCTTCTTCTCGTACACCAACCTGTTTATCGCCAGCATGCTGTTCCTGGTGCTCGGCGATAACCTGTTGTTCCTGTACTTCGGCTGGGAAGGCGTGGGCCTGTGCTCGTACCTGTTGATCGGTTTCTACTACAGCAACCGCAACAACGGTAACGCCGCACTCAAGGCCTTCATCGTGACCCGGATCGGCGACGTGTTCATGGCCATCGGCCTGTTCATCCTGTTCCAGCAAGTCGGCACGCTGAACATCCAGGAACTGCTGGTGCTAGCACCGCAGAAATTCCAGGTCGGCGACTTCTGGATCACCCTGGCGACCCTGATGCTGTTGGGTGGCGCAGTCGGTAAATCTGCACAACTGCCGCTGCAAACCTGGCTGGCGGACGCGATGGCCGGCCCGACCCCGGTTTCGGCACTGATCCACGCCGCAACCATGGTGACCGCTGGTGTTTACCTGATCGCCCGTACCCACGGTCTGTTCACCCTGGCGCCGGAAATCCTCCACCTGGTCGGCATCGTCGGTGGTGTGACCCTGGTTCTCGCAGGCTTCGCCGCACTGGTTCAAACCGACATCAAACGTATCCTCGCCTACTCGACCATGAGCCAGATCGGCTACATGTTCCTGGCGCTGGGCGTTGGTGCCTGGGACGGCGCGATTTTCCACCTGATGACCCACGCCTTCTTCAAGGCCCTGTTGTTCCTTGCTTCCGGTGCGGTGATCGTTGCCTGCCACCACGAGCAGAACATCTTCAAGATGGGCGGTCTGTGGAAAAAACTGCCACTGGCCTACGCCAGCTTCATCGTCGGTGGTGCTGCGCTGGCCGCTCTGCCACTGGTTACCGCAGGCTTCTACTCCAAGGACGAAATCCTTTGGGAAGCGTTCGCCAGCGGCAACCACGGTCTGCTCTACGCAGGTCTGGTCGGCGCGTTCATGACGTCGCTGTACACCTTCCGCCTGATCTTCATCACGTTCCACGGTGAAGCCAAGACTGAAGCCCACGCCGGTCACGGCATCTCGCACTGGTTGCCACTGTCGGTGCTGATCGTATTGTCCACCGCCATCGGCGCGATGATCGTTCCGCCACTGCACGGCGTACTGCCAGAAAGCGTTGGCCATGCCGGTGGCGAAGCCAAGCACAGTCTGGAAATCGCTTCGGGCGCCATTGCCCTGGCCGGTATCCTGCTGGCAGCGCTGCTGTTCCTCGGCAAGCGTCGCTTCGTCACGGCGATCGCCAACAGCGGCATCGGCCGTTTCCTTTCGGCCTGGTGGTTCGCTGCCTGGGGCTTCGACTGGATCTACGACAAACTGTTCGTCAAGCCTTACCTGGCGATCAGCCACGTACTGCGCAAAGACCCGCTCGACCAGACCATCGGTCTGATCCCGCGTATGGCCAAGGGTGGTCACACTGCCCTGAGCCGCACCGAGACCGGTCAACTGCGTTGGTACGCTGCTTCGATGGCTGCTGGTGCCGTGCTGGTGATTGGCGCCATCGTGCTGGTAGCGGTCTGATATGAACCTTGCGAATTTGCGAAAGGAAACGAGCCCGTCATGATTCTGCCTTGGCTAATCCTGATCCCCTTCATCGGCGGCCTGCTGTGCTGGATGGGTGAGCGCTTCGGCGCTACCCTCCCGCGCTGGATTGCGCTGTTGACCATGACCCTGGAACTCGCCCTCGGCCTCTGGCTGTGGGCCCACGGTGACTATTCATTTGCACCGGCGCCTGGCGCCGATCCGACCTGGGCGCTTGAGTTCAAGCATGTCTGGATCCAGCGCTTCGGCATCAACGTGCACCTGGCCCTCGACGGCCTGTCGCTGTTGATGATCCTGCTGACCGGTCTGCTGGGTATCTTGTCGGTACTGTGCTCGTGGAAAGAGATTCAACGTCACGTTGGCTTCTTCCACCTGAACCTGATGTGGATCCTGGGCGGCGTAGTCGGCGTGTTCCTCGCCCTCGACCTGTTCATGTTCTTCTTCTTCTGGGAAATGATGCTGGTGCCGATGTACTTCCTCATCGCGCTCTGGGGTCACAGTTCTTCGGATGGCAAGAAAACCCGGATCTACGCAGCGACCAAGTTCTTCATCTTCACTCAGGCTTCCGGCCTGATCATGCTGGTGGCGATCCTCGGTCTGGTGCTGGTCAACTTCAACAACACTGGCGTGATTACTTTCAACTACGCCGACCTGTTGAAAACCAAGATGTCGATGACCACCGAGTACATTCTGATGCTCGGCTTCTTCATCGCCTTCGCGGTCAAGCTGCCAGTGGTTCCGTTCCACTCGTGGTTGCCTGATGCCCACGCCCAGGCGCCGACTGCCGGTTCCGTCGACCTCGCCGGTATCTTGCTGAAAACCGCTGCCTACGGCCTGCTGCGTTTCGCCCTGCCGCTGTTCCCGAATGCTTCGGCCGAGTTCGCGCCGATCGCCATGACCCTCGGTCTGATCGGGATCTTCTACGGTGCGTTCCTCGCTTTCGCACAAACCGATATCAAGCGTCTGATCGCCTTCTCGTCCGTTTCCCACATGGGTTTCGTGTTGATTGGCATCTACTCCGGCAGCCAACTGGCCCTGCAAGGTGCAGTGATCCAGATGCTCGCGCACGGTGTGTCGGCGGCGGCACTGTTTATCCTCAGCGGTCAGTTGTACGAGCGTCTGCACACTCGTGACATGCGTGAGATGGGCGGTGTGTGGTCGCGTATCGCTTACCTGCCGGCGATCAGCCTGTTCTTTGCAGCCGCTTCGTTGGGTCTGCCGGGTACCGGTAACTTTGTCGGTGAGTTCCTGATCCTGATCGGCTCCTTCGCAAGCTGGCCGTGGATCACTGCGATTGCCACTTCCGGTCTGGTGTTCGGTTCGGTCTACTCGCTGATCATGATCCACCGTGCTTACTTCGGTCCGGCGAAATCGGATTCGATTCTGCACGGTATGGACGCTCGCGAACTGATCATGGTGCTAGGCCTTGCGGTGTTGCTGATCTACATCGGCGTCTACCCGCAACCGTTCCTCGACACGTCTGCCGCCACGATGCATGGCGTGCAGCAGTGGCTCGGCACCGCCTTCACTCAACTCGCTTCGGCCCGGTAAGAGCGCTATGGAATTCACGATTCAACACTTTATTGCGCTTGCGCCACTGTTGATCACCAGCCTCACCATTATCGTGGTGATGCTGGCAATCGCCTGGCGCCGCAACCACTCGCAGACCTTCCTGATCTCGGTCGCCGGTCTGAACCTGGCCTTGCTGTCGATCCTGCCAGCCCTGAAAGTCGCGCCTCTGGCCGTGACCCCACTGCTGCAAATCGACACTTTCGCTTGCCTGTACATGGCGCTGATCCTGGTCGCCACCCTCGCCTGCGTCACCCTCGCCCACGCCTATCTGGGCGATGGTGGTTCGGGTTACCCGGGCAACCGTGAAGAACTCTACCTGCTGATCCTGATGGCCGCCGCTGGTGGTCTGGTTCTGGTCAGCGCGCAGCACCTGGCCGGTTTGTTCATCGGTCTGGAACTGCTGTCGGTGCCGGTCTACGGTCTGGTGGCTTACGCCTTCTTCAACAAGCGCTCGCTGGAAGCCGGCATCAAATACATGGTGCTGTCGGCCGCCGGTTCCGCGTTCCTGCTGTTCGGTATGGCGCTGCTGTACGCAGACGCCGGTTCGCTGAGCTTCGTCGGTATCGGTCAGGCACTGGCCGCGACCGGTCTGCCTAGCCCGCTGGCGCAACTGGGCCTGGGCATGATGCTGATCGGTCTGGCGTTCAAGCTGTCGCTGGTACCGTTTCACCTGTGGACGCCTGACGTCTACGAAGGTGCTCCGGCACCGGTGGCCGCGTTCCTTGCGACCGCTTCGAAAGTGGCCGTGTTTGCGGTGATGGTGCGTCTGTTCCAGATCTCCCCTGCTGCCAGCAGCGGCGTACTGAGCGACGTGCTGACCGTCATCGCCATCGCCTCGATCCTGTTCGGTAACCTGCTGGCCCTGACCCAGAGCAACCTCAAGCGTCTGCTCGGTTACTCGTCCATCGCGCACTTCGGCTACCTGCTGATCGCGCTGGTGGCGAGCAAGGGTCTGGCGGTGGAAGCCATCGGCGTGTACCTGGTCACCTACGTGATCACCAGCCTCGGCGCCTTCGGCGTAATCACTCTGATGTCCTCGCCGTACAACGGCCGTGACGCCGACGCGCTGTACGAGTACCGCGGCCTGTTCTGGCGCCGTCCGTACCTGACCGCCGTACTGACCGTGATGATGCTGTCCCTGGCCGGTATCCCGCTGACCGCGGGCTTCATCGGCAAGTTCTACATCATCGCTACCGGTGTCGAATCGCACCAATGGTGGCTGGTCGGCTCGCTGGTGCTGGGCAGCGCCATCGGCGTCTTCTACTACCTGCGCGTGATGGTCACCCTGTACCTGATCGAACCAAACCTGCGTCGCCACGACGCCCAGCTGCACTGGGAACAGAAGGCAGGCGGCGTAATGCTGCTGGCCATCGCCCTGGTCGCATTCTTCCTGGGTGTGTACCCGCAGCCATTGCTGACACTGGTTCAGCAGGCGGGTCTGGCGGGCTGATTGCTTGGCTGGCTAGAAATGAAAACGGCACCTTCGGGTGCCGTTTTTGTTTTTGCGGGATTTAACGTCTCGAGCGCTTGCGCTGGCCTCATCGCAGGCGCGCCCGCCTCCCCAGGTTTGTGCGTCGCTCACAAACTCCGGGCACACCCAAAAACCATTGTGGGAGCGAGCCTGCTCGCGAAGGCGTAGGCACTTTCAACATCTTGATTGGCTGACACTCCGCTTTCGCGAGCAGGCTCGCTCCCACAGTTTTGTGTGGCGTTCACTCAATTCATATAACCACATGACGAAATTGTAATTCCCCCATCACCTCCGCGTTATCCGCAGCTTGCAACGATGTGACCCGGCGACCATGCCGGCGGGCCCTGCCCCGCCGAACAATAAAACCCACGCCGACACACGTTCCCGTTCTGCCGAACCCAAGGAGTGTTTGATGGTTAACAATTCAAAAATGTCGATTTCCGCTTTAGCGGTGGTGATCGGCGCCGGGCCGTCCATGGTGTTTGCAGAAGACAAGCCTGAAGGCTTTGTCGAAGGCAGCAGCCTGACGGTGCTCAACCGCAACTTGTACTTCAATCGTGATCATCGCAACGGCCAGTCCAGCCCCACCGGCAACGGTTATTCCGAAGCCTGGTCGCACGCGGTGATCAGCAAGTTCGAATCCGGTTTCACCCAAGGCACCGTCGGGGTCGGTGTTGATGCGTTTGCGATGATCGGGCTAAAACTCGACAGCGGTGACGGCCGCAACGGTGGGCGCAGTTCGTTTGATGTTTTGCCGGTCAATAGTGATGGCGAGGCGCGGGACGAATACACCAAGGTTGGCGGCGCCGCGAAAATTCGGGCGTTCGATACGGTGGTCAAGGTTGGCGATGTGTTCCCGGCCAATCCGGTGGTTGCGGCGGGTGACTCGCGCCTGCTGCCGGAAAGCTTTCGCGGGGTGACGGCGAGCAACACCAGCATTGAAGGTTTATCGGTTCAGGGCGGTCGACTGCACGCGATGAGCCAACCGGTGTCCAGCGACATGCGCGAGAACTTCGCCACGTTCTACGCCGGGCCGGTCAATTCGCCGTGGATCGCGTATGGCGGCGGCGATTATGTGCTGAACAAAAACCTCAGTTTCAGCCTGTACTCCAGCCGTCTGAAGGATGCGTGGAATCAGTACTACGCAGGCACCGCTTGGACCTATCCGCTGTCCGATGACCTGTCGCTGTTCGGTGGTCTGAACTATTACAAGGCCGTCGATGAAGGCAAACAACTGCTCGGCGAGTTCGACAACAACATCTGGAGCGGCCGCGTTGGCGTCAAGCTTGGTGCCCACTCCGTCGCCCTCTCCCACCAGCGCAACAACGGTAATGACGACTTCGACTACCTGCGCCAGTCCGACTCGATCTTCCTCGACAACTCGATCCAGTACAGCGACTTCAACTCGCCGAAAGAACGTTCGTGGATGGTGCGCTATGACCTCGACATGAGCACCTATGGCGTACCGGGTCTGTCGTTCATGACCCGTTACGCACGCGGTACCGACGCCGACTATTCCAACGCCAACGCCGTGTACATGCGCCGCGATGCCGAGGGCAATCCGCTGACAGATCAGAAACGTTGGGAGCGCGATTTCGAAGTCAAATACGTAGTGCAAAGCGGTTCGATGAAAGACTTGTCACTACGCTTGCGCCAGGCCACCACCCGCGCCACGGCGTTCGAGTCGGATCTGGATGAAGTTCGGGTGATTGTCGAGTATCCGTTGGCGATTCTTTGATGGTGCGGTTGATGCAAATTCACCTTTAGAAGCTCCTTGCTCCTTTGGTAAGAGGTGAATCTTTTAGCGTCCTTCGGGGCGCTTTTTTTGCTTTGCGTTTTGCCGTGGTTATGTTTTTCAGGTTTAGGCCCGGCCCTCACCCTAGCCCTCTCCCAGAGGTAGAGGGGACTGACCGAGTTGGCTGTTGCAGATACATCGACCTGAAAAACCGGGGCGCACTCTGGTTTTGAATGGCTTGAAAGCCTGCTCCCTTTCCCCCTGGGTGAGAGGGGACTGACCGAGTTGGTTGTTGCAGATACATCGACCTGAAAAACCGAGGCGTACTCTGGTTTTGAATGGCTTGAAGATCTGCTCCCTTCCCCCTCGCCCCCTCGGGGGAGAGGGCTGGGGTGAGGGGGCAGGATTTTGAGGTCAACGCAAAAACAACGGTTAAAAACTGGCCATTGATAACTACGCGTTTGGATCTACGTTATCCAGCGCCTTGTTCACCGCCAGTTCGCCAAGCATGACCACCTGCGCGATACCGAGCAGGGTCTTGCGATGGGTGCCGCCTAGCAGCGCGGCGAAGTCACCGAGCATTACCGTGGCCGAGGCCAGGGATTCGCTGGCGTTGGCCAGTAATGATTCGGTGTCGGCTTTGGGATTGACCAGGAACATCTGGTTGGGGATGTACGGTGCGGACATGATGGCGGCCGACGGTTTGAGGTAGAAGTCGAGGGCGCGGTCGGCGGCTTCGTGGAGTTTTCTAGTCTCAATGGAGACGTAGGGGGATGTTGAGTTGGCGTCGGGGATTGCGTCTGCTTCGGGGGGATTGGGTGTTGGCTTTTTCATAATGTTTTACTCAGCTTGAAGGTGGAGCTGGCCCTTTCGGTTCCACGCGAAAGGGTGGCAGCTGTACGCAGGTTGGAACCCGGGCAACTGAGCAAACCCGACAGACTCGAAGTCTCCCGCGCACAGCCGCCATAACGGAGTGCACACATGAAAGTGCGCAAGCATACGTCATGAACAGTGCGTTTTGCTTCAGTTGAGCCGCGGGGTTCCAATCCCGATCGCTGAATTGGCAGCGACCCACACAGGCTAGTGAGCTGACGTCCGACGGACAACCTGAAAACATTGTGGGAAGGTTCCGCACTTCCCACATAACCTTTAAACATCACGAATTGAAATACAGAACGTGTAGGAGCTGCCGAAGGCTGCGATCTTTTGATCTTTAAAATCAAAGTCAAAAGATCGCAGCCTTCGGCAGCTCCTACACGGGACCACGTTTTGGCGTGGCGGATTCAGCTTCCGCCGTTTCGACACACGCCCATCACGTTGTACTTGATGGTATTGAGCTGACCTTTGGAGTCCTCATAGGTCATCGCGGTGGGCACCACTTTGCACGCAGGCTGTGGCTTGACCACGCTCACCACTTTGACCACGTCCAGCTTCATTCCGTATTCGTAATCCTTCACCACCGGCGCCGCTTTGCCCTGGTTGGCGGCGTACTGTTCCATGGCTTTGCTGTTGGCGCTGAGCGCGCGTTCAAAAGTGCGGTCACCACCGCCTTCGGCCAGCACATTCACAGACATCGCCATGACAGCGGCGAATGCGATCAACTTGAGTACTTTCATTCTCTTTCCTTCCCGTCCAGGCGTAAAAAAAGCCCGGCATCGATGCGCGATATCGGGCTTGTTCAGGTGCAGCAGGCTTACAGATCGCGGGTCTTGTCATCTTTCTTGTCGTTGACGACGACCGGGTTACCGGCGGCTTTTTCCTTGGCCACGAACAGCTCCATGGAGCGGTCGTTGCTGGTCATCATCCGCTCGAAAGTGCGGTCGCCGCCGCCTTCGGCCAGGGCCACGGAAGAGATCGCCAGAGCGGCTGCGAAAGTACTGAGTTGGGCAAGTTTCATCGTTGATTCCTCGTTTAAGTAGCTGACGGGTTCAAGGTAACAAGGCGCACCTTTCGTGACGGTGGCGGGGAAATTACATATCCGTTATGTGCCCGGCACTCTTCTGAAGTCGAACACAAAACCTGTAGGAGTGAGCCTGCTCGCGATAGCGGTGTGTCAGTCAATTTAGATCTGACTGATAGACCGCTATCGCGAGCAGGCTCACTCCTACAAGGGGATTACCTATTCAGATGGAACCGCGTCCTCATCCCGGCGATGGGCGAGTTGGTAGAGAGCCGGCAAGATCAGCAACGTCAGGATCGTGGAAGACAAAATCCCGCCGATCACCACGGTTGCCAGTGGCCGTTGCACTTCAGCGCCGGTGCCGGTTGCGAGGGCCATCGGAATAAATCCCAGCGACGCCACCAACGCCGTCATCAACACCGGCCGCAAACGCGTCAGCGCACCTTCGTGAATGGCATCGGACAGCGACCGCCCCTCCTCACGCAAATTATGAATAAACGCAATCATCACCAAGCCGTTCAACACCGCCACCCCGGACAACGCGATAAACCCGACCCCCGCCGAAATCGACAACGGAATATCGCGCAGCCACAGCGCCATGACCCCACCGGTCAAGGCAAACGGAATCCCGGTAAACACCAGCAAGCCGTCCTTCAGGTTGTTGAACATCATGAACAACAACCCGAACACCAGCAGCAGCGCCACCGGCACCACGATCTGCAAGCGCTTGGCCGCCGATTGCAGTTGCTCGAACTGCCCGCCCCAACTGGTCCAGTAACCGGCCGGGACTTGCACATCACGCTCGATCACCTCACCGGCCTCGCTGACGAACGAGCCAATGTCACGCCCACGCACGTTGGCGCTGACGATCACCAGACGCTTGCCGTTCTCGCGGCTGACCTGATTCGGCCCAAGCACCAAATCGAGGCTGGCGACGTCTTGCAGCGCGATGAAACCGATCTGATTGGCCGCTGCATTCAGAGGCGCCGGCACTGGAATCAGCAGCGCCGACAGCCCCTCGATGTCCTTGCGCATGGCATCGGACAAACGCACAACCATGTCAAAACGCCGATCACCCTCATACAACGTCCCGGCCTTACGCCCGCCGACTGCAACGGCAATGGTGTCCTGCACATCACCGACGTTGAGCCCGTAACGCGCCGCTTTGTCGCGATCAATGTTGATGGTCAGCACCGGCAAGCCGGTGGTCTGTTCGACTTTCACCTCGGATGCGCCGTTGACCTTCTGCATCGCTGCGGCAATTTTCGCAGCGGTGGCATTGAGCACGTCCATGTCATCGCCGAATACCTTCACCGCGACATCGCTGCGCACGCCGGAAATCAGTTCGTTGAAACGCAATTGAATCGGCTGCGACAGTTCATAGTTGCTGCCCGGCAGCGTCGCGGCGGCGGCTTGCAGTTCGGCCATCAGGGTTTCGCGGGACTTGCCTGGGTCCGGCCACTGGTCCTTGGGTTTGAGCATCACGTAGCTGTCAGAGATGTTCGGCGGCATCGGATCCGAGGCGATTTCGGCCGTGCCTGTGCGGGCAAACACGCGCTCGACTTCCGGCACCTTCGCCAGAATCAGCGTTTCCAGCCGCAGCTGCATGTCCACCGATTGCGTCAGGCTGGTGCCCGGCACGCGCAACGCTTGCAAAGCAAAATCCCCTTCGCTGAGGCTCGGCACAAACTCGCTGCCCATACGACTGGTGAGCACACCGCTGAGCACGATCACGCCCAACGCAGCGCCCACGGCCACCGCGCGATGGGACATGACCCAGGCCAGCGCCGGCGCATACACGCGACGGGCGCCGCGCATCACCGCGCCCTCTTCTTCCTTGACCTTGCCCGTGACGAACAACGCAATCGCCGCCGGTACAAAGGTCACCGACAACAGCATCGCGCCAAGCAACGCAATCACCACGGTGAACGCCATCGGGTGGAACATTTTCCCTTCGACGCCGCTCAAGGCGAAAATCGGCAGGTACACGACCATGATGATCAACTGCCCGAAAATCAGCGGCCGCCGCGCCTCTTTCGCTGCGGCAAAGACTTCCTTGAAACGCTCGGCGCGAGTCAGCAAACGGCCGTGATGCTGCTGCGCATGGGCCAGTCGACGCAGGGTGTTTTCGACGATCACCACCGCGCCGTCGACGATAATGCCGAAGTCGAGCGCGCCGAGGCTCATCAGGTTGGCGCTGACCTTGTTGCTGAACATCCCGGTGAAAGTGAACAGCATCGACAGCGGAATCACCATCGCGGTAATCAGCGCCGCGCGGATGTTGCCGAGGAACAGGAACAGAATCGCGATCACCAGAATCGCGCCTTCGATGAGGTTCTTTTTCACCGTGGCGATGGCCTTATCGACCAGGTGCGTGCGGTCGTACACCGGCACGGCGATCACGCCTTGCGGCAAGGATTTGTTGATCTGTTCGAGCTTGCTGGCCACCGCTTGCGAGACCGTGCGGCTGTTCTCGCCGATCAACATAAACACCGTGCCGAGCACCACTTCGCGACCGTTTTCCGTGGCCGCACCGCTGCGTAATTCGCGGCCGATTTCCACGGTGGCGACGTTCTTCACCCGGATCGGCGTGCCGTCGACATTGGCCATGACGATGTTGGCGATGTCCTCGGTACTCGCCACTTGCCCCGGCGCGCGGATCAGCAATTGCTCGCCGCTGCGCTCGATGTAACCGGCGCCGACGTTGGCGTTGTTGCGCTCCAGCGCGGTGACCAGATCGGTGAGGGTCAGCTTGTACGCGGCCAGGCGTTTCGGGTCCGGCGCAATCTGGTATTCCTTGGCGAAGCCGCCGATGGTGTTGATCTCGGCGACACCGGGTACGTTGCGCAATTGCGGCTTGATGATCCAGTCCTGAATCACCCGCAGATCGGTCGGTGTGTACGCACTGCCATCGTCCTTGAGCGCGCCCTCCTTCGCCTCGACCGTCCACAAAAAGATCTCGCCGAGACCGGTGGAAATCGGCCCCATCACCGCCTCCGCGCCTTCGGGCAATTGCTCCTTGGCGATCTGTAAACGCTCGTTGACCAGTTGGCGGGCGAAGAACAGGTCGGTGCCGTCCTTGAAGATCACCGTCACTTGCGACAGCCCCGAGCGCGACAACGAACGGGTCTGCTCCAGTGCTGGCAAACCGGCCATCGCGGTTTCAATCGGGAAGGTGATGCGCTGTTCGGTTTCCAGCGGCGAGAACCCGGCGGCGCCGGTGTTGATCTGCACTTGGACGTTGGTGATGTCGGGTACGGCGTCGATCGGCAGTTTTTGATAACTGGCGATGCCGAGGCCGGCCATGAGCAGAACGGCGAGCAGCACGATGATGCGTTGCTCGATGGCAAACTGGATCAGGCGTTCGAACATGAGGACCTTCCAGAATTAATGACTATGCTCGGCTGAGGCTTTGCCCAGCTCCGACTTGAGGACGAAGCTGCCGGCGCTGGCGACTTGCGCGCCCGGTTCCAGGCCTTGAGTGATTTCCACATGGCCGCCTGCGCGACTGCCCAGCTCTACTGCGCGCGCTTCGAAGCCATCGTCGGTACGCACGAACACCGTGGATTTGTCCTCGACGGTCTGGATCGCAGATTCCGGTACGGCGACTTTCGCTTCGCGGCTGTCAGTGGCGACCAGCGCGGTGACGAACAGACCGGGGCGCCATGAGCCTTGCGGGTTTTCCAGGGTGACGCGGACGGTCGCGGTGCGGGTTTGTTCGCCGAGCAGGCTGCCGACGTAAGCCACGCTGCCGACCACTTCTGCGTTCAACTCCGGGGCGCTGACGGTGACCGCTTTGCCTACTTGAACCTTGTTCAGATCCTTCGGTGACACGCCGAACGTCACCCACACTCGCGACAGATCCGAGAGCGTGAATGCCGCCGTGGTTTCATCAACGACTTCCCCCGGCGTCAGGTGTTTTTCCACCACCACGCCGTCGAACGGCGCGCGCAATTCGTAGCGGTTGCCGCCGGTGGCGACCACGCTGCCGCTGAGTACGCTGATCTTTTGCTGCGCATTGCTCACGGCAATTTCTGCCTCTTGCAGTGCCTGGCGCGCCTGGAGGAAATCCTGCTCGGCCGAGATTTTGTCCTGCCAGAGTTTTTTCTCGCGCTCGTAGGTGGTGCGCGCCAAGGCCAAACGGCGCTGCGCGGCGGCCTGCTCGCTGCGTTGATCGGAGATCTGCTGACTGGCGATCACCGCCAGCAACTGGCCCTTCTTCACCGTTTGCCCGAGGTTGACCGCCACCGCCTCGACCACACCCGGCACGCGCGGCACGACGTGGGCGGTGCGGTCTTCGTCGAAGCGCACTTCGCCGGGGAATGGCAGACCGCGGCTGATGTTTTGCGGCTTTGCTTCGGCGAGTTGAATACCGGCAGCGGTGATTTGTTCGGCGCTCAACTCAATGTGCCCTTCTTCGCCATGCTCGCCTTCGGCGGCGGCACCTTCTTCGGCGTGATCGGCATGTTCGGCTGCTTCATCGGCATGGGCATCGATGCTTGCATCGCCCGCCCACATCGAGCCGATACCAATGCCCAGCGCCAACGTCGCCACCGCGACCACCATCAGTTTTTGATCCATGGAAACTCCTCTGCGTCATACCTGCGCGCAGTGCTGTGAAAAGTGAAATTCAAGGGCTGACGCTGAGGTCGCCGAAGATCCGTTCAATGCGTACGCGGGCATCGGTCGCTTCGCTGACTGCCTGGATGTACTGGCTACGGGCGCTGATCAAAGTGCGTTGCGCATCGAGCACATCGAGGAAGCCGAACTTACCCATTTCGAAACCACGGGTGGCGCTGTCGACCGCACTTTGCGCCGCAGGCAGGATGGTCTGGTTGAATGCCTTTACCTCGCCATTGGCGGTCTGCCATTGCTCGAGACTGGTCTGGATTTCCGTGCGCAAACGCAGCTCGGTGGCGTTGCGCAGATCCCGCGCCTGATCGGTTCGGCGCGCTGCGGCGAGTACGTTGCCCTGATTGCGGTTGAACAGCGGAATCGGCATCGACAGCCCGACCACGTTGACCCGCTCGCGCTCGGTTTCGCTGTACTGGCTGCCGATGCTCACGGTCAGGTCGGGAATGCGCTGGGATTTTTCCAGGCCCAATGACGCTTCGCGTTGATCGATCTGCAGTTTGGCCAGACGCAGTTCGGCAGTCTCGTTCAGACGCTCGAGCAATCTTGTCGTTGGTGGAACGGCCGGCATGCTTTGCGTGGGTGCCTGCACCTTGGTCGACGTCGGCAACGGCGCGCCCATGACTTGCGCCAATTGTTGGTACGCGGTGGCCTGATCGCGTTCTGCCCGGCTCAGTTCAAGGCGCACTTCCGAGAGCTGCACTTGCGCCCGCGTGCCTTCGACCGGTGATGATTTGCCTGCTTCGATGCGCCCTTGCGCCACGCGCACACCGTGCTCGGCCAATTGCAGGGATTGCCGCGACAGCTGCAAGCGTTGCTGCGCGGTTTGCGCGCTGTTGAACGCCTGAATGACGTCTGCACGCAAGGCATTGCGCTTGCGCTCCAGTTCGATGCCGACAGCGTCCTGCGCGCGGCTGGCGACATCGATCCGCGCGCCGCGTTTGCCGCCCAGTTCGATCGGCTGACTGAGCATCACCGTGGTTGTGCGCGAATCGCGGCGAGTGTCTTCAGCCTCCCACGACACTTCGGGATTGGGGATCAGCCCGGCTTGCTGACGCTCGCCTTGAGCGATGCCGATTTCCCACTGCACAGCGGCCAGGTCCGGGTTGCCGGCGAAGGCACTTTGCAGGGCTTGCTCCAGCGTCAGGGGCGCCGCGTTCGCGAGGCCGGTACAGGCCAGCAACAGGATGCCGCTGGCGGTTTTTTTCAGGCGTGATCGCGCCGTCAGTTTTATTAAACCGGGCAATGGAAGACTTCCTTTATTCAAGAATCTCGGATGCCGCCACGGTAGGGTTTTGAACTTATCGACAAGGTGACTGGAACATTACAAATCCGTTATCCACGGTTTGCCGAAGTTGTTTTGCTCTAGGATGCGAAGTGCTGGCGGCGTTATCGAAATACATCGAAACAAAAACACGCTAGTTATCTGCTGAATTGCACTTGCCGGAATCAAAGTGATGGGGATTTTGTGGTTTGTGCTGCGACCGACTGTCGCAGAGCACCGTTTTAAAGCGCTTAGTCGTTGACCCTGTAGCCACTACAACCTTTATCGTCCGGACTTCCCCTCACCCCAGCCCTCTCCCGGAGGGAGAGGGAGCCGACCGAGGTGTCTGACACTTTCCATCGACCTGTTAAATCAAGTCGACTATGGATTCCGTAAAGATGTTCCACGTCGGTGCAGTTCTGAAGCATCCCACGTTTAGTCCCCTCTCCCTCTGGGAGAGGGTTAGGGTGAGGGGCTTCTTATCGTTATTGAACAACGTCCGGAAGACCTTACAAAAACAATAACTTTCCCAGTCACCGAAATTAAATACCCATTAAATAAAAGTGGTGAAAGATCATGCGAATCCTTGTCGTCGAGGACGAGCTTAAAGCTGCCGAATACTTGCATCAGGGTTTGACCGAAAGTGGTTATGTCGTTGACCACGCCGCCACCGGTGCCGATGGCCTGCACCTGGCGCAACAGCAGACCTATGACCTGATTATTCTCGACGTAAACCTGCCGGAACTGGATGGCTGGGGTGTGCTGGAACAGTTGCGTCGCACTCATTCCACACGAGTGATGATGCTCACCGCGCGCGGGCGTTTGGCCGACAAGATTCGCGGCCTCGATCTGGGCGCCGACGATTATCTGGTCAAGCCGTTCGAGTTCCCCGAACTGCTGGCGCGGGTGCGCACATTGATGCGCCGCAGCGAAAACATCCCGGTGCCGCAGGTGCTGAAAGTGGCTGATCTGGAGCTCGATCCGGGCCGCCATCGCGCGTTTCGTGGTGCGCAGCGTATTGACCTGACCACCAAGGAATTCGCCCTGCTGCATCTGCTGATGCGCCAGTCCGGCGAAGTGCTGACGCGCACACAAATCATCTCGTTGGTGTGGGACATGAATTTCGATTGCGACACCAACGTGGTCGAAGTGTCGATCCGCCGCTTGCGGGCGAAGATCGACGACCCTTTCGACAGCAAGTTGATCCACACCCTGCGCGGTGTCGGCTATGTGCTGGAGGCGCGGGAATGAAGCCTTCCAGCCTGTCGATGCGCTTGGGTTTGACAGTGAGTGTTCTCGGCGCGCTGCTGGTGGTGTTCCTCGCGATCCTTGCCTATTTCGCGTTGACCCATGAGCTGAATTCGCTTGCCAGAGACAGTCTGGAAAAGAAGATGGCGCAGGTGGAGCACAGCCTGTCGCTGTACGTCGATGCCAATGAAATCACCGGCAAGCCGCATATCCTTCTGGATCAGGTGATGGGCCATGACAACCTCACTTTGACGATTTATGACCGTTTGAATTTGCGCTCGCCGCTGCTCAAATCCGGTAGCGGTCTGACTGATCCACGGGTTGAATTGAAAGCAGTGCGCGCGACCACTGATCAACTGGCGTATTCCGACAGCCTGGATGCTGAAGGCGCGAAATTCCTCACCGTGTCCAAGCTGATTCGTCTCAAGGACAGCAGCAGCGTGCCGGTGCTGCTGTCCGTGGATAACGCCCACGATGAGGCCCTCCTCAGCGCCTACCTGCGCTCGACGCTGATTGCCTTGCCGTTGTTGCTGGTGTTTATCGGCCTCACTGCGTGGGGCGCGGTGCAGCGTGGTTTGGCGCCGCTGCGTGAGTTTCGCAAGGTGGCGGCGATGGTCTCGACCCAGGACCTGGAGCATCGATTGTCGGTGGTGAACATGCCTCAGGAACTGAGCGAACTGGCGCAAGGCATCAACTTCATGCTGCATCGACTCGATGCCGGGGTGCAGCAGTTGTCGCAGTTCTCCGATGACCTGGCGCATGAGCTGCGCACGCCGATCAACAATCTGATGGGCAAGGCGCAGGTGACCTTGTCCCGCGAACGCACGACCGAGGAATACAAGGACGTGCTGGTGTCCTGCACCGAGGAGTTGGAGCGCGTGGCGCGGATTGTTTCGGACATGCTGTTTCTGGCGCAGGTCAGTCATCCGTCGGCGCTGGCGCCGTTTGAAGCGGTGGCGCTAGAAGTTGAAGTGGCGAAGGTGGCGGAGATGTTTTCGTTGTCGGCGCAGGACAAGCAGATTCATTTGAATGTGCTTGGCAGTGCCTCGGTGCTGGGCGACCGGTTGATGATTCAGCGAGCGATTTCCAATCTGCTGTCCAACGCGTTGCGTCATTGCCCGAATGGGAAAACCGTGACGTTGCTGATTGAGCAGAGCGCAGCGCAGGCATCCCTGCTGGTCAGCAACCCCGGCGCCGGGATTGAAGCGCAGCATTTGCCACATCTGTTCGACCGCTTCTACCGCGTCGACAGCAGCCGCTCGCGCTCGCAGGGCAGCACCGGGTTGGGACTGGCCATCGTCCGTTCGATCATGAGCCTGCATCAGGGCGTGGCGGAGGTGAAGAGTTTGCCGGGTGCGATGACCGTGTTCCGGCTTGGGTTTCCTGCGGTGCCGCCAATGGCCCCATCGCTTGCAGGCAAGCTCCCACAGTGATTTGCGGGGTATCCGAATCTTGTGAACACTAAAAAAACCTGTGGGAGCCTGGCTTGCCAGCGATGGCGGTGGGGCAGGCGATATCCATGTTGAATGTCAGTAAGCAATCGCTTGCAGGCAAGCTCCCACAGTGGTTTCGGGTGCACTCGGAATTTGTGAGCGACGCAGAAACCTGTGGGAGCGAGCCTGCTCGCGAAAGCGGTAAATCAGGCACCAACAAAAACGGCACCTTGCGGTGCCGTTCGCCTTTCACATTTCAGCTTTTACTTACGCGCATCCGCCCAGGATTTCAGCAGTTCGTTGTAGCTCACGGTCTCGCCCTTCGGTTTCTCGTTAGCCAGTTTCGGTTTCGGTGCGCCCGGTTGATCAAACCAGTATTGCGCATCGCGCTCCGGGTTCATCTTCGGAGCACAAACGGCCTGAGCCTTGGAGCGTTCCAGACGCGTCATGATCGCGTCCTGGTCCTTGGCCAAGCCATCCAGCGCCTGTTGCGGGGTCTTCTCGCCGCTGGCCGCTTCGGCGATATGGCTCCACCACAGTTGCGCCAGACGCGGATAATCCGGCACGTTGGTCCCGGTCGGAGTCCATTGCACGCGGGCCGGGCTGCGGTAGAACTCGACCAGGCCACCGAGTTTCGGCGCCAGATCAGTCATCGCCTGCGAGTTGATGTCCGACTCACGAATCGGCGTCAGGCCGACGATGGTTTTCTTCAGCGACACGGTTTTCGAGGTCACAAACTGCGCGTACAGCCACGCTGCCAGCTTCTGTTTCTCAGGCGTGGATTTCATGAACGTCCACGAACCCACGTCCTGATAACCGAGCTTCATGCCCTCCTCCCAATACGGCCCGCGTGGCGATGGCGCCATGCGCCATTTCGGCGTGCCGTCGGCGTTGACCACCGGCAGGCCCGGTTTGGTCATGTCGGCGGTGAACGCGGTGTACCAGAAAATCTGCTGAGCAATGTTGCCCTGCGACGGCACCGGACCGGACTCGGAGAAGGTCATGCCCGCCGCTTCCGGTGGCGCGTATTTCTTCAGCCAGTCGACATACTTGGTGGTGGCGAACACCGCGGCCGGGCCGTTGGTATCGCCGCCACGGGTCACACTGGAGCCGACCGGGTGGCAATCCTCGACGCGAATCCCCCACTCGTCCACCGGCAAACCATTCGGGATGCCTTTGTCGCCGCCACCGGCCATGGAGAACCAGGCATCGGTGAAACGCCAGCCCAGCGACGGGTCTTTCTTGCCGTAATCCATGTGCCCGTACACGCGCTTGCCGTCGATTTCCTTGACGTCTTCGCTGAAGAATTTGGCGATGTCTTCATAAGCTGACCAGTTCACCGGCACGCCCAATTCGTAGCCGTACTTTTCCTTGAACTTGGCTTTCAGATCGGCGCGCTCGAACCAGTCGGCGCGGAACCAGTAGAGGTTGGCGAATTGCTGGTCGGGCAATTGATAGATCTTGCCGTCCGGCGCGGTGGTGAATGAGATGCCGATGAAGTCCTTGATATCGAGGGTTGGCGAGGTGAAGTTCTTGCCTTCGTTGGCCATCAGGTCGGTGATCGATTCGGTCTTGCCGTAGCGAAAGTGCGTACCGATCAAGTCCGAGTCGTTGACCCAGCCGTCATAGATGTTCTTGTCCGACTGCATCACCGTCTGCATTTTCTCGACCACATCGCCTTCTTGCAGCAGGTCGTGGGTGAGTTTGATCCCGGTGATTTCGCTGAACGCCTTGGCCAGCACTTTCGACTCGTATTCGTGGGTGGTCAGGGTCTCGGAAACGACCTTGATGTCCATGCCGCGAAACGGCTCGGCGGCCTTGATGAACCACTTCAGTTCTTCGAGTTGCTGCTCGGCCGTCAGGGTCGACGGTTTGAATTCACTGCCGATCCATTTTTTCGCCGCGTCCTCGTAGGCATCGGCCCACGCGGCGGCGCTCAAACCGCTGAGTGCCAGCATGGCTGCCAATGAAATGCTATGTCGCAGCTTATTGTTTTTGTCGAACATAGAGACCTCCTGTTTAAGTTGTGGAGCCGCGTTGCCGAACGACTCGACTAGCCCCAACGCATCACAGCCAACAGCCACACCAGGGACAACGCGGACGCCACCCAGATGCTCCAGTCGGTGGCGCCGATCACCAGCAAATGCAGGTAGGCGCTGCCGAGAAGACCGATAAACAAACGATCACCACGGGTGGTGGCAATCGGCAGAAAACCTCGCCGCAGGATGCTCGGCGAACGCAACTCCCACGTGATCATACCGACCAGAATCAGGCCGATGACGATGAAGAATGCTGCGGTAGGCGTGGTCCAGCTCATCCATTCCATCATCACCTCCTCAGACCCGACCGAGGGCAAAGCCCTTGGCCACGTGGTTGCGAACAAACCAGATCACCAGCATGCCCGGCAGAATGGTCAACACCCCCGCCGCCGCCAGCACGCCCCAATCAATGCCCGAAGCGGACACCGTGCGCGTCATCACCGCCGCAATCGGCTTGGCGTTGACCGAAGTCAACGTGCGCGCGAGCAGCAGTTCGACCCAGGAAAACATAAAGCAGAAAAACGCCGTGACACCGATCCCGGAACCGATCAACGGGATGAAAATCTTCACGAAGAACTTGGGGAAACTGTAGCCGTCGATGTAGGCGGTTTCGTCAATTTCCTTGGGAACCCCAGACATGAACCCTTCGAGAATCCACACCGCCAACGGCACGTTAAACAGGCAATGCGCCAACGCCACGGCGATGTGCGTATCGAACAGACCGATCGACGAATACAACTGAAAGAACGGCAGCAGAAACACCGCCGGCGGCGCCATGCGGTTGGTCAGCAGCCAGAAAAACAGGTGCTTGTCGCCGAGAAAACGATAGCGCGAAAACGCATACGCCGCCGGCAACGCCACGCTCAGCGAGATCACCGTGTTCAAACTCACGTAATACAGCGAGTTCAGATAACCGGTGTACCAGCTCGGATCGGTGAAGATCACCTTGTAGTTCGCCAGCGTAAAGGCCTGTGGGAAAAGCGTCAGGCCGCCGAGGATTTCGGTGTTGCTCTTGAAGGACATGTTCAGTAGCCAGTAGATCGGCACCAGCAGGAACAGGATGTACACCAGCAACGGAATCAGCTTTCTCTTGCTCATGGCCGGGCCTCAGCGGTTGGCGTCGGAGTGCGTCATGGCGGTGTAGAACAGCCAGGACACCAACAGGATGATCAGGAAGTACACCAGCGAGAACGCCGCTGCCGGACCGAGGTCGAATTGCCCTACGGCCATCTGGGTCAACGTCTGACTCAAGAAGGTCGTGGCGTTACCCGGCCCGCCGCCGGTGAGCACGAACGGCTCGGTGTAGATCATGAAACTGTCCATGAAGCGCAGCATCACCGCGATCAGCAGCACGCTCTTCAGCTTGGGCAACTGAATGTGCCTGAACACCGCCCAGGCCGAGGCCCGATCAATGCGCGCAGCCTGGTAGTACACATCGGGAATCGCGCGCAAACCGGAGAAGCACAACAACGCCACCAACGAAGTCCAGTGCCAGACGTCCATCACCAGCACCGTCACCCAGGCGTCCATGGTGTTGGCCGCGTAGTTGTAACTGATGCCCATGGCGTTGAGGCTCGACCCCAGCAAACCAATGTCCGCGCGGCCGAAAATCTGCCAGATCGTACCGACCACGTTCCACGGAATCAGCAGCGGAATCGCCAGAATGATCAGCACCACCGACGACCAGCGACCCTTGGTTGGCATGGTCAGGGCAACGGCAATGCCCAGCGGAATTTCAATCAACAACACGCACGCCGAGTAGATAAACTGACGCAGCAACGAGTCGTGCAGACGCGGGTCGAGCAGCACTTGCTTGTACCAGTCCGCGCCGACGAAGTAGCGGCTGGACTGGTCGAAGATGTCCTGCACCGAATAGTTGACCACGGTCATCATCGGGATCACCGCACTGAACGCCACCAGCAGGAACACCGGCAACACCAGCCACCAGGCTTTGTTGTTCTGCACCTTGTTCATGGCTGCACCTCTTCGTCGGCTTCCAGCAGAAATTCATCGGCATAGACCATCAGCCACTGCGCCGGGAAACTGATGTACGCCGTGCCTTGCGGCACCGGTTTGTCTTCGGCCAGCCGCACTTTCAGCGGTGCGCCGTCGAGGTCGAGGGTCATGATCTTGTAGGTGCCGAGGTCTTCGACGTGTACGACCCTGGCCTGCATCGCGTCATCAAACGGCTCGTCCCACACATGAACAAACTCGGGGCGGATGCCGACCTTCAGATTTTTCCATTGGCCGTGTTCGATATGTCGCTGCATGGCGTCGGACAACGGCAGGTGCGTCGAGGCGAACCCGACGCCACCGGGCTGCGGCTGCACCTCGATCAGGTTCATCCCCGGGCTGCCGATGAAATAGCCGACAAAGGTGTGGCTCGGCCGCTCGAACAGTTCCCGTGGCGTGCCGAACTGGACGATCTGGCCGCCGTACATCACCGCGATCTTGTCGGCGAAGGTCGAGGCCTCGAGTTGATCGTGGGTGACGTAGACCATGGTGATGTTGAACTGCTCGTGAATCTGCTTGAGCTTGCGCCGCAGCTTCCACTTCAGGTGCGGATCGATCACCGTCAGCGGCTCGTCGAACAGGATTGCGGAAACGTCGTCGCGGACCAGGCCACGGCCCATCGAGACTTTCTGTTTTTCGTCGGCGGTGAGGTTGCGCGCCTTCTTGCTCAGGAGGTTTTGCAGGTCGAGGACTTCGGCAATTTCCTGCACCTTGCTGTGCACTTTCGCCTCGGCCATGCCCTGATTTCGCAGGGGAAACGCGAGGTTATCGAACACGGTCATGGTGTCGTAGACCACCGGAAACTGGAAAACCTGGGCGATGTTGCGCTTCTCCGGCGTCAGGTCGTTGACCGCTTTGCCATCGAACAGCACATGGCCCTGCGAAGGGCTGAGCAGGCCGGAAATGATGTTGAG
This sequence comes from Pseudomonas tensinigenes, assembly GCF_014268445.2. Taxonomy (NCBI): domain Bacteria; kingdom Pseudomonadati; phylum Pseudomonadota; class Gammaproteobacteria; order Pseudomonadales; family Pseudomonadaceae; genus Pseudomonas; species Pseudomonas tensinigenes. The sequence continues at coordinate 4,385,970 of NZ_CP077089.1, forward strand.
CAAAGTTGACTTGCCGCAACCCGACGGCCCGAGCAAGGCGTAGGCGCCGCCCTGCTCCCAGACGTGATCCATCTCGCGGATCGCATAATCCTCGGCGCCGCTCGGGGTTTTGCTGTAGCTGTGGGCGAGGTGCTGTAAACGGATTTCGGCCATCAGGCAACCCTCGCGACACGCCGGCCCGGTGCTTGCACCAGACGGCCCTGCGCATCGAAAACGAACAGTTTATGGGTCGGGATGTAAATGCGGATCGGCGCATCGACGTCGTATTCGTGAACGCCGGGCAAGTGCAGCACCAGCAGGAAATGCTCGTTGCGCACGTGCAGGAAGGTTTCCGAACCGCTGATCTCGGCGACTTCGACGGTGACCGCCAGTTCGAGGTCGTCATCGTTGCTCGGCACCAGCGAGATGTGGCTGGGACGCACGCCGAAACGGAACTCGCCCTCGCCCACCGGACGCAGATCGACGTTCAACGGGAAGTGTACGAAGTTGGCAAAACTCACTTCATTGCCAGCAATGCGCCCCGGCATCAGGTTGATCGGTGGCTCGGAAAACAATTCCGCCGCAAGCACGCTTTGCGGCTGGTGATACACCGAAGTCGACGGGCCGCTCTGAATCACCCGGCCTTCGTGAAGAATCGTCGTGGTGCCGCCCAGTGCCAGCGCTTCGTTGGGTTCGGTGGTGGCGTAGATGGCGATGGTGTGGCGCGCCTTGAACAGCTCGCGCATTTCCTGGCGCAGCTCTTCGCGCAGTTTGTAATCGAGGTTGACCAGCGGCTCATCGAAGAGGATCAGCTCGGCATCCTTGACCAGCGCGCGAGCCATGGCCGTGCGTTGCTGTTGACCGCCGGACAGCTCCAGCGGATAGCGCTGCAGAAACTTCTCGATGCGCAGCATCTTCGCGGTTTCCTGCACTTTGCTGTGGATGATCTCTTTCGAGACACCGGCCTGACGCAGCGGCGAGGCGATGTTCTCGAACACGGTCATGGTCGGGTAGTTGATGAACTGCTGATAGACCATCGATACGTTGCGCAGACGCACCGGGCGTTGGGTGACGTCGACGCCGTTCATCAGGATGCGACCGCTGTCGGGCTTATCGAGCCCGGCCATTAAACGCATGAGGCTGGTTTTGCCGGACAGCGTGCGGCCGAGCAAAACGTTGAAAGAACCGGGTTCGAATTTCAGGCACGCATCGTCGATCCAGGTCTGGCCCTCGACGGTACGGCTGACGTGCTCCAGGGTGAGTGACATGGCTCGGCCTTTTTATTATTGGAGTCAAGCGACCTGTGCACGGGAGCGAGTTTCGTGCCAGAAATGGCAAGTGGTTGATTTGGCGTGAAAATCGTTGAAAGCGCGGGGAACAGGCGTTCATTGCTGAACACATTTGAACAGTCGGGCGATTGACAATGAACAATAGTGAACAACACTCTATGAACGCTTTTTGCCCGATCTCATGGACGCCGAAGATCCCTGTAGGAGTGAGCCTGCTCGCGATAGCGGTGTGTCAGTCAATGCAATTTTGTCTGATAGACCGCTATCGCGAGCAGGCTCACTCCTACAGGGATCGGTGTTGGTTTCAAAGATCGGGTTCATAACAACAATAAAAATCGCTGCATCAGAGGCCCACTGCCATGGCCGCACCTGCCCCGCCGCTGTCCCACGACGCGATCGTCCAGACTTCCTGGCAACGTTGCCGCGCGTTCGGTCTTGACCACCAAAGCACGCCGGCCTTCGATCAACTGCCCGCCGCCGGCATCGCGCAGTTGCTCGACAGCCATCATTCGCTGGTGCAGACCACGCACCAGGAAGTCCTGCCCTATTACGAAAACATCCTCAGCAATTCCAACTGCCTGATCATGCTCGCCGACAATCAGGGCCAGGTCCTGACCTCGTGGGGCACGCAGCGCTTTATCGAGCCGAATCTGGCCCGGGGTTTTCAGGCTGGGGCGAGCTGGATGGAGCGCTGCAGCGGCACCAATGCGATCGGCACGGCACTGGCCTGTGAACAAGCGGTGCATATCGAACACGATGAACACTTTCTGAAAGCCAACCGTTTCATGACCGGTTCCGCCGCGCCGATTTTCGACGCTGAGCGCAAGGTCATTGCCGTGCTCGACGTGTCCAGCGACAGCTATCTGCCGCCCTCGCACACTTTGGGCATGGTCAAGATGATGAGCCAGACCGTGGAGAACCGGCTGATCCTCAATCTGTTTCACGGCCAGCATTTTCAGCTGACCTTCAACACCGGGTTGAACAACCTCGACAGTCAGTGGGCCGGGTTGTTGATTTTTGATGAGAGCGGACAGGTGCTGTCGGCCAATCGCCGCGCCGACAATCTGCTCGGCCTGCGTTTGTCGCGGGTCAGCGTTGAAAGTCTGTTCAAGGTGTCGCTGCTGGAGTTGATCAACCAGCCGGACGGGTTGCCGTTCGCCTTGCAGACCTCCGGGCGTAACCGCTTTCAGTGTTTGTTGAAGCGGCCGAAGCAGGCGTCGATTCAGCCGCGCGTGTTTGCTGCTGAACCGAAAACCGCCGCGCCCACCCCCATCAGCCTCAACACTCTGCACTTCGGCGACGCTCGCGTGGAAAAAGCCGTGCGTCAGGCTGAGCGTTTGCTGGAGAAAGACATTCCGTTGCTGATCCATGGCGAAACCGGGGTTGGCAAGGAAGTTTTCGTCAAAGCCCTTCATCAAGCAAGCTCCCGCAGTAAACAGGCATTTATCGCCGTCAACTGCGCGGCGATCCCCGCCGAACTGGTCGAGTCCGAGTTATTCGGTTACGAGAAAGGCGCGTTCACCGGCGCCAACCAGAAAGGCAGCATCGGCCTGATTCGCAAGGCGGATAAAGGCACGCTGTTCCTTGATGAAATTGGCGATATGCCGCTGCCGACGCAGGCGCGGTTACTTCGGGTGTTGCAGGAGCGTTGTGTACAACCGGTGGGCAGCAGCGAGTTGTTTGCGGTGGATTTGCGGATTATCTCGGCGACTAACCGTTCGTTGCGCGAGCAAGTGCAATTGGGCCGGTTTCGTGAGGATTTGTATTACCGCATTGGTGGGTTGACGCTGGAGCTACCGCCGCTGCGGGAGCGCAGTGATAAGGAGGCGTTGTTTAAACGACTGTGGGAACAGCATCGTGAGCCGACGCAGTGGGCGGGGTTGAGCCAGGAAGTGTTGGAGTTGTTCAGCCGTCATCCGTGGCCGGGGAATTTGCGTCAGGTCAGTAGCGTGATGCAGGTGGCGTTGGCGATGGCTGAGGAGCAGCCGGTGAGGCTGGAGCATTTGCCGGATGATTTTTTTGTCGATCTGGAGATGGAACCGGTGGAGAGCGCGGCGCCGTTGGGGGTTGATTTGAATGATGTCGAGGCGTTGAACCGGGAGTTGAAAGCGGCTGGGGGGAATATTTCGCACTTGGCACGGCGGTTGGGGGTGAGTCGGAACACGCTTTACAAGCGGCTGCGGCAGATTGAGGGTTGAGTGAATCCCGTTCCCCTCACCCCAGCCCTCTCCCGGAGGTAGAGGGAGCCGACCGAGGTGTCTGGCGTTGTACATCGACCTGAAAAAACCAGTCGATTATGGATTCAAAGCAGCACGTTCAGGTCGGCGTATCTCGTGAACATCCCCCAATCAGTCCCCTCTCCTGCGGGAGAGGGCTAGGGTGAGGGCGAAAATTCCGGCTCAACATGCGCAACCGAAGCCGCCTCCAATGTCCGCAGCCCCAACAACACAACAACCACCATCATGATCCCTGCACCAATGGCCACGCCGAATCCCGCCCGCGCACCCCACGCATCAATGACCAGCCCCGCCAGCATGCCGCCCAGCGCGACGCCGATGCTTATACCCGTGGTCATCCACGTCAGCCCTTCGGTGATCCGCGACGGCGGGATGATGATCGTCCCCAGCTTCATGACCACGACCATCGTCGGCGCAAACGAGATGCCGGCGATAAACAGCGCCGCTGTCAGCACATAAACATCCGTTGCAAAAACAGGCAAAACGCCGGTGAACGCCGTGACCAATATCCCGATCAGGAACTGTTTTTCGATCGCCAGAGAAAGCCTCAGCGCACCGAACGTCAAACCCGCCACCAGTGAACCGAACGCATAAGCAGCGAGGATGAAAGTCGCCGACGCTGGCCAGCCTTGTGCATTGGCGAAAGCCACAACAGCCACATCGATTGCTCCGCCAATGACCCCCATCGCCAACAACGCGAGGACAATGGTGCGCACACCAGGGATCAGCAAGGTCGAGCCGCTATGGCTGGCGTGACCCACGACAACCTTGGGTTCAGTCTGGCGTTGCAGGAGAAACGCCGTGACTCCGACGGCCAGCAGCCCGACCGCGACCAGTGGCCCGGCCTCGGCAAAAAAACTAACGCTCAAGCCAATCGCCAGCGGCGGGCCGATAATGTAGGCCATTTCGGTGAGGACCGTGTCCAGCGAGAACGCCGTGTGCAACTGCGGCTTGCCCCGGAACAACTGCGACCATCGCGCGCGGATCATCGACGGCATGCTCGGCATCGTCCCCGCCAGTGCCGCCAGAACAAACAGCAGTGCGGCTGGAGCGCGCAAGTAGACGGCGGTGATCAGCGCCAGCAGCATGGCAATGCTGAACGCGGTGACGACGGGCAGTACGCGACTCTGGCCATGTTGGTCGACCAGTCTCGAGATGTAAGGGCCGAGCAGTGCATTGGCCAGGGTGAACGTCCCGGCGACGGTGCCGGCCAGCCAGTAAACCCCGGTTTGCTGGACCAGCATGGTGATGATGCCAATGCCGATCATTGCCTGCGGCAAGCGTGCGATAGAACTCGCGAGCACTAGCCCGGTGGCGCCGGGGGTCGTTAGCAGTTCGCGATAGTGATTGGCCATGGTGTTTCCCTTACATGATCGTCACCGCTCAGCATCCGGCTGAACGCGTTGCCGACATCAAGACCTACGCGAACGCCAAAAGCAACCCTCACTGTAGAGACCGGTACATCCTTTACAAATTAGACCGGGGACATCGTTTACACCTTTACAGGCTTGAAACGCGTTTTGCGCCGCTTTCAAGCCTGCCTAAACAGTGGCTGCAAAGGTACAGTTCCCAAGCGTCATCAGCCACTTCCTTCAGCGCGATGTCCTCTCCAATCAGAGCCTCTCCTAGAAAAATCAGCTGTCCTTTCCATTTAATTTCCCCATTTGACCGAACCTTGCGCACTTCAACATCGGAACCGTATTCAAGCGCAGGCAAGTAACCGGGATAAGCGCGTGTCGACGGGCTATAGACAGATGCCGGCGGTTTCATGCCCAGCGCGGTGTGCGGTCGGTGGTGGTTGAAGTCTTGGATGAAGTCCTGAAAAGCCAACTGCTGGCGCACCAGGTTTTCCGCCGGTGGCACTGCTGCCTTTAGCGTTCGATGCATCCGTTCATGTCGACCATTTTGGTCGGGACGGCCAGGCGTAATCGTTTCGACATGGATTCCAAGCCTGATGAACCAAACCGATAACTTCGAAAGTCGCGCCAGACCTGTCGACGCAAAAGGAGCGCCATTGTCAGTGCGGATCACATCCGGCAGCCCATATTCTCGAAAAGCCCACTCGAAGCCTTCCCGCGTAGGCGCTCCGTGCGTACTGGGCAAAGCGCGACAGACGAATAAAAAACGGCTCATCTGATCGGTAATGGTCAGCGGATAGCACCAATTACCGTCCTGCATTTTGAACTGCCCTTTGTAATCAGCACACCAAGTCTGGTTGGGCGCGTCGACCGGACGCAAATGTGTTGGAGCACGGGGACGCGGGGGATAGGGCCGTCGCGCCACCACCAAACCAGCTTTCTTCAACCACTCCCCGGCGGTACTCGCCGCCGGCCATTGGATATGCGGATCGGAATCGCGCAGGCGACCAATGATCTGCTTGGGTCCCCGATCGGGATGTTCGTTTTTCTTGGCCAGCAGCGTGGCAATGATTTCGTCGGGCGTTTGATGAGGACAGTTCAACGGCTTGCGCGATTGCTCTTTCAAGCCATCTACGCCCAACGCTGCATATCGTTCCAGCCATTTGTCGATGGTTGGACGGCTGACGCCATAGCGCCGGCTTAATTGGCTCTTGGTGTAGCTGCCGCCAAGCCAGTCACTGACTAACTTCACTCGTTGATCCATTGGGGACTCTTGATTCCAGGGCATGGTCAGCACCTCCTGACCATGATTAATACCTGTAAACCATGTCCCCGGTCTCAAACGTAAAGGATGTACCCGGTCTTTACCCACCCCAGCCCTCTCCCGGGGGGAGAGGGCGTTGACCGAGGTGTCTGGCGTTGTGCAGCGACCTGAAAGACCTAGTCGGTTATGGATTTAGTACGGTGCATTGAGGTCGGAGGATCTCTTTGACGCCATTCCCCTCACCCCAGCCCTCTCCCAGAGGGAGAGGGAGCTGACCAAGGTGTCTGGCGTTGTACATCGACCTGAAAAAACCAGTCGATTATGGATTCAAAGCAGCACGTTCAAGTCGGTGTATTTCCTGAACATCCCCCAATCGGTCCCCTCTCCCTCCGGGAGAGGGTTAGGGTGAGGGGCTCTTTCTCGCGACCAAACAAAAACCCGCACAAGGCGGGTTTTGTTTTAAAGCCGATAAGACAATCAGTCAGCCAGACGCCAAGTAGTACCACCCTTGCCGTCTTCCAACACAACACCCATAGCGGTGAGCTGATCACGAATACGATCCGACTCAGCCCAATCCTTACCCGCACGCGCCGCCAGACGCGCCGCAATCAGCGCATCAACCTCTGCCGCATCGACACGCCCTTCAGCGCCCGCCTGCAAAAAGTCATCGGCTTCGAGCTGCAACACACCCAACACACTCGCCAGCTCTTTCAGACGTGCCGCCAGACCCGCCGCCGCATCAAGATCGCTCTCGCGCAGACGGTTGATCTCACGCACCATCTCAAACAGCACGGCACAAGCTTCCGGCGTACCGAAGTCGTCGTTCATCACCGTGGTGAAACGCTCGACGAAGGCTTCGCCGCCCGCCGGTGCCACGGTCGGCAGGCCTTTCAAAGCATGGTAGAAACGCTCCAACGCCCCTTTGGCGTCCTTGAGGTTGTCTTCCGAGTAGTTGATCGCGCTGCGGTAGTGGCTCGACACCAGCAGGTAACGCACGACTTCCGGGTGGTACTTTTCCAGCACGTCGCGAATGGTGAAGAAGTTGTTCAAGGACTTGGACATCTTCTCGCCATTGATGCGAATCATGCCGCAATGCATCCACGCGTTGGCGTAGGTCTTGCCGGTGGCCGCTTCGCTCTGGGCGATTTCGTTTTCGTGGTGCGGGAACTCGAGGTCGCTGCCGCCGCCATGAATGTCGAAGGTCTCGCCGAGGCAGCAGGTGGACATCACCGAGCACTCGATGTGCCAGCCCGGACGCCCGGCGCCCCATGGCGATTCCCAGCTCGGCTCACCCGGTTTGGCGGCTTTCCACAGCACGAAGTCGAGCGGGTCCTGTTTCGACTCGTCGACTTCGATGCGGGCGCCGATGCGCAGGTCTTCGATTTTCTTGCGCGACAGTTTGCCGTAGCCCATGAACTTGGCGACGCGGTAGTACACGTCGCCGTTGCCCGGGGCGTAGGCGTAACCCTTGTCGATCAAGGTCTGGATCATCGCGTGCATGCCCGGAATATGATCCGTGGCGCGCGGCTCCATGTCCGGCTTCTTGATGTTCAGGCGCGCTTCGTCTTCGTGCATCGCGGCGATCATGCGATCGGTCAACGCTTCGAACGATTCACCGTTCTCGTTGGCGCGGTTGATGATCTTGTCGTCGATGTCGGTAATGTTGCGCACATAGGTCAGGTCGTAACCGCTGAACCGCAACCAGCGGGTCACCAGGTCGAACGCGACCATGCTGCGGCCGTGGCCCAGGTGGCAGTAGTCGTACACGGTCATCCCGCAGACGTACATGCGCACCTTGTTGCCATCCAGCGGCTTGAAGACTTCTTTGCTCTTGGTGAGCGTGTTGTAGATCGTTAGCACGTTAAATCCCTTGAATCACTGGCCCCACGAATCACGCAGGGTCACGGTACGGTTGAATACCGGCTGACCTGGTTTCGAGTCCTTCAAATCGGCAACGAAGTAACCTTCGCGCTCGAACTGGAAACGGTCTTCCGGCTGTGCATTGCCAAGCGATGGCTCAGCACGACAACCGGTGAGTACCTGCAGCGAATCAGGGTTGATGTTGTCGAGGAAACTCGCGCTGTCTTCGGCCTTCTCAGGGTTGGCCGAACGGAACAGGCGATCGTACAGACGCACTTCGCACTCGACGCTGGCCGCGGCCGGCACCCAGTGGATCACGCCTTTGACCTTGCGGCCTTCAGGGTTCTTGCCGAGGGTTTCCGGGTCGTACGAGCAACGCAGTTCGACGATGTTGCCATCGGCGTCCTTGATCGCTTCGTCGGCACGGATCACGTAGCTGCCGCGCAGACGCACTTCACCGGCCGGTTCCAGGCGCTTGTAGCCCTTCGGCGGCTCTTCCATGAAATCGTCACGGTCGATGTAGATTTCCCGGGCGAATGGCAGCGCACGCACGCCCATGTCTTCTTTCGGGTGGCGCGGCAGTTCGAGGTTCTCGACCTGGCCTTCCGGGTAGTTGGTGATGACGACTTTCAGCGGACGCAGCACGCACATGGCGCGCGGTGCGGTGTGATCGAGGTCGTCACGGATGCTGAACTCGAGCATGCCGAAGTCGACCACGCCGTCGGAACGGTTGGTGCCGATCATTTCGCAGAAGTTGCGGATCGATTTCGGCGTGTAACCACGGCGGCGGAAGCCCGACAGCGTGGACATGCGCGGATCGTCCCAGCCGTTGACGTGCTTTTCATCGACCAGCTGCTTGAGCTTGCGCTTGCTGGTGATGGTGTAGTTGAGGTTCAGACGGCTGAACTCGTACTGACGCGGGTGCGCCGGCACTGGCAACGCGTCGAGGAACCACTCGTACAGCGGACGATGGCTTTCGAATTCCAGGGTGCAGATCGAGTGGGTGATGCCTTCGATGGCGTCCGACTGACCGTGGGTGAAGTCGTAGTTCGGGTAGATGCACCACTTGTCGCCGGTCTGATGGTGATGGGCGTGACGGATGCGATACATGATCGGGTCGCGCAGGTTCATGTTCGGCGAGGCCATGTCGATCTTCGCGCGCAGCACACGGGCGCCGTCCGGGAACTCACCGGCGCGCATACGGGCGAACCAGTCGAGGTTTTCTTCTACCGAACGGTCGCGGAACGGGCTGTTCTTGCCCGGCTCGGTCAGGCTGCCACGGTATTCCTTGGCCTGCTCTGGGGTCAGGTCGTCAACGTAGGCCTTGCCGGCCTTGATCAGCTCGACGGCCCAGTCGTGCAACTGGTCGAAATACTGCGAGGCGTAGCGCACTTCGCCGGACCACTCGAAGCCCAGCCATTTGACGTCGCTTTCGATCGCGTCGATGTATTCCTGGTCTTCCTTGGCCGGGTTGGTGTCGTCGAAACGCAGGTGCGTGACGCCGCCGAACTCCTGAGCCAGGCCGAAGTTCACGCAGATCGACTTGGCGTGGCCGATGTGCAGGTAGCCGTTGGGCTCAGGCGGGAAACGGGTGACGATCTGCGTGTGCTTGCCCGAGTCCAGGTCTGCCTGGATGATCGGCCGCAGGAAATTGACCGGCACGGCAGGGCCGGACTTGGCATTCGAGGTAGGGTCGACAGTGGGCTTGCTCATAGGATCCTTGACTTACATGTGCGCGGCCGCAGAGGGGGCCAGACAAAACAAAGCCGCTATCATAGCCGATGCTGTCAAGGGGCTGACAGAGCACGGCCTATAAAGGAGCGCATTTAATCGCAGGGATTTGGAAAAACAGCCTCGAAATTCGCGCCTGTCACGCTAAACTGCGCACCTTGGCCGAAGCAGGCTGAACCGGTTTCGGGACTTTGTGTCCGGAAACCACGAATTCCTTATAAAGAGTAGCGATCATGACTCAAGTTAAATTGACCACCAATCATGGCGACATCGTCATCGAACTGAACGCTGAAAAGGCGCCGATCACCGTCGCCAACTTCATCGAGTACGTCAACGCCGGTCACTACGAAAACACCGTTTTCCACCGTGTCATCGGTAACTTCATGATCCAGGGCGGCGGTTTCGAGCCAGGCATGAAAGAAAAGAAAGACAAGCGTCCAAGCATCCAGAACGAAGCTGACAACGGTCTTTCCAACGACAAATACACCGTTGCCATGGCCCGCACCATGGAGCCGCATTCGGCTTCCGCGCAGTTCTTCATCAACGTTGCCGACAACACCTTCCTCAACCACAGCGGCAAGAACGTGCAAGGCTGGGGCTACGCAGTATTCGGTAAAGTGACCGCTGGCACCGACGTTGTCGACAAGATCAAAGGTGTTTCGACCACCTCCAAGTCCGGCCACCAGGACGTACCAGCAGACGACGTGATCATCGAGAAAGCCGAGATCATCGAAGCGTGATATTGCTGATTTCAGACTTGCATCTGGAAGAGGAGCGCCCGGACATTACCCGGGCGTTTCTGGATTTGCTCGCCGGACGCGCCCGCTCGGCGAGTGCGTTGTACATTCTCGGCGACTTCTTCGAAGCGTGGATTGGCGACGACGCCATGACACCTTTCCAGCGTTCCATCTGCCAGGCCCTGCGCGAATTGAGCGACAGCGGCACGGCGATTTTTCTAATGCACGGCAATCGCGACTTCATGCTCGGCAAGGCCTTCTGCAAGCAGGCCGGCTGTACGTTGTTGAAGGACCCGAGTGTCGTGCAGTTTTACGGCGAGCCCGTGCTGTTGATGCATGGCGACAGCCTGTGCACCCGCGACGTCGGCTATATGAAGCTGCGGCGTTATCTGCGTAACCCGATCACCCTGTTTATCCTGCGTAACCTGCCCTTGAGCAGCCGCCACAAACTGGCGCGCAAACTGCGCAGCGAGAGCAAGGCGCAGACGCGGATGAAGGCTAATGACATTGTCGATGTCACGCCTGAGGAGATTCCGCGGATCATGCAGGAATACGGCGTGAAAACCCTGATTCATGGGCACACTCATCGCCCGGCGATCCACAAGTTGCAGCTCGGTGAGCAAGCGGCGAAGCGGATTGTGCTCGGGGATTGGGATCGGCAGGGTTGGGCGTTGCAGGTGGATGAGAGCGGGTATGCCTTGGCGCCGTTCGACTTCGCCCCGCCACTGGCTTTGCCGCACGGCTGAAGATCGCCACCCCCTCACCCCAGCCCTCTCCCCCAGGGGGGCGAGGGGGAAAGGGAGCCGACCGAGTGCAGTTCAAAACCCGCGATCGACTCACAATCTCAAATCATGCTTTCCCCAAACCGGAGTTCAACTCGGTGGCTCAGGTCGGCGTACCTCGAAAGAAAACTTCGGTCAGTCCCCTCTCCCTCGGGGAGAGGGCTAGGGTGAGGGGCTTTTGACTTTAGTGCCCTGAAGCCGCAGGCCCCGCCTTGGCAGCAAACGGCGGTTTCGCCAGCCACACAATCAGAATCAACCCCATGAACCCCCAGCCCAGCAACGTGAAGTAATCCACGGTGGAGAGCATGTACGCCTGACTGGTGAGGATCTGATCCATCTGCGCATAAGCCGATTGGCTCGCCCCGCCCAAGTGATTCAAGGTCTCGCGCGTCGCCGGCTCGAAGGTGCTGATGCTCTCACTCATATACGCATGATGCTGATCCGCGCGGCGAATCCAGATCCACGTGGTCAGCGACGCCGCAAAGCTACCGCCCAACGTCCGCAGGAAAGTCGCCAGACCGGCACCGTCGGCAATCTGACTCGGCGGCAGGTCCGACATCAGAATGCTCAAAGTCGGCATAAAGAACAGCGCCACACCAATGCCCATGAACAACTGCACCAGCGCGATATGCTGGAAGTCGACCTCGTTGGTGAATCCGGCCCGCATGAAGCAACTCAGACCAATCGCCAGAAACGCCAGCCCGGCCAGCAAACGCAGGTCGAACTTGTTCGCGTACTTGCCGACAAACGGCGACAGCAGCACCGGCAGAATGCCGATCGGCGCGACGGCCAGACCGGCCCAGGTCGCGGTGTAGCCCATTTGCGTCTGCAACCACTGCGGCAGGATCAGGTTGATGCCGAAGAACCCGGCGTAACCCAGCACCAACACCAACGTGCCGATGCGGAAGTTACGGTGCGCAAACAATCGCAGGTTGACCACCGGATGCTGGTCGGTCATTTCCCAGATAACGAACACCGCCAGCGCGATCACCGAAATCGCCGCGCCGATGATGATGAAGTTCGACTCGAACCAATCCAGGTCATTGCCCTTGTCGAGGATCACCTGCAACGCGCCAACACCAATGATCAGCGTAATCAGGCCGACGTAATCCATCGGCTGACGGCTGGTTTCCACCGGACGTTTGGCCAGTTGCGAACGCACCACCATCACCGCAAAGATGCCGATCGGCACGTTGATGAAGAAGATCCACGGCCAGCTGTAACTGTCAGTAATCCAGCCGCCAAGAATCGGCCCGGCAATCGGCGCGACCACCGTGACCATCGCCAGCAACGCCAGGGCCATACCTCGCTTCGCGGGCGGATACACCGCGATCAACAAAGTTTGCGTCATCGGATACAGCGGCCCGGCGACCAGACCTTGCAGCACGCGGAAGCCAATCAGTTCCGGCATCGACGTCGAGATACCGCAGAGAAACGAGGCCAGCACGAACAAAATGGTGGCCCACAAAAACAGCTTCACCTCGCCGAAACGGCGGCTGAGCCAACCGGTCAGCGGCAGCGCAATCGCGTTGCTCACGGCGAACGAAGTGATCACCCAGGTGCCCTGCTCCGAACTCACCCCCAGGTTGCCGGAAATCGTCGGCAGTGCCACGTTGGCGATGGTGGTGTCGAGCACTTGCATGAACGTCGCCAGCGACAGGCCGATGGTGCTGAGCAACAGGCTGGGCGGCGTGAAAGAGGCGTTATTGCTCATTGTGAATCCTATGAAACCAGGTTGACGCCGCCCTCTTGTGGGAGCGAGCTTGCTCGCGAAGGCGGCCTGTCAGACAAAACAATGCTGAATGACACACCGCTTTCGCGAGCAAGCTCGCTCCCACAGGGTCAGGTGTGATCTCAGCGTTGCGCGGTTTTGCTCACCGCGGCGCTGTTGTCGTGGATCAGCTGCGCAATCATCGCGTCGGCTTCGGCCAGTTGGCGGTCGTAGACGTTGGTGCTGAACGAGGCCTTTTGTGGAGGCTGCTGCGCCAATACCGGGCCGCTCTGGTCGTGCAGGTTCACTTCAACATTGGTCGACAGACCAACGCGCAGCGGATGCTTGGCCAGTTCTTCGGCGTTGATGTGAATGCGCACCGGCACACGCTGAACGATCTTGATCCAGTTACCGGTGGCGTTCTGCGCGGGCAGCAGGGCGAACGCGCTACCGGTGCCAGCGCCGAGGCTGTCGACGGTGCCGCTGTATTTCACGTCGCTGCCGTAGATGTCGGATTCGATATCGACCGGCTGACCGATGCGCATGTCACGCAACTGGGTTTCCTTGAAGTTGGCGTCGATCCACAGTTGATCCAGCGGAATCACCGCCATCAACGCCGTGCCCGGCTGCACGCGCTGACCGAGTTGCACGGTGCGCTTGGCGACGTAACCGGTGACCGGCGCGATCAAGGTGCTGCGGGCATTGGTCAGATACGCCTGACGCAGATCGGCGGCGGCCGACATCACGTCAGGATGCGACGACACCACGGTGTCATCGACCAGCGCGCTGGTGGTTTTCAGTTGCTGCTTGGCGTTGGCCAGGGCGTTTTGCGCCGAGGTCAGGTCGTCGCGAGCGTGGGACAGTTCTTCCTGGGAAATCGCCCCGCCCTGCGCCAGGTTTTTCCGGCGGTTGTAGTTGTCCTGGGCTTTCTGCACTTCGGCCTGTTGCGCGTTGACCTGGGCTTTCATGCCATCAACGTTGCTGTACAGACCGCGCACCTGACGTACGGTGCGCGCCAGTTTTGCCTGCGCACTTTGCAGGCCGACTTCAGCGTCGTTCGGGTCGAAGTTGATCAGCACCTGACCTTCGTGAACCAGATCACCATCGTCAGCACCGATGCTGACCACGGTGCCGGTCACCAGCGGGGTGATTTCGACGACGTTGCCGTTGACGTAGGCGTCGTCGGTGCTTTCGTTAAAGCGCCCGATGAATTCGTGATACGCCCAGACGCCGGCGCAGGCGAGTGCAACCACAACAGCCAGCACCAGCAGCATGACTTTGCGTTTGCGCGGGTTGCCGGTGTCCGGGGTGTTGCCTTGAGCTTGGGTGTTTTCGGCAGTGGCCATGACAATTACCTTGAATTAGTTGTGCGGCGTGGCTGGGCTGGCGTTGGCTGCGGTCAGGGTGTCACCCTGGAAGCCGCCGCCCAGCGCTTGCATCAGTTGAATCGACAGGTCGATCTGCTCGGCATTGAGGTTGGCCAGTTGACGCTGGGCCTGGAGCAATTGCTGCTCGATGCTGAGCACGTCCAGGTAGTTGCCGATGCCGGAACCGTAACGCTGGACGACGGTGTTGTAAGAATCCTGAGCGATGTCGGTGGCGTGTTGCTGCGCACCGATTTGCCGGCCGATGTCACACAACTGGTTGATCGTGTCGCTGACATCGCCCAGTGCTTTCACCAGGCTTTTGTTGTACTGCGCCACCGCCAGATCGTAATCGGCGTCGCGAGCATCGAGGTTGGCGCGCAGGCGTCCGCCGTCGAAGATCGGCACCGAAATGGTCGGGGCAATGTTGAAGAAGCGACTGGCCGAACCGAACATCGCATCACCCAACAAGGACTCGGCACCGGCCGAGGCCGACAGGTTCAGGTTCGGATAGAACTGGGTTTTCGCCGAGTCGATATCCTTGCTCGCCGCTTCTACACGCCAGCGCGCAGCGACCAGATCCGGGCGCCGACCGAGCAGTTCCGCAGGCAATACCGACGGCACAGCGACGGCGCTGGCTTGCAGCACTTTCGGCCGGGCAATTTCGTTGCCGCGATCCGGGCCTTTGCCGAGCAGCACGGCCAAGGCGATCTTGGCGCTGTTCAGGCGCTTTTCTGCGTCGATCAGGCTGGCTTCGGAACTGGCTTCCAGACTTTGCGTTTGCTGGAACTGGTACTGGCTGTCGATCCCGGAACTCAGGCGACGCTGGCTCAGGTCGAGCATCTGCTTGGTGCGTTTGAGGTCTTCGTTGGCCAGGTCATAAACGATGTGCGCCTGACCAAGATCGCTGTAGGCACGGGCGACATCGGCAGCCAGGGTCAACTCTGCAGCCTGACGGTCGACTTCAGCCGCGCGGGCCTGACCGAGTGCGGCTTCCCACGCGTCGCGCTGACCGCCCCACAGATCGAAGTTGTAATTGAAACCGGCGCTGATATTGCGCACCGTCGAATAAGCCCCGCCCTGCCCCAGCGGATCCTGATCGCGAGCCAGACGCGAACGGCTGATGCCGGCGCTGGCGTCGAGGGTCGGATAACGTTCGGCATCGGCGGCATACGCGGCGGCGCTGGCCTGATGCGCGCGGGCTTCAGCGATCTGCATGTCCGGGCTGTCGTGCAGGGCTTCGCGGATCAAGCCGTCGAGTTGCGGATCGCCGAGGCTGGTCCACCAGTCGCTTTTCGGCCATGCGGCTGGCGACAGGGTCACGCCGTTGAGGGATTGGCCGACTTTCAGGCTTTTCGCATCAAGGCTTTTGCCTTGAGTGTCGAGGCCACTGTAGTTGGCGCAACCGGCGAGGATCATCGCCGACAGCACCAGCGTCAGGCTGCTGCGCAAGGTTTTACCGCTCATTGTGTTCACCTAAGCGCTGGATGGTGATCGGGTCACCGGCTGCCAGCAGGATTTTCTTGAGGATGTATTCCAGGGTCTTCAACTCGTCCGGAGTGACGGCGCCGGCGAGTTCATTCATCGCATCGGCGCCGATGTGCGGCAGGCGATCGGCCAGTTGCTGGCCTTGTTCGGTCAGCTTGAGTTGCACCTGACGGCGATCGCCTTCGCTGCGCTGGCGAGCGAGGAAGCCTTTCTGCTCCAGACGATCAAGCATGCGCGTCATCGAACCGCTGTCCAGCGACAGATGCCGGCACAGCTCGGCCGGGGTATCGACGCCGAACTGAGCCATGATGATCAACACCTTAAACTGCGCGGCGGTGATGCCGTGGGGTTCCATGTGAGTGTCGATGATCCGGTCCTTGAGCAGCGCAGCACGGCCAAGCAACAGGCCGAGATGGCAATGTTTGAATTCGTCCGGGGTGAAATGCTTCATTTGCTCACCTAATAACTGCCTAGGCAGTGAATGTATGTCGAGATGTTACTGCCTAGGCAGCGAATGTCAATGGAATAGTTAGGAGGCTTGGTAATTAGTTGACCAGTGGAGTGGGTTTTTGTGTTGCATGGGCGACCGCATTCTAGGAATCGCCTGATGTCCAGGCTCGAGTGCCGTGGCTAACGTACGCCGCTCATCGGCCGACACGTAAAGCCCTACTAATGAAGCGTTTCAAACTCCACCGCCCGCTCCTGCTCTCTATCGCAGTCACTCTGTTTGCCTGCGCTTCGAACGCGATGGCCGGCAGTTGTGTGGTAGTCGACTCAAAACTCGACACGCTCAACTTCGGCGCCAGCCTGGCCAGTTCAACCCTGACCATTCCTGCCGACACACCCAATGGCACCGTGGTTTATCAGGACACCGTGCAGTCGACCGCTCACATCTGGAGCTGCTCAAAGACGTCCATGTTCGGCATTCTGATGAATCCGAAGTTAGGCACCGCCAGCGGTACGGAAACTCTTTTTCCGTTAGGCAAAAGCGGGCTTTCCTACCGGGTCTGGTTTGCCGCGCTACACCGCTACCAATCAGCGCCGCAGGCCATCCCGCCCAACACCAGCTATGGCTTCGGTGCAAACTCGGTGCGCCTGGAAATCGTCAAGACCGGCGAGCTGGCGTCGAAAGTCAACATCGATGCGGGGTATCTGGGCAGCCTGCAGGACGATGATCTGATCCTGAAAAAACTCAACCTGATGAACCCCATCGTACTGAACGCCGCCTCCTGCGAGACACCTTCCGTCCCGGTGGCCATGGGCGACGATTATCAACTTCATGAATTTCGCGAAGCCGGCGCCAAGCCGCGCACGGTGCGCTTCGATATCGCCCTGAACCAATGCCAGACCGGCATCAAGAAAGTCACCTATTCGCTCAAGGCCAACACGCCAGTGATCGACGCGACCAAGGGCATCGTCGCACTGAATGCCGGGTCCACCGCCAAAGGCATCGGCCTGCAAGTGATGAATGAAGCGGGCCAGCCGATCGCTTTCGACACGACCTACCCGTTCGATGCTTTCAACACCACCGGGCTCAACTTCAAGATCCCGTTGTCAGCCGCTTATTACCGCCTGGGCAATGAAGAACTCAGCGCGGGCAGCGCCAATACCGAAGTGACTTTCATCGTCAATTACTTGTGAAGTCTTTAAGAATCGTCTGATTTTCGCCGCCCCCGGCCCCCCCTACTGTGCCGGCATGCGATTGAAGAATTACCTCCACCAGATCAGCCCGGTCCTGTCCACGCCCCATGCTGCGCGACGTTTGTTGCGCATTTTTGCGTGGGTGTTGCTGGTGGGCATCCTCGGTGGCGTGTACAGCTTTCTGCTGTTCACCTTCAACAATGAGATCTCCCAGCGGCGCAGCTACATGAGCAGCGCCATTGCCGAGGCGCATACGTTTTTCACTACGCGCGAGGCGCTGCTGGAAAGCCTGAGTTTGTCGGCGACTCGGCAGACTGCGTTAAGCGCGCCGCTGTCCGAAGAGGAAATTCGACTGTTGCTCGGACAACCCCCGGGCAAGCAATGGAGCATCTGGCTGACCCAGCGCATGCGCGACTACCTGCAGGCGCGCAAACTGAACCTGCTCTACGTCAGCAGCGGCGCCAAGGTGCAGGTCTGGCGTCTGTACAACACGACGCCCATGGCAGGCGATTTTCCGCGTGCGATGCTTGATCGCCTGGAAACCCTCAAGCGTGACAACACCAGCGCCCTCAAAGAAATCTGGCTGACCCACAATTCGCAAGGGCACTCGCAGCTGTACATTTTTATTCGTCTGGATGATCGCGACCTCGATTCCGGCTGGCTCGGTCTGGAAATGGACGACCGCGAAGTCTCCAGCGCATTGAGCGACCATAGCGCCGGCGAGTTCACCATGTTCAACTCGCAAGGCATGCCACTCTTCAGCAACAGCCACAAGCCGCCGCCCGGGCAGGATCTGCCGCTGTTGCGCCAACAGGATTTCTTCGGCTTCGTCGGAGACGGCTGGCTGCCCGAGCAATTGGTGTTGCGCAAACAGCTGAAATCGTCGGACTGGCAGTTGACCTATTCCATCGACTTGCTCGCAGTGTTGTGGGCGTTGTGGCCACAGATGCTTGGCGCGCTGGCCTTCTGCGTGGCCAGTATCAGCTTGGTCTGGCTGCTGATCCGGCGTCTGGAACATCGCTTCATCATGCCGACCCTGCAACGCATTCAAGCGTTGGTCGAAAGTGAGCTGTTCAGCCGCGACGTGATCCAGACCGCGCCAGTGGCGCTCTGCGTATTACGCCGCAGCGATGCTCAAGTGGTGCTGGAAAATACCCTCGCGCAGCAATGGCTGGGCGCCTGCAGCGAACAACTCGGCCCCGGCTGGATCCGGGCTGCATTCGCGGAAAACGCGCCATGCCTGACCGACTACTTCGAGACCGCCGACGGTCGCCACCTGTACCTGAGCTGCGCGCCGACCCGCTACAAGGGCGAAGACGTGTTGCTTTGCGCCTTCAGCGACATCAGCGCACGCCGACAGATCGAAGCGGCGCTGGAGCAGGCGCGCCAGTCGGCCGATGCCGCCAACGAAGCGAAAACCCTGTTTCTGGCGACCATGAGCCACGAAATCCGCACGCCGCTGTATGGCGTGCTCGGCACTCTGGAGTTGCTCGCTCGGACCCGGCTCGACGCTCAGCAGAAAGGTTACTTGCGAGCGATCGAAGGATCGTCGGCGACCCTGCTGCAATTGATCTGCGACGTGCTCGATGTGTCGAAAATCGAGGCCGGGCAATTGGCGCTGGAACTGAGTGATTTTTCCGTCGTGGCGCTCGCCCAAGAAGCCGTTCAAGGATACGCGGCGGCGGCACAGAGCAAAGGCTTGCAGCTGTACGCCTGCTTTGACCCGCAATTGCCCGACAGCTTGATCGGCGATGTCAGTCGCTTACGGCAGATCCTCAATAATCTGTTGAGTAACGCGGTCAAATTCACCGATTCCGGGCGCGTGGTGTTGCGGGTCAAAGTGCTGACCCGCGAAGGCGAACGCGTTTGCGTGCAATGGCAGGTCTCGGACACCGGGCGCGGGATTGCCCACGCGGATCAGGCCTTCATCTTCGAACCGTTCTACCAGACCCAAGGCAACAGCCATGAGGTTGCCGGTACCGGGCTGGGCCTGCCGATTTGCCTGCGCCTGACCCATCTGATGGATGGCACCCTGCGCATGGTCAGCGAGCCGGGGCTGGGCAGCAGTTTTTCCCTGACCTTGCCGCTGGAGCAGCGCTCGGGTAATGCGCAGCCTGAGGGCAAGGCGAAGCTCGCGGCCGATACCGTTTACGTGGTGTCGCCAGTGCGCGAGCTGGCCGAAAGCCTCGCTGGCTGGTTGCGCCGCTGGGGCGCTCTGCCGCATATCGGCGCACCGGCCAGCCACGACGGTGCCGACGATGGCGTGTTGCTTGAGTTGTGGCCTGCGCCGATGGAACAGCGCCGAGAACTGCGCTGGGCAGGGCCACGTATTCTGGCGAGCGGCGATGGCGCGTGGGAGTCGCTGAGCAAAGGCGACGGCTGGCTCGTCAACCTGAACGATCTGGCCGCGATCCGCCAGGCGGTGTGCCAAGCGCAGGGCGGTCCCGTCATCGAGCATCAACACCCCGCTCAAACCCAGGTGCTGGCGGCGTTACACCTGCACATCCTCGTCGCCGAAGACAATGCGATCAACCAACTGATCCTGCGTGACCAATTGCAGGAACTGGGCTGCACGGTGACGTTGGCCAGCGATGGCGAAGAAGCCTTGTCACTCTGGCAGGACGACAGCTTCGATGTCGTCCTGACTGACGTGAACATGCCACATCTCAACGGCTACGAACTGGCCAAGGCCCTGCGACACCTGGGCTGCACCACGCCGATCATCGGCGCCACCGCCAACGCCCTGCGCGGTGAAGAGGCGTTGTGCCTGGCCGCCGGCATGAATCACTGCCTGATCAAACCTTTCACGTTGCGAGCCTTGTCGACCGCACTGGCTCCCTACCAACGAGTCGCCGATGAAGTCCTCTAGCCTACTGATTGTCGAAGATCACCCATTTCAGCATCTGTACTTGCAGAACCTGTTCAATGCGCTGGGCGTGTTCGATCTGGAATTTGCCCGGGACGGCGAAGAAGCCCTGCACCGCCTGCAAAATCGCGAGTTCGATCTGGTGCTTACCGATCTGTTGATGCCGGGCATGGACGGCGTGCAGTTCATTCAGGGCCTCGCGATGCAGAAATCGCGCCCGGCACTGGCGATCATGAGCGCCGCCTCGCGGCGCATGCTGATGGGTGCGAGCCTGGTGGCGAGCAATCTGCAGGTGAAGGTCATCGGGCTGATTTCCAAACCGGTCAACAGCGCGGCATTGCACTGCCTGATCGAGCAGTTGCAGGCGTTGCGTCAGGACGCGCCTGTTGCCGCGCATACCGGTATTGATCGGCAGAGCATTTTGCGCGCGCTGGACAACGGTGAGCTGCAAGCCTGGTTTCAACCCAAGAAGGCGCTGGACAATGGCCGCATCGTCGCCGCCGAAGCACTGGTGCGCTGGGTGCACCCCGAACATGGCATGTTGTTACCGGGGTTATTTCTGCCGGTGCTGATCGCCCACGACCTTGAAGAACATCTGCTCTGGCGCATGCTGGAACAGGCGATTGCCGCCCAGGCAATATGGCGCCAGCAAGGCTATGACATTCCGGTGTCGATCAATCTGCCCACGCACTTGCTCAACAGCCACGACCTGCCCGATCGCATCCTCGCCTTTGTCCTGCAACACAACGGTCTGCCGGCGCGGATCTGTTTCGAGCTGATGGAATGCTCGGTGCCCGACGACATCAGCAATTTCTACGCCGGAGCCTGTCGCTTGCGGATCAAGGGTTTCGGCTTGTCTCAGGATGATTTCGGCAAAGGCTACAGCGCCTACATGAACCTGGTGTCGGCGCCGTTTACCGAGCTGAAAATCGACCGTGCACTGGTCCAGGGTTGCAACAGCAACGCCGAACTGGCGCAAGCGCTGACCAGCATCGTCACCCTGGGTCGGCAACTGGGCCTGACGGTGGTGGCCGAAGGCGTGGAAACCGCGCAAGAACTTGCTCTGTTGCGTAAGATCGACTGCACTCAGGTTCAGGGTTTCCTGATTTCCCACGCAGTGTCTTCGGAGCAGTTCCAGCAGTTGCTCAGCCACGACGGCCCGGCGAATGTCTGGTGACCGGCACAATGCAGTGGACAATCACCACTTGCCATCGAGGCCATCCATGTTCACTCGCGTAATCACTTTCTTTGACCGGGCGTGTTGATGCCGCATCCCAATGCCTTGCTGGAAAAACTCGCCAGCAGTTCACTGCGCCTGAACAAGGGCTTGCTGATCCTCGGCGCGCTGGTTTTGCTGTTGCTGGGCATCAGCTATCTCGGCGTGCAGCGCATGGTCGAAGAACAGCGCGATACCATGCAGTTCCACTTCGCCCGGCTGATGGAAAACATTCGCGAGCAGGAAGCGTTTCTCGGCGATATCTCACGGGCCAGCGACAAGGGCGAGTACTTCCCGGAAACCGTGGCGCCGCCGGTGGTGCAAAAGCGTTTGCCCGAAGAAGGGCCGAACATTTATGAAGGCCGTGGGCTGCCGTTCTCGCTGCCATTCAGCGTCAAGATCGATCCCGAGCGAATCGCTCCCAGCCAACACCCCAAGGTGTTTGCCCTCGGCAGCTATCTGGCAGCGTATTACAGCGCCTTCTGGGCGGCCTCGCATTACCAGTCGCCGCAGGTGATCCTGCTCAACGGCCCGGACAATTTCGATATCGCCGTGCCCGCCGCCGGTCGTCTGCGAGGTGCGGGGCCAACGCAAATCAGCACCTTCGTCGAGATCATGACCCAGAAGAATCTGCAACGGCGCGCGCAGACTTCAGCGCAAGTGCAGTGGGCGCCCTACCCGTTCGCTGCGGACGACAACGTGACGCCGAGCCTGCTCGCTTATGTACGGATCAACCTGAGCAAACCGACGCTGACCATTGAAGGGGCGAATTCCTGGGTAGTGCTCGGCTCGCTGCTGAAGCTCTCGCAAGTCAACAATATCGAGCGTTTGATGAAATGGTCGATCTACGATGACTTCACCCTGATCACGCCCAGCGGCACAGTGTTGATCGGCGAACTCAAGCCTGATCGGGTGCTCAATGAAGGCGCAAACCTGACCCGCGACGGTCTGGTGTTCAAGCTGAGCAGCCCCGGTGAACGGCACTGGACGGCGATCTATGTGATCAGCGTGCAGAGTTTTCTCGATTACGCATTATGGCCATTGCTGTGTCTGCTGGGCTTGGTGCTGGTAGTGCTCGGCAGTGGCCGAGCGCTGAATCGCTGGTACGCGCAACGGGTGATTTTGCCCGCACAAAGTGCCCACGCAAGCATCGCCGAAAGTGAAGCGTTCAGCCGTGCGGTCATCGATACCGCACCGACCGGCCTGTGCGTGATCAGCCGTCGTGATCATCAGGTCTTGCTGGAAAACCAGCGCGCCCAGCAATGGCACGACACCCAGGAATTGATCAGCCTGCTCGAACAACAAGGCGCGACCGGCCATGGCCACGCGGAGCTCGAGATCGACGGCCGGCATTTGCACGTGGCCTTCATCGCCACCCGTTATCAGGGCCAGGACGCGTGGCTGTGTGCGCTGCACGATGTCACCCGCCATGTCGAAGATGCAGCGGCACTGGAAGTCGCCCGTCAGGCGGCCGATTCGGCCAATCAGGCAAAAAGCCGTTTTCTGGCAACCATGAGCCATGAAATCCGCACGCCGCTGTATGGCGTGCTCGGCACCCTGGAACTGCTTGGCCTGACCGATCTCGCGCCGCGTCAGCAGGCCTATCTGGAAACCATTCAGCGCTCGTCCGCCAGCCTGTTCAAACTGATCAGCGACGTGCTGGATGTGTCGAAAATCGAGGCCGGGCAGATGAACCTTGAGCTTCAGCCGTTCTGCCCGCTGGAGCTGACCGAAGACGTGGTGCGCAGCTACGGCGCGTTTGCCCGAGGCAAAGGTCTGCAACTGTACGCCTGCATTGATGCGGCATTGCCGGATCAACTGCTCGGTGATGCGCAACGCATTCGCCAGATCCTCAACAACCTGCTGAGCAACGCGATCAAGTTCACCGATAACGGGCGCGTTGTGGTGCGCGTTGTGGTGCTGCAAAGCACTGGCGGCCGCACCGAGGTGCAGTGGCAGGTCAGCGATTCCGGCGTGGGTATTTCCCAGGCACAGCAAGAGCAATTGTTCGACCCTTTCTATCAAGTCAATGAAGCCGATAGTCATGCCGGTGCGGGTCTCGGTCTGGCCATTTGCAAATGGCTGTGCGAGTTGATGCATGGCGAGTTGAATGTGGTCAGCGAACCGGGCCTGGGCAGTCGCTTCAACCTGCAACTGGCGCTGGATTGCGCGCCGGGCAGGCTCGCCGATTGCCCGGCCTTCGAGGCCGGCAGCGCCGCCGTTTACGTGCGCGCACCGGTCGCCGAACTGGCGCAGCATCTGCTCGGCTGGCTGCACCGCTTTGGTCTGGATTGCCGTCTGGTGACGCACGAGTTGCCGTCGTCTTCCGCGCTGCTGGTGGATCTTGCGCCGCTGACCCACGCCACGGTTTTCGATGGCCAGCGAATCGTCGCAATACCGGGCGGCCCCAACCCGGCACAGATCAGCGGCAGCGGCTGGCAGGTCGATGCCGACGATGTGCGCGCGATTGGCTGGGCGATCGCGCTGGCAAGGCACGACGCCCATCAGCGGCGCGTACCCTCGCAGCAGGAAAATACCCGAGCACTGAACCTGCGCGTGCTGGTGGCCGAGGATAATGTGATCAACGCAGCGGTCATCCAGGAACAACTGGAGGCACTAGGCTGCTCGGTGGTTGTCACTACCAACGGCGAACAGGCGCTGGAGCGATGGGCGCCGGGGCGCTTCGATATGCTGCTGACCGACGTCAACATGCCGATCATGAACGGCTATGAGCTGACCACAGCCTTGCGCGAACAGGATGCAACGCTGCCGATCATCGGTGTTACCGCCAACGCCTTGCGCGAAGAAGGCGAACGCTGCGCCGCTGTGGGTATGAACGCATGGATGGTCAAACCGCTGAACCTGGCGACGCTGCGCGCGCAACTGCAAAGCCACTGCCAGATTCCGATCGCGCAGGTCGCTGACATCCCGCCAGCGCTATCGCCGAAGATGCGCGAGCTGTTTGTCTCGACACTGCACAAGGATATTCAGACCACCCTCAGCGCGCTGGATGCCGCCGACGCCAACAGCGTCGCGCAGCAACTGCACAGCATGGCCGGTGCGTTGGGTGCGGTGCAGGTCGAGGCGCTGGCCCAAGCTTTCGTTGCACTGGAATGCCGCCTGACCGGCATGTCGGTGACTCCCGCGCTGGCCGTAGAGGTTCGTCAACAACTGGCGCGCCTGACTGACCTGCTCGACGCCCTTGAATAATTTCACTCTGGATAAAGCACTCATGGAAACCTTCAACGTTGTCATCGCCGATGATCATCCCATCGTCCTGCTGGGGGTGCGGGAACTGGTCGAGCGCGACCGGCGCTTCAGCGTAGTCGGCGAGGTAGTGTGTTCCGATGGTTTGATCAAGCTGCTGAGGTCACAACCGGTGGATCTGCTGATCACCGACTTCAACATGCCCGGTGACTCGCCCTACGGTGATGGCCTGAAACTGGTGGAGTACGTGACCCGACACTTTCCCGCAGTGCGGGTGCTGGTGCTGACCATGATTTCCAACCCGTTGATCCTGACCCGCCTGCAAGAACTCGGCGTACTTGCAGTCATTCAGAAAAGCCAGTTGCACGTTGAAATAGAAGTGGCGCTCAAAGCCATCGCCAAGGGCAAGCGCATAAGCGGCCATCGAACGACGCCGACTTCGGTGCTGGACGATGGCGCCGATCTCGATGAACGTTTCTCCCGTCTATCGCCCAAGGAACATGAAATCCTGCGCTTGTTTGTTCAGGGGCAAGGCGTCAATGAAATCGCCCGAGGTCTGAATCGAAGTGCAAAGACAATCAGCACGCAGAAGATTTCGGCCATGCGCAAACTGGATGTCAGCAGTGATCAGGAGCTGCTGACTTACTGCATCGAACGCAACTTGTTCAATTGACAGACTGTTGCCCCTCGCAACTTGCTGGTTTCTAGGGATTGTCTGATGTTGCAGCGCCCAACCGGGTTTTATCGTGTTGTCTTTACCCCACCAATGGAAAAGCAACATGAAAAAGCTGTCTCGCACGCTTCTCGCCCTGTCGATCTTCGCTGCCGCTAATGTCCTGGCGGCCGATCCGGTTGTGCCTACCAAGGCTGGCAGCGGCACCATCAACTTCACCGGCACCATCAACAACGATGCCTGCTCGGTCGAAGGCGCCGGCAAGGACAAGACCATTTCGGTGAACATGGGCGAAGTGTCGATCAAGGACATGGGCACCGCCACCGCGCCAAAAGGCAACGGCACGCTGAGCGTCGAGAACTTCGACATGAAGATCAACTGCAACGCTGGCACCAAAGTGGCAATGATCTTCGAACCAACCAAGGGCGCAGGCTCGGGTATCGAAACCGGCACCAAGGTCTTGAAACTGATCGACGGCCTGGGCTCGGCAAAAGGTATCGGTATCGCCTTGCTTGATGCCAACGGTGCAGTAATCGACCTGACTTCGCCGACTACCGCGCGCATCGAAAACACCCTGCAGGACAGCAACACCACGCTGAAATTCTCGGCCGCCTACGTGACCACCGTCGATCCGAAACTGGCCGTTGCCGGCCGTGGCGACGCGACCCTGCCGTTCACCCTGCAATACGAATAAATCGCGCGATTCATCGAGCACTGTGCGGGGCCGAACGGTCCCGCACTTTCTTTCACTCTGCGCGGTAATTCTTCATGTTTTTACGTCCTTCCCTGTCCCTTTGCGTCGGCCTTCTGGGCCTGCTCGCCGTCAATCAGGCCATGGCTGGCATTTCCCTGAGCAGCACTCGACTGATATTCGACGGCAAGCACAAAGAAGCCGGCATCACCGTGCGCAACAGCGGTGCAGACGTGTTGATTCAGTCCTGGGTCGATACCGACAGCGACGAAGCCTCTGTGCCCTTTGCCGTCACTCCACCGCTGGTGCGCGTCAGCGACGGAGAACAACAGATTCTGCGGGTCATCTACGAAGGCACCGGTATGCCCAAAGACCGCGAGTCGGTGGTGTGGTTGAACGTGCAGGAGATCCCGCAGTCGGCGAAAACCGCGAACACCCTGCAACTGGCGGTGCGCCAACGGATCAAGGTGTTCTTCCGCCCTGGCGGCCTGAACAACAACGCTTATCAGGCCCCGACCGAGCTGACCTGGCGACTGACCGAGCGCGCCGGCAAGAGCGTACTGGTGGTGAGTAATCCCGGGGTTTATCACGTCTCGATTGCCGACATCACTGTGCAATCCGGCGCCACACGCGAGCATCCGTTCGACTCGATGATGATCGCCCCTGGCGAAGAAAAAGAGTTTGTTCTCAAACAACTTCACACGGCAGGTTCCCCGCGCCTGTTGTTCAGCAGCATCAACGACTACGGCGCCAGAGACCGTTATGTCGCGCAACTTTCCGGCAGCGCCGCAGTAAGCGCCAGCCTGGATAAAGAATCGCCATGACTCGCGTGCTGCTTTAACAGCCGCACTTTCACTGTATTTCTCTTCGCTCCGTTAGTTCGTATCGGAGGTGATATAGGGTTCCTGCATGTTTTTATTCAAGCGCGATGGCCTGGCACCGTTTTCGGTTGCTCTGGTCTTCAGCACAACCTGTCTGGCTGACGCCGAAGAGCAATTCAATACCTCGTTTCTGCAAGGCGCGACGTCTGCCATCGACCTGCAATCGCTGCTCGCCGGCAGCCGCGTGCTCCCCGGCACTTACCGGGTCGATCTGTATGGCAACGATATGCTGGTGGGCCGCCGCGATATCGCCTTTCGGCGTCTCCCCGACAGTCACAAGGTCCAAGCCTGTCTGACTCTGGACATGCTCAAGCAACTGGGCGTGGATATTGGCAAGCTGCAAGCCAGCGGCAAACTCGACGTCGCCGATGCGGATGCCTGCCTCGACCTGCCCGCGCTGATCGATCATGCCACCGTGCGCTATGACGTGCCGCGCCTGCGTTTGCTGGTCAGCGTGCCGCAAAGTGCCATGGAGCGTGGCCGCCGTGGTTATGTCGATCCGGCGCTGTGGGACGAAGGCGTACCCGCAGCGTTCATCAATTATCAGGTGAGCAGCAACCGCAACAGCACCGATGCCCAGACCACGATTGCCAATAACGTCGGCCTGCGCAACGGCATAAACCTTGGCGGCTGGCGCCTGCGTAACGAGTCGAACTTCAACAGCAGCACCGGCCAGCCAAGTACGTTCAAGAGCAACCGCAGCTACCTGCAACATGACGTCACCGCGCTGAAGGGCCAGTTCAGTGCCGGGGATATTTTCTCCGACGCCGACCTGTTCGACAGCGTGCGTTATCGCGGCCTGAAACTGGCCTCCGACGACGGCATGCGCGCCGACAGTGAGCGCGGCTATGCGCCGGTGATTCGCGGCATTGCGCAATCCAGCGCCACGGTAGAGATTCGCCAGAACAATTACATTCTGTACACCGCCAACGTACCGCCCGGGCCGTTCGAGATCAGCGACATTTACCCCAGCGGCTCCAACGGCGATCTGGAAATCACCGTAATCGAAGCCGATGGCCGGCGCCGGGTCACGGTGCAGGCTTTTTCAAGCCTGCCGATCATGGTGCGCGAAGGCCAGTTGAAGTACAGCGTTTCGGCGGGCCGCTACAACAGCAACAGCGATGACCAGCAAACGCCGGAATTTATCAGCAGCACCGTGGCTTATGGCGTCAGCAGTAACCTGTCGGCGATTGTCGGCACTCAGGCCACCGAGGATTTTCAGGCACTGTCGATCGGCGCCGGTCGCAACACTGCCATCGGGGCGATCTCGCTCGATCTGACCCACTCCAGCAGTCGCACCTTCGGCCAGACGCTCAAGGGCAACAGCCTGCGCGCGTTGTACGCCAAGACCTTTACCGGTACTGACACCAACTTCACCCTCGCCGCTTATCGCTATTCGACCGAGGGCTATCGCACCTTGAGCGAACACGTCGAAGAGCTAAGCCGTGAGGGTGAGCAGCGTAGCGGCAACTCGAAAACCCGCACCGACCTCACTGTCAACCAGAGCCTGGGGCGCAATCAGCAGTTCGGCAGCATCTACCTCAACGCCAGTGATCAGCGCTATTGGGGCCGCGGCGGTTCGCAGAGCCTGTCGGCCGGTTACAGCAATTATTGGGCTGACGTCAGCTACAACCTCAGCGCGACTTACACCAAGGATGTCGGCAACTACGGCCCGGCGAACAACGACACTTTGTTCAATCTCTCAGTGTCGTTTCCGCTGGGCTCAAAGCCCCGCGCGCCGCGAGCGTTCGTTTCGGCCAGCACGCAGAAAGATGACAGCAGCACCCAGGTCGGCATCAACGGTTACCTGTCCGAAGACAGCGACACCTATTACTCAGTGCAGGGAGGCAACAGTCGCACCGGCGGCAGTACGGGGTCGGCCAACCTCAGCACGCGAACCCCAGTGATGGACATCAGCGCCGGCTACAGTCAGGGCCGTGGCTACAACTCGCAGAGTCTCAACGTGGCCGGATCGATTGTCGGCCACGCGGGCGGGATCAACCTGGGGCAGACCGTCGGTGAGACTTTTGCGCTGGCGCAGGTCGACGGTGTCAAAGACGTGAAGATTGCCAGTTTCTCGGGCGCGAAAACCGCCGGTAATGGATTCGCTGTGGTGTCCAATGCGCAGCCGTATCGGGTCAACTGGATCAGCCTCGACACCCGCGACCTGGGCGGCGACTTTGAAATTGAAAACGCCACCCAGCAAGTGGTACCGCGCCGTGGTGCCGTGGTGCTAGCGCGCTACGCGAGCAAAACCGGACGCCGGGTGCAGTTTTCTCTGTTCGACGCGCACCACCAGCCGATCCCGTTTGGCGCCGCACTGGAGGACGCCGCCGGCAAACAACTGGCGATCTCCGACCCGAGCGGCAAGGCACTGGCGCTGGTCGCGGACGACGCCGGCACCCTGACCATCAATTGGCAAGGCCAGCGCTGCGAGGCGTCGTATGCACTGCCCGAGCGGGACAAGGCGTTGAACTACGAGCGGGCCTCCCTGGTGTGCCGCGCGCCAGTGGCTGACTGAGAAGACGCCATCGCTGGCAAGCCAGCTCCCACAAAGTCCTTGGCGCACACAACAATCATGTACGCCACAGAAGCTTGTGGGAGCTGGCTTGCCAGCGATTGAAGCGACTCGGTTCAGGAGAAAGCGCGATCTAGAAATCGCGCTTGTAGAAAATATCCAGCGAACTGGCCACGCCACTGGCCGCTTCGACGTAAACCTTCTTGCTCAGCTTATAGCGCAGCGCAATGGTGCTGGCCGGTTCAAACACGCCAACGCCATAACGCAAACTGAGCTTCTCAGTAATATTGCCGCTGGCCACAACACTGGTGGCATCGCCGCTGCCTGCCGTGTCGAGCTGGAAGTCCTGAATCCCCAGATCCTTGGCCAGGCTGCTGGTGACCCCGGAGCTGCCCATCAAGCCCAGACCCAACGCCGCTTGCGCGAGCATGTTGTTGTCTTCACCGTTGGTGCTCAGCGGTCGACCGAGGACCAGATAGGACAACGCCTGTTCCTGACTCATCGCCGGTTCCGAGAAGATCTGCGTGGTCGGCTGCTCGGCGCTGCCGCTCAGGCGAATACCGGCGATCACGTCGTCGGTCTGGCGAATCGCTTCGATGTCCAGATATGGCTGATCGAGGGGACCGGCGAACAACAGACGCGCACGGCGCACTTGCAGGCGCTGGCCGTAGGCACTGTAGCGGCCGTCATTGAGCCACAGCTCGCCACGGGTATCCATGTTGTCGCCGATGTGCACATGACCTTGCACGTTGGCGGTCAGACCAAAACCGGCGAAGGCCAGTTTGTCTTCACCGACCACCACGTCGATGTCCATTTTCATCGCCATCGGCGGTTTGCCCTCTTCGGTCTGCGCACCGACGATGATCGTGTCATCGGAGACTTTCACCGTTGACGGCGGCAGCTCACGCACGGTGATTTCACCTTTGGGCACCTGCACTTTGCCGGCGATTTTCAGCTCGTCGCCGGCCATGGAAATCTTCAGGTCCGGCGCCACTTCCAGCTTGGCATAAGGCTCGACGGTGACCGGCAATTGCGTGCCTTTCAACGCCAGATCAACCACCAGTGCCTGGCCCCAGGCAACGTTACCGTTGAGGCTGCCCTGCCCGCTCTTACCGCTTTTCCAGCCGCCGTCGAGGCGTACCGATTCACCGGCAATCAGGGCGGTGAGTTGCAGGTTCTGCAGCTCCATCGGCAACTCGGCGCCGGACACTTCGCCGTCACTGAGTTGCACGGTGCCGTTGACCAGCGGCGCCAGCAATCCGCCGGAAATGGTGCCGCTACCATTCAGGCGCCCGGTGAGTTTTTCGACCATCGGCACAAACGGCCGAGCCACCGACAGGTCCAGCCCGCTGAGGCGGAACGAGCCGCTCAACGGTTTGTTTTTTGGCAGCGGATTGAGTTGCGCCTGCACCATCAATTCGCCGAGTTTGCCGCCGACGAAATTCAGTTCGGTGTCGACGCGTTTTGGCGTGAGTTTGCTGGTGAGTTTCAGGGTCTGGTACGGGAAGTCCAGCCACTGATCCTTGTCCTTCATGCGCAAGGTGCCGCCACTGGCGTCGATGCTGACCACACCGTTGGGGCCGCTGGCCGGCAGATCCAGTTGCAGATCGGCGTTGAGCTTACCCTTCCAGGCAAAGTCTTTCGGCAGCCATTGCGCGAGGCTTTCGATCGGGAATTGCTTGAGGTGGTAGCGCAGTTTCGGCTCCGGCATCAGGCGCTGATCTTCACCGCACAGGCTGGCATTGCCGGACATCCAGCAATGCGCGCCGAAGTTGATTTTGCCGTCAGCCAAGCGTTCGAGTTTTGCCGGATTCTGCAGTTTCCAGTCCTGGCCACCGGCCTGAATGTCACCGCTGGCCAGGCGACCGCGCCAGTTACCCTTGTCCAGATTGCCATCCAGACCGAGGGCCAGTTTCAGCTTCGGCCCAGTCAGGTCGAGGTTGAGTTTCTGGTTCTTGATGTCGCCTTGAGCGCTGGCGGTCAACACCCCGAGGTTGGTGTCGCCGGCCTGAATGCCGCTACCTTTCAGATCGATTCTCGCCCGCTGCGCACTGTCGAGGGTGGCGTCGAGGTTGAGGCTTTGCAGGCGATTGTCCTGAAACGCCAGTTGCGAACCTTGCAGGTCGAGCTTGCCCTGCGGCGCCTTCAACGTACCGGCCACATTGACCTGCCCGTTGACCTGCCCGCGCAGTTGCGGCCAGAGCTGAGCCAGACGCGACAGCTTGATATCGATCTGCCCGGTGAGTTTCTGTTGCAGGCTGCCCTTGCCGCTGATGCTGTTGTCGCCGAGACGGATTTGCAGAGCGTTGAGATTCCACTGTTCGCCAGCGCCGTCAGCCTTGGCCTGGAGAATCGCCGGTTGCCCGCGCAGTTTGCCTTTCAAATCGAGATCAGCGGTCAGGCTCAGGCGTTCGTTCTTCATTTCGCCTTGGCTTTTCAGCGGCCCGGCCAAGGTGCCCGGCAGCTCGGCAACCCAGTACGCCGGGTTGAGCGCAGACAGCTCCAGCGCTGTGTCCCAGGCGATACCGTCGGCAAACTGTACATTGACGTGCCCTTCAGCCTTGCCCTGCCCGGCTTGCATCTTCAGTTGCGGCAAAGCGATCTGTTTAAGGCTGCCGCTGAACGGACTGCTCAGGGTAAACGCGCCCGCCGGGCCATCCAGTGCGGCGTCGAAGTTACCGAGGTATTGCCCATCGGTGTAGGAGACTTCGCCACTGAAAGTACGCAGGGCGACTTGCGGCTCGTCGATTTCGTTATAGAGCCGGTGCCACGGGAAATCCTGCCAGTTGATATTGGCTTGGGCGCTGAGGCCTTTGCTCCAGTCAACGCTGCCAGTGAGTTTCAGGCTTTGTTTGTCGTTGGCCGTCAGGTCGAGGCCGGCAATCTGCGCGCCGCTGGCGTCGACTTTGCCTTTGAGCAACAGCGCCACCGGACCTTTATCGGCGGGCAGCGTGGCGTTGCCGTTGAGCTGATAACCGTTTTTCAGGTCGCCTTCACCGGTCAACAGCAATTGATTGAGCTGAAGGGTGTCCGGCAGGTCAGCGCTCGGTTTGAACGCATCGCTGGTGATGCGCACCTTGGCCGGCAGGTTTTCCGCCAGCGGTTGCAGCTCGCCGCTTAACTGGCCGTCAAGGTAACCCCGGCTGTCGGCGTGCAGGTTGAGGGTTTTCAACAGGTCGCCGTCGATCTTCAACGCCAGTGTCCACGGCCCAGTTCTCGGGGATGGCAGGGTCAGGTCACCGGCGATGTTCAGCGGCCAGTTGCCGCTCGGTTCAAGTGTGCCGGACAGGTTCAGGCTGAGCTCGTCGCGCTGCAATTTCACGCTGTCGATCTGCATGCCCTTGGCAGTCCAGTGCGCCGCCAGTTGCAGGCCCTTGAGCTGTTCGCTGCCATTGAACAGCAGGCTGCCAACCTGCACGTCACCCAGCTCGATGGCCACCGGCAATTGCAGATCCGGCAGTTTGATCGGGCCGCTTTCGGTGGTCTCTTCGCTCGGCGGGAATTGCAGAATGACCTGATCAGCCTTGAGCTGTTCGATGCACAGGGTCATGCGGGTCAGGCACAGCGGTGACCAGGCGAAGATTGCCTTGTTCAGCTCGACGCGGCTGCTGTCCTGCTGCCACAGCAGATGATCGGCACTCCATTGCCCGCCGAGGCGACCCTGGAAATTTTCCACGCTCAAGCCCGGCACGAGGCCCAGCACCCAGCGGCTGCCGGCCGCCGTGCCGAGTACGGCGGTGACGCTCAATACGATCAACAACAGCAGCGCCAACAACGCCAGCGCCGTAATTTTCAAACCACGCTTCACAGCTCAGGCCCCATGGAAAAGTGCAGCCGGATGCCGCCATCGTCGTCGAGTGCGTGGGCCAGGTCGAGGCGGATCGGCCCCACCGGCGAGACCCAGCGCACACCAATACCGACCCCGGTCTTGAGGTTCGGCAGTTCGAGTTTGTTGAAAGAGTTGCCCTGATCGACGAAGGTCGCCACGCGCCATTTCTCGGCGATCGAGTATTGATACTCGACGCTGCCAGCGACCATGTAACGCCCGCCGATCCGGTCACCGTCGGAGTTTTTCGGCGACAGGCTCTGATAGTCGTAACCGCGCACGCTCTGATCGCCACCGGCGAAGAAACGCAGCGACGGCGGCACCGAGTTGTAGCCGTTGGTGGCGCTGCCGCCGACCTGCACACGACCGAGCAAGCGGTGCTTGTCGAACACCGTGGTCAGGCCTTTGACCAGCGCGGTGCCATATAAAAGGTTGTTGTCCGAGCCGAGGCCTTCTTTCGCCACTTTACTTTCAAAGCTCAGGCGATAGCCGTTGTGCGGGTCGATGCGATTGTCGCTTTTCAGGTACGAGTAACTGATGCCGGGCATCAGCAAGGTGCTCAGACCGGAGTCATCGCCGAGTTCATATTCTTCACGCTGCCATTTCAACGAGATCACCCGCTGCCAGCCGCTCGGCAACTTGCTGTGCCATTCCGGGCCGAAGGTCAGCAGTTTGCTCAGCGTATCGGAACCGTCGATGTCTTCGAATTGATAGCCGCCGGCCCAACGCAGTTTGTCGGTCAGCGGCGGGTCGAGCGGGATGTCATAGAACAGCCCGACGTTTTGCCGTGGCGCCGAGAGTTCGGCTTCCCAACCATAACTGTCGCCTTGCGGGTTGACCCAGTGGCGGGTCCAGTTGGCTTTGATGCGCGGGCCGACGTCGGTCGAATAACCGAGGCCCAGGCCCATGGTCCGTGGTTTGCGTGTGTCGAGTTTGACGTCCACCGGGATCACGTCATTTTTCGCCGTGGTCGGTGCGGCATCGACGCGTACGCCTTCGAAGTAACCGCTCGATTGCAGATCGCGATTGAGCTCAGCGATCAGCTCGGAGTCGTACGGCTCGCCTTCCTTGAACGGCACCATGCGTTGCAGCAGGTCTTCGTCGAACGGCGTGTCGCCTTCGAATTTGACTTTGCCCAGCGCATAACGCGGGCCGCTTTCGTAGATCAGTTCGATGTCGGCGACCCCGGCGCGCGGGTCGACCATGAGTTTTTGACTAGTGAAATGGCCACTGAAAAAACCGAAGCGCGAGGCCTGATTCTGAATAAGTCTTTTGGCGTCTTCGTAACGCCCATGGTTGAGCACCGCACCGGACTTGAGCGCGTCGCTTTTCGGTACACGAAAGGATTTGAGGGAGGCAGCCGGGCCGTCGACACGGAGGGTGACGTTGCGCAGGTGAATAGGCTCGCCGGGATCGATGTTCAACACCAGGCGCGGCTTGTCGCCGCCCTTGACGTCACTTTCAATCTGCGGCTGGTAGTAGCCCAACGCCTGGGCCGCTTTGCGCGCCTGCTCTTCGGCACCGCGACTGAAGCGCTGCAGGGCTTCTTCGTCACGATCGCCGAGGCTGCCGATATAGCCTTCTATATTGGCCTTGAGTTCATCGTTGGACGGTTTGATCCGCACATCCAATTCACTTTGCGCCAGCGCCGTGCAGCTGGTTAACAGCATGAGCACGCCACTGGTAAATCTTCCTGGAAACTTCATAGGCGCGGATGCTATCACGGGCTTGGGAGCGTGATAGAACAGGAAATTTCCCAAGAAGTTCGATTGTCATGCTGTTGCAGTTTGTAACACCTGCGGATTGGCGTGGAAAAATACGTGTTCGCGCACCGGGCCGACGGCAACTTCGCCGATCTCTTGGTAACCCTGCCTTTTGTAGAATTCCAGATAGCGTGGGTTGCCGGTGTCGAGCACCACGCCTTGCGAGGTTTCGTCCACCGCGCACCAGTTGTGTACGGCGGTCAGCAGTTGCTCGCCAAAGTGCTTGCCCTGAAATTGTGGGTGGATGCCCAGCAGCGGCAGCATGTGTACCGAATCACTGGGCACACACGCGGCGACGGCGTCGTGGTAATCGAGATAGCGCCGGGTGCAGCGGAATCCGGTGCTGAGCACCATGCGCAAACGCCACGCCCAGCTTTCGGTGATGCCCAAACGGCGTTGCGGCGGCGCGATCAGGGCGATGCCGATCAGGCGGTCGTTGACCAGCAGGCCAATGGCGGGCAGGTCCTGCAGAAAGTGTTGTTTGACCAGTTCGCGCACCGTCGCCCGCACGCGCTGTTCGTAGCCAGGGCGCTCGGCTTCGAACAGGTAAGCGAAGGTCGGCTCATGGCGATAAGCCTGATAGAGCAGCGATCGAGCTTCGCGGGAGTAGCCACGGTCGAGCATATGAATGTCGGCGATGGCGGTCTGGGTTTCAGGCATGACGGTGATTCTCCCCGGGGCGCGTTCAAATGGCGGCGCTCTTGTTGGTACGAACCTTTTACGGGTGGCGTGGTTCCCCACAGGTATAGACCAAGTCGGGATCTTCATCGACTGGGCGGACGCCTTCGCGAGCAAGCTCGCTCCCACATTTGGAACGCATTCCCCTGTGGGAGCGAGCTTGCTCGCGAAGAGGCACTTACAGGCAACACAAATCCCACAGACAAAAGTGATTTCTCCCACCCCACACTGGCCCATCTCCCCCATGTCAGCTAGCATCGCCCTTTTGCCAGGACTGCCGACCATGAAGATCGTTTCCTTCAACATCAACGGACTGCGCGCCCGTCCGCATCAGCTGGCAGCGCTGATCGAAAAACACCAGCCGGATGTTATCGGCCTGCAGGAAACAAAGGTCCACGACGATCAGTTCCCGCTCGAAGAAGTCCGCGCCCTCGGCTATCACGTGTACTTCCACGGCCAGAAAGGCCATTACGGCGTGGCGATGCTCTCGCGTCAGGAACCGATCGCCATCCACAAAGGTTTCGCCACTGACGAAGAAGACGCTCAGCGCCGCTTTATCTGGGGCACTTTCGCCGACGCCAATGGCGTGCCGGTGACGATCATGAACGGCTATTTCCCTCAGGGTGAAAGCCGCGACCACCCAACCAAATTCCCCGCCAAGCAGCGTTTCTACAGTGATCTGCAAGCACTGCTGGAAAGCCAGTTCCACAACGAACAGCCCGTGGTGGTGATGGGCGATGTGAACATTTCCCCGGAAGACTGCGACATCGGCATCGGCCCGGACAACATGAAACGCTGGCTGAAAACCGGTAAATGCAGCTTCCTGCCGGAAGAACGCGAGTGGATGGCGCGCCTGAAGAATTGGGGTTTGACCGACAGCTATCGCCACTTGAACCCGGACGTGACCGACATGTTCAGTTGGTTCGATTACCGCAGCCGTGGGTTTGAGGATGAACCGAAGCGTGGCCTGCGCATTGACGTGATTCTGGCATCCCATGGTTTGTTGCCGCGGGTGAAGGCTGCGGGCGTGGACTACGAACTGCGCGGGATGGAAAAACCGTCCGATCATGCGCCGATCTGGCTTGAACTCAGCTGATCCCAAGCCTTACGCAATACCTGTAGGAGTGAGCCTGCTCGCGATAGCGGTGAATCAGTCGACATAAATTTGACCGGTACACCGCTATCGCGAGCAGGCTCACTCCTACATGGGTTAGTTGTCATCTTTTGGTCATGCGCCTGACTTAATCTCCCCGGCAATCCCCTTGGCTTGATTCGGTGCCGGCATGACCCTGCGTGTTCTGTGCGTTTTTCTCTTGAGTGCGTGGCTGACGGTTTCTGCCGCCGCCCTGCCCCTCCCTGAAAACGGCCCCGCGCTGCGCATTCAAGGCTCCAACACCATCGGTGCCGAACTTGGACCGGCTCTGGTCGAAGGTCTGCTGCAAGAACAGGGCTTGCTGAAAATCCACCGCGAAACCCCGGACACCGCCAACGAGTTGCGCATCATCGGCCAGACCGCTCAAGGCAAACTCGTGATCGTTGAAGTCGCCGCCCACGGTTCCAGCACCGGTTTCACCGCGTTGAAAAATGCCAGCGCCGATCTTGCCGCGTCCTCCCGCGAAATCAAGGACAGTGAATTGCAGGCCCTGCAATCACTGGGCGACCTGAAAAGCCCCGCCGCCGAACAAGTCATCGCCATCGACGGCCTGGCGATCATCCTTCATCCCGATAATCCCCTCCAACA
The DNA here is from genome assembly GCF_014268445.2 of Pseudomonas tensinigenes. Classification (NCBI taxonomy): domain Bacteria; kingdom Pseudomonadati; phylum Pseudomonadota; class Gammaproteobacteria; order Pseudomonadales; family Pseudomonadaceae; genus Pseudomonas; species Pseudomonas tensinigenes. The sequence goes on from NZ_CP077089.1 coordinate 4,423,471, forward strand.
ACTGGACACCGAGCAACTGGCGCGGATCTTCGCTGGCGATGTGAAAACCTGGGAAGACCTCGGCGGGCGTGGCGGTGCGATTCATTTATATGCGCGCGATGACCAGTCCGGCACCTACGACACGTTTAAGGAGTTAGTCCTGAGTCGTCGCGGGAAAAGTCTGAGCAACGCGGCGAAAAGGTTTGAGTCCAGCGAGCAATTGTCCGACGCGGTGAGCAGCGATCCGCAAGGCATCGGCTTCATCGGTTTGCCTTACGTGCGCCAAGCCAAAGCAGTATCGATTGCTGATGGCGCATCGCAGTCGATGCTGCCGCTGAACAGCCTGATTGCCACCGAAGACTATCCGCTGTCGCGGCGCTTGTTCTTCTATCTGCCGCCCGACAGCAACAATCCTTGGGCGCAGGCCTTGGTGACGTTTGCACAAAGTCGTCAGGGCCAGGCGATCGTGGCGGCCAACGGCTTCATCAGCCAGACCGTGCACGCCATGACGGTGGCACCGAATGCGCTGATGCCCGAGGGTTATCAATCCCTCAGCCGTCACGCCCAGCGTCTGACGGTGAATTTCCGTTTCGAGGAAGGCAGCGCGAATCTCGATAACAAGGCGCGTCAGGATCTGGCGCGGGTGTTCGACTATATAAAGCGCCACGACAAGACCGAGCGCGCGGTGACATTGGTTGGGTTTGGTGATGCCAAGGATGACCCGGCGCGAGCCGATCTGCTGTCGAAGCTGCGGGCGATGGCGGTGCGGCGGGAATTGGTGAAGAACGGCGTGGTGTTGCGTGAGGTTCGTGGCTTTGGTGCGTTGATGCCGGTGGCGGCGAACAATGCGGATGAGGGGCGGATCAAGAATCGGCGGGTTGAGGTTTGGGTGTATTGATATCACCGGATCGTTCCCACGCTCCGCGTGGTAACGCCGCCATGGACGCTCTGCGTCCACTGTGACGCAGAGCGTCACGGGATGCATTCCCACGCAGAGCGTGGGAACGATCAGGTAACGCGGTGCCGGATCAGCGTTCGCTACGCAGCATTTCCTTCGGCACATACTTGCCGATCTCGAACTTGCCGATCGCCGCGCGGTGCACTTCGTCCGGGCCGTCGGCCAGGCGCAGGGTACGTTGCATCGCATACATGTAGGCCAGCGGGAAATCGTTCGATACCCCGGCCCCGCCATGCATCTGGATCGCCCGGTCGATCACCCGCAGCGCGACGTTCGGCGCAACCACTTTGATCTGCGCGATCTCGCTTTTCGCCACTTTATTGCCGACGGTGTCCATCATGTACGCCGCTTTCAGCGTCAGCAGACGTGCCATGTCGATTTCCATCCGCGAGTCGGCGATCTTGTCGACGTTACCGCCCAGCCGTGCCAGCGGTTTGCCGAACGCCGTGCGGCTCACCGCACGTTTGCACATCAACTCCAGTGCACGCTCGGCCATGCCGATCGAACGCATGCAGTGGTGAATCCGGCCTGGGCCAAGACGACCCTGAGCGATTTCGAAACCGCGACCTTCACCGAGCAGAACGTTTTCGTACGGCACACGTACGTTGTCGAACAGCACTTCAGCGTGGCCGTGTGGCGCGTCGTCGTAACCGAATACCGGCAATGGGCGGACGATTTTCACCCCGGGGGTATCGACCGGCACGAGGATCATCGAGTGCTGGGCGTGGCGTGGTGCATCGGGGTTGCTCAGACCCATGAAGATGAGGATCTTGCAACGCGGATCGCAGGCGCCGGAGGTCCACCATTTTTTGCCGTTGATCACCCACTCGTCGCCATCACGCACGGCGCGGGCGGCCATGTTGGTCGCGTCAGACGAAGCCACATCCGGTTCGGTCATGGCGAACGCCGAGCGGATCTCGCCTCGTAGCAACGGTTCGAGCCAGCGTTGTTTCTGTTCTTCGTTGGCGTAGCGCACCAGCACTTCCATGTTGCCGGTGTCTGGCGCCGAGCAGTTGAACGGTTCCGGCCCGAGCAGCGAACGGCCCATGATTTCCGCCAATGGTGCGTATTCGAGGTTGGTCAGACCGGCACCGAGTTCCGACTCCGGCAGAAACAGATTCCACAAGCCTTCAGCTTTGGCCTTGGCTTTGAGCTCTTCCATGATCGCCGTCGGCTGCCAGCGATCGCCTTCGGCAACCTGGCGTTCGAACACGGCTTCGGCCGGGTAAACGTAAGTGTCCATGAACGCGGTCACGCGCTCACGCAGTTCTTGCACCTTGGGCGAATAAGCGAAATCCATGATCAATTACCTTCTTGGGCAGAGGTTGTTCAAGTCATGCAATCGATGCTAGAACAGCGCTGATAATTTACCTAGCCTATTCTCGGCGTGTATAAACATTCATCACCGATATATGATCCAGTGATCGTCAGCCCTTAAAAACAAGAGAAGCCGCGTTATGAATCTGAGCAAGGTCGACCTCAACCTTTTCATCGTCTTTGACGCGATCTATACCGAAGCCAACCTGACCCGCGCCGGGCAGATTGTCGGCATCACCCAGCCGGCGGTGTCCAACGCGCTGGCACGGTTGCGCGAGACCTTTAACGATCCGCTGTTCGTGCGCACGGCTCAGGGCATGGTGCCGACGCCAATGGCGCAGAACATCATCGGCCCGGTGCGCAATGCCCTGTCGCTGTTGCGCGTATCGGTTCAGGAAAGCCGCATTTTCAACCCGGCGCAAGCGGTCAAGACCTACCGCATCAGCATGACCGACCTCACCGAAGCGGTGATTCTGCCGCCGCTGTTCCAGCGCCTGCGCCGTCTGGCACCAACAGTGATCATCGAAAGTTTCCTGTCCAAACGCCGCGAGACCACCAAGGAACTGGCGGCCGGACGCTTGGATTTTGCCGTGGATGCGCCGCTTAACACCGACCCGCAGGTGCGCCACGTCAAGCTGATGGAAGACCGTTACGTGTGTGCGATGCGCAAAGGGCATCCGATGGCGGGCAAGGAAAAGCTCTCGCTGGATGATTATCTGTCGCTGACCCATATCCACATTTCCAGCCGCCGCAGTGGTTTGGGTTATGTCGATCTGGCACTGGGCAAAATGGGCATTCAGCGCAAGATTGCCCTGCGTTCGCAGCATTACTTGATGGCGTCGCAGGTGATGCAGCAGACGGATATGGTCATGACCGTGCCGGAACGCTTTGCCCGTCGGCATGAGCTGCAAGCGTTTAACCTGCCGGTGAATGATGTGCCGCCGGTGGAGACGCATCTGTACTGGCATGAAAGCACCGATCAGGATCCGGCGAATCGCTGGATGCGCGAGCAGATGATCGAGTTGTGCCAGCAGGTGACGGCGCAGGAGAAGAAGCTCGATAAGGTGTAGGGCTTTTTACCGCGTTATCGTTCTTCGCGAGCAGGCTCGCTCCCACATTCGACCGCGTTTCTCCAGCTGAAATGCGATTCAATGTGGGAGCGAGCCTGCTCGCGAAGGGGCCATCAAATACACCACAGATCATCCCGCTTGACGTAAACGTCAACCTGCCATTAGCTTAGCGCCAAGACCTTTTTCCGAGCGCTTCCATGAGCAGCCAGACTTACAGCATCTCCGACCTCGCCCGCGAGCTGGACATCACCACCCGGGCGATCCGCTTTTATGAAGAGCAAGGCCTGCTCAGCCCTGAGCGCCGTGGCCAGGAACGCATCTATTCGCCGCGCGACAAGGTCAGCCTGAAGCTGATCCTGCGCGGCAAGCGCATTGGCTTCTCCCTGGCCGAATGCCGCGAACTGATCGAGCTTTATGACCCGTCCAGCGGTAACACCAAACAGCTCAACAGCATGCTGGCGAAAATCAGTGAACGCCGCGAGCAACTGGAGCAGCAGTTGCTGGATATCGAACAGATGAAGCTGGAACTCGATACCGCCGAGGAGCGCTGCGTGCAGGCGCTGGAGCAGACGCTGAAGAGCCAGCAGGCCATTCAGTAACAACCAACCCCATTCCCTGTGGGAGCGAGCCTGCTCGCGAATGCAATTTGTCATTCGACATCTATAGTGATTGACCCGGCGCATTCGCGAGCAGGCTCGCTCCCACAGGGGGATATCCGCAGACTTCAGATAACTACAACAGGTCAACCGCCATGTCCCTCCCCTCCCAAGTACGCCTGATCGAAGTCGGCCCGCGCGATGGCCTGCAGAACGAAGCCCAACCGATCAGCGTCGCCGACAAGGTGCAACTGGTCGACGCTTTGAGCGCCGCCGGCCTTGGCTATATAGAAGTCGGCAGTTTCGTTTCGCCCAAATGGGTACCGCAGATGGCCGGTTCTGCCGAGGTGTTCGCGCAGATACAGCGCAAACCCGGCGTGACCTACGGTGCACTGGCGCCGAACCTGCGCGGCTTCGAAGACGCCATAGCCGCCGGGGTCAAGGAAGTCGCGGTGTTCGCCGCCGCGTCTGAGGCGTTCTCACAGCGCAACATCAACTGCTCGATCAGCGAAAGTCTGGCGCGCTTTGCGCCGATCATGGAAGCGGCGAAACAGCACGGCGTTACCGTGCGCGGTTACGTGTCCTGCGTGCTCGGCTGCCCGTACGAAGGCACGGTCGCGCCGGAGCAAGTGGCGATGGTCGCGCGCGAGTTGTATGCGATGGGCTGCTACGAAGTATCGCTGGGCGACACCATTGGCACCGGCACCGCTGGCGCGACTCGCCGCTTGTTTGAAGTGGTGTCGGCGCAAGTGCCACGGGAAAAACTCGCCGGGCATTTCCACGACACTTACGGTCAGGCCATGGCCAACATTTATGCCAGCCTGCTCGAAGGCATTTCCGTATTCGACAGCTCTATCGCGGGCCTCGGCGGCTGCCCGTACGCCAAAGGCGCGAGCGGTAACGTTGCTACCGAAGATGTGGTGTACCTGCTCAACGGCCTCGGCATCAAGACCGGAATCGACCTGGACGCCTTGATTGCTGCGGGTCAGCAGATCAGCGCGGTGCTCGGTCGCCCGAGCGGTTCGCGCGTGGCCAAGGCTCGCAGCGCACAGTGAGGGGACAAGGTGTTACCGCTGTGTCCGGAATGTGGGTTCAAGCGAGTAACACGGAAACAAATTGTCTGGCTTCGCCGGAGTGAAAAAACGCCTAAATTTTCAAGCCATTGATTTATAAAGGATTTTAAAAGTTGGCACGGCTTCTGCTATCTCTATGGCATAACAAGAATAAAAAGCAGCAAACCAATAAAAATAAGACGTACCGACTCTGACATAACAAAAACAACACGGCAGAGACGCAGCTAACAGATTTTTTTGGAGAAGGTGTGCTTTTCAGGGTGCTCTCAGGAGTGACCCGCAACCGGGCAGAGAACAATAAAACTACCTTCAGGTAGCTCCCGAATCGGTTGGATCGTTTAACGAGAAAGTAGATCAGCGCTCAAAAAAATACGTTTGCTCTTGACCCCGGATGGGGGTCGCCAAAAACAGCGGTAAAGGGCCACGGTTGCCAAAAACAACAACAGACCGACCCTCAATAATAAAAAAGAGCACGCGACGACAAAATTAAAGGGGAGCCTCGGCTCCCCTTTGTGCTTTCTGTGATTTGTGTTTTCACTGCGTATCCCTTGTGGGAGCGAGCCTGCTCGCGAAAGCGGTGTATCAGACACATCTGCGCTGAATGACACACTGCATTCGCGAGCAGGCTCGCTCCCACATTAGATTGTCATCACATTAAGTTTTGTCTCAGGCCTGCTTTTCGCGTAGCTCTTCGATGCTGATCTCTCGCATTCTGAATTTCTGAATCTTGCCCGTAACCGTCATCGGAAACTCTTCGACGAACTTGAAGTGCCGCGGCGTCTTGAAGTGCGCGATGCGCTCCTTGCACCAGGTTTGCAGTTCCAACTCCGAAGCGCTGTGGCCGGGATGAAATTTGATCCAGGCAACAATCTCCTCACCGTAGCGCGAGCACGGAATGCCGATCACCTGCACGTCCGCCACCGCCGGGTGGGTGAAGAAAAACTCTTCCAGCTCACGCGGATAAACGTTCTCGCCGCCACGGATGATCATGTCCTTGTTACGCCCGGCAATGTTGACGTAACCCTCCTCGTTCATGCTCGCCAGGTCGCCGGTGTGCATCCAGCCCGCCTCATCGATGGCTTCGGCGGTGGCCTGCGGATTGCTCCAGTAGCCGAGCATCACACTGTAACCACGAGTGCAGAGTTCGCCGATGGTGCCGCGCGGCACGAGGTTGCCGGCTTCGTCGATGATCTTGCTTTCCAGCTGTGGCTGGGTGCGGCCAACGGTGGTCACGCGTAATTCCAGTTCATCGTTTGGCCCGGTTTGCAGCGACACCGGGCTGGTTTCGGTCATGCCATACGCAATCTGCACTTCGCTCATGTGCATCTCGCTGATGACCCGGCGCATCACTTCGATCGGGCACGTCGCGCCGGCCATGATCCCGGTGCGCAAGCTCGACAGATCGAATTCGCCGCGCTGTGGCTGGTCGAGCATGGCGATGAACATGGTCGGCACGCCGTAGAGGCCGGTGGCTTTTTCTTCGGCGACGGTTTGCAGGGTCAGCAATGGATCGAAGGCGTCATTGGGATAAATCATCGTGCTGCCGTGGGTGATGCAGCCGAGGTTGCCCATGACCATGCCGAAACAGTGATACAGCGGCACCGGGATCACCAGACGATCGCGCGGCGTCAGGCCGATGCTTTCGCCGACCATATAACCGTTGTTGAGGATGTTGTAGTGACTGAGGGTCGCGCCCTTGGGGAAACCGGTGGTGCCGGAGGTGTATTGAATGTTCACCGGTTGATCGAAATGCAGGCTGTCGCTGCGTTCGTTTAGTTGTTCTTTGGAGACACTGGCCGCCATGTCGGCCAATTGCAACCACGGTAGGAAACCTGACGGTGGCTGCGCATCGAGGCTGATCACCCCGCGCAACTCGGGCAGACGTTCGCTGCGCAATTGGCCGATGGGTTGCTCGGCCAGTTCCGGCACCAGTCCCTGCAACATGCCGTGGTAGTTGGAGGACTTGAACGCCCCGGCGCAAACCAGCCATTGGCAGCCGGATTGCTTGAGCACGTATTCGAGTTCGGAGCTGCGGTAGGCCGGGTTGATGTTGACCAGGATCACGCCGATTTTTGCGGTGGCGACTTGCGTGATGCACCACTGCGCGCAGTTTGGCGCCCAGATGCCGAGCCGATCCCCCGCTTGCAAACCCAGAGCGAGCAGCGCTCTGGCATGCAGGTCCACCGCATCGGCCAGTTGTCGCCAGGAATAACGCAGTTGCTGATGGCGGACGACGAGCGCTTCGCCGTCGGGATACTGCGCGACGGTCTGGTCGAACTTCTGCCCGATGGTCATCGCCAGCAAGGCTTTGTCCTGAGAGCCACGGGTGTAGCTGCGCTGCGGGTTTGCACTGGATTGATCCATGACGACCCCTATTGTCTTTATTAGTGGGTTTTGCCGGATTTGACCCTGTGGGAGCGAGCCTGCTCGCGAAGAGGCCAGCGAATTCAACATCAACGTTGCCTGATCTGACGCTTTCGCGAGCAGGCTCGCTCCCACGAGGTCTGCTCCGTTTCAATCTTGAACTGTCCCTACTCTCGCTCAAGTTGACGTTAACGTAAAGGGTGATTGACAGCCATCCATCGCAGGCTTACGTTAACGTAAAGGTGAGAGCCGAGTGACCGCCCTCCCCACCCTACAAAAAAGCCAAAAGGTGACCCATGAGCTATCCATCCCTGAACTTCGCCCTCGGTGAAACCATCGACATGTTGCGCGATCAGGTGCAGTCCTTTGTCGCCAAGGAGATCGCCCCGCGCGCGGCGCAGATCGACAGCGACAACCTGTTCCCCGCCGACATGTGGCGCAAGTTCGGTGACATGGGCCTGCTCGGCATCACCGTCCCGGAAGAGTACGGCGGCGCGGGTCTGGGTTACCTCGCGCACGTGGTGGCGATGGAAGAAATCAGCCGCGGCTCGGCCTCGGTGGCGTTGTCCTACGGCGCGCACTCCAACCTCTGCGTCAACCAGATCAACCGCAACGGCAACCACGAACAGAAAACCAAGTATCTGCCCAAGTTGATCAGCGGCGAACACGTCGGCGCACTGGCGATGAGCGAGCCCAACGCCGGTTCCGACGTGGTCTCGATGAAGCTGCGCGCCGACAAGCGCGGTGACCGTTTCGTCCTAAACGGCAGCAAAACCTGGATCACCAACGGCCCTGACGCCAACACTTACGTGATCTACGCCAAGACCGACCTGGAAAAAGGCGCGCACGGCATCACCGCATTCATCGTCGAGCGCGACTGGAAAGGCTTCAGCCGCAGCAACAAGTTCGACAAGCTCGGCATGCGCGGCTCCAACACCTGCGAGCTGTTTTTCGATGACGTCGAAGTGCCGGAAGAAAACATCCTCGGCGTGCTCAACGGTGGCGTCAAAGTGTTGATGAGCGGCCTCGATTACGAGCGCGTCGTACTGTCCGGCGGCCCGACCGGGATCATGCAGTCGTGCATGGACCTGATCGTGCCGTACATCCACGACCGCAAACAGTTCGGCCAAAGCATCGGCGAGTTCCAGCTGATCCAGGGCAAAGTCGCCGACATGTACACCCAACTCAATGCCAGCCGCGCCTACCTCTATGCGGTAGCACAGGCTTGCGAGCGCGGCGAAACCACCCGTAAAGACGCCGCCGGGGTGATCCTCTACACCGCCGAGCGCGCCACACAAATGGCACTCGACGCGATCCAGATTCTCGGCGGCAACGGTTACATCAACGAATTCCCGGCTGGGCGCTTGCTGCGTGACGCCAAGCTGTACGAAATCGGCGCCGGCACCAGTGAGATCCGTCGCATGCTGATCGGTCGCGAACTGTTCAACGAAACCCGCTAAACGGAGCTGGCCATGGCTACCTTGCACACTCAGCTCAATCCTCGCTCGGCGGAGTTCGCCGCCAACAGCGCGGCGATGCTCAAACAGGTCGACGCCCTGCATACCCTGCTCGCCCAAGTGGCGCAGGGCGGCGGCGCGAAAGCCCAGGAACGCCATACCTCGCGCGGCAAACTGCTGCCGCGTGAGCGCATCAACCGTTTGCTCGATCCGGGCTCGCCGTTTCTGGAAATCAGCCAACTGGCCGCCCACGCGGTTTACGGCGAAGACGTGCCGGCGGCGGGTGTGATCGCCGGGATCGGCCGTGTCGAAGGTGTCGAGTGCATGATCGTCGCCAACGACGCAACGGTTAAGGGCGGTTCGTACTACCCGCTGACCGTGAAAAAACACCTGCGCGCGCAGACCATCGCGCAGCAGAATCGCCTGCCGTGCATCTATCTGGTGGACTCCGGTGGCGCCAACCTGCCGCGCCAGGATGAAGTGTTCCCGGACCGCGAGCACTTCGGGCGGATCTTCTTCAACCAGGCCAACATGAGCGCGATGGGCATTCCGCAGATCGCCGTGGTCATGGGCTCTTGCACTGCGGGTGGTGCTTACGTGCCGGCGATGGCGGATGAAGCGATCATGGTGCGCAATCAGGCGACGATTTTCCTTGCCGGCCCGCCGTTGGTGAAAGCTGCGACCGGTGAAGTGGTCAGTGCCGAGGATCTGGGCGGCGCCGATGTGCACTGCAAGATTTCCGGGGTCGCCGACCATTACGCCGAGAGCGACGAACACGCCCTCGCCCTCGCCCGCCGCAGCATCGCCAACCTTAACTGGCGCAAGCTCGGCGAAGTGCAGCAACGCACGCCGATTGCGCCGTTGTACGCCAGCGATGAGTTGTACGGCGTGGTCTCGGCCGACGCCAAGCAACCGTTCGACGTGCGCGAAGTGATTGCGCGACTGGTCGACGGTTCGGTGTTCGATGAATTCAAGGCTTTGTTCGGCACCACGCTGGTGTGTGGCTTTGCGCACCTGCACGGCTACCCGATCGCGATCCTGGCGAACAACGGCATCCTCTTCGCCGAAGCCGCGCAGAAAGGCGCGCACTTCATCGAACTGGCTTGTCAGCGCGGTATTCCGTTGCTGTTTTTGCAGAACATCACCGGTTTCATGGTCGGCCAGAAATACGAGGCCGGCGGCATCGCCAAGCACGGCGCGAAACTGGTAACGGCCGTGGCTTGCGCGAAAGTGCCGAAATTCACCGTGATCATCGGTGGCAGCTTCGGCGCCGGTAACTACGGCATGTGCGGCCGCGCATACGATCCGCGCTTCCTGTGGATGTGGCCGAACGCGCGCATTGGCGTGATGGGCGCCGAGCAGGCGGCGGGCGTGTTGGTGCAGGTCAAACGCGAGCAGGCGGAACGCAGCGGTCAGGCATTCAGTGCCGAGCAGGAAGCCGAGATCAAGCAACCGATCCTCGACCAATACGAAGAGCAGGGTCACCCCTACTATTCCAGCGCACGGCTGTGGGACGACGGCGTCATCGACCCGGCGCAGACCCGCGATGTGCTGGCCCTGGCCTTGTCCGCGTCGCTGAACGCGCCAATCGAACCGAGCCGCTTCGGCGTGTTCCGGATGTGATTTTTTGTGGGAGCGAGCCTACTCGCGAATACGGTTTGTCAGGTAGTGGAAATGTCGACTGATACAACGCTTTCGCGAGCAGGCTCGCTCCCACAGGAACCGTGGAGACGGATGAATATGAGTGACTTCAACACCCTCGAACTGCAAAGCGACCCACGCGGTTTCGCGACGCTGTGGCTCAACCGCGCGGAAAAGAACAACGCGTTCAACGCCGAGATGATCCGCGAGCTGATCCTCGCACTCGACAAGGTCGCCAGTGATGCCAGCCTGCGTTTCTTGCTGGTGCGTGGCCGTGGCAAGCATTTCAGCGCCGGCGCCGATCTGGCGTGGATGCAGCAATCGGCCGAGCTCGATTACCACACCAACCTCGACGACGCCCGCGAACTCGCGGAGCTGATGTACAACCTCGCCAAGCTGAAAATTCCCACAGTGGCCGTGGTGCAAGGTGCGGCGTTCGGTGGCGCGCTGGGGTTGATCAGTTGCTGTGACATGGCGATTGGCGCCGATGACGCGCAATTCTGCCTGTCGGAAGTGCGCATCGGCCTGGCGCCGGCGGTGATCAGTCCGTTCGTGGTGCAAGCCATTGGTGAGCGCGCGGCGCGTCGTTATGCGCTGAGCGCCGAACGTTTTGGCGGCCAACGCGCACGGGAAATCGGTTTGTTGTCCGAAAGCTATCCAGCCGCTGAACTTGATCAGCAAGTTGAACAGTGGATCAACAACCTGTTACTCAACAGCCCCGCCGCGATGCGCGCCAGCAAAGACTTGTTGCGCGAGGTCGGCAACGGTTCGCTGACCCCGGCGCTGCGCCGCTACACTGAAAATGCCATCGCCCGCATCCGCGTCAGCCCTGAAGGTCAGGAAGGCTTGCGCGCCTTTCTGCAAAAACGTCCGCCGAGCTGGCAAGCCGCAACCACCACCAAGGAGCCGCGTTGATGAGCGCACCTGTTCTCACCACCTTGCTGGTGGCCAACCGTGGCGAAATTGCTTGCCGTGTGATGCGTACCGCCAAAGCGTTGGGTCTGACCACCGTCGCCGTGCACAGCGCCACCGACCGCGAGGCGCGACACAGTCGTGAAGCGGATATTCGTGTCGATCTGGGTGGCAGCAAAGCGGCCGACAGTTATCTGCAAATCGACAAACTGATCGCGGCGGCCAAAGCCAGCGGCGCGCAGGCGATTCATCCGGGTTATGGCTTTCTGTCCGAGAACGCCGGGTTTGCACGCGCGATTGAAGCGGCCGGCCTGATTTTCCTCGGCCCACCCGCTTCGGCCATTGACGCGATGGGCAGCAAGTCCGCTGCCAAAGCGTTGATGGAAACCGCCGGTGTGCCGCTGGTGCCGGGTTATCACGGCGAAGCACAGGATCTGGACACCTTCCGCGATGCCTGCGAACGCATCGGTTATCCGGTGCTGCTCAAAGCCACGGCTGGCGGTGGCGGCAAAGGCATGAAAGTGGTCGAGGACGTCAGCCAACTGGCCGAAGCTCTGGCCTCGGCCCAGCGCGAAGCACAATCATCGTTCGGTGATTCGCGGATGCTGGTGGAGAAATACCTGCTCAAGCCACGTCACGTGGAAATCCAGGTGTTCGCCGATCAGCATGGCAATTGCCTGTACCTCAACGAACGGGATTGCTCGATCCAGCGTCGCCACCAAAAAGTCGTTGAAGAAGCGCCGGCCCCGGGCTTGTCCCCGGAACTGCGTCGCGCCATGGGCGAAGCAGCAGTGCGTTCGGCGCAGGCGATCGGTTATGTCGGCGCCGGTACGGTGGAGTTTCTGCTCGATGCGCGTGGCGAATTCTTCTTTATGGAGATGAACACGCGGTTGCAAGTCGAACACCCGGTGACCGAGGCCATCACCGGTCTCGATCTGGTTGCCTGGCAGATCCGCGTGGCGCGTGGTGAGGCATTGCCGATCACTCAGGAGCAAGTGCCGTTGAACGGCCATGCGATTGAAGTGCGCTTGTACGCCGAGGATCCTGCGAATGACTTTCTTCCGGCGACCGGGAGTCTGGCGTTGTATCGCGAATCGGCTGAAGGGCCTGGGCGCAGGGTCGATAGCGGGGTCGAAGAAGGCGATGAAATTTCGCCGTTCTACGACCCGATGCTCGGCAAGCTGATTGCCTGGGGTGAGGATCGTGAACAGGCGCGACTGCGTTTGCTGAGCATGCTCGACGAGTTTGCGATTGGCGGTTTGAAAACCAACATCAACTTTTTGCGGCGGATCATTGCGCACCCGGCGTTCGCAGCGGCGGAGCTGGATACCGGGTTTATTCCGCGTTATCAGGAGCAATTGCTACCCGCCCCGGGCACGTTGAGCGATGCCTTCTGGAGCGCGGCGGCGCAAGCGGTGGCGCAGAGTCTGCCGAAATTGGCGCGTCAGGATGATCCTGCTTCGCCATGGTCTATCAACACCGGACTGCGTGCGGGTCTACCACGGGAAATCACTCTGCATTTGAGTTGCGAGGGACAGGATCGAGCGCTGACGCTGAGTACCGATGATCACGCCAGACTGTCCGGCGAAGCACTCATCGTCGAGCATGACGGCGTACGTCGTACGTTGCGTGCGATCCGCCAAGGGGATTCGCTGTACCTGCAATGGGACGGCGAGTTGCGGCGCATCGAAACGTACGACCCGATCAGCGCTGTCGAAGCCAGTCACAGCCATCAGGGCGGCCTGACGGCGCCCATGAACGGCAGCATTGTCCGTGTGCTGGTCGAGGCCGGGCAATCGGTCGAAGCCGGCGCGCAACTGGTGGTGCTGGAAGCGATGAAGATGGAGCACAGTATTCGCGCGCCGCACGCCGGGGTGATCAAAGCCCTGTATTGCCAGGAAGGTGAAATGGTCGGCGAAGGCAGCGCTTTGGTTGAACTTGAAGAAATGTGAATGTGAGGATCGATCCTACGCCTGGCGAGGATCGATCTGACTAGTAACGCGCCGTTGCCTGAACCACAACACCGATGATTCGACATTCATCGGTCAGCAGCGCCTTTGGCCACGTCGGATTGAGCGGCACCAGGTAACGCTGGCCGCCCTCTTCGTCGAGTTTGCGAAAAATCGCTTCAGGGCTGTCGGGCCATTGGGCGATTACCAGTTTACCGGGCACCGCCTCGGCCGCCGGATCAACCAGAATCAGCATGCCTTCGGCGATGCTCTGGCCACTGGGAGCGGTCATCGAATCCCCCGTCACCGTCAGCCAGAACGCCGGGCCACGCGCGTGGTAATCCGTCAGTTCGAAACGCTGTTTACCTGATGCCTTGGCGTAGGACGCCGCATCGCTCTCGCGCACCTCGCAGGTCGTCTGCCAATCGCTGACCGGGTAACGGAAGTAAGGGTTGTACTTCTGCGCCAGCGGCATGTCGTCGTCAGATGTTATTTGCGGTTCCCGGATCACCAGCACCACTTCCAGAAAATCCATGCCCAGCGCTTGCAGCACGCGATTCATTTCCGTGATGCCGGGTTCGCGACGCTTGTTCAGCCAATGGCCGATCCCGCCCTGGGACATGCCGACGCGCTCTCCGAGCTCTGTTTGAGTGATTTTGAGTTCACTCATCTTGGCCTTGACCAACTCAATCCATTTATCCATGTGCGGCACCTTAGCGGACGCCCTGCGGGCTACAAAACACAAATTGTAGTATTTAAATTTTAGTAATGACTACAACACGTACTATCCTGAGGCTCACGGATTTCCCCTCAACAAGGAGTGCCCTTCATCATGAATATCAGCAGCAAAGACTTGCCCGATCTGCAAATGGACACCACTTTCAGCTCGCCTCAGGGCAATGCGGCAGCCCAGCGAGCGCTGGACTATTACTTGAAACCAGCTGTGTCAGAACCCGAAGTCGACGAACGTTTTTTCGATGTCAGGCGCCATCTGAGCGGCGAAGAAGCCTTGGTGCACGCCTCGGATCTGTTGCGCTGTGCCGCAGCCACGGCGTTCAAGGCAGCGGAAAACCTGCAAGGCGCGAGCCGCGACCTGGCCTTTTCAGTGGTGCACATGGTGGATATGGCGCGGGCGATGGTCGACCATTCGCTCGATGGCGATGAAGCGTGAGGAACGGAAATGCAGACGGACAGGAAAGAATTTTCCAATCGCGCAGATAAAAACATTTGACTTGCAAATGATAATGATTATTATTGCATGCAGCTGGTCGCGAGATCAGTCGATGGACCAGAGACCTTAGGTCGGTCTTCTGGACTATCTCCTCATCAGGCTAATCACGGTTTTTGACCCGGCTTTTTGCCGGGTCTTTTTTTGCCCGTTTTTCGGGCTTGTGGCTTCAGGCTAATGAAGTCTTCAGGTGTTGCAAATTCGATGGCGCGGATAATATCAAAAGAATATCGAATGACAAGCCAACCCCGGCCACATTGGGGCAAACTAATGACAATTAGCACTTGAGAATCAATCGCACACTCTCTAAGCTGCATCCGCGTCATGGAGGACGCCCCCCGCCACACCCCGCAATTCCCCTCGGTTTCAGCCCTGCCTGCGTGTACAGTAACTGCCATAAAAATCATATTCAGGAATCGATTATGACCGTGGCCAAATCTTCGTTCGACATCAGCGCCAACTTCGACAGCGGCAACATCCAAGTCATCGACATCAGCAATCCGCTCAATCCGGTTCTGGCCATTCGCCCGGATACCCGCAGCGCCCATTTCCAGTGGTTTCACTTCAAGGCCAGCGGTCTGCATGTCGGCCAGGAACACTGGTTCCGCCTTAACAACGCCAGCCAGTCCACATACAGCAAAGGCTGGCCCGGTTATCAGGCCGTAGCGTCCTACGATCACGTCAACTGGTTCCGCGTGCCGACCATTTTCGAAGGCGACTGTCTGCGTTTCTGCCTCGAAGCCACCCAGACCCATGCCTGGTTTGCCTATTTCGAACCCTACAGCCGTGACCGTCACGACTGGCTGATCGAGCAGGCGCTGAGCAAGGCCGGCACCGAACTATTGGCGACGGGTAAAAGTGTCGAAGGTCGTGACATTCAGTTGCTGCGCAAAGGCTCGGGCGCCGAAGGCCAGCGCAAAATCTGGATCATCGCTCAGCAACATCCCGGTGAGCACATGGCCGAATGGTTCATGGAAGGCGTGATCGAGCGCCTGGAAAGGCACGATGATCCGGTGCTGAACAAGCTGCTCACCAGTGCCGATCTGTACCTGGTGCCGAACATGAATCCGGACGGCGCGTTCCATGGCCATCTGCGCACCAACGCCATGGGCCAGGATTTGAACCGGGCCTGGCAGAACGCCAGCCAGGAGATCAGTCCCGAGGTGCTCTTCGTCCAGCAGCAAATGGAAAAGTACGGCGTCGATCTGTTCCTGGACGCCCATGGCGATGAAACCATTCCTCACGTATTCACCGCCGGCTGCGAAGGCAATCCGGGTTACACGCCGCGCATCGAGAAGCTCGAAGAGCACTTCCGCAATCACCTGAAACACACCACCAAAGACTTCCAGACCAAGTACGGCTACACCCGCGACGAACCAGGCCAGGCCAACATGACGTTGGCGTGCAACAGCGTCGGCCAGAAATACGACTGCCTGTCGTTGACCCTGGAAATGCCGTTCAAGGATCACGACGACCATCCCGACAAGGAAACCGGCTGGTCGGGCAAGCGCTCCAAACAGCTGGGCAAAGACGTGCTGACAACCATCGCTGACATGGTTGATACCCTGCGCTGATCCCCTCCTCCGTCCCTCAAGAGATCGCGGCTTGTCTGCGATCTTTTGCTTTCTGCCATTCGTACCTTCATGCAAACAGGTTGCAAAATAAAACCTGAATCAATACCGTGATCAAGGTTTTATTTTGAAACCTAAAAGGATGCGGGATATGAAACCTCTCAAAAGCAGCGTCGTTTTGCTTTTCTCTGTGGCCTGTGGGCTGGCCGTGGGTAACGTGTACTACGCCCAGCCGCTGCTGGACGCCATGGCTGAAGCGTTTGCCCTGTCGCCGGCGACCATCGGCATCGTCATCACCCTGACGCAAATCGGTTACGGCATCGGTCTGGTGTTACTGGTGCCCCTCGGCGATCTGCTCAACCGGCGCCGATTGATCGTCACTCAAACCCTGCTGTCGGCAGCGGCGTTGTTGATGATCGCGTTGGCGCCCAGCAGTGTCTGGTTGTTGCTCGGCATGACATTGACCGGGCTGCTCGCCGTAGTGACTCAGGTGCTGGTGGCTTACGCCGCA
Organism: Pseudomonas tensinigenes; assembly: GCF_014268445.2. Classification (NCBI taxonomy): domain Bacteria; kingdom Pseudomonadati; phylum Pseudomonadota; class Gammaproteobacteria; order Pseudomonadales; family Pseudomonadaceae; genus Pseudomonas; species Pseudomonas tensinigenes. The sequence continues at coordinate 4,440,097 of NZ_CP077089.1, forward strand.
ACACTTGCTGTCCCGGCACAACGCGGTCGCGTGGTCGGAGTGGTCACCAGCGGCATCGTCGTCGGCATCTTGCTGGCGCGCACGGTCGCTGGCGGCATGGCCGATTTGGCCGGGTGGCGAGCGATCTACTTCCTGTCTGCCGGGCTGACACTGTCGATGGCATTGCTGCTGTTTCGCGTTCTGCCCAAGCATGAATCCCCGCAGCCGGCGACTGGCTACATCGCACTGATCGCCTCGGTGTTCAGCCTGTTCAAAGAAGAACCAGTGTTGCGCCAACGCGCGACCCTCGCATTATTGACCTTTGCCAGCGCGATGGTGCTGTGGACGCCGATGGTATTGCCCTTAGCCGCCCCGCCACTGTCCTTATCGCACAGTGAAATCGGTCTGTTCGGACTGGCCGGCGCAGCGGGTGCGCTGGCCGCCGCACGGGCCGGGCATCTGGCTGATCGCGGCCTCGGCCAATGGGTCAGCGGACTTTCACTGTTGCTGATGCTTGCTTCGTGGCTGCCGATCGCCCTGACTCAATCTTCGCTGTGGGCATTGCTGCTCGGCGTAATCACCCTGGACCTGGGTCTGCAAGCCGTACACGTCACCAGCCAGAGCATGATCTACAGTGTGCGCCCCGAAGCGCAAAGCCGCCTCACCGCCGGTTACATGTTGTTTTACTCGATCGGCAGCGCGCTCGGCTCCATCGGCTCGACCGCGATGTACGCGTGGGCCGGCTGGATTGGCGTGTGCCTGCTCGGCGCGGGCATCAACGCCGTGGCGCTCGCGTACTGGTGGCTGACCCTGAAAAGCGGCGCACCGGCTCGATGCGCCACTCAAGCGGGTTAACTGCGATCGCGACCGCGCAACATGCTGTCGAGCACCTCGTCGCGGCGGATCCAGCCATGAAACAGCGCCGCCGCCAGGTGCAACAACACCGTCAGGAACAACAAATAAGCCAGATACCCGTGAGCCTTGCGCAGAAACGCAAACAACTGTGCATCGGCCGGAACAATCGCTGGCAACTGCAGCGTTGTACTGAGCATGACCGGCTCACCCGAAGCGCTGATCATCGCCCAACCGAGCAACGGCAACACCAGCATCAACGCGTACAGCAACAGATGCGAAGCCTTGGCCGCCAGCACTTGCCAACCCGGCAGATCCGCTGGCAGCGGTGGCTGGCGCGTAGTCAGTCGCACCAGCAAACGCACAATCACCAGCGCCAGAATCGCGATGCCCAAGGGTTTGTGCAAATGGATCAGCCATTCATGCCGCTCGGAAACCGAGGTGACCATGCCGGCGCCGATAAACAGCATGGCGATGATCATCAGCGCCATCAGCCAGTGCAGCAGTCGCGCCAACAGGGCGAAATGCGTCGGTTGAGTTCTCATGGGCGAGCCTCCTGTTTGGCAGCGGGCAACTGGCTGACTTCGCTGGTGCGACGCAGATAGGAATCGGCGTAACCGGCGGAACGCGCCGCGAGCAACGGGTCGTCGGAACCTTGAATCCCGGCCGGCAGCACCAGCGGGTCGTAGTTGATGTCACGGCATTCGCCGCTCAGTTGCGGCTGGGTCTTTTCCAGCACCAACGTGCCCGCATTCAACACCTTGCGCCCCTGGGGCCAGGTCTTGCTGGCGTCGTTCACCGGGTCCTCAGGATTGGCCAGAGTGATATTCAACTGAAAGCGCAGCGGCGCGGATGCCAAGCGTTGCACCAGATCCTTCTCGAGAAAATCGCCACCCTCAGGCGCACTGGCGCCCGCAGCATCGCGCGCCAACGGTGTCATGCTCCAGCGCACGGCCTGCTTTTTACCGCTGGCGTCGACCAGATAAAACGCGTTGACGCTGTTGTAGGTTTCGGTGGCGTAACTGGCCGACGGCTTGGCGGTTTTCACCCAGGTCAGAAACGGCACGGCTTCCGGGTGCGAGGCAAAGAATGCAGGCACCTTGCTCGGATCCGGTTTACCGGTGGCCGGATCCGGCGATTGCGCCTGCTGCAATTGATAAAACGCCTCAGGCGTACCGACTGGGAACACCGGCATGCTGTTCATCCCGGTGCGCCACTGCTGTCCATTGGCCTGGGTGAAACGCAGTGCCAAACTGCGAATCGGCACGCTGCTGTCCGGTGCGTACGGATTGCCCGCTGGCAGCGCGAAACGCCCGACCACCGGGGTCTGCGGTTCGTTGAACACCTGCGCAGTGGAAAACACTCGCGCCTCACCACTGCTTTCGAAATGCCCGATCACGCACACACCCTTAGCGTGATTACGCCGGAACCCCGGATGCACGCCGTTGTTCTTCTCCAGCACATCGACCAACGCTTTTGGCGTCAGGCGTTGTGGGTCAAAGTTGCCGTGAACGTAGGCAAACGCCCCGGCCACCGCGGCGACAACCACAGCAATGCCGCCCAGACGCAGAATCAGGCTCGCCGCACTCAGTGGCGGGCGCTGCGGCCCGCCGGGCGGTGCAGCATCGGGTGATGAACGATCAACCATGAAAAACTCCAGGGCCATCGGCCACAAGTAGGAAGAATCAGCAAGACGCACCTCGTCCGGGTTTATTCCACGCGACGGTATTTATTTTTCCGAACGTGGAATAACCTCCAGCGACGGGCGTCTCCCTAGTCCACAGCGTAGTGACTAGTAGAATTTCATGAGCGAATTCGACGAACAGTTGAGAGAAATCATTCCCAGATTGCGCCGCTTTGCCGTGTCACTGACACGCAACAGCAGCAGCGCCGACGATCTGGTGCAGGCCAGCCTTGAGCGGGCGCTGTCGAGTTGGGGCGACAAACGCGCCGACGGCGATTTGCGTGCCTGGTTGTTTGCGATCCTGTATCGGCAGTTTCTCGACGCCCATCGCCGCTCCCGACGCTACGCGCGGATGCTCGAATTCTTCACCGGTCGCGACGATGCCGAACCCTCGGCGGAGCGCACCGTCATTGCCCAGTCGACCCTGCAAGCCTTCGACCGTCTGCCCACCGAACAGCGCGCCTTGTTGCTGATGGTCTCGGTGGAAGGCCTTTCCTATAAAGAGGTCGCCGAGATTCTCGACGCCCCGATCGGCACCGTGATGTCGCGCCTGTCCCGCGCCCGCCAGGCCTTGCGCCAACTCAGCGACGGCGAAATCAGCAGCCCTTCTTTGCGGATACTCAAATGATCAGCCTGCCTCCCAACGAGCGTGACCTGCACGCGTATGTCGACCACCAACTCAGCGACGCCGACCGGCGTGTGCTGGACACCTGGCTAGCCAGTCACCCGGACGAAGCGGCGCAGGTGCGCGCCTGGCAACAGGATGCCCAACAATTGCGCGCGGCACTCAGCGGCGCGTTGCAGCAACCGGCCAATCCGGCGCTTGATCCGGCGATGATTCGCCAGCGCCGTCAGCGTCAGTCACGTCGTCATCTGGCCAGCGCGGCGGTGTTGCTGATCGCGGTCAGCGTCGGCGGATTCAGTGGCTGGCAGGCGCGGGAAATAACCCTTGTGCGCCCGTCCATGTTGCCGATGACCGATGCGTTGCAGGCCTATCGCCTGATTGCCCAGCAAGGCATGCTGCCGGCTGATTACAAGGTGGAGAGTGACGGCGACATGCAGCGTTGGCTCGATCGTTATTTCAACCGGGCCAGTCGTTTACCGGATCTGAAGGCGGCCGGGTTTGAACCGGTCAGCGGACGCTTGCTCAGCACTGACGAAGGCCCGGCAGCGATGGTGATGTATGAGGATGGCAGTGGGCACAAGGTGAGTTTCTATGTGCGCCCGCCGGGGCCGAAGAACACCTTTTTGCCGCGTGGAAGCCGCAGTGATGGCGACTTGCAGGCCGAGTACTGGTCGGGTGGCGGGTACAACTATGCGATGGTCAGCCCGGTCGATACACCGGCGGCGCAACAGCTCAAGCAATCGCTGCAATTCTGAGAGTTCCACCTCTCCCCTGTGGGAGCGAGCCTGCTCGCGAAGGCGCCAGATCAGTCGCATCGTTGCTGGATGACACACCGCATTCGCGAGCAGGCTCGCTCCCACAAGGGATCAGCGTCAGGCTCAGAAACCTACGTCCAAAACCACATTGTCCAGATAAGTACCGGCCGGCGGCGTGCTCTGGTCGGTGTAGATCTTCGCGTTGTAGTTGAAGATCTGGCTGCCCGTGCCCAGCCCGTTTCCCGGATTGACCTCGGCATCGGTACTCGCCCGCCGCGCCGTGCCGACACTGCCCCAGCGCGTGGTGCCGGCACTTTTGAAAATGTCGTAGGCCAGATAATTGCTCCCGGAAATCATCCGTCGCCGGCCGCCGACACTCACCGCGTTCTGCCCGTCACTTAACCCCACCGTGTAAGCACTGCCCTTGGTGCAGGCCAGATTGATCGTCTGTCCGGTCACCGGGGTAAAAGCGCTGACCACCGGCGCGCTGCCGAAGGCGATGTTCGGCGCAGTAATCGTGCAGTCGTTGGACACCGTCAGGTTCACCGTCAACGACGTCGTGCCGCTGGCGATATCGCGCCCGAGACAGATGGCACCGATGCCGATCCCCGAGCAGTAATTCCAGTTCCAGAAAATACTCAGGGTCTCGGTGTACACCCCGGCGGCAACGTTGCTGCCAATGGTTGTGCCGAGATAGAGCGGCACGGTTTTCGGCGTCGTACCGTTGAGCAGGCCCAGGGCATCGATGATGCCGTTGCGCGCAAAGTCATAGGCCGTGCCGCGCGTCAGCGGGTAGCTGGTGCTGTTGTTGGCGTAGATCGTGTAACTGATGACATCGCCGGTCGGCCCGACCAAACCACCTTGAGTCGAAGAAACAGTGCCCCAGAAGTGGTCGTTGCTGGTCAACAAGGACAGCAATGAACCGGTGCAACTCAAACCCGCATTCAATGTGGAACTGGGCTGCGAAGTCGTGCGCACCACAATCGAACTGAGCATACCGAACGCTGCGGGCGTGGTGCTGACCACCGAACACGCGGCCTGCACCGCCCCGGGTATAAGCAGTGCCAGACATAACAGCCATCGCCGGAACATCATTGGCACACCAACGGGCCAATCAACGGCACCTGATTTTGATTCAGATCGACGCTGAACTGCGCCTGACAGGTCTTGCCGTCGGCCAGCGTCACTTGCAACGAGTTCTGCGCCTGCAGGTTTTCCAGATACACCAGCCCATCCCAACCGACCACCGTCCGCGTGCCGCTCTGCTCATGCAGCACGCCCGCACCCAGCGGCAGTTCGCGCTGCTGCGGATCGACCAGCACGATGCTCGCGGCGATCACCCGAGACAGCGGAAACTCCAGCAAATAGCCGCTGCCACGCCGCACCGCGATGCGTTGTTCGACGTTGGGGCTGCGCACGTTGGCCGGCAGATTCAGTGGATCGATTTCATACTTGCCGCGGTAATAGGCACTGCTCCAAGGCACCAACAGGTGCCCATTCTTGTCAGTCTGACCGACCTGCTGGTTTTCGTAGCGCACCGGAATGTCGGCAAAACCATCGGTGCTGACCACCACAAACGCGTCGTCGATGCGGTTGGCAGCAAACACCTGACGGTCCATCCATACCAGCGAACCACTGGCATCGGCCCAACGGGTTTCGGCGTCGGAAGTGCCATAGACACCGGCCTGCAACTGCACCGATTGCAGACGCCAGGTGACGTCGGCCTGACGATAATCGGCGCCGTCACCCTTGGCGTAACCCAGATTGAAACCTACACCGCCCTCGGTCGGCACCGCGCGACTGTAGTTGACCCGCTGCTGGCTCTGCCCGGTTTTACTGCGATCGCTGCTGATCGCCAGGCTGCCGCGCAGATCGAACGGAATCACCAATTGCGCCTGCACCGCCCAGTTGCTGTCGCCGATCTCGCGGTTGGCCGACAAGTAGAAGCTGCTGCTGCGCCACAACGGTTTGCTCCAGCTGAGGTTGAGCAGCCGCGTGCGCGAATCATCCGCCGCGCGCACATCGAAGTAACCGGCGCCGAGACTGCCCCAGCGGTCGAGGTTGAGACTCAGCGTCGCCTGTTCGCTGCGCCGGCTAAGGCTGATATAGGGGCTGTCGACCACAGTCAGGTCGGCATATCGATCGTGGCGTTGCAGGCGTTGGTAGGAAAAGCTGAAACGCTGGTTGCTGTACTGATAACCGAGGCTGACCTGGTGACCGCCCTCGCCATCGAAACGGCTTTGGCTCAACGCACTGTTGAGCACACCAAAGTTACCGAGCTGCCAATTGCCACCGAGGCCGCCGAGTGTCAGCGAGTCGGCCGCTTCGGCATGGCTTTCCAGAGTGAAGCTATCGCTGACGCCATAGCGCAGGCTGCCGGAGGTGACACCCGGTCCGTAGTTGAAATCCTTCAAACCGTAGTCGCGACGCAACGTACCGGCGGCCACAGAAAAATCGCTCAAACCTTTTTGCAGCAAAGTGCTGGTGACATAGAACGGCACCGTGGTCGAAACTTGCCGACCGAGCGCATCAGTGGTCACTACGACGGCTTCGCCCGCACCGTTGATGAACGGAATATTGGTCAGCGTGTACGGCCCGGGCTGCAAATCTGCGCTGCTGGACTTGTAGCCATTGATGAACAGATCCACCGAGGACGGCACCGCCGCTTCACCGGCAAATTGCGGCAACGGATAAGTCACCAGATCCGGGCGCACCGCGAAATCCCGAGAGAACTGCACGCCGCCCAAACGCACCGAACTGCTCCACGGCAACGCACCGCTGATGACGTCACCGGCCTCGTAGGTGAGCATCCGCTCGTCATCGGAGTAACGCCAGGTGGTGTCGTAACGCAGGTAGCCGTTGTCCAGTGTGTTGAGCGAATCACCGGACAAGGTTTGCCGGTATTGCCCGGTGTTGGACAACGTGCCCCAGCTGTCGAACAGCCGCACTTCGTTCCACGCCGCCAGGTAAGTGCCAGCATCGTCGGTGTCATTGAGGTACAGGTCATAGTTGAACAACGCGCCGAAACTGCTCAGCGCCGGCGTTCGCGGATAGCTCTGGCGATTACCGATGAACTGTTCCGGTAGCCAGTCCGGCGGCACGTCCAGCAGCAAGCGTTGACCAACACTGTCGTAATCACTGTGCAGCCCCGCCAGGCTGTCGAGATCGACCTCGGTGCCGAGGCTGTCGGGCAGTTTCATGCCGGTTTCACTCAATGCCGTCGCCGGGACAAACAAGCGCCCGTCGCGCTGCTGCACCGCCACTACGCGCCCGGTATTCATCTGATTGAGCACCAATTCCAGAAACAACTGTGCATCACTCACGGCCTCCATGCCGCTGGGTGGCGGCGGCAGGTCGCCGGCCCCGGATGGTTGAACGAACATCAGGCAACACGCGCCGGTGATGAGCCACAACGGACGCTGAATACGACGAACCCGTCCTGGGCTCATACACGTTTTACGTCCGTCAATGGACTGAATCCTCCCTGATACCGCTTTAGCCGACGCCAGATGCCTGCGCTACGACTCACTCACTTGGCAGGTGTAATGCTCTGCACCTGCGGCGCGCCGTTCACCCGCACCTGCAACGCCGAATCACCGGCCAACGGCCCCGGTGCCGGCCAGCGCATTACCGCCCCCGGCAGCACGTACCCCAGCAGCCCTTCGGCCAGCGGTCTGCTCTGCCCGGCCTGTTTGATTGCCACGTCGGTCAACCGCGCATGCACTGCGCCCTGATTGCGCACTTCCACATAAGGCTTGCCGTCCACCGCCACCGTGCGCCAGCTCAACTGCGGCAGGCCGACACCTTTGGGATCGCGCGCGCGGGTGCTGTCTTCTTTGCTCCACAGCCCGGCGCCATAGGCAAACAGCGGTACCGAGTAACGCATCTGGAAGCGAATCGCCGCAGCGGTTTTTCCGCCGTCAGCGGTGGCTGGTTGCGCGGAGGGAATTTCGTCGATGATGATCCGGTAGGCCAGCTCCTGCCCCGGCGGTACGTCCTTGGTTCGCGTCAGGCGCACCAGTTGTTTCTGCCCCGGCTCGATTTTCGCCACCGGCGGGCTGCCGATCACGTCGCGCTGGTTCTGGTATTGCTCGGCGAAACCACTCTGGCTCCAGCCGAATACGCGGATCTGCAGATTGGCGGTTTCGCTGCCACGGTTTTCCAGCCACAGCGCACTGGCCTGCTGATCAGCCTCCAACACCGGATCGATCGGCCAGATCAGCACCGAACTCGCCGCTTGTGCCTGGCTTGCCCCAAGCATGACCATCGTCCACATCACACAGCGCACGAAAGAATGCCGTGACGTAACTGACCCCATAAACCTGCTCCTTGTCGGCCATTCAACTTCGCCTTACCACGACAGTTGCACCTGCAACACGTCGCTGTACGTCCCCCCAGGCTGATTGCCCGGCAATTGCACCTGACCGTAAATCGGCAGGCTGATGTTGTTCGCATCGCTGTAGGCCACCGCCACGCTCTGGCCAATGCCCAGGCTCTGGCTGTACGCCGCATCGCGAAACAGCGCATACGCCACCCGCGCACTGCCGCTGTTGACCTGCATGTGCCGGCCACTGCTGTTGTACTGGCCGCCATCAACGCTCATGTTCAGCGTTACGCCCGGCGTGCATTGCAGTTGCACCCCGCCGGTCAGCGCGACCTGCACGGTGCCGGTGGCCAGCGCCGAACGTGAACCGAAGTTCAGCCCGCCATAATTCGACACCCCGCCCACCACCAGACACCCGGCAGTGACCGTGGCACTGACCTGAAAGCTCTGGCTCGTCGCTGCGGTCAGCGGCAGCGGTGCACTGCCGGCACAGAGCAGGAGCAGCGCGGCACAGCCATGGCGGCGCATGGCATCAGAACGTCAGTTCAACAGCGACGGTGTCGGTGTACGTCCCCGCCGGCAAACCGGCCTTGCCCACCGCCTGACCGTAGATGTTCACCGTCTGCGCGACACCGGTGCTGGCGGCGAGATTGATCGTCCCGTCGATCGCCAGCAGTTGCGAGTGCCCGGCATCGGTGTACAAGTCGTACGGCACGTAATTGGCCACCCCGTCGTACAACGCTCGGGTGCCGCCCGGTGACATGCCGTCATGGGAACCGGCGCGCACCTTGACCGTCGGCGTAGTGCCGCTGGAGCAGAGAATCGACAGCGCCCCGCCACCACCGCCCAACACTTGCCCGGTGGCCGTGGTGAACAGGCTGTTGGCGGTGCCGAAGTTCAACGCACCGAAGTTCAGCCCGGTGGAACCGCCAGCGCCGTTGACCTGACAACTGCTGATCAGTATCAGGCTGGAAGTGATCTGGCCGGTGACCGTGGTGGCGGCGTTGGCACTGGAAACCAGCGCCAGGCCAAGCAACGACAAACCTATCCTTGATGCAAACGTACGCATGGTGTCCGTCCTCTACGGGGTTACCAGTCGAGCGTCACCGTCAGCGTGTCGGTATAGACACCTGCCGGTACCGCACGGGTATTCGCCACCACCGAGCCAAATACCGGAATGGGTATCTGCGCAGCGCTGGTGACAGCGAAATTGTGTTGCTGGCCGATGCTGTAGCTCCGGGCGCCGGAGGGATCGACGAACAGCTGATAGGGAAGAGTCTGGCGGCCGTTGCTCAGGCGCCGGGTATTGCCGTCACCGTGGGTGCCGCCGTCGATGGTGACGGTGAACCCGGTGACCGAGGGGTTGCAGGCGACGTTGAGCTTGCCGCTGCTGTCACCGTCGAGACTGGCCTTGATCGGTGCGTTCCAGGTGGGCCCCTGAAGGCCGAAATCGAGGGTGCCGAGGGCACTGACCGGACTGTCGGGAGTACTGGTGTTGGTGACTTCGCAGCCGGCAATCAGGATCAGCCGCGCATTGATCTGCCCACTGACCGCCGCTTGCGCCTCGTCTGCGAGCAATGCCAGCGTACCTGCCGCCACCACCATCCAGTGTTTTCCTGTCATCGCGACCGTCCCTGCTCCTTTACGCTGACTCAATCACCGCGCTCATCATTGAACGCCTTCCTTGTGCACCCGCGTCCACCGGTGCCTGTTGCCATCGCGATCACCAGGTGACCGTTACCTTGACCAGATCCGAATAACGCCCGACTCGCGGCACTTCGGCCAATCGCTCGATCCGCGCGTACAGTGGCAGCTCCACTGTGCCGCTGTCCGGCACCCGCCCGCTGACCGGCACATCCACCACCAGCGGCAGCCGTCGCGCCGCGTCCTGATACAAGCGGTACGGAATCGGTTTGCTGCCCGTCGAAGCGGCCATATAGCGGACTTCACCGACACCGCCATGCAAGCCACCGTCGACGCGCATCTGGTACGGCGTGTCCGGATTGCATTCCAGGCGTGGCAGGCGTTGATTGGTCAACGCGGCGGCCAATGGCCCGGCGGGGTCATCGAGGCGTGCGGTGCTGCCGAAGTCGAGCACACCCAGTTGCTCGATGCCGGCGTTACGCTGCTGGCCGACCAACTGGCAGCCGCGCTGCACATCGACGCGCACTTCAACCTGAAGATCTGCCGCATGAACAGGCGCAACGAGTGCCCCCAGCAGGCTCATGACCACATGTACATTCACTGCGCCGTTCCTTGTCAGTGATCACTTGCGACGTCGTTTCTGTGATTGAGGTTAGCAACGGTCGACGATTCCGCCAGTCGATTGGATCCAGGCATCGCCCGGGATATGTTTCGAAAGGTTGGCAACAGGTCGAGCCATGTCGCTGAAAATAGCTGTACGTGCCGCACAAATTTGTTCAATTACCGCCCACTGTCGATCCGCTGTGGTGGCTGGCCAACCCGGCGCCTGGTTACACTGTGTCGCCGCGCTCCCGGGAGCCGGTCTTGACGAACACGGAGACGCCCACAGTGCCTGTCCACCCGCCGAAACGATCGCGACTGATCCAGCGCTGGCCGGCGTTGCGCCGCTGGTTGGGCAAGGGTTTGCCGGCCGGTGCCGGACATGACGCCAGCGCCCAGTCGATCCGCGATTACTTCCGGCACAAGGCTGGTGCTCAGGGTTACACCCTCAGCCACAGCCAGCAGCGCGTCATTGATTGCATGGCGCAGCAGGCCAGTCTGCTGTTTGGCCCCAGCAACCGAACCGCGCCGAGTCTCTATCTGTTCGGCGCCGTCGGACGCGGCAAGAGCTGGTTGCTCGATGGCTTTTTTCAGGCCTTGCCGATCACCCAGAAACGGCGCCTGCATTTCCATCAGTTTTTCGCGCAATTGCATCAGGGCATGTTCAGCCATCGCGAGCAGGACGATGCCCTCGAAGTGACCCTCGACGAACTGCTGGAGGATTGTCGGGTGCTGTGTTTCGACGAGTTTCATGTGCATGACATCGGCGATGCCATGCTCATCACTCGGCTGTTCAAGGCACTGTTCAAACGGCGAATTCTGCTGTTGGTGACCTCCAACTATGCGCCGGAAGGGCTGCTGCCCAATCCGCTCTATCACGCGCGCTTCAAACCGGTGATCGCACTGATCAATACGCGCATGCAGGTGATGGAAGTCGGTGGTCCGCACGATTACCGCAGTCAGGCGCGCCACTCTGCACATCAGATCTTCACTCAGGGGCATTACGTGTGGCCGGCCACGCCAGCGCAACGCATCGCTCTGGAGCTGCCGCCGGCCGATACGCCAGCCATTCGGTTATCCGTCGGCAGCCGGCAGTTTCAGGCTCGATTGTGTGAAGAGCGGCGGGTTGGTTTTACCTTCAGCGATCTGTGTGAACAGCCAACGGCGGTCATGGACTATCTGGAACTGTGCCGACGTTTCGATCGCTGGATCATTGATGATCTACCAGAGCTGGGGGAATGCTCGATCGCCGCGCAACAGCGCTTCATCAACCTGATCGACGTGCTGTACGACCAGGACAAGCATCTGACGCTGCTCGGCCGGCTACCCTTGCGTGAAAGCCTGGACGGCCACGCCATTGACCTGGCGCGCACCCGCAGCCGCTTGGGGCAATTGCAAGAGATGCACAACGACGACTGACCACACAGCTCATGTGGGAGCCTGCTCGCGAAGGCGGGGTGTCAGTCAATACATAAGCGGACGACATTCCGCTTTCGCGAGCAAGCTCGCTCCCACAAAAGGCATCTGAAGTTTCGCCACCTATCCAATTTCAAATCCGGGTATTGCCGTTATCATGTCGCCCATCCTCAGCGCCCCAGCGGCGCGCCCCTGATCAATAGCGAACACCAACATGCACACCCTTGCTCAATTACGCGCCGGCGAGTTGTCGGGCATTACGCGACTGGATCTGTCCTGCGGACTGACCGAGTTCCCGCGCGAGATTTTCGATCTGGCCGATACCCTGGAAATCCTCAACCTCAGCGGCAACCAATTGAGTAGCCTGCCGGATGACTTGCACCGTCTGACACGCCTGCGCGTGCTGTTCTGCTCCGACAACCCGTTCACCGAACTGCCGGCCTGCCTCGGCCAGTGCGCTGCCCTGACGATGATCGGCTTCAAGGCCAACCGCATCGTCAACGTACCCGGCAACGCTCTGCCACCCGCGTTGCGCTGGCTGATCCTGACCGACAACTGCATCGAGAACCTGCCGATCGAACTGGGTGAGCGCCCTGCCCTGCAAAAACTCATGCTGTCCGGCAACCGTCTGCAAACGCTGCCGCCCTCCCTGAGCAACTGCCATCGTCTGGAGCTGCTGCGCATCTCTGCCAACCGCCTGAGCGAACTGCCGCAGTGGCTGCTCAACCTGCCGAGCCTGACCTGGCTGGCCTACGCCGGTAACCCGCTGGAGACCGAGGCGGACGCCGCCGCGCTGGAAGCGACACCACAAATCTCCTGGTCGGCGCTGCGTCTGGAACAGCGTTTGGGCGAAGGTGCCTCGGGGGTCATTTCCCGGGCGAGCTGGCAACGCGCCGATGGCTCAGTGACACCGGTCGCGGTGAAGCTGTACAAAGGTGAAATGACCAGCGACGGTTCGCCGCTGCACGAAATGAATGCCTGTATTAGCGCCGGCCTGCATCCCAATCTGATCCGGGTCGAAGGGCGCATCATTGGCCATCCCGACGGCCAGCAAGGCTTGGTGATGCAGTTGATCGATCCGTCGTTCGGCAACCTCGCCGGTCTGCCCAGCCTGGCGTCTTGCTCACGAGATGTTTACGCCGATGATTGCCGGTTCACTGCCGAGGTCGCGCTGAACATTGCCAAAGGTATCGCTTCGGCAGCCGATCACTTGCACCAGCAAGGCATCACCCACGGCGATCTCTACGGGCACAACATTCTGTTGAATGAGCGCGGCGATTGCCTGCTCGGAGATTTTGGCGGGGCATCGTTCCACGCCATTGCCGATACAGCGGAAACTCGCGCGTTGCAACGCATCGAAGTGCGTGCGTTCGGGATTTTGCTGGGGGAATTGCTGGCGCGCATCGACTCGGGGTTGAGTGATGAGCGGCGTGCGGTGCTTGAAGAGCTGGAGCGGCGTTGCTGTCAGGCGGATGTGCTGGCGCGGCCGGGGTTCGGAGAGGTCATGAAGCAACTTGAAGATCTGTGACCGCTGCGCGGTCAATCGCTAGCAGGCTAGCTCCCACACTGGATCTGTGGCGTTCACAAATCCCCTGTGGGAGCTAGCCTGCCAGCGATGAGGCCATCACTGACGAAGTCGATCAGCCCGCCAGGCCGACAAACATGTCCTGCACGTCATCATGGTTGTCGAGGCCTTCGAGGAACGCTTCAACCTCAGCCATCTGCTCGTCGCTCAAACCGCTGACCGGGTTCTTCGGCTGGTAGCCGAGTTTGGCCGACAGCACGGTGAAGCCTTGCTCTGGCAGCGCTTTCTGCACCGAGTCCAGATCAGTAGGATCGGTCAGGAACAGCGTCGCGCCCTCTTCGCCCGGCTCGAAATCCTGAGCACCGGCTTCGATCGCGGCCATTTCCGGATCGGCGTCCGGAGTGTCCGGCGAGGCTTCGATCATGCCGACGTGGTTGAAGTCCCAGGCCACCGAGCCGGAAGCGCCCAGTTGGCCCTTGCGGAAGGCCACGCGGATTTCCGCGACAGTACGGTTGATGTTGTCGGTCACGCACTCGACGATCAGCGGCACCTGGTGCGGGGCGAAGCCTTCGTAGGTCACGCGATGGTATTGCACGGTTTCACCCAGCAGACCGGCGCCTTTCTTGATCGCGCGATCCAGGGTTTCTTTTGGCATCGAGGCTTTCTTGGCCTGTTCGACCACCAGACGCAGGTGTGCGTTGGTGGTGGTATCGGCACCGTTGCGGGCAGCGATGGTGATTTCCTTCACCAGTTTGCCGAAGATCTTGCCCTTGGCGTTGGCTGCCGCTTCTTTGTGTTTAACCTTCCACTGTGCGCCCATTACTCACTCTCTTGATCTGTGGCGCCGAGACATCTATTGGCCGACGCGTGCCGGCAAGTTTATACGGCCTAAAGTCGGCAATCGACCAAAAAAACAATCTGGAATCGACATCTTCACCAGACCTTGTAGGGCGATTCTGAAAACACCCTTTGACATGACCTTTCGGCGCTGGGGTTTCGTACCCTCTTAAACCCGTATTGCCTGACAGAGCCTGTTCGAATGCTCAATGACAAGGAAAGTCCGTTTACCCTGACCCTGACCAATAGCGGTTTATGCCTGCCGGTGTTGCGCTTTCGCGGCGAGGAAGCGCTCAACCAGCCTTACCGGTTCGACATCGAACTTATCGGTCTGGCCCCCGCCGTGGCGCCGGGTACGCTGTTGCAGCAACCGGTATTCCTGCGCCTGGACGACCATCACGGGATTCACGGGATCATCCACAGCGCCAGTTGTGAACATTGCGGTACCCATCGCATCGGCTATCGCCTGATGATAGTGCCGTCGCTGCAGCGGTTGGCACAGCCGAGCAGACGTCGGGTGTTCGTGCAACAGAGCGTGCCGGAGATTCTCCAGCAGTTGCTCGCGGAAAATGCTCTGCCCGCCGAAGGCTACCGGATTGAAATGACCGTGGGGTGCTATCCGGTGCGGCCGTTCTGCATCCAGTTCGAGGAAAGCGATCTGGCACTGCTGCACAGGCTCTGCGAGGAAGAAGGTATCCACTATCACTTCGAACACCGCGCGGACGGTCACGTCGTGGTTTTCGCCGATGACAGCCTGAGTTTGCCGCAAGAACCGGCCCTGCTGCCGTTCATGGATGAACAGCAAGCGTGCTCACCCTGCGTCAGCGCGCTATTCCAGCATCACCACGCCGCCCCCATGACGACACTGCCCACGGTACGCAATCGGGGGCAGCGGGCCATCGACGAGGACGCTGCCAATCAAAGCCGATCAATGGCCCGGCCGCCGGTGCTTTCTCTGGAACAACGCCACAGCGAACAACGCAGTCGACGGCACTTGGAACGACAACGCTGCCACCTTCGTTCGGTCAATGGCCGCAGCGACTGTATCGGGTTGCTTAGCGGACATTTGCTGCAAGTCAGCGAACATCCGATCAACAGCTTCAACGAACAATGGCGGATCACTGCCCTTAGCCATCAGGGTCAACACCCCTCGATTCTTGACCCGACGCCGACGGTACACCGCTATCACAACGATTTCACTGCCCAACCGTGGTCGACAGACTTTCGCCCGCCGCTTAAACAACAGCGCCCGAGCATCGCCGGGTATCACTTGGCGAACGTACTTGGTGTCGAGGGGCAACCGGCAAGACTCGACGACCAGGGGCGCGTCGCCGTCAGGTTGTGGCCAGCGGATTCAGCACCCGATGCCGATGCCAATGCCGATGCGATATGGCTGCCCATCGCCATGACCAGGGCCAACGGGCGAATCGTCCCTGAGGAGTTACCCTGTGTCGGCAGCGAAGTGTGGGTGAGCTTTCTCGACAGCGATCCGGATCGGCCCATTCTATGCCTGGGCAACTCACGCAAGCCCCCGCCTCGCGAGTCACCGCGCGCCCGCGACAGCAGCTTATTGCTCGACTGGCTGCTCAATAGCGACGCCCATTAGCCCCAATCGGCAGGAGCTGCCGCAGTTCCTGCCTGTGCAGCAGTGCATTAACCTTTGTCAGCCTTGCCGGCCGCTGCGGCGAATTTCGCCAGGCGCACGTCGAGATGCCGAGGGCGCCGCCCGCGATCTTCGGCGCGCTCCTTGCGGCGGATGGCGTTGCGCACCATCAACGAGCCGAGGTAACGGATCGGCTCCGGCGGGAAATAGCCCAGTGGCCCGTTGACCAGCGGCGAGCGGGTCCACGGGTTGTCCAGGCCTTGCACCAGTGACGCGAGAATCTGCCCGCCCATATGGCACGGGCCGACGCCGCTGCCCGAATAGCCGAAACCGTAGAACACGTTGCCCGCGCCGCTCATCTGGCCAAAGAACGGCAAACCGGTGACCGAGCGATCCGACGGGCCGTTCCAGGTGGCATCTACTTTTACATCGGCAAACGCCGGGAAGAAGTCGGCGAGGCTATTTTTCAGCAGGCCGGCATACGGCGATGGCTGATCGAACACCGGCAGCATTCGCCCGCCAAAGGCGAAGGTGTTGCCGCCCTTGCCGAGCATGATCCGGCCGTCCGGGGTGTTGTGGTAGTAGTGCACGAAAATCCGCGAATCAAGCACCGTCACGCCGCTGGTCAAACCGATCTCCTGCAACAGATCCGGGCGCGGTTCGGTGATCAACATATCGCTGGAAACAATCGCCACGCTGCGCTCGAATTGCGGGAAAGCACGGGCCATCCACGCATTCATCGCCAGCACCACGCGATCGGCAACGATACTGCCGTTCGGCGTTTGCAGGCGTGCGGGACGCCCTTCTTCCAGTCCGGTCATCGCGGTGCTTTCGTGGATTTTCACGCCCAGTTGCAACGCCACCCGACGCAAGCCGCGCACCAGTTTGCCCGGCTGCACACTGGCCGCTGCCGGCGAGAACCAGCCTTCCAGATGCTTGCTCGAACCGGCCATGCGCTGCACATCGGCGAGCGGACGCTGGGAGAACGAGTTGATGCCATTACGTTCCAGTGCGGCAATCACCGCATCGGTCGAGCCGACCTGCGCGCGGTTGGTCGCGGTGTACAGCGTGCCGTCGAGACGGTAATCGGCATCGACGCCGTACTGCTCACAGAACTCGCCGATCGCATGAATGCTGCGTTCCGACTCCTTGACCAAGCGCACCGCTTCTTCGACGCCAAACAAGCGCTCAAGGGTGAAATATTTTGCCGACCACGACAGCGCACAACCGCCGTTGCGCCCGCTCGCGCCAGCGCCGCAGATGTCCGCTTCGATCAGCAACACATCGAGCTCGGGGTTCTGTTGCTTGAGCATGATTGCCGTCCACAACCCGGTGTAGCCGCCGCCAACGATGCACACATCAGTGCGGACTTCACCCTGCAACGGCGGGCAGATTTCAGAGGTGTCGGCCTGCAAGGCTTGCTCCAGCCAAAACGGTCTCATGTTTTTCTCCAGTCAGTTGGCCGCGCCACAGCCTGCCGCGAGCGCCGCAGCAGGCCGCGAGGCAAAGGGTTTCAGGAACGCAGGGGTTTGATCGTCAGCGGGCAATTGGGGATCGAGGCACGCGGTTCCATGACACCAACCGGACGGCTGTTCCAGTGCGGAATCAGCACCAGCGCCGAGAACAGCGCGCAACCGGCGAAGACGATGAACACCGTCACCGAATCGAAGTAACCCGGCAGCAAACCACCGAGTACCGCCCCCACCGAGCCGCAGCCGTTGACGAAACCGGCAGCGGTGGCGCCGGCCTTGGCTTTGCCGAAATCGATCGCAGCGGCACCGCTGATCATTGAATCCGGGCCATACAGGGTCAGGCCCATGACGAACAGCAGCGCAACCACCAGCAAGACACTGCCGGTGTGCAACGCAGCCATGAACAGCGCCAGCGTCACAGTGAGCAAGAGCAGACTGATCACGCACGCTGGCATGCGCCGGGCACCGAACAGTTTGTCCGAGGCCAGCCCGATCAGAATCGGCCCGAGCAATCCGGCCAGCTCGAACGAAGTGGGAATGATCGCCGCGCCGACCTTGCCGACACTGGGCATCTGTTCAAAGACAATCACCGGGCCCCACAACAGAATCGCGTAACGCGCCGGTTTCAACATGAAATACGCCAGGCCCAGCACCAGCACCGTGCGGTTACGCAGGATTTCTTTCAGAGGCTCCCAAACGCTGAGTTTGCTGTTAGCTTCGGTTTCTTCCGCCGTCAATACAGGTTCCGGCTCAACCGCCGGCAAACCGACGTCTTCCGGTTTGTTGCGCTGGAAGATAAAGAACAACACCGCCACCACGGCGACCACCACCGCGCTGGAAATGAACGCCGCGTGCCAGGTGCCCATCAAGGTGTACGCCCACCAGCCGGCAAATGGCGACGCCACCAGACCACCAAAGGCGTAGCAGGAACTCCATAACCCGAGCACTCGCCCGCGTTGTTGGGAGGGGAAAAAACTACCGAGGTTTTTGCACAATCCCGACCATCCGGTGGACTGCGCCAAGCCCTGAATCAACATGCAGGTGGCGAAGATCGGCAACGTGGCGTAACTGCCCATCACCAGCGCCGCTGCCGCGGAAATCAGCAGACCACCAAGCACCACGACCCGAGGACCAAAGCGGTCGGCGAGCATGCCCCAGGTGAACTGGCCGAGGGCATAAGCCGCCAGATAAATCGCATCGAGGTTGGCCATGGCCATCTTGTCGAGCATGAAGGTCGGGTCTTCGGCGATGCCGAGTTTGGCCACCGAAAACGCTTTGCGGGTGAAGTAGAAAGCGGCGTAAGCAAGCCAGGTAATCGCGAAAATCTGCACGCGCCAACGCGCAATGGTGCCGATGTGCTTGTTCATGGTGGTTCTGACCTCAGGGTGTGAGTGTGCCGGCAGAATCGTTAAGCAAAACGCCTGTGTTTTTATTGTTGAGCACTGCGATATCACCCCGTCCCTACGGCGATATCGGTCAGATGAGTCCTGCTGTTGCACGCACAGGCTCATGGCCAACGTGCTGCCCGAGCGGACACTCAGCGATGGCGTGAGCCGATCAAAGCAATTACTGTTTAATAAATAAAATCGATTTATCGTATTTCACACATAAGCTCAGCTTGTTACTGACTAAACGATCAGGTGACTTCATGTCGGTGTCTCACGCCCAACTCAAAGCCTTCCACGCCGTGGCCGTGCATGGAAGCTTCACCAAAGCCGCCGGGCGCCTTTTTCTCACGCAACCGGCGATATCCGACCAAGTGCGCAAACTCGAAGAGCGTTTCGGCGTTTTGCTGTTCCACCGCAATAAACGTTCCGTGCGCCTGACCGACTTGGGCGAGCGCTTGCTGGCGATCACCCAGCGCCTGTTTGTGATTGAAGCCGAAGCACAGGAACTGTTGCAGGAATCCCAGGCGTTGCAGACCGGCAGCCTGATTCTCGCAGTGGATGCGCCGGTGCACGTGCTGCCGCAGATTGCGCGGTTCTGCGAACGCTATCCGGGGATCAGCGTGAAGATCGAGACTGGCAACACCGATGAATCGCTGTTTCGCCTGTTCAACTATCAGGCCGATCTGGCGTTGCTCGGGCGTGATGTCAGCGATGAGCGCTTGCTCTGTGTGCCGCTGCGCAATGATCCGATAGTGGCGTTCGTGTCGCGCAATCATCCGTGGGCCGAGCGTGAATCGATCTGCCTGGCAGACCTGGATGACACGCCACTGGTGTTGCGTGAGCACGGTTCGGTGACCCGGCAAACGCTGGAAGAGGAAATGGCGCGGGCGGGGTTTCGCATTCGCCCGGCGATTCAGGTGGAAGGCCGGGAAGCGGCGCGTGAGGCGGTGGTGGTCGGGATTGGTGTCGGCGTGGTCTCAGCGGCGGAGTTTGGTGCGGATTCGCGGGTGTGTGCGTTGCCGATTGTCGACTGCACGCGACGGCTGACGGAGACGCTGGTGTGTTTGCGTGAGCAGAGCAATCGACGGGTGGTGTCGACCTTCCTCGATATGGTTCGCCAGAGTCTTGTGTGAACCGTGATGGCCCCTTCGCGAGCAGGCTCGCTCCCACATTTGGAATGCATATCCCCTGTGGGAGCGAGCCTGCTCGCGAAGGGAGCGCCACGGTGTATCAGGCGGGCGCCAGGCCAAAGAATGCCTGAATCAAGCGCAACTCCCGCCGCCGCTCCATGCAGCCGATCATGTGCCGATTGACCAGCCCCTCGCCGACAATCGGAATCGCCACCACCCTCGGGTCATGACTAACCTCAACCGATGACACCACGCCAACGCCCAACTCAGCGGCAACGGCTTCGGTCACCGCCTCACGGCTATCGAGTTCCAGCAGCACGCGCGGATGAATCGACGCCTGCGCACAGGCCTGATCAAAAGTACGCCGGGTGATCGAACTCGGTTCGCGCAGCACCATGATCACTTGATCCAGTTCCTTGAGTTTCACTTCCCCGGCACGCACCGCCCATGGGTGCCCCGCCGGCACTAGCGCGCAAATCCGCGATTCGCTCAACGCCTGCAGATGCAGGCCTTTGCGCGGCTCCACTTCGGTCAACACCGCCACATCGGCGTGTTCCGACAACAACGCCGCCAAGGTTTCCTGGGCATTGCCCAAACGCAGATTCACCGTGATCCCCGGATAGCGTGCACGCAGGCTGGCCAGCATCGGCATGACCATGTGCGGCCCGTCCGCCGCCACTTCCAGCCGCCCGGTCAGCAATTGCCGGTTGGCTTCAAGCAGGGTTTGCGCCTCTTCCGCCAGGCCGAACATCGCGCGGGTAATCGCCGCGAGTTTGGTGCCCTCCTCGGTCAGTTCCACCCGTCGCGCGGTGCGCCGCAACAAGGTGATCTGGTAGTGCTCCTCCAGCGCCTTGATATGCCCGGTGACCGCCGGCTGGCTGATAAACAAGCGCGCAGCGGCGCGGGTGAAGCTGCCTTCACGGGCCACGGCATCGAAGGCGCGGAGCTGGAACAGGTTCATGGATAACTCTCACTGATGGCTGGCATAACAACAAACAATTTGATTGATGCAACGGCGAATTGCAACGTATGCCCCGTAGCTTCATCCCACAGCGCTATCCGAGGACACACGAATGAGTATCGCCGAACCCATCCTGCTCACTCCCGGCCCGTTGACCACTTCGGCCCGCACCCGCCAGGCGATGATGGTCGACTGGGGGTCATGGGATGACCGCTTCAATCAACTGACCGCCAGCCTTTGCGAACAATTGCTGGCGATCCTCAACGGCGCCGCCACTCACCACTGCGTGCCATTGCAGGGCAGCGGCACCTTCGCCGTCGAAGCGGCGATCGGCACCTTGGTACCACGTGACGGCAAAGTGCTGGTGCTGATCAACGGTGCCTACGGCAAGCGTCTGGCGAAGATTTGCGAAGTGCTCGGCCGCTCGTTCAGCACCTTCGAAACCGCTGAAGACGAACCGACCACCGCCGCTGACGTCGATCGTCTGCTGCGCGCCGACAGCGACATCACCCACGTCGCGCTGATTCATTGCGAAACCAGCACCGGCATTCTCAATCCGCTGGCGGAGATTGCCCAGGTCGTCGAGCAACACGGTAAACGCCTGATCATCGATGCCATGAGTTCCTTCGGCGCATTGCCGGTGGATGCGCAACAAGTGCCGTTCGACGCGCTGATCGCCGCTTCCGGCAAATGCCTGGAAGGCGTACCGGGGATGGGTTTTGTCTTCGCACGTAAAGAGGCGCTGGCCGCTGCCGCTGGCAATTCGCATTCGCTGGCGATGGACCTGTACGACCAGCACGCCTACATGATGAAAACCGGGCAATGGCGCTTCACCCCGCCGACCCACGTGGTCGCGGCGCTGCACGAAGCGCTGCTGCAATACAACGAAGAAGGTGGCTTGCCGGCGCGGCATGCGCGTTACGCCGCCAACTGTCAGGCGTTGATGGAGGAGATGGGCAAACTCGGTTTGCGCAGCTTCCTGCCAGCGGCGATTCAGGCGCCGATCATTGCCACGTTCCATGCGCCGCAAGATCCGCGTTATCAGTTCAAGGATTTCTACGAACGGGTCAAGGCCAAGGGTTACATCCTCTATCCGGGCAAATTGACTCAGGTCGAAACCTTCCGCGTCGGCTGCATCGGCCATGTCAGCCCGGACGAAATGCGCCAGGCCGTCGCGGCGGTCGGCGAAGTGCTGCGCGAGATGGAAGTCCTCGAAATCTAAGAACACCACCAATCCCCTGTGGGAGTGAGCCTGCTCGCGATGAGGCCGTGCCAGTCGACGAAGATGTTGAATGATCAACCGCTATCGCGAGCAGGCTCACTCCTACAGTTTGAATTGCATTGCCAACTCAGGAATTTGATCAACATGAACTACGTCAATCCAAACAAGCTGCAAGCCGCGATCCTCGACTGGGCCGGCACCGTGGTCGATTTCGGCTCGTTCGCGCCGACGCAGATCTTCGTCGAAGCGTTCGCCGAGTTCGACGTGCAGGTCTCCATCGAAGAAGCCCGTGGCCCGATGGGCATGGGCAAGTGGGATCACATCCGCACCCTTTGCGATCAGCCGCAAGTGGCCGAGCGTTATCGCAAGGCATTCGGCCGCACGCCGAGCGATGACGACGTCACCGCAATCTACAACCGCTTCATGCCGCTGCAGATCGAGAAGATTGCCGAGCACTCGGCGCTGATTCCCGGCGCGCTGGAAACCATCGCCAATCTGCGTCAGCAAGGCATCAAGATCGGTTCCTGCTCCGGCTACCCGAAGCAAGTGATGGACAAGGTCGTCGAACTGGCTGCCACCAACGGCTACGTCGCCGACCACGTGGTTGCCACCGACGAAGTGCCGAATGGTCGCCCATGGCCGGCGCAGGCGCTGGCCAACGTGATCGCGCTGGGCATTGACGATGTCGGGGCGTGCGTGAAGATCGATGACACCGTGCCGGGCATTCTCGAAGGCCGCCGCGCCGGGATGTGGACGGTCGCGCTGATCTGCTCGGGCAATGCGCTGGGTCTGGATTACGCCGGTTTCCGCGCTCTGGGCAGCGATGAGCTGGCCAGCGAACGCAAGCGCATTCACGCGCTGTTCGAAGGCTCGCGCCCGCACTACATGATCGACACCATCACTGATCTGCCGGAAGTGATCGCCGACATCAACAAGCGCCTGGCCAACGGTGAGATGCCGCAATCGAGCTGATCCCTGCCGCTTGCTGCCAATAAAAACGCCAGCGTCTGCACGACGCTGGCGTTTTTTATTGGCAAAGCCCTGATTCAGGGCATTGAAAGTCCGATCAGCCTCAGGCAAATCCGCCAAAGCGGATTACAGTTAAAGCATGCCGTCGCACAAGAACGGCCGTTTTGACCCTGATCTGTGAGGAAACACCGTATGCCGTGGACAAGTTCCGAATCCCGTTACAGCACCGTATCGGTCCTGTTGCACTGGCTGATGCTGGTGTTGTTGGTGCTGGTATACGCCAGCATGGAGTTGCGCGGCCTGTTCCCCAAAGGCAGTGGCGGGCGCACGCTGATCCGCGAAGTGCATTACATGCTCGGCCTGACCGTGTTTGTGCTGGTGTGGTTTCGCCTGCTCGCGCGCAGCATTGGCCCAGCGCCGAAAGTCTTCCCCGCCTCACCGCAATGGCAAACCGTGCTGGCGCGGCTGATGCACTGGGCGTTGTACCTGTTCATGATCAGCATGCCGATTCTGGGCTGGCTGATCACCAGCGCCGAAGGACATCAGGTGATGTTCTATGGCTTTGATCTGCCGCTGCTGGTCGCGGAGAACAAGGAATTCGCCAAACAAGTCGAGGGCTGGCATGTACTGATCGCCACTATGGGTTACTGGCTGATCGGGCTGCATGCGCTGGCGGGGCTCTATCACCATTACGTGGTCGGTGATAACACGCTGCTGCGGATGATGCCCAAGCGCGGCTGAATATCAGCGGCTGGCGCTGAACCCACGGCGGCCCTGCAAGCCACCGGTGTGAATAAAGATCAGCCGCGTGCCGGGCGCGAACCTGCCTGCCTCGACCTGTTGCTTGAGTGCCAGCAACGCCTTGCCGGTGTACAGCGGCTCCAGAGGTATGCCGCTGGCTTGCTCGGTTTGTTCGATGAACTCCAGCAACACCGGATCAACCTTGGCAAAACCGCCACGGCTGGCGTCGATCAGTTCATAGCCGGCAGTGGCCAGTCCGGCTGACTGCATAATCGACTCGACCTGCGGCGCCACGCCGTGATCTTCAGGGACAGCCAGCGCACCATAGACCGGGTGCACACCCGCCTCGGCGAGAACCAGCCCGGCGAGTGTCGTCCCGGTGCCGCAAGCCAGCCACCATCCGTGGTAATCGCTCCAGCCGAGCGTGGCCAATTGCGCTTGCGCCTGTTCCTTGATGGCGGCACAACCGAGCGCCCCCGATAAACCGCCACCACCCTCGGGCACCGCATACAACTGCGGATACTGCGCGAGCCAAGGCTCCCAGAATCCCGGCTCGTTTCGTGCGCGGTAGCCGCCGTAACCCAACCAATGCAGTTGCATGCCGAATGCCTGCAAATCCTGCACTGTCGGCGTTTCCTGTGCATGCCCGCGCAACAGCCCCACGGTTTTGAACCCCAACCGTTTCCCCGCCGCCGCCAACGCGTGCAGATGATTGGAATGCGCACCACCGAGACTGATGATGCCCTCGGCACCCGCACGGTCGGCGGCTTTGAGGTGTTCAACGAGTTTGAACCATTTGTTGCCGCTGATCAGCGGGTCGATCTGGTCGAGGCGCAGGATGGCCACTTCAATGCCGGCGGATGTCAGCCAGTCGAGGTGAAGGTGTTCGAGAGGGGCTTGGGGGAGCCAGTTGGCGGGAGGCAAAAGCATGGGCGGCGATTCGATCTGGACAGAGCCCGCATTCTAGTCGCTCATCAGCAGCCATCGCGAGCAGGCTCACTCCTGCATTGGTTGGGTGGTGCTCACCGAATCAGTGAACAACACACCCCCTGTGGGAGCGAGCCTGCTCGCGAAGGCGTCGTGTCAGTTGACAAGTGTATTGGCTGACACTCCGCTTTCGCGAGCAGGCTCGCTCCCACAGGTTCAGCGGCGGAGCTTAAAGTTCAGCGGCGAGGCGCGAGCCCTGGTTGATCGCACGCTTGGCATCCAGCTCGGCCGCGACATCGGCACCACCGATCAGGTGCACATTCTGCCCCGCTTCAACCAAACCATCATGCAGTTCACGCAGCGGATCCTGCCCCGCGCAAATCACGATGTTGTCCACCGCCAGCACTTGCGGCTCGCCGGTTTCGCCAATACGAATGTGCAGGCCTTGGTCGTCGATGCTCAGGTATTCAACGCTGTTGAGCATTTGTACCTGCTTGTTCTTCAGACCGGTACGGTGAATCCAGCCAGTGGTTTTACCCAGACCATCACCGACCTTGGTTTTCTTGCGCTGCAACAGGAACACTTCACGGGCCGGCGCATGCGGTGCGGCTTTGATCCCGGCCACGCCACCACGGGCTTCCAGTTGCGTGTCGATGCCCCACTCTTTCCAGAACGCCGCACGATCCTGACTGGTGGCCACGCCTTCGTGGACGAGGAATTCCGACACGTCAAAACCGATACCGCCGGCGCCGATCACCGCGACACGCTTACCGACCGGTTTGCGCTCAAGGATCACGTCCAGGTAGCTGAGCACTTTGGCATTGTCGACACCCGGAATCGCCGGCAGACGCGGCGCAATGCCGGTGGCGAGGATGATTTCGTCGTAACCGCCTTCAACCAGTTTCGCCACATCGACGCGGGTGTTCAGGCATACCTCAACATTCGTGGTCTGCAACTTGCGCTTGAAGTAACGCAGGGTTTCGAAGAATTCCTCCTTGCCCGGCACGCGCTTGGCGATGTTGAACTGGCCGCCAATTTCACTGGCCGAATCGAACAACGTCACCTGATGGCCACGCTCGGCGGCCACGGTCGCAGCGGACAAACCGGCGGGGCCGGCGCCAACCACCGCAATCTTCTTGATCTGCTGCACCGGCAGGTAGTTCAGTTCGGTCTCGTGGCAGGCACGCGGGTTGACCAGGCAACTGGTCAGCTTGCCGCCGAAGGTGTGATCGAGGCACGCCTGGTTGCAGCCGATGCAGGTGTTGATTTCGTCGGCGCGGCCTTCGGCGGCCTTGTTGACGAAGTCCGGGTCGGCGAGGAACGGCCGCGCCATCGAGACCATGTCGGCATCACCTTCGGCGAGAATCTGCTCGGCGATTTCCGGGGTGTTGATGCGGTTGGTGGTGATCAACGGGATCTTCACCGAGCCGCGCAGTTTGGCCGTGACCTTGCTGAATGCCGCACGCGGCACTTTGGTGGCGATGGTCGGGATTCGCGCTTCGTGCCAGCCAATGCCGGTGTTGATGATGGTCGCGCCGGCCTGCTCGATGGCTTTGGCCAGGGTGACGATCTCATCCCAAGTGCTGCCGCCCTCGACCAGATCGAGCATCGACAGACGGAAAATAATGATGAAGTTCGGGCCGACCGCTTCACGCACGCGACGAACGATTTCCACCGGCAGGCGCATGCGGTTTTCGTAGCTGCCACCCCAGCGGTCGGTGCGGTGGTTGGTGTGCGCGGCAAGGAACTGGTTAATGAAATAACCTTCCGAACCCATGATCTCGACGCCATCGTACTCGGCGGTCTGCGCCAGCACCGAGCAGGTGACGAAATCGCTGATCTGCTTCTCGATGCCTTCTTCGTCCAGCTCTTTAGGCTTGAACGGGTTGATCGGCGCCTGGATCGCACTCGGCGCGACTTGTTTCGGGCTGTAGGCATAACGCCCGGCGTGGAGGATCTGCATGCAGATCTTGCCGCCCGCCTCGTGCACCGCGCGGGTGACGATGCGATGCTTGAGCGCTTCTTCCTCGGTGGTCAGCTTGGCTGCGCCAGAGTAAACGCCGCCCTCGTCGTTCGGGCCGATACCGCCAGTGACCATCAGGCCAACGCCGCCACGGGCACGTTCGGCGAAGTACGCCGCCATGCGCTCGAAACCACCCGGTTTTTCTTCCAGGCCGGTGTGCATCGAGCCCATCAGGGTGCGGTTGCGCAGCGTGGTGAATCCCAGGTCCAGCGGGGCCAACAGGTGCGGGTAATGAGCGGCGGTCATCGGTAACTCCACAACGAGCAATCACGGAAAAGTTGCGGGGGCTCTGCGGCTCCCGTCAGTCATGTTCGACAGACTAAGAGTCGCATCGCTGTCACTCAATGACCGTAACTGACAACTTATTGATCCAAATGCGCAGTGCCCCTTGGCAACCCGGTCCATGGCCCCTACCCTAGTCGCCATACCCTGTACCCGGTAGTTGTTGGTTTACATGCGCAAACTTTTGTATCTGTTCTTCTCCATGGCCCTTGTCGCCGCCCTGACCACCTACGCCATGTGGGCGGCGGATCGGCCGGCGGGGCATTACTTGTCGGACCTGCGTATCAAGCTGGCGGTCGACCAGGGCACGCCCGCCGACCGTGGCAATCTGCTCGGTATCCAGCCCGAATTGTTTCCCACGGACTACCAGAGCCCCGAGCGCCTGCGTCGCAAACTGGCGGCCTACCTGCAGCAAGCGCAGGATCAAGGCTTGTTGAACGACAAAACCGTGGTGGTGTTGCCGGAGAACGTCGGCACCTGGCTGCTGCTCAGCGGCGAGAAAGACGAGTTGTATCAGGCCCCGACCCTCGCCGAAGCAATGAACTGGCTGGCGGCGAGCAATCCGTTATTGTTTGCCCGCGCCTGGCTCAGCGCCAACGGCAAAGACCGTCTCAACGATGCGTACCTGCGCATGAAATCCAAGGCCATGGCCAAGGACTATCAGGCGCTGTTCGGTGGTCTGGCCAAGGAGTTTCATGTGACGCTGGTGGCCGGCTCGATCGTGCTGCCAGAACCGAGCATCCGCGACGGCCAGCTCAAACCCGGCAGCGGCGCGTTGTTCAATAGCAGTGTGGTGTTCAGTCGTGATGGCGTGCCGCTTGGCCAGCCGCAACGGCAGATGCACCCGGTGTTCGATCAGCGAGAAGTGATCGAAGGCGCAGACAAACACTTGCTCAATGTCGTCGATACTCCGGCCGGACGCCTCGGCGTGCTGATTGGCAGCGACAGCTGGTATCCGGATAACTACCGCAAACTCGACGAGCAAGGCGCGCAATTGGTCGCGGTGCCCGCGCAAGTACTCGGTCATCGTGCCTGGAACCTGCCTTGGCGCGGCTACAAGAGTTCCAACACCCCGAGCTCGGTCAGCCTCAAACCCGGCGAACTCACCGAAGGCCAGGCCTGGCATCGCCTGACCCTTACTGCACAACCGCCGAGCAGTCGAGCGATTGCCGGCATGAGCGTTTTCCTGCGTGGGCAGTTCTGGGACAAGGCCAGTTCCGGCCAGAGTTTCCTCAGCAGCAACGGTCAGCAGTTTGCCGATGGCGAGGCCCGTGGCGCGCGTTTGCTGAACATCTGGTTGTAAGCCATGAAACCACTGCCGATGCGCCTCGGGGATCTGTCGGTGGGGTTTGTGCACAGCCTCGCCGATGCGGTGCGCAGTCACGCAGCGGATCCACAGCCGTTGCTCGAGCAATATGGTCTGGACGCCGCGCGACTGGCCGAGGCCGGTGCGCGTTTGTCGATTCCGCGCTATATGCGCCTGGGCCACGCGGCGATTCAGTTGACCGGCGATTCGGCGCTGGGCCTGCGCATGGGCCAGCTCAGTCGCCTGAGTCAGGCCGGGCTGGCCGGCGTCACCGCCGCACAAGCGCCGACTGTGCGTGAGGCCGCGCGCTGCCTGATCCGTTTCGAGGCGTTGTACGGTTCCAACTATCGCGGCCAGTCCAGCTTCCACGAAGATGCCCATGGCGCGTGGCTGCGTTTCTATTCGATCAGCCCGTACAACGCCTATAACCGTTTTGTCGTGGACTCGATCATCGCCGGGTGGCTGCATCAGCTCTCCAGCGTCAGCCGCGAACCGCTGCGCGCTGAACGTATCGAAATCGAATTCGAAGAACCGGATTACCGCGATGCCTATAGCGTGTTGGGCGATTGCCCGATCCAGTTCGGTGCAGAGCGCAATCAACTGCGCCTGAGCCTCGACAGCCTCGCACAGCGTAATCCCGAGCATTGCCCGAGTACCTGGCGGCATCTGCTGCAACTGTGTGAACGGGAACTGGAGCAATTGACCCGAACCCGCAGCCTGCGCGAGCGCATCACTCAGCTACTGGGGCCTTTGCTCAATGGTGGCCGGGAACCCGACCTGGAAGAAGTGGCGGCACGCCTGAAGCTGCCTACCTGGACCTTGCGACGCAAATTGGCCGAGGAAGGTACGCAGTTTCGCGCGATCCTCAACGACACGCGCCGGGATCTGGCGATGACCTACATCCGCGATACCGAACTTGCCTTCGGAGAAATCGCTTATCTGCTGGGGTTTGCCTCAGCCGAAGCGTTCCAGCGAGCCTTCAAACGCTGGAGCGGTCAGACGCCGGGCGAATTCCGCCGCAGTCACCGCAAAACGGCATAAAAGCAGCTGCGAGTTACCAGCTTCAAGCTGCAAGTTAAAGCTCGGTGGCGTCTTCGGCGGGCTCGGGTTGGTCCAGTTCAAAGGCTTGGTACTCGAGCAGCTCTTCTTGATAATCATCCATCGTGTAATCCCCCTGCTGCTCTCTTGAATGGGCCTGAGCAAATGCCCAGTGCCTCGAGCTTAACGTGCTCGTGTGAAGGAAAAGTGAAACCTGGCCTTCATGAATAAAACGTAGCAGGTGGTCAGGAATTTATCGCAGGATTTTTGTCAGGGGAATGTAACGAGATTTTAAGTGCATCAGAAACCACTGTGAGCGAGCCTGCTCGCGAAGGCGTCGGACCCTTCAGCACATAGGTGACTGAAAGTCCGTCTTCGCGAGCAGGCTCGCTCCCACAGGGATTTGCGGTGAGGCTTGATTATTGGCCAGACGCTGGCATCGCCGGAATCGGCTCGGATGGCGGCGGGATGTCCGGGTTGGCCGGTGGCGTGATGGTTTCGGTCGCCGGTGCAGGTTCTGCGCTCGGCGCCGGAGTGATCGGCGCGGCCTCAGCCGGTGGCGCAACCGGTTCAGACGTCACGGGGGCGACTTCAGCAGGCGCGGGAGCCGGCTCCGCTGCAGGCGTCGGGGTTGCGGCGGGCGCAGGCGTTGGAGTCGGCGTTGGCGCCAGCGCTGCCGGAGCAGCCTTCGCCTCAGGCACGCCGAGATCAGCCTTCGGCTTCTCTTCAATGTGCGCAGCTTTCTTTGCTTCCGCTGGCAGGAACAGCTCCACCAACGTGAAGAAGCGCTCATAGAACTTCTGCGAGGTCACCGTCTCACTGGCAACCTTGACCATCGAATCGTCGGACGAGCCGATCGGCATCGACACCGAACCCAACACACCCACGCCGAGGCTGGCCGAGTTGTTGGTCTTCTTCAGCGCATAACGATCCTGCAAGGCGTTGGCGAACATCGTCGCATGGTGCCCGGCACTGCCGTCATCGGCGCAGACCACGTTGAAGCTGATCTCCATGTGGGTGTCGCCGGTTTGCTGGAAACTCTTGTGGCCACTGACCAGTTTCGGGTCACTGCTGGTGATGATGTAACCCTGACTGAGCAACGCACGCCGGGCCGCTTCGCAACTGACCGAATCGGTCACCGGGTAATTGCGCGAAAACGTGCCGGAGTCATCGAAGTTCTCATGCTCATACATCGGCTTGTCTTTCGAACAGCCGCCAACAGCGGTCAACAACAGCGCCAACCCGACAACACGCATGGGAGTGGAAATCAACATTGAACATCCTGAGAGAAAACAGTCCGGGGCGTATTGTGCAACAGATCACGCCCCCGCGGCGCATGGATTAGTGTCTTAAAGCAGTTACAACTCTATCGACCATCAGTTGCGGGAAAAAGTCGCAACGCCAGATGATCGATGAACACGCGCAATTTCGCCGTGGCGTGGCGACTCGATGGCCATAGCACCCAGAACTGCCCGGTGTGCTGTAGATGCGCGTCGAGCACCCGCTGCAAGCGCCCTTGCGCCTCGGCCTCACGCGTCATGAAATCAGGCAGACAGGCAATGCCCATGCCGGCCAGCACGGCATGGCTCACTGCCTCGATCGACGTACTGACCAGCCGAGTCGGCAACGTCGGCTCGGCGGCGCCCTGCGCGCGAATCAACGGCCAGGCTTCCAGTTTGCCGGTGGCATGAAACGTATGCCGAAGGCACGCATGAGTCGCCAGGTCGCCGGGCGTTTGCGGCACACCGCGTTGCTGTAAATAAGCGGGGCTGGCCACCAGCACCATGTGAAACTCGCCCAACGGTCGCGCCATCAGCCGCGAATCCCGTGGTTTACCGGTACGGATTACGGCGTCGAAACCTTCTTCAACCACATCGACCATGCGATCGGTCAAATCCAGATCCAGTTCAATCTGCGGGTACAACGCCATGAACTCGTTCATGACCGGCATCACCAGTCCGTGCACCTGAGGCAGGCTGATGCGCAACTTGCCATGGGGTTTCGCAGCCGCATCGCACAACTCGAACTCCGCCGCCTCGACCTCCGCGAGAATCTTGCGACAGCGCTCCAGAAACAGTGCGCCTTCACTGGTCAGCGTAACGCTGCGAGTGGTGCGTTGAAACAACCGCACGCCGAGTCGCGCTTCCAGCCGCGCGATACTTTTGCCCACCGCCGACGATGACACCCCTTGCAGTCGGCCAGCCTCAGTAAAACTGCGCGTCTCGGCAACCTGAACAAACACCGAAATACTGCCCAGGCTATCCATACCAACCTCCCATTGCTGACATCCGTGTCCGATATGTTCGGAACCTTAACCCGTTTTTCGCCGATGTGCAGCGCCCTACCCTGTGCTCCTCGTCAACTTTGCACATGGATGCCGGCTCATGAACGACGCACAACTCAATTGCCCCACACTTGAACACCCTCTCGATCGCCAAGAGCGATTACCCCTCGGCGCCCTGTTGGCGTTGGCCACCGCCGGATTCATTACGGTCATGACCGAAGCCATGCCCGCCGGCCTCTTACCGCAGATGAGCAGCGGCCTGAATGTGTCCCAGGCGCTGATCGGGCAACTGGTCACGCTGTACGCGATCGGTTCGATACTCGCAGCAATTCCCCTGACGATCGCCACCCGCGGCTGGCGCCGCAGACCGCTGTTGCTATCCGCCATCGGCGGCTTTGCCATCGCCAACAGCATCACCGCCCTGTCGGAGTGGTACTGGCTGACCCTGATCGCACGCCTTATCGCCGGGGTATTTGCCGGTTTGCTTTGGGCACTGCTGGCCGGTTACGCCAGCCGCATGGTCGCCCCGCACCTGCAAGGCCGCGCCATCACTGTGGCCATGCTCGGCGCGCCGCTTGCGCTGTCACTGGGGATACCGGCAGGCACCCTGCTCGGCACCCTCGTCGGGTGGCGCTTGAGCTTTGCCATCATGACCGCGTTGACCGTTGTGCTAGTGGTCTGGGTGCGCTGGCAAGTACCGGACTTCGCCGGCGAACGCGTGGGAAAGCGCATGCCGCTGCGTCAGGTGTTTACCTTGCCGGGCGTGCGATCCGTCTTGTTTGTCACCCTCACCTACGTCGTCGCGCACAACTTGCTCTACACCTACATCGCGCCCTTCCTGCAGCCTTCCGGACTGGACGCCAATGTCGACCGCGTGCTGCTGGTATTCGGCCTCGCCTCAGTGCTGAGCCTGTGGATCGTCGGCAGCCTGATTGACCGCTGGCTGCGCGAACTGGTGTTGATCAGTGCCGGACTGTTCCTGCTGTCCGCGATAGCACTGGGCCTGTGGCGCGACTCGCCAAGCGTGGTTTACATCGCCACCGCTGTGTGGGGACTGGCGTTTGGCGCAATGCCCTCGCTGCTGCAAACCGCCTCGGCGAAAACCGCGAAAGAGGCTGCTGACACAGCGCAATCGATGCTGGTTACGCTGTGGAATGTCGGGATTGCTGGCGGGGGGTTGGTGGGTGGTTTGTTGCTGGGCGACCTTGGCGTGGGGGTATTCCCGTGGATTGTTGCTGGATTGTTGGTGTTGACACTTTATGTGGCGGCAATGGCTCGGGGACATGGTTTTCCAAGAGCCGTATGAGAGCGAATGCGCTGTTGGATTGAGGCCAGACAGCTGGAAATCGGTCGATTGGCAGGCCGCTTTCGCGAGCAGGCTCGCTCCCACAATTGGATTGAGTACATCTGACAGAAGATTGGTCGGCTGGCAGGCCGCCATCGCGAGCAGGCTCACTCCTACAGTGGAACTGAGTACATCAGACAGAAGATTGGTCGGCTGGCAGGCCGCTTTCGCGAGCAGGCTCGCTCCCACAATTGGATTGAGTACATCCGACAGAAGATTGGTCGGCTGGCAGGCCGCCATCGCGAGCAGGCTCACTCCCACAATTGGATTGAGTACATCTGACAGAAGATTGGTAGGCTGGCAGGCCGCCATCGCGAGCAGGCTCACTCCTACAGTGGAACTGAGTACATCTGACAGAAGACTGGCCGGCTGGCAGGCCGCTTTCGCGAGCAGGCTCGCTCCCACAATTGGATTGAGTACATCTGACAGAAGATTGGTCGGCTGGCAGGCCGCCATCGCGAGCAGGCTCGCTCCTACAGTGGAACTGAGTAAATCAGACAGAAGATTGGTCGGCTGGCAGGCCGCTTTCGCGAGCAGGCTCGCTCCCACAATTGGATTGAGTACATCTGACAGAAGATTGGTCGGCTGGCAGGCCGCCTTCGCGAGCAGGCTCACTCCTACAGTGGGATTGAGTACATCTGACAGAAGATTGGTCGGCTGGCAGGCCGCCTTCGCGAGCAGGCTCACTCCCACAGGTTTAATTTGTGTACCGCCCACGCGGCAAAGCCGCCCCACTCAACAGGATGAGCGTTAGCTCGGCTGCAGCTTTTGATCTTAGAGCCCGTCGGCAGGCTGAGTGGAGGGATTGATCCGGGGGGTGGGAGCGCAGCGACCGTTCGACGAAGTCGAACACATCGAGAGGAGGTGCAGCGAAGCAAACCGTAGGCGATGCCCCCGGATCGATCCCGGAGCGAAGGAACCCCGAGCCCCAGCGAGCGGGCCGAACGTCAGGGCACAGACCTTTGGTTACTTTGGGGCGTTTGCCAAAGTGACCCGCCGTAAGGGCGGAACCGCCAGCGGCAACACCCGAAGCAACGGATATTCACCCAAAACCCCAAGAACATGGTCGGCCCAAAGGCCGCCACTACCCAACGCCCCAAAAAAAACCCCGACCATAAGGCCGGGGCTTTCACATCACATAACAGCTCAATCAGACATCAAAACCGCTTGATCTCAGCCTGAGCTTCCAACTGCTTGCGATACGCCGCAAAGTCCTGCTGCCCCTCACGCGAAGCAAGGAAACGACGGTACTGAACCTTCTCTTCATCCGTCGGTGCAGCCGCTTCGTTAACGCCATTCAGACGCACGATCATCAGACTGCCATCCGCCAACGTCACGCTGGTGAACGTCGGCTTATCCTTGGCAGCCGGCTTCGGCATACGGAACAACGCCTGCAGCACCGCCGGATCAACACCTTCCTGACCACGGGTGGCCGCTTCGGTGGCTTTCCAGTTCTGACCCTCAACCGCTTTGTCCAGCGGAGCCTTGCCATCGCGCAGATCAGCAATCAGCTTCTCGGCCTTGGTCTTGGCAGCCGCGCTGGCGTGCTCTTTGGTCAACTGAGTGCGGATCGCCGCATTCACGCTTTCCAGCGGCAGTTGCGCAGGCTTGAGGTGCTCCTTGGAGCGCAGCACGATCACGGTTTCCGGATCCAGCTCGATGGCGGTGCTATTGGCACCCTCGTCGATCACTTCGGTACTGAACGCAGCAGTAACCACGGCACGGTTGGCCGCAACACCTTCGCCACCTTCACGGCCGAACGGCTTGGAGGTGTGCACGGTCAGCTTCAGATCCGCCGCTGGCTGAGCCAGGTCAGACGCTTCGAACGCCGAATCTTCCAGTTGCTTGGTTGCCTCGACGAAACGCTGCTCGACCTGCGCGGCTTTCAGCTCGCGGGTCAGCTTGTCTTTCAGGCTGGCCAGGGTCGGCACTTCAGGCGCTTCGACACCCAACAGCTTGATCAAGTGGTAACCGAAGTCAGTACGAATCGGCTCGGACACCTGGTCTTTCGACAGCGAGTACAGGGCTTTTTCGAACGCTGGATCGTAAACGCCAGGACCTGCGTAACCGAGGTCACCGCCGTTATTGGCCGAACCCGGATCCTGCGAGAACTCTTTGGCCAGCGCTTCGAACTTCTCGCCCTTGGCCAGACGCGCCTGGACTTCGTCGATCTTCGCTTTGGCCTGAGCCTCGGTGGTCTTGTCGTTCACTTCGATCAGAATGTGCGCGGCACGACGCTGTTCCGACAGGTTGGCGATCTCTTTCTGATACGCCGCCTGCAGGTCTTCGTCCTTGACGGCAACCTGATCAAAGAACGAGGACTTCTTCAGCTCAACGTAATCGATGATCACTTGATCAGGAGTCATGAACTCCTTGGCGTGTTCGTCGTAGTAGGCCTTGACCTCGTCGTCGGTCAGTTTGACCGCCGCCGGATCAGCCTTGACGTTCAGGGTGGCGAAATCGCGGGTCTGTTTTTCCAGACGGGCGAATGCCAGCACTTCAGCGTCGGTAACAAAACCACTGCCCGCCACACCGGCGCGCAGTTGGCCGATCAGCATTTCCTGAGCCAGCATCTGGCGGAATTGCATGCGGCTGTAACCCAGTTGACGGATCACCTGGTCGAAGCGCTCGGAGCTGAACTTGCCGTCCACCTGGAATTCAGGTGTCTGCAGGATCACTTGGTCCAGGGCGCCTTCGGAGAAAGCGAATTTCGCTTGTTCGGCGCCTTGCAGCAACAGCTTGCGATCGATCAGACCCTTGAGGGCCGATTCACGCAGCATTTTTTCGTCGAGCAAGGAAGCATCGAAGTCTTTGCCCAACTGTTGCATCAGCTGACGGCGTTGCATGTCAACGGCCTGGCTCAGTTCGTTCTGGCTGATTTCTTCACCGTTGACCTTGGCCGCCTCATTCTTGTGAGTCGTGGCCTGGAAAATGGCGTCGAAACCGGTCAGAGCCATCAGTGCAACGATGACCCCGATAATGGTCTTGGCAATCCAGCCTTGTGAATTGTCCCTGATATTCTGCAGCATGCGTCCCCCAGAAACGGTTGAACTTCAAAATTAGGCAACCGTGGAGCGTGGGTAGAATCCGGATAGAAGAAAGGCGCATCCGAGGATGCGCCTTCTCGTAACTGGCGGAGCGGACAGGGCTCGAACCCTCGATCCCGGCGTTACAGGCCACTGTTTCAGCGACCTGCTCTACCGCTCCGCTGCCAAGTCAGGCATGACCCCGACCCGGATGGGTAAAAACCTGAAAACTTAGTTAACAGCTTCTTTCAGTGCTTTACCGGCTTTGAAACCTGGCTTCTTGGCAGCCGGGATTTCCAGAGTCTTGCCGGTCTGCGGGTTACGACCGGTACGAGCCGGACGATCCGTCACGGAGAAAGTACCGAAACCAACCAGAACAACGGAGTCGCCAGCCTTCAGAGCGCCAGTGACGGATTCGATTACAGCGTCCAGCGCACGGCCAGCAGCAGCTTTCGGGATATCAGCGGATGCAGCGATAGCATCAATCAGTTCCGACTTGTTCACTCTAAGTCCCCTTATATCTATTTTGAGATGATTCTAAGTTTTTTGGTGAAAGCAAAAACGAGTGCTGAATGGCCTACAGACACTTAAGAGCCGCTTTATAACAAGGGCTCTAAAAAACTGTCAAGGAAGCCCCCCAGGCAAAAGCGTATTAATGCGTGCTAATTCTTTCCTTAGAGTCAGACTCACGTTTTTCGTCCTTGGCAACTATCTCCGGAGCCACATCCGGCAAGGGCTCCGGCGCGTATTGCAGCGCAATTTGCAGGACCTCGTCAATCCATTTAACCGGTTTAATCTGCAGATCCTGCTTGATATTGTCAGGAATCTCCTTCAGATCACGCACGTTCTCTTCCGGAATAATCACAATCTTGATTCCGCCGCGGTGAGCCGCCAGCAGTTTTTCCTTCAGACCGCCAATCGCCAGCACTTGACCACGCAGCGTGATTTCGCCGGTCATGGCGACATCGGCGCGCACCGGAATGCCGGTCAACGCCGACACCAGCGCCGTGCACATGCCTACACCGGCGCTAGGGCCGTCCTTCGGGGTCGCCCCTTCCGGCATGTGGATGTGCGTGTCGCGCTTCTCGTGGAAGTCCAGAGGAATGCCAAGGCTCTTGGCACGACTGCGCACCACGGTCAGCGCGGCAGTGATCGATTCGACCATCACGTCGCCCAGCGAACCGGTCTTGATCAATTGCCCTTTGCCCGGCACAACAGCGGCTTCGATGGTCAGCAATTCACCACCAACCTGAGTCCAGGCAAGGCCGGTCACCTGACCGATCTGATCCTGTTGTTCGGCCAGACCGTAGCGGAATTTGCGCACACCGAGGAAGTGTTCCAGCAAGTCAGCTGTCACTTTCACCGAGAAGCGTTTTTCCAGCGCGTGCTCTTTGACGGCCTTGCGGCAGACCTTGGCGATCTGACGTTCGAGGCCACGCACACCGGCTTCACGGGTGTAGTAACGGATGATGTCGCGGATCGCTTCAGCGTCGAATTCCAGCTCGCCCTTTTTCAGACCGTTAGCGGCGATCTGTTTTGGCGAGAGGTATTTGACGGCGATGTTGATCTTCTCGTCTTCGGTGTAGCCCGGCAGACGGATGACTTCCATCCGGTCGAGCAGCGCCGGCGGGATGTTCATCGAGTTCGAGGTGCACAGGAACATCACATCCGAAAGGTCATAATCGACTTCCAGATAGTGGTCGTTGAAATTGTGGTTCTGCTCTGGATCGAGCACTTCCAGCAACGCCGACGCCGGATCGCCACGCATGTCGCTGCCCATTTTGTCGATTTCATCGAGCAGGAACAGCGGGTTGCGAACGCCCACCTTTGTCATCTTTTGAATCAATCTTCCCGGCATCGAACCGATGTAAGTCCGGCGGTGACCACGAATTTCCGCTTCATCACGCACGCCACCGAGAGCCATGCGCACGAATTTGCGGTTGGTAGCGTGAGCAATCGACTCGGCCAGCGAGGTTTTACCCACGCCCGGAGGACCGACCAGGCACAACACCGGGCCACGGATTTTCTTCACGCGTTTTTGCACGGCGAGGTATTCAAGGATACGTTCCTTGACCTCTTCGAGACCGTAGTGATCGGCATCGAGAATATCTTCTGCGCGCGCCAGGTCCAGGCGAACCTTGCTCTGCGCCTTCCAGGGCACTTGCACCAGCCAGTCGATGTACGAGCGCACCACGGTGGCCTCAGCGGACATCGGCGACATTTGCTTGAGCTTGTTCAACTCGGCAGTGGCTTTGGCCAACGCATCTTTCGGCAGACCGGCAGCGTCGATACGCTTTTTCAGGTCTTCGATTTCGTTGTGGCCTTCGTCGCTGTCGCCGAGCTCTTTCTGAATGGCCTTCATCTGCTCATTCAGGTAGTACTCGCGCTGACTGCGCTCCATTTGCTTTTTGACACGGCCACGAATGCGTTTTTCGACTTGCAGCAGATCGATCTCGGCGTCCAGCAAAGCCAGAACGTGCTCGACCCGGGCCGACAAATCGATGATTTCGAGGATTTCCTGCTTCTGCTCGATTTTCAGCGCCATGTGCGCCGCCATGGTGTCGACCAGGCGACCCGGTTCATCGATGCTGTTGAGCGACGACAGGACTTCAGCCGGGACTTTCTTGCCCAACTGTACATATTGTTCGAACTGCGACAGCAGTGTGCGCACGAACACTTCGGATTCGCGCTCGGCGGCGTCGACTTCTTCGATCAACGAGACTTCGGCACGGCAGTGGCCGTCGACTTCGCTGAAGCGTTCGACGGTGCCACGCTGCTCACCCTCGACGAGAACCTTTACGGTGCCGTCAGGCAGCTTCAGAAGCTGTAGAACAGTGGCGATGGTACCTACGCGATAGAGAGCGTCTTCACCGGGATCGTCGTCAGCCGGGTTTCTCTGGGCCAGCAGCAGGATCTGCTTGTCGCCCGCCATCGCGGCCTCGAGGGCTTCGATGGATTTCTCGCGCCCCACGAACAGCGGGATAACCATGTGCGGATAAACCACGACATCACGCAATGGCAGGAGAGGCAATTCGATGGTTGTCTTCATGATTTCGCCTCTACGGCGGCCATATGGCCGTAATCAGATGGAATTGAGCTTGAAACCAAGATGGGGGCTGCCTTGAAAAAAAACAAGCGCAAAGCGGATGTAATAAATGACATAAAAAAAAGAGGCCCGAAGGCCCCTTCTTTATTCCAGCAGACTGGACGCTTACGCGTCCGGCGCTGCCTTGGCCGTCGGCTCACTGTTTTCGTAAATATACAGTGGCTTGGACTTGCCTTCGATCACGCTTTCATCGATCACGACTTTGCTCACCTCGGACTGCGAGGGGATCTCATACATCGTGTCGAGCAGTACACCTTCGAGAATCGAACGCAGACCACGGGCACCGGTTTTACGTTCCAGGGCACGTTTGGCGACCGATTTCAGTGCGTCTGTGCGGAACTCCAGATCCACGCCTTCCATCTCGAACAGCTTGGCATACTGTTTGGTCAGAGCATTTTTCGGCTCGGTGAGGATCTGCATCAACGCAGCCTCGTCGAGCTCGTCCAGCGTCGCGAGGACCGGCAGACGACCGACGAATTCCGGGATAAGACCGAACTTGACCAGATCGTCAGGCTCGACCTCACGTAGGGATTCACCGACTTTCTTGCCTTCTTCCTTGCTGCGCACTTCTGCGTTGAAGCCGATGCCGCCCTTGGTGGAACGGTTTTGAATAACCTTTTCCAGACCAGAGAACGCACCACCGCAGATGAACAGGATGTTACGGGTGTCGACCTGCAGGAACTCCTGCTGCGGGTGCTTGCGACCACCTTGCGGCGGTACGGAAGCGACCGTGCCTTCGATCAACTTGAGCAAGGCCTGCTGCACGCCTTCACCGGAAACGTCCCGGGTAATCGACGGGTTGTCGGACTTGCGGGAAATCTTGTCGATTTCGTCGATGTAGACAATACCCATCTGGGCCTTCTCTACGTCGTAATCGCACTTCTGCAGCAGCTTCTGAATGATGTTCTCGACATCTTCACCCACGTAACCCGCCTCGGTGAGGGTGGTTGCGTCGGCAATGGTGAACGGAACGTTCAGCAAGCGGGCCAGTGTTTCGGCCAGCAGGGTCTTACCGGAGCCTGTCGGGCCGATCAGCAGGATGTTGCTCTTGCCGAGTTCGACGTCGTCAGCCTTTTTGTCACGCTGGTTCAGGCGCTTGTAGTGGTTGTACACCGCTACGGCCAAAACCTTTTTCGCACGCTCCTGACCAATGACGTACTGGTCAAGGATGCCGCTGATTTCTTTAGGCGAAGGCAATTTATGCGCGCTGCTTTCGGCCTGGGCTTCCTGCACCTCCTCACGGATGATGTCATTGCACAGGTCGACGCACTCGTCGCAGATAAAGACCGAGGGGCCGGCAATCAATTTGCGCACTTCATGCTGGCTTTTGCCACAGAAGGAGCAATAGAGCAGCTTGCCGTTGTCCTCGCCGTTGCGGGTGTCAGTCATTCGTTCGATCCAAATCCGATAGGCTTGCAACACAAGATGAAGGCTATTGCGGGCTTTTTCAAGCCCGCCGCTGATCAGACAAGCCGACCAAGCCTATTTTGAGCTGCTTATTTTAAGCTGGGCGCTGGTTGATCACTTCGTCGATCAGGCCATATTCCTTCGCAGCTTCTGCACTCATGAAGTTGTCGCGATTGGTATCGCGCTCGATTTCTTCCAGAGTACGGCCGCTGTGCTTGGCCATCAGCGTGTTCAGACGCTCGCGAATGAAGAGGATTTCCTTGGCGTGGATTTCGATGTCCGACGCCTGGCCCTGGAAACCGCCCAGTGGCTGGTGAATCATCACGCGCGAGTTCGGCAGGCAGAAACGCTTGCCCGGGGCACCTGCGGTCAGCAGGAATGCGCCCATGCTGCAGGCCTGACCGATGCAGGTGGTCGACACGTTCGGCTTGATGAACTGCATGGTGTCGTAGATCGACATGCCCGCTGTCACCGAACCGCCCGGGGAGTTGATGTAGAGATGGATGTCCTTGTCCGGGTTTTCCGCTTCAAGGAACAGCAGTTGCGCGCAGATCAGGTTGGCCATGTAGTCCTCTACCGGACCAACCAGAAAGATCACTCGCTCCTTGAGCAGGCGCGAATAGATGTCATAGGCGCGTTCGCCACGAGCAGATTGCTCGACAACCATCGGGACCAGGCCGCCGGCGGCCTGGATATCAGAGTTCTGCTGAATATAAGAATTACGGAACATGCTCTGCAGTCGCTCCCAAATAGTTATGTCTTGAATACGCATAAGCCAGCTCGAGAGCTGGCTTATGGTGTGTACTTCTTAACGCAAAACCAATCAGTCGGCTGTTGGAGCTTCTACCGGCTTGACTGCTTCTTCGTAAGAGACCGCTTTGTCGGTCACACTAGCTTTCTGCAGAACAGTATCCACAACTTGCTCTTCCAGCACAACCGAACGCACTTCGTTCAGCTGCTGCTCGTTTTTGTAGTACCACGACACAACCTGCTCAGGCTCCTGGTAAGCGGAAGCCATTTCCTGAATCATTTCGCGGACGCGAGCGTCGTCAGGCTTCAGGTCGAATTGCTTGACCACTTCAGCAACGATCAGACCCAGCACAACGCGGCGCTTGGCTTGCTCTTCGAACAGCTCGGCCGGCAGTTGATCAGGCTTGATGTTACCGCCGAACTGCTGAACAGCCTGCACGCGCAGACGGTCAACTTCGTTGGACAGCAGAGCCTTAGGCACTTCGATCGGGTTGGTGGCCAGCAGACCGTCCATTACCTGATTCTTGACCTTGGATTTGATCGCCTGACGCAGTTCGCGCTCCATGTTCTTGCGAACTTCAGTGCGGAAACCGTCGATGCCGCTTTCCTTGATGCCGAATTGAGCGAAGAATTCTTCGTTCAGCTCTGGCAGCTTAGGCTCGGAAACAGTGTTGACAGTTACGGTGAACTCGGCGGTTTTGCCAGCCAGGTCCAGGTTCTGATAGTCCTCTGGGAAGGTCAGGTTCAGAACGCGCTCTTCACCGGCTTTAGCGCCAACCAGGCCTTCTTCGAAGCCTGGGATCATGCGGCCGGAACCCAGTACCAGCTGAGTGCCTTTGGCGGAGCCGCCAGCGAATACTTCGCCGTCAACCTTGCCAACGAAATCGATGTTCAGTTGGTCTTCGTTCTGGGCAGCGCGATCGGCCACTTCAAAACGGGTGTTCTGCTTGCGCAGGATGTCGAGCATTTTGTCCAGGTCAGCGTCAGCCACGTCAGCGCTCAGGCGCTCAACGGTGATGCCGTCGAAACCGGCAACGGTGAACTCTGGGAACACTTCGAACACAGCAACGTATTCCAGATCCTTGCCAGCTTCGAGCGACTTAGGCTCGATCGAAGGCGAACCAGCAGGGTTCAGCTTCTGCTCAACCACAGCTTCGTAGAAGGAGGACTGGATCACGTCGCCTACAGCTTCCTGACGAGCATCAGCACCGAAACGGCGCTTGATTTCGCTCATTGGCACTTTGCCTGGACGGAAGCCAGCAATCTTGGCCTTTTGGGCGGTCTGCTGCAGACGCTTGTTGACCTGAGTCTCGATGCGCTCTGCCGGCACGGTGACGCTCATGCGGCGCTCGAGAGCAGTAGTATTTTCAACAGAAACTTGCATGGATATTCCTCGTTGCACAGACGTTAGCCGGCCGTTTCCGACCCCAGAATCAAGGGCATGCATTCTAGTGGGTCAAACTCAAGAAGTCACCCTACTGAAAACGGGTAAAAAAACAGCAGGCATTTTATCGGGACCGCCACACCAATGCAGCGCGCCCCACAGGCGAATACAACCAATCACGCCAGGGCTCTGCGCCAACCGCTTCTATATATAGAAGAGACTGCCGATCACTCCCTGACGGCCGTTCTTGCAAGCAAGCCCGGCGAGCAGTGCAGCATCATCGAGCAACATAAATACGACGAAGCGCCCTACTCCTGCGTCCCGAAACCGGCCATGCCGATTTTCAAAACCGCAAAACAAAAAAGGCGC
Source organism: Pseudomonas tensinigenes (assembly GCF_014268445.2). Taxonomy (NCBI): domain Bacteria; kingdom Pseudomonadati; phylum Pseudomonadota; class Gammaproteobacteria; order Pseudomonadales; family Pseudomonadaceae; genus Pseudomonas; species Pseudomonas tensinigenes. The sequence goes on from NZ_CP077089.1 coordinate 4,483,071, forward strand.
CAGACTGTTAAATCTGGCGCCTTTCGAAATATGGGGTGGACGATGGGGATCGAACCCACGACAACGGGAGTCACAATCCCGTGCTCTACCAACTGAGCTACGCCCACCATATTGCGTAACAAAAAAGCCAAACAACTTCTTTGTTGAAACCTCACCAGCCCGAAGACATGAATGAAGCTTTAATTGGTGCGGATGAAGAGACTCGAACTCTTACGCCTCGCGGCGCTGGAACCTAAATCCAGTGTGTCTACCAATTCCACCACATCCGCAGGTGAAGCTTTAAAGCAAAGGCGCCAGACTGTTACATCTGGCGCCTTTCGAAATATGGGGTGGACGATGGGGATCGAACCCACGACAACGGGAGTCACAATCCCGTGCTCTACCAACTGAGCTACGCCCACCATATCGCGCTACTTGTGCCAAAGCTGCCTAATGGCGCACCCGGCAGGACTCGAACCTGCGACCATCCGCTTAGAAGGCGGATGCTCTATCCAGCTGAGCTACGGGCGCCTTATTAATCTGTACTCTTAAAGGACTACAAACTAAGTGCTTTCCAGTGTTGCAGAACCTTGATTCCGCTTCACCTTCTTAACCAGTGCTAGGCTGTGCCCGACAAGTGCGACGAATAGTATAGAGCGCTCCGAAGGTCGTCAAATCCTTTTTGAAAAAAATTCATTTAATTAAAGGAGTTAGAGGAATTTGCTGACCAAGCGCCTTTGCCCTCACCGCTCGACATGCGAGAATGCGTTCTCATTTTTTCCCCTCTCGATGGTTAATCACGCGCAATGACTGCACAACTAATCGACGGCAAATCGATCGCCGCCAGCCTGCGCCAGCAGATCGCCCAACGAGTTGCCGAGCGTCGCCAGCAAGGCCTGCGCACTCCCGGCCTCGCGGTGATCCTGGTCGGCAGCGATCCTGCCTCTCAGGTTTATGTCTCGCACAAGCGTAAAGACTGTGAAGAGGTCGGCTTCCTCTCTCAAGCCTACGACCTGCCCTCCGACACCACGCAAGACGCGTTGACCGATCTGATCGATCGCCTCAACGACGATCCTGCAATCGACGGCATCCTGCTTCAGTTGCCGCTGCCCGAGCACCTGGACGCCTCCAAACTGCTGGAGCGTATCCGCCCGGACAAAGACGTCGACGGTTTCCACCCTTATAACGTCGGCCGCTTGGCCCAGCGCATTCCGCTGCTGCGTCCATGCACGCCTAAAGGCATCATGACGCTGCTGGAAAGCACCGGCGCTGATCTTTATGGCATGGACGCAGTGGTCGTCGGCGCCTCCAACATTGTCGGTCGCCCGATGGCGATGGAACTGTTGCTGGCCGGCTGCACCGTGACCGTGACCCACCGCTTCACCAAGGATCTGGCCGGCCACGTCGGCCGTGCCGATCTGGTGGTCGTGGCCGCCGGCAAGCCGGGCCTGGTCAAAGGCGAGTGGATCAAGGAAGGCGCGATCGTGATCGACGTCGGCATCAACCGTCAGGACGACGGCAAACTGGTCGGTGACGTTGTCTACGAAACCGCCCTGCCCCGCGCCGGCTGGATCACGCCGGTACCGGGTGGCGTCGGTCCGATGACCCGCGCCTGCCTGCTGGAAAACACCCTTTATGCGGCAGAAACCCTGCACGCCTGATCGGTACTTTCAGCAATAAGAAAAACCCGCCTTGTGCGGGTTTTTTCATGCCTGAGAAAAAACTGTAACCGTTCGCCGGAAACCCCTCTTTTTACAGGCCTTTTCACGAGATTTTCAGGTCACTCAAACAACCATCGACAGATCTTCAGCCATACTCCTAGAATGCGACGCTTTGAAGAAATAACCCGTTACAAACTAACGGAATATCCAACTTTTATGAGTTCGCCCGCGTGAAAATTCGTCTTTCGATTCTGAGCCTGTTTTTTGCAGTTTCAGGCACTTTCATCACGCCAACGATCAACGCTGCGGAAACCACCGCTGCCCCACGCGACGCTTCGACCCTGAAGATCGCCTCCGGCAGTGCCCTGCTCATGGATATGCAGACCAACAAAGTCATCTACTCCAGCAACCCTGACGTGATCGTGCCGATCGCCTCTGTCAGCAAGTTGATGACCGGACTGGTAGTGGTTGAAGCCCGGCAGAACATGGACGAATGGATCAATGTCGATATCAGTAACACACCGGAAATGCGCGGTGTGTTCTCCCGAGTCAAACTCAAGAGTGAACTGCCGCGTCGCGAGATGCTGCTGATCGCCTTGATGTCATCGGAAAACCGCGCCGCCGCCAGCCTCGCGCACCACTATCCGGGAGGTTACGCGGCCTTCATCGCGGCGATGAACGCCAAGGCCAAGGCACTGGGCATGACCAGTACACACTTTGTCGAGCCGACAGGCCTGTCGGAGCGTAACGTTTCCACCGCCCGCGACCTGAGCAAGCTGCTGGTGGCCGCGCACAAGTACCCGCTCCTCAGCGAACTCACCACCACCAAGGAAAAAACCGTGTCGTTCCGTAAACCCAATTACACCCTGGGTTTCCGTAACACCGATCACTTGGTCAATAAAGCCGACTGGGACATCAAGATCACTAAAACCGGCTTCACCAACCCCGCCGGGCATTGCCTGGTTCTGGTGACGAAAATGGGCAATCGCCCGGTCGCATTGGTGATTCTCGACGCGTTTGGCAAGTACACCCATTTTGCCGATGCCAGCCGCATCCGCAGCTGGGTGGAAACCGGCCGAAGCGCCAATGTCCCTGCTGTGGCTCAGCAATACAAGGCGCAGAAAAACCTCAAATCGCGCCAGAGCGGCGTGGTGGAGGCCTCCAAATAACCCGTCGCACAAGAAAAAGCCCCGAACCTTCGGGGCTTTTTTTCATCTGTGAATCAGTCATTGGGCAGCGGCATCTGGTCGTCATCAGGGATGCCATCGCCCGCACTCGGGTCCCGCGAAGGCTCCGGGGTCATGATATTGGGCCGGGCCAACGGATCACGCAGCGGGCTGTCCGGATTGAGCACTGGATCAACCTCTGATTCTGGTGTAGTGGGTACGCTGTCCGGTTTTTGGTTATCGAAGCTTGAATCGGTACTCATACGCACCTCGCATCAAGGTTTCAGATTGGCTAACGGGTCATAAGGCTTGGCCGGCTTCTTGGCATCCTCGCCGGGCTCGACGTCGAGAGGCGCTTTGGCGGGACCGACAGGATCGACCTGCGGATCATCAAGATCGGGCGAGTCCGGATCGAAACCCAAATCATCTCCCGAGGAATGCTCGGAGGAATGCGGGCCTTTCGCTGCTGGGGAATCTTTCATATCGCCTCCTGATTCACCCGCAAAACACGGGATGTATAAATAGGAGGCTTGCCGGGCGCCGTCGTGCCCGGCAGATGACGAACGGAAAACTCAGTGTGCGGCCAACGCCTTGCGAGCCTGCGCCGCTTCATTTTCCTGACCGGCCTGGGCCAGTTCATCGGCCGCTTTGAGCCAGCGCTGACGGTCAATGGCTGCCGGGATCTGCGACGGTTTCTGAATCAGCACGGCCCAGCCACCGGATTTCTCCAGTGCCGACTCAAAGGAACTGAAACTCATCAGTTCGCGACGGTTCATCCCGGCACGCAGCAAGACCTTCTGTTTGTTGCGGTCGTAGCCGGACAGGATCGCGTAACGCGGCTCGGCCCAGAACGCCGAGCCCTCGCTGAAGCGCACCATCACCGGATAACCCGCCGCCACCTGCGTCAACAGCGCGGGCAGGTTGCTGTCCAGCGGATAAACCACCATGCCGTACTCACGGGCAAGGTTCTGCAGGTTCTGCTGCAATTTGTCTTCGGCACCCGGCAGATGCAGGGGTTTTTCCAGCAAGCCCGGGGTGATCACGATGCCTTGCTGCGACAGGAGACTGGCCAGCACTTGCGGCCCGCTCTGATTGGCTTCGCCGCGATAGAACGTGCCGCTGAGTTCGACCCGTTCCGGCAGACGTTTGACCTCGGGCGCCACAGTGCCTGCACACCCGGCCAACACGGCCGCACAACCCGCCACCAGCAGTGCCGCACGAATTCGAGAAAATACCTGCACCATCGTCACTCTCTGTTCAGACGCCGGTCATCGTGTTCCGGCAACGCCTGCGATCATAGAGCCGCGTCAGGCTGCGGTATAGCCTTAAGCGGCAGACACATCGATTGCATAGAGCAAACTGATTGGTCGCAATCGACCTTTGGTCAATAGTCTGAAACACCCCATTGTCTAGACTGTCACTGAAACAGAGCGAATTGAAAAAGTGTGGGCCCGATGCAGGGCGAAGAGGAGGCACTGATGAGCCTGACCATGACCATTGTGATGTTGATTGCCGGCTGGCTGGCCGTGGCGGCTGCCATGTTGTGGGGGGTGCTGCGGATTTCGCGGCGCCATCATCACCATCCGGTTCAGCCTGTTGCGGTTGCGAAGACCGAGAAGCACAGCCCGCGTCACGCAGCTGCGCATTGAGGCCAAACTTTAAAAGCAAAAGCCCCTCACCCTAGCCCTCTCCCGGAGGGAGAGGGGACTGACAGAGTCGCTATTGAGAAGTACATCGACGTGAAATATCGAGTCGAACTCAGGTTTAAAAACCACGCAGATCGGCTCCCTCTCCCTCGGGAGAGGGCTGGGGTGAGGGGCTGGTTCTATCCCGCACTGCAAATCTTGATTCAAAAAAAACCGCCTGTTCTCTAAGAGTTCAGGCGGTTTTTGTACTTTAAGCAGTTACGCCTGCTCAGCCAGCTTCTTCTGCTTCGACCGACGCGACATCATGTTCAGCACTTCAATCGAAGCCGAGAACGCCATCGCCGCGTACACATAACCTTTCGGTACATGGGCACCGAAGCCTTCAGCGATCAAGGTCATACCGATCATGATCAGGAAGCCCAGGGCCAGCATCACCACCGTCGGGTTATCGTTGATGAACTTGGCCAGCGGCTCAGCAGCAAACAGCATCACCAGTACCGACACCACTACCGCGATGATCATGATCGGCAAGTGTTCGGTCATGCCGACCGCGGTAATGATGCTGTCGATCGAGAACACCATGTCGAGCATCAGGATCTGGCCAATAGCGGCAGCGAAACCGAGGGTAACCGTCGAGGTCGCCGACTTCGGATCTTCCGGTGCCGGGTCCATGCTGTGATGGATCTCGGTCGTGGCTTTCCAGACCAGGAACAGACCACCAGCAATCAGGATCATGTCCTTCCAGGAGAAGGCCTGACCCAGGATTTCGATCACCGGCGCAGTCAGTTGCACGATGAAGGCGATGGTGCTCAACAGCGCCAGACGCAGGATCAGCGCCATGCCGATACCGATGCGGCGCGCCTTCTGCTGGTACTGCTTGGGCAATTTGTTGGTCAGGATCGAGATAAAGATCAGGTTATCGATGCCGAGCACGATTTCCATCACCACCAATGTGGCCAAAGCAACCCAAGCGGTGGGGCTGGCGGCGAGCTGTAACAGATATTCCATGGGTCAGTCCTGACTCTGTGTAAGACGAATTAGATGGTCTTGGAGGAAGATTCGGATTGTTCCGCGTCTTTTTCCGGTGTTTCTTTTTTCTCGATCAGTCCGCCAGTGGCATCACTCAGGGCTTGTTCGGCGGCCTTGTGGGTGTCGTCGATCGCTTGCTTGGCGCTTTCGGCAGCCTTGCCCATCAGTTGCTGGGCGCTTTTCTCGGCCTGATCGCAACCAGCCAGAAGCAGTAAAGACGTAAACATCAATGCTGGGATTGTATATTTCATAAGGTTTCCTTCGAATGAACAGACAGGCTCATAGACCGGCCGTCGATGGCTGGGCATTCTAGGGAGATGAACACTTCAGGAAAATTCGTATTTTTAGCGGCTATACTTCGGTTTTCACGAACTGTAGAACGTCATGCTCAATTACCGACAACTGCATTACTTCTGGGTCGTAGCCAAGACCGGCAGCATCGTGCGCGCCTGCGAGCAACTGAACCTGACCCCACAAACCATCAGCGGGCAGATTTCTTTGCTCGAACAGACTTACGGCATCGAGTTATTCAGACGGGTCGGCCGGCAACTCGAATTGACCGAGGCCGGAAGACAAGCCCTGCCCTACGCCGAGCAAATGTTTCAACTGGGCGGCGAGCTGGAATTGATGCTGCGCGCGCAACCCAACGAACAACAGATCCTGTTCCGCGTCGGCGTGGCAGACGTGGTGCCCAAGTCCATCGTCTATCGCCTGATCGCGCCGACGATGGAGCTGAACGAACCGCTGCGCATCACCTGCCGCGAAGACAAACTCGAGCGTTTGCTGGCCGATCTGGCGATCCAGCGTCTGGATCTGGTGATTTCCGACAGCCCGATGCCCTCGCACCTCGACATCAAGGGCTACAGCCAGAAGCTCGGTGAGTGCGGAATCAGCTTCTTCGCCACCCCTGAACTGGCAGCCAGATACGGTCAGGATTTTCCACGCAGCCTGCACGGCGCACCGCTGTTGATCCCCGGCGCAGAAACTGTGGTGCGCAGCCGCTTGCAGCGCTGGTTTGCCGAGCAGCAGATCCAGCCGCAAATCGTTGGGGAGTTTGATGACAGTGCCTTGATGCAGGCCTTCGGCCAATCCGGCAGCGGGATTTTTATTGGCCCGAGCGTGATTGCCGATGAGGTGAAGCGCCAGTATGGCGTCGAGTTGATTGGCCAGACTGACGCGGTGACCGAGTCGTTCTATGCCATTTCGGTGGAGCGCAAGGTCAAGCACCCCGGCATCGTTGCGATTACCGAAGGTGCCCGACGCGAGCTGTTTACTGCGTTATGAGGCCTCGGCGCACATTTCGCGCGGCTTGAGAGTCATCAGCACCATGGCGAGGAACACCGACAGCAAGATGAATCCGGCGGCGGCAAAGCCGAGGAAACCCAGCCCTGCGCTGTCGATGACCCGACCACCAACAATGGCGCCTAGGCCGATCCCCAGATTGGCCCCGGCGATGTTCAACGAAGCAGCAAAGGCCGGCGCTTCCGGCGCGGCTTTCATCAGGCGCACATGGCTGACCAGGAACAACGCGGCCTGAGTCACGCCCCAGATCCCCATCGCCACCGCCAGCCCCAGCGGCGAATGAATGTTCGGCACCAGCGAGACCATGCCGGCAATCATGAATGCACAGAACAACACCGACGCCCCCAACGGATGCCGGTCGACCGCACGACCGCCGAGCGAGTTGCCGATCAACCCGACCGCACCGAAGGCCATCAGGCACCAACCGACCACGGTGCCGTTGAAGCCGGCGAGGCGCTCAAGAATGTCGGCCAGATACGTGTAAGCGGTAAACATGCCGCTGAACACCAGAATCGACAGCACGATATGGCCGATCATCAACGGGCTGCGCAGGATCTTGAATTGCGAGCGGAAGCTGACCTGATGCTGGTGCAGACTGGTTTTCGGCAGGTAAACAAACAGCAGCAAGGCTTTGGCAAAGGCGATCACCGCGAGAATGCCGAAAGCACTGCGCCAGCCGAACGCGTCGGAAATCAGCGTACCGACCGGAATGCCGAACACCGTGGCGCAAACAATGCCGAAGCCGATCTTGGCAATCGCGCGACCGGCGAAATCCGGGCCGACGATGTCCACGGCGGTCTCGCTGGCCAAGGCCCAGAACACCGGCAGACCGAGCGCCGGAATCAATCGGGCAATCGCCATTACCCAGATATTCGGTGACAGCGCGGCCACGGTATTGGCCAGGCCAAACATGATCAGGATGCTGATAAACAGTTTGCGTCGCTCGAAGCGGGCGAAATACGCGGTCAGGAAAGGCCCGAACATCGCCACCGTGAAGGCGAACAAAGTTACCAGCAACCCGGCCTGCGGGATGGTGACGGCGAGGTCTCGGGCAATCGCCGGCAACAGGCCGACGATGACGAATTCCGTGGTCAGCACCGTGAACCCGGCAGCGGACAACAGAAGAATGGGCAACAGCATGCGCAACTCCAGCAAAACGACGACACCAGCGTTGACCCGGAGGCCCGCTGGCAGAATTTGAAAATAAGGATGCGCAATCTTAACAGAGTGTGTCCGGACTGACTTGCACAAACCTGTCTATCTGGTTGACTGCTCCGGTGGCAGATCGTCACATGCCTGAAGGATAAGGCCTACGCTGTGATAAAGTCCGCGCCCTGAAAAACGTACAGCCTGTTCAACGACCGGTTTATTGGCGTTGATGTCGCGTCAACACTTTCGGTTCGTGGCGGTGGCCTGCCCCTGTTTTGCCATCGCTTTACGCAACCTTGCACCCTATAAAAAATCAGAGATGCCGCTATGACTGCTTCATCCCCTTCTCTATTGCAACGCCTGAAGAACCTGAGCCTGGTCGCCCAGATCCTGATCGGCCTGATTGCCGGTATCGCCTTGGCGATGTTTGCCCCGGACGTGGCAAAAGACACCGCGTTCATCGGCAAAGTGTTCGTCTCGGCGTTGAAAGCCGTCGCGCCGATCCTGGTGTTCGTGTTGGTGATGGCCTCGATTGCCAACCACAAGCACGGCCAGGAAACCCATATCCGCCCGATTCTGTTCCTCTATCTGCTGGGCACCTTCGCCGCAGCAGTGGTGGCCGTGATCGCCAGCATGGCGTTCCCTTCGCATCTGGTGCTGTCCACCGAAAACGTCGCGGTGACCGCGCCGGGTGGCATTGCCGAAGTTTTGCAGAGCCTGTTGCTGAGCGTCGTGGATAACCCGGTGAATGCACTGATCAACGCCAACTTCATCGGCATTCTGGCCTGGGCGATCGGTATGGGCGTCGCGATTCGCCATGCCGGTGACACCACCCGCGAAGTGCTCGGTGATCTGTCCAACGGCGTGACCTTGATCGTGCGCGTAGTGATTCGCTTTGCACCGCTGGGTATTTTCGGTCTGGTCGCTTCGACGCTGGCCACCTCCGGTTTCGGCGCATTGATCGGTTATGCGCACCTGCTGGCCGTGCTGCTCGGCTGCATGCTGTTCGTGGCGCTGGTGATGAACCCGCTGATCGTGTTCTGGAAGCTGCGTCGCAACCCGTACCCGCTGACCCTCAAGTGCCTGCGTGAAAGCGGTATCACTGCATTCTTCACCCGCAGTTCGGCGGCGAACATTCCGGTGAATCTGGAGTTGAGCAAACGTCTGGGTCTGCATGAAGACACCTATTCGGTGTCGATCCCACTGGGTGCGACCATCAACATGGCCGGTGCGGCGATCACCATTACCGTGTTGACGCTGGCTGCCGTGCACACATTGGGTATTGCCGTGGACATTCCGACGGCGATTCTGCTGAGTGTTGTCGCCGCCATTTGTGCCTGTGGCGCTTCGGGTGTGGCCGGTGGTTCGTTGCTGTTGATTCCGTTGGCATGCAGCCTGTTTGGCATTCCGAGTGAGATTGCCATGCAGGTGGTGGCGGTCGGTTTCATTATTGGCGTGTTGCAGGATTCCGCTGAGACGGCGCTGAACTCGTCGACTGACGTGTTGTTTACCGCAGCGGCGTGTCTGGGTGAAGAAGCGAAAGCCCAGCGCACTGCGTAACCGTCTTACCCTGTGGGAGCGAGCCTGCTCGCGAAGGGGCGGGTCAGTCGACATCGATGTCGCATGACACACTGCATTCGCGAGCAGGCTCGCTCCCACAATGGAAAATGAAAAGCCCGCCGAGGTGTGAACCAGGGCGGGCTTTTTTGTGGCTGAGATCTTTCCCCCCTCACCCCAACCCTCTCCCCCCAAGGGGGGCGAGGGGGAAAGGGGGCAGACCGAGTGTTGTTCAAACCTGAGTTCGACTTGATAGATCAGGTCGGCGTATCTCGAACAGACAACTCGGTCAGTCCCCTCTCCTCTGGGAGAGGGTTAGGGTGAGGGGCTCTTGAAAAATCAGAACGCGCCCATGTAATCACGTTTGCCCACTTCAACACCGTTATGACGCAGCAGTGCATAGGTGGTAGTGACGTGGAAGAAAAACTGCGGCAAGCCATAAGTCAGCAAGTACGACTGACCGCTGAAGCGCTTCTCTTTCGGCGTGCCCGGACGGGTTACGATTTCGATGCCTTCCTTGCCGTCGATCTGCTCTGGCTTGATCTCGCCGATGAAGGCCAGAACCTTGGCGATCAGCGCTTGCAGCTCGGCGAAGGTGGTTTCTGTGTCGTCGTATTTCGGCAACTCAACTTCAGCCAGACGTGCCGAAACACCTTTGGCGAAGTCGACGGCGATCTGCACCTGGCGGGTCAGCGGGAACATGTCCGGGAACAGACGGGCCTGCAGAAACGCGTTCGGGTCGATGTTTTTCTCGGTGGCGTGGGCTTCAGCCTTTTTCAGCACATCGCTCAAAGCGTTGAGCATTTGTTGAAAAACCGGGACGGATGCGGCGTACAGGGAAATGGTCATGGCAGTCTCGTGTAGTGGCTGGGTGGAACAAGGAGGCGATTATAGCCATGCTTGATGACCACACGGCTTGCCTTTTGTTTGGCAAGGATTAGGCTAGGCGCCTTCGACTGCAGAGGGAACGCGCGATGACCACAGAACCAGAATCCACCTTCGACGAGCCACGGCTCAACGCCACGGAAATCCGCATCCTCGGCTCGTTGATCGAGAAACAGGCCACCAGCCCGGAAACCTATCCGCTGACGCTCAATGCGCTGGTCACGGCCTGCAATCAGAAAACCAGCCGCGAACCGGTGATGAACCTGACCCAGGGCCAGGTCGGGCAGAGTTTGCGGGCGCTGGAGGGTCGCGGTTTCGCCAAGCTGGTGATGGGCAGTCGCGCCGACCGCTGGGAGCACAAGGTCGACAAGGCGCTGGAGCTGGTGCCGGCGCAGGTGATTCTGAGCGGATTGATGTTTCTGCGCGGCCCACAAACCGTTAATGAGCTGCTGACCCGCAGCGGGCGTATGCATGAATTTGAAGACACCGAGCAAGTGGTGCATCAGCTTGAGCGTTTGATTGCGCGGGGGCTGGCGGTGTTGATTCCGCGCCAGGCCGGGCAGCGTGAAGATCGTTATACCCATGCCCTCGGAGATCCGGCGGACAGCGAGGCGATCATGGCAGCGCGGCAGAATCCGCAGGATCGCAGTGCCAGCACTGGCGTTTCGGTTGAGCGCATCGAAGAGCTGGAAGCGCGGATTGCCGCGCTGGAAGAGCGCCTGGCCCGCCTCGAATAATCACCACCGTTTTATTGTGGGAGCGAGCCTGCTCGCGAAGAGGTTCTGTCAGCTACATCATTTTTGAATGACACACCGCATTCGCGAGCAGGCTCGCTCCCACAGGGGATCTACAGCGAACACACAATCTGTGTATGACAAAAATTCAACTGTGGGAGCGAGCCTGCTCGCGAAGAGGCCCGCCCAGCCACCACAACCCATCAGCTCCGGGCAAACGCCACCGCCGCCGCAAACTGCTCTTCAGTCGGGCGCACGCCGGTGTACAGGACAAACTGCTCCAGCGCCTGAATCGCTATCACCTCAAGCCCGGTAATCACCCGCTTGCCCTCGGCCCGAGCGCGCACGATCAGCGGCGTCTCCGACGGAATCGCGACCACATCAAATACCGTCTCAGCCGCAGCAATAACTTGAGGCTCAAACGCCAACTGCCCCGCCTCCGGTCCGCCGTCCATGCCCACCGGCGTCACGTTGATCAGCATCTGCGGACGCTCATCACCCAGCTCAGCCTGCCAGCGATAACCCAGCGAATCCGCCAACGCACGCCCTGCCCGCTCATTGCGCGCAACGATCAAACCGTTTTTATAACCACCGTCACGCAGGGCACTGGCCACCGCTTTGGCCATACCGCCGCTGCCACGCAGGGCGAAGGTCGAATCCTTGGGCACCGCGTGGGTTTCCAGCAACTGCGCGACGGCAATGTAATCGGTGTTGTAAGCCTTCAGATGGCCGTCGGTATTGACGATGGTATTGATCGACTGGATCGCCGCTGCCGACGCATCCAGTTCATCGACCAGCGCGATGCACGCTTCCTTGAACGGCATCGACACGCCGCAACCGCGAATGCCCAAGGCACGAATGCCGCCCACGGCACCCGTCAGATCCTGGCTGCTGAACGCCTTGTAATAGAAATTCAGGCCCAACTGCTCATACAAATGGTTATGAAAACGCAGACCGAAATTGCCCGGGCGCCCCGACAGGGACATGCACAGTTGGGTGTCTTTGTTCGGGTTCATCTGCATGAAACTTCTCCTTCAAACGCACTTTCGGATAGACGGGATTAGCCAGCCCATCGGGTTCTGAACGATCATAAAGGCCTGTTTTAAACGTGTTCTGTGGCCCTTGCACGGCCCGGTAAAGAAGCCGGTACAGACCTTACACAAAATTTACCCAGCGGCTGTGCTGATTTTCAGAATTTCGCTGTCTTAGAAGTATCCCCGCGACAACTGTGGGCCTGGTGCAGGCCCTGCCGCCGGGTCGAAGAACCGAGGACTTATCATGATTCGTAAACTCCCCATTCTGGCCTTGTTGATTGGCGCACTCGCTGTCACTGGTCAGGCAGAAGCCGGTGGTGGCCACGGCTGGCAAGGCCCTGCGGTGTTTGGCGCGATCGTCGGCTCGGCCATCATCGGCTCGGCACTGATCAACCAGGATCGGCCAGTGTATGTGCAACAACAGCCGGTTTATGTTCAACCGCAACCGGTCTACGTGCAGCAGCCACCACCACCGGTCTACTACCAGCCGGCGCCGGTGTATGTGCAACAGCCGGTTTACATCCAACAGGCCCCCGTCTACTACGGCCCGCCTCGCGGTTATTACGGCCGGCCACATGGCTATTATGGCGGTCCACGCTGGTAACCAAAAAACAGAGCCCCGCTTTTATAGCGGGGCTTTTTTATGACCGTTGGTCGGCGAGCGTCTGAAAAAATCTCGCCAAGGTCGCTGTGAGGACAGTTTCACCGGCTAAAGTCGGCATGATTGACTCGACCGTTATGTAGATTTCCACAAAACGGTCACTTATTTGTCATGACGGAACCGCAATCTGAATCCGTCCGTAAACAACAGGTTGATAACAACAAGGACGACTGTATGCCAACACAAAACCCGCACCGCATCGTCGGCCTGTGCACCTCAAGCAAGGTGTACAGCGCGCTGACCGAACTCAAGCACCTGGAAGGCCACCGCTGCGCCAAGTTTCTTTCGCTGCTGGCGGAGAATCTGGTGCACAAAGGTTTGCTCAACGAACGCGAAGTCATGCACATGCTTGATCAAGTGGTCGACTGAAGCCTCAATGGCGTCAATGACTACTATCGAAAGCGTTGATTGTCCGTAGAAGCGGCGAATCTCTAAGGTAGCTCCATTGTTAGATGGAGGTACTCGTCATGGCTCAGGTTCAAATCATGTCCGTTATCGGCAGCGCCGTTCCCGCCTCGCTCAGAGCATCGGGCTTGCTCGCCTGCTGGTATCTGATGCGCGACGGTGAAGCGATCAGCGGCCCGCTCACTTCGCTGCCCGCGGCGCAGGCACTGTCGCAGAAGATCGTCAGCGAGCCGTTCCACGCTTAAGGCAGTTGCACCTTGGGCTTGGTCTCGGCGAACAACGCCCAGCTCGACATGAACAGCGCCGCGATCAACGGGCCGATCACAAAGCCGTTGAGGCCGAACACTGCCAGACCGCCAAGGGTCGAAATCAGAATCATGTAATCGGGCATTTTGGTGTCCTTGCCCACCAGAATCGGTCGCATCACGTTGTCCACCAACCCGATCACAAACACCCCGAACAAGCCCAGAACCACGCCTTGCCAGATCATCCCGCTGAGCAGGAAATACACCGCGACCGGCGCCCAGACAATCCCCGCGCCCACTGCTGGCAGCAGCGACAAAAACCCCATCAACACCGCCCAGAGCAATGCGCTGGGGATGTCGAGAAACCAGAAAATCGCTCCGCCCAGCGCGCCTTGAGTCACCGCGACTACGAGATTGCCCTTCACCGTCGCCCGTACCACGCGGTTGAACTTCAACTGCAAGCGCCGCTTGTGGCCTTCCTCCAGTGGCACGGCGGTGCGCACTTTGCGCGCCAGTTCGGCGCCGTCGCGCAAGAAGAAAAACAGCAGATACAACATGATGAAAAAACTCACCACGAACTCGAACGTACCCTGACCAAAACTGAACGCTTGAGTGGCCAGGACCTGACTGCCCTGCATCGCCGATTTGACGATTTTCTCGCGCAGGCCATTGAGTTCGCCCATGCCGAAACGGTCGAGCAAGTGCTGAAAGTATGGCGGCAAGCTGTGCTTGAACTGAGCCAGATACGCGGCAATGTCCAGCTCACCGCTTTCGATATTCTTGTAGACCGCCGCGCCTTCCTGCACCAGCAGCACACTGAGGATGATCACCGGCAGAATCGCAATCACCAGGCAGATCGATAAGGTACACAGCGACGTCAGGTTGCGCTGCCAGCCGAATTTAGCCTGCAGCCGGCGTTGCATCGGCGCAAATACAATGCCGAGAATCACCGCCCAGAACACCGCGCCGTAGAACGGCAAGAGGATCCAGATAAACGCCACCGTGACCAGCAACAGCAGCACGGTGAGGGATTTGAATTGAAGGCTTTTTTCGTTCATGTCCGATCCATGTCAGTCAGGCGTCATGCACGCCCCGATGCTTAGTCAACCGGGGCGTGCACGAGTGCCATCTTTATTCATGGAGCATAGATCCAGATCAACAAACCCTCACCGCATCTGACTTACCCTGCCGCGCTTTTGCGACCGACACCGCCATGACCTCGATCCTCGCCGCCCCCGAACTGCTCGCTCCCGCCGGCACCCTGAAAAACATGCGCTACGCCTTCGCCTACGGCGCCGATGCAGTCTATGCCGGTCAGCCGCGTTATAGCCTGCGGGTGCGCAACAACGAGTTCGATCACGCCAACCTGGCGTTGGGCATTCGTGAAGCCCAGGCGCAGGGCAAGCGCTTCTACGTGGTGGTCAACATCGCCCCGCACAACGCCAAACTGAAAACCTTTCTCAAGGATCTGGCGCCGGTCATCGAAATGGCGCCGAATGCGCTGATCATGTCCGACCCGGGGCTGATCATGCTGGTACGCCGGCATTTCCCGCAGATGCCGATCCACCTTTCCGTTCAGGCGAACACGGTGAACTGGGCGAGCGTCGAGTTCTGGCAGCAACAGGGGCTGAGCCGGATCATCCTGTCGCGGGAATTGTCGCTGGAGGAAATCGGCGAAATCCGCGAACAGGTGCCGGGCATGGAGCTGGAAGTGTTCGTTCATGGCGCGCTGTGCATGGCCTATTCCGGGCGCTGCCTGTTGTCGGGTTACATGAACAAACGCGACGCCAATCAGGGCACCTGCACCAACGCCTGTCGCTGGAAATACTCGGCGCAAGAGGCCACGGAGAATCAGCTCGGCGAGATCGTTCAGACCTTCCAGCCTGAGCCGACACTGGGTCTGGGCGCGCCCACCGATCAGGTGTTTCTGTTGCAGGAAGCGAATCGCCCCGATGAATTGATGCCGGCGTTCGAAGACGAGCACGGCACCTACATCATGAACGCCAAGGACCTGCGCGCGGTGCAGCACGTCGAGCGTCTGGCGCGCATGGGCGTGCATTCCTTGAAGATCGAGGGCCGGACCAAGTCGCACTTCTATTGCGCGCGCACCACTCAGGTGTATCGCCGGGCGATTGATGATGCGGTGGCCGGGCGTGAGTTCGATCGCAGCCTGATGACCGATCTGGAGTCACTGGCGCAGCGTGGCTACACCGAGGGTTTCCTGCGTCGGCATGTGCATGACGAGTATCAGAATTATCAGAATGGCAGCTCGGTATCGGAGCGTCAGCAGTTCGTGGGTGAGCTGACTGGTGAGCGACGGGATCGGCTGGCTGAGGTCAAGGTGAAGAACCGTTTTGCACTGGGTGATCATCTGGAATTGATGACGCCCATGGGCAATTTTCATTTTGATTTGCATGAGTTGCAGAGTGTTAAGGGTGAGGCGATCGACTTGGCACCGGGGGATGGGCATACGGTTTATGTGCCGATTCCGGAGGGGGTGGATTTGCGGTTTGGGTTGTTGATGCGGGATATCGGGAGTGCCTGGAAAAGCCCCTCACCCTAGCCCTCTCCCAGAGGGAGAGGGGACTGATTGGGGGATATTGGAGAAGTTCACCGACCTGACCGTGCTGCGCCGAATCCAAAATCAACTCTTCCGATCAAGCACACTGGACTTGATTTAATCCATAATCGACTCGATTGTTCAGCTTGGCTGAATCCATAATCGACCCGATTGTTCAGCTTGTCTAAATCCATAATCGACTCGGTCGATCAGGTCGACGTATAACGCATGACACCTCGGTCAGCCCCCTCTCCCTCCGGGAGAGGGCTGGGGTGAGGGTAAGCTTTTCCTACGCAACAAACTCCTCCCGCAACATCGCCACAAACGCCTCCCGCGCCGGGTGCACCCCGGCGTTTTCATGCCAGTAAAACAAGTTATCGACGGCCGCCAGCTCCGCAAACTCATACCCCACACACCCAGCCCCTTTCGCGTACTGCTCAAACACGCCCTTGGGCACCAGCGCCACCCCTGCCCCGGCACTCACACACCCCACAATCGCACCATAACTGGCGAGACTGACGATCGGCAGCGACAACCCCTGACGCAACAACCAATGCTCCAGCGCCGCCCGATACGGACAACCCTGCGGCCACATGAACACGGTTTTGTCCTGCAGATCCTCGATGCTGCGCACTGGCCCGAACGAGGTCGACGCGATCAACAGCAATTCCTCGCGATACATCGGCGTGCGCTTGAGCTGCGAACGTTCGACATCCACCGCGACAATCGCGCCATCGAGGCGGTGGCTGACGGTGTCGTCGAGCAACTGCGCCCAAGTGCCGGTGGTGAGTTCCAGCGCGACCTGCGGATAGCGCTTGTGAAACTTTGCCAGCAAGCGCGGCAAGCGCCCGGTCGCCGAAGATTCGATCGCGCCAATGCGCAACGGCCCGGACGGTTCGGATGAAGGATCAACCGCACGTTTGGCCTCGGCGGTCAGCGCCAGAATCTTTTCCGCATAGGCGAGAAACGTCTGCCCCGCCGGACTGATGCGCAACCCGCGTCCCTCACGCAGAAACAGCGCAACGCCCAGTTCCGCCTCGAGCGCCTTGATTCGCGCAGTGATGTTCGACGGCACGCAGAACAGCTTTTCCGCCGCCCGCGCAATGCTGCCGAGCTCGGCTACGGTCTTGAACATACGGATTTGCGCCAGTTCCATAACCATCACTCTGAGTGAACATTGCGAGCAGTATAAGTCAGTTGTGGCGAATGATTGCGCGCCCGGATACTCAGCGCATTCACACTTTTGAGCAGCCGATCATGCCGCACCCTTCCCCACTGAAAATCCTTCTGGCGATGGCGTTTGTCGTCGGCTGCTGGGCCTACTCGCCGACCGGTATTCACATCGGCCTGCAAGCCTACGACCCCGGACATCTGGCGTTGCTGCGGTTTCTCTTGGCGTCGTTGTTCATGGTACTGATCGCCGCGTTCAAGGGCATTCGCCTGCCGCACTGGCGCGATGTGCCGCTGTTGTTCGCCCTGGGTTTTTTCGCCGTCAGCCTGCATCACGTCGCGCTAAACATCGGCCAGCAAAGCGTCAGTGCCGGCGCTTCCAGTGTGTTGGCGCAATCGAGTCCGCTGTTCAGCACGTTGCTGGCGCGGTTCTTGTTCAAGGATCGGGTCAGCGCCTGGCGTTGGGGCTGTGTGTTACTCGGTTTTGTCGGCGTGGTGATTGTGGTCAGCGGCGATAAGGGCTTGGGCGCTATCGATGTGCATGCACTGCTGATCCTGTTGGCGGCGGTTTCATGGAGCGTTTACTTCGCTCTGCAAAAACACCATGCACGGCGTTACGACGGTTTCAGTCTGGCGTGTTACGCGGTGTGGTCGGGGACGTTGATGCTGCTGATTTATCTGCCGGGGCTGAGTGACGCCGTGATAAATGCGCCGCGGCGGGTGCAGTGGGCGGTGTTGGCGTTGGGCGTGTTTCCCAGTGCGCTGGCTTATCTGGCTTGGGGCTTTGTGCTCAAGCATGTGGATTTGAGCCGGGCGACGATGACGTTGTACCTGATACCGCCGACGGCGATGGGGATTGCGTCGATTGGGTTGGGGGAGCGGCCGACGTTGCAGGTGCTGGTGGGGTCGGTGGTGGTGTTGATCAGTGTGTTGGCGTTGAATCTGGAGCGGCGGGTTGGGGTGATTCGGGCTGCCGGGGTCTGATCTCGGATATGTGTTGAAGCCAATTCCGCAATCGCGAGCAGGCTCACTCCTACAATGGGCAGTGGGTGTACATAGAGTCTGTGCATGCCACAAAACCTTGTAGGAGTGAGCCTGCTCGCGAAGGGGCCGGTAAATCCAGCACAACAACCAGGATTCAGCGCCGATCATCCGACAACGGCGTCGGCTCATCCGCCGGCGGCACGTCCTCATCATCCGCCGGCGGATCCTGCCAATCCTCCGGCCGATCAGCATCGCTCAACGGATCACGCCCCGGGTTCATCCCCGGCGGTGCATCATGATCGGCCAGTGTCGGTTCATCGGTACCGGGCAGCGGCCGGGTTGGATCGGTCGGCAGCACACCGCCCTGAAACAGCAAATCATTAGCCATGACACACCTCACTCAGGAGGTCCGGAATACCCGGGCCGTACAACTTGGAATCAGCCCTGTGTACGGCGTGCTATCGAACAGACCAACGGCGCTCAACCCTGCGCGGAAAATCGGTCGCGGCTGTTGGTCAGGTGCAGCCACATGGCTGCCCGCGCCGCATCCGCATCCTGACGCTTGATCGCGTTCAAGATCGCCTCGTGCTCCAGATGAGCCAGTTGCCCGAGCTTGCTCAGATCCGCCGCACCGCGTTCAGCAGCATTGATCCGGTTACGTGGAATCATCGCGCTGCCCAGGTGCTGCATGATTTCACTGAAGCAGACGTTGCCGGTGGCTTCGGCGATCAGCAGATGAAAGCGTCGATCGGCCTCGACGCAACTGTCGTTGTTGTCCAGTAACCGCTGGTAGTCATCCAGCGCCTGACGCATTTGCAGCAATTGCTGCTCGGTACGGCGTTGCGCCGCCAGCGCCGCCGCCTGGGTTTCCAGGCCCAGGCGCAGTTCGAGAATGCTGCGCACACCGAGCGCGGTATCGACATTCAGGCGCAAGCCCTGCTCCGGCGCACGCTCGATGACAAACGTGCCGATGCCGTGGCGCGTCTCCACCAGCCCGGAGGCCTGCAATTTGGAAATCGCCTCGCGAACCACCGTACGGCTGACGCCGTGTTCCTGAACGATGGAATTCTCCGACGGCAGCTTGTCGCCGGGCGACAGCTGACCAAGAAGAATGCTCTGGGTGAGTTTCTCCACCAGATCATGAGCGAGGTTGTGCGCACGTTTGCGAGCGGGGGCGTCGAGGTCTTCTTGCATGGTCGGTTCCGGTGATCGGGTCTTGCCGATCGTAGCATTGCGAGGCTGGCTGACGGGATTGATTCTAACGCCTCAACTTGTATGACAACACTCAAATAAATCGGAAGAAATCAGGACATCTTGAAGATTACTCGTGCGCAGCCGGGGAAATTTATCGCGACCCTAAAGGTGAAAAACCCAATAAACGCTAGGATAAAATACAAAAAAGCATAAGAAACCGGCCTTCCAGAGAAAATTAATAGATCCTCCCCACTTGTAGGACAAAAAATCTCAGTTGTATGATGTCTATCAACAACGCAGTACTCGCCCTACCCCGCATAAAAATAATCAGTGGGAGAAAACCAAGTGAAAACCTCCGTCTCCGGGATAAACGAGGGCGTCGATTCGACACTCGCGTCCGCCATCTCGAAAGTGAAACGCCACGTCCTGCCGCTCTTCGTGATCATGTTCATCGTCAATTACATTGACCGGGTGAACATCGGTTTCGTCCGCACCCACATGGAACACGACTTGGGCATTGGTGCCGCCGCTTACGGCTTCGGCGCCGGTCTGTTCTTCATCGGTTACGCGCTGTTCGAAGTCCCGTCGAACATGCTGCTGCAGAAAGTCGGCGCCCGCATCTGGCTGACTCGCATCATGTTCACCTGGGGCCTGGTCGCCGCCGGCATGGCGTTCATCCAGAACGAAACCCACTTCTATGTGCTGCGCTTTTTGCTCGGCGTTGCCGAGGCCGGGTTCTTTCCCGGGGTGATCTATTACTTCACCCGTTGGCTGCCCGGCGCCGAACGCGGCAAGGCGATTGCGATTTTCCTCAGCGGCTCCGCCGTGGCCTCGTTGATCTCCGGCCCGTTGTCCGGTCTGCTCCTGCAAATCAACGGGTTGGGCATGCACGGCTGGCAATGGATGTACTTCATTGAAGGGATGTTCTCGGTGTGCCTGTGCGTGTTCGTCTGGTTCTGGCTCGACGCCAAACCCCACGACGCGAAATGGCTGAGCCGCGCCGAACAGGATGCCCTGGTCAACGCCATCGACGCTGAACAGAAGGCCCGCGAAGCCGCGACGCCGATCCGGCCATCGATGGGCAAACTGCTCAAGGACCGCCAGATCATCCTGTTCTGCCTGATCTACTTCTTCATTCAGTTGACCATCTACGCGGCAACCTTCTGGCTGCCGAGCATCATCAAGAAAATGGGCGAGATGAGCGACTTCCAGGTCGGCCTGTTCAACTCGATTCCGTGGTTGCTGTCGATCATCGGCATGTACGCCTTCGCCTCGTTCTCGGCCAAGTGGAAACACCAACAGGCGTGGGTCGCCACCGCCCTGTTGATCGCCGCTGCGGGGATGTTCATGTCGACCACCGGCGGGCCGATCTTCGCCTTCGTTGCGATCTGTTTTGCCGCACTGGGTTTCAAATCCGCTTCGTCACTGTTCTGGCCGATCCCGCAGGCGTATCTGGATGCACGCATCGCGGCGGCGGTGATCGCGTTGATCAACTCGGTCGGCAACCTTGGCGGCTTCGTCGCGCCAACCACTTTCGGCCTGCTCGAAGAACACACCGGCTCGATTCAGGGCGGCCTCTATGGCCTGGCCGCAACCTCGATCATCGCCGCAATCATCGTCTTCTTCGCGCGCACCACCCCGAAACCTGCTGCTGATATAGCCGTGGCCGATGCCGCGCCAAAGCACGCCTGACGTCCATTTTTAAAGATTGCGTATTAAAAGGATAAGAACATGACCGCACACGACACCGCCAAAGCCCCGATCATCACCGACATGCAAGTCATCCCGGTGGCCGGCCATGACGGCATGCTGCTCAATCTGAGTGGCGCCCACGGGCCGTTTTTCACCCGCAACATCGTCATCCTCAAGGACAACGCCGGCCACACCGGCGTCGGCGAGGTGCCCGGTGGCGAGCGCATTCGCCAGACCCTCGAAGATGCACGCAGTCTGGTAGTCGGCAGCCCGATCGGCACCTATCAGAAGATCCTCAATCAAGTGCGCCAGACCTTCGCTGACCGCGATGCCGGCGGTCGTGGCCTGCAGACGTTTGACCTGCGCATCACCATCCACGCAGTGACTGGCCTCGAAGCCGCGCTGCTCGATCTGCTCGGTCAGCATCTTGATGTACCGGTGGCGGCGCTGCTTGGCGAAGGCCAGCAACGCGATGAAGTGAAGATGCTCGGCTATCTGTTTTACGTTGGTGATCAGCGCGAAACCGACCTCGCCTATCGCAGCGAACCGGACGCCGACAATGACTGGTTCCGCGTGCGTCACGAGAAGGCCATGAGCGCCGAAGCCGTGGTGCGCCTCGCCGAAGCGGCCCATGCGAAATACGGTTTCAAGGACTTCAAGCTCAAGGGCGGCGTGCTCAGCGGTGATGCCGAAATCGAAGCCGTCACAGCGCTGGCCGAACGCTTTCCCGAGGCGCGCATCACCCTCGATCCGAACGGTGCGTGGTCATTGAAAGAAGCCATTCGTTTGTGCCGCGACCAGCATCAGGTGCTCGCCTACGCCGAAGACCCGTGCGGTGCGGAAAACGGTTATTCCGGCCGCGAAGTGATGGCTGAGTTTCGCCGTGCCACCGGGCTGAAAACCGCCACCAACATGATCGCCACTGACTGGCGCGAAATGGGCCACGCGATCCAGTTGCAGTCGGTGGACATCCCGCTGGCCGACCCGCACTTCTGGACCATGCAGGGTTCGGTGCGCGTGGCGCAGATGTGCCATGAATGGGGGCTGACCTGGGGTTCGCATTCCAACAACCACTTCGATATCTCGCTGGCGATGTTCACCCATGTCGCTGCGGCCGCACCGGGCGAGATCACCGCGATCGACACCCACTGGATCTGGCAGGACGGCCAACGGTTGACCAAGGCGCCGCTGCAAATTGTCGATGGTCTGGTGCAGGTGCCGAAGAAGCCGGGACTGGGCGTCGAACTGGATATGGATCAGGTGGCCAAGGCCCATGAACTGTATAAAGGCATGGGCCTCGGCGCGCGGGATGACAGCGTGGCGATGCAGTTTTTGATTCCGGGGTGGAAGTTCGATAACAAGCGGCCGTGTCTGGTGCGGTAACAGGTTCTCTTCGATCCACCACCCTCCCCTGTGGGAGCGAGCCTGCTCGCGAATGCGGTGTAACAGCCAACATTTTTGTCGACTGACACACCGCTTTCGCGAGCAGGCTCGCTCCCACAGGGGTTATGTATTAACCAGAGATTTGCAGCAGCCAGGTTTTGAAGGCGAGCATCGCCGCCGTTTCGGGGCGCGACTGCAACCGCGTCAACCAGTAACTCCCCGTCGTAATCTCAATCGCAAACGGCTGACAAATCGCCTCCGCCGCCAGTTGCCGGGCGAACATCAGCGGCGGCGCCAACGCCACCCCGCTGCCCTGCAACGCCGCCTCCATCATCGCCAACGATGAATCGAAAACAATGCTCTGCGGCGGCGCTGCATGGGTTGCCAACCCGGCAGCCTGAAACCACTCCGGCCATTCATCGGTGCGATAGGAACGCAGCAAAGTCTGTTGCAGCAAATCCCCCGGCGAATGCAATTGCCGAACGATGTCCGGCACGCACAACACCGACAGCGGCGCCTCCAGCAAACGCGTCGCCTCAATGCCATGCCACGCCCCGGCGCCAAAGCGGATCGCATAATCCAGCCCTTCTGCCGCGACATCCACGCGGTTGTTGTTGGTCGACAGCCGCAAATCTATGAGCGGATGTTTCGCCCGGAAGTCCGCCAGCCTCGGCAACAGCCAACCCACGGCGAAGGTACCGACCGCGCCGACCGTCAACATTTCGCGGTACTGTCCACCGGCGAGGCGTTCGAGAATCTGCGCGATGTGATCGAACGAGGTGCTCAGCACGGGCAGCAAAGTTTCGCCTTCACTGGTCAGCATCAGCCCACGGGGCAAGCGTTTGAACAGGGTGACGTTGAGTTGCGCTTCCAGGCTTTTGACCTGATGGCTGACAGCAGCCTGGGTGACGCACAGCTCCACGGCCGCGCGAGTGAAGCTCAAATGGCGCGCGGAGGCTTCAAAGGCGCGCAGTGCATTCAGCGGCAATTGCGGTCGAATCATGCCCAGTCCCAAATTTTTCTAATGGCTCGTGCGAGTTTTCGTCGTTTGTCGATTGGCGCCGCGCTGACTAGATTGACGGCGCTGATCAGTCGCCCAACTAAATAATCGCCCGCAGTGTAGCGGGATAACATCATCAACACTCATGGAGAGTGGTTCATTCATGTCATCCATTCAATCGAGCAAAGTCATTTCCTGCGCCGCTTTCGGTCTGTTTTTTGGCGCTACATCCTGCCTCGCAGCCGCGCCCGACGCTGCGCAGCTGCAAGCATTGGTCAACGACGCGGTAACGCCCGTGATGCAACAACAGAACATTCCCGGCCTGAGCGTGGCACTGACCATCAACGGTCAGCCGCATTACTTTAACTACGGCGTCGCCAACAAAGACACCGGGCAAACAGTCAGCAAAAACACCCTGTTCGAAATCGGCTCGGTGAGCAAAACCTTCACCGCCACCCTCGCCGGTTACGCCCAAGCGACCGGCAACCTGGATCTGTCGACCAAGGCCAGTCAGCTCTGGCCTGAATTGAAAGGCAGTGCCTTCGACAACATCAGCGTGGTGCAACTGGGCACCTACAGTGCCGGCGGTTTGCCTCTGCAATTCCCGGCGCAATGGGATTCGTCTGACAAGATGCTCGGCTATTTCCAACAGTGGAAACCGGTTTATCCGGCAGGCAGCCATCGCCAGTACTCCAACCCGAGTTTGGGTTTGTTCGGTTATCTGGCCGCGAAAAGCCTGGGCCAACCGTTTGATCAGGCGATGACACAAACCCTGCTGCCGAAACTCGGTTTGCAGCACACCTACCTCAGCGTGCCGGCCGCGCAGATGAGCCTGTATGCCCAAGGCTATGACAAGAACGACAAACCGGTGCGTGTCACCCCCGGTGCGCTGGACGCGCAGGCCTACGGTGTAAAAACCAGCGCCGTGGACATGCTGCGTTACGTGCAGGCCAACCTGAAACCTGAAACGCTGGAAGCTTCCCTGCAAAAAACCATCGCCAACATCCACACCGGGTACTACACGGTTGGCGACATGACCCAAGGTCTGGGTTGGGAAATGTACCGCTACCCGATCAGCCTTGATCGTTTGCTGGCGGGCAACTCGACGGGAATGGTCATGGAGGCGCACAAGGTGCAGTGGCTGAATCCGCCGCAACCGCAGCCGCATGACGTGCTGATCAACAAGACCGGCTCGACCGGTGGCTTCGGGGCTTACGTGGCGTTTGTGCCGAGCAAGGATGTTGGCATCGTGATCATGGCCAACAAGAACTTCCCGATTCCTGAGCGGGTGAAGATCGCCCACAAAATCCTCAGCGCTGTCGCTGACTGAAAATCAAAAGATCGCAGCCTGCGGCAGTTCCTACAAGATCGGGTTCTCACTCGGTCAATGTAGGAGCTGCCGCAGGCTGCGATCTTTTGTCTTTAAAGCTGCGCCTGCAACTTCCAGCCGATGACATCCATCAAGTCGCAACTGTCACGCAACGGGATCGCCATCACCCGGGCGAAATCCTGTAGCAGCAAGGCATCATGTCCCTTGCCGTCACCCAACGTCAGTGTCTCCATCAACTGCGTCACACAGCGCAAACGGTAAGCCGCCGTGCCATGCAGCACATCCACCGGTGCTTCGCGGTCGATCAACAGAGCGGGAATCTTGCAGTCGATCCCGGTCAGCGGAATGTATCGCGTCATGTTTTAACCTCCCTGTTCAATGTTGCGTCGCCGCCGGTGGATCGAGATTGTCCAGCGCACGGTTGACCAGCAACTCGCCGAGTACGGCCAACTGCTGAATCGACAAGGCGAGACTGCGCGGTGAACCTTTCAGCTCTGCGGCGAGGTCAGTGGTCAGGACGTTCAGTGAAGCGAGGGTTTCGCAAGCGTGGCAGAGCAGCGTGGGTGTATCGATATCGGGGAGGATGGTGAAGAGGTGGCTGATGGGATCGGGGTGACGGGGGTTGCGTAAGCGGGGGTTGTTGGCGTCGAAGGATCCTGAATCCATGGGGGATTCGGGAGGGTTTGGAGTGTGTTTTTTCATTAGTAAATCCTCGGGACATTCAGAGAAAAAACTGCCGAACTCACTTCCACGAGAGGGTGGCAGCTTTGCGCAGGTGTGGAAGTCCGGGGAAACCCGAGGAACCCGGTGCACTCGAGAGTGCTCCTGCGCATAGCTGCCATAAGCAAACAATGTTGGCATAAAAACCACCAACATGTGTTTACAGGCGCAATGCGCTCTCGGGAATCACCGGACTTCCACACCCGACCACTGTGTTTTGCAGCGGCCAAAGAAGACTATCCCTCCTCCCCCAACCCCACCAGTTCACCACCGCCGCCGCGACTTGCAGGAAAAATCCACGGGACTTGAAGGGGGTTTGTGTCAGACATTTCCGCCGGCACATGTTGCAACGACTTTGGATTAGCGAATGAATTTGTTGTATCTACACTGCATCGAGTCAATCTTTGGACGAGGATGGCGTCGGGCAAAAAAACAGTCATTCGAAGGGCGCAGTGATGGAAATCAAAAGTTTGAAGCTTACGGATGTCGGACACTTTGGAGACATGGATATTCAGTTTGCCCCTACCCTGACACACCGCTCGAACATCACGGTGTTGGTGGGAAACAACGGCAGCGGAAAAACCACCATTCTTAAATCCCTGAATATCTGTCTGAGCTGGCTGATCGCAAAAATTCGCTCCAATAAAGGCAATGGCAAATACCTTGTCGATGAAGACATTCGCAACGGCGCCTCAGGAGCCGTCCTTTCGATTGGCATCACCGACGTTTCGCACCCGCGCGCAGCTGACAGTGATGCGGGTTCCGAAAACGAATTGTTCGTATGGGGCGCTGCCCGAAGTCGCCAAGAAGGTGCAGTCTCGGGCCGTGAATATTTAAACGAAGTCAGACTGCTTGCAGACCACTACCGCACTCAACTCACCGCCGACGATAGCGCCTCACTCCCGCTGATCGCTTATTACCCAGCCGAACGTTGCGTGGTTGAAGTCCCGCTGAAAATCAGCAGCAAACAAGCCGTCGATCAACTCGACGGCTACGACACCAATTTTCACGGGGGTGCCGATTTTCGCAGTTTTTTCGAATGGTTCCGTGAACGCGAGGACAGCGAAAACGAAGGCGGGATTTCCGATACCGCACTGGCCGAAATGGCGGAAAAATTCGGTACTGACAGCGACGTATGGAAAACCCTGGCCAATGTGAAAGCCTCCACTCGCGATCGCCAATTGACTGCCGTGCGTTCGGCTCTGACTGCGTTCATGCCGGACTTCACCAACCTGCGCGTACAACGCAAGCCCCATCTGCATATGGCAATCGACAAGCATGGCGCGACAGTCAATGTCACTCAGCTCTCGCTTGGCGAAAGGTCGATGATTGCGTTGGTGGGTGATATGGCCAGGCGTCTGGCAATGATGAACCCGTCGATGGACAACCCCCTGCACGGCGACGGCATTGTTCTGATCGACGAAGTGGAATTGCGCATGGATCCGCAATGGCAGCTCGGTCTGATTGCACAATTAAGTACGACCTTTCCCAATTGCCAGTTCGTGTTGACCACGCATTCTCCACTGGTCGTAGGTGATACCAAAGGTGTGCTGATTTACCTGCTTGATGAGGGCGATTTCTACAAACAGAAAAGCAAATGAGATGACAGCAGCATCCTAAAAATCTGACGGCAACCTAAAACTTTGTAGGAGTGAGCCTGCTCGCGATAGCGGGGTGTCAGTCAACAATGGTGGCGACTGATACACCGCTTTCGCGAGCAGGCTCGCTCCCACAGGGAATTTGCGTCGCCCTTAATTAGTCATCCGGCATTTCCGGTGGCTTGGCCGGTTTCGCAGGCTTGGTCGGCTTGGCATTCTTGGCACCTTTCGCCGGTTCCGGCGTAGCAGCGACCGGCGCCTGAGCCGCAGCGGCCGCTTCCTTCTCGGCCATCGGCATGGCGTCGATGGTGTCGAAGATTTTCTTCAGATCCACCGCTTTCGCTTCATCCCCGGACGCCGAGAGTTTGGTCTCGCCGTCCTTGCCCACCAGGAACACTTTCGGATACGCCCCGGCACCCAGCTTCAGCGAGCGCAGCAGCGCCATGGTGTCTTGCTGGCCCATGTCCTTGCCGTCGAGCTGGCCGGCCATGTTGAGGATGGTGTAGACCTTGATGTTGCGGTCGGTGACGCCTTTTTTGTTGGCGGGATCTTCCAGCGACTTTTTCAGGGCCACCCACACAGGGTCGACGGTGCTTTGTGCGATCACGATCAGCGGTCGGGCGCGGCCCATATCCCCGGCGATGGGCGAATCGTTGTCAGCGGCGAACAAGGGGCCGGCAATCGCCAGCAAGAGTGTCAGGGTCAGTGACCTGATGAGCATGCGCATCTCCTTTTGATATCCACGCTCTAATGATTGCGCATCGTGGCGATTGTTCCGGGGCGACCCGGCAAATATCTTCCGCCTAGTCAGAAGCTTAGGACAGGCGCGACATTGCGCAACATATCCGAGGTGATCGCAACGCGGATTTGATTACCTTTTATGACCGCATTAGGGTGGCAGTTCTGCCCATGAAATGGAGTTCACCCGCATGCACATCGATTACCTCTGCGATCACCCCGAATTGATCGAAGAACTGGCCACGCTCAACTTCAAGGAGTGGGGCGAGTTTCGTCCCGGGCAAACCGTCGAGGACCGTATCGAACACATGCGCGATTCCTGCGGCAAAGGTGCCGTGCCGAGTGTCGTGGTAGCGCTAGAGGGTTCGCGGCTGCTGGGCGGTGCGCTGCTGATCGAAAGTGATCTGAAGCTGCGCCCGAACCTGACGCCATGGCTGGCGGGGGTTTACGTCAAGGCAGAGGAACGTGGGCGCGGGATTGCTTCGCAACTGGTCAATCGAGTGGTTGCAGAAGCGGCGGCGCTCGGTGTGCCTGAGTTGTATCTGTACACCGACACGTCGCAGTCGCTGTATGCGCGACTGGGTTGGGAAGTGGTTGAAGAACTGGTCTACGACGATTTGCCGGTGACAGTGATGAAATACGTTATTAAGCGTTAACCGGTGGTGAGGCGGCTCGCGGCAGGCTGTGCCGCCTCACTCCAGCGCTGAATCGAGCGCCGAGAGCAATTGCGAAGGGGCGACGAGTTGTCCACCGAGCTTGAGTTCACCGCTTTCGAGTTCAACGCTCAACCTCACCGACGCCCGATCACCCGGGTATTTGCGCAACACCAGCTCGATGCCATTGGCCGTCTCGTCGGCGGTACCGAGCAAATCCCACAGGCTCTCGCTCAGATCCAGCAGCACTTTTTGCTGCTGCAGATCGACTGCCCGCGGCGCGTACAGCCAATGGCTCATGCGCATTTCACGCGGCTCGACGGTGATGGCGAGGCGGCCATCGCAGTGGACAGTGGTTTCAGTCATGGCCGGATCAGAACGCCAGTTTGTAACCGATCAGCACCAGCATCGTCGCCAGGCACGGGCGCAGCACTTCATCGGAGATGCGTCCGGTCAGGTGGCTGCCGAGCCAGATGCCAGGCAGCGAGCCGACCAGCAAGAAGCCCAGCACACCCCAATCCATGTTGCCCATGCTCGCGTGGCCCAGGCCCGCGACCAGCGTCAGCGGAACGGCGTGGGCGATTTCGGTACCAACCAGGCGCCGGGTCGGCAGCAGCGGATAAAGGATGAACAGCGCGACAGTGCCGAGGGCGCCCGCACCGATCGAGGTCAGCGCAACCATGGTGCCGAGGACCAGACCAGTGATCACGGTCATCACGTTCAGCCGCGAACCACTCGGGTTGTAGTTGCCGCCGGCGCGTTTGTGGGCGAACTCAAGCAAGCGTTTCTTGAAGAAGATCGCCAGCGCTGTGGCGAACAGAACGAAGCCCAGCGCCTGTTTGATGATGGCGTTCATCGCGTCCGGCGCGGTGTGCAGGGTGCTGAGGAACCACAGGGTCATGGCCACCGCCGGCACGCTGCCGAGGGTCAGCCAACCGGTGATGGCCCAGTCGATGTTCTTGTTCTTGCGATGAACAAGGACGCCGCTGGATTTGGTAATGGCGGCGTACAACAGGTCAGTGCCCACCGCCGTTGCCGGGTTGATGCCGAACCACAACAGAATCGGCGTCATCAACGAACCACCGCCGACACCGGTCATGCCGACGATAAACCCTACTACCAGCCCGGCAATCACCAGGCCGAAATTTGCCAATTCCATTAAACCGTCCAGAAAAACGACAGGAAAAATCTGGCCCGCAGCATAGCGATTTTTCTTATAACCACATATATCGATGCGGTCTATCGTTATGCCATATCGAATTCACCACCTTTTCCATTGTGGGAGCGAGCCTGCTCGCGAATGCGGTGGGTCATCCGACATATTTATCGACTGACACAACGTCTTCGCGAGCAGGCTCGCTCCCACAGGTGTTATGGGGTGGCTGATGAATCAGTGCACCCGCCGGCCCGGTTTGAAGCTGTGGTTTTTGTTGATCCACACCGTGGCCAGGGCAATCAGCGACAGAATCAGCAGCGCCCACGGAAACGACATCGCCCCGGCCCGATCCAGCAACAAGCCACCAAACAACCCGCCCCCGGCAATCGCCACGTTCCAAGAGGTGGTGAGCATCGCCTGCACCACGTCGACGTGATCACCGGCCGAGTCAGCCGCCGAGGTCAGCAGCAACGTGGCCGAACCGCCAAACGACAAGCCCCACACCGCCATGCACGCGTAAATAACCAGCGGTGACGGCGCCGCCAGCGCCAAGACCAGTGCCGTCAACGCGAACACCGCGAGGCTGATCAGCGTTAGCCAGCGCAACCAGCGATCAACCAGCATACCAATAATCCAGATCCCCACCAGCGAACACAGGCCAAACACCAGCAGCACCAGATCGACCCGGTCAGCCAGCCCGGCCTGCATCAGAAATGGCGCGATGTAGGTGTAGAGAATGTTGTGCCCGAGCATCCACGTCAGCACCACGAACAACACCGGCCGCACACCCGGCAGGCGCATCGATTCGAGCAGCGGCAGACGCTCGTCACTGGCCTGCCCCGGACGATCCGGCACGGCGATGACAATCCACGCCGCCAGCACCAGAGCCAGCGCCGACATGATCCCGAACGACGCGCGCCAGCCGATCAGATTGCCCAGCCACGTCCCCGCCGGTGTGCCCAGTGACAACGCCACCGGCGTGCCAAGCATGGCAATCGCCAGCGCCCGCCCCTGTTGATGCACCGGCACGATGCCGCGCGCATAACCGGCCATGATCCCCCACGACAAGCCCGCCGCCATCCCGGCGAGGAAGCGCGAGGCCAGGGTCAGGCCGTAATGACTGGAGAATGTGGTGACAGTGTTGAACAGCAGAAACCCGCCGACCGTCATCAATAACACCCGGCGCCGAGGCCAGCCACGCGTGGCGACGGTCAGCGGAATCGCCGCGACAATCGAACCCAACGCGTAGAGCGTCACCAGTTGCCCGGCGAGCACTTCGCTGACGTTGAGCCCGGCACCGATTTGCGGCAGCAGCCCGGCGGGCAGGGTCTCGGTGAGAATGGCGATGAACCCGGTCATGGCGAACGCCAGCAACGCGGCATAGGGCAGTTTGTCCGCACGGGCGGTGCGGTCGACGCGGCTGAAATCGGCGCTGGCGGGGTCGGTCATGACGGGGGCGGCTCCATTTTGATCAATAGCGGTGACGGATTGTATACAAAAACAACCTTCACTATTCGATCAATGTGGGAGCGAGCCTGCTCGCGAATGCGCTCTTTCAGGCACTGAAGTGTTGATTGATCCACCGCTTTCGCGAGCAGGCTCGCTCCCACATTGGATCTCTGCACTCACTGCACTGGCAAGAAATTCAGAAACAGCAAACTCTGCGCGTAGTTAAGGCCGATCCGCCGGTAACGCTCATCAAGCATCTGCGTGATCAGGTCCAGCCGCGCGACGATTTTGCCGAACTCGGTGGCGAAACTCAGGTTGCTGCCCTCCTCAGAGATCTCATTGGAAAACAGCAGCGGCTGACCTTCCTTGTTCTGCCGCTGGGACAAAATCCACGTGGCTTTTTCGATATTGCGTGCAGCGTTGTGAACGAACGTCGGGTTGATCGCATCGGTCATGTAGAACTCGGTGCGATTGCCGTGGGCGGTGACCAGCATGCTGCCGATCGCATAGATGAAGGCGCCGACGCGATCGCCGAGAAACTCCGGGCTCATCGCATAGCTCAGCGCTGCGAGGTCCTTGCGCCCTCCCAGCACCGGCAGCGGTTGTTGCTGCTCAATGGCCTGGCGCACCTGTTTCACCGCGGCATGGATGTTGAGAAAACCGGACTTGCGCAGTTCTTCCGGGTTGCGCAAGTACAACTTGCCCTGCAAGCGATAGAGGCTGTTGAGGTTGTCGCGCATCGCCAGCGTGGCCATGCGGTCGACGCTTGTCTGCAGGAACTCCTGCGGCTTCCCTTCACGCATCTGGTTGAAGAAGCCGTTGCCGTCCTGGTGACTGCAACCGCTGAAAAACAGCGACGACAAACACGCCAGCAACAGACACGGGCGGCGGAAAAAAGCAGTGATCAGGGCAAAAGCTCTCGGCATGAAATCTCGAACAGGCACATTCCTGTGCGGCGGGAGTCACCGCATCCTGGCCATGGATAGAGCCGCCGATTGCGAAAAAGTGCAGTGGTGCGCACGACCAGCCGACCTTCGGCAATGCCTGCCCAACCAATTAGTCTGTCTTTATTGTTGAAATAAACGATTAATCAGCTATAAATCTTCACTGCGCATACAAATAGCATGACTAGTTATTCTGTAGGAGCTGCCGCAGGCTGCGATCTTTTGACTTTGTTTTTAGAGCCAAGATCAAAAGATCGTCCGAACGCGGCCCGAGCCTTCGGCAGCTCCTACACAGCCTCAGCAGCAATTTGAAAACAACAACAAAAAGGAAGGTCAACCATGCTTCAATCCCGTCACCTGCTCTCCGGCCTCGGACTGTCCCTGATGATCGCCACCCTCTCCGCCAACGCGGCCGGCCTCAGCGCCGAACACAAAGCCTTCGGCAAAACCAATGACGGCACGCCCGTCGAGCAATACATCCTGCGCAACAGCCACGGCATGCAAGCCACCGTCATCACCTACGGCGCGACCCTGCAATCGCTGAAAGTGGCGGACAAGCACGGCAAGTTCGACGACGTCGTGCTCGGCTTCGATGATGTGCAGGGCTACCAGAAAGGCACCGCCTATTTCGGCGCGACCATCGGCCGTTTCGGCAATCGCCTCGCCGAAGGCGCGTTCGAACTCGACGGCAAGCGCTATCAAGTGCCGCAGAACGACAAGACCAACGCGCTGCACGGCGGCACGCTGGGCTTCGACAAGAAAGTCTGGAAGGCCCAGGAAACTAAGGACAAGGATTCGGTCGGCGTGACCCTGACCTATCTCTCGGCCGACGGTGAAATGGGCTTCCCCGGTAACCTCACCACCGAAGTGACCTATCGCCTCACCGACAACAACGAACTGCGCATCGACTACAAGGCCAGCACCGACAAACCGACCGTGCTCAACCTGACCAACCACAGCTACTTCAACCTCGCCGGCGCCGGCAATGGCGACATCCTCAAACAGGTCGCCACCCTGCACGCCAGCCATTACACCCCGGTCACCGCCAAACTGATCCCGACCGGCGAACTGGCACCCGTGGCCGGCACGCCGATGGACTTCAGCAAGCCAACCGCGATCGGCACGCACATCAAGGCTGATCATCCGCAACTGAAATTCGCCGAGCCGAAACAGGGTGGGTTTGATTTCAACTGGGCGCTGGATACCAAGGGCGATATCGGCAAAGTTGCGACTGAGGTGAGCGATCCGCAATCTGGTCGCGTGCTGCAGTTGTTCACCACGGAACCGGGTGTGCAGTTCTATACCAGCAACTTCCTAGACGGCACCGTCAAGGGCAAGGGTGGCAAGGTCTATCCGCACTGGGGCGCGTTTACCCTGGAAACTCAGCACTATCCGGATTCACCGAATCAGCCGGACTTCCCGAGTACACGGCTTGATCCGGGGCAGACTTACAGCCACAGCGTCGTGCTGAAGTTCTCCGCCAAATAACCTGCCCGTTGCACCTGATTGTTCCCACGCGCAGCAAAGGCATGCGGCCCAGGACGCTCCGCGTCCCTTGAGGCATTTCATTGCTGCGCGTGGGAACAATCAATCACCAAGGAGATTACAGACCCACACGCTCCAATCCCTGACGCATGCCTTGATCCGCCTGCTCGCACCACTGCTTGAGCGTCAGACTCGGCGGCAGATTGGCCTCCAGGGTTTTGTATTGTCCATCGTCCAATACCTCACCCTTGCGACCATGGGCCTCGTTCTTATCGCCGTCGCTCTTGTCCATCTGCCCTGGAATACCGGCAACAAACGCCACCATTTTATTGGCGTTCGTAGCGCTTTCAGCTTTCAGGAAACCTTTGTCAACGCAATGGTTAATCAGACCGGACATGTTGCGCCCAGTGTCGTACATCGCTTTCAACGTAGCAGCGTCCGGTCCTTCTGCGTGAGCAACATTGACGGTGCCGAGAGTGGCGGTCAGTGCGAGGATCAAAGCGGTGTTCTTCATGTTTATTCCTTTAATGGATGAAGCCAGGTTGTTTACTTGCAGTATTCACGAGGGCGAACGAAAAGCTCAGCCTCGCGGATTCAACTGACCACTGCTCCCTTCGGGCCACTGGCAATCAGCACGGCCCCGCAAGCGGTCTTCATTCCGTCCAACGCGATAGGCGTGCCATCGACGGTGTAGGTACTGCTGCCTTCGGCAATCGGAAAATGCCTTTGCACAGAGGACAGCTGACCTTTTGGCCAACCCCGGCGATGGGCTTGCCGTTTAGGTCGGTCTGGGAAAAGGCTTCGAGGACTTTGCCACCGTGAGTGGTGGAGTCGCCCAAGCGAATGGTGTCTTTCATGTTGTCATTCCTTCGACTACGAGGGTTGACTGCAGCCTCGATCAATTTCGCGTCTTTCGACCACCAATGGCAGAGAGTTTTATCAGAGGCAGGTTGCGTTTAATCAACCTTCAAAAACGTGGCCTGCCCCTGATATATTTCATAAATTTTTAGAGATTAAAAAGTGGCTATTCGGCTGCAATTTGACCGAGAGTCAACCTACACGCGGAAGGCCTCATTTAAGCCAACCTCTTCATCCTCGTCCCCATCTTCAAGACACCTGAAATTTCTTCCATTGAGTGCTGTTTTAAGTAGGGCGTACAGTTCTGCTGATTGGAAATTCACTTGGAGCCACAGGGATTCATCATCCCCATAAATGAGACGAGTATCGTAAGCCCCACTGCTATTCAACGAGTGATCCTTCAAATAAAGATCACCGTCGCCCGAGCGAACACAAGCACTACTAGCTTTAACAATGTCGATGACATGCTGAGCTGTAGAGTTGTCGTCAAACACCAATTTGTATTCATAACTCATGATTCGCGCGACCTCACTCGGACAGCAGGTATTTATCAGGCAGGCCATGCCTATTTAATCCAAAAACCGCAGCACGTCTCCACCCGCGTCAAAAACCCATATACCGCAGTGATTATTCTCCTAAGAGACCGACCATCTTCTTATTAATAGCAACTAAATCCACATGTTTTTGTTTGAGAAATTCTCGACTAAATCTTGTAGATGCATATGCTCTAGCCCATTGATCTCCATTTCGTACGAAGCACTGATCAAGAAAACCCCTAAGGCTCTTATCGTTCCTGGATCAGCGAGAATTGATATTTCGTCAAGCTTGATATTCTGATCACAATCGACTGCAGTGCCATGAATGGAGAAGCCTCTTAGTCTTTTCATAACTTACCCCCTACACTCACGTTTTGCAAACATCAAAAATGGTGTGCCCTGAAGGGTTCTAGAAGAGTTATTGCGCCTTGATCCACGCGGAAATCATTTTCTTTATTTCATCCATCAAGGATAGATTTCCGAATATAACAAGCTCACATCCCGCTTCTTTGTCTTGATACGAGGAAAGCTCATCAACCTCCTCGTCTAATACTATTCTAAGAATCTGACCACTCACTTCATTTCTTACAGAAAAAATTGGATTTCCGTCCATGAACGGTGTGCCATTTGAAAAAATGTATTGTAATAAGGTGCTTTGAATAACTCAGTAACGATTTAGCTTTTCTGAACTTCCAAATGGAAGAAGTTATAAAAATCCTGTTCTAGCCGGAGATAGCGATCCATGCCACTTAGATATTCACCAGACATTAAGCTCAACTCCTCCCCACTTGACAACTCGGCCATCAACATATCTCCATCTATAAATCTAATATCGGGGACACTCTAAGACTCTAAATTAAACCCAGATCATGACCAGATGATAGATTGCCGACTTAATCAGGGACTTTGTTTTATTAAATCTCAACACCTTAGCCTGCCCACAAAAGGGGTGATTTGCGTAGTCGCCCTCGGGCAGTGGGGAATTGCTAGTGGCCGTTTTCCATTCTTTAATGCCTTTGTTAATAATAGGTAGATTTCTAGCATCTCCGACTTTATTCCCTGTCAGACCACGCTTAAAAATCTTCAAAAACGTGGTCTGTCCCCGAGCAACTCCAATTTTGTTCAGTTGGATGGTTCACGGCGCCTAATTCACTTTAGAGTTTTTTTGCTGCCTCGGCGATCATGTTGTCTTCATCTGTCGCAAGTAGCGCTAATAAATCTTTGGGTGTCTTCGGGTTGCATGCAATTCTATGTCTAACCATTTCGGACTTATCAGTTGCCAGCCTCTCAAAAGTACGTCTATTGATACGCCTCTTCATTGCAACATCCCAGCGAACATCTACGTCGTCGCTTAGTGAAAGTTTCTCGAGCACATCAGTAGAAATTGATCCGTTTGCAACAACCAGTCGTGAAAGCTCAGGGTATTTTGAGATAACCTCGAGCCAAACTTCATCTGTCGCAACTTCATTTATCTTTGCGTTTTCTATCTCGTTTTCGCTTTCTGCATAACACTTAAAATCATCAGCGCTGCTAATCATTGGCTTACACCTCAAGCTTTTCGGCACTTCATGTTTTTCATTGACATTATCTTGCCTGTCGGGCCTTTGTGTTTTCCTGTCATGAAGCCTCCGTAAATATCTGCATCATGCTTATGCACTAGATCCGTACCTTGCTGCGCCATTACTTTCCAAGTGGAATCACCATGTGTTTCAGTATAAGCGGACTACCACAACTCCGACGTCGAATCTCGATAGTACTTAACATTTTTTCCATTAAGTTTTCCTTCACAAATCCTATTGTAGCTATTCACCTCCCACTTTTTCCTGCATGGGCATTTCGAGTTTTGATTAGGCTTGCTCGAAATCGGCTTTCTTCCCGCTGCCCCGGGAGCTTTAGTGAAGCCAAGTGGGTCAATCCACTCCACAGGGTTAGGAGCGTAGGCAAAAAAGTTGATTCCACCTGCGAGAAGAATTGGATCTTTAGATACGAACCGCCCAACCCCCGGATCATAGTACTTATACCGATTGTAATGCAGCCCCGTCTCATGATCGTGATACTGCCCCTGGAACCGTATCGGGTTCACAACGCCATGCTGCCGCGCCCACTCCGAACGCTGCTCCGTCACCTGTCCCCATGCTTTGTTTTTTATCGGGACAGACTACGTTTAATTAATTATAAAAACGCAGCCCACCTCCGAAAAATTTCTTTATCCCGACCTGTTCCACGCCCCACTTTAGCGGTTACTCAATCAATGAGCTATTAGAGGCAAAGAAGCCAATGACAGGCACTCCCCCAGACGAGATGATTTAATATGTGAGTGCTGCAGACAAGCATCCTCATATGCAATATTTTCCCCATCAGCAATATCAGACAAATATCTGTCGATCGCGAAAAAATCACAATCCGAGGGGATATTCACTGCAAACAGCGACATTTCCTGACTAACTGAGCACGAGGCACCCAACTGATGAAGATGAGCGATTATTTTACTTCTCTCTTCAGTATCACTGGCAAAAACTCTGACAGTCGAATGGCCACCCTGTTTTGCGACACGCACAGCTATCATCTCATCGCCACTGGACTTTACCTGCACGGAATCTCCCTTACTCACGCCATAAACGTAATAGGGAGTATTGTCTAAGACATGGGTACCATCACCGGCATAGATGCCCCAAATAGACTCAGCGGATACAGGAGGATAACCATCCTCGCCAGGCGTTAACTCAAAGACAATCTTGTGAAAAATTTCGTTCATGTCCATACACTCCGGGTGAGGAGCCGCAGGCAGACTGTGCTTGACTAACAGTCAAAAAACTTGATCTGCCCGTTAAAAACTCTTCATTCGTAAAACTGTTTCATAGTAGGCCTGACCAGCTCTGCGTAACCCTTATCGATTTTTTCCATTTCCAAGAAAGCTTCATCTTCAATGGCCTTGATCAGAGTCATAAAGTGTTTTCTTGACAACCTTTCACTCCAGACATTCAGGTAGCTTAAAGAAAGCGGCGAGTTGTAAAGATCGTTAAATATCGCACAGATCGCGTCAGGAACCTCTTTCATAATATTTTTTATGTATTTATCCCACTCGGATGATGAATACTCCCATCGCTCATGAATTTCTTCCCAAGCAAGATCTGTTTCTGTATCTAAAGGCACTTCCACAAGCTGAGCCTGAATGACTGCTTCGATTAGTTCGTCAGAAATTTCAATCTGAAAGTCATCGGTATTCAACCAATATATTCTGGCAGACACGCTCTTTATAAGTTGAATCGAATTGGCGCTCTGACTTAGTGTTCGCCGGCTAGCAATTGAGTCAAGCTCTGCAAATCTTCCAGAAATTGAATCGCTAAGCGTCGAGAGCTTTTGGAAAAAATCGTTTTTTGTCTTACTTATTCTTTCCTCTCTAAAATCTGCATCGTAGTAATAGTCAGCATCTCCATTCATTAACTCCAGAGTCGTCGCTCTGGCGATATTCTTTATACCATCAACATTATCAGCAAAACGCTCCCCTAAGAGCTTTGCTGAAAAGCAGTCGGTGCTCGCAATAAAAATAATATGATCAAAATTCATTTATCGGCCCGCTGGAGCTGTAGGGATCTTTGTATGATTGGTGCATGCCGTACAGACAAAAGTGCACGTTCACAGACGTAGTGCACGGTGCGACCTGGTTCTCCATCGCTTTGCGTCGGGCTGCGTTCGAAGGTGAGTTTGTCGCCGTCCCAGCGTAACCGGCAAGTTACGCCTCACAGCACCACTACACTGCTCCCTGCCTAGTGATCTTTAAATTCATTTAAATTCAAAATACTCAATCATCATTCTCATTGGCATCGTCATATCTACTTTCAAGAATCCCAGCATCTCAAAAAACCATGAAAGATTGTCTCCCATTACAGAAACATCATCTTCATCATTTGACAGCAGGCAGATAGCTAGCCGCGCCAGTAATACGTCCCTGTCTTGAAAGTCTCGTATTGCGCCTTTCCCATCGAGTTTTGCCCACCAAAACGCAGCCTCAGCCTTACAGGTTTCAATGGGGATCCTGCCATCCACATAGTCCTTAGCAAGACGCAAAGGATCATTCTCGCAATCAGAGAATTTGATATCCAATGCATCCACAACCTTTACCAAAAATCCGATCTGCTGCTTAAGCGCGTCGAAATTATCTGCTGGACGAATAATCGAGCCAACGTTATATCTCTTAAAATCAATTGAATTCATCCCAGCTTTATTCACCCATAGCGCTTTAAGGCCTAAGACTTCGGAAGCTCGACTTGCCAACCCTATTATCTACCTCTTTGGGTACGACAAAGACCCTAATAACTTCCTCATCACATGCGGAGTCATAAAATCCACTTTCATAAAAATCGAAGATAGCTCCACCACCTATTTTATGAAATTTATTGATTACCTCTTTCATTTCTTTCGACACGCCTCCTGCGCTTTTTTCTTTTATCTTATCGATAAATCCAACTGAAGCCGCCCCGGGATAAACAAAAATATTGGGGACAATAATCTCGCGCTCATCCACTCCAAGTCTGATCGAAGTCTTCGATAGACGCCCGGTCGCTATGACGTATTGGTACCGAGTCAGGGTGGCCATTCATTACCGTGCTAGACGTTGAACTTTTGGTAATATCTCTCAAAGATTCAAAAAACCCGGTCTATCCACGAACAATTTAAGCTTTCGAATCAGGCAAACCACGCTTAAAAAACCTTCAGAAACGTGGTCTGTCCCAGAGCAGTTTTACAGCCGCGCTTGCTGTCTTCATCAGCTTGCTAACATCAAGTCTTGGTAACTCGCGGTACAGCAAAGGTTTCCCGTCATGGTTGCTTAAAAACCGTTCGACTATCCTAATTGGAGAAAAAAGCTACCGCACCCGGTTCCTTTTTTCGCTAAAAAATCATCATCTAGGAAAAGATAGCCCATACCATCCGACAGTATGCCTTTGTTGTTGGGGAGAGAAGCATCTAAATCCCCGCCATAAATAGACACCCGCCTGCGCCCGCCACTTGATGATATGGGTGCCTGCAACCAAGCATCTATACCATCCAGTTTAGACGCCAAATTTTCGTCATCATCAGAGTCAGGATTCAACGAAAGCTGAACTTTTCTACAATCGATTATTTTATTAGGTGCTTCATTCCGCTCTTCGCTTGACCGGGAATACCCTACAACTACTGCTTCGGACACTCCATTGAGAGCTCTTAGCTTTCTGTAATGTCCTACCTCTCCCTGTAGGTAAGGAATAAATATTGAAAGCCAAAAATCATCATCTACTAGCGCATCTGAAAACCATGTACCAGGAAAAGAGATCAAATGTGTAAGGGGCTGTCCATCAGCAGACCGAGGCCAAACCACATTACGCGGCAGATAGGCTCCTCCGCCTACATATGCATCAGCTTTCGTAGGTGACTCTCGTGTAAAAACCAACTCATTAAACATCCGTATCTCCCCTTATTTATTAGTCACAGCAGCAGTTAAGCGAGTTTACATATTGACCAGACCGTTTGCGCAGACGCCTAGCCTGCGAAGCTGATATTCCCGATTGACGGATAGCTCCTTGCCAAACGTCCATTTGCCGTTTAGAAGGTTTACCCGTTGTAGGGTCAAAATCAAACTCATTAACGCCCAGGCCTAGATGCGTTCGCGCTAAAGTGGTTTCGTTCGAGTGAATCGCATCATGTCTTGTGGGGTCAACTGCAATTGACGGATTCGCTTTATTACGACGCCTTTTATTCGCACATCCCATCTGGACCAGAGATTCATGCCTGACTAGCTCATGAACCTCTAACTGATCACCTACGTTACTACCGCCATTCATACTACCGTAAGTACCTAACTGTCCATCCGCTGCGAGGCCTAGTGGATCCGTCCAAATGACTGGATTGGACGCATACTGGTAAAAATTCATCCCCCCACCGAAACTAATCGGATCCCTGCTTACAAATCTACCGGTCTGCGGATCATAGTACCGATACCGATTGTAATGCAGCCCCGTCTCATGATCGTGATATTGACCCTGGAACCGTATCGGGTTCATCACGCCATGCTGCCGCGCCCATTCCGAACGCTGCTCCGTCACCTGTCCCCACGCCTTGTACTGCGCGGTCCACGCTATGTTGCCTTGGGAGTCCGTCAATTCCTGCGGCGTGCCGAGGTGATCACACTGGTACCAGGCCAACGCATCAAACGGTAACGCCGTTGCCTTGTGATTCCACATCGGGTCTTCATCGAGGCTGTATTCACCGCTGTAATCCGGCAGCCCAATCAGATCGATTGGCGCGTGCCGTACAGCCTGTGCAACAGGGACAAAAGTCCCCGGTTCGAAGACGTAGTGCACCGTGCGACCCGGTTCGCCATCGCTCTGCGCCGGGCTGCTTTCAAAGGCGAGGTTGTCGCCATCCCAACCATACAAGGTAAAGCCGCAGCCGAGTTCGCGCTGCTTGCGCGCGTGCTCGTTTCTGTTCCAGAGAGAGCCGGCTTCAGGACGTTGTTTGTAATGCGCGCGCGAGTTTTTGTGCAGGCGGCGTCCCAGTGCGTCGTAGGCGAAATCAACGCTCAGGCGCGGGTCTTCGAAATGCACTAGTCGATCAAACAGGTCCCACCGCAGGTCGCTGCGTTGGCCGTTGTGCCAGCGCTGGATCTGGTTGCCGCGTTCGTCGTAGTCGTAGTGCGTGCCAGCGTATTCGCGCAGCAGGTTGTCGACCAGTTTGCTGCGCGATGGCATCAGGTCCAGTGGGCGGCGGATTTCCGTTGCCTTGTCGTCGAGCAGGTTGCCGGCCGGGTCGAAAGCAAAGGTTTCCACGCCTTGACGTGTGGTGGCGCTGAGCAGTCGGCCGACGGGATCGTAGCGATAGGCGAGCGGGCCGCGGCGGCTGTCGTTGATGTCGGTCAGTTGGCCGGCGGCGTCGTATTGGTATTCGCGTTTGAGCAGTGTGGATTTGTCGTCGCTGCGTCCCAGCAATTGCTCCTGCAAGCGACCAACCGGATCCCAGCTTTGGGTTTGCAGCAGGTGGTTGCCTTGATGGCGGGCGACTTCGCGGTGCAGGTCATCACGCTCGTAGCCAACCAGTTCATGATCGTCCAGTCTTAGGCCCAGCAAGTGGCCACTGCCGTAGGTCAACCAACTGACACGGTGGCCGTC
The DNA here is from genome assembly GCF_014268445.2 of Pseudomonas tensinigenes. NCBI lineage: Bacteria > Pseudomonadati > Pseudomonadota > Gammaproteobacteria > Pseudomonadales > Pseudomonadaceae > Pseudomonas > Pseudomonas tensinigenes. The sequence goes on from NZ_CP077089.1 coordinate 4,525,116, forward strand.
TGGACGGGTCGTGGCGATACACTGGTTAAGCACGTCGTATTCATGCCGCCAGACCGCGACCACCGGGCTGTCCAACCCCAGATAGTGTTGGTGCTCAAGCAGAATATTTCCTGCCGGATCATAAAACCATTGCAGGCGGCTGTCGGCGTTGTCGGCCAGCACCAGGTTGCCGTTGCCATCGTAGGCGAAGGTCTCGCTTTGCGACTGCTCGCCCAAGGTGGCGCGACGTTCAGTCAAACGGCCCATCGGGTCGAAGCTCAACGAGACGACGCGTTGGCCATTGATCGATTGCGCGAGGCGTCCGGTGAGCGGGTCGTACTGATAGCGCGTGCTGCGGCCATCGAAACCGCGCTCTTCGAGCAGGCGTCCGACCGGGTCGTAGTGAAAGTGCGCGCGTTGTTCGTTTTCGTTTTCCAGGGCCGTTAGCCGTCCGAGACGGTCCCAGCGATAGCGCAGGGTCTGCTCGGCTGCGTCGACACGTTCGGCGATCAAACCGGCAGCGCTGTAGCTCCACGTAGTGCAACGATCAAGTCCATCAACGTGCGCCAACAACCGACCTTCGGCGTCTCGCTCGAAACGCTCTTCGGTCTTGTCCGGGTGCTTGATCAGCACCAATTGGCCGGCCTTGTATTCGTATTCGGTGGCGTTGCCGGCAGCGTCGGTGAAGCAGATCATCTGCCCCAGTTCGTTGTATTCCCACGCGCTGGTTTTGCCCGAGCAATCGACGTATTCCACCAGTTGCCCAGCATCGTTGTAATCGAGGGTTTTTTCGTTGCCGTTGGCGTCCTTGATCGCGGTGGGCTGGCCGGATTTGTTGTAGGCGTATTCGGTTTTGTTGCCGAGCGGATCGAGCGCTTCGACCAGGTTGCCTTGATCGTCATAGGCGCGCTGCCATTGTCCGCCCTCGGCATCGCTGATCTTGATCAGCAGGTCCTGATCGTCGTAGGCGTAATGCATCACCGTGTGATCGGCGCGAATGTGTTCGAGCAGGTTGCTGCGTCCATCGTAGCTGTAGCGATCGGTGCTGCCGTCGGCATTGACGCGGCGCACGATGTTCTTCGCTTCGTCGCGGAAGAACCATTCCGAACGTTCATCGGCGTAACGGATGCGGTAGGTGTAGCCAAGGATGTCGTAGTAGTGCCAGGTCTCGTTGCCGAGGGCATCGGTGACGTAGGTCAGACGGATGTTTTCGTCCCACTCCAGACGCGTGTCGAAACTGCCGTCATCGGCCCATTCGCGCACGGCTTTGGCCTTGGGGCTCTGGTCATCCCACTGCAGGTTCATGCCGCGCCCGGTGCGGTCGGTGTAGCGGGTGATCAGGTGATGCTGGAACTGATACGACCAGACGGCGCCGTTCTCGTCCTGCGCCTGAATCAGGTCGCCATAGGCGTCGTACTGATAGGCGCAGAGCTGGCGCAGTGGTTCGCCGTCAACGATCTGCCAAAGGCCGATAAACCGGCCGTGATCGTCGATCATCGTGCCGAGGTGCAAATGGACTTTGGTGAAATCGTTTTCCTGATAGGTGATCAGGTCGGAGAGCACCGAGTGTTCGCCGTGACGATGTTCGTAATGCAGCATCATCCCGGCGCCGTTGCGCAGCGAGATATTGCTCAGCACAAAGCGCTGGCCACGGCGGACGTAGGTTTCCTTGCGTTCGAAACCACGGCACAGCAACAGCTGATCTTCGCTGTTGCGGACCAGGGTGATGTCTTCGATGGCGTCGTAGTGGAACAGGCCGACTTTAGGCAACGGATAACTGTGGTCGCGGCCGTCGGCGCCGTAGAACGTCAGGCCATCGTCCACACAGTCAAACCGTGTAGTGAACTCGTTGATCCAGCGGGCACCGAGTTCGCTCTGATCGTAGGCGTCGAGGCGCGAGTTGTAGGTGCGTGTCCATTCGATCGGGAAGGGGCCGGGCAGGCTGAAATCGGTATGGCTGAGGCTTTCCGAACCCAGGGCAAAGTTGATGCTGAATTCAGTGGCGCATTTACAGGGACCTTTCTCCGGATTGGGCGCGCCTTTCGCCGGAGCCTGTTGGCCGTTAGAGGCCAACTGACCCTCTGATGCCGTACGCTTCGCCTGACCGGTTTTCTCAGGGTGGACCGCGGCGTTCTGCCCATGGGCATTACGCTTGCGCCACAAGGTCACGGCGCTGGAGAGGATCAGCAGCAACCAGCCGATCGAGTTCTGCACCGACTCATCGTCGAGCTTGCTCAACTGCGTGCGCAACTCCGGCCCCATCGCCCGCAGTTTTTTGGTTTCGTCGGAAACGGTTTTTTTGAAGTCACCGGGGACGAGGTTTTGCGCCACGCTGTTGGCCAGACCTTTGCCTGCCGACTTCAGGGCGCTGTTGGCAGCCCCGAAAACATTACTGAATGACGCCAGCGGATCATTCTTGAATTGATCGGCTGCGGCGCTCGCCTGGGCGCTGGCCGCATTCAGATCACCTTTGGCATCCAGATTGCCGAACGCCACCGCTTCGATGCCTATTGCAATCTGATCAATGATTTCTTCGCCGAGCTTGCCAGCGTCCGCCAAAATGCCCGGTAACTTGCCTTTGGCCTGTTCAACAAAATCATCCAGCGTGCCGACAATCGAGGCGTTCAGGTGACCGACCAGCACCTCGATTACGGAAGTGCTGAGCAACAACTTGCTGCTGGCCCTCATCTCCTGACGTACCAGAAACAGCGTCGGACGCAGGGTCATGCGCGCCGCTGCCATCGACGGTGGCAAAGGCAATACGCCAATCAGGTTGATACCCAGGCTGGCCCACGCGAGCAAGTCGCGTTGCTTGGCGTTCGACAGCGTGACGATGTCACCCAGCGCATCGACCAACGCCATGATGTTGCCTACCACCGGCAAAAAGCCGGCGTAGTTCTTGATCCGGTCAAGCGTGACCACGCCATCCGTAGCCGATTGCAGCCACGCATCAAAGGTTGCCGCACTGCTGGCGACGTCCTGAATGTCGATGGCATTGAGTGGAACGATGGCAACCTGGGGTTCACGTTTTACAACAGCATTTTCAGTGGTCATGACAGCATCTCACCCGCCAACAGGCCCGGGGTTTTCAAGGAAGGTTTTGGCAGACTCGGTGCAGGCAGACTCGGCAATTTGCCCGCCTTGCTCGCCGCCCCAAGAATCCCCGACGCACTCGGCAATGCCGCACTCGCCAGCTTCGGCAACCCAGCCACCCCGCCCTGCACCACGCCTTTCACTTGCTGCGCCGTCTGCATCGCACTCATCCCTGTTTGCGCCATGTCCTTGCCTTTCTCCAACATGTCCCAGCTCTTGCTCGGCAACACCTGCGCGACCATCGCCTGCACCTGACTCGGCACATCCTCGGCCCCTGGTGGATTCAAAGGCCACTCCGGCTTGCCGATGTAACTGCCATCGCTCCAGGTGTCCGCCGGATCCTTGCCGAACAATACGCGCGCCGGACCCGGTGCAGCCCCGGCGACGCTGGCAAAACCCTTGCCGTCGAGCTTGCCTTTGATGCTTTTGCCCAGCGCATCGATGACTTCGTAATCACCTTCCTTTATGCCCTGACGCCCGGCGTACTGGTTGAACAATTCCAGATTGCCCTTGCCCGGTTTCGGCGGTTCCGGGAACACCCCGGCCAGACTTTTCGCGCCGGTGTAGGCGAAATTCGCCGCGTGTGCGGTGTACGGGCCGCTGGTGGCGTGGGTGATGCCGCCGGCGTTGTAGGTGGTGGCGCTGCCGCCGCCCTGGATCACCAGTTCGGTTTTCGCGGTGATGGTGATGCGATCGGCGTTGGCGGTGATGTTGAGTTTGGCCAGCAGGTTGATGCTGTCCTTCAGTGCGCGCACGTCGATGTCGCCGGACGCTGCGACCAGCCGCCAACCCATGCTTTGCACGAACAGGCGCATGCCACGGCTGGCACTGGCAAGCAGGCGTTTGCCGATCGACAGGCTGGTGTGGCCGGTGCTGCTCAGCGCTAAGTGTTCGCCGGTGGCGATGTGGCTGGAGCGCGGCGTGGTCAGGGCGATGCCGGCGGGACTTGCCAATACCAGATGCGGCTCGGTGAACTCGGGGAATTCGTTGGCGGTGAGGTTCGCCGGACCGCTGCCGAGTACGCCTTGATGCTGGGCGTGCAGCGCTTTGGCGACGTCGTCCTGATCGCCGGCCTCTTGGGCCTGAAGCTCTTTGGCCTGAACGGCAAAACCGTCCTGCTGATCGCTGGCGGTGGCGAGGCGTTCGGCGGTTTCCGGCAGATCCTTGTGATGTTTCGACTCGTTCGGACGCGGCTCAGTGGTGATCAGCAAACCGGCGGCGGCACGCACTGCGCCGTGGCGGTCGGTGCGTAACTCAAAACCTTCACCACGCGGCTGCCCACCGCTCGGTCGCGGGTGAGTCAGATAACCGAGGTTAATCGCACTCGCACCGTGGTCGCTGCGCAGCGCGATGCTGATCTCGCTGGTGGTGTCGTCGATGCGTAATTCGTTGGCGCGGCTGCCCTTGTATTCCTTGCTCTTGACCGTCGCCAGCGTCTTGAAATCCGGCAGTTTATACGGCGGCAGATTGGCGCCGTGGTACAGGCAACCGGTGATCAGCGGCTGGTCGGGATCGCCTTCGAGGAAGGTGATCAACACCTCCATGCCGACCCGTGGAATGTTGATCGAACCGAAGGTTTCCGCCGCCCAGCTCGACGCGACGCGCATCCAGCAACTGGTCATGTCGTCGTGCTTGCCTTCGCGGTCCCAGAAGAACTGCACCTTCACCCGGCCGTACTGGTCGCAGTAAATCTCTTCACCCTCGGGGCCGCAGACCACCGCGCTCTGGGTGCCGAGGACTTTTGGTTTCGGGTGATCAAGCGGCGGACGGTACGGCACGTCCCACGGAATGGCGCTGAAGCGGTTGCGGTAGCCCTGGTGGAAATCGTCTTTGTTGTCGGTGGTGTCGCTGGTCACCGACTCTTCCAGTACCTGCGGCTGTTTGCCTTCGTGGAAGATTTCGGTGAGCAGCCAGAGGTCATTCCACGTCGGGTTGGCGTGGTCGGTCAGGGCGAGGAAATGCCCGCTGACCAGGATCGGCTGATCGCTGTTGCCTTCGGCCAGACGATAGTCGCTGCGATGACGTTCCAGTGCGCGATTGGCCAGGTGTTTGCCACGCTCGCGATCGACGAAACGGCCCGGGTAATCGTAGTCTTCGAGGTCCGGTTGCGCGCTGCTTTTGGCATCGCTTTCCAGCTCGATCTTCGGTTTGACGAAGTCGTAATCGCGGCGTGTCGTGCGGCTGGTGCGGGTGGCCAGACGCAGGCCGAAGCGCTTGACCACCGGTTTGTCGGCGACCAGTCCGGAGTCCTGCTGATAGGCCACCGGCGCAAGTTTCGGGAACACCGTCTGGTCATCGCCGAAGGTCAGTTTGTGGCCGCTCGACGTGTGCTGGAAGTGGTAGTGAATCCCCTCCTCTTCGCACAGGCGCTGGATGAAATCCAGGTCCGATTCGTCGTACTGCACACAGTAAATGCGCTCGGGATAAATCGCGCTGAGCTGGAAGTGGTAATCGCTGGCAAGGATGCCGTGTTCTTCCAGTACCTGGCTGATGATCTGCTGCACGGTCATCTGCTGGAAAATGCGCTGGTTGACCCGGTGCGCGAGGTACGCCAGTTGCGGGCGCAGGGAGATTTTGTAGCGGGTCAGGCGCTTGCCCGCCTCGCCCTGGGCGATGCTGTAGACCAGCCCGTGGATGCCCGTGCCGGTTGGCGACAGCTGAAGAAACGCCAGTTTGTGCAGCACGCTTTCGAGGTTGATCGAGGCCTTTTCGCTGACCAGTTCCAGCTCGAATTCGAACGGCGTGTTGAGTGCCTCGCGACCGGTGAACGACAGCACTTGAAAGTCGCTGTCGATGCCATCGACGGTCAGATTGAAATGAGGCTGGTTGGCCGGTGAGAACATCCCTTGTTCCTCGCACAATGCTGCGACGCGCAACAGCCCTCAAGGGGCTATTGGCAAAAAATTCTTTAGAAGTGAATCCGCCCCGACCAGTCATGCCGATCGGGGCGGTACAACCATCAGCCGCGATTAAACGACTGGAGCACGCCAGTCATCGGAACCCGAAGTACCGGAGACTTCGTGGGTCCAGGTGATTTTGCGGTAGGTGAACTGCACTTCTTCCAGGTGGGTGAAGTGCGCGTTGCCTGGATCCTGGCAGTTGTGCATTTTGTTGTTGATGGCGACGATGATCGCGTCTTCCAGTTTGGTGGTGTAGTAGTGCTCTTGGGTACCTTGAGCAGAAGTACGGAACCACTGGATAACGATTTCGCTCATGCGCTCGCCGGAAGTCAGCGCCGCTTGCAGCAGAGGCGAAGCCTTGTCGTAGACCTTGGTGATCACCACTGGCTTGTGCACGCGCTGACCGGTTGGCTGACCGGACTGTGGGTCACGCGGGATGATTACGTCGTGGGTGAAAGCCTGCACCATGACCTGGTCTTCGTGGCCTTCCTGGTAGGTGTTGCCTACGGAGTCAGCGGTGAAAGCGCCTGCAGTGATCAGGCCTTGTTTTTCGCCGGTAACCGACATGTACGCTGGTGTTGCCATGGGGTGCTCTCCTTGCTTGAAAGACATACCTCTCAGGCACCATTGCCTGAAAAGGATGGCTATGCGCCATCAAAGTTCATGCCAGCTTTTATGCAACCCATACAGATCAAGGCCCCGAGCTCATCGACTGATCTTTTCCTGTGATCAAGCCAATGAAAAACAAGGGAAAGTGCGCAACTTCTTGCGCAGTGGTGTGCAAGAAGTTGCGCACTTGGCTGAAGGGCACGAGCTACGCGGCCTGTAGAAACTTACCCGGGTGAAAACTGGTAAGGCACTGCGCAACTTCTTGCGCACTTGCCCGTGGATGGATAAAGAAGAGCGCCAGATCAAAAGATCGCAGCCTTCGGCAGCTCCTACATGGGAAACCGGTACCCATAAGGAAAGCGCTGCCGAAGGCCGCGATCTCTTTGCTTTTTGAACCCCTGAGCTATCCTGCTGCCCACTAAAAGGTACCGACACATTCAGCAAGGAGGTTTGCATGCGTACCCTCGAACTGGCCGGCGTCCAGGTTCCGATCATTGGCCAAGGCACCTGGCGCATGGGCGAAGACCGCTCGGCGCACAAGCGTGAAGTGGCGGCGCTGCGCACGGGGATCGAGCTGGGCATGACCCTGATCGACACGGCGGAAATGTACGCCGAGGGCGGTGCCGAAAGCTTGGTTGGCGAGGCCATCGCCGGCCTGCGCGATCAGGTGTTTCTGGTGAGCAAGGTCTACCCGCACAACGCCAGCCGCAAAGGTATCCCGCAGGCCTGCGAGCGCAGTCTGCGCCGGCTCGACACCGATTACATCGACCTCTATCTGTTGCATTGGCGCGGCCAGTATCCGCTGGAAGAAACCGTCGAGGCCTTCGAACGCCTGCGCGAGGACGGCAAGATCGGCCGCTGGGGTGTGTCGAATTTCGATGTCGACGATCTCGAAGAACTCTCCAGTTCCGTCTGCGCGACCAATCAGGTGCTCTACAACCTCGAAGAGCGCGGTATCGAATTCGACCTGCTGCCGTGGTGCCAACACCAGCGCATGCCGCTGATGGCCTACTGTCCGATTGGCCAGGGCGGCGCGATGCTGGCTGAACCGGTGCTGAATGAGATTGCCGCTCGTCATGGTGTAACCCCCGCGCAGGTTTCGCTGGCGTGGATTCTGCGTCAGGATGGTGTGATTGCGATTCCCAAGGCTGTGCGGCCGGAACACGTGCAACTCAATGCACAAGCCGCGCAACTGCAACTGGAGGCCGGGGATCTGGCGGCGCTGGACCAGGCGTTTCAAGCGCCACAACGCAAGCAGCGGCTGGCCATGGTTTGAGCCAGCGGCTGGCGAGGGCTTCGCGATGAGAAGCACTGATCAGTACGACCCGTTCAACCTGCAACGTTTTGTCCAGGCCCAGGATTCGGTATTCGAGCGCGTGCAACGCGAACTCGATGAGGGCCGCAAGCGCAGCCACTGGATGTGGTTTGTCTTCCCGCAGTTCGCCGGTCTGGGCGGCAGTGAAATGTCCCGGCGCTTCGCCATCGGTTCGGCCGAGGAAGCCCGGGCGTATCTGGCTCACGAGCTGCTCGGCGCACGCCTGCGTACTTGCACGCAATTAGTGCTGAAGGTGCAACAGCGCTCGATCGCGGAGATATTCGGCCATCCCGATGACCTGAAATTCCATTCATCGATGACGCTGTTTGCTCAGTTTTGCGCTGAAGACAGCGTGTTCAATCAGGCGTTGGAACGCTACTTCCACGGTATTCTCGACGAGTGGACGCTGCAATTGCTCGACTCAAAACAGGCCCAACTGCCCCCCGATCAGGGTTGAGAAATCGTCGTCGACAAACGGCAGAATAGCATCCGCCACCGGTTGCAGTTGCCGGGTGATGTAGTGGTCGTAGTCGATGGCGGCGCGGCGCACTTCCAGCGGTTCGGGACCGGCCAGAGTGATGACGTAGCTGATCCAGCCGCCATTCTGATACTGCCGTGGTCGCCCGTGTTGCGCGTTGTAATCGTCGGCCAGCCGTGCGGCGCGCACGTGGGGCGGTACGTTGCGTTCGTAATCGTCGAGAGTGCGTCGCAGGCGCTTGCGGTAGACCAGGCGATCGTCGAATTCACCGGCGAGGGTTTTACGCACGTAGTCGCGCACGTAATCCTGATACGGCTTGCGCTGGAAAATCCGCTCGTAGAGCTCCTGCTGGAATTGCCGGGCCAGCAACGACCAGTCGGTGCGCACGGTTTCCAGGCCTTTGTAGACCATTTCATCGCTGCCGTCGGCGCGGGTGACGAGGCCGGCATAACGTTTTTTGCTGCCCTCCTCCGCGCCGCGAATGGTCGGCATCAGAAAGCGTTTGTAGTGAATTTCGAATTGCAGTTCGAGGGCGCTTTCCAGGCCATATTCATCACGCACATGCTCGCGCCACCAGTCGTTGACGTGCTTGACCAGCGCATGACCGATGGCCGCCGCCTCTTCCTGCCCATGCGGACGACGCAGCCAGACGAAGGTCGAGTCGGTGTCGCCGTAGATCACCGCGTGGCCCTGATCTTCGATCAGCTTGCGCGTGCGCAGCATGATCTCGTGACCGCGCAGGGTGATCGATGAGGCCAGCCGCGTATCGAAGAAGCGACAACCGCTGGAACCGAGTACGCCGTAGAAGGCGTTCATGATGATTTTCAGTGCCTGCGACAGCGGCGCGTTGTGTTCACGTTTGGCAGTCTCCCGACCTTCGGCCACCCGCGAAACGATCGACGGCAGGCAATGCCGGGTGCGCGAGAATCGGGCGCCACGGAAACCCGGCACCGAGTCGGCGTCGTCCGGGTGTTGCAGGCCTTCGATCAGGCCGACCGGGTCGATCAGAAAGGTGCGAATGATCGATGGATAAAGGCTCTTGTAATCGAGAACCAGCACCGACTCATACAGGCCCGGTTGCGAGTCCATGACAAATCCGCCGGGGCTGGCCTGCGGCGGATTGGTGCCGAGGTTCGGCGCGACAAAACCCTGTCGGTGCATCAACGGCATATACAGATGGGTGAACGCCGCCACCGAGCCGCCGCTGCGGTCTGCCGGCAAACCGGTGACGCTGGCGCGCTCCAGCAGAAAGGTCAGTAACTCGGTCTTGGCGAAGATCCGCGTGACCAGTTCGCAGTCCTTGAGGTTGTACTTGGCCAGCGCCGGTTTGTCCTCGGCGAACATGCGGTTGATTTCGTCCATGCGCTGGTAGGGGTTGTCGATGGACTTGCCTTCGCCGAGCAACGTCTGGGCGACGTTTTCCAGGCTGAACGACGGGAAACTCCAGGTCGCCGAGCGTAGGGACTCGATACCGTCGATGATCAGCCGCCCCGCCGCCGAAGCGAAGTAGTGATTGCGGCTGCCGTGTTCGCGCCATTGCATCTCTTCGCCGCCACGGCCGATTTTCAGCGGCACACCGAGGCGCCGTGCGTGTTCGTGGAGGATGCGCAAATCGAACTGCACGACGTTCCAGCCGATGATCGCGTCGGGGTCGTGACGGGCGAACCAGTCGTTGAGTTTCTTCAGAATGACCGCGCGTGAGTCGCAGTATTCGAGGTCGAAGTCGACGATGCTGTCATCGCCGTTCGGCGCGCCGAGCATGTACACCTGACGCTCGCCGCAACCTTCGAGGGCGATCGAATACAACTCGCCGGTTTCGGTGGTTTCGATGTCGAGCGAGACCAGGCGCAGCTTCGGTCGATAATCGGGGTCAGATTTGAGCTGGGCGTTGAGCAATACGCCGTCAGCATCGGGCGTGCCGCTGAACCGCACCGGCGCGGTGATAAAGCGCTCCATCAGATAGCGTTCCGGCGGGCGCACATCGGCTTCGTAGACGTCGACACTGTTGCGGTTGAGCGCGGTTTCCAGGCGCATCAATTGGCCGTGTTGCTGGCAATACAGACCAAGCACCGGGCGATGCTCGAAATCCTGCAGGGCCAGTGGGCGCAGTTCGACGTTCTTTTCGTCGTGCAGCAGGCGTTCGGCCGCTTCGCGCTGCTCGGCGGGGATAAACGCCACCGACGGCTGATGCGGCAGGCGCACACGGCGCGGCCCGGCGTCGGTCGCCAGCCAGAACTCGACTTCGGTGCCGGCCGGAGTATCGCGCCAATGCCGGGTCAGGACGAAGCCCTGCGGTAAATCCACCACTGCAACCTCAGGAATTGAATCAGAGAGGCATTCTACGCGGCATTGCCTGGGATGACCCTGACGATAAATCGGCGCCAACCACGGAAAAAACCGGCAAATGACGTTTTTTGCGTGTTATCTGCCGCTTTGCCACCTTGCCCTGCGCGCTTGCGTCTACGATGCTTGGATAACAACGACAACACCTGAGTAACCACCATGAAGACCGTCGCCCAACTGCTCAAGCTCAAAGATCAGAAGAATCAGGAAGTGCACCAGATCAAACCCGATCACATGGTGCTCGAAGCGCTGATGAAGATGGCCGAGAAAAACGTCGGCGCCTTGCTGGTGGTCGAAGACGAAAAAGTGGTCGGCATCATCAGCGAACGCGATTACGCGCGCAAACTGGTGCTGCATGGCCGCTCATCCGTGGGCACACCGGTGCGCGACATCATGGTGGCGAACGTGATCACCGTCGACACCCATCAAACCGTCGACACCTGCCTGGGCATCATGTCGGACAAACGCCTGCGCCACTTGCCGGTGGTCGAGAACGGCAAGTTGATCGGTTTGCTGTCGATCGGCGACCTGGTCAAGGAAGCGATTGCCGAGCAGGCGGAGCTGATCAAACAGCTGGAACAGTACATTCGCGGGGAATAAATCCCTCAACACCCCCCCAATCCCCTGTGGGAGCGAGCCTGCTCGCGAAAGCGGTCTGTCAGTAAAAATGCTGCGACTGACAAGACGCTTTCGCGAGCAGGCTCGCTCCCACATTTGGTTTTGTGGTGAATTCAGGACGGCCAATGCCGGGCAAACACCGGCGCCAGCACTGGATGCCGGTCTATCCGCTGCAACCACGCATAAAACCCCGGCCGCGTCTGGCGCAAATGCTCGCGGCTGCCCGCCCAGCGCGTCACTACTGCCGCGAGCACATCCAGCGCCCCCGGCGTTTCGTCATCCAGATACAGCTCGGCAGAAAACTGGTCGGCGAACACCTCCCAACTCCAGTGCAAACGCTCGCGCGCACCGGCCACCAGGTTCTGCCGCGAGGCTTCGTCAGGCATCAGCAGCCAGCGCTCCGGATAATCAATGACGCCGATCGCTGCGTAGCAATTGCTGACGATGTAGACCAGGCCGCGAATCGCCTGATCACGATCATTCGGCTTGGCGGGCAGCAGGCCGGACTTGGGAAACGTCAGGCCCAGATGAATCAGGATCGCCGCGCTTTCGGTGATGGCGCTGCCGTCGGGCAGTTGCAAGGTCGGTATCTGCTTGAGTGGATTGAGCTGGGCCAGCGCCTCGGCGGCTTCGGTGCTGGCTTCGATATCAATGAAACGGTAAGCGATCTGGCACAGCTCCAGCGCCGCTTCGATGGCGGCGGCGCCTGAGTTTCTGTGCCCGTAGAGCTGGTACATATCCAATCCCCCCGAAAAGACCATTGCCACAGGGTAGATGGCTGTAGCGCGGGTGTAGAAATAATCTGCCTGTGTATCGGTTTTGGCACGGTTTTCCCATGCACTCGCGACTGGCGAATTCAAACCTCGCAAAACAGCGCTGGCGGTGCCCATCCCGCACCAAGAGCAATCATCGAACGCTATCCGCGTTCTTGTAAGGTGCGATACCGAACCAAAAGTTCGCGTATCCGAGCTGGCAACAAGGAGTTCACCGCGTGAATCTTCAAACGCTCTGCCGCATCAACCTCTGCTCACCTCTTTGTGCACAACGCCGAGTTCATTCGAACAGTCCCGGCGACCAACGCCTTTACTTTATTACCTGACTCCACGACCGCGCCCTGTGATCGGCAATGACTTATTCGCCGGCAATGGCGTGCTATTTATTTTTTAAATACAACTCACAAAGTTATTGCACAACCAACGTACTAAATGAACACAAGCAGGATTGTCGAACAATAACTTCCAGCGATTTTACAAGTGCACCAAAACAGCTCCAGCGACTTGGACTAAACACACAGCAAACATTGATTTCATTTAAACAAGAACAAGGAACATACGCCGTGACCCGCTAAAACATTGGCCCGCACCAAATCAGTCCGCCGCGCACCAGCAAGTGCCCAGGCCGCAAGTCACGACGCCGCTCTATCCCGCCATTTCGCGGGATACCGCGTAAAGCCTGACTCGCCTCTGAAAAAGCTCCGTTAACCGGAGTAACGGGAATCCGTACGCCGGAGAAAAACCACGGCGATGTCAAAACTTATATAAATGCGACATGGGTAACACTCATGAAATAACCGATCTACATTTCGGCAACATCTGGCACAACGGTTGCAATATGTAACAAGCATGAGACACCGACAGTGCGCTCACGCAATAGAAGAACAACCAGGGAATGGCCAATGAACACTCGAAGTCGATGGCGCTAAGCCAGTAAGTTTGCACAAGCCTTGTTAACCAGATAGTTGAACTATCGGCTTCTGCACACCTTGAAGAAAGTTGCACCCACCCACTCGAATATCCCCTGGATGTTCGGACGGCACCTTATTGCCCTTCATCAACCCGAGGGAGCTTTAATGAACGATGCGGTAAAGCACAGAACCCTGCCGGGGCCGTTGCGGGAAGCGCCAGTCCCGCCGCCACCGGGCAGGCCGGCATTTAAAGCCAATACCTCGCAACCCGGCAGTCTGAATAAACAGCAAATGGTGTTGCTGGTCGCTGTGTCGGCGCTGATACATGGCGGCGCCTGGTGGTTTCTCCAGCAATCCAAAACAGAGCCATTGCCAACGCCACCGCAGATTCCGGAAATGACCGTCGAGCTGACCAGCCCGACGCCACCGGCACCACCCACCCCGGAACCACCACCGCCGCCTCCTCCGCCACCGCCGCCGGAACCTGAGCAACCGGTGGAAGACGAGGACGCGGTCAAGCCACCGCCGAAACCGGTGGAGAAACCCAAGCCGATCGAAAAACCGAAACCGGTCGAGAAGCCGAAACCGGTGAAAAAGGTCGAGCCGCCGAAAGCCCCACCCGCCCCGGCACAACCGGCCGCTCCTGCTGCACCGGCGACACCGAGCGCACCGCCGTCCCCTGCCGCTGCGCCGGGTCCGGTCAAGGAATCAGCAGCGATCTCGGGCCTCGCCAGCCTCGGCAACCCGCCGCCGGAATACCCGTCGCTGGCCCTGCGGCGCAACTGGGAAGGCAGCGTGGTGCTGCGCATTCAGGTACTGGCCAACGGTCGCGCCGGCTCGGTGACGGTGACCAAATCCAGCGGCAAACCGCAACTGGATGACGCGGCTGTTGCCGCCGTGAAGAACTGGAAATTTATTCCGGCCAAACGCGGTGAGACGCCGATCGACGGCTTCGCCACCCAGACCATCGATTTCAAATTGCCGCAATAACCGAACGCTCAATCAACGCACAACCGAATAACGCAAGCGAGGTGTAACCATGAACGATTTGTCTTCGATGATTGTCCCCGGTGTCCTCTGGGGCCTGGTGCTGTTTTCCGTGGTCAGTTGGGCGATTCTGCTGGTCAAGTCGGCGCAGTACCTGCGGCAGAAAGCGCAGAACAAACAATTCACCAAGGCCTTTTGGGGCGCGCCGGATCTGCTTACCGCCGCCGAACACGCCAGCCAGTATCCGGGCTCGCTGGCGCGCATCGCCAGCAGCGGTTTCGAAGCGCTGCTGGTGGAAGATTCGCCGCGCACCACCCAGCAATTGGCGCACACCATCAACCGTTCGGATCGCCTGGAACGCAACCTGCGCCAGCAGATCCAGAAGGAACGCCGCTCGCTGGAAAACGGCCAGGCGATCCTCGCCAGTATCGGCAGCACCGCGCCGTTCATTGGTTTGTTCGGCACCGTGTGGGGCATCATGGAAGCGCTGAAAAGCATCGGCGAAACCGGTTCGGCCAGCCTTGAAGCAGTGGCTGGGCCGATCGGTCACGCGCTGATCGCCACCGGCGTGGGTATCGCCGTCGCGGTGCCGGCGGTGCTGATTTACAACTTCTTCCTGCGCCGCTTGAAACTCGCTTCGGCAGACATGGATGACTTCGCCCACGACTTTGACGCCCTCGCCTCGCGCAGTGCGTTTTCCATCAGCCGTCAGGCCATCGCCAGCAAAACCACGGCCGCCGTGCGGGAGGCCAGCTGATGTCGTTCTCCACTCAAGACAGCGATGAAGTGCTCAGCGAAATGAACGTCACGCCACTGGTCGACGTGATGCTCGTGTTGCTGGTGGTGTTCATCGTCACCGCGCCGCTGATGACCAACGCGATCAAAGTGAATCTGCCGAAAACCGACGCCGTCGCCCCCGCCGAAAAGAAAGACCCGGTGGTGGTCAGCGTCGATCAGGACGGCAAGTTCTATCTGGCCAAGACCGAGTTGGCCCCGGAATCACTGGAAGCCAGCCTCAAGGAGGTCAAGGCCAAGGACGCCGAAGTCCGCGTGCAGTTACAGGCCGACTCCGCCGTCAACTACGGCCAGGTGGCCAAGGCCATGGCGTCGATCGAACGCTCGGGCATCACCAAGATTTCGGTGATGACCACCCACTGAGTGCGGTGGCGGGCGCGCCTTGAGAGACGCGCCCACTACCGCTCGCTGAATCCTGTCGCAATCAGCCGACCGAAAAAACGCCACGCGTCTTCGGAGGGGATCGGCTTGCTTGAAGAAAGTGGTTTTCCGCACGCGGTATCACCGATAGCGGAGCAATGAGGGGCTCACAAGGCCAATTCGATAACGTCTAAAAAGTCGGAAATAACCATGCTGATGAACACTCCACGCTTCACGCTCAAACCCTTGGTGGCAACGATTTCTCGCCACCGTTTTGTTCCGTTGTATCTGGTGGCCATGGGGATGGGCGCCGGCTCCGTGCAAGCGGCTGAGGACGATAACGCTAGCGTCCCGGCAACAGCGGCGGTGGTTGCGCCGACCACGCAACTGCAACGGGTCGAAGTGACGGGCTCGGCGATTCGCCGGGTCGATGCGGAAACGGCGGTGCCGATCACCATTCTCAAGGCCGATGAGCTGCGCAAACAGGGCGTGACCACCACCGCCGAACTGGTGCAGCGCATCACCGGCAGCCAGTCGATCAACAACAGCGCCGGCTCCGTGGGCGCAGCCACTGGCGGCGCCTCATTCGCCGACATGCGCGGCATCGGCGCGAACAAGACGCTGGTGCTGCTCAACGGTCGACGTCTGGCCAACAACGCCTTGTCGGGAACCAACTCGGCCGGCGGCGCGGTGGATCTGAACATGATCCCGTTTGCCGCCATCGAACGCGTGGAAGTCCTGCGTGACGGCGCCTCGGCCCTGTACGGCACCGACGCCATCGGCGGCGTGATCAACTTCATCACCAAGAAATCCCTGACCGACGGCCAGTTGACCCTCGGCGGCGAAACCCCGACCCACAGCGGCGGCGGCCAGACCAAAGACATGAGCGCCAGTTGGGGCTACGGCGATCTGGACGAAGACCGCTTCAACGTCCTCGGCGTGTTCAACTACAACAAGCAGCAGAACCTCGACGCCAACGATCGCTCGTTCGCCACCGATTACGCCCCCGGTCGCGGTCTCGATCAGACCTCCGGCACCGCATTCCCCGGCAACTACAGTCAGAACGGCAACGCCACTAACCCGTTGGCCAACAGCAATTGCAACGGCCCCAACCTGATCGCCCGCGACGGTTTGTGCCGCTTCAGCACCCGCGAATACATCGACCTGGTGCCACAGACCGAGAAGACCTCGTTCTTCGGCAAGACCACCGGCAAGCTTGGCGACGATCACAACGTCAACCTCGAATACTTCTGGTCGCGCAACAACAACGCCACGGCGATCGGCCCTGCGCCACTGACCGGTCTGAGCCTCGATTCTTCGTCGCCCTACTATCCCGGCAACGGCATCACCCCGGCGCCAACCGATTTCGCCCTCGACCCGACCCAACCGGTCGGCGTCAACTGGCGTGAAACCGCTGCCGGCCCGCGGGAATCGAAAGACCAGAACACCAGCCAGCGCTTCCTGCTCAGTTTCGATGGTCTGGTCGCCGGCTGGGATTACAACGTCGGCGCCTCGTACAACCAGAACAAAATCGTTTCCAGCGTCACCAGCGGTTTTGTCAGCGATCAGGCGATGATCAATGGTCTGGCCAGCGGTCTGCTCAACCCGTTCGGCCCGCAATCCGCTGCGGGTCAGCAGTACATCGACGATGCGGCGTACCACGGCGCCTATTCCACTGCTGTGGGCCGTGTAGCCGGTTTCGATGGTCGTATCAGTCGTGAAATCGGCGACTGGTTCGGCGCCGGCCCGTCCGGTCTGGCACTGGGTGGCGAGTACCGCAAAGAGAAATTCCACCAGGACTTCGAGTCGTTCGCTGGCGACATCCAGAGCCTCGGTATCGACCCGGCCGGCAGCGTCGAGGGCGATCGCAGCGTGAAAGCCGCCTACGCGGAAATCAACGTGCCGGTGCTCGACAGCCTTGAACTGTCCGCCGCCGTGCGTCACGACAAATACAGCGACTTCGGCAGCACCACCAACCCGAAATACTCGTTCCGTTATCAGCCATTGAAAGAGCTGGTGGTACGTGGCGCTTACAGTGAAGGCTTCCGTGCGCCGTCGCTGTACGAGCTGTATTCACCGCGCAGCATCACCTTCACCCAGGGCTACTACAACGACCCGGTGCTGTGTACCGGCGGTGTGGTGCAACCGGGTGGCAACGGCGGCCGCGATTGCGGTCAGCAGTTCCTCAACCAGATTGGCGGCAACGAAGACCTGGCCCCGGAGAAGGCACGCAACGTGACCCTCGGCTTCGTCTATCAGCCGATCAACAACCTTTCGGTAGGTCTGGATTTCTGGTGGATTCACATCTCCAACCAGATCCAGCCGTTCCCGGAATCCACCGTGTTTGATCAGGCCGGCTCCTACCCCGATCGCTTCGTGCGCAACGCCGACGGCACGCTTAACTACATCGTCACCGGCAACGCCAACCTCGGCATCGTCGAAACCAACGGTGTCGATGTGTCGCTCGACTATCGCTTCCCGAACACGCCGTACGGTCAGTTCGGTCTGGGCCTGCAAGGCACCTATGTTGACGAGTACGACTTCCAGAGCACCATCAAGGGCCCGTTCACCGACAAGGTTGGCGACTTTCAGGGTGACGGCGTGATCGCGCGCTGGAAGCACAACCTCACCGGCAGCTGGACCTTCGGCGCGGCGCGGGCGGCGCTGACCAACCGCTTCACCACGGGTTACAACGACTACGACCGCGACACCCACGCGCGCGTGGCGTCGTATTCGGTGTGGGACCTGTCGGCCGGCTACACCTTCAACAAGGTGCTGGATGTCGATGCCGGGATGAAGAACGTGTTCGACCGCAACCCGCCGTTCTCCAACCAGGCTTACAACTTCCAGAGCGGCTATGACCCGCGCTACACCGACCCGCTGGGCCGTACCTTGTTTGCGCGCATGACGTACCACTTCTAACCGGAAACAGAACACATCCCCCCTGTGGGAGCGAGCCTGCTCGCGAAAGCGGTGGATCAGCAAGAGAGATGTCGGCTGACAAGACGCCTTCGCGAGCAGGCTCGCTCCCACATTGGGTCCGTGGACTTTCAGGGATTTTCAGGAGTGACTTCATGAGTTTTTTGCGCAACATGGCGGGCCTGCTGTTGGGCAGTGCGCTGCTGTGCACCGGCACCTCGGCGCTGGCCGGCGGCAGCTATGCGCTGACGGTGTACGGCGAGGCGCCGAAGTATCCGGCGAACTTCCAGCACTTTGATTTCGTTGATCCCAAGGCGCCCAAGGGTGGTTCACTCAGTCGCGCGTCGATGGAAATCGGCCAGTACAACTACATCAGCCCGTACGCCGATCAGGGCATTTCCGTGGTGCAGGTCAACGACTGGGTGTACTCGCCATTGGCGTTCCGATCGCTCGACGAGCCCTACACCGTTTACGCATTGGTCGCGCAACAGATCGAGCGCGATCCGGATGGCTTGTGGGTGCGTTTCACCCTCAATCCAAAAGCACGCTTCGCCGACGGCACGCCGATCACCGCCGAAGACGTGCGCTACACCTTCAACCTGCTGATGACCAAGGGCAGCCTGAGTTATCGCCAGCAATACGCCGATGTGCAGGACGTGCTGATCGAAGGCCCGCGGCAGGTGCGTTTCACCTTCAAGAACAATCTCAACCGCACCCTCGCGCTGGATCTGGCGACCATGCGTGTGGTCCCCGAGCATTGGTGGAAAACCCGCGACTTCGCCAATGGCGGCGGTTTCGAGCCACCGCTGGGCAGCGGTCCGTACCGGGTGAGCAAGGTCGACGCCGGGCGCAGCATCAGTTTTCAACGCGATCCGGACTGGTGGGGCAAAGACCTGCCGGTCAGTCGCGGCATGTACAACTTCGACACGCTCACGGTGAATTTCTACGGCGACACCGACGTCGCCCGGCAACTGTTGCAGGCCGGCGCGTTCGACTACAACCGCGAGTTCTCCTCGTCCGGTTACGTGGTCGGCTATGACAGCCCGGCGTTGCGCGACGGTCGCTTGCAGCAGTCGATCCTCGCCCCGGACAAACCCACCGCCGCTCAGGGCTTCGTGTTCAACCTGCAGAACCCGATCTTCCAGGATCGCCGCGTGCGTCAGGCGATCAGCTTGCTGTGGGATTTCGAGTGGACCAACAAACAGATGATGCGCGGCTTTTACGTGCGCCAGAACAGCTTCTGGCCAAAGAGCGAAATGGCCGCCACCGCCCTGCCCGACGCTGAAGAACTGAAGATCCTCGAACCGCTACGCGGGCAGATCCCCGACGAGGTCTTCACCGAGGTTTATCAGGCGCCGAAAACCGATGGCAGCGGCTACATCCGTGACAAACAACTGCAAGCACTGAAGCTGCTCGCCGAGGCTGGCTGGACACCGCAACACAATCGTCTGGTCAACGCTGCTGGCGAACCGCTGGAGTTCACCTTTCTCGACGGTCAGGGCGGCTTCGACCGCATGTTGCTGCCGTTCAAACGCACCCTCGCGCAGATCGGCATCACCCTCAATTTGCGCCGGATCGATTCGGCGCAATACGTCAACCGCCTCAACGCCCGCGACTACGACATGATCGTCACCAGTTTCCCGCGCAGCGGCGATCCGATCGTCTCTCCCGGCCGTGAGTTGTACAGCCTGTATGCCTCGCAAAGTGCCACGCAAGTCGGCAGTTCCAACTCGATGGTGCTGGCCGATCCGGCGGTCGATCAACTGATCGACGGACTGGTCCAGGCCAACACCCGCGAAGCCATGGTGCATTACGCCCGCGCCCTCGACCGGGTGCTGCAATGGGGTTACTACATGATTCCCAACTATTACTCCAAAGGCACGCCAACGGTGTATCAGAACCGCTTCGGCATGCCGCCGGTGCAACCGGCGTACGACGAAGGCCTCAACACCTGGTGGGAGGTTTCGGCCAAGGCGCTGACCACGCAACAGATGCACACTCAGCTTGCGGGGGGCCAGTGACATGCTGCGTTATCTGAGTCGACGTTTGCTGCTGATCATCCCCACGTTGCTGTGCATTCTGGTGGTGAATTTTCTGATTGTGCAGGCCGCACCGGGTGGGCCAGTGGAGCAAGCTATCGCCCGCTTGCAAGGCTTCGGCGGGCACAGCATGGGCGGTGGTGGCGAGGTCGCGGCGGTTGGCGGTGCCGGGCGCAGCAGCCGTGGCCTCGACCCGGCGCTGATCGAGGAGATCAAACACCATTACGGCTTCGACAAACCCATGCACGAACGCCTGTGGTTGATGCTGAAAAACTACGCGCAGCTGGATCTGGGCAGCAGTTTCTTTCGCGGCGCCAAGGTCACCGATCTGATCGTGCAGAAGCTGCCGGTGTCGCTGTCGTTGGGTCTATGGGCGACGTTGATCACTTACCTGATTTCCATTCCGCTGGGCATTCGCAAAGCGATCAAGAACGGCAGCGCGTTTGATGTCTGGAGCAGCACGGCGATCATCATCGGCTATGCGATGCCGGCGTTTCTCTTTGCGATTCTGCTGATCGTGGTGTTCGCCGGTGGCAGCTACGTCAACTGGTTTCCGGTACAGGGGCTGGTGTCGGACAACTTCGACAGCCTCAGCACATTGGGCAAGATTGGCGACTACCTCTGGCACCTGGTGTTGCCGGTGACGGCACTGGTGATTGGCGGCTTTGCCACGTTGACGATCCTGACCAAAAACAGCTTCCTCAACGAGATCAGCCGCCAGTATGTGATCACCGCGCGGGCCAAGGGTCTGACCGAGCGCCGCGTGCTCTACGGCCATGTGTTTCGCAACGCCATGTTGTTGGTGGTGGCCGGTGTGCCGTCGGCGCTGATCGAGGTGTTTTTCGCCGGCTCCCTGCTGATCGAAACCATCTTCAACCTCGACGGCCTCGGGCGCATGAGCTACGAAGCGGCGGTGTCGCGGGATTACCCGGTGGTGTTCGGCGCACTTTTTCTGTTCACCCTGTTCGGCCTGTTGATCAAGCTGATCGGCGATCTCTGCTACACCCTGCTCGACCCGCGCATCGACTTCTCGGCGAGGACTGCCTGATGTTCACTCTTTCTCCTCTCGGCCAGCGCCGCGTAGCGCAGTTCAAGGCCAACCGGCGCGGACGCTGGTCGCTGTGGCTGTTTATCGGTCTGTGCCTGATTTGTCTGGGCGGTGAGCTGATCGCCAATGACAAGCCGCTGGTGATCCGTTACCACGACGCTTTCTACTTCCCGATCCTCAGCGATTATCTGGAAACCGATTTCGGCGGCGAGCTGCCATTTCAGCCGGATTACGCCAGCAATTACGTGCACAAGCTGATTGAGGATCAGGGCGGCTGGATGTTGTTTCCGCCGATCCCGTTCAGCTACGACACGGTCAATTACGACCTCAGCGAACCGGCGCCGAGTCCGCCGTCCTCGAGCAATTGGCTGGGCACCGATGATCAGGCGCGCGACGTGTTGGCGCGGGTGATTTTCGGCACGCGGATTTCGATTCTGTTTGCGCTGATCCTTACCGGCATCAGTGCATTGATCGGCATCGTCGCCGGGGCGTTGCAGGGTTATTACGGTGGCTGGGTCGACTTGCTCGGGCAACGCGTACTGGATATCTGGTCAGGTTTGCCGGTGCTGTATTTGCTGATCATTTTGTCCGGGTTCGTCTCGCCGAGTTTCTGGTGGCTGCTGGGGATCATGGCGCTGTTTTCCTGGCTGGCGCTGGTCGATGTGGTGCGCGCCGAGTTTCTGCGTGGGCGCAATCTGGAATACGTCAAAGCCGCGCGAGCGCTGGGCCTGACCGACAACGAGCTGATGTGCCGGCACATCCTGCCCAACGCGATGACCTCCACCCTCACCTACCTGCCGTTCATTCTGACTGGTGCGATTGCGACGCTGACTGCGCTGGATTTTCTTGGCTTCGGCATGCCGGCGGGTACTGCATCGCTGGGCGAGTTGATCGGTCAGGCCAAGCGCAATCTGCAAGCGCCGTGGCTGGGGCTGACGGCGTTTTTCGCGTTGGCACTGATTCTGTCCTTGTTGGTTTTTATTGGTGAGGCTTGCCGAGATGCGTTTGATCCCCGGAGCTGACATGAACGACAACCTGATTGAAATTCGCGACCTGCGCGTGGCCTTCGCCGGGCAGGCAGTGGTGCACGGTCTGAACCTGGATATCCGCCGTGGCGAGTGTCTGGCGCTGGTCGGTGAATCCGGCTCGGGCAAGTCGGTGACGGCGCATTCGATCCTGCGATTGCTGCCGGGCAAGAACGTCAGCAGCAGCAGCGGCGCGATCCGCTACAACGGCGTGGATTTGCTGCACGCCAGCGAGCAGCAGATGCGCGGCTTGCGCGGCAACCGCATTGCGATGATTTTCCAGGAGCCGATGACCTCTTTGAACCCGTTGCACACGGTGGAAAAGCAAGTCAGCGAGGTGCTGGAGATTCACAAGGGTTTGAAGGGACGTGCTGCCCGCGAACGGACGTTGGAGCTGCTGGAACTGGTCGGCATTCGCCAGCCTTTGCAGCGTTTGAAAGCCTATCCGCATCAGCTTTCGGGCGGGCAGCGGCAAAGGGTAATGATTGCGATGGCGCTGGCCAACGAGCCGGAACTGTTGATCGCCGATGAGCCGACTACGGCGCTGGATGTCACGGTGCAGCGGAAGATTCTCGAGCTGCTGATCGAGTTGCAGCAACGCCTTGGCATGTCGCTGTTGCTGATCAGCCACGACCTCAATCTGGTGCGGCGCATCGCGCAACGGGTGTGCGTAATGCGCCAGGGCGAGATTGTCGAGGAGGCCGATTGCGAAACATTGTTTCGAGCGCCGCAGCATCCTTACAGTCGCTTGTTGATCGAGGCTGAGCCGAGCGGCGGGCCGGTGCCGAGTGAGTATGATCACAACCTGCTCGAAGTCGATGATTTGAAGGTGTGGTTTCCGTTGCCCAAAGCATTGTTCAGTCGCCAGCAGGATTACATCAAAGCGGTGGACGGCGTGAGTTTCACCCTGCAACGGGGCAAGACCTTGGGCATTGTTGGTGAGTCCGGCTCAGGAAAATCGACGCTGGGTCAGGCGATCCTGCGGTTGGTCGAGTCCGAGGGCAATATCCGTTTTGGTAACAAGCAACTGAGCTTGCTCAATCAACGTTTGATGCGGCCGTTGCGGCGGCAGATTCAAGTGGTGTTCCAGGACCCGTTCGGCAGCCTCAGCCCACGGATGTCAGTGCAGCAGATCATTGCCGAAGGCTTGCTGACTCACGGTATCGGCACCGAGGCTGAGCGGGAAGCGGCAGTAATTCGTGTGCTGGAGGAAGTCGGTCTGGATCCACAGAGCCGGCATCGTTATCCCCACGAATTTTCCGGCGGGCAGCGCCAGCGTATTTCCATCGCCCGCGCACTGGTGCTGGAACCGGCGCTGATTCTGCTCGATGAACCGACTTCGGCGCTGGATCGTACGGTGCAGAAGCAGGTGGTGGAGTTGTTGCGGCAATTGCAGGTCAGGCATGGGCTGACCTATTTGTTTATCAGCCATGATCTGGCGGTGGTGCATGCGTTGGCGCATGACTTGATGGTGATCAAGGATGGCAAGGTGGTTGAGCAGGGTTCGTCGCGGGAGATTTTCGCGGCGCCGCAACACCCCTACACCCAGGAACTGCTGAAAGCCTCCGGCCTCAAGCCCGATAAAAATCCCTGTGGGAGCGAGCCTGCTCGCGAATACGGTGTGTCAGTCACATAAGTGCTGGCTGACCCGACGCCTTCGCGAGCAGGCTCGCTCCCACAGGGGTTATTGTCGGGTTGGAAATTTATTTTTCAGGCACTGCATCCAAACGCCTCCGTCACGGGTAGTCCCTGTAACAGCCCTCTTCGGCTGTCAGCGGTCTACCCTTTTCGGAGATAACACTGATGAACATCACCCAGCTGATTGGCCTCACCGGTTTGCTCGCCCTGTCGTCGACAACCTTCGCCCAAAGCAGTTATCCCGACGCGATCAAAGTCCCGGACGGCCACAAGATCGCGATGGAAACCACCGGGGTCGGCGAGATCACTTACGAATGCCGTGACAAAGCCAATACTCCAGGGCAGACCGAGTGGACCTTCGTCGGCCCCAAAGCCGTGCTCAATGATCGCAGCGGCAAACAGGTCGGCACTTACTTCGGCCCGCCGGCTACCTGGCAGGCCAAGGACGGTTCGAAAGTCACCGGCACGCAACTGGCCGTGGCGCCGTCGACTCCGGGCAACCTGCCTTATCAACTGGTCAAGGCCAATCCCGCTGAAGGCAAGGGCGCGATGAGCGGCGTGAGTTACATCCAGCGTGTCGCACTCAAGGGTGGCGTGGCGCCGGGCAGCGAATGCACAGCGGCGAACAAGGGCAAGCAGGAAGTGGTGAAGTATCAGGCCGACTACATTTTCTGGGCGGCGAACTGATCTCCGGACTTACCGAGATCCAATGTGGGAGCGAGCCTGCTCGCGAAGGCGGTGGGTCAGAGAAGGATGTATCGGCTGACACGCCGCCTTCGCGAGCAGGCTCGCTCCCACAGGGTGGAATTGGATTGTGTGGATGTTTGGGGAATGTGAGCTAGATTGCACGACATGCCTTTAGCCGAATCCGCGTTCGATTACGAAGCCCGCCTCGCTGCCTGTGCCCGTGGCGAGCGGTCGGCCCTGCGCGATTTGTATGTGCAGGAGGGACCGCGTCTGCTCGGCGTGGCCAAGCGCCTGGTGCGCGACACGGCGCTGGCGGAGGACGTTGTCCATGAGGCGTTTATCAAGATCTGGAACGGTGCGGCGGGGTTTGACCCGGCGCGCGGTTCGGCGCGTGGCTGGATGTTCAGCGTGACCCGGCATCTGGCGCTGAATCTGCTGCGAGATCACGGCCGGGAAACACCATTCGACGAAGCTCACGAGGTGGCTGCGGATGATGACGACTTCGACGCCCACGCGCATTCGGCGCGCATCCACCGTTGCCTGGAGCAACTGGAGCCGCAACGCCGCCACTGCATCCTGCATGCCTATGTCGACGGTTACAGCCACGCGCAGATTGCCGCGCGCCTCGACACGCCGCTGGGCACGGTCAAAGCGTGGATCAAACGCAGCCTCAACGCCTTGCGGGAGTGCATGGGATGACCAGCGAATCGGCACAGGAACGCGATGAACTGGCCGGCGAATATGTGCTCGGCACATTGCCTGCCGAACAGCGGAGCGAAGTACAACGGCGCTTGCCGAATGAACCCGAGCTGCGTGCCGCAGTGGATGCCTGGGAACGGCGCCTGCTGGAGCTGACGGATCTGGCCGAACCGCAACAACCTTCGGCGCAGTTGTGGCCGCGCATTGAGCGCAGTGTCGGGCGTCTGACGCGGGAAGCAGCCGCAACTTCATGGTGGAACCTGCTGCCGCTATGGCGCGGGTTAAGCGCGGCCGGATTGGCCGCCACATTGATATTGGGTTCGATCCTGCTGACCCAGACCACGCCGAAACCAAGCTTTCTGGTGGTGCTGGTCGCGCCGCAGGACAAGGCTCCGGGTTGGGTGATCCAGGCGAGCAATTCGCGGGAGATTCAGTTGATACCGCTGGGTGTGGTCGAAGTCCCGGCGGACAAGGCGCTGGAATTCTGGACCAAGGCTGATGGCTGGCAAGGGCCGGTATCGCTGGGTCTGGTCAAGCCAGGACAGGCTTTATCGGTACCGTTGGACAAGTTGCCGCCACTGCAACCAAACCAGTTGTTCGAGCTGACACTGGAGGGCGCCAACGGCTCGCCAATCGGCAAACCGACCGGGCCGATCCAGGCGATCGGGCGTGCCGTGAAGGTACTTTAAGGCTCTAGCGTGCGGGTCCTGGCTACCATCATCGGCGTCGATGTTCACCATCACGGCAATGAAGTTCTCATAAAAAATCCGCGGCGTAACATCTGCTCCATACCAACCAATAACACCCCCGGAGCACACCATCATGAAACGCCAGACTCTTCTCAGCATCGCTTTCTCGGTTTTCGCAGTTAACGCTTTCGCCGCTACCCCGACCCACACAATGATCGCCGCCGACGGCTCGGATCGTCTGTACCAGAACGCTGTTGCGGCGGATGGTTCTGATCGTCTGCAGGGCAACACCGTCGCCGCTGATGGTTCTGATCGTCTGCAAGGCAACACCGTCGCCGCCGATGGCTCTGATCGTCTGCAGGGCAACACTGTCGCCGCTGATGGTTCTGATCGTCTGCAAGGCAACACTGTCGCCGAAGGTGGCGCAGATCGTTTGAACGAACTTCGCAACGCTTGAATGAAGTGGAACATCGCAACAACCCAGAGAAACCCGGCTCACGTCAGCCGGGTTTTTTATGTCTGTGTGTTTTATCCGGCCTTGGCCATGCAGCGCTTGTAGCGCTCATCCACCCGTTTGGCGAACCACGCTGTAGTGAGCTTGCGGGTGATCTTCGGACTCTGCAGCACAATCCCCGGCAACACCTCGCGCGGCAGCTTCTTCCCCTCCGCTTGCTCCGCCAGTTCGAATACCCGTTGATAGAGCCTGGTCTCTTCGAACTCCAGGGTTTTGCCCTTCTCCAGTTGATCGCGAATGGTCGGGTTGCGCATGCCCAGCGACTTGCCGAGGGTACGTACCGCCAGTTCCGTGCCGCCGGGCATGATCGAGTCGTAGCGGATCAGGTCGCCATCGAGCGCCAGTGGAATGCCCGAGGCGCGGCTGACCGCATTCTGAAACGCGGCATTGCGACTGGCGTACCAGCCTGCGTTGAAATCGGCAAACCTATACAGCGGCTCGCGATAACTCACCGGATAACCGAGCAAATGCGCGATACCGAAATACATGCCACCGCGTCGACTGAACACTTCACGGCGGATCGTGCCGTCCACCGGATACGGATAATCCTTGGCGTGCTGTTCGGCAAATTCGATGCTGACCTGCATCGGCCCGCCGGTGTGCACCGGGTTGAAGCCACCGAACAGCGTGCGGCCCATCGGCACCCGGCCGATGAAGTCGTCGAAAATGCCACTGAGTTCTTTTTCACTGCGCGCCGCGTTCAGGCGTTCGCTGTAGGTCTTGCCGTTGGTTGAACGCACTTGCAGAGCGCCGCTGACCAACAGGCTGGGGATGTGCACTTTCGCGGCACGGCGGTCGATTTCGTCGCGGGCGATTTTGCCCAGGCCGGGCACGGTGGGATCGGCCTGAAAGGTGGATTCCTGTTCGGCAACGGCCAGCACCGAACAGAGGTTTTGCGTGGTCGGGCTGATGTTCTGCGCGGCAAATGCGGCGTAGATATCGGTGGCCCAGCCTTGGCGATCGGCAGTCTTGGCCGGCATCAGCCGTACGATCTCGGCCTTCACTTCAGCGGGTGCACGCGGCACCGGTTCCTGACTGCGCTGCCCCGCGCAACCGGCGAGCACCAGCAGTGCGGCGAGCGTGATCGGTAATCGAGGGTTGTGCATGTTGCTCCATCCAGTCCAATAAGCCAGAACCACCATACACAATCCGTGTAGGAGCTGCCGAAGGCTCGGGCCGCGATCGGACGATCTTTTGACTTTGATTTTAAAAACAAGATCAAAAGATCGCAGCCTGCGGCAGCTCCTACACAGGAATGCGGGTTTTGAAGGGGTGATGACAAACTGATTGCAAAACGTTACTGAGAAAAACTATCATTTGCACCTGGAGTCGCATTTGCGCAAGGAGTTCCCGCGCCGCCCTTATTTTTCTCACCGGCCGTGCGCCTCCAGGTACATACATGCCCGCTCCAGCTCGACTCGCCGTCCCGTTTCGCCCGACGTTTCTCGCCCTGCTGTGCTCCCTGACTGTCACCGCTCACGCCGCTGAAGGCGATACCAAAGCGCTGGTGCTGGATGACGTCAACGTCAATGCTCAAGCCCCGACGCCCAACGCCTTGCCCCCGGTTTACACGGGTGGTCAGGTTGCCCGGGGTGGCCAGCTCGGCGTGCTGGGCAATCAGGACATGATGGACGTGCCGTTCAGCGCCGCCTCCTACACCGAACAATTGATTCAGGATCAGCAGGCCGAAAACGTCGCCGACGTGCTGCTCAACGATTCGTCGGTGCGTCAGGCCTCGGGTTTCTCCAACCAGGCGCAGGTCTTCATGATTCGCGGCCTGCCGCTGAACGGCGACGATATTTCCTATAACGGCCTGTACGGCGTGCTGCCACGGCAGATCATTTCCACCGACGCCTTGGAGCGCGTGGAAGTATTCAAAGGCCCCAACGCCTTTATCAACGGCGTGACCCCGACCGGTTCCGGCATCGGCGGTGGCGTCAACCTGCAACCGAAACGCGCCGGTGACGTACCGCTGCGGCGTTACACCACCGACATCAACAGCGAAGGCCGTATCGGTCATCACTTCGACATCGGCCAGCGTTTCGGTGAAGACAACCGCTTTGGCGCCCGGATCAACCTGTCCCAGCGTGAAGGCGACACCGGTATCGATCACGAGAACCAGCGCTCGAAACTGTTCGCCATCGGCCTCGACTACCGCAGCGACGCCCTGCGCATCTCCGGCGACTTCGCCTACCAGAAAGAACGCGTCAACGGTGGCCGCAGCTCGGTCAACCTCGGCACCGCCACGCACATTCCCGACGCGCCATCGGCCGACACCAACTACGCGCCGAAGTGGGGCTATACCGACATCGAAGACACCTTCGGCATGCTTCGCGCCGAGTACGACCTGAACGACAACTGGACCGCTTATGCGGCCGGCGGCGCCAAGCACACCCGCGAAGTCGGGCGTTACAACTCGACCACTTTGGTTGGCAACAGCGGTGCTTCATTTACCACGGGTTCGTTCGTCCCCCACGATGAAGACAACACCAGCGTGATGGCTGGCCTCAACGGTAAATTCAACACTGGCCCGGTCAGCCACAAGCTCAATTTCGGCCTGACCGGTATCTGGGCCGAACAGCGCAGCGCCTATGATTTCGACCTGACCCAATACGCCAACAACATCTATCACCCGGTGCAAACACCGTCGCCGGTCGGCAACTTTGCCGGTGGTGATTTGAATGATCCAGGCATCGTCGGCAAGACCTTCAACCGCAGCATCGCGCTCTCCGACACCCTCGGTTTCTTCGATGATCGCCTGCTGGTCACCGCCGGCCTGCGTCGCCAGCAACTGGTGGTGCAAGGCTACAACTACGCCAGCTGGGGCAGCGGCGACCGCAAGTCGAGCTACGACGAATCGATCACCACGCCGGTGTACGGCGTGGTGTTCAAACCGTGGGAACACGTTTCGTTCTACGCCAACCACATTGAAGGCCTGGCCCAGGGCCCTACCTCGCCGACCAGTTCCGGCGGTTTCCGGGTGACCAACGGCAACGAAGTCTATGCGCCCGCGCGTTCCAAACAGACCGAAGTCGGGGTGAAAGTCGACATGGGCACTTACGGCGCGAGCCTGGGTGTTTATCGCATCGAACAGCCGAGCGATGGTTACTGCGAAATCGACAGCGCCACTACCTGCACCTACGTGCGTGAAGGCGAGCAGGTCAACAAAGGCGTGGAAATGAACGTGTTCGGCGAGCCGATCCAGGGCCTGCGTCTGATCAGCGGTCTGACCCTGATGGACACCGAACTGAAGAACACCCTCAACGGCGCCAACGACGGCAATCGTGCGATCGGTGTGCCGACCTTCCAGTTCAACGCTGGCGCGGATTGGGACGTGCCGGGTCTGCAAGGTGTAGCGCTGAATGCGCGGATGCTGCGTACCGGTGGTCAATACGCGGATGCGGCGAACAACCTCAGCCTGCCGACCTGGAACCGCTTCGATGCCGGCGCGCGTTATGCGTTCAAGGTCTCGGAGAAAGACGTGACCGTGCGTCTGGGCGTGGAAAACCTGGCGAACAAGAAGTATTGGGAATCGGCTCAGGGTGGGTATCTGACTCAGGGTGAGCCGCGGGTGGCCAAGTTGTCCGGGACTATTGATTTCTAAAGCTGAAAAGCCCCTCACCCTAGCCCTCTCCCGGAGGGAGAGGGGACTGATTGCGGTGTTCTTTCGAGTTACGCCGACGTGGGCCACCGAGTCGAACTCAGGTTCTGAAAGGCCCCCAAATCGGCTCCCTTTCCCCCTCGCCTTTCAAAGGAGAGAGGACTGATTGCGGTGTTCTTTCGAGTTACGCCGACGTGTGCCATCGCGGCGAACTCAGGTTTTGAAAGGCCCCCAAATCGGCTCCCTTTCCCCCTCGCCTTTCAAAGGAGAGGGGACTGACGTGGTGTTCTTTCGAGTTACGCCGACGTGTGCCACCGCGGCGAACTCAGGTTTTGAAAGGCCCCCAAATCGGCTCCCTTTCCCCCTCGCCTTTCAAAGGAGAGGGGACTGACGTGGTGTTCTTTCGAGTTACGCCGACGTGTGCCACCGAGTTGAACGCACACTTGAAAAGCCCACCAATCGGCTCCCTCTCCCTCGGGAGAGGGCTGGGGTGAGGGGCTACTATTTACGTCACACAACAGCACCCCAGCCGAACACCATCAAAACATCCCCGTCTGGCCGATCAACTGGCCACCCTCTCCTTCTGATCCATACTTGCTCCACAGCAAACGGAGGACAGGCCCATGAACCGCAGCGACGTCCTGATCATCGGCGCCGGCCCCACCGGTCTGGTGCTGGCCCTGTGGCTGAGCAAACATGGCGTGCGCGTGCGCATCATCGATAAAACCTCCGCACCCGGCACCACTTCGCGAGCGCTGGCGGTACAGGCACGTACCCTTGAGCTGTACCGACAACTGGACCTCGCCGACACCATCGTGCGCAACGGCCATCGGGTGGCGGCGGCGAATTTCTGGGTCAACGGCAAACCGGTCGCGCAGTTGCCGCTCAATCGCATCGGCGAAGGCCTGACACCCTACGCGTTCGTCGAAATCTTCCCGCAGGATGAACATGAACGGCTGCTGATCGAGCGCCTCGAAGACTACGGCGTCACGGTCGAACGCGACACGATGCTGGAAAGTTTCGAGGAAACCGGCGACGGCCTCACCGCACATCTGCGCCTGCCCGACGGTGAACAGGAAATCTGCCAGGCCTGTTATCTGGCCGGATGTGATGGCGCCCGCTCAGTGGTGCGCAAAACCCTCGACACGGATTTTCCCGGCGGCACTTATCAGCAGATTTTCTACGTCGCCGACGTCAAGGCCAGCGGCCCGGCAATGAACGGCGAGCTGCACCTGGATCTGGATGAAGCGGACTTTCTCGCCGTGTTTCCACTGGCCGGCGAAGGCCGCGCGCGGCTGATCGGCACTGTGCGTGATGAACGTGCGGATCGCGCCGAAACCCTGGAGTTTTCCGATGTCAGCAGCCGCGCCATCGAACACCTGAAAGTGCATATCGAAGACGTGCACTGGTTCTCGACCTACCGCGTGCATCACCGCGTGGCTGAGCACTTTCGCAGTGGTCGCGCGTTTCTGCTCGGCGATGCCGCGCACGTGCACAGCCCGGCGGGCGGTCAGGGCATGAACACCGGCATCGGCGACGCGATCAACCTGGCGTGGAAACTCGCCGCAGTGCTCGGCGGCGCCGCCGAACCAAGCCTGCTCGACAGCTACGAAACCGAACGCATTGCCTTCGCCCGCAGGCTGGTGTCGACCACCGATAAAGTCTTCAGTTTCGTCACCGCCGAGGGGCGCATGGCCGATCTGCTGCGCATGCGCGTGGCACCGTTTCTGATCCCGAAAATGGCCTCGTTCGAGGCCAGTCGCGAGTTCCTCTTTCGCACGGTGTCGCAAGTCACCCTCAACTATCGCGGCATGCCGCTGAGCCGGGGCGCAGCCGGCCATGTGCATGGCGGCGACCGCTTGCCCTGGGCGCATGATGGTGAGGGGGATAACTACGAACCGCTCAGACAGCCGTGCTGGCAGGTGCATGTGTACGGCGACACCAGCGACGAAATGATCGCCTGGTGCCAGGAACATCATTTGCCGCTGCACGTGTTCGACTGGCGCCCGGCGTTTGAAACGGCGGGGTTGGGGCGTAACGGTTTTTATCTGCTGCGCCCGGATACGTATGTGGCGATTGCCGAGAACAGTGCGGATCCGAAAGTGATCGAACGCTACTTCCGCGATCACGGAATCAGGCCTTACTTCAACTGCCCCTGACACACCACAATCCCCTGTAGGAGTGAGCCTGCTCGCGATAGCGGTGTATCAGCCGCCATTAATGTTGACTGACAAGACGCTATCGCGAGCAGGCTCACTCCTACAATTTGGATTTGCGGTGTTGCTTAGATCCCGGCCAGGGCCAGATCCATCGCAAAGTAAGTGAAGATCAAATCAGCACCCGCACGCTTGATCGCGCCCAGGCTTTCACGCACCACACGATCCTCATCGATCGCCCCGGCCTGTGCGCCGAACTTGATCATCGCGTATTCGCCGCTGACCTGATACGCCGCCAGCGGCAGGTTCGAGGCTTCACGGATGTCGCGGATGATGTCGAGGTAGGCACCGGCCGGTTTGACCATCAGCGCATCGGCACCTTCCTGCTCGTCGAGCAGCGACTCGCGCAGGGCTTCGCGGCGGTTCATCGGGTTCATCTGATAGCTTTTGCGGTCGCCCTTCAGCGCGCTGCCACCGGCCTCGCGGAACGGACCGTAGAGTGCCGAAGCAAATTTGGTCGAGTAAGCCATGATCGGAATCTGGGTGAAGCCGGCCGCATCCAGCGCCTGGCGAATCGCCCGCACCTGACCGTCCATCGCTGCCGACGGCGCGATCACGTCCGCACCGGCGCGGGCGGCCGCCACAGCTTGCTTGCCGAGGTTGATCAGGGTCTGGTCGTTGTCGACTTCATGGTTGTGCATCACGCCGCAGTGGCCGTGATCGGTGTATTCGCAGAAGCACGTGTCGGACATCACGATCATTTCCGGCACGGCATCTTTGGCAATGCGCGACATGCGCGAGACCAGGCCTTCTTCGCGCCAGGTGTCACTGCCGTTGCTGTCCAGATGGTGGGACACGCCGAAGGTCATCACCGACTTGATGCCGGCGCGGGCATAGCGCTCGATTTCACTGGCCAGTTTGCGCTCGGGAATGCGCATCACCCCGGGCATGCTGTTGATTGGCACGAAGTCGTCGATTTCCTCTTCGACGAAAATCGGCAGCACCAGATCGTTCAGGCTGAACTCGGTTTCCTGGAACAGGCTGCGCAGGCTCGCATTGCGGCGCAGACGGCGGGGACGTGCTTCGGGGAACTGACTGGACATGGGGGCCTTTCCTGAAAACGGCAGATGAGACGAAAGTCGTAGGGGGCGAAGCTTATGCCTTGCAGGGGTTGGGGTACAAACCTGGATCAATCAAGAGTGCATTACCGGGGGTGTAATAATCCCTCGGACTTTGCACATTCCCTTGTAGGAGTGAGCCTGCTCGCGATAGCGGTGTGTCAGTCAACATTGATATCGACTGATAAACCGCTATCGCGAGCAGGCTCACTCCTACATGGGTTTGTGTGTAGTCAGGAAGGGATGGTCAGGCCGCGAATGACCGCTGGGCGGGCGAGGAATCGTTCCAGCACACGGGTAACGTTCGGGAAGTTGCTGATGCCCACCAGATCACCGGCCTCATAAAACCCGATCAAATTACGCACCCACGGAAACGTGGCGATATCCGCAATGGTGTAACGCTCGCCCATGATCCAGTCACGGCCCTCAAGCCGACCGTTGAGCACTTTGAGCAGACGTTTGCTTTCATCGACGTAACGGTCACGCGGACGCTTGTCCTCGTAGTCCTTGCCGGCAAACTTGTTGAAGAAGCCAAGCTGGCCGAACATCGGGCCGATGCCGCCCATCTGGAACATCAGCCACTGAATGGTTTCGTAACGCAGCGCGCCTTCCTGCGCCAGCAACTGGCCGCTTTTGTCGGCCAGATAAATCAGGATCGCACCGGACTCGAACAGCGGCAGCGGCTTATCTTCGGGACCATGGGGATCAAGGATTGCCGGGATCTTGTTGTTTGGGTTCAGCGACAGGAACTCCGGTGACAACTGATCATTGCTGTCGAAAGCGACCTTGTGCGGCTCGTACGGCAGGCCGATTTCTTCGAGCATGATCGAGACTTTCACGCCGTTGGGCGTGGGCAAGGAATAGAGCTGAATCCAGTCTGGGTACTGCGCCGGCCATTTCTGGGTGATCGGGAACGCGGACAGATCGATCATGGGAAGCATCCAGTCACAAATTAAAGCCTGATCATAATGTAGGCCTGCTGCAGCGCCTACACGAACGGTAACATCCTGTCGCTAACCTGCGTCCAAGCCCTTGAAAGATGCCGTTAGAGTGCCACGCACTCGCTCGGATCGAACCAACGGGCCTCAGAGGACTCTGAGCTATGTCTTTCTCGCAGAGGAAGCTGTTCACGACAGGGAAAACACCCGGTGCTGGGAGCCCGCGGTGTAAAGGTTTGTCAGCCTTAATTGAATCAGCTGAAGAACTTTCTATTTGATGACGAACCTTATGCGTTTCGCCAAACGTTTCAAACATCGCGCGTATGTGGCCCTGCCTTCCCTGCTGGCCGTCAGTGCGCTGTTCCTGTCGCTTGAGTCGAGCGAGAGCCGCGCGCAACCAGCGGACGGCACCCAGACGCTGGTGTTCCTGCGTCACGCGGAGAAGCCCGAGGGCGGTCTCGGCCAGCTCAACTGCCAGGGCCTGAACCGCGCCATCGATCTGTCGACGCTGCTGCCAGAGAAGTTCGGCAAGGCCGATTACGTGTTCGCCGCCAACCCGACGCGCAATGTCGAGGAAGGAGAGCTGGACAATTCCTACAGCTACATTCGCCCACTGATGACCATCAGCCCCGCCGCGATCAAGCTCGGCCTGCCGGTGAATATCGAGTTTTCGGCCAACGACACCAGTGACCTGGCCCGCGAACTGCTGGAAGACAAGTATCACAACTCGACGATCTACACCGCGTGGTCCCACGGCTATCTGCCGGAGCTGATCAACAAGGTGGCCGGCAAAGCGGTCGGCGAGAAACAGAACATCACCGAGGACTGGGCGGGCAACGATTTTGACTCGCTGTATGTGCTGACCCTGACCTGGCACAACGGCAAGGCCAGTCTGCAGAGCCACAGCTACAAGCAGGGGCTGGATCATGGCAAGGAAACCTGTCCGACCTGAGTCTTGTATGGCCTGAACCGGCCCCTTCGCGAGCAGACTCGCTCCCACATTGGATCTGAGTGAAATACAAATCCCCTGTGGGAGCGAGCCTGCTCGCGAAGAGGCCAGCCGCTACAACGTCAAACTTTCTGATTGACCCGCTCGCGCAGATACTCAAGCACCGCCCCACGCTCCCCGGCGAACTCGATCCGCCCGCCCTTCTTCTCGCGCTGAAACACGTACATCGGGTCGTAATAATCGCGCAGCAATACGCCGATCCACTCACGGAACAGCTCGACCGAACCGCTGCGCGCCTGTTCGGCCAGTGCCGCCTCCATTTGCAAATACATGCGTTGATAACGCTCGCCACCCAGTCGACGCTGAATATTGTTCAGGCTGGAAATCAATCGTTCGGCGTACAGCGCAAAGCCCTGCTCACCATGCACCGCAACGAATTCGGCATGCAGCTCAATCACATAATCCTGCAGGATTCGCTCGACCCGATTGTCGAGGCTGTCCTCCAGCCATACCAGCGGGGCCGCTTGCATGCCCCTGTACAAAGGCAATGGCAAGGCACAACTGCCGACCACCCGGCTCTCGTCCTCCAGGACAAATTGCCCGATCCCACCGGCGCGTTTTTTCAGCACGTCAACGGCCAAGCGGTTTTCGAAATCGATGTTGGTCGGTTGCCCGGTGGCGCGCTTGCCGAAACTCGAACCCCGATGATTGGCATGGCCCTCCAGATCCAGGCCATTGCTCAACTGCACCAGCACTTCGGTCTTGCCGGTGCCGGTCATGCCGCCGAGCAGAACCAGTTCGCATTCGGCAACAGCCTGATCGACCGTTTCCAGGAGGAATGTGCGCATGGCCTTGTAACCGCCGCCGACACGCGGGTAATCGATGCCGCCCTCGTCCTTGATCCATTGCTGGACAATCTGTGAACGCAGGCCGCCGCGAAAACAATACAAATAGCCATCAGGATTGTTACGGGCAAACTCGACCCAGCCTTGAATGCGCTGCTCCCGAACCTCGGCGGACACCAGGCGCTCACCCAAGACAATCGCGGCTTGCTGTCCGTGCTGTTTGTAACAGGTACCCACCTGTTCGCGCTCACGGTCGTTCATCAGCGGCAGATTGACCACTCCGGGGAACGCACCGTGGGAAAATTCAACCGGCGCACGGGCATCCATCATTGGCCGGTCATTGAGAAAAATGTCACGGTAGTCAGTGCAGTCGCGGAGCATCAAATCACCTCGACTGCGTTCGTCTGTCGCTCAACCAGTTCGCCGATTGGCGCAAGGTTCAGGCCCAGTTCGGCGGCGACGGCGAGGAACTCTTCATTGCCTTCAGGCGTCACCGCGATCAACAGGCCACCGCTGGTTTGCGGGTCGCAGAGCACGCGTTTGTGCAACTCCTGCACGCGGCCGACCTTGCTCGCATAGCTGTCGAAATTGCGCAGCGTTCCGCCGGGCACACAGCCCTGATCGAGGTAATACTCGACGCTGTCCAGACGCGGCACGCTGTCATAGGCAATGCGTGCGGTGAGCTGGCTGCCATCGGCCATTTCCACCAGATGCCCGAGCAGACCAAAACCGGTGACGTCGGTCATCGCCGTAACGCCGGCGAGTTTGCCGAAGCGGCTGCCGGGTTTGTTCAGGGTGCACATCCAGTCGCGGGCCACGCCAACGTCAGCGGCGCGCAGTTTGCCCTTCTTCTCGGCGGTGGTGAGGATGCCGATGCCCAGCGGTTTGGTCAGGTACAACAGGCAACCGGCGGTGGCGGTGTCATTGCGTTTCATGTGGCGTTTTTCCACCAGACCGGTGACAGCGAGGCCGAAGATCGGCTCCGGTGCATCGATCGAATGCCCGCCGGCCAGCGGAATGCCCGCGGCGTCGCACACGGCACGGCCGCCGCGAATCACTTCACGCGCCACTTCCGGCGCCAGCACATTGACCGGCCAGCCGAGAATGGCAATCGCCATCAGCGGATCGCCGCCCATCGCGTAGATGTCGCTGATCGCGTTGGTCGCGGCGATGCGGCCGAAGTCGAACGGGTCGTCGACGATCGGCATAAAGAAATCGGTAGTCGAGACCACACCGCGTTCGGCATCGATCTCGTACACCGCCGCGTCATCGCGCGAGGCATTGCCGACCCACAGTTTCGGATCAAGGTTCTGGGCACCGCTGCCGGCCAGAATCACTTCCAGCACCTGCGGGGAAATCTTGCAGCCGCAACCGGCGCCGTGGCTGTATTGGGTCAGACGAATCGGCTCACTCATGGGGGAGTCTCAGGCTGTTGATGGGGCCGATTCTAGCAGAGCGCGAGGCAGCAGATTTTTGCACTGACAGAGCGCCCCCTTCGCGAGCAGGCTCGCTCCCACATTTGCACCGCACTCCCCTGTGGGAGCGAGCCTGCTCGCGAAGGCAATCAACCAGCCACCGCAAACGTCAATGAAGGGCGCAAGAGTCTTTTTGATGAAAAACCAACTGCCGCCGCTCCCCCCGCCGGCGCCACATCGAACTGCGCAAACTGTCCGTCTCCGTTTGCGATATTCGGCTTTACCTTAGTGCGCACGATCAAAAAATCGCTGCCTGCGGTCTTTTGCTCTGTTAACGCTCGCGCTGCACCTGCGCAAAAATTTCGGTGATTGGTCGATGAGGTTGACGCTTTTGCATCTGCCGCACCTGTTCACTCAGCCGCAGCAGCTCTTCACTGGGTTTGGCCCATTGATCCTCCGACAATGGCTCTGACCATTCGCGCATGGCATCTGGCAGCGCTTGCTTGCCGATTCTTTCGAGGCGGCGCACTTCCCATTCGACGAGGTGGTTGGGAATCGTCCACAAGGTCATGACGTGGTAGAAGTACCAGAAGAAGCCCGACAGCCTTGTTCGTGTGCCTTCGCGGATCTGCTGGTGCATGCGTGCGCGAGCGTTGCGAAAGGTGTGCAGGCCTTCGTGGGGGGGATCGTCCGGGCCTTGGAGGTCTTGCAGGTCCTGGATGGATTTGAGGTCGTTGACTTCGTATTCCATGTAGCCGCGAATCGCCTCCCAGTGGCTGATCGCCAGGGGCAGCCCGGCGCAGTGGAACTCGACACTGGTGAGGGTTTCGCCTTGATAGAAGCCGATGCCCATGCCGTATTGGCGGTGGATGCCATATTGGGTCGCGCCTTGGGCTTCGATGACCCAGGCGGAGAGCGATTCCCATGGGACGAAGACCGGTTCGGTGGCGTCTTTGGGCATGAAGCAGACTTCACGGCGTTGGCGGTTGAAGCGGGTTGGGATGATTGAGGCGCGTTTTTTGTCGTTGTGGTGCCAGACGCCGAGGCCGATAAGGAGCATTAAACATCCCACAAAGAATGAAACCCCTTTGCCTTCATTGAAAAGCCCTTCTATGGCATGAGAAACGTCGTCCCAACCCATCCCGAACAAAAAGAACATGAAGCCGCCTATTAGCGGGAAAAGGAACGCCGCCGAGAACGCAACGCTGAATGGTCCCCCCAACGTCATTTGCCACATAAAAACCTGCGGAGATCCCAATCCGAAGTCCATGAACACGTCATTCAGCTCCCCAATATGTGGTCCATAAGCCGGCATTGGAGTTGGTAAGGGGAGCGGAGCGAGATAGGTGATCTTTCCGCTCGGAAATGGCTCGATGTCCCCTGCTTTTCTTGGCTGTTCAAGCAGCGGCATATATAACTCGGTGTGCTTACTCCGCATGGTCGGCCTGATCTAAAAAATGAGTTTCAACCAGTAGCACGGGCGGGTTCCCCTTGACCAATTGAGGCGCGACAACATCGAAATTCCCTTCATCCCTTGGGTGTAGATGTATGACACAGATTCGTGGCATCCACTCACTCGCCTCGTCGTAGCAACAGAGATCCTTTAGGCAGGCGTATTCGGTGCTGAGCGCTTGATGGAGTTGCCCACGTCTGAAGGCTTGGTGAGTGACATTTGAAAAACAGCTCATGCACGCCGCTTACCGTTTGAAGCCGTGCGTTGTACCTCAGCAAAAATCTCGGTGATCGGCCGATGCGGCTGGCGTTTTTGCATTTGCCGTACCTGTTCGCTCAGCCGTAGCAGCTCTTCACTGGGTTTGGCCCATTGGTCTTGCGGCAATGGGTCCGACCATTCGCGCATGATGTCGGGCAGTGCTTGCTTGCCGATTCTTTCGAGGCGGCGCACTTCCCATTCGACGAGGTGGTTGGGAATCGTCCACAAGGTCATGACGTGGTAGAGGTACCAGAAGAAGCCCGACAGCCTTGTTCGTGTGCCTTCGCGGATCTGCTGGTGCATGCGCGCGCGGGCGTTGCGAAAGGTGTGCAGGCCTTCGTGGGGTGGGTCGTCGGGGCCTTGCAGGTCTTGCAGGTCCTGAATCGATCTGAGGTCGTTGACTTCGTATTCCATGTAGCCGCGTATCGCTTCCCAGTGGCTGATCGCGAGCGGCAGGCCGGCGCATTGGAATTCGAGGCTGGTGAGGGTTTCGCCGTGGTAGAAACCGATGCCCATGCCGTATTGGCGGTGGATGCCGTATTGGGTCGCGCCTTGGGCTTCGATAATCCAGGCGGAGAGGGATTCCCAGGGGACGAAGACGGGTTCGGTTTCGCCTGCGGGCATGAAGCAGACTTCGCGGCGTTGGCGGTTGAAGCGGGTTGGGATGATGTGGGCGCGTTTTTTGTGGTTGTGGT
Organism: Pseudomonas tensinigenes; assembly: GCF_014268445.2. Lineage (NCBI taxonomy): Bacteria > Pseudomonadati > Pseudomonadota > Gammaproteobacteria > Pseudomonadales > Pseudomonadaceae > Pseudomonas > Pseudomonas tensinigenes. The sequence continues at coordinate 4,564,963 of NZ_CP077089.1, forward strand.
GCCAGACGGCAAGGCTGATTAGGAGCATGAGTAAATAGGTTTCTAAGCCAAGTATTTTAGACTCTTTGAAAATCTCCTCTACGTAGACCCAACTGGTATACCAGCCATCCCCAAACACCATCCCAAGGAAGCCTCCTAACAATGGAATGAGAAAAGCGATTGAGAACGCGACGCTGAATGGTCCACCCAATGTCATCTGCCATGAAAATATCTGCGGTGAACCTAAGCCAAAATCCATGTAGATGTCATTCAGCTCACCGATATGTGGCCCATAGGGTGGTGTCGGTGTCGGTAATGGCAGAGGCGCGAGATAAGTCATGTTTCCACTTGGAAACGGCTCGATATCTCCAGCTTTTTTGGGCAGCCCACTTCTCGGCGGTCCTATCGGCTTATCGTGATTATTCAGCATGGCTGGCTCCCTCAAGAAACTGGCTTTCGACCAGCAGAACTGGAGGTTTCTCTTTAGCCAGTTGTGGATCAACTACTGAAAAATGCCCCTCTCCCCAAGGATCCAGATGAATTACACGGGTTCGCGATGCCCACTCACCTTTTTCATTCAATGCCTGAATGCAAACTGCCAATTCCAGCGTTTCTTTCGCGGGAGTGAACTCAGAACTGGGGTCCACTGGATACTGAAGACAAAGCACCAGTCCTTCAGAACTGGATTTCACGATGCGCAGGCTGCTTAAAACCTCTTCGCTGATAACGTCCCGCTGCTCTCGCGGGGTTCCTCGACTGTGAAGGGGCATGGAAATACGATGTGCGCCGATACCTAAACGATGAGTCGGTTTACCACCAAAGGGAGGGAGAAGATCATTCAGCGTCAGTCCTGGCAGTACCAAGTGTATATCGCTGGGTTTTGCCTTCAGCAGCAGGTTTTTCAGCCAGGAATCGTACAGGTTCGGACCAAGTTGCGCATAAGGTGCGTGTATCAGATAGGCTAGATAACTTTGATAGTCATCCAGGGAGTGATCACCACGCGTTTCGGTATCCCGACTCCAGGGTGTGAGTTTCAGCCAATTGTCATGAGCACTGAGGTTGTAGCGGTTAAACAGCCAAGAGCCGCTTAATTCAAGTACTGTAAACAATGCACCGGCCAGATTGAACCGGAAGAACACTGTAGAAAGGCGCGTGCCAGCGGCAGCCCACGCGACTGTTCGTGCAGTACTGTTTGGTGCGGAAATTACCGTGTAACTGGCATATAAAGTCCGTCCCAGACCATATGCATTGACTGTCGTCATTCCCCCCGCCCCCAATGCAGCCAACGCGGCGGCACCTTGAGCCGATTGATTACCGCTACGAATAGCCTGCTGCCAATTCTCAATTTGCTTTTTAAGATTGATTGCAGATGACACTAGGCCAAGGCCATAGGTAAACATGCCTAATCCAGTATGCAATTTCCCCATCTGCACATGCACGTGCTCTAAGGCTTGAGGTTGAAGCGCAGCTATTAGCGCTTTACCACGAGCCTTCATCGCCGTATCCGCAAGGCTTTGCGCAGCACTAAACCCCGCTGCGCCCGTTACAACGACTGCATTCATGAATGGCTTCCACGTCCTCTCGTTGCTGGCCTGCCTGCGCACTTCACGGTACGCCCCCACCAAATTCACCACCTGCACCAAAAGCACCACCAATCCCATCCCCTCCGTCTTCACCAAGCTCCCCGGCGACACCCCGCTCACCCCCAACCGAATATTCCCCAGCAAACTCCTCAACTCCCCCTGCTGCGCTGGCGGAAACACCACTGTCACCCCTGCGCGAGCCGGTGTCGCGCCGTACAGCCGCGCCGAGCGATCCGGCAGTTCTTCGATCGGGCTCAACGCCGCTGCCAAACGTCCTTCGAACAGCGTCAATTGCGCCCGAACCCGCACGATTTCTTCCTGCAATTCCACCGCCCGCGCCGTTTTATGGCCTTGACGGTTTTTGTTGTGGGTGAGCTGGTTGCGTTCGCGGTTGAGGGTTTTCAGGTATTCGCGTTCGCGCAGCACTTCCTTGATCGCGCCTTGCAGCGCGGATTGTTCGGCGGGGCTGGCGACGGTGAAGGTCACGCCGCTGGTTTTTGCCGCGTCGAAGAGGCGCAGGCGCAGTGCTTTGGGCAGGCGCTGGAACAGTTCATCCAGATCGGGGATTTTCTCGCCCGACAGGTCGAAGCCTTCCAGTACGCGGTTCAGGCCCAGGTTCAGTGCCGGGCTGTAGGTGTCCTGCACGGCTGCCGCGACGGTGCGGGAGTGCTCGGGCAGATCGTCGAGGGCTGGCAGTTGCGGTTGTTCGATCTTTTTGAGTTTAGCCAGCCAGTCCGGCAGGTTGTTGAACGTGGCCATACCGGCGTTGAACAGCGTTGAATACTGCCCGGCTTGCTGGGTTTGCAGGCGCAGGGGCAAGGTGTAGAACAACGTGCGGGTCAGCTCTGGATGTTGTTCGAGATAACCGAGCAATTGTTCGCTGGCGATGTCGCTGCGGCACAGGTCCTTGAGGCAGGCGTATTCGGTGCTGAGCGCTTGATGGAGTTGCGCCGCCACTTGCGCGTCGTAGTACCACGCCGAACGATGGAAGCGTCCGGCGATCAGCAGTTGCGTACGATCGACGGTGATGCGTTCGAGCACGCGGTTCCAGCGGCCGAGGTCGTCGCGATGACGGTTGAGGACTTCGTCCATGGCCGGGCGGTCGATCAGGTCGTTGACCCCGCGTTTACCGCTGAGGAACGGGCCGTCGAGCACGTCGCGCATGCGTCGGTCCTGATCCTTGCCGAGGTCGACCAGCGTGCTCAGGTGCCGCTCGACGAAATCGACCGGGGCGACTTCAGCAAAATACTCACGCGTATAAAAACGTCGATCCGCCTCGGCGGTGACGCGACCATGCGCGGTGAAATCCGGGGCGACGCCGTCAAACCGGTTCAGCGCCAGCGAATCGTCGAGGGCCTTTTCGCGAAGTTGCGAAAGCTCTGGCGTTGCCTCCGCAGAAGCGGGCTCAACCCTGCCGCCCTTGTTCAAATACTCAAGCAACGCCTTGCGGGTATTCTCCCGATCCGGCTCGGGCAGTTGCTCCAGTTCGGCATAAAAAGCCTTGGCCCGCGGATCGTCACTGGCCTTGGCCAGACTGTCGAAATCTGCGCTGCCGAGCTGGCTCAGGGACTCGATGTAACTGGCCAGCAGATAATCGCGCTCGTTGTTGCCGCTGTTGCTCCACTCTTCGACCCAGCCGACCACGGTGTCCTGATACTCGGCCAGATCACGCATCACACCCAGGTCATCATTGACCAGCAGAAACAGCGTGTCGTCCTGATAAGGCCCGCGCACCCGACCGAGAAATTCACCGATGTGCGCCTCGCGAAAGCGCCGTGGCTGCTCCCACAAATAAGGCTCGCGCTCGTGCTCCGGCGAATCGCTGACCTGCACCGCCGGCATTCGCGTCGCATCGGTTTCGGCAATCAGTTCAGCACCCGTCGCCACTTCCGCCAACCATTTCCGGGTCTGCTCGACGGTCAACAAGTGCTCGCCGCCAACCAGGCAATTGACCGGCCCCAGATCGACTGCCTGCATGAAGTACTCGCGCTCTTCCGTGCTGTCCAGCACCTGCCGGCATTTAGCAGCACTCAGTTGCACCTCGGCAAAGGTCACGTAGAGCGTGCTCTTGCGCGAAAAGATCAACGCCGGACGCTCTTCGATGGCCGCGCGTTGATCTTCCGTGACGGTTTTACCTTGGTGCAGCAGCGCGGTGACGATGCCGTCGAGTACGCGATATTCGTACAACTCGCCACCGAGGCTGTCGATGATGTACAGCCAACCATCGCGCAACCGGCGAATGCCCATTGGCCGCGCGGTCAGGGCATATGGCAACTTCAATTCGGCAACCGGGTCGTGAGGTCGTTCCACCAGGCCATAAGCCAAGGGCAACAGTTGCACATGGGTTTGCCGCAATGGGCAAGCGCCCGGAGAACCGATGGGGGTTTTGGACGCCGCGGCAGCAGCGAGGTTGGCGGGATGGTTCATGATCGACCTCGTTCAGCAGCCCACTGATGCGCCAGGGCCGCAGCCAGCGCGACGCGCTCGCCGGGTGATTGCAGCGAGGGCGTGTGGAGTAAGTGATGGATTTGCGGATGCTGTTCGAACTCGCTGCTGCCGAGCCAGAACACGACGTTGGCGTAATAAAACAACGCAGAGGGACCGCCGAGGCCGAGGGCAGATGCTTGAGTTTCCAACTGATCAAGTACGCCCCAGCGTTGTGCCAGGCTCTCGCCGCTATGGCGCTCAGAGAAGTAGCGGAGCAAATGCGCATCGAGCTCAAGCAGCGTTCGCCGCCGGTCAACCTGATCTAGCGCAATGTCCTGCTCAGGACTCAGGCGATAGGGCACGGTAAGCTCTGGATTTTGCGTCTGGTGGGGCCGCTGAAACCGCCATAGGTCATTGACGACGTCGGCTGTCACTACACAGGTCAAAGGTCCGAACAAAGACTGATCGGCACTGGCAAACAACGCCTGCGCCACCGCTGCATCGGCCATGCGCAAAAACGCCGATTGCCCGGCGGGCAACTCGACCGTGATCAGTTTGCGCAGGTGTTCGGCGACGCCGTGCAGCGGCGCAGCACTGAACAACAACACGCCCCACTCCTCCTGCGCGCTGTGCAGATAGAACTGCGCCAAGGAATCGTCCGGTTGCTCGATCGCCACCAATAATGGCGAGACATCGCGCAACGCTGAAAACGGTGGTTGGTCGTAGAGGGCAAGCGTGCTGGCCGTCGGGTTGAGCTGTTTCAACCGCTGCGGCAGATCGCTGATCGTCGCACCGTCCAGCAACAAAAAGGCCTGCTGCTCGCCCCAAGGCAAACCCTCGGGAAAGGAAGTCAACACGCTCATGCTTGCGCAGCCTCGCAAATCTGGCAGCGCGCAGGGCGCTTCGAAACCAACGCCTGTCGCTGTTGAACCGGATCAAATGCGACCGTCAACAACGGCACTGCCCCCGGCACCAACGGTTCTGCCGCCAACCCGACCGCCGGCACACCGCCCTGAACAATCGGCACGCTGCTGAAAATCCCTTCCGGCCCCAGCGTCAGCCAATGCCCCCCGCACTGCAGCACCAGTTGCGTGCCGCCATCGATGACAACTTGCGCAGTGGCACCAAAATGCAGGTGCTGCGTAGCGCTGAGCCGCTGGCTGCTGACCCGGATATGGCGGTCGCCGTGTACCCACAGGTGATCGTCCTGCTTGAGTTCGGTCAGGCGATTGCCGTAGGTCATATGGTGTTCGTCGCTGCGCAGCTCCTGGCTGCTGATACCGCCAACGACCAGGGTGTGTTGATTGTCGACTTGCACGCGCTGGTCATTGAGCACCAGTTGCGCAAAGTCACGCTGGGCGCGGATGGCGATTTCTTCGGCGCCTTTGCGGTCTTCGATACGCAGTTCGTTGTAGCCACCGCCGCCAGGACTGCTCTGGCTGCGCCAAATGCTGCGCGTGCGCTCGGCCGGCAGATCCAGCGGTACCGGCGTCACCGCGTTGGGCAAGCAACCCAGTACGAACGGCTTGTCCGGATCGCCCTCGGTGAACCCGACCAGCACTTCCATGCCGACGCGTGGAGTCTGCACACTGCCGTATCGGTCATGGGCCCAGCTTGTGGCGACGCGTAGCCAGCAACTGGACTGTTCATTGAACTGGCCTTCGCGGTCCCATAACAGCTGGATTTTTATTCGCCCGTAGCGGTCGTTGTAGATTTCTTCGCCGGGCGGACCGGTCACCACTGCATGCTGGTTGCCGGTCATGCGTGGTTTCGGATGCTCGAGTGCGGGTCGGAAAATCACCTCCCCCGGTGTTGCGACGAAGTGGTTGCGATACCCCTGCTTGAAGCCGTCGTCGGCAGCCGGGACGGTTAAAGACTCCTCCAGCAACTGCGGTTGTCGACCTAGATGTTCGACGCTGGTCAGCAACCATAAACCGTTGTAATCGGCGCGCGGGTGTTCACACATGTCGACGAAGCCGCCACTGCGCAGCAGGGTTTGTTCGCTGCGCCCGTGGCTCTGCCGGTAATCGGCACGATGGCGTTCAAGGGCTCGCTGGCTCAGGTGTTTGCCGCGATCACGGTGAGTGAACTGCCCGGGAAAAGCGTAATCCTCAAGCACTGGAAGCTGCGCTTCCTTGGCTTCGGCATCCAGTTGCACGTTGGGTTTTTCAAAGTGGTAATCACGGCGAATGACCTGCGTGGTGCGTGTTTCCAGGCGCACGTTGAAACGGTCGATCACTGCCGCGTCGGCAACCATGCCGCTGTCCTGTTTATAGGCCGTGGGCTGGGCTGGCGGGAGGAAAACGCTTTGATCGTCACCGAACACCAGCAGGTGCCCATCGCGGCGGTGCTGGAAATGAAAGTGAATGCCCTCTTCCTCGCACAAGCGCTGAATGAAGTGCAGGTCAGTCTCGGCGAACTGCACGCAATAGGTGCGAGGTTGATAGTCGGCACTGAGTTGGAAGCGCCAGGCATCCGCTTGCATGCCGTGGTCACTCAACACCCGGGCGACCATTTGCGGCACGCTCTGTTGCTGGAAGATTCGCTGGTTGTGTCGATGCGCCAGATAGGCCAGATGCGGCACCAGCGTGATCTGGTAGCGGGTCAGGCGTTTGCCCGAGTCGCCTTGGGCAACTCGATAAACCTGCCCATGCAGGCCGGCGCCGTCGGCACTGAAACAGAGGAAGGCGGGACGGTGCAGCAAGGATTCAAGATCAAGGTCGGGGCGCTCGCTGACCAGTTCCAGTTCGACCTCATAAGTTCGGTTGAGCGCCTCCTTCGCGCTGAATTCGTATACCTGGAGATCATGGGAAAAACCTTCGATATCGAGTCTGAACATCACGGACTTGCCAGCAGTCAGCATCCACATTTCCCTGTGTCTGTTTAAGGCTCGGGACTGTGGGGGGCGACGGCTGAACTGGTGAAGTCAGATGATTCGATGTTTGACGTAGGTTCTTTCCGATTGGGGATAAATGGTCGACCTCAGGCCGGATTTCCTACAGACATGACCGCGACTTTTTGCCCGTGCAAAAAAAACCGCCCTTACGGGCGGCTAAAAGTGCTTCGACCCTAAATCAGAAGCCCAGGCTGAAGCTGATGGTCATCGCATGGTCGTTGCTGTCGTTCGACAGTTGCCCCGAGTAGCCGACACCGAGTTTGCCGGTCGGGCTGATCTGGAAGTCGACACCTGCTTCAACGATGGCGCTGTCCTTGGCGATCGGCACGCCCTGGGTGCTGAACGAAGCGCCGCCGTCGATGAAGGTCAGATCAGCATCAGGCTTGGTATCACCAAAGGCATGGCGCCAGCCAATGGCCGCGCGCGGAGTGAATTGCCCGCCGTTGGCCAGGGTGATGACTTTGCCGGCGCGCACACCGAGGGTCGAGAAGGTGATGTCTTGATCGGCATCGGCCTCCAGGCGCCCTACTCCGCCTTTTTCCTTGGCTTTGTCGGTGTCGTAGTTGACGTAGGCCAGACCGGCGAACGGTTCAAGGGCAATGCCGGCGGCATCGATGGCGTAACCGACTTCACCGAACACCTGGGCGCTGCGTGCGTCGTAGTTGGCTTTCAGACGGTCGTTGTAGCTGCCGACGCTGACGTTGCGTTTGGTCTCGATGTCGTGCCAGCTATAAGCCGCGCCGAGGCGCACCGCCAAGGCATCGAACTGCGAGTTGAGGTACGCCGCCAGGTGGTAGCTTTCGACGGTGGCATCCGAGCGACGATCATGGGCATCGAGGTCGCTGCGGGTGTAGCCGGCGGCCATGCCCACGCGCCACTGATCATCGAGTTGCTTGTCGGTGCCGAGCATGAAGCCGCTGAGGTTACGGTCGAGTTTCGCCGCGTTGCTGTCACCATCAGACTCGCCCCACGCGCCGAGTGCACGGGCCCAGCCGACCATTTCGCCGTGGCAACCATTACTGCTCAGTTGGTTGTCACTTGGCGCCAGCGCACGGCGTGGATCATCCGCCGCGCTGCATGACGGTTGGCGCATGCGATCGTTGACCGCGTCACGCACGTAGCGCGAATCCTCGAGGATGGCGCTGGCGGTGCTGGCGTGGATCTCACCCGACAGACTGTCGAAGGCATTACGCGCGCCGGCGACACTGAGGTTGACAATCTCGTTCTGCAACGCCGCACCCGCCGGGCCGTTGTTCGAGAGCGCGGTGGCGGTGCGGAACTGGTTGTCGGTGGCGGCGACATCGGCGAACGAATTGCCATTGCGGCTGACCACTAGGTTCACCGCGTTGGCGTCATACACCAGGGCGCTGTTGAGGAACGCGTATTGCGGCAGGTCCGCAGCGCTGAAGGTGCCGTTCACCCCACCTCCCGCCGTGATCAGCGAATACGTGGTGTTGCCGGTGAACGGTGCCAGGGAATTCACTTGCAGCCCGCCACCCAGCGTTGCCGTGCCGCCGACTGCCAGTGGCGTTGCGGTGGGTGCGCTGACCGTCAGCGCCAGCACACCGTCGGAGGCGTTGGTCAGGTTACCGGCGACGCTCAGGGTTCCGGCTTCGGACCCCGAAGCGACAACGCCATGGTTGACCACGGAACCGACGCTGCCATTACCGCTCAGCCCTGCACCATTGGCCACGGTGACCTGACCGCCCAACGACGCCCGAGCCAAGGGTCTGCCGATTTGCAGCACACCTTGGTCGACCGATACGGTGCCGCTGAATGGGTTATCACCGGTCAACAGCAAGGTACCGGCGCCACGTTTGGCCATCGCCCCGAGACCGCTGAGGACCCCGTTGAACTGACCATTGGCGTTTTGTTGGAACACCAGCGAAGCGTTGTTGAGAATGTTGCCCTGCAGGCTGGTGGTATTACCGATCAACGTACCGCCGCTGACGGTGGTGCCACCGCTGTAGGTGTTGGCACCGCTCAATACCAGCGTGCCGGCATCAAGCTTTTCGATACCGCCCGTGCCCAGCAGCGGCGCGGAAATTTCCGCACTTCCCCCGGCATTGACCCGCACCGGTGCAAGGCTGCCGTCGGCGCCATTGACCGGCGTCAACGTCCCGCCAGCCCCCGGAACCAGGCTGTAGCCGCCGGAGAGGAACTGCAGACCGGTGAAGTTCTGATTGCCCTGCACGGTCACAGTACCCGCCTGACCACCGAACACCGCGAACTGACCATTTGATGCCAGGGCCTGAGTACCGCTCGGATCGGTCCAGTTGGTGCCCGGCCCCCACACGCCGCTGCCACCACCGATGCTGCCTTCCGGATTGGTGGTGCCACCGTTCCAGAATTGCACCTCACCCGGCGTGCCTTGCACCAGCAGGTTGATCTGGTTGGCGATCGCGGTTTGCAGGGTCAGATTGGTCGCCGATACCGGCAGACTGCCATACACCAGACCGTTGTCGGTCAGGCTGCCGCCGTAGCTGAACAGTTGATACACCCCAGTGCCGAAGCCGCCGGCATTGCTGATGTTCAGCGTACCGTCGAGGGTCAGGTTGCCGGCAACATTGACTACGGTGGTCGAACTGGCCGCCGAGCCGAGGCTGAAGTCCAGATTGGTTCCCGACGACAGCGCCAGCGAACCGACTGACAACGGCGTTGCTGTACCGCCACCGGCCAGCGTCGCACCACTGGCCAGTTGTACGGCGCCGCCGAGTTGGCCGCCACCGCCGATGCCCGCACCGCTGGCAACGTCGACATTGGCGCTGTTGAGCACGCCGTTGACGATCAGGTTGCCCGCCTGCACCGAGGTGTTGCCGGTGAAGGTGTTGTTGCCGGTCAGGAGCAATTGACCGGTACCGGTTTTGTTCAGCGTACCGGCGCCGGTGAGATTGCCGGTGTAACTGCCATCGGCGTTTTGCTCGAAGGTCAGCGTCGCGTTGTTGACGATCGCCCCTTGCAGGCTGCTGGTGTCACCGCGCGTCGTGCCGCTGTTCAACGTGGTGCCACCGCTGTAGGTGTTGGCACCACTGAGGACGAGATCGCCGCTACCGTTTTTCAGCAGACTTCCGGTGCCGGTCACAGCACCGATCAGCGTGGTGTTCTGATTGCCGGCGAGGGTCAGTTGCGCGCCAAGGTTGACGGCGTTGGCCAGTTGCAGCGCCGAGGTGCTGTCGAGCGTGCCGTCACCGGTCACGTTAAGCGCACCGCTGCTGAGTGCACTGTTGTTGCCAAGAACCAGCGTACCGCCGGCGAGCTGAGTGCCGCCGCTGTAAGTGTTGCTGCCGTTGAGGGTCAGGCTCGATGCGCCGGCCTTGATCAGGCTGCCGCTGCCGCTGACCACGCCGTCGAGGGTCAGGGCGTTGGAACCGGCAACGGTCAAACCACCGTTGAGCAGCACATCGTTGCTCAGACTGACCGCCGCGTTACTGTCCAGCGCGGTGCCATCTGCCGCCGTCAACACACCGCTGCCAAGCGCCGCGTTGTTGCCGACCACAATCTTGCCGCCATTGAGCGCCGTGCCACCGGTGTAGCCGTTAGCCGCGTTGAGCACCAGCGTACCGCTGTCGTATTTGCCCAGCGTGCCGCTGCCGTTAAGCGCGACACCGATGGTTGCCGTGGCGTTCGGGTCAACCCGCACCGTGGCATTGCCCAGCGAACCGTTGACCAGATTCAGCGAGCCCGCCGTGCCATCCACCAGGCTGTAGCCATCGGTGACGAACTGCATGCCGGTGATGGTTTGCGCGCCGTTAACGGTCACTGTGCCGGCCGCGCCCTGGAACACGGCGAAACTGTTGGTCCAGGCCTGATTGGTGGTGCCGTTGACGTCGGTCCAGTTGGTGGTGCCGGTGCCCCAGGTGCCGCTGCCGCCTTCGACCGAACCGTTGGCCACCAGTTGGTTGCCGTCCCAGAACTGCACGGTGACGCCCGGTGCGGTGACCAGCAGGTTGATCTGATTGGCCAGTGCGGTTTGCAGGGTCAGATCGCCCGGGCTGACGCTGCCCGGCAGTGTGCCGAAGAGTATGCCGTTGTCGGTCAGGCCGCCGGTGTAGTCGATCAGGCGATAGACGCCGCTGCCAAAACCACCGATGTCGCTGACATTGAGGGTGCCGTCGAGGGTCAGGTTGCCGCCGACATTGACCAGCGCATTGCCGCCACCGGACACCGGTGTGCCGAGGCCGACGTCGAAGTTTGAATTGCCGTTGAACAGCAGCGAACTGACGCTCAGCGTACTGCCGGTGACGCCCGCCAGATGCCCGCCATCGGCCACCGTCACGGCACCGCTCAACGTGCCGCTGCCACCGAGGGTGCCGCCGCTGTTGACCAGCACGTTGCCACTGGCCAGTGAGCCGTTGACCTGCAAGGTGCCGGCGTTGACGTTGGTGTCACCGGTCAGGTCGCTGATACCGCTGAGGGTCAGGGTGCCGCTGCCGAGTTTGCTCAGGCTGCCGTCACCGCTGAGGATGCCGGCGAAGGTGCTGCTGACGTTGTTGCCGCCGAGGCTCAACGTATTGCCCGTGCCGATCAGCGCCGTGCCGCTGCCAGTGAGGCTGGCGAGGCTGCCCGAAGCACCGAGATTCAACGCCGCGCCGCCCGCGAGATTGACCGTGGCGTTGTTGCCCAGCGCCGCGCCACTCAGCGTGGTCAGGCTGCCGGACGCCACATCGAAGGTGCCGCTGAAGGTGTTGTTGCCGCTCAGGGTCACGTCGGCCAGACCATTTTTGCTCAACGTGCCGGCGCCGGCGATCACGCCGCCAAGGGTCAGATTATTGTTACCGGCCAAGGCCAGATTGGCATTGACGTTGAGGTTGTTGGCCAGCACCAGTGGCGCGGAATTGTCGAGGGTGGAAGCACCGCCCACGGTCAGCGCGCCACTGCCCAGCGACGCGCCTGTACCAAGGGTCAGCGTGCCGGCATTCAGCGTGGTACCGCCGGTGAAGGTGTTGATGCCGTTGAGTGTCAGGTTCGACGCGCCGTCCTTGATCAAGCCACCCGCGCCGCTGACGACACCTGCGAGGGTCAGGTTGTTGCTGCCGGTGTTGCTCAGATTGGCGTTGAGCACGACGTTGTTGCCCAGGCTCAGCGCGCTGTTGCTGTCCAGCGCCGAGGCGCCGGCTACGGTGAGATTGCCCAGACCCAGCGCCGAGTTGCTGCCGGCGGTGAGCGTGCCGGCGTTGAGGGTGGTGCCGCCGAGGAAATTGTTGTTGCCGCTGAGGGTCAGATTGGCGGCGCCGTTTTTGCTCAGGCTGCCGGCGCCGTTGACCGTACCGGCCAGGGTCAGATCCGCCGTGCCACCGACGCCGAGGTTGCCGGCCAGGTTGACCGCGTTGTTTACCGAAACCGCAGTGCTCGCATCCAGCGTGGTGCCGCCCGCCGCGTTCAACGTGCCGGAACCCAGTGCCGAGTTCGAGGCCAGAATCAGTCCTCCGGCGTTCAAGGCTACCGGGCCAAGGAAGGCGTTGTTGCCGCCGAGGGTCAGATTGGCCGTGCCGGTTTTGATCAGGCCACCAGTGCCGCCAATCACGCCGTTGAGGGTCAGTGCATTGCTGCCAACCACAGTCAGATTGCCGTTGAGCGTCGCCGCGTTGGCCAGTGTCACCGCCGCGTTGCTGTCCAGTTGCGTACCGGCATTCGCCGTCAACGTACCGGTACCGAGCGCCGTATTGCTGCCGACGATGATCTTGCCGCCGTCCAGTTGCGTGCCGCCGGTATAGGTGTTGGCACCACCGAGCACCAGCGTGCCGGCGTCGAGTTTATTGAGGATGCCGCTGCCATCGATATTGGCATTGATGGTCGCCGTCACGCCCGGATCGACGCGCAACGAAGTGGTGCCGCCGGTGCCGTTGACCGCTGTGAGTTGCCCCGCTGCACCGTTGACCAGGTTGTAACCGTCGGTGAGGAATTGCATGCCGGTGAACGCTTGCGTGCCGTTCACCGTCACCGTGCCGGCGGTGCCCTGGAACACCGCGAAGTCGCCGGCCCACGGTTGGTTGACCAAACCATTGGCATCGGTCCAGTTGGTGCCGACCGCATTCCACGTGCCGCTGCCGCCATCGACCACGCCGTTGGCGATGGTCTGACTGCCGTCCCAGTAACGGATGTTGCTGTTCGGCGCGGAGACTTGAATGTTGATCTGATTGGCGACGCCGGTTTGCACCAGCAGATCGCCGAGGCCGTAGCCGACCGGCACGCTGGCGACATCCAGACCGAGGTTGGTCAGGGCACCGGTGTAGTTGAACAGGCGATACACACCAACACCAAAACCGCCGGCATCGGTGACGTTGAGATTGCCGTCGAGGGTGAGGTTGCCACCGACATTCATCAGCGAAGTGGTCGACGGCGTGCCCAACGCCACATCGACATTGCTGCCGGCAGCAAGGGTCAGCGCACCGGCGGACAGTTGATTGCCCGACGACAACGCCAGATGCCCGCCGCTGTTAACGTTGACGCTACCAAGCGCCGAACCGGTGCCGGTAAGGGTACCGCCGGTGTTGACGTTGACCTGTGCACTGCCCAGCGAACCGCTGAGATCGACGATGCCGCCATCGATCGCGGTGTTGCCGGTGATGCCGTTGATCCCGGTGAGGTTCAAGGTGCCGGTGCCGACTTTGACCAGGCCGCCGCTGCCGCTGAGATCGCCGTCAAAGGTGCTGGTGACGTTGCCGCCGCCGACGGTCAGGGTGTTGCTGCCGGTCAGTTGCACACTGCCGCTGCCGGTCAGCGCGCCGAGGCTGGCGTCGCTGCCCAGATTCAGCCCGGCGCCGGCGCTGATGTTGACCCCGGAAGTGCTGCCCAGCGCATTGGTGTTGAGCGTGGTGACGCTGCCGGACACGATATTCAGCGCACCGGTGAAGGTGTTGTTGCCGGCCAGAGTCAGGTCCGACAAACCGTTTTTGGTCAGGCTGCCGGCACCGTCAATGATGCCGTTCAAGCTCAAATCATTGTTGCCGGCAACAGTCAGCCCGGCGTTGAGCGTGATCGCATTACCGATGCCGAACGAGGCGCTGTTATCCAGAGTCGCCGCGCCACCGACGACCAATGCGCCGCTGCCCAGACCGTTGGCATTGCCCAGAGTCAGCGTGCCGGCATTCAGCGTGGTGCCGCCGCTGAACGTGTTGTTGCCATTGAGGGTCAGGTTGGCCGCGCCGTCCTTGATCAACTGGCCGGTGCCACTGGTGACGCCGCCGAGGGTGAGGTTCTGCGTGCCGCCCACGGTCAGCGCGGCATTCAATGCGACCGCGTTGTTGAGGCTGACCAGCGGCGAGTTGCTGTCCAGTGTCGCGGCGCCAGCGACGGTCAATGCACCGGAACCGAGCGCCGAACTGTTGCCGACGGTCAGGGTGCCGGCGTTCAGCGTGGTGCCGCCGAGGTAGTTGTTGGCGGCGTTGAGAATCAGATTGGCCGCGCCGTCTTTCACCAGACTGCCTGCGCCGCTGACCAGACCGGTCAGGGTGATATTCGCCGTGCCGCCGATGTTCAAGGCACCGGCGAGTGCCACGGCATTGTTCAGGCTGACGGCGGTGTTGGCATCCAGCGTGGTGTTGGCCGCCGCGTTCAACGTACCGGAACCCAGCGCGGTGTTGCTGCCGACAATCAGTTTGCCGGTGTTCAACGCGGTGTTGCCAAAATAAGTGTTGGCGCCATTGAGGATCAGGTCGGCAGCGCCGTTCTTGGTCAGCCCACCGATACCGGCGACTACGCCGCCGAGGGTCAGCGCATTGCTGCCACCCAAGGTCAGGGTGCCGCCGAGGTTGACGTTATTGGCCAGGGTGGCGGCGGTGCTGGCATCGAGGGTAGTGCCGTTCGAGGCGTTGAGTGTGCCGGTGCCGAGGGCGGTGCTGGAACCGACAATCAGTGAACCGGCATTCAGCGCCGTGGTGCCGGTGTAGGTGTTGTTGCCGTTGAGAGTCAGGCTCGATGCGCCGGTCTTGATCAAACCGTTGCTGCCACTGATCACGCCGCCAAGGGTCAGCGCGTTGGCGCCGCCAGCGGTGAGGTTGGCGTTGAGAATCACGTTGTTGTTCAGGGTCACGGCCGAACTGCTGTTGAGCGTGCCCGCGCCTTCCACCGACAAGGCGCCGGTGCCCAGTGCTGCGCCGTTGCCGACCGTCAGGCTGCCGGCATTCAGCGTGGTGCCGCCGCTGTAGGTGTTAGTGCCGTTGAGCGTGAGATTGGCGGCGCCGTTTTTCACCAGTTGGCTGGCGCCGCTGATCACCCCGCCGAGGGTCAGCGCGTTGCTGCCGCCAATGCCCAGGCTGTTGTTGAGAATGACCGCGTTGTTGAGGGTCACCGCCGCATTGCTGTCGAGGGTCGCCACGCCACCGACGGTGATATTGCCGCTGCCGAGCGCCGCGTTGGCACCCGCGGTGATCGTGCCCGCGTTCAACGCGATCGCGCCGAGGAAGGTGTTGGTGCCGTTGAGAATCAGGTTGGCCGCGCCGTTTTTGGTCAGCCCGCCGCTGCCGCTGACAATCCCGCCGAGGGTCAGGTTGGCGCTGCCGCCGACATTGAGGTTGCCGCCGAGTGAGACCGCGTTGGTCAGCGCCACCGCCGTGCTGGCATCCAGCGTAGTGCCTGCCGCCGTGGTCAAGGCGCCAGTGCCCAGCGCGGTGTTGGAGCCGACAATCAGCGTGCCGGCATTCAGCGCAGTACCGCCAGAGAAGGTGTTGTTGCCACTGAGACTCAGGTTGGCGGTGCCGTTTTTGATCAGATTGCCGGCGCCGCTGACGACGCCACTCAGGCCCAATGCCTGAGTGCCGCCGATGGTCACCCCGCCCGCCAGCGCAACGGCGTTGGCCAATGTCACTGCGGCAGTCGCATCCAGCGTAGTGCCCGCTGCCGCGCTCAACGCGCCAGTCCCCAGCGCGGTGTTGCTGCCGACGAACAGGCTGCCGGCATTGAGCAGCGTGTTGCCACTGTTGGTGTTGTTGCCGGTCAACGTCAGGCTGGCACTGCCGGATTTGGTGATGCCGCCGGTGCCGGACAACACGCCACCGAGGGTCAGCGCATTGCTGCCGAGCACGTTGAGCGCGCCGGTCATCGCGATGTTGTTGGCCAGAGTGACGTTGGCGGTGCTGTCGAGACTGGTACCGGCGGCCGTATTCAGCGCACCGCTGCCGAGCGAGTTGTTATTGGTCACCAGCAGGCTACCGGCGCTCAGGGTGGTGGTGCCGGTGAACCCGCTGTTGACGCCGCTGACGGTCAGGCTGCCGCTGCCGGTTTTGGTCAGGCCGCTGCTGCCGCTGATCAGACCGCCGAGGGTCAGTGCGCCGGTGCCGCCGGCGGTCAAGGTGCCGCCGAGGCTGATGGCGTTGGTCAGGCTGATGGTGCCCGGTGCGCTCAACGTCGTCGCGCCGGTGACGTTGAGGGTGCCAGTACTGAACGCCTGATTGTTGCCCAACTGCACCGTGCCGCCATTGAGCGTGGTATTGCCCAGATAGGTGTTGGCGGCGCTGAGATTAAGCTGGCCGGTACCGGCCTTGGTGAAACCGCCGCTGCCGGAAATCACCCCGCTCAGGGTGGTCGCGTTGGTGCCTTGCACCGTCACGCCACCAGCGCCGAGGGAAATCAGATTGCTGATGTTCAACCCGGCATTGCTGGCCTGCAGAGTCCCGCCGTTGGAGGTGATTACGCCGCTGCCGAAGGTGGCGTTGTTGTTGAAATTCGCGACACCGCCGTTGAGCGTGGTCGCGCCGCTGACCAATGGCCCCTGCAAGGTCCAGGTGCCGCTGTTGAGGGTCAGGTTGTTGAAGTTGATGTAGGTGGCGCTCGATGCCGTGCCAGTCCCGGTGATACCGCCGCCGACGCCAGCCGGGTTTTGCAGGATCAGGCTGTTGGTGCCGCCCGCACCGCCATCCACCGTACCGGTAGGGGCGAAGGTCAGGTTGATACCGATCAAACCGCCGAGGCCGACGCTGATCTGTACACCGTCACCGACGTTGACGCTGGAGCCGGTCACCGCAGTGAAGGTGTTGGTGCTGGCCGCGCCCATCGACACACCGCCGGTAATCGCACCGGCGTTGGTGAAGGTGTTGCCAGCCGCCGAGGTTTCGAACGCAATCCGGCCGTTGATCACACCGGTGCTGCTGTTGGTCATGTTGACCTGCGAACCACCGTAGACGCCGATCACCGGGGTATCCGCCAACGTGATTCCGCCGATCGAGAGTCCGGTCGAGGTGATGGTGCCGTTGTTGGTGATGCTGGTGGTGCCAGTTGCCGCGTTGTTAACCGAAAGGGCCAGGCCGTCGATGCTGGTCAGATTGAGCCCGAGCAGCATGCCCGTACCACGGATGATCCCGCTGGCGTTGTTAAGCACGCTGACCGTGCTTGTTGCGCCAGTGCCGATGAACGCGCCGCCGCTCAATACCGAGACCAGGCCGAGCAGCGCCGGGTCGATAGTGCCGGAGTTGTTCAGGGAGATGTTCACCCCGGTCAGGTCCATCACATGGCCGCCGAGGGTCGCGTTCATCTGCGCGCCGCTGTTGACGTTGACCGTCAGGCCACTGGTGGCGCTGGAAAAATTATTGAGAAACAGCGGCAGGCTCGGCACGCCGGTACAGGTCACCGTTGAACCCGCCGTGGAGCACGTGGCCAACGCAGGTGCGCTGACGCCGCCGAACAACAACCCGGCAACGCTCAAGTGCACAGCAAGGGAAAGAGGGGAAAAGCGCGAAACGAGGGCGACACCAAACCTTGCTTCCACGGGCTACTCCTTGTCGTGGCCAATTTCTTCCTTGAGCGCGCGAAGAGCCGTGCTTATTCCACACGCGAATCAAGACTGCGACGGTCATCACAAAACCGCGTTATTGGGGACAAAGCTAGTAGACGCCCGGCAATGGGGCACGGATTAAATGGTGTTAATACTTTAATACTAGAGGGGTCTGGAATCGGCGTTTCAGCTCGCAAGCACTGGTCTGAGGGCGATACAAAACCTGTGGGAGCGAGCCTGCTCGCGAAAGCGGTGGGTCAGCTGAGAACTACTTTTCTGATACTCAGCCTTCGCGAGCAGGCTCGCTCCCACAGGGGACTAGGGGTGTACAAACCGTACCTGACTGCCCCATCAACAAATAAGCTGAAACCTTCGAAATTTCAGGACATTGAGAAAACTGGTACGCCTTGTGCAAACGTTTGCGTAACGTCAATCCAAACGTTTTCGTAACAAAACCGTACAAGCCCACGGAACACGGGCCTCGATCCGCAAAAAAGGACTTTGAATGGCCATTGCATGCCCTTTTCGCGCACCTTACTCGTGCACGTTTGCTGTTTCCTTGCTACTGACCGGCGTTACCGGACTTCTCAGCCACAGCGCTCTGGCGCAACCGGCCGCCAAGGAAGAATCCGCCCAGGGCGAAGCCCTCAGCCCGGAAGCCAGCCCGCCGAAAAAAGGTGCCTATCTGTCGGACTGGTACAACCAGGACTTGATGTTGATTGGCAGCAAGGACATCAGCTTCGGCCCGCAACCGGCCGACGACATCTATCTGGAATACGAGTACTTCGGCCGCAAAGGTCCGTTCGAGTTGTACGGCTACATCGACATCCCGAAGATCTTCAACATCGGCAACAGCCACGACAAAGGCGTGTGGGATCACGGCTCGCCGGTGTTCATGGAGCACGAACCGCGCATCTCCATTGATTACCTCGCCGGCCGCAGCCTGGCCATCGGCCCGTTCAAGGAATGGTATGTAGCGTTCGACTGGATCTACGACCACGGCAGCCGCAAAGAGAACCGCGCCAACACCCTTTACAGCGGTTTCGGCACCGACATCGACACCCATTCGCGGGTCAATCTGTCGGCCAACCTGTACGGTCGCTATCAGTGGGAAAACTACGGCGCCAGCAATGAATATTCGTGGGACGGCTACCGTGCGCAACTGAAGTACATCGTGCCGATCGACAAATTCAGCAACGGCGCGTCGCTGACCTACATCGGCTTCACCAACTTCGATTTCGGCTCGGACATCCACAAGGACAACCCTGCGCGCACGGCCAATGCGACGGTAGCGACCAACGTCTTGCTCTACTCGTTCACCCACTTGCGCTTCACTCTGGTCGGCCGTTACTTCCACAACGGCGGCAACTGGGAGGACGGCAGCGAGCTGAATTTTGGCGACGGCAATTTCCGCGCGCGTTCCAACGGCTGGGGTTACTACGCCGGTGTCGGTTATCAATTCTGAATCGAGGAGTTTTCCATGCAAGCAATGATGCGTTTGACCTTCGCCGGTGCGGCCCTGCTCTCCTCCACCGCGTGGGCGGCCGAAGCACCGATGCAACCGAAAGTCGTACTGATCACCATGTTCGCCCCCGAGGCGCAGCATTGGATCGACCGCCTGCAATTGAAGCAGGAAATCCGCGTGGCGGGCCTGTCCGCCGAGTACCCGAGCATCCGCTGCAACGCACAGCAGGTGTGCCTGTTGACCACCGGCATGGGCCAGACCAATGCGGCCGCCTCGACATTGGCGTTGGCGCTGTCGCCGAAATTCGACCTGCGCAAAAGCTACTTCCTGATCGCTGGCATTGCCGGGATCAGCCCGAAACACGGGACTATCGGCACCGCCGCATGGGCGCATTATCTGGTGGAATTCGGCACGCAATGGGAGATCGATTCGCGGGATGCGCCGTCGAGCTGGCCGACCGGGTATCTGGGCATCAACACCAAGGGGCCGAACGAAAAACCGCCGCTGGACTACAAGACCGAAGTCTTTGAACTCAACCCGAAACTGCAGGCCAAGGCGTTCGCCCTGAGCCATAAAGTCGAACTGAGCGAAAGCAAGGAGTCCGCCGCGTGGCGCCTGAAATACCCGTCGGCCCCGGCCAATCAACCACCGGTGGTTACCCGTTGCGACACACTGGCCGGCAACACCTGGTTTTCCGGCACGCGCCTGAGCGAACGGGCCGAGGTCTGGACCAAGTTACTGACCGACAACAAGGGCGAATACTGCACGACGCAGCAGGAAGACAATTCGACCTATGAGGCCTTGCTGCGTGCCGGTCGTGAAGGTCTGGTCGACGTGCAACGCCTCGCCGTGGTGCGCGCTGGCTCCGACTTTGACCGCCCGGAGCCGGGTGGCAGTGAAGTGGACAACCTGCTCAAGTACGCCGATCAGGGCGGTTTTGTGCCGGCGCTGGAGAACCTCTATCGCGCGGGTAATCCGCTGGTGCAGGACATCCTGAAGAACTGGTCGGCATGGGAAAACGGCGTCCCGCAAACCTAAGCCCAACCCCCATCTAATGTAGGAGTGAGCCTGCTCGCGATAGCGGTGTGTCAGTTTAATCATGAGTGACTGATACACCGCTATCGCGAGCAGGCTCACTCCTACACGGGGTTTTGCGGTGTATCAGGGAATGAGGATGACCTTGTCACCGCTGCCCTGATTCACATCCGCATAACGCTGAAGACCATCAGCCAACGGCGCCTCGACCAACCCTTGCGGCAACGGCAACAACCCTTCATCAAAGAACCGCCCGAACTGCTCGAGCATCGCCGCACACGCTTCAACTCCATACAACAACGAATTGATCCCGACCACCGAACCACCCTTGCGATACAGCGCCAGTGCCGGCAATTGCACATGCCCATCGACCGGCGCGGCGATGATCGCGATCCGTCCGAAGCTAGCCAATGCCGCCACCGACGCTGGCAACCAGAAACCGGTGGTGTCGAAGATCACATCGGCGCCGCCGCGATACACCGCATTGACTTGCGCACCGAGGTCTTCCGGCTTATCCAGCTGGATTGTCTGATAACCCTGCGCATGCAACTCCGCCACCTGCTCCGGGCGCCGCGCCGCCGCCAGCAACTGCGCGCCACGCACCTTCGCCAGCGCCAATGCAGCGGTAGCCACCGCTCCGCCGCCGATCACCAGCAAACGGGTTTCGGCCGTTACCAGACTGCGTTCCAGCGCATCCCACGCCGTGGTGTACGGCACGCCGAGGCTGGCGGCCTGGGTGAAACTCAGGTGCGAAGGTTTGTGTGCGACGCCATTGGCTGGCAGTTTGACGAATTGCGCGTGAGTGCCGTCGGCGAAAAAGCCCAGCTCACGGCCGGTGCCCCAGACCTCCTGACCGATCAACGCCTGCGGGCCTTCGACGACGACGCCGGCGAAATCGCGACCGGGAATTCGCGGCAGCGTGGTGTAGGGAAAACGGCCGAGGACGTTTTTCACATCGCTGGGATTCAGGCCGGCAGCCTTGATCTGTACCAGCACTTCGTCAGCGCCGGGTACCGGGGTCGGCACCTCGACATAGCGCAGGGAAGACAGGTCGCCGGTTTTATCGAATTGCAGTGCTTTCATGGGGACATCCACCAAAGGAAAAGAGGAAATTCAGGACAACCAACCCGCGACCAGCTGTCGGCCCATCGGCCACAACTGTTCACCGGCGAGCATGCCGAGCAAACCCACCAACGCGATGGCCGGTGGCGCGGGAGAACGGAAATCCAGCGCGCCGTACAACAGGCCGACGCCCAGACCGATGGCCAGCGAAATCAGGTAGTTCATGGGGAGCAACTCCGCCCGTGGAAAGGAATGGGCAGAGTTTAGGGAACTGGCCGGGATGGCATCGGCCAAGGACTTCTGAATTTCGGACAAGTATCAGATGCACACCACAGAACCCTGTGGGAGCGAGCCTGCTCGCGAATGCGGTGTGTCAGTGAAGGATGAGTCAGCTGATCCACCGCATTCGCGAGCAGGCTCGCTCCCACATTGGATCTGCGCTGGTTTGATTAATCTTGTTCCACTATGAATTGCGAGGGGGCCACACCCAATTCGCGGCGGAACATGTCACTGAAACTGCTGGGCGAGTAGCCGAGCTCCCGGGCAATCACACTCACCGCCACGCCCTGAATCAACTCTGCCACCGCCGTCGCCAGCTGCACCTGCCGCCGCCACTCGGCGAAGCCCATGCCGAGGCTGTCCTTGAACAACCGCGCCAGCGTGCGCACGCTGGCCCCGGCATTTTCCGCATGCTGTTCGAAAGGAATCTCCAGCGACGGCGCCGCCATCACTGCCTGACACAGATTCATCAAGCGCCGGTCGGAGTCATCCGGCATCGGGATCTTCAACTGCGAACGCCTTGCGCGTTTCAGCTCCAGCAACGCCAACCCGACGAGTGCCTCGTAATACGCCGGATCCCCGCTATCACCCTGCTCCACCAGCCCGACGATCAACTCGCGCAGCAAACCACCGACCTCGATCACCTGCACCATCTGATCCAGCGTCGCCGCCAGCGCCGGACGCAGGTAGATATTGCGCATCTGCAGATCCGACACCACCCGAATCCCGTGCGGCACACCCGGCGGCAACCACACCGCCCGCTGCGGCGGCACCACTAGCGCTTCGTGCGGCGTCTCGACCCACATCACCCCGCTCATCGCATACAGCAACTGTCCCCAGACATGCTCATGTGGCTCGATAAACAAGCCACGCGGATACGTGCGCGCCACACGTTGCACGGGCACATCGGTATCACTCAGATCAGGCGGTGCGGCGAGGGCCATGGCGAGCATTCATTGGGGATGGCGGGAGCACCATGGTAACCAGTGCGCCACGGCGTCGCCAACGATAGATACCGTCGGACAATCCGAGTGAATTTTCCCGATGCGCCGCGATCCCTCTATTACCACAGGGAGGAATACGGGCTTTATGAACAACGCAAAACTGTATGTCATCGAATACACCCTTCACGGCACGCCCAAGTCGTTCATTATCCGCTCGGACAAAATGGACAACACCGAGGCGTGGCATTGGGCGAGTTGCGACGCCGGGGTCGGCCGCATCCCGCGTTTTGGCCGTGAGAAGGTGCAGAAGACCAGCAAACCGATGGCGGAAAAATTCGGCGTGGAAAACGTTGTGTGGCGACCGACCAGCTAAGCTCAGCTGGTGATCGGCATCATTCGGGGGAATGCACCATGAGCAACATCATCAGCCCGGCGCATCTGGACTACGGCCTTGATACGTTGTTCGGGCGGATCACCAAAAGCGTGGATTGCCGCGTTGGGCTGGAGGCGGTCGTAGATGATCCGTTTCGCTTTGCCCTGAGAGTGCCGGCGCCGCTGCCGGAAGACCTCGACCAGGCGAAAACCGTGGTGGTCAGGGTTGAAGGGCGAAGGCTGCAAGGTACGGTGCGGCATGCGGAGCGGCTGGATGATGAGAGCCTGAAACTGGAAGTGGAGCCTGATTAGGCTCCACTTTTTTATGGGTGCTGTTATTTGGGATGCGCGCAGTGGCAGCCTTTGCTTGAGCATTCCTCGCCACTCTTGTGGTGGTGAGCGCAGGCTTCACAGCAATAGTGTTTGCCGTGTACTGCGTAGGAATGGTCGCCTTCCTTGATTGTGCATTTGCATCCGGGGCAATCGCATTTTCTATCAGGCATGGGGGCAGACTCCTTGGGTGGTGGTTGTCTGGGGCTTGATGGGCAAGCCTTAATAACCATTGTAGGAGCTGCCGCAGGCTGCGATCTTTTGATTTTGTTTGGGGTTGGGATTGGGGGCATATCCGTTGCTGCGGGTGTTGCCGCTGGCGGTTTCGCTCTTACAGCGAGTCACCTTTTCCAAACGCCGAAAAGGTAACCCAAAAGGCTTTGCCCCAGCGTACGGCACTTCGCTGAGGCTCAGTGTTCCCTCGCTACGGTGTCCATCCGGGGGCATCGCCTACGGTTTGCTTCGCTGCACCTCCTCTCGATGAATGCGGCTGCGCCGCACGGCGCTGCGCGCCTACCCCCCGGATGAACACCTTCGCTCGGCCTGCCGAAGGGGCAGAAAATCAAAAGCCAAAGCCAGATCAAAAGCCAGATCAAGAGCCCCTCACCCTAGCCCTCTCCCGGAGGGAGAGGGGACTGACGGTGGTGTTTGGGAGAGGTACGCCGACGTGAAATACCGAGTCGAACTCAGATCTTGAAAAACACCCAAATCGGCCCCCTCTCCCTCTGGGAGAGGGCTGGGGTGAGGGACAAATCCACCACAAATCAAAAGGCCGAACACCCGCGCTCTTCACCACTCAATAGGCCGAGTGTCAGCTCGCCTGCTTTTGATCTTGATCCACGGGCGACGTCGGAAGGCTGAGTGGAGGGATTGATCCGGGCGTGGGAGCGCAGCGACCGTTTGGCGCAGCCAAACACAGCGAGAGGAGGTGCAGCGCAGCAAACCGGAGACGCTGCGCCCGGATCGATCCCGGAGCGAAGGAACCCCGAGCCCCAGCGAGCGGGCCGCACGCAGGAGCAAGCCTTTTTGGTTACTTTTTCGGCGTCTGGAAAAAGTGACCCGCCGTAAGGGCGGAACCCTAAGCCGCCGTTACCGCAGCAACGGATATGTACTCAACCCAACCCAACCCAACCCAACTCACCCAGCCTGACGCGAACTCCTATACATAAACACCAAAGCCACCCCCAAACACCCCATCGCCAAAATCCGCGAACCAGACAGCTCAATCGCCGGATTCCCCAACCAGCCAAAATTATCAATCAACATCCCCATTCCCAACTGCCCGACAATCACCGCCACCGTCGCCACAGCCGTCCCCACCACCGGCACCGCCCCGACCATCACCATCATGTACACCACGCCAAACAGCGCCCCGGTCAACTGCCACTTCGGCACATCCAACAAACTCACCGCATGCGCCGGCTCAAAAAACAAAATCAACAAACCGGTCGAAACCGCGCCCACAACGAATGTCAGCAAACTACTGCGCAACACCCCAACGCTCTCGCCCAGACGCCCATTGATCGCCGCCTGCACACTCAACACCGCACCGGCCAACACCACCACCGCCAACAAAATAACCAGACTCATCACTCACCCCCGCGCAATCAAAACAAGTGCCACCACAATCAACCCCAACGCCAGCCACCGCTCGGCATTGACCTTCTTGCGCGTCGCCCCGAACCAGCCGAAATGGTCAATCAACACACTCTTGCCCACCTGACCCGACAGAATCGCGATCATGGTCATGGCAATACCGATATGCGGCGTCGCCAGGGTCAACACCACCACGTACATCGGCCCCAAAAAACCGCCAATCAATTGCCAGCGCGGCAGATCAGTCAGTGCCGGGCCTTTTTGCGGGCCAGCGAACAACAGCAGCAAAAACAGAATCGCCGAACCCACACCAAAAATGCTCAAAGTCGCCCACAGATGCCCGACCTGCACACCCAATGGCCCGAGCAACCCCGCCTCCACCGACAAGCCCATGCCCGCGAGAATCACCAGCGGCAGCAACAACAAGCGCAATCCGGATTTCGTCGCCGGTGCACTGACACTCACCTCATCCAACGTCTGCATAAACAACATTCCACTCAAGTAAACGATGGCGCGGATTATCGGCTGGCCAAGCTGTGCGATAAATGGGAGCATCCGGACAACACTTTTGCGCAACTCGCACAGCAGGACGAACGATGCACGGGCTCAACGAACTCGGATTCAAAGCGCTAAGGCTGTTTGTCGCGGTACTCGACCACGGCAGTTTCTCCGAAGTGGCCCGCCGTGAAGGCGTGGCGCCCTCCTCGATCTCCCGGCAGATCCAGTTGATGGAACAGGCGCTGAACCAGCAATTGCTCTACCGCCACACCCGCGCCGTCACGCCGACCGAAGCTGGGCGCATGCTCGGTCACCATGCGCGGCTGGTGCTGGTACAACTGGAAGAAGCCGAACAGGCGTTGCAGGAGCAGCAAAGCGAACCCACCGGTCTGGTGCGCATCAACGCCCCGGTGGTGTTCGGCCAACGGCATCTGACGCCGTGGCTGGGCCAGTTGTGCGCGCGCTATCCGAAGCTGCAACTGGATATCCAGCAGACTGACCATTACGTCGACCCGCTTCAGGAAGGCGCGGATCTGCTATTTCGCATCGGCCCGTTGCACGACTCGAGCATGCAGGCGCGGATTGTGGCGCCGCATCGCTTTCAGGTCGCAGCCAGTCCGGCTTATCTCAAGCGCCACGGTACGCCGCAGAAACCCGAAGATCTGGCGCAACACCAATGCCTGGCTTACAAAGGCGCGACCGGCCAGCAGCGCTGGTTTTTCCGCCGCGATGGCGAGGACTGGACGCCGTATTCGGTGAGAGGTCCGATCACCGGCAACCACGCTGACACCCTCACCCAAGCGGCCGAGCAAGGTTTGGGGCTGGTGATGTTTCCGTCGTGGCTGATTGGTGAGGCGGTGCGCGACGGCACGCTGGTGCCGGTGCTGGGGGAGTATCAGGTGTCGAACAGTCTGGAGCCGCAGCAGATTGCGGTGTTGTGGCCGGGGAGCCGGCGGTTGTCGGTGAAGGTGCGGACGGTGATTGATTTCTTTATCGAATGCTTTGGCGAAGTGCCCTACTGGGATAGACCTTGAGGAGCTGAAGATCAAAAGCCCCTCACCCTAGCCCTCTCCCGGAGGGAGAGGGGACTGATTGGGGGATGCTGTGGAACTACGCCGACCTGAAACAGCTTTACCGAATCCATAATCGACTGAATCTTTCAGGTCGATGTATGACGCAAGACACCTCGGTCAGTCCCCTCTCCCTCGGGGAGAGGGCTAGGGTGAGGGGCTTCTCAAGCTGTCAAATACGGAACTGGCCCACGAGTTTGCCCAAGCGCTGCCCCAGCTCCGCCAGACTGCGTGACGTCTGCGCACCCAACTGCGTTTCATCAGCCACGTTATCCACCGCCACCGCAATCTGATGCACGCTGCGGTTGATCTCTTCGGCCACCGCCGTCTGCTCTTCCGCCGCGCTGGCAATCTGCGCGTTCATCGAGTTGATCGTCGCAATCAACGATGCCATCGCGTCGAGCGAAGCGCCGGCCTGATTGGCTTGCTGTGAAGTGCCGTCACCCGCCTCGCTGGAGCGGCGCATCGCTTCCACGGCCTGCTGCGTACCCGCCTGCAAACGATCGATCATCCCCTGAATTTCCTGGGTACTGATCTGCGTGCGACTGGCCAATGCCCGCACTTCGTCCGCCACCACGGCAAACCCGCGTCCAGCCTCACCGGCGCGCGCTGCTTCAATCGCCGCGTTCAATGCCAACAGGTTGGTCTGCTCGGCAATCGAACGAATCACCCCCAGCACGCCAACAATCGACGTCACGTCCTGCTGCAGGCTGTCGAGCGACACGCCGCTGCTGCGGATGTCATCGACCAGCGCATGGATCTGTTTGATGCTGCCGGCCACCACGCGCTTGGCGCTCTGGCCTTCTTCGTCGGTCTGCTGGGCGGCGACGGCGGCGTTCTGCGCGCTCTTGGCCACTTCTTGTGCGGCGGCGGACATTTCATTGATGGCGGTGGCGACCTGATCGGTTTCGTGACGCTGACGCTCCATCGCCTGATCGGAACGCTGGGCCTGATCGGACACTTGCGTCACCAGCCCGGTCAGTTGCGTGGTCATCTCGGTGATCTGCCGCACCAGGCCATGGATCTTGTCGACGAAGCGGTTGAACGAGCCAGCCAGTTCGCCGAGTTCGTCCTGACTGGTGATGTTCAGTCGGCGGGTCAGATCGCCCTCACCCGCCGCGATGTCATCAAGGTTGGCTTTCATCAGGGTCAACGGACGCAAAATGGTATTGGCCAGCAGCATCCCCGCTGCCGCAATCACCAACAGCACTACCACCGCCACGCCGACGATGCTCAGCACCACGCCTTGCACACGTTCCTGCACCTGCGCTTCGACCAACGCCACTTGTGCCTCGATGCCGTCGAGGTTGACCGACGTACCGACCGCCATGTCCCACTTCGCCAGGTATTCGGTGTAGCCGAGTTTCGGCACCAGCACCTTGGCATTACCCGGCAACGGCGAGCTGTACTGCAGATAGTGCGTGCCGTCCTTCGCCACTTTAACCAGACCGAGATTGACGTAAACGCCATTCGGATCGCGGTTGTCCTTGAAACTTTTGCCCACGCCTTCGGGGTCGTTGGCCTTGAACAGGCGCACGGTCTCGGAGTCGTAGCCGAAGAAGTAGCCGTCCTTGCCGTAACGAATGCCCGACAGCAGTTTGATCGCTTGCGCGCGCGCCTCGTTATCACCCGGCGCGGCCGCGTCGTACAGCGGTTTGATCGTGGTCATGGCCACGGCGACGTAACTTTGCAGAGTGGCTTTGGCATCGCCGAGCAGGCGTTCGCGGGTCTGTTCGACCTCTTTGTGCGCCTGTTCCTGGAGGATGAACAGCGTGGTCAGGCTGATGACCAGCGCAAAGAGCAACACCGGGAGAACGGCGAGGGAGAGGACTTTAGCCTTGAGGCTCAGGCGCATTGTGGGAGCTCACTCTTTTGGTTTTATTGGCGTGGTTAAAGGCTTTAACGGCACGTCATCACAAAAGTTGAGCACAGCAATCACCCCATCCCCCTGTGGGAGCGAGCTTGCTCGCGAAGGCGTCGTGTCAGTCAACCCTTAAGTCACTGATACACCGCTTTCGCGAGCAAGCTCGCTCCCACAGGAGATCGGTGGGGTTCAGAGAACCATCGCGGCCACCCAGCCGAACGCCAGCAACGGCAGGTTGTAGTGCAGGAACGTCGGCACCACGGTGTCCCAGATGTGGTGATGCTGGCCGTCGATGTTCAGCCCGGAGGTCGGGCCCAGCGTCGAATCCGAAGCAGGCGAACCGGCATCGCCCAGCGCGCCGGCGGTACCAACGATGCAGACAATAGCGATCGGACTGAAGCCCAGTTGCACGCACAGCGGCACGAAAATCACCGCCAGGATCGGTACGGTCGAGAAGGACGAACCAATGCCCATGGTCACCAGCAACCCCACCAGCAACATCATCAAGGCACCGATGCCCTTGCTGTGATCGATCCACGCCGCCGACGTTTGCACCAGTGTCTGCACTTCCCCGGTGGCCTTGATCACTTCGCCGAAACCGGAAGACGCGATCATGATGAAGCCGATCATCGCCATCATCTTCATGCCTTCGGTAAACAGATCATCGGTCTCACGCCACTTGACGATGCCGGACGCCGAGAAGATCAGAAAGCCAGCCAGCGCGCCGATAATCATCGAGTCCAGCAACAACTGAATAATGAACGCGGCGGCAATCGCCACACCGGCAATCATCAGGCTGAGCGGGTTGTACTGCACCGCCACCTGTTCGACTTGCTCGATCTTCGCCAGGTCATAAACGCGTTTCTTGCGGTAGCTGATAAAGGCAATGCCCAGCCCCACCAACATGCCCAGCGCCGGAATGCCCATGGCGTGGGTGACGTTGATGCCACTGATGTCGACGCCACTGCGCGCAACATTCGCCAACAAAATCTCATTGAGGAAAATGTTACCGAAGCCTACCGGGAGGAACATGTACGGCGTGATCAGACCGAACGTCATGACGCAGGCGATCAAGCGACGGTCGAGTTGCAGCTTGGTCAGCACATATAGAAGCGGCGGCACCAGCAACGGAATGAACGCGATGTGGATCGGCAGGATGTTCTGCGAAGCGATCGCCACCACCCACAACAGGCCGATCAGCAGCCATTTGACACTGCCGCCGCCCGTCGCATGTTGACGGTCGACCATCGCCAGCGCCTTGTCGGCCAAGGCGTGGGCCAGGCCCGACTTGGCAATCGCCACGGCGAAAGCGCCGAGCAACGCGTAGGACAACGCCACCGTCGCACCACCGCCCAAGCCACTGTTGAAAGCCTTGAGTGTGGCATCGATGCCCAGGCCACCGGTGAGGCCGCCGACCAGCGCGCCAACGATCAAGGCGATCACTACGTGCACGCGGGACAGGCTGAGAATCAGCATGACGCCGACTGCCGCTATGACTGCATTCATTTCACTACCTCAAAAAACACTGCGGTGGAAAACCGACCGCCAGACAGAATGAGTCCGCCAAAGCTTAACCGGCGGATTTGCAAAGAGGGTCTTATTAGAAGGGCGCGCACTGTGAATGAAGCAGCGGCAAGCTGCAAGTCACAAGCGGCAAGCTTTTGCGTTTTTTCACTTGCAGCTTGCGGCTGGAAGCTCAAGAAAGCTGCTCTTGGGCCGTTACAGTGCAAAGTCTCAGATATTTATCGAATAAGGACGTCTCCATGTCGCTCAGACAACTTTCCATCCAATGGAAAATCACCCTGCTCGCCGGCCTCTGCCTGGCCGGTATTGTGACCCTGTTGGTCGGTCTTTCGCTGTATCGCATGGAGCACAGTTCTGCACTGGTGAAAGCTTCGAGCATGGAAATGCTCACCGAGTCGGCGCAAGCGCGCATCGAGTCGCAAGGTGAAGTGCAGGCCGCCGGCATTCGCCAGCAGTTCATGGACGCCTATCAATATGGCCACGGCTTCTCGCGGCAGGTGCTGTTCCTGCGCGAACAAGCCGAGAAGCGTTTCCTCGATGCCTTCGACCTGCGTGAGGATATGACCCGTCAGGTCAAATCGGCGCTGCAAGCCAACCCGGACTTGCTCGGTCTGTCGCTGGTGTTCGAAGCCAACGCCTTGGACGGCAAGGACGAATTGTTCGCCGGCCAAGCCGAATTGGGCAGCAACGACAAGGGCCGTTTCGCCCTGTACTGGTCGCAACCGACGCCAGGTAAAGTCACCTCGATGGCCCTGCCGGAAAGCGACATGGCCGACACCAGCACCGGCCCTAGCGGCCAAGCCGCGAACGCCTGGTTTACCTGCCCGCGTGCCACGCTCAAGCCGTGTGTAATCGAACCGTACTTCTATGTGATCGACGGCCAGAAGGTGCTGATGACCAGCATCGTCTTCCCGCTGATGGTCAACGGCAAAGTCATCGCCTCGCTGTCGGTCGATATCAACCTCAACAGCCTGCAAGCGATCAGTCAGGGCGCGAGCAAGAAGCTCTATGACGGCCAGACCGCCGTGAGCATCATCAGCCCCGCCGGCCTGCTCGCCGGTTACAGCCCGGACGCCGGCAAACTCAGCCAGCGTCTGGATGCCGTGGACAAAATCAGCGGCGCCGAACTGCTGAGCAAACTCGCTTCCACCAGCAGCGTCAGCAGCCTGCACAGCAACGGTCAGTTGAAAGTGCTGTCGCCGTTCCCGCCGATTCCCGGCGGCCCGTCGTGGGGCGTTTTGCTCGATGTACCGGAGAAAGTGCTGGTCAGCCGTGCCGAAGCGCTCAAGCAACAACTGGACGCGAGCAACAACTCCGGCACGCTGATCGAATTGAGTCTCGGCGTGCTGGCCGCGCTAATCGGCTTGCTGCTGGTGTGGCTGATGGCGCGCAGCGTGACCAAACCGATCCTCGGCGTAGCACACATGCTCGAAGATATCGCCAGCGGTGAAGGTGATCTGACCCGCCGTCTGGCCTATGACAAAAAGGACGAACTCGGGCAACTGGCCGGTTGGTTCAACAAGTTCCTCGACAAGTTGCAGCCGATCATCGCCGAAGTGAAACGCTCGGTGCAGGACGCGCGCAACACCGCCGATCAGTCCTCAGCGATTGCGACCCAGACCAGCGCCGGCATGGAGCAGCAATATCGGCAGGTCGATCAGGTCGCCACTGCCTCCCACGAAATGAGCGCCACCGCACAAGACGTCGCCCGCAGCGCCGCGCAGGCTGCCGAAGCGGCCAAGGATGCTGATCGCGCGACCCGCCAGGGCCTGACCGTGATCGACCGCACTACCGCGAGCATCGACACCCTCGCCGCCGACATGAGCGCGGCGATGGTGCAAGTCGAAGGTCTGGCGGCCAACAGCGAGAAGATCGGCGCGGTGCTGGAAACCATTCGTGCCATCGCCGAACAAACCAACTTGTTGGCGCTCAACGCCGCGATCGAAGCGGCGCGTGCCGGTGAGGCCGGCCGTGGTTTTGCCGTGGTCGCCGACGAAGTCCGCAACCTCGCCCGCCGCACACAGGAATCGGTGGAAGAGACCCGTCAGGTCATCGAGCAGTTGCAGAGCGGTACGCAGGATGTGGTCGGGTCGATGGGCAACAGCCATCGTCAGGCTCAGGGTAGCGTTGAACAGGTTGGCCAGGCCGTGACCGCGCTGCGCCAGATTGGCGACGCGGTGACGGTGATCAGTGACATGAATCTGCAGATTGCCAGCGCCGCTGAAGAGCAGAGTGCGGTGGCCGAGGAGATCAATAACAACGTGGCGACGATCCGTGATGTCACGGAGTCGTTGTCCGGTCAGGCGAATGAGTCGGCGCGGGTGAGCCAGTCGCTCAATAGTCTGGCGAATCAGCAGCAGAGTTTGATGGATCAGTTTCGGGTGTGATTCTGGATTGGCGGGGTGTCAGTTGGATTCCCCCCCTCACCCCAGCCCTCTCCCCCAAGGGGGGCGAGGGGGAAAGGGAGCCGATCTCCGTGCCATTCAAAACCTGAGTTCGGCTCGGTATTTCAGGTCTCGGGGAAGCTTTCAAAACCTGAGTTCGACTCGGTATCTCACGTCGGCGTACCTCTCCCAAACAACGCGGTCAGTCCCCTCTCCCTCTGGGAGAGGGTTAGGGTGAGGGGCTTCTAAAAGACTCACCGCCGAGGCAACTCGATCACCACCTTCAGCCCGCCCCACTCACTTTCCCCCAACACCAGCAAGCCGCCCCAGGTCTCGACAATATCGCGGACAATCCCCAGCCCCAACCCATGCCCGTGGGTCTGCTCATCCAGCCGCGTGCCCCGGCTGAACACCTCAGTGCGCTGCTCTTCGGGAATCCCCGGGCCGTCATCTTCCACGCTCAGGGCAAAGCCATCCGAACGCTCAATCACACTCAGACGTACTTCGGCATCCGCCCACTTGCAGGCGTTGTCCAAAAGATTGCCGAGCAACTCAAGCAAATCCTCACGATCCCACGGCAACTGCAACCCCGCCGGCGCGACATAACTCAACGCCAGATGCTCGCCGTGAATCATGTTCAACGTAGCGAGCAACCCCGGCAATTCCGCATCGCAATCAAACAGTGCCCCCGGCAACGCATCACCGGACAGCCGCGCACGGTTCAACTCGCGATTGAGCCGCTGCTGCACCTGCTCCAGCTGTTCCTTGAGCACCTTGCGCAACTCGGGATGCGCATCGAGTTTTTCGCTGGAGGCCAGACTCAACAGCACCGCCAGCGGCGTTTTCAACGCGTGCCCGAGATTGCCCAAGGCATTGCGTGAACGCTTCAGGCTGTCTTCGGTGTGCGCGAGCAAATGGTTGATCTGCGCCACCAGCGGTTCCAGCTCCACCGGCACCTGATCATCCAGTTGCGAGCGCTGACCCTGCTGCAATTGCGCGATCTGTTCGCGAGCCCTTTCCAGCGGTTTCAGCGCGCGGCGCACGGTCAAGCGCTGCAAGAACAGAATCAGCAGCAACGCCGCCAGCCCAAGGCCGAGGCCGATCTGGCGCATGCGCTGAAAGCTCTCGCGCACCGGCGTGTAATCCTGCGCGACGCTGATCGAAATCGACTGGCCCAAACGTCGATAATCCGAGCGCAGCACCAGCAACTGCTGACCGTCCGGGCCCAGTTGCAGGTTGCTGTGCAGACCGGGATGGTCGAGCAACGGCAGGTCCTGATCCCACAACGAACGTGAGCGCCAATGGCTTTCGGCAAAGTCGATCCGGAAGTAATGCCCGGAAAACGGCCGCTGATAGGCCGGTGACAAATGCCGCTCATCCAGTTGCAGGCCTTGCGGCCCGCGCACCAATGCCACCAGCAGACTTTCGCTGTCGTTGCGCAGACCGGCTTCCAGGTAGCGCTGCAAACCCACTTCGAACAACCACAGACTGGTTTGCGCCACCACTACACCGACGACCACCATCACGCTGATCAAACCCAGGCTCAAGCGGCGCTGGATCGACCTCACGAAGCTTGCCCGCCGAACAGGTAACCCTGGCCGCGACGGGTTTCGATCACGCTTTTGCCGAGCTTGCGCCGCAGATGATTGACGTGCACTTCGAGGACGTTGGAGTCGCGCTCGGTTTCACCGTCGTAGAGGTGTTCGGCGAGGTGGCTTTTGGAGAGGATCTGCTCAGGGTGCAGCATGAAATAGCGCAGCAGACGGAATTCGGCAGCGGTCAGTTGAATGTCGGCGCCGTCGCGAACCACGCATTGCCGACCCTCGTCCAGATGCAGGCCGGCCGCCTGCAACGTCGGCTGATTGGCCTGCCCTTTGGAGCGGCGCAACAACGACTGAATGCGCAGTTGCAGCTCTTCAGGATGGAACGGTTTGGTCAGGTAATCATCGGCACCGGCCTTCAGGCCTTCGATGCGCTCAGCCCAGGAATCGCGCGCCGTGAGGATCAGCACCGGAATTGCCAGACCGCCGGCGCGCCACTGCGCGAGCACCTCAAGCCCCGGCACGCCCGGCAGGCCGAGGTCGAGAATGATCAGGTCATACGGCTCGCTGCTGCCCTGATACAGCGCATCACGACCGTCCGCCAGCCAATCCACAGCGTAGCCTTGGCGTTGCAGGCCGGCGAGCAGTTCGTCGGCCAGCGGTACATGGTCTTCCACCAATAGCAAACGCATCGATCAATCTTCCTTGTCTTTCACAAGTTCGCCGGTATCGGCCTTCAAATGCAGCTCACGGGCGACACCTTCGACGGTGAGCAACTCGACTTCATAAATGTAGACGTCGTGTTTTTCTTCCAGCTCGACTTCCAGCAACTTTGCGCCGGGATAGCGATCCATCGCCTGCTGCAGCACTTGCTCCAGCGGCAGGATCACGCCCTGCTTGCGTAGATTCAGGGCTTCGTCCGGACCGAGGTCGCGAGCCATCGCCGTCGAGCAACACATCACCAGCGCCAACGCCGTGCGGCGGGTGGCGCGAACATTAACCTTCATTACGTATCCTGATGATCCTTGAGAACCTGCCCAGTCACCGCGTCTAATTCCAGATCCCACTCCTGCCCCTGCGGATCGCGCATTTCGATCTGGTAGATGTACTTTCCGTACTGCTCTTCCAGCTCGGTGTCGGTGATCGTCGAACCCGGGTGTTTGGCCAACGCGGTGGCGTTGAGCTTCTCGAAGGTGACGATAGTACCAGCGTCGCGCAGACGCAGGGCTTCGTCAGGGCCGAGATCGCGGGCATGGGCGAGGCTGGCGGTGCAGCCGATGATCGAGGCAATGGACAGGGCAGTCAGGGTTTTCATGGGGTCTCCGTATTTTTATGTGTTGCTTACGGTGGGCACCTTAGCGGGATGAACTTAACTGAAACTGAATTGCCATCATTGCCCCAGCTCAACACCTTACCTCCTTGTGGGAGCGAGCCTGCTCGCGAATGCGGTGTGTCAGTCAGTAATGAAGTGTCTGACCCACCGCATTCGCGAGCAGGCTCGCTCCCACAGGGGACATCATGGGTCTATAATCCTTCGCTTGCTAACGATCGAGACTGGTATGACCGCCATCCACATCAAATTCCCCGCCCTCACCCTCAAGGCCGGCCCGCGGGCCATGGCGCGTATTCGTGCGCAAGGCCTGAACGCAGCCGACGTCGGCACCCTGCCCGGCGCCGCCGGTGGGCCGAAGGCGTTGGGGATTCAAGGACTGGATCTGGCGCTGTTCGGTGAATGGCTGCCCGGCGCGCCGCGCGAACGCTCGTTGATCGGCGCCTCGGTCGGTTCCTGGCGCTTTGCCAGCGCGTGTCTGCCGGACGCCGCCGAAGGCATACGCCGCCTCGGTCAGCTGTACGCCGAGCAGAATTTCAACAAAGGCGTGACCATGGCCGAGATCAGTCAGAGCTCGCAACGCATGCTCAACGACCTGCTCGACGGCCGCGACGCAAGCATCCTCGACAACGCGCATTACCGCCTGAACATCATGGTGGTGAAAAGTCAGGGGCGTCTGGCCGATGATCATCGCGGCCGCCTCGGTCTGGCGCTGGGCTCGGTGATTGCCGACAACTTACGCGGTCGCGCGCGGCTGTCGCGACATTTTGAACGACTGATCATCCACGACCCGCGCCTCGCCCCGCCGGTGAATGCGCTGAACGATTTCCCGTCGCGCTTCGTCGCCCTGAATGCCGGCAACCTGCGTCAGGCCTTGCTCGCTTCGGGCTCGATCCCGATGGTCATGGAAGGCGTACGCGACTTGCCGGGCGCCGGTGCTGGCACGTTCCGCGATGGCGGTCTGCTCGATTATCACCTCGACCTGCCGTACAGCGGCGACGGCATCGTGCTCTATCCGCACTTCACTGATCGGGTGATTCCCGGCTGGTTCGACAAGACCCTGCCATGGCGCAAGGCCTCGGTGGAGCGCTTGCAGGACGTGCTGTTACTCGCGCCGTCGAAGGAATATCTGGCGCGCCTGCCCTACGGCAAATTGCCTGACCGCAACGACTTCAAACGCTTCATGGGCGATGCGTCGAGCCGGCAGAAATACTGGCACGCAGCGATGGACGAGAGCCGTCGCCTCGGTGACGAGTTCCTCGAACTGACTGCCAATGGTCGCCTCGCCGAGCGCTTGCTGACCCTTTAGTCAGCACGGCCAAACACAAGCTGGTAAACTCGCCGCCTGCCCGAATCGCTGCGGCGAACGCCATCTGAACAGAGCTGAAAATACCGTGGAAATCTTCAAAGAATTTACCTTCGAGTCCGCCCACCGCCTGCCGCACGTCCCGGACGGCCACAAGTGCGGGCGTCTGCACGGTCACTCGTTCAAAGTGGCGCTTCACCTCAGCGGCGACCTCGATCCGCACACCGGCTGGATCCGCGATTTCTCCGAAATCAAAGCGATCTTCAAGCCGCTGTACGAGCGTCTCGATCACAACTACCTGAACGACATTCCCGGCCTGGAAAACCCGACCAGTGAAGTGCTGGCCAAATTCATCTGGAATGAAATGAAGCCGCTGCTGCCGGAACTGAGCGCGATCCGCATTCACGAGACGTGCACCAGCGGTTGCATCTATCGCGGTGAATAACTTCTGACACCCCAACTATCCCTGTGGGAGCGAGCCTGCTCGCGAAGAGGGTGTGTCAGCGGACATTGATATCGACTGACAGACCGCTTTCGCGAGCAGGCTCGCTCCCACAAGGAAACAGTGTTTTGCCAGAGAACAGCCTTCACGGCTGTTTTTTTACGCCTATGCTTTTTGGCTCCCACCCGCCAAGAGGACAGGCCGATGACGGACTGGCTGCTGGATCAGGTCTTTGACTTCAACGGCCGACAGATTCGCTACGCCATAAGCGGCGACGGCCCGCCGCTGGTGTTCGTGCATGGCACGCCGTTTTCGTCGTACGTGTGGCACCGGATCGCGCCGCACTTTTTCGCCACGCATCGCGTGCATTACTTCGATCTGCTGGGTTACGGGCACTCCGAGCAACCCGACGCCGACGTCTCCCTCGGCGTGCAAAACCAACTGCTGGCGCAGTTGCTCGAGCATTGGAATATTGCAAACCCCGACGTCGTCGCTCACGACTTCGGCGGCGCCACCGTCCTGCGTGCGCATCTGCTCAACGGCAAGGATTACCGCAGCCTGACCCTGATTGATCCGGTGGCATTGTCGCCCTGGGGTTCGCCGTTCGTGCAGCATGTGCGTCAGCATGAGGCGGCGTTCAGTGGTCTGCCCGACTACATCCAGCGTGCCATTGTGCCGACCTATATTCGCGGGGCGATTCACCGCGAGATTACCGACGACGAACTGGCGCCCTACGTGCAGCCGTGGCTGGGCGAGCCGGGGCAAGCGGCGTTCTACCGACAGATTGCGCAGATGGATGAGCGCTATACCCGTGAGGCAGAAAGCTTGTACCCGACGATCCGCTGCCCGGTGCAGATTCTCTGGGGTGAGGACGATCAGTGGATTCCCATCGAGCGTGGCCGAGCGTTACATCAAATGATCCCGGGATCACAATTCCACCCGATTGCCCACGCCGGCCACCTCGTCCAGGAAGACGCCCCAGAAGCCATCGTCGCCGCCCTGCTGCGCTTTCTCTAAACCAACACAAATCCCCTGTGGGAGCGAGCCTGCTCGCGAAAGCGGTTCATCAGTCACAGCAAATATCGTCTGACACACCGCCTTCGCGAGCAGGCTCGCTCCCACATTGGGCCCAAGTGCATTCAGGTGCACCGCTTTCGCGCCAATCCGCGCGGCTCGTCTATACATAACCCGCGCCATCCGGCATTTGGCACGACCACTGCAACCCTCCCCCGCGTCTCCTCTATTCCAGCAAGGACCGCCCCATGACGCAGAACGATCCCGGCAACGATTACCCCCTCAGCGAAGTCCCCATGCATGCACGCAAAGGCCTGGCCTCGACGGCGATGGTGTTACTGGGCTTCACGTTTTTCACCGCAACCATGTTTGCCGGCGGCAAGCTGGGCGTGGCGTTCAGTTTCGGCGAAATGATGGCGGTGATCATCGTCGGTAATCTGCTGCTCGGTCTCTACGCGGCAGGCCTCGGCTATATCGCTTTCAAAAGCGGCCTCAACTCGGTACTGATGGGCCGTTTCTGTTTCGGCGAAGTCGGCAGCAAGCTCAGCGACCTGATCCTTGGTTTCACCCAGATCGGCTGGTACGCCTGGGGCACCGCGACGGCTGCCGTCGTGATCGGTAAATATTTCAATCTCGACGAAGGCACGGTGCTCGGGCTGATGGTGCTGTTCGGTCTGCTGTTCTGCGCCACCGCTTACGTCGGTTATCGCGGACTGGAGATTCTCTCGTACATCGCGGTGCCGGCGATGATGTTGCTGCTGATGCTGTCGATGTGGGTGGCGACGGTGAAAGTCGGCGGTTTCGAAGGTTTGCTCAGCGTCGTGCCAAGCGGCTCGCTGGACTGGTCGACGGCGATCACTCTGGTGTTCGGCACCTTCGTCAGCGGCGCGACGCAAGCAACCAACTGGACGCGTTTCTCGCGCTCGGCGCGGGTCGCGGTACTGGCCAGCCTGATCGGTTTTTTCATCGGCAATGGCCTGATGGTGCTGATTGGCGCATACGGCGCCATCGTCTACCAACAACCGGACGTGGTTGAAGTGCTGCTGTTGCAAGGTTTCGCCATGGCCGCGATGGCCATGCTGTTGCTGAACATCTGGAGCACCCAGGACAACACCATCTACAACTTCGCTGTCGCTGGTTGCAACCTGCTGCGCACCGGCCGACGCAAAACTGTGACCCTCGCCGGCGCAGTGATCGGCACCCTGCTCGCGCTGCTGGGCATGTACGACATGTTGGTGCCCTATCTGATTCTGCTCGGCACGGTGATTCCGCCGATTGGCGGGGTGATCATGGCGGACTTTTTCTACCGCTGGCGCGGGCACTATCCGCGTCTGGCCGACGCACGGTTGCCGGCGTTCAACTGGCCGGGCCTCGGGGCCTATGCGGTCGGCACCGTCGCCGCGTTCAGCTCGCCGTGGGTCGCGCCGCTGGTAGGGATCGCCGCTGCCGCGCTAACGTATGTCATCGTTACCGGCGTGCTCGGCGCTCGCAGCGCGAGCGCGCCACTACAAGACTTATAAAAAAGGATTCGCCTGATGCACATCATCAACGCCCGTTTGCGCAACCAGGACGGTTTGCACGAATTGCACCTTGAAGACGGTCTGATCCGCAGCATCGCCCGGCAGACCGAAGCGCCCACTCTCGGCCCGGATGACCTCGACGCCGGCGGCAATCTGGTGGTGCCGCCTTTCGTCGAACCGCACATTCACCTCGATGCCACCCTCACCGCCGGCGAGCCGCGCTGGAACATGAGCGGCACGCTGTTCGAAGGCATCGAGTGCTGGGGCGGGCGCAAGGTCACCATCACCGAAGAAGACACCAAGACCCGCGCGAAGAAAACCATTCAAGCCCTGGCCGCCCACGGCATTCAGCACGTGCGCACCCATGTCGACGTCACCGACCCGCAACTCACCGCGCTCAAAGCCATGCTCGAAGTGCGCGAGGAAAGCCGTCACCTCATCGACCTGCAAATCGTCGCGTTCCCGCAGGAAGGCATCGAGTCGTTCCGCAATGGCCGCGAGCTGATGGAAGAGTCGATCCGTATGGGCGCGGACGTGGTCGGCGGGATTCCGCATTTCGAATACACCCGCGATCAGGGCGTCAGCTCAGTGAAGTTCCTGATGGACCTGGCCGAGCGCACCGGTTGCCTGGTCGATGTGCATTGCGACGAAACCGACGACCCGCATTCACGCTTCCTCGAAGTGCTCGCCGAAGAGGCGCGCAGCCGCGACATGGGTGCCCTCGTCACCGCCAGCCACACCACGGCGATGGGTTCTTACGACAACGCCTACTGCGCCAAACTGTTCCGTTTGCTCGGGCATTCCGGAATCAGTTTTGTCTCCTGCCCGACCGAGAGCATTCACCTGCAAGGACGCTTCGACAACTTCCCGAAACGCCGTGGCGTAACGCGCGTCAACGAATTGCTCGAAGCCGGGATGAATGTGTGTTTCGGCCAGGATTCCATCGTCGATCCGTGGTATCCGCTGGGCAACGGCAACATCCTCCGAGTGCTCGAAGCCGGACTGCACATCTGCCACATGCTCGGTTATCGCAACCTGCAAAGTGCGCTGGATCTGGTCACGGATAACAGCGCCAAAGCCATGCACCTGGGTGAGCGCTATGGACTGGAACAGGGGCGGCCGGCGAATCTGCTGATTCTGTCGGCAGACAGTGATTACGAGGTCATTCGCAGTCAGGGCTTGCCGCTGTATTCGATTCGAGGCGGCAAAGTGTTGATGAAGCGGCAGATGCCGGTGGTGGAGTTCAACCAACTGCCCGGTTGAGTATCCGGCATGCGCACTGTCACCGAACCGACTCGGATAACCCCATGCGCTGATCCGTCAGCGCTTGCTGGATCACTCGGTGGAAATGCTGCAGAGCCGGTTCATTCCTTCCGAACGTCAGGTGTGTCTGCGCACCTGACGCAATGCCCTGCTGTATTTTCGTGCTGACCTCGAAGTCCTCGCCGTCCACCGTTTCCAGCAGCAGCTTCATGTTCTTGTCCCAGAGATCGCGCTCACGTTCTGTGGTGGCTGCATGCGGGGTATACAGCGCGACCTGCGCCAGGCAGGCGCCGGGCGTTTGCGGCTTCGGGAACACCCGCCAGATTTCAAGGTGATCGCGCTGCCAGAGCAGTAGCGTATTGGGAAAAAGAAAATAAATGACCAGCGAATGCTTGAGTAGATTCCACTGTTCGGGAGGTTGATCGCGCAGCGTCAGAATGCTTCGTCGCGGCATGATCAGACGCGCATCGTTGCCAAAGGCCTCGAAATGGCTGACCGCTGGAAGAAAAATCGACGCCACGGTTTTCTGATGCAGAAACGGGAAATGCCAGTTCTCGAAAAACGTCTCCAGTGCATTTTTCCAATTGAACGGTTTCTCGAGCAATCGCGTTTCATACAGAGAAAAGTTTTCCAGGCGCAAATGAGCCATTTCCGTATCAAGCGTAGTCAATGGCCGCTGTGCACTGCCCGCTTGTCCGGGCTCCCGGGCAACCCATATCAGACCGTGCCGTTCGAACACCGGCAAACTCCGCAGATTGCGCTCGGCGCACGTCAGGCCCGAAAAACTGCCGGCCGGCATCAACTGCACAAGCTGGCCTTGAAGGTTGTACATCCAGCCGTGATAAGGACAAGTCAAAGCGTTTTTCAGCGTCCCTTGCCCCTCGACCAGTCGCGCGCCGCGATGCCGACAGACATTGATGAACG
Source organism: Pseudomonas tensinigenes (assembly GCF_014268445.2). Lineage (NCBI taxonomy): Bacteria > Pseudomonadati > Pseudomonadota > Gammaproteobacteria > Pseudomonadales > Pseudomonadaceae > Pseudomonas > Pseudomonas tensinigenes. The sequence continues at coordinate 4,606,319 of NZ_CP077089.1, forward strand.
CGTTCAATGTGCCATCGGCCGCGCGAATGATCACGATGGGCACGCCACTCAAGTCATCCGTCAGATAAGCCCCCGGATGGTCCAAACAGGCACTCAATCCCATCAACAACGGATAGGCACCGAACAGACCGGCCTGTTCCAGTGCCAACTGGTGCGCACAGTGATAAACGGACACCGGATTGAGAAACGGCGCGTCCGCCAGGCTGGTAGAGCCCTGATCCAGCAGGCTGAATATTTTGCGCACAAGTAACACTTGCGTTGGATGATCCATCATCGCCTCCGAATACTGATCGGGCATCGACACAGCTGGAGTCTTTGCGATTGAACTGTTCCCCTTTTAAGCGCAATTCGAGCATCCGTAAACTGTAAGAACTAACAGGTTCGCGCCCGCAAAACTTGAGCTAAGGTGTGAGGGCCGCCATCGCAACGGGCCGCACACCCCCTCTCGGATGTACGCTTTTTCATGCTGAAGTTCGTGCGTAGTTGATCAGCCGCCATCCTCATTCGCTTGAGGACTCGCCATGAAACACAACCCTCACTCCCCTCCCATGACCACGCTGTATACCGAAGGTCGCCAGACCTTTGTCGAACTTGTACCTGACGGCGGTGCCCGCCTCGACGCGTTGTTTCATACCGTACCCGCGTTGGGAGAACTGGCAGTCGGTGTTGTATACGGACATCTGCATGCACGACCCGGACTCGACCCGCGCCTGCGTGAAGCCGTGTCATTCGCCGCGATCGTGGCCTCAGGCATGATCGGCCCGCCATTGAGCGTCCATCTCAAGACGGGGCTGGCCTCGGGACTGGCGCCGGGCGAAATGACCGAAGTGCTGCTGCAGGCGTCGGCATTCGCGGGGTTTCCCCGAGCGGTGAGCGCGGCCGAGCAACTCAATCGACTGTTCGACGAGGCCGGCCTGATATCGCCTCCCGCACCGACGCCGCGTGAGGTGGCTTTGGCGTTCTGTGAGCTCGTGCGCGAAGGGCAAGCGCCGATTCCTGTCAGTACCGCAGTGAAACGCCAGTTGAAGCATGCCCGCAGCCTGTCGCTGCTGGCGACATCGGCGCACTCGGTGATCGTTGAATGTTTTGAACAGCAGTCGACCGCGCAAGCCTTGCTACGACTCGAGGTGCAGGGCGAAGCCGTGACGAGCGTAACGCTGTTCAAGGCTCACTGACCTCGCGCCGGCACGGCTTCGCCCCAACGTTCTGCCGACACTGGCGCACGCTGCGCCTGCAACGGTTATACGATCAGGCGGGCGGTGCCGAACAAGCTGACACGCAGCAATTCACCGTGGACCTCTTCCAGCAGAATCGGCGCCGTGCCGCCGGGCATGACGACGTGTACGGCGCCACCTGTGACCCAACCGACCCGCCACGCCGCTGACGCCACCGCGCTGGCACTGGTGCCTGAGGAGGCAGTCGGCCCTTCGCCGCGTTCGAACACCCAGGCAACGATGCGTTGTGTCGCCTCACGCGCGGCCCATTGCAGATTGACGCCCGCCGGGCAGGGCTGCCCGGCGCCGGCCGGCATGGCGTAAGCGATCCGGGTCAGCCCCTCACTCAATGGCGACTCACGCATCTGCTGATTGTCGGGCAATGCGCCCTTGTCGCTGAGCAGTGTCACGCAATGCGGGTTGCCGATGCGTACGAACTGGCTATGGGCCCACGACGGATCGAGCTGCACCAACGGTTGCACAGCGCTGACATCCCGACCGTTGAAACCGACGGTTGGCGTCCACGATGCGTCAACGGCATCAGGTCCGAATACGGGTTGACCGAGGTCCAGCCAGAAGCCCCGAACGCCTTCGACCTCGGCAGGTTTTACCGAGGTTTCCACCGGCTCACCCTTGTCATGATGAACGCGCAACAGCGCACCCTGCTCCGCCATCCAGCCTTGCGCGGCGAGAAACTCAGAGAAAATCGTCAAGCCATTGCCACTGCGTTCGGCCAGCGAGCCATCGGTGTTGACGATCAGCACCTCGAACGGCGGTGAAGCCTGGAACGGACCGATCAACAGACCGTCGCTGCGGTGGGATTTGCTGTTCGCTGGACGCTGACATTCGGGCCAGTCACAACACAATGTGATGGCTGCGCGGCTCCAGATCTGTCTCGACGAAGCACACTGCGCGGCACTGGCCGGTAAATCAATGCCCGCCTCGCGAAGTGCCTGCGGCGAAATCACCCCGTAAATATTGCCCCGTGCATCGTAGAACTGCGTCATCACCGGCCTTTGCTGTTAAATCCCCTGAAGCCGCCACTGTAAAACGCAATCCCTTGTGGGAGCGAGCCTGCTCGCGATAGCGGTGTGTCAGTCGACATTTTTTTCAACTGGCGCACCGCTATCGCGAGCAGGCTCGCTCCCACAGGTTAGGATGTCGGCTGTACGTCCTCGCATGACTGACGATCGAACCTCGACGCTCAATCACTGTCCTTCGGGGACGCGAAGTTTTTTGCCAAGGATCGATATGACCAGCCTCACCCCTCAAGACACCTTCGTCCCCGGACGCCTGCAACAGATGTCCACGCGCATCGCCTTTTTCATCGCCGGGCTCGGCATCGCCGCGTGGGCGCCTTTGGTGCCGTACGCCAAGGCCCGCGCCGGACTGGATGAGGGCACGTTGGGGTTGTTGCTGTTGTGCCTCGGCGTCGGTTCGATTCTGGCGATGCCGCTGGCGGGGATTCTGGCCACGCGCTTCGGCTGCCGGCGTGTTGCCACTGGCGGCACGTTATTGATCTGCGCGGCGCTGCCGTTACTGGCGACGGTGTCGTCGATACCGGCGTTGATCGCCACGCTGTTCATGTTCGGTGCGGGCCTGGGCACGGTGGATTCGACGGTGAACCTGCAAGCGGTGATCGTCGAACGCGCCAGCGGCAAGAACATGATGTCGGGCTTTCATGGACTGTTCAGTCTGGGCGGAATTGTCGGCGCGGCGGGTGTCAGCGCCCTGCTCGGCCTTGGCTTGACGCCGCTCGCGGCCATGCTGGTGGTGGTCGTGGTGTTGATCGCGGCGCTGTTCAAGTGCGTGCCGCACATGTTGCCTTACGGCAGTGAAAGCTCGGGCCCGGCGTTCGCCATCCCCCATGGCATCGTGCTGTTTATCGGCGGAATGTGCTTTATTGTCTTTCTCACCGAAGGCGCGGCGCTGGACTGGAGTGCGGTGTTTCTGGCGCAGGAACGCGGAATCGACACGGCGTACGCGGGGATGGGTTATGCGGCGTTTGCATTGACCATGACGGCCGGGCGTTTGATGGGTGACCGGATTGTGCGGATTGTCGGTGCAACGCGGATCATTTTGTTCGGTGGTCTGTTGGCAGCGGCCGGTTTGTTTCTGGCGACGTTTGCTCCGAGCTGGGAAGCGGCGCTGGTCGGTTATGCGCTGGTCGGCGCTGGCTGTTCGAACATTGTGCCGGTGCTCTACACGGCGGTGGGCAAGCAGACGGTGATGCCGGAAAGCATCGCCGTGCCGGCGATTACCACGCTCGGTTATGCAGGGATTCTGGCCGGGCCGGCGGTGATCGGCTTTGTCGCCCATGCCAGCAGTTTGAGTTTTGCCTTTGGCTTGATGGCGGTGCTGTTGGTCGCGGTGGCCATTGGCGGAAAAGTCCTTAAAGTCTAAAAGCTTCGCGAGCAGGCTCGCTCCCACAGGATTTCAGTGATCCATGTGGGAGCGAGCCTGCTCGCGAAGAAGGTGAAGCGGTCTATCAGAAACCTACGCTGGCCTGCACAAAGAACGTGCGCGGCGCGCCCACATACATCCCCGAGTTGTTGTCGCTGGAGCGGGTGAAGTACTGCTTGTCGAAGACGTTCTTCACCCCCGCGCCCAGTTTCAAATTCGACACCTGCGGCCCAAAGTCATAACCCCCACGCACGTTCCAGGTCACGTAACCCGGAATGTCGCCGTACTGCCCGTCCGCCGTGCCGTCGGTGATGTAGTTGCCGTTGAAACTGCCATCGGCATTCACACCGGTACCCGGCGAACGCTGTTTCGACTGGGCAAAACCGTCGAGGTTGTAAGTCCAGCGGTTAATGTCATAACGCAAACCAACGGTCGCCACCTGCCGCGAATAGAACGGCAGATCACGGCCCTTGAAGCCCGGAATCTCACCCTCATAAGTAGCGCGGGTGTAAGTGAAACCAGCGTTGGCGGTCAAACCGTCAAGACGCGGATCCAGCGCCGCCATGTCGTAATGCACCGAGGCTTCGATGCCCTGGTGCTTGGTCGCGCCGAGATTCGTCCAGCCGACATCGTTGCTGATGTATTGCAGCTCGTCATCGAAGTCGATGTAGAACAGCGTCACTTCACCGCCCCACACGTCATCGTTGTAGCGCGTGCCGATCTCGTAGGTCTTGGCCTTTTCCGGCTCCAGACCGTTGGCGGTCTGATCACCTGAGCCGCCCTGGCCGAGCTGGAAATACTGCAGGCTGCCAAACGAGGTTTCGTAGTTGGCGAACAGTTTCCACGCGTCCGAGAGGTGATACATCACGCTCAGCGCCGGCAGCGGTTCGTTGCTTTCGATGCTGCGGTTTTTCGCCTGCACAGGCTTGCCGGCCGTGTCGAGCACGGCGCGGTCATGCCAGTCGGTGCTGATGTGTTCGAAGCGAATGCCCGGGGTGATGGTCCAGTTGCCGACATCGATTTTGTTATCGATATAGACCGAGTTGGCCTCGGTGCCGCCCGTGCGGTCCTGGAACACATGGCCGTCGGAGGTCGGCGTGAGCACCGGCTGGTTATTGACCAGCGCCACACGGCTCGACGACTCGTGCATCGCCTCTTTCAGATAGCGATAACCGACGCTGACTTCCTGGGTGGTCGGGCCGACATCGAAAACCCGCGAGACCCTTGGCTCGATGCCCAGCGTGTAATACGAGCGCGGGTAGGAGCTGAGGGTTTTCTGGTCGCGGGCGGCGATGGTGCTGCCACGGAAGCTGTCGGTGTAATAAGTGAGGATTTCCGCTTGCGTGCGCTCGTCGATCTGGCGGATCCACTTGAACGACACGTCTTTGCGCCGACCGGTGAATTGGTCGTAGTCCCGTACGGAGTCGTACGGTTTGTCATCGTACTGTTTCTGCGTCAGACCGCCGGGCATGTCGGCCGTGGCGTCGTAGTAGTGGAAGTTGAGGCTGAAATCGTCCTGATCGGTCGGCGCCCAGTGCGTCTTGAGCAACACGTCGTCGATGTCGTTGCCGTTGTTGCGCTCGCGGTAACCGTTACCGTTGACGCCGGAATACAGCAAGGCCACGCCCATACCATTGTCGGCAGTGCCGCCGAGAAACGCGGTGTCGATGTGTTTCCAGCCACCGTACTGAGTGGTTTCCAGGGTGGTGCCGATTTCACCGGTGGCTTTTTCCGGAATCGCGCGGGTGACGAAGTTGATCACCCCGCCGACGTTCTGCGGCCCATAACGCACCGAACCGGCGCCGCGCACCACGTCAATGCTGTCGAGATTGCCCGAGGAAATCGGCGCCATCGACAGTTGCGGCTGGCCGTACGGCGCAAACGCCGCCGGTACACCATCGATCAGCACGGTAGAGCGTGGCGACAGACGCGAAGTCAGACCACGCACGCCGACGTTCAGCGAAATATCGCTGCCGCCGGTGCCGTTGGAGTCTTGCACCTGCACGCCCGGCACTCGCTTGAGCACGTCACTGACGTTCATCGCGCCCTGCTCGACCATCGCTTCGCGGCGAATCACCGTGCGCGCACCGGGGTGGTTTTGCACCACGGCGGCGTTGGCATCACCGAGCCAGTCACCGACTACTTTGATGTCGGTCACGCCCAGCTCCAGCGGGCCACTGCCGGCGGCGGAAGTCGCGGCGGGCGAAAGCGTCACCGAACCTTCGTTGATCTGATAATCCAGACCGCTGCCCTGTAGCAATTGGCGCAAGGCCTGTTCCGGGGAGATATCACCGTCGACTGCCGGCGCCTGTTTGCCGGCGACCAGGTCGGGGCTGAAAAACACTTGCAGCGATGTCTGCTGACCGAGCTCGCTGAGGGCCTGACCCAGTGGCTGTGCGCGGATATGGATCGCTTCGCCAGCGAAGGCCAGCGGCATCGCAGCGTTGACCGCCAGCGCAAGGGCCAGCGGCAACCAAGGGGATTTTTTGTTGTTGGCAGGGGTGTTTTTCACGTCGTACGTAGTCCTGTGGATCGCAAGAGTGTGCGGCTGTTAATGCAAACCAGTTGCAGTTGAACAGGAAGACGATGAACTCGAAAAAAACCTGAATTTTATTTTGCGATTATTTCCTGACTGCCATCCGCGAGAGTGCGAACGGCCACCGGCAGGATGCTCGGCAAGGCCTTGAGCAAGGCGTCGGTGTTGTCGGATTTGAACACGCTGGTCAGGCGCAGACTGGCCACGGTCGGGTTGGCCACGGTCAGCGGCTTCTCGCGATAGCGCGACACTTCGGCGGCGACTTCGCTGAGGCTGGCGTTGTTGAACACCAGTTTGCCGCTGCGCCACGCCGTCAGTTCCGCCGCGTTGACCGCATAGGCTGCGGCGACTTTGCCTTGCGCATCGACAGAGGTGCCAAGGCCTGCGGTCAGGTTGATGAACTGATCATCCGCTGCATCACGACCCTGTACTTTCACCGTGCCCTGCTCCACCGCCACGCGGGTTTGCGCGATATCGCGACGCACATCGAAACGCGTGCCGGTGACCGTGACTTTGCCGATGCCGGCCTCGACCACGAACGGTCGCGAGGTGTCGCGCGCGACGCTGAACATAGCCTCGCCTTCTGCCAGTTCAATGAGGCGACGATCCTGTTCAAAACGCACCTGCAAGCGGCTGCGGCTGTTCAGATCGATCACCGAACCGTCCGGCAGCGCCACGTGTTTACGCTCGCCCAGCGCCGTGGCGAACTCGGCGCGGTAACCACCCGGATGATTCAAGCCACTGAACAAACCCAACCCGAGCGCCACCGCCAGGACACTGGCAGCCACGGCATAACGCAGCATCGGACGGCGCTCGCGGCGGGTTGGTGGTGTTTCAACGAGGGCTTTGAGGCGTGGCGCCGGCAGCAGATCCGCCGCCGACCACAAGCCCTGGAGCAACTGGAATTCGTCACGGTGCTGCGGATGTTTATTCAGCCAGGCGTCGAAGCGCTGCTGCTCGTCGGCATCGATGGCCGGCTCCTGCAAACGCACAAACCAGCGAGCCGCGTCATCGCGCACCGTTGTTTGCCCGCACGCGCAATCACGCGTATCCATCATGGAATGTCCTGTTGGGCTGGGGAGGAAATGTCGCAGCGGCTCATGACTGCAACCCGTCGAGGCGATCACGCAGATGCCGCAGGGTGCGGATCATATACTTTTCGACCATGTTCTTGGACAGCCCAAGGCGTTCGGCGATTTCCGCCTGGGTCAGGCCTTCGATCTTCTGCCAGACAAAGATCTTGCGGCAATTGACCGGCAGCTCGCTGAGCGCCCGCTCGATGGAGTCGGCCAGCTGGATCGCCTGCATGTAATGCTCCGGGTCGCCGGATGACGACTCACTGTGATCCAGGGCCTGTGACTCCATGGCGCCGCGCCGATCCTCACGCCGATAACCGTCGACCGCGATATTGCGCGCGGTCTGGTGCAAATACGCCCGTGGCTGCTGCACCGCCGCCGAATCGGACTCAAGCACCCGCACAAAGGTGTCGTGCGCCAGATCCTCGGCCTGCGCGCGATTGCGCAGGCGACGAGTCCAGGTGCCAATCAACTCTTCGTAATGCTCGAAAAAGCCGGGTCTGCGGGGACGCATGGGGGTATGGGCGGCGTGCTGAGGAAAGGGGCGTGAATAGTAATGGTTACCATTAAGCCGAAGCAATGGATTCCTCGACCGACTGTCCGCGCAGCAACTGAAGATCAGCGTTTTAGCGCAATCACGCCGCTCATGTATTCATGCAGATCGCGCAGATCCTTAACGCTCCAGGCGTGTGGCGGTATCTTTACCCCGTTCTCCTGCAACGTTTTCGGAATCAGGTTGCCGTTCGGCCGAAGGATGATCGACGACACAATCACGCCCGGATATTCATTCAGGCGCTTTTTGAACGCGGACGTTGTCAGGTCAGGAGTGGGCGGATTGCTTTTGTGCGCCAGTGGCCCTGTGCCTTTTATATCGGCTCCGTGGCACACAGCGCAGCGCTGTGAATATAGGTTTTTGCCGTTGCTGTTATCCGCGAAGGACACGGATGGTTGGGCGATCAACAAAGCCGCGAGTACAGCGACGAATGCCGTTTTCATTGTTTGCCTCCCTGGCATTTAAGAGGCGCAAGATAGTCGAGTTTTAACGCCCGGTGCAAAACCAAAGTGGGAGCGAGCCTGCTCGCGAAGGCGGTACATCAGTCACTTAATGCATTGACTGATCGGACGCTTTCGCGAGCAGGCTCGCGAAAGCGGTACATCAGTCACCCATAACATTGACTGAGCGGGCGCTTCCAGACATCTGAACTACTAGTGTTTTTCATCGCAGGTCGTACCATCAGGATAACTCAGAAAAACTCTAATACGGGCTGACTGTTCAGGGCCTCCATTAATCGTATAGCTCGCGCGACCATTTCCATTGAGGATCGGTTTGATATGTAAGAAATAATCACCAATTAACTCCTCAAACCCTTTTACCTGATCATTTTCAGTTACAAAGTGATTGAGTGATATCTTAGTATCTGGAATAGGTTTATTACTCATATCCTCACCCTGCCAAGTCAACTTCAATACCGCTCCGACTTGCGCGTTACCCAGAGGGCCGATTTTTACTCTGATTCCGTCCATCGGCTTGGAGGTACAGTTGATGAGGGGCGGATCGAAACTGAAGTCCGCACCTGGAAAAGTAATTTCACTCATATCAATTTCCTTTAATCAGCGTAAGAGAACTTAATGAAGTGTCAGCAGTTGTGGCTAACCATCCACCGAGCTAATTAAAAAACAACGTTCTCGATTCGGTAACTGTCAGAAATAACAGGTTTACAGATCAATTCGAAATAAAAAATATAAACTAGTCACTTATTTCATTGACTGGATGGACGCTTTCGCGAGCAGGCTCGCTCCCACAGGGTTGGGTGGTGGATGCAGGTTCAAGTGCATCCACCAGTGGCCATTGGATCAGCCTTTTTCGTCGATCCCGGCTTGCAGGGTCTGGGTATCCAGATGCCCGCTGAGGGTGACCGGGCCGACTTTCAGGTTGCCGTTTTCCAGGGAAACCTTCGGTGCGTTTTCCTCGGCTTTATGCGGCAGATCAAGGCCCGCTTTCACACCGTAGTCACGGTTGCTCAGATCAGCACTGCTGACCTTCGAACCACCCAGATCGACCTTCCCTTGCGTCGCCGATATGCGCGCACCGGTCAGTTGTGTTGCGCCGTCGACCGCGAGGTTCAAGCCTTGGCTGGCACTGATACCGGACGCCTGCGCAACGCTGTCCTTGTGCGCGTACTCACCCTGCACTTTCAGCGTCGGTTTGTAGTCGGTGCCGGCGAGCTTCTCTTTGTCGCTCGGTGGATTTTTCTTCGCGGTCAGGCCCAGATCGACATCGACCTTGGCGTGGTTGCTGCTGTCCTGACGGCTTTCGACGCTCAGATCACCCGCGACCTTGCCGCTGACAGTTTTCGCGTCGATCCGCGCACCCGCCAGTTGTGCATCACCGGCACTGTTCAACATCACGCTGTCAGCCTTGATCTGGCTGTTCTGCTGGGTGCTGCGTTGCAGGTAATCCACACCGACTTTGGCTCCGGCGTTGAAGCCGTGATCGCCGCTGGCCTTCTCATCAGCGGCGGTCGGGGTTTTGCTGCTCAGGTTGCCGCCAGCATTCAGCGCCACGTTCCAGTTGTTGTGGTTGTCGGTGGACTGCGCCGACTCCTGCACATAACCGCCCTTCTGCGCGTCGATGTTGACGTTCGGTGCGCTGACTTGCGTGCCCTGCAGATGAATCGAATCACCGCTCAACGCGATGCCGTTCTGGCTGCTGAGCTGGCCACCAGTAAGGGTTTTCGAATCCTCGTTAACCCGACCGATATTGAAGTTGCCACTCAGATTGCCGCCCTGATCACTACTCTTCTCGCTGCTGGTTTTGCTGCCGCCGCCCTTCAAGCCGCCGCCGAGATTACTACCGGTCGCGGTGTGAGTGTCGGTTGCGGCTTGCAGATCGAGCTTGCCGTCGGCGTGCAGATTTATGGCGCCAGCGCTGTCGATCTTGCTGCCTTGCTGGACTTGATTGCCGCCGCTGCTGAGTTGCACCGGACCGTTGCCGCTGATGCTCGCCACATGGGCCTGCGTGTCAGTGGTTTGCTTGCCTGTGTGATCGAGCTGGAACCCGGCGCCGACGTCGACGTTGGTGCCATCGGTACCCGGCAAGGTGCCGACCGTCAGCGAGGCGTTGCCACGCAGGCTGCTGTCATTGTTGCTCTGGCGGTCGTTGGCCTGATTCAGCGCCAGATCACCGCCAGTCTTGATATTCACACCGCCCTGCCCGCCGTCGAAACGGCTGCCTGCGAACTGCGCATCGCCGCCGACCTTGATGTTCACACCCTGGCTGCCGGCATAAGCGCCGACGACGGCGGTGGAACTGTCCTTGCTCGACGCACTGCTGCCACCCGCGCCGCTGCCGGCGACGTTCACGTCTTCACCGGTCTTGGTGTAGACGCGCACATCGACCTTGGCATCCACCGCGTTCGCGCTGCTGTTGTGCGTTTTGCTCGCGGCATCGGCAAGCAGTTTGTCAGCGCTGATGTTCACTTGGCCGGCGCTGGCGTTGTATTGGGTGCCTTGCTCATGCAGCGTGCCGGTGGTTTTCACATCGACAGTGCCGCCGTCAAACCGGCTGACCACAGCGTTGGTGTTTTGCTCGGTTTTGCTGGCGCTGCCATGACCGACCGCAACGTCGATTCCGACATTCGGCTGACCGAGATTGGCCAGTGCGTCCTTGTCCGGGATCTTGCCGTTGAGCACGTCCTTGACCGCGCCCGCGACCGGCCGGGCGATGTCCTTGTATTCGACGTTGGCGCCGATATCGGCCGACCAGTTGCTGTCGTTGTGCGTGCTGCTGTCAGTGTTGCTGGCGGCGCGATTGTCGATCTCGTTGGCGGCGACATTCAGACCGTTGCCAGCCTTGAGTTGCGCGCCTTCGGTAGCGAGTTTGTCGGCATTGATCGTCAGGCCACCGCTGCTCTGCACACTCGTGGTCTGTGCGATGGTTTTGCTGGTCGAATCCTGCACAGTGCTGTGGGCGAAATCGACGCCACTGCCGGCACGGTCGAGGCCGCCGGTGTAGTAGAAACCACCGCCGGTGGTGGAGGTATCGGTCGAAGTTTTATGGCTGTCTGCTTCCGCGAGCAACGAGACGTTTTTGCCGCTCAGCGTGGTATCGCCAGCAGTGGATTTCACTTGCGCGCCTTTGAGCGTCACGTCACCGCCCGCCCTCACCTGCACACTGCCGCCGCTGAGGCTGGAGCCTTGCTGGGTGACGTCGTTGCTAGTGACGGTTTGCTGTTTGTCTTGGTAGTGAACCCCGGCGCGATACTGCTCCGGCGTTTGCTCTTTGGCGTACGCATCGAAGCCACGGGTGTGCGTGGTATCAGTGCTGTCGTGAGTGTTCTGCGCAGCATGCACATGGACGTCACCCGCCGCGTCGGCCGTCAGCGCCCCGTCAGCCTTGACCGTAGAACCCGCCACTTCGATGTCCTTGGCGCTTTTGAGCTTGAGGTTGCTGTCCGACACCAGTTCACTGCGCACGGTGCTGCTGTCTTGGCTGTTCTGCCGCGACTCGTCCTTGCTGATGCCGAAGAACTTGCTGTCCTTGTCGTGGTTGTTACTGTGCGAGGTGTCCTGCACGCCGTCGATGATCAGCGAACCCTTGTCGCTGATCACGCTGGCGTCGGTGCCGCCACGCACCTGGCTGCCGCTGATGCGCACATCGTCAGCCTTGACGATCAGTTTGCCGCTAGCGTTGATCTTGCTGCCCTGATGCTGGGTCTTGCCCTTGTCGGCATCGCCGGTCTTGCCGAAGAAACCACCGCCGACCAGGTCCCCGGAGTAACGATTGTCGCTGCTGCGATTGGTCCGTGTGGCGGTGCTGATTTCCACCTGTTTACCGGCCAGTTGCACGTCGCCGGCGCTGCTCAATTCGGCTCCCTCGGAGCGCAACAACGCGGCGGTTTGCAGGGCAATGTTACCGGCCTTCAACTGGCTGGTGACGCTGCGCTGCTCTTCGCTGCTGCTGTTCCAGTCGGCTTTCCACAGGTGTTTCCGGTGGTTGCCTTGATCGGTCTGGGTGTGGCTTTCAGTGGCGGCGGTCAGGCGCAGATCGCCGCCGCTTTGCACGTCGAGAGTCTTCGCGGCTTGGACTTTGGCGGCTTTCAGCTCGGTGTCTTTACCGGACGACAACTTGGCGTCGCGGCTGGCAATAATCTGGCTGCCATGCTGACGCGACTCACTGTCGGTCTGGGTGCGGTCGTAGGTTTCCCAGGTGATGCCGATGGTGCTGTTGTTCCAGTTTTCGCGCTTTTCCTGAAGCTTGCGGCTTTCGACTGTGGACAGGGTCAGGTTGCGTTTCGCGTCGACAGTGACGTCGCGAGCGCTGACATCGGTAGCCGCCAACGTCAGATCCTTGCCGCTGTGCAAAGCGACATCGCCCTGACTGCTGCGAATACCGGCACGGGTCACGTCGAGGCGGTTAGTCAGCGCTTCACCGCTGACACTCAAGTCACCGGCCGAACGAATCTGCACGCCGTCACGCCCGGCCACTTGCACCGCGCCCACCCGCACGCCTGCGCCTTCGGCGGTGCTGACAATATTGATGCGCCCGGCCTGCATCGCGCCGAACAGACTGGCGTCGATGCGTTGATCAGCGGTGTTGCCCGCTGGATCCACGGTTTTCACCTGACCGCTGGCGTAATCGACCTGATTGCGCCCGACCGTGAGATTCAACTGATCGCGCGCAGTGATCGCGCCCTGACTGTCGATACGCGGCGCGATCAGGTTGATCGAGCCCTCACCGTTGCGCAGGCCGCCGCTGTGAATCTGCAACTGACCGCTGGCATCGCGGCTGTTCAGGCTTTGCAGTTTGCCGTCATTCAATTCCGGACGACCGACCAGCAGATTGGCGTTCGGCGTGTTGATAAAACTGCCGCCATTGACCGAGATGCCGTTGGGGTTGGCCAGCACGTAATCGGCTGCGCGGCCGAAGATTTCCTGCGCGCCGTTGATGGCGGACGGGTTGCGACTGATCACTTCGTTGAGGATCACGCTCGCGGCCTGGCCTTGCAGTTGCGGGTTGGCCGCCAGTTGCCCGGCCAGTTGCGACTGCCCGGCCTGCAGGGCGTTGTTCAGCACCAGGCCCTGGCGGTCGACGTTGTAGTCGAGGAACTGGTTGTGCGACAGGCCCGAACCGTTGGGCGCGACGATGTTGACGATGGGCACACCGCCCTGGGTCTGCAATTGCGCGGTGCCGCCCGGTCCCGGTGCGACCACGACGCCGCCGGCGAGCGCGCTCGGCAGGTGCACGGCGAAGAACAGGCTGGCAATCGCCCAGCGCAATTTGCCCCGAGGCGAAAGATGAAATGCAAAGGTGTGTGCTGGCATAAAAACGTCTCCATGTGAGTACGGCATCACGTCGCGCGTTTAGTCTTGGCCGTGGCTGACGCGCTCAGATCCGACGGCTGTTTGTTCACTGCGTTGTTCAGATTTGCAGGCCGACTCGCATCAGCCAGGTTTCAGGCTCGTGCTGCAGACCGCTCGGCGTGTTGAGGGCGCGTTGGTAATCGACGTCCACTTGCAGGTTCTTCCAGCCCAGATTCAGGCCGACACTGGCGCCACTCAGGCGTTGGCCCTGCGCGCCGTGATCGGCCTTGATCCAGCCGTGGTCGAGGCCCACACGCGGGGTAATCTGCACTGGCCATTCACTGCGCAGCGGCAGGCGCAAGGTGTTGCGCCAGATCGCGCCGCTGGCGCCGGAGGCACTGCTGACGCGATAGCCGCGCACCGCCGAATCGTCGGTGCCGAGCAACTGTTCGATGACCGGCAACGGGTCCGGGCTGTACTGCAAATTAAGCTGGCTCTGCCACTGCCAGACCTGCGCGCCAAACTGACTATTGCGCCATTGGCTGAGGCCGGCGCGGTACTTGCGGAACTGTGCCTTGGGCAGGTTGTTGATCTGCTGTTGTGAATCGTCGTCGGCGCCAAACCAGCGCAGGCCCTGGGCGTAATTGACGTCGAGGTTCCACACCGCGCGGTCGAGCCAGAACAGATTGAGTCCGGCTTCGGCCACGGTGAGAGTCGGGCTCTGAATACCGAGGCGAACGTCTTGCAGATAGCTGTCGACATCCTTGTGCGCCAGTTGCAGGTTGGCGCTGAGCTGCCGGCTCTGGTCGCGCCACAACACACGGTCGGCGCGCAGGCTGACCTGATCGGTGATGCCGTTGTTGTGAAAAGTCACGCTCGGCAGTTTGAATGGTGCGCGGTATTCGGCGTGGCTGGCGAACACGCTGTAGGTCCAGTAGCCGTAGGGAATCGCGTAATACAGGCTGGCATTGCGGTTAAAGCGGTCACCCTGATTGAGGGTGTCGCTGGCGCTGAGGCTCAACAAGTCGTTGAGCTGCAACGGGCTGTCGAGACTGAGGCTGACGGTGTCGCGGTCGCGCCCGGTGCTGGCGCTGCCGAGGTTGTCGATCCCCGCGTTCAAGGCCCAGCGCGAATGCGCGGAGGTGCGCGAACGCAGGATGATCCGTGAGGCGCCGGGATGGCTGCCGGGGGCGATGTCGGCGGTAAGATCGACCGAGCGCAGGCGATTCAGTTGATCCAGCCCTTGCTCCAGATCGCGCAGGTTCAGCGGCTCGCCGAGCATCCCCGGGAACGCGCCGCCCAACGAAACAGGCAGGTTCTGATCGGCCAGTTCGATGGACTCGATGTAGCCTTCGTCAACGCGGATATCCAGCGACTGCCCCGCTGCCGGTGCGCTGACCAAATACGGGCGGCTGGCGATGTAGCCCTTGTCGACATAGCTCGCGGTGATGGTCGCCAGCAGATGATTGATCTGGCCGACGCCCATGCACGGCGCCAGCAGCGGTTTGATCCGCGCATTGAGCTTGTCGCTGTCGATCAGCGTGACACCACCGATGCGCGTACCGCTCAATGGCCAGCAACGTTCATCGGGGGCAACGGTTGGCGGGATGGCCGGGGTGATCGGCGTCGGGCCGAACGCGCCGCGCTGCAATTGCCGTTTTCTCTGTTCAAGTTGCAGTTGTTGCAGATCGCGCTGTTGCTGTTGCTGCTGGCGCAGCACTTCCTGGCCCGGCGCGACAGGTTCGGCGGCTTCAATCGAGGAGGCACACACACTCAACACAAAGGCCGACAACAGCGGGCAAAGCGGGGAACGACGGCGAAAAACAGCGCGAAACGGAAACGGCACGCAACATCCTTGCGATCATAAAATGGCGTAATGCCATGTCATCAATGATCGTGATAGTCGGAGCCCTCCTACACAAATGCAAGACGCTTCCTACAGCGCTTACATTTCTTAAACAATTGCTTTGCCTGGCTTTATTGTCAGCAGCAAGGCCACGGTGCTGCACGCTATCAGGGTTTCCCCGAGGGCTTGAAACCAGCCCGCGAGCATCAGCCCCGCGCCGATCAGCAGGTAATACATCAAGCCCAACAACGCCCCGGCGGTGCCCAATCGATCAGCGTAATGTGCCAGTGCCGCACCGAGAATGTTGGGGATCGCCAAGCCGAACGCCAACACCACCAGCAACATCGGCAGCACGAATGCGACACTGCCCTGCAGCGACCACACGCCCACACCACCGAGCAACGCGATGCCACCCGCGAGGCGAATCAACTGCAACGCCTTGAACCCGCCCGTCAATAAACGTCGGTTAAGCCATGCTCCAAAACCTGAGCCCAGCGCGAGGATCACACCGCTGTAACCGAACACACTGGCGTCCACCCCCAGCCGCTGAAACATGAACGGGCCGAGGCTGTAATAACTGAAAAGCGCCACGTTGAATGACGCGATCCACAGCGCCGAGCGCCAGATTCCCGGGTCACGCAACATGCGCCCTGACGTTTCGAACAGGCAGACGTGCGGTGGTTGTTCCGCTCGGGTTTCCGGCAAGGCGTACACACTCCACAACCAGAGCAGCGTGGCCAATAACAGCAAGGCGCCGAGCACACCGCGATAACCAAAGGCCTGAACCAGACCGGCGCCACTGAACAAACCAATCGCCGGACTGGCCGCCAGCGCAATGCCCACCAACGAAAACACCTGCGCCAGTTCGGCGCCTTTGAAGCGGTCGCGCAACACGGTTTGCGTGACCACCGAGCCCACCGCCGCACCGAACGCCGCCAACATCTGCGCCAGTAACAAGCCGTTGAAACTGCTGACCCGCAGGCCTAAAAGCGTGGCAATCGCATAGATTGCCAAGCCCGCGAGCATCGCCGGGCGCCGACCGATGCGATCACACAAACGCCCCCACACCACCACCCCGACAGCAAACGCGAGGAAATACACCGACAACGTCTGCGCGGCGGCTTGCGGGCCAACGTTAAACACACGCCCGATATCACCGAGCGCAGGGCTGTACAGGGTTTGCGCGATCTGCGGAAACATCAGCAGCGAAATCGCCAGCCACAGGAAATGTCTGTTGTTCATTGTTCATCACTCCTCGTATAAACCGCCGAGGAGTTTAAGAATCGAGGAGTGGCGTATTATCCGAACCCTGCCAACTAATCGCTGAAATCGGACAACCCATGGCTTGGCTCGACGCCCACGCAACCTTTGACGCTGATCGCTTTCAGGCACCGGTGATTGGCATCGCCTCGACTTTGAGTGATCACAATTCCGGCCTGCACCGTCATCAACGCGGGCAATTGCTGTACACGCGACAAGGCTGCACGCGGATTACCCTGGCGCAGCAGCTGTGTCTGCTGCCGCCGTCGCGGGCGGCGTGGATTCCGCCGGGTGTCAGTCATCGCGCGGTGATGCAGCAGAGTGTCGATTACCGCTCCATCTACTTGATCCCTGAACTGTGCGCCGCACTGCCGCAGCAGGTCTGCGTGATTGAAGTCAGCCCCTTGTTGCGTGCGGTGCTGGAACCGATGGCGCTGGCGGATTTCGCCACCGATTGGCAGCAGGGCAAATTCGCCCACCTGCTCGGCCTGTGCCTGAGCGAAATCGCTGACGCGGCGCAGCAACCGATGCTGTTGCCGTTACCTCAGGACAAACGCCTCGCGCCGCTGCTGAAAACGCCCGAACGTCTGCCTCCGGAACTGCAAGTGCTGGAGCAGCAGATCGGCGCCAGCAGTCGCACCATCGGGCGAATTTTCCAGCGCGAAACCGGCATGAGTTATCAGCAATGGCGCCAGCAGTGGCGCTTGATGCGCGCGATGGAATTGCTCGCCACCGGACGCAGCCTGAGTTACTGCGCTTTCGAAACGGGTTTTGCCAGCGATAGCGCCTTTATCGCCTTCTTCAAATCCATGACCGGCCGCACACCGGGCCATTGGCTCAAGTGAGCAACTGACGATCGGCGTCAGAAATCATTTGCGACTAAATATTACCTACGTCATATTACAGCTGTAATAACGACCCGTTTACCAGGTAATCCGCCATGACCAGCATGCCCAACCTCGAACCTGTTGTGGTAAAGACCAAGCCGCCCCTGCTTAAACGCCTGTTGCTTCCGGGCGCCGGCTTGCTCGCGTTGATCTTCGCCGGTGTGTACGCCGTGCACTGGTGGGGTGCCGGGCGTTTTCTTGAGGAAACCGACGATGCCTATATTGGTGGCGATGTCACGGTGATCGGGCCGAAAGTCGCCGGTTACATCGACGAAGTGCTGGTCAGCGACAACCAGCACGTCAAGGCTGGCGACGTGTTGATTCGCCTCGACGCCCGCGACTATCGCGCCAATCTGGCCAAAGCCGAAGGCGCCGTCGCCGCCGAAGAAGCGCTGCTGGCCAACCTCGATGCCACCGAACAACTGCAACACGCGGTGATCGGCCAGGCCCGCGCCGGCATCGATGCTGCCGGTGCGGAAACCGCACGTTCACGGGATGACAACGCGCGCTACAAACGCCTGGTGACGACCAATGCCGTGTCCGTGGAAAGCGCACAACGTGCCGACGCCACCTTCAAAACTGCACAAGCCTTGAGCGCCCGCGCCCAAGCCGAACTGCTTGCCGCGCAACGCCAACTGGCGGTGATCGACACCCAGAAACAACAGGCCCGCGCCGCCCTTCAACAAGCCCGCGCCGAACGCGATCTGGCGCAACTGAACCTCGGCTACACCGAACTGCGCGCGCCGGTCGATGGGGTGATCGGCAACCGTCGCGCACGGGTCGGCGCCTATGCGCAGGCCGGTTCACAACAGTTGTCGGTGGTGCCGGCCAGCGGCTTGTGGGTCGATGCCAATTTCAAGGAAGACCAATTGGCGCGGATGAAACCCGGGCAGCGCGTGAGTATCCGCGCCGACGTGCTCGCCAGTCAGGAATTCCACGGCCGCCTCGACAGCCTCGCCCCCGCCACTGGCTCGCAGTTCAGCGTTTTGCCGCCGGAAAACGCCACCGGCAACTTCACCAAAATCGTCCAGCGCGTACCGGTGCGCATCCTCCTCGACCCGGCCGACGGCGTGCTCGGTCACTTGCGCCCGGGGCTGTCGGTGACGGCGGAAGTCGACACCCGCGCGCAACCGGAAACCAGCGCCGTGGCCGTCGCGCCATGAGCACCACCCTCGCCGCTCCCGCACAACCATTCAACGCGGCGGACATGGCGACCGCGACCAAGGTGCTCGCCTTCGCAACCATGTGCATCGGCATGTTCATCGCGCTGCTGGATATCCAGATTGTCTCGGCGTCGCTGCGCGATATCGGCGGCGGACTGTCCGCCGGCACCGACGAAACCGCGTGGGTGCAGACCAGTTACCTGATCGCCGAAATCATCGTGATTCCATTATCGGGCTGGCTGTCACGGGTGTTCTCGACGCGCTGGTTGTTCTGCGCTTCGGCGGTCGGTTTTACCTTGGCGAGTTTGCTCTGCGGCATCGCCTGGAACATCCAGAGCATGATTGCCTTTCGCGCGCTGCAAGGTTTTCTCGGCGGCTCGATGATTCCGCTGGTGTTCACCACCGCGTTCTTTTTCTTCACTGGCAAACAACGGGTAATCGCCGCCGCGACCATCGGTGCGGTCGCGTCACTGGCACCGACATTGGGGCCGGTGATTGGCGGCTGGATTACTGATATTTCGTCGTGGCACTGGCTGTTCTATATCAACCTGGTGCCGGGGATTTTCGTTGCCGTTGCGGTGCCGATGCTGGTGAAAATCGACCAGCCGGAATTGTCGTTACTCAAAGGCGCGGACTATCTGAGCATGGTGTTTCTCGCGCTGTTTCTCGGCTGCCTGGAATACACCCTCGAAGAAGGCCCGCGCTGGAACTGGTTCAGCGACCAGACCATTCTGACCACCGCGTGGATCAGTGGCTTGGCAGGATTGGCGTTCATTGGCCGCACCTTGCACGTGGCCAATCCGATCGTCGATCTGCGTGCGTTGAAGGATCGCAATTTCGCCCTCGGCTGCTTCTTTTCGTTCGTCACCGGCATTGGCCTGTTTGCAACGATCTACCTGACGCCACTGTTCCTCGGCCGGGTGCGCGGCTACAGCGCTTTGGACATTGGTCTGGCGGTTTTCTCCACCGGCGTGTTCCAGACCATGGCGATTCCGCTGTATGCCTTTCTGGCCAATCGCATGGACCTGCGCTGGATCATGATGATCGGTCTGGGTTTATTCGCGGTGTCGATGTGGGAATTCAGCCCGATCACCCACGACTGGGGCGCCGGCGAGTTGATGCTGCCGCAAGCGTTGCGCGGGATTGCTCAGCAACTGGCAGTGCCGCCGGCGGTGACGTTGACCTTGGGAGGATTGGCACCCGCACGGCTCAAGCATGCGTCGGGGCTGTTCAACCTGATGCGCAATCTCGGCGGTGCGATTGGTATTGCGGCGTGTGCGACGATTCTCAATGACCGCACCAACCTGCACTTCACGCGGTTGGCCGAGCATCTGAACAGCAGCAATGAAGCGATGAATCAGTGGCTGTCGCAGGTCGGCGGCAACCTCGCGAGTCTGGGCCAGAGCGGCGACGTCGGCGTCACCGCCAGCCTGCGCCAGCTGTGGCTGCTGACCTACCGCGAGGCGCAAACGCAGACCTACGGCGACACCTTTTTGATGATCGGCGTGTGCTTCGTCATCGCCACGGCGATGGTGCCCTTGATGCGCAAGGTGCAACCACCGGCGGCGCCGAGCGCGGATGGGCATTGATCCCTATTTTCTGGCCATGCCCCTTTCCCCTGTGGGAGCGAGCCTGCTCGCGAAGGCGGAGTGTCAGTCACCATGGTTGTTATCTGGCACTCCGCTTTCGCGAGCAGGCTCGCTCCCACAGGGGTTATGCGTTGAGGCTTAAGCCTGTGGGGTTTTGCGGAAGCCCACCGCCAGACGGTTCCAGCTGTTGATGGTGTTGATTGCTACGGTCAAATCGACCATTTCTTTCGGGGTGAACTGGGCCGCAACCACTTCGTAATCTTCGTCCGGCGCGTGGGTCAGGCTCAACTGCGTCAACGATTCAGTCCACAGCAGCGCGGCGCGTTCACGGTCGCTGAAAAACGGCGCTTCACGCCAGGCGGTCACCGCGAACAGACGACGCGGGGTTTCGCCGCCCTTGATCGCATCGGTGGTGTGCATATCGATGCAGAACGCGCAGCCGTTGATTTGCGAAGCGCGCAGCTTGACCAGTTCGATCAGGTTTTTCTCCAGCGGCAGTTTGGACACCGCGGTTTCCAGCGCGATCATCGCTTTCAGAGCGTCTGGGGAAGCGGTATAGAAATCGGTACGAGGTTTCATGGTGGCTCCGGGCAACAAATGAATGTGTGGCTACGTTAGTCCTCGCACCCGGCTCGGCAAATAGCCAATATTCCAGAAGATCAGGAGGCCACTGGGTGCAAGGGCTGACCGCTCGTCAGCCAACCGGCACCAAGGGTCCTGCGCGTCTGACCAATATCAGGTACATCCCCTTTCTGGAGACGGATCATGATCACGCGCAAACTCACTTCGTTGTTACTGGCCGGGCTGCTGGCCAGCGCCTCGGCCGCCAGCTTCGCCGCCAACGATGGCGCTGACGCCACCGGCACCAAATCCGGCGCTACGAGCGGTTCGACCATGCCACCGGATAACACGCCGGGCGCGCCTTCGGGCGGTAATGGCTCCGACGGTGCCGGTTCCGGTACCGGCACCAACGGCGGCGCCAGCGGTTCGGGTTCGGGGGCTGGCGGCGGCACCGGTTCGGCCGGCGGCGGGACTGGCGGTGCGGGCGGTGGCACGGGCGGCTGAACGAACAAGAGCCATCCCGATTAGACAAGGTCCCATGTGGGAGCGAGCCTGCTCGCGAAGGCGTTGTGTCATATAACCTTTATTCGCCTGACACGACCTCTTCGCGAGCAGGCTCGCTCCCACAGGGTCTGTGTTGTACTTGAGTTAGCGGTCCGAGCGCATCAATTCGGCCAGGCCGCTGTCCAGCGACAGCACCGCCGCGCGATTGCGTCCGGCATTTTTTGCCTGATACAGCGCCGCATCGGCACGCTGGATAAACACTTCCGGGCTGTCATTGCCGCTGGGGATAAACGAATAACAACCCAGACTCACCGTCAGGTAACCGGTCGGCGAGCCGCTGTGGATGATGTGCTTATCGATCACACTGCGGCGGATCTGCCCGGCAATTGCCAGCGCGCCGTTGATGTCAGTGTCTGGCAACAGCACCGCAAATTCCTCACCGCCGTAGCGCACCGCCAGATCCGACTTGCGCTGGCAGCACGTCTGCAGCACCTGTGCGACCTGAGTCAGACAATGATCGCCGGCGACATGACCGTAGGCATCGTTGTAGCGCTTGAAGAAATCGATATCGAGCATGATCAGGCTGACCGGGCTGACCTGCCGCGCGCCACGGGCGAACTCGATCTCCAGCGAGCGCTCGAACAGACGTCGATTGGCCAGCCCGGTCAGGCTGTCGTGGGTCGCAATCTGCTCCAGTGTGCGCTGGGCCTTGCGCAGATTTTTCTCGATCCGTTCGCCGTCACGCACCTGGTGAATGAACACCCAGCCAAACAGGCCGACGCCAAGGATCACCAGGGCGACAATCACACTCGACTGGAATGCGCGGGCGTACCAACCCTCGAGAATCGTGTCGCGCGACGTCGCCGCCGACACCACCAGCGGATACGCCGCCAAGCGCCGATAGCCGTACAAACGCACAACGCCATCGACCACCGAATCGATCATCGCGGTGCCGGCCGTGGCTTCGGGCAGCAACGTGCGATAAATCCGCCCTTGCGCCAGCGACGTGCCGATCTGGTTTTCAACAAACGGACGGCGGGCGAGCAAGGTGCCGTCGCTCAGACCGAGAAACATGATGCCTTGGTCATCGAGGCTGAAACTTTCGAAGAAACGATCGAAGTACGACATCTTGATCCCGGCCAGCAGCACACCCTGAAAATTGCCGGCGTGATCATTGACGCGCTTGGAAATCGGGATGATCCACTCGCCGTTCTCGCGGCTGCGGATCGCCGGGCCGATGTGCGCCACTGTCGAGGCATTCTGCTGGTGGAATTTGAAGTACTCGCGGTCGGCCACGCCATTGCCACGGGGCAGATCGGCAAACGAGGTAATCACCCATTGGCCTTCGCGATCGAACAGGAACACCCCGTGCAACTGATCGAGTTGCTGCACCCGTCGGGCAAAAGTTCTCTGCAAACGCGGTTTCTGCGCGGCGCCGTAGCCGTCGTCCTGAATCCAGTCGACCAGGCTGGTCATCACCAGATCGGCGGCGAGGAATGTGTCCTCGGCCTGCTGCGCCATGGCCCGGGTCAGGTTGCTCGAAGCCACCTCCGCTACCGCCAGATCCTGCCGTCGCGACTGCTCCAGTTGCAGGTACAGCAAACCGGACAGGCACAGACTCACTGCAACGATAAACAGCACCGCGGCTTTGCGTAACGGCAGGCGTTTAAGCGCGCCGGGGGCCTGTTGCGGGTCGTGAATAGGGATAGGCAAAAGCAAGTCCTGGGCAGGTACGACAAGGGCGCCAGCGGGAAAACCCTTATGTTTGTGAGCGTAGCCCACCGGAATCTACGGGGCAAACACCCCGGTCCCGCCCAGGTATATCGGCGCGCAACGAGTTTGGATGATCGCTGTTCGCAGATTTATTTTCGATTGCCTCTTTAGGGTTAGTCAGTTGTGAAGGGCCAGGCGCCGCATCGCACTGTGCAGATGCGCGCGCGCACTTTGCGGATCACCTTCGCGCATCTGCTCATAGGCTCGTTGCGCAATGGCATGAGGCACAGGCTTCAGTTCCCGTTGCGTGGCCATCGCCAGCAATTGCACCTGCGCGGCGCGCTCCAGGTAATAGAGGTCGTCCCAGGCTTCGGCGATGGTCGGCGCGGCAACGATCACGCCGTGGTTTTTCAGGAACAGAATGTCGGCATCGCCCATGACACTGGCGATACGGTCGCCTTCGGATTCGTCCAGCGCCAGGCCGCTGTAGTCCTCGTCGACCGCCGTGCGCCCGTAGAACTTCAGCGCGGTCTGCCCCAGCCACAACAGCGGTGGGCCTTGTAGCAGGCACAACGCCGTGGCGTGAGGCATGTGGGTGTGGAAGGCGACTTTCACTCGCGGCAGATGCTTGTGCAGACGCGCATGAATGTAAAACGCCGTGGCTTCCGGCAAGCCTTCGCCTTCAACCACATTGCCGTCGAAGTCGCAGACCAGCAGATTCTGCGCGGTGACTTCGGCAAATGCATAACCGTAGGGATTGACCAGAAAAAGATCGTCATGCCCCGGCACCATCGCCGAAAAATGATTGCAGATGCCCTCCTCCAACCCGTGCAGCGCGGCCAGTTGAAAGCACGCCGCCAGTTCGCTGCGCGCGGTGATGATCGCTTCCGTGTCGAGGTTCAGCGCTGTCGGGCGTGAGGCCCGCGCACTGGCGGTCAGGGTGTGAGCCATGACGATTCTCCGTGATTACCAACCGAGGGATTTGAACAGCGGCAACACTTGATCGAGGCGGTTGAGGATCGCGTCGGGGCGATAGTCCGGCAGCAACTGGCGACTGGTGCCGCGATCGATCCACACACAGCGAAAGCCCATGTCCCGCGCCGCCGTGTGGTCAAGCATGGGACTGGCACAGATGTGCACGACTTCATCGCGGCTGACGCCCAATTGCTCATGAGCGTAGTCGAACAGGCGTGGCGCCGGCTTATAGGCGCCAGCCTGTTGCGCGGTGATCACGCGGTCGATGTGGCCGCCGAGTTGCGCGACGTTGCCGGCAATGATCTGGTCGTCGGTGTTGGAGACGATGCACAGTTTGAAACCCATGTTTTTCAATTCACGCAGGGTCTCGATCACCTCGGCAAACGGCGGCATTTTCGGGATCGCGGCGGCCAGACGCTGGCTGTCTTCGGGCAGGCTGGGCAAGCCCAATTCTTCCAGGGCCAATTGCAGGCCGAGGGTGCTGAGCTCGCGGAATGATCGGTGCGGCGGCGTTTGTTCGAGGCGATGTTCATGGCGATCATAGACTTCGATCAGTTGCCCGACGTCGACCTGATGCTCGCCCTTCTCGCTGAGAATTTCGCCGACAACGGCTTTGAGGCCTTCGTCCCATTGGATCAAAGTGCCGTAGCAATCGAAGGTCAGCCATTGCGGGCGCGGGGTGTGAGTCAGTGTCATTGGTCGAATCCTCCGTGGTGAGGACTTCAGCTTATGAGCGCACGGTGATAGTGTTAAATTAAATAAATAGCCAGTCGTCAGTTGAAAAGCCACTATCGAGAGCACCGCAATGCTGGACCTGGAATTGCTGAAAACCTTTGTCTGCGTGGTCGACGAAGGCAGCTTCACCCGCGCCGCCGAGCGCGTACACCGGACCCAGTCGACGGTCAGCCAGCAGGTGCGCAAACTCGAAGACCTCGTTGGCCACGCCCTGCTGCTGCGCGACCGTACCGGACTGAATGTCGCCGTCACCGAGCACGGCGAACTGCTGATCCACTACGCCCGCCGTTTGCTCGCGCTGTCCGCCGAAGCCACTGAAGCCTTGGCCAGCGACCTCGATCTGGAAATCCTGCGTATCGGCATGCCGGAAGACTTCGACGCGCGGCGCATGGCGCTGATCCTTGCAGGCTTCACCCGCAGCCATCCGCAAGCGCGGCTGGAAACCCTCAGCGGCATGAGCCTCGATCTGCGCCAGCGTCTGGATGCCGGCGACATCGACATCGCCCTGATCAAACGCGAACCCGATAGCGGCCCGGCGTGGGCGACCTGGCCGGAGCGGCTGGTGTGGGTCAAAGGTGCGGAGTTTGATTCGTCCACTGGCGTGCTGCCGTTGGCGTTGTTTCCGCAAGGCTGCCTGTATCGGCAGCGCGCCATTCGTTTGCTCGATGTTGCCCAGCGCCCCTGGCGGGTGGCGTTCGGCAGCCACAGCCTGACCGGGATTCAAGCAGCGGTGGCTTCGGGACTGGGGGTGTCGGTGCTGCCGGTGTCGGCGGTGTTGCCTGAGCATCAGGTGTGTACGGATCTGCCGGAACTGGCGCCGACGGAATTGGCGTTGGTTAGCCGTGATGGGGTTTTGAGTGGTTTACAGCGTGGGTTGGTGGAGTTTTTGCGTGGGGAGTTGGGGGTGGATGCGGGGGGATTTGCTTGAAATCCCCCTTACTTCTGTTATCGGGGTTTGTTGATTTCCCGCAGCAGGTCCGCGACAGGAATGTTCATGGTGTTTGAGTAGTAGGGTTTGTAGCCGTAGGCGGTGACGACGACTTTGCAGGGGATTTGTTGTTTGTTGGCGAGAAGGTGGTTCAGTTCTGACGCTGACAAGTCTCGCTGCGAGCTACGGCTACTAGAGGTTTCAACCAGGAATACGCTGGTGAGATAGGAAAATTTCGCTTTTGCTGTCACTCTTTTTTTTTCAGACTCAATTACGCCAACTGCAGAAAACTGAATAGCTTTATCAACTGAAAAGTCATAGTCATCTGCCAACGCACACTCCAACGTACCAGAGGCCATACCCTGCCTTTCTCCTCGATCAAAGAGGTCAAGAACATCAATATCCGACTCATACCTGATGTCGTATAACAGTGACTTCTCTCGCTCAACTGACACATAAATCAGATTGGCAGGAGGTTGTACGTGGTCTTTTGCACAGCCGGAACAAACACCCAGAAGAATGTAAGGGAACAACTTATGCATTACGAAAAGTCCTTCATGATTGAATCGTGCAACATATCGCATGCTGATTTGTCGCCAGATATACGCGTAGTGAACAACCCTAACGCGTCTGCATGATTGGTGTTTACATTGACGTTCAGTGAAGGCCCGCAAGCGACAATCCATTTTTTACCAAAGTCGGCAACCCCGTCTGATGGATCTCTTTGTATCGGCGTCGCTTTGATGTTGATCCATTGAACTGCAACAGGATCGGGATGCTCACGATAAATATCCGAACCCAACCAGACCAAAGCCCCTTCACCTACAGGATCCAGGGTGACCAGCATTTGAACTTTGTAACCCCATTCCGACATGATTTTTGTCAGATGCGCACCATTCCACCCACCGAGACTGTGGCCAATGATATAGACGGGGCAACTCTTGTAAGGAATCAGGCTAAGAACGTGCCTTTGTATATCTTGTTTTCCTCTGATTTCGTTGTAACCCAACCATTCAGATTTATATTTGCCCTGATCTTTCAACGTTTCATTACGCTTATCAAACTCTAGCCGTGCAAACTGGACGTTTTTATACGGACCCGAAAAATAATAGCTCTCCTTATCTCCTGCCCCACCAACAAAAAACACAATCGCCTTGGTACTCTCCACCGGCACAGGCTTGTCACTGACATCCTTCTTGTCCGTCAGCGCATGTTCCTTGTGAAGCTTGTAATTGTTGCCCTTCGCGCACGTTACCGTTTCAGCAGCCATGCCTCACTCCTCCAAAAACAACTTGATGGTTTCAGGCAGGTGCGAGCTGACTTGGTGAGTAAATCCGTTCGCGTCAGACACCCCATGTTCCAGACGTCCGTCAGCGCGCTGAATAACGTAAGGATGATCAGGCATGGGCTCACCGGTCACGTCATTGACCAGTTTCAACCTGTCAGTGAAATGCACCGGCATCGGCAGCAAACCACTGAAGGGAGCCGACGTCACCGTGTCACCGATGATGACCGTGCCAGAACCGCCGATGACGACGTTGCCGTGCCCACCGGTGCTGTCCAGTGTCGCGGCGTTCAAACCGTTGATGAACACCGTCGACGCAACAGCACCGGTAATCGGGCTACCGCAGGCGGATTTGTCAGTCATCCGCGCAGCCGCCAAGCCGTCGAAATTCACATTCGGGGAGCCACTGACAATGGGATTGGTGCCATGTCCCGGCAATGGGCAGGCGGTTGGATCGGTGACGCGGGCGGCGGGTTTTCCGCTCATGAACAGCTCCTTGCAATGTAACGTGGTCATCCTTTCGGGGGCGCAAGCATGCGGGAGTTCGCCGGGTACTTCAAACCTCCAGACCAAAAAAGGCGCCCGATCGGGCGCCTTTTTTATACCTGGAAACCGCTCAGCTTAGCGCGACGGCGGCACCCGAATATCCCCCGCCCGGCACTGGGTTTTCACGCCCTTTCCACACGCACCGAACTGCAGATCCTTGCCCATGCACACGCGTACTTCCGACAACTCCGGGCCGCTGCAAATGACCGCGATGCCATCCGCCGGAATGCCCGGATTGGCCTTGCGGAACAGGTCAGCAATTTCCTGAGCTTCGAAGTAATAGGAACTGCTGAACGGTTGCAGTTCAACGGGGATTTTCACCGCCGCCACGGCTTTGTCCGCTTCATCCAGATAACCCATCGCGCCGAGGCCGCTGCAGGTGCCGTGCTTGGCCCATTCGTGGTCGAGCAGTTTTTTGGTCGGGAACAGCGTCAGGCCCTGGCTGGTTTGCGCCGCATTCAGCGTGGTCAGCGGCGGGCAGGATTCCGGCCAGCCGCCCTTGGCGTATTGCGGCCACAAACCGTGCAGCACGAAGCCGTAGCCCTTGCCAGTGCACTGCGAGTCATCTTTGTGCGTCAAACAAAAGGTCGGCGACCAGGACAACGCCAGCAGGTAGTAATCGAACACCCCCGCCACCGATTCCGCCTGGGCCTTGCTCGACTGCGATTGGCGCGCCGAACTCAAACCGATGCTACCGGCCGTCAGCGCAATCACTGCCAAAATTGTAAACAGCTTTTTCATCTACCCGCTCCTTGGGACGTCTGCGTCCGTGGTTTTCGATCCTGACCCGACTTGGCCAGCGCTGATTTCGACACGCTTGTGTTGCAAGCGCATGACGCAAGGCAACGCCGTACACCGTTGAAAGGTCTACGATTAACAGGCAGACATCAAACCAAGGGATCCAAAATGAGTAAAGCAGACGAACTCGCCGCCAAACTCAAACAAACCCGGCACACCCACGCGGATGCCGCGCTGGAGATCGATTGCTGGCCGGCGCAGGTGTACGACCTGTACCACCGCATCGAGGCGTGGCTGCAGCCGGTCACCGAAGTCGGCCTGAAGATTCGCCGCAATCCGACCCACGTTTGCGAAACCTCACCCGATGGTGAGCCTCACGATTACGCCATCGACCAACTGGTGATCGAGGCCAATGATCGAAGCCTGACATTTGATCCCATCGCACGGTTTACCGAGGATGGCGCAGGCCGGGTGCAAATCACCCTGGAAGACAGGAACACCTATCTGCTGCGCACCGTCGATGAACACCATGAGAGCCACTGGTGGTTGCAAACCGTCGAAACCGGTCAGGAGCTGGATGCGATTGCGCTGACCGAGAACAACTTGTTGCAGGTAGTGCAGGAAGGGCTTGGCCTCTAGGGTCAACAACTCCGGCAGAATTTCTTTTAACCCTCTCAGAGTTGTACTGATGACACGATTGATTCAAAACCAGCAACAACTCGCTCAATGGGCGCGCGAAGTCAAAGGTTCACTGGATATTGCCGTAGCCTTTTGGGGCGAAGGCGCCATTTCGGAACTGGGTCTTGATCAACGCCAGGGGGACGTCCGTATTCTGCTTGATCTGTCCGCCGGGGCAACCAACCCCGCAGTGGTAAGACATCTGCTCCAACTGCATCCAGAGAAAGTTCGCAGCCTCCCCCGACTCCATGCCAAGGCTTATATTGGCGAAAACGAATTGATCGCAGGGAGCGCCAATGCGTCAGCCAATGGCTTGGGCATTGAGGGTCAGGCAGCCAATCACTGGATCGAACTCGGCATCCTCACAGACGATACAGTGGCGTTACAGGACGCCAAGCGCTGGTTCAGTGAACGCTGGTCTGAGGCGTGGGCCATCGATGTCGGCAGTGACTACTTCGAACGTGTCGAAGCGGCTTGGGCAGCTCGGCAAAAATTCCGGCAGGTGCAAGACACCCAGCCTGACTCGCTGATCGCGGCGGCCATGAAAGACCCTGAAGCTTTTGAGTCGGAAAGCTGGTTCGTTACTGTCGACATTCACGATATGTCCGCCAAAGGCAAAAAGGCTCTGGCGCAAAAGTCGAAGGAACTGGGGCAACCGGCATTTGGCTGGGAGAGCTGGAGCGATATCCCGCCGAATGCACACTTCATCAGCTTCTATCACGATGGGGAGCAGTTCTGTTTTGCTGAAGAGGACGGTGCCAATGAACCCGTCTTTTACTCGGCTGCCGGGCAACCCGAGTTCATGCAGTATGTGAGCGCCAGTCATATTCCAGGTTTCAAAAACAACCTGGGAACACTGCACGAATGGCTACCGCTGTTACACAAAGCCAAAGCGTGTACCACCGACTGGGAGTCGGAGGGTGGTATGTGTATGGGGCTCGGGACGTTTGCCGCATTGAAGCTGACAAAACTGTAATCCCCGCCTCAGCCAACTGAAAGCTGGCGCTGGTTAGCCTCCCCGTCATGAGTCAAACGGGGATTTCCAGCGCATGCCTTCCAACCCATCACGACGCACATTCGTCAAAGGTCTCGCCGCCGGCAGCCTGCTCGGTGGCCTCGCCCTGTGGCGCACGCCGGTCTGGGCGCTGAATGCGCCCGGTCAATTGCATGAACTGAGCGGCAGCGACTTCGAGTTGTTCATCGGCGAAACCCCGGTCAACTTCACCGGCAGCCCACGCACCGCCATGACCATCAACGGCAGCCTGCCCGGCCCGCTGCTGCGCTGGCGCGAGGGCGATACGGTGACGCTGCGGGTGCGCAACCGACTCAGCGCCAGCACCTCGATTCACTGGCACGGCATTCTGCTGCCGGCGAACATGGACGGCGTGCCGGGCCTGAGTTTTCACGGCATCGAACCGGGTGGCGTGTACGTCTATCAATTCAAGGTGCGGCAGAACGGCACCTACTGGTATCACAGCCATTCCGGGTTGCAGGAACAGGCCGGCGTCTACGGCCCGCTAGTGATCGACGCCAAAGACCCTGAGCCGTTCCACTACGACCGCGAGTTCGTGGTGATGCTCAGCGACTGGAGCGACGAAGACCCGGCAAGCCTGATGAAGACCCTGAAAAAACAGTCCGACTACTACAACTTCGACAAACGCACCGTTGGCGATTTCATCCACGACGTCAGCGAAAAAGGCTGGGGCGCCACCGTTGCCGATCGCAAGATGTGGGCAGGAATGAAAATGAATCCCACCGACATCGCCGACGTCAGTGGCGCCACCTACACCTTTCTCATGAATGGCCACGCGCCGGATAACAACTGGACCGGCCTGTTTCGTCCCGGTGAAAAACTG
Organism: Pseudomonas tensinigenes; assembly: GCF_014268445.2. NCBI lineage: Bacteria > Pseudomonadati > Pseudomonadota > Gammaproteobacteria > Pseudomonadales > Pseudomonadaceae > Pseudomonas > Pseudomonas tensinigenes. The sequence continues at coordinate 4,637,115 of NZ_CP077089.1, forward strand.
CGTCTGCGCCTGATCAATGGCTCGGCGATGACCTACTTCGACGTGCGCATTCCCGGGTTGAAAATGACCGTGGTCGCGGCGGATGGCTTGCACGTCAAACCGGTCAGCGTCGATGAACTGCGCATCGCCGTGGCCGAGACTTACGACGTCATCGTCGAGCCGGACGCCGAGGCGTACACCCTGTTTGCCCAGGCCATGGATCGTACCGGTTTTGCCCGTGGCACCCTCGCCACTCGCGCCGGGTTATCTGCGCCCGTACCGGGTCTGGACCCGCGCCCACTGGTGACCATGGACGATATGGGCATGGGCGGCATGGATCACGGTTCAATGGACATGAGCACCATGGATCACTCGGCGATGGGCCCGATGCAATCCCATCCCGACAGCGAAAAAGACAATCCTCTGGTCGACATGCAAGCCATGACCACCGCGCCAAAACTCGACGATCCCGGCCTCGGCCTGCGCAACAACGGCCGTCGCGTGCTCACCTACGCCGACCTGCGCAGCACCTTCGAAGATCCGGATGGCCGCGACCCGAGCCGCACGGTCGAACTGCACCTGACCGGCCATATGGAAAAATTCGCCTGGTCGTTCAACGGCATCAAATTCTCCGACGCCGAACCTTTGCGCCTGAAGTACGGCGAGCGCATTCGCCTGGTGCTGGTCAACGACACGATGATGACCCACCCGATTCACCTGCACGGCATGTGGAGTGATCTGGAAGACGAAAACGGCGACTTCCAGGTGCGCAAACACACCATCGACATGCCGCCCGGCACGCGCCGCAGTTATCGCGTGACCGCCGACGCACTCGGCCGCTGGGCCTATCACTGCCACCTGCTGTACCACATGGAAATGGGCATGTTCCGTGAAGTGCGGGTGGAAGAATGAAGGGGCCGCTGATGACTCGACTCACCGCGTTTTCCTTGCTGCTGGTCGGCAGTTCGGCGATGGCCGCCGGCGACATGCCGGGCATGGATCACAGCCAGATGTCCGGCATGGATCATTCCGCGATGCAAAGCATGGACGACGGCATGATGCAGCCCGCCGCGCCGACGGAAAGCCGCACGCCGATCCCGCCACTGACCGACGCCGACCGCGCCGCCGTATTCACCAGCCCCGGCGGTCATCAAGTCCACGACAGTGCGATCAACACGTACTTCCTCGCCGACAAACTCGAATGGCAGGACGCCGATGATGGCAGCGCGTTGGCCTGGGATCTGTCCGGCTGGATCGGTGGCGACATCGATCGCCTGTGGCTGCGCTCCGAAGGTGAACGCAGTAACGGCAAGACCGAAGACGCCGAGATTCAGGCGCTCTGGGGCCATGCGATATCGCCGTGGTGGGATGTGGTCAGCGGCGTGCGTCAGGACTTCAAACCCGGCGCGCCGCAGACTTGGGCCGCGTTCGGCCTGCAGGGCATGGCGCTGTACAACTTCGAAGCCGAGGCCACTGCGTTCATCGGCGAAGGCGGCCAGAGCGCGCTGCGGTTCGAGGGTGATTACGACATCTTGCTGACCAATCGCCTGATCCTGCAGCCCACCGCTGAACTCAACGTCTACGGCAAAAACGATGCGCAACGCGGTATCGGTTCCGGGCTTTCCAACAGCGAAGTCGGCTTGCGCTTGCGCTATGAAATCCGCCGCGAATTTGCGCCGTACATCGGCGTGACGTGGAACCGCACCTACGGCAACACCGCCGATTACGCCCGCGACGAAGGCGAGGATCGCAGCGAAGCGCGCCTCGTGCTTGGTGTGCGGATGTGGTTCTGAATTCCATAAAAAACAACCCGGAGCTCTTGCATGCACACCTTGAAAATCAGCCTTGTACTCGCCAGCGGCTTGTTCCTGAGCAGCCTCGCCCAGGCCCACCCGAAACTGCTCTCGTCAAGCCCGGCCGAAGGTGCCGACGGCGCCGCGCCCGGCAAGATCGAACTGCATTTTTCCGAGAACCTGCTGACAAAATTCTCCGGCGCCAAACTGGTCATGACCGAAATGCCCGGCATGGCCCATTCGCCGATGCCGATGAAAGCCAAAGTCAGCGCCGGCAGCGACCCGAAAAGCATGCTAATCACCCCGCTCGCGCCGCTGCCCGCCGGCACCTACCAAGTCCAATGGCGCGCGGTGTCTTCCGACACGCACCCGATCACCGGCAACGTCACCTTCAAAGTGAAGTGAGCGATGGCTGAACTGATCAACATTGTCCTGCGGTTTGCGTTGTATGTAGATTTGCTGCTGGTGTTCGGGCTGGCGTTGTTTGCGCTGTACAGCGCTGGGACGCTTCTGCGGTTTCGGCCGCTGCTGCGCGGGATGGCATTGATCGGGGCGTTGTTGTCAGTGGCAGGATTGGTGCTGATGACCCGCGCCATGAGTGGCGAAACAGCGCTCGCGGCGCTGTGGCCACATCTGCAAATGATGCTGCTGGAAACCGACGTCGGGCTGGCGTGGGCTGTGCGGATGATCGCGCTGATCGTGGTGTTGATCAGGCCGGGCGCGAGGCTCGCATCGATAGCTGGCGCCATCGCCCTCGCCTCTTTGGCCTGGAGCGGGCACGGGGCGATGGACGAAGGAACACTGCGATTCTGGCATTTTCTCAGCGACATTCTGCACCTGCTCGCGGCGGGCGCGTGGCTGGGTGCGATGCTGGCGCTGGTGTTGATGGCGCGGGGGCCGGTCGATGAAGCTCGCATTCGTTCGCTGGCGTTTGCGGTTCGGCGCTTTGAGTGGATCGGTGCAGCGATTGTGCTGACGTTGTCGATTACCGGCGTGGCGAATTACCTGTTTATCGCCGGCCCGAGGCTGGATGAAGTCTTGCTCGGCACTTACGGGGTGCTGCTCACGATCAAGGTTTTACTGTTTGCCGGGATGTTGGTGTTGGCGGCGTTGAACCGCTTTCACCTTGGTCCGGCGTTGGCGCAAGCGTTGCGCAATGGACACTATGTCATCGCAGCAAATGCGCTAAGACGTAGCGTTGTCGTTGAACTGGCAATCGCACTGCTGATCGTGGCGCTGGTGGCGTGGCTAGGCACGTTAAGCCCGGAAGCAGGGTGACACCCGGGAAAGCCTTTCACTACACTGGGCCACCGTCCTTCCCGGAAGCCCCGATCGCAATGACAATTCTAAAAAGCACGATGATCTTCTGCGGCCTGCTGAGCCTGGCCGCCGGCGCCCATGCCGAGCAAACCCCTTCGCACCTCGACAGCATCCAGCAACAAGGCCAGTTGCGCGTCTGCACCACCGGCGACTACAAGCCCTATACCTTCAAACGCCCCGACGGCGATTTCGAAGGCATCGACATCGCCATGGCCCGCTCGCTGGCCGACAGCCTCGGGGTCAAAGTGCAATGGGTGCAAACCACCTGGAAAACCCTGATGCCGGACATGCAGGCCGGCAAGTGCGACATCGGCATGGGTGGCATTTCGGTGACACTCGAAAGGCAGAAAAAAGCCTACTTCAGCAACACCCTCGACACCGACGGCAAGATTCCGCTGGTGCGTTGTGCCGATCAGTCCAAATACCAGACGGTCGAGCAGATCAACCAGCCCAACGTGCGCTTGGTCGAACCTGCCGGCGGCACCAACGAAGCCTTCGTCCACGCCTTCCTGCCCAAAGCGCAACTGGCCCTGCACGACAACGTGACGATCTTCCAGCAACTGCTCGACAACAAGGCCGACGTAATGATCACAGACGCCTCGGAAGCGCTGTATCAGCAGAAACTCAAACCGGGCTTGTGCGCGGTGAATCCGCATCAGTACATGCAATATGGCGAGAAGGCCTATCTGCTGCCGCGCGATGACATCAGTTGGAAACTGTACGTCGATCAATGGCTGCACTTGAGCGAGGTGACCGGTCAATACCAGCACGTGCTTGAACAATGGCTGGCCGTGGCGCCTGCGCAATAAAGCAGCGTTTGCGTTAGCGCCCATCCGGCCCGTCAGCCCTGATCGGGACTCGCCGCCCTTTTCGGGCGAGCCCCGAATGGGCAAAAAACACACGAAAAGAGTGACTGTCAGCCCCCCGCAGCTTAAGATGCAATAAAAAATGACGAAGTAGTTGTTTCAAGGATGAATAACATTCTTGCAAGCAAAAGATTAAAAATTCGTTATTACTACAAGTTAGAGTTATTTAATCAAGATTTACCGCCGCAAAGGACAAGTACTTGAAAAAAGTCGCGATACTTCAATCCAACTACATACCATGGAAAGGGTATTTTGACATGATCGCTGCAGTGGATGAGTTCATCCTGTATGACGACATGCAATATACTCGGCGCGACTGGAGAAATCGCAACCAGATCAAAACTCCTCAAGGCACGCAATGGCTCACTGTACCGGTACTGGTCAAAGGCAAGTATCACCAGAAAATCAGAGAGACCGAAATCGACGGTAGTGACTGGGCGGCCGCACACTGGAAGGCGTTGGTGCAAAACTATAGCCGCGCGCCTTTTTTTCAGGAAATTGCCCAATGGCTTGAGCCTCTCTACCTGGAAAACAATTACACACACCTTTCAGAACTTAACTACCGCTTCATTCAGGCCGTTTGCGAATATCTCAATATAAAGACCGTTATTCGTCACTCTTGGGACTACACATTGTCCGAGGGCAAGTCAGAACGCCTTGCAAATCTGTGCGCGCAAGCAGGCGGTAGCGAGTACATCTCTGGCCCGGCGGCAAAAGATTATATCGAACCCAAGGTTTTCGAAGACATGGATATCAAACTGTCCTGGTTCGATTATGCAGGCTATCCGGAATATCCACAGTTGTGGGGTGAGTTCACACACGGCGTTACGATACTTGACCTGCTTTTCAACTGCGGAAAAGAGTCTTGCACAAAAATGAGGTATGTCACTCAATGAAGCTCTCCATTGTAGCGACTCTCTACCAATCGGCTTTGCATTCAGAAGAACTCCATTCCCGTGCCAGCGCCGTTGCCACTCTTGTGAGAAAGATTTATGCAAAGCGATAAAACAACTCTGCTGGGAGAAGTAGCAAGCTACTACTCGGAGAAACTCGCCTTGCATGGCGACACGCCGCGGGGTGTTGACTGGAACGGCGAGCAAGGCCAATCCCTGCGCTTTGAGCAACTTTGCAAAATCATCGACAGTACGCAGGCATTTTCTGTGTGTGACCTTGGCTGCGGATATGGCGCGCTGGTCGACTATCTGAAAAGCACTGCCCGGACGTTCAACTACCTGGGCGTGGATGTTTCTCAGGAAATGGTAGCGTCGGCGAACCAACGCTATTCGGGCTGCACCGAGACACGATTCATTTGCGCCTCGTCGCCCGACAGTGTTTCGGACTACAGCGTTGCCAGCGGCATCTTCAATGTTCGCCTCGGTCGTTCCGATGAGGAATGGCTGGCTTATCTGGAAGACACCCTTGATACGCTGGACAGGAGCAGTCGTCTGGGCTTTTCTTTCAACTGCCTGACTTCTTACTCGGATGAAGAAAAAAAGCGCCCGGATTTGTACTACGCCGATCCTTGCCTGATATTCGATCTGTGCAAACGTCGTTACTCGCGACAGGTCGCCCTGTTGCATGATTACGGATTGTACGAGTTCACTATTTTGGTGAGGAAGACCGGATGAAAACGAAACTGGTAATCTTTGGCTCCGGCGACATTGCACAGCTGGCACATTTTTACTTCAGCACCGACTCCGATTATGAAGTTGTCGCGTTTACCGTAGACAGCGATTATATCGACGAGACCGTTTTTTGCGGATTACCGGTTGTGCCGTTCGAGACCATCAACCAGCAATACCCGGTCGACAGTCACCACATCTTCATTGCCTTGAGTTATTCAAAGCTCAATGCTGTAAGAAAGGAAAAATACCTGGCGGCTCGACACTTGGGCTATACCTTGGCCAGCTATATCAGCAGTCACGCCACGGTATTGAATGAAGGTCGAATCGGCGACAACTGCTTCATACTCGAAGACAATACCATTCAGCCTTTTGTGACCATCGGCAACAATGTCACTTTGTGGAGCGGCAATCACATCGGCCATCACTCCACGATCCAGGATCATACGTTCATCGCTTCTCATGTCGTGATTTCCGGCGGAGTCAATATCGGTGAACAATGCTTTATCGGCGTCAACGCCACCCTGCGCGACCATATAACGATAGAAGCCAAATGCGTGGTCGGTGCCGGGACTTTGCTGCTGTCGGACGCCGAACCGGAAGGCGTATACATAGGGACCGCCACTGAACGCTCCAGAGTTCCAAGCAGCAAACTGAGAAAGCTATGAAGTCGACCTGGAAAAAACTCGGCCAGTTATTTACGGTCGAGGGTGAACCCCGCCATCCCAAGCTTACCTCCCATGCGGCCAATCCGTTGCCCGTACATTTATACGATGACGTCTTTCGGGTCTTTTTCAGTAGCCGAGATTGCACCAACCGCTCTTCCGTGGGTGCGGTAGACATTGATATCGAGCAACGCAAAATCATCAAGGAACATCCGCAGCCGTTTTTTGAACACGGTCCACAAGGCAGTTTTTTTGCTGACGGTGTCAGTATCGGTAACTGCTACACCGTGAACGGCGTGCGCTATATGCTTTTCATGGGATGGCAAGCGCCAAGTGACCAGCACTGGAGAGGTGACATCGGGCGTCTGGTGGTCAGTGCCGATGCCAGCACCCTGACACTCGCCAGCCAGACCCCCTTCATGAGCGCCGACGCACACGACCCTGTCAGCCTGTCCTACCCGTGGGTGGAGGACGATGGTCGCGGCGGTTATGACATGTGGTATGGCTCGACCCGGACCTGGGATGCCGGGAACGGTGAAATGGTCCATGTCATCAACTCGGCACACTCCATCGATGGCGAGCGCTGGCAACGGACCGGGCTTGCAGTGCCGTTCGAAATCAATGTTGCCCAGGCTTTCTCACGTCCCACTGTTGCCAAAAACCCACTGGGCGGCCTGGAGATGTGGTTCTCCTACCGCAGCGGCGCCGGAGAAAGTTACCGGATCGGCTATGCAACCACCGATGCAGGCAAACAGTGGAGGCTGGCACTGGAGGAAACAGGTATTGGTGTTTCTACGCAAGGCTGGGATTCGGAAATGATCGAATACCCGTTCGTGTTTGATCATAAAGGCAACAGATACATGCTCTACAACGGAAACGGATATGGCAAAACCGGCTTTGGTCTTGCCATTCTGGAGAGACACTAATGGCTCGCCTGTTCGACTACACCTATATTTTGGCGACCATTTTATTCACTGTTTACGGACAACTCATCCTTAAATGGAGAATTGGCAAATATGGTGCGCTACCAGCGGATCCAATTGCCAAGTTAAAGTTTCTGTTTTACTTGTTTCTTGACCCGCTCATTATTTCCGGCTTCTTTGCAGGTTTTTTGGCATCGCTCGCATGGATGGCGGCCATGACCAAATTTGAGCTCAGTCATGCCTATCCCTTCATGAGTCTCAACTTCGTTATTGTATTGCTGCTCAGTGGCTGGCTACTCAGCGAGCCCATGACTCTCCAAAAATCAATCGGCGTCGCCCTCATTATTGCGGGAACGATTGTGGCTGCACGTGGCTAATCAAGTAATCGTCGATTCAACGGACAATTAAAATGACTCAGCGTATTCCCTTCAATTGGCCACACATGACCGGCAAAGAGCTCTACTACATTGCCGAGTCCCACTTCAATGGACGCCTGGCCGGCGACGGTCCGTTCACCAAGCGCTGCCATAACTGGCTCGAAGAAAGAACCGGCTGCAACAAGGCATTGTTGACTCACTCATGTACAGCAGCGCTGGAAATTTCGGCACTGTTACTCGATATCGAGCCGGGCGATGAAATCATCATGCCCTCTTATACCTTCGTGTCGACGGCCAACGCTTTTGTTCTCAGAGGTGGCGTACCGGTTTTTGTCGATATCCGTGAAGACACACTCAATATCAATGAAGCCCTGATCGAGTCGGCCATCACCTCTCGAACCAAAGCCATCGTACCTGTGCACTATGCCGGCGTCGCTTGCGAAATGGACAGCATCATGGCGCTTGCACGGCGCTACAACCTCAAAGTTGTGGAAGATGCCGCGCAAGGCGTAATGGCCACCTATAAAGGTCGGGCGCTGGGAAGTATCGGCGACTTGGGGGCCTACAGCTTCCATGAAACGAAAAATGTCATTTCCGGGGAAGGCGGCGCCCTGCTCGTGAATGATCCCGCAATGGCGCTGCGCGCTGAAATAATCAGAGAAAAGGGAACGGATCGAAACCGCTTCTTCAGAGGCGAAGTCGATAAATACACCTGGCAGGAAGTGGGTTCCTCTTTCCTCCCGGGCGAGTTGATTGCCGCGTTTCTCTGGGCCCAACTCGAAGAAGCGGATCGAATCACCCAAACGCGCCTGGCAAGCTGGAACAGATACCACGAAGCACTTGCGCCTCTCGAAGCCAAAGGCATTCTTCGGCGCCCCATCATTCCTGAAGATTGCCAACACAACGCTCACATGTACTACGTATTGCTGGCGGAAGACATCGACCGACAAACCGTCTTGAATACGTTCAAAAGTCAGGAAATCAGCTCCGTCTTTCATTACATCCCGCTGCATTCGTCCCCGGCCGGGCAACGGTATGGCCGAGTGCATGGTGATATGAAAGTCACCGACTTCCAGTCCGAGCGCCTGGTACGCCTGCCTCTCTGGGTCGGCATCACTGAAGAGCAACAAAACCGGGTAGTCGAGATTCTTGCATGCTGAACCGCTGGACACTTCCAGGCCAACAAGCGCTTTGCTGGCTTGCCGTCATATTCGCTGTAGGTTTTCCCCGCATCATGGTGTTAGGCGATTTGCCCTCAACGGATGAGGGTGTTTTCGCCTATTTTTCACAGATCATGTTTTCCAGCGTCGCTTCCGGATCCGGACTGCCGGATACCGGCACATTGATGCTCTACCCCATGCTTGTATCCTGGATATTTGACCTGCCCTTCAACCACTTCTTTTTACTGCGCATCACAGATCTGATCGCAGCGATCACAGCGGGTGTACTTTTTTACAGAATCATCGAAAAAGAATCTCAAAGCCATTTGGCAGCGGCGTTGATATCGATCATTTTCCTATTCACGATGAATCAACCGCTATTTATCCAGTCAGGTTTCAAAAACAGCATTTACGCGGCATACATCCCGCTGTTCATTGCATTACTCTGGTCTCGCACCGCTGAACAAGGCGCTCGAACCTGGCTGTGGATCGGTGCATTGGGTGCTGTGTCGATTCTGCTGCGGGAAACCTTCATACCCTTTGTTGTATTGGGGGCCGCGTCTGTCCTCGTTTCTCGTGGCTGGAAGACATTCTTTCGATTTTCGTTCGGCGTCGTTCTGGGAGGCGTCGTTCTGACGGCAGCGGCACTGATTTTACGTGGCGGGTTTCAATCTTTCGTCGATGGCTATGTAAACGCTGGCGACTTCTACACCTCAATGAAAGATCAAATAACGTCGCTACTCATCGCAAACGGTACGCTCGCGGCGAAGCAAAGTGTCATTGCACTGTGGATGACTGGCCTGGCCGTCGCCGGACTGCTTGGCCACATTATTTACAATCGCCGATTTGATGTTCTGAAACGCCTGTTGTTCTGGATAAGCGTCGCTACCGTACCGCTGCTGGAGCCCCTGTCAAAAATCGGCTTCCCTTATCACTTCAGTGTTTGCCTGCCAGGACTGGCCGGCCTTTGCGCGCTGTCGTGGGAGCAACTGGTCAGCCCTCACTCCAAGGCTGTAAAAGCAGCAGCAGTGGCAGCGCTTATCGCAGTATGCGCAACCTTGCTCCAGAGCAAAGTTCCGCCGTTGCTGAACGCCTTCGCAGCCAATAAAGAAAATCTGCGGGGTTTCACCAGCAACACCTGGCGTCCAGAGGCCATTGCTCAATCCAACTATCTGTTAGCCGCCGATGCCATCGCCAAAGTCGCGCCTGCTCACGGAACACTGGGTATCAGCGGTTTCATGTTTTCACTCTTTCCCCTCACGGGATTACTGCCTTCCAGCTACGAATCCAGTCACTTGAGCGCGATGGTCATAAAGTACGGACTGGATGAATCAGCTTTCAAAAACGCACTGGCGGCCTGTCCTCCGGATATCGTCATGACGACTACCAGAACTGACTTTCCCGGCTCGGACATCATTGCCAACGCGATTGAACACTCTGGTCTCTACACTGCAGTCACGACCATTCCAGTCTCCCCCGAGAAGTCATACGGAACATTTGCCGGCACTGTTTACAAAAGAACCGGCCAGAGCAATGTGCCGCGCTCATCCTCTTGCCTATAAGGCATATAGGCTTTCTGCAAGCACTGCCTGAGAAGGCATCGAAACGTAAAAAGGGCGCCCCCGGGGCGCCCTTTCCATTCAGTCATCATGCAACATCCCGGAACTGTACTGATTGAGACTGCTGCCGATACTGTTGCCACCAAACTTCAAGGTATTGGCGTTGTGCCCCTCCGGCGACTGACAGTCGCTGGAGAAACAACTGGTAGTGGTCAAACCACCCGCTCCGGAACAGGCACTCAACACCGATACTGCAGCAGCAATCAACAGCACTTTGACGACATTAAGGCGCATGGCACGACTCCCCTCGGGATGAACAGCGACGATCTTGTCTCAGCAGACTAGGCCTGCTTCGCACGCGGCAAGATGAAACTTTGCTGATCGACAGCAGCGGTTCAGCATCGACTGCCCGCTAATCCTTGCCCGGTTTGGGTATCGCAATCCGGCTACCGGTCTTGACCTCACGCAATGCCAGGCTGGACTGAATGGAGGCAATCCCCACCTGACGCCTGAGCACCTGCTCGATGAAATCGCTGTAGCTATCAAGATCCTCCGCCAACACCTGCAACACATAATCGGCATCGCCGGTGATCTTGTGGCAGGCCACCACCTGCGGCAATTGCGCAATCACCGCTTCGAAAGCGTCCGGCGCGTGGTCGGCGTGGGTGGAAAAACGAATGTGCACGAACGCCATGATATCCAGCCCGAGCATTCGCCGATCAAGGTTGGCCTGATAGCCCTTGATCACCCCCGCCTCCTCCATGCGCTTGCGCCGTCGCCAGCACGGCGTAAGGCTCAGCGACAGCCGCTCACTGAGTTCAGCGTTGGAAATACTGGCGTCTTCCTGCAACAACTCGAGAATCGCCAGGTCGGTCTCGTCGAGGCTGATGCGCTTGGATATTTTTTTCTGCATGACGCCATTCCTGAGTAAAAACGCCCGAATAATCCACTGAACTACGAAAACAAAGCAAAGAAAGCGCAGCCCAGCCGGAACAGAATATTTGCACTGGCTAACAATAACGGATGCGCAGAATGTTTACAGTTTTCAGTGATTCCCACCGTTTGCACCACGGCACCGAATTGAAAGACGGCGTGCTCAAACCCTCATTCGAGCAACCAAGTCGGGCCGATACCGTGCACAACCGGGTCAAACAGGTCGGCCTCGGGCAGATCGTCGAACCGCGCGCGTTTGACCGCTCGTGCTACGTCAACGCGCACAGCGAGCGCTACGTCAGTTTTCTCGAAAGTGCCTGGGGCGAATGGTGCGCAACCGGTCGCACCCACGACGCCTTGCCACTGGTGTGGCCAGTGCGCGATCTGGCCGGCGAAGAGGTGCCAACGTTCATCGACGGCAAGCTCGGCTTCTATGCCATGGACGCCGGTTCGCCGATTACCGCGACGACCTGGCAAGCGGTGAAAACCAGCGCCGACATCGCCCTCACTGGCCTGGCCCTGCTCGATGAAGGCCACGACAGCGCCTTCGCCCTGTGCCGCCCGCCCGGCCATCACGCCGCGCGCGAATACATGGGCGGTTATTGCTACCTCAACAACGCCGCGATTGCCGCGCAGCAAGCCATCACCCAGGGCGCCAAACGTGTCGCGGTGCTCGACGTCGACTTCCATCACGGCAACGGCACGCAGAACATTTTTTACCAGCGCAGCGACGTCATGTTCGTCTCGTTGCACGGCGAACCGGCGGTGTCCTATCCGTACTTCTCGGGCTACAGCCACGAAGTCGGCGCGGGTGTCGGCGAGGGTTACAACCTCAACTATCCCCTGCCGAAAAATACCACCTGGGAGAGCTATCGCAACGCCCTGCTCCACGCCTGCAAAAAGCTCCAGCAGTTCGCGCCTGAAGTACTGGTGATTTCCCTCGGTGTCGACACGTTCAAGGACGACCCCATCAGCCACTTTCTGCTGGAAAGCGAGGACTTCATCGGCATCGGTGAACTGATCGCCAGCGTCGGCTGCCCGACCCTGTTCGTCATGGAGGGCGGCTACATGGTCGATGAAATCGGCATCAATGCCGTCAACGTGCTGCACGGTTTCGAGAGCAAACGCAGCTGAGCCAGCCCGCGCTCTACAACCTTTCAATGACTGGATCGGAGAATAAGACCATGACGCTTTTTATTGACGTCGATGATGCTGCACGCCTGTTCACCCAAGTCGGCATCCGCCGCGCCATTCGCGAAATGGCCGGCTACATCGAAGCGGACTACGCACGCTGGGCGCAGTTTGATAAATCGCCGCGCACGGCCAATCACTCGGCAGACGGTGTGATCGAGTTGATGCCCACCGACGATGGCCAGCAGTACTCATTCAAATACGTGAATGGCCACCCGAACAACGGCCAGCAGAATTTGCTCACGGTCATGGCTTTCGGTCTTCTGGCGGATGTGCAAAGTGGCTATCCGACGCTGCTCAGCGAACTGACCTTGACCACCGCCGTGCGCACCGCAGCCACCTCCGCGCTGGTGGCGCAATCGCTGGCTCGCCCGGGTGCGACCTCGATGGCCCTGATCGGCAACGGTGCGCAAAGTGAATTTCAGGCGCTGGCCTTTCACGAAATGTTGGGCATCAATGAAATCCGCATTTTCGATATTGATCGCGACGCTTCGCTCAAGTTGAAACACAACCTCGCGGCGTTCCCGGACATCGAAGTGATTCTGGCCAGCTCGGTGAAGGACGCGGTCAAGGGCGCGGACATCGTCACCACGGTCACCGCCGACAAAGCCTACGCAACCATTCTGACGCCGGAGATGATCGAGCCCGGCATGCACATCAATGCGGTCGGCGGTGACTGCCCGGGTAAAACCGAACTGCACGCCGACATCCTGCGCAACGCTCGGGTCATCGTCGAGTTCGAGCCGCAAACGCGCATTGAAGGCGACATTCAGCAACTGGAAGCCGATTCCCCGGTGATCGAGTTTTTCCGCATTGTGCTGGGCGAAGTGGCCGGACGCGAAAACGATGCGCAGGTGACGGTGTTCGATTCGGTAGGTTTTGCCCTGGAAGACTTTTCCTCACTGCGCTACTTGAAAGACCTGGCTCAGGCACAGCAAATCGGCCAGCGCATCCACCTGGTGCCGACACCGGCCAACATCAAAAACCTCTTCCAACTGCTCGATCCGCAACCGGCCAAGGCCTCGCGTCTGCGCACCGTCAGTTGATCGGTAATGACTGCCCCCAATGCACAGGGGGCGATTCACCTTGTGATCAGCCGCTGCACCTCTAACAAGAACGCTCGACACCTACTTTCTGCCAAAACTCAAAAACATAAAATCAAGAGGTTTTGCAATGAAATCGACCCCTTCCGGGCTGCCTGAACAGCCCGCGCTGCAGCGCACGCTCAGCAATCGTCACATCCAGTTAATGGCCATGGGCGGCGCCATCGGCACCGGCCTGTTCATGGGCTCCGGAAAGATAATCGCCCTCTCCGGAACGTCGATCATCCTCATCTACATGATCATCGGCCTGTTCGTGTTTTTCGTCATGCGCGCCATGGGCGAAATGCTCCTGTCCAACCTCAACTTCAAAACCTTCGCCGACTTCGCCGGCGCCTACCTCGGCCCGCGCGCGGCATTCTTCCTCGGCTGGTCGTACTGGCTGAGCTGGAGCGTGGCGGTGATCGGCGACGCCGTCGTGGTCGGCGGCTTCTTCCAGTACTGGTTCCCCGACGTACCGGCGTGGATACCCGCCGTCGGCATGCTGGCGACCTTGTTCGCACTCAACGTGCTGACCGTCAGGCTGTTCGGTGAAGTGGAATTCTGGTTCGCGATCATCAAGATCATCGCCGTCGTAACCCTGATCGGCGTCAGCACCGTGCTGATTGCCAGCTCGTTCGTCTCACCCAGCGGCGTCACCGCGTCCCTGAGTCACCTGGTGGACAAACAGGCCGCGTTCCCCAACGGCTTGTTCGGCTTCTTCGCCGGATTTCAAATGGCGATCTTCTCCTTCGCCGGCACCGAGCTGATCGGCACCGCCGCCGCCGAAACCCGATCGCCGGAGAAAACCCTGCCCAAAGCGATCAACTCGATTCCGCTGCGGATCATCCTGTTCTACGTCCTCGCGCTGACCTGCATTATTGCCGTGACCTCGTGGCAGCAGGTCTCTCCGGTCAAAAGCCCCTTTGTCGAACTGTTCCTCGTCGCCGGATTTCCCGCAGCGGCCGGTATCGTCAACTTCGTGGTCCTGACCTCAGCGGCCTCGTCGGCCAACAGCGGCGTGTTCTCATCGAGCCGCATGCTGTTCGGGCTGGCCAACCAGGACAACGCGCCCGGCCTATTCCGCCGACTGTCGAGCAACAGCGTGCCGCTGCTGAGTCTGGCGTTCACCACGCTGTTGATGCTGGTCGGCGTGCTGGTGCTGTTCATCGTGCCGGAAGTCATGACCGCGTTCACCATCGTCTCCACCGTGTCGGCGATTCTGGTGATCTTCACCTGGTCGACCATCCTCGCGTCTTACATCGCCTACCGGAAAAAACGCCCGGATCTGCACGCGAAGTCGGCTTACAAGATGCCCGGCGGCGTGCCGATGGCTTGGTTCTCGTTGGCGTTTTTGGGGTTTGTGCTGGGGTTGCTGGCGTTGCGGCCTGACACGCGGATTGCATTGATGGTGATGCCGGGGTGGTTTGTTTGGTTGGCGATTGCTTATCAGTTGACGCGGTTGAGGAAGCCTAAATCTGCGGTTGAGTCGGCGGGTCAGTTTGGTTAGATCTGCGAGTGAAAGCCGTCACCTTAAAGTGACGGCTTTTTTGTTATCCGTGAACGAGCATTTCACCTGCCCATGGCGGGACAGGCTTCACGCCTTCACCTCAACGTTATCCAACGCCTGATTCACCGCCAACTCACCCAACATCACCACCTGCGCAATGCCCAGCGCGGTTTTGCGGTGCGAGGGGTCGAGCACTGCGGCGAAGTTGTTGAGCATTTCCGAGGCAGAACTCAGCGTCTCACTGGCATTGGCCAATAGGGATTCCGAGTCGTACTTTGGGTTGGCGAGGTACATGCGCTCGGGCTCGTTGACGCTGGCCATAATGTGGCCGGCGGGAAGGAGGTAGTGATCGAGCGCGCGCTCGGCGGCTTCGTGGAGTTTTTTGGGGTTGAGGGATTCGTAGGGGGATGCGGGGTCGGTTTCTGGTGGGTTGGGCGTTACTTTGAACATAGATGGAACCTCTAGCGCGATTACTAAAAGAAGCCATCACCCACGCTACCAAACGATGGGTGGCGGCCATACGCGGGTTGGTAGACCGGTCGCACTAGAACCCGGCGCCCACGAATGGGCCCCACGCATGACCACCATGAAATCCGAGTCCTGGGAAAGCGACTGAATTTGGTGATGCGATGCATCTAGACACGAAGCGGGCTACCAAACCCGATCACTGGGTTTCAGTGATGTGGGGACGATAGAGCGTGCGGGCTAGACGTACAAGCCGGGGGATTCTGTCTTAGCTGTAGGGGGTGGCGCAAGGGAGTGTAGGCTTAGGACTGCAGTAGCAGGCTTCATTTAAACAGACACGTTTTTTCCGTTTGGAAAGGCTTTTCTGGCACGCTGATTGATCCAAATATTGTGCAACAGCACAGAGAGCACGGCGTTCTTTTCAAGCGCTGCCGTTCGGCCCTAGATCGGATTGGGGAGAATGCAGGGTTTAGCGCGCATGAAAGCAAAGGAATAGGATTAGTTATTTATCCAAACTCAAAACACTGCGATTTAAAATACAGCGACAATCTTCAGGCTAAGGAAAAGTAAAACATGCAAAGCTCTTATCAAAAAGCTCAAGAAACCCTGCTAAAACTACTAAACAATCATTCCTATAAGGTCATTGCTCTTACCGGAAAATGGGGAACAGGAAAGACCCACTTATGGAATGTGGTCAAGCAACAGCTTTCTGCAATTCAAGCCCCTCAACCAATATTTATATCGATATTTGGAGCCAAAACATCTAACGACTTAAAGCTCAGACTACTTCAAAGCGGTTCACTTAAAGATGACAACAAGTACAAAGATTTTATTAGCGCTGGAGGAAAATTACTCAAAGGAGTAGTTGGAAAATTCGTACCAGGACTTGCAGTTGAAGAAATAGTACTTTTAAGCCTGCCAAAACTGCTAGGTGGGCGACTAGTGGTAATTGACGATGTTGAGCGAAAGCACAAAACCTTAGACATTGATGAGATCCTAGGCTTTATAAACGAATACTCCGAAACTTATAATACCCGATTCCTTTTACTATTAAACACAGACAAACTGGAAGACGAAGTAATCTGGAGAAAACTTCATGAAAAGGTTATTGATATCGAGCTTCAACTTCAACCAGAATCGTCCGAAGCATTTGATCTGGCAAGTATTGATTCAAATTTCAATTATTTGAAATGTGTTCGTGAAGCTACAACCTCGTTAGGAATCACTAACATAAGAATAATAAAAAGAATAATAAGAGTTCATTCAGAGCTATTAGAAGGCCAGGACACACTTAAAGAATACGTACAAAAAAGAATCATCCCTGGCACAGTATTACTGACAGCAATACACTATCGAGGTATAGCGTCAGACATCACCAGCGAATATTTCCTACAGCACAATTCATTCAGCAAAATATTGTCACGCGCTCACCGCACTGCCGATGAACTCAAGTGGGACGATGTTATTAACAAGCTCGATATCTCATCATGTAATGACTATGATTTCGTAGTTCAAGACTATCTACAAACTGGAGTTCTCAATAAAGAAAGACTAGACAGAATTATAAACAAATATCAAACAGACCTTGCAAGAAACGAAGTGCACGAAAGAGTTAGGTTCTTTTTTGAGTCGCACTACTGGGACCCTCTATTTGACAACGCGAAAGCTTTAGAACTTGCCGAAGATTTTTTTCTCCATACTGAAGCATTAACTGGAAATCAAGTAAGTGGAGTCGCCGACATTCTTACTGAACTTGGAGAAATCAACCTATCGGAAAAACTAATTAATCGATGGATTGAAATAAATGAACCTCTAATCGACCCCAATGACTCAGATGAATTTAACATGGGTCGTTCACTACACCCTGCCATCGAAGCGCTTAATACTCGAATTAGAGAGCAACAGTATCCTCCACTCACATTGGAGGAGGCTATCGAAAGGGTCAGAAGCAACTCAGGCTGGGGAGACAGAGAAAACATTTGCTTTCAGAATTCCACTCAAACACAGTATGAAGAAACGCTTAAAACTCTGCGGGGAAGCGCGTTAGCCAAATTCATTACCGAGAATTTCTCTTTGCTACGAACCATAGGTCTTAGCGATTCATTTCAACATGGTATCAACAACTTCAAAGAGGCTAGCACGAGCATAATCCGGACTATGCCAGAAAGTCGCTTGGCTATCATGTTGAAACGTGAGTTTGAGAAGAATAATATCGTGCTAAAAATAAGCGAAGAACCAAGATAAACAAACCCTCCCAGCCTGTCTTTCTTTGAAACGCATTAGATAGGCTGTAACCCCCCAAGCGCCGGGGCTACAACCAGATGAAGGCGATGTGTGGGATTTTATAGCCCTAAGCGATGGATTATGCATTCGCATATTCGGTTAGCCGATGTTATCTTATTAGACACGAAGCAAATACGATAGACATTCTCGATACTTATAACAGCCACAGCCGAGACAAGACTAATGGATGACTACCGCCACATCAGGGAAATCAAGCAAGCTGCGCCGTACATCGCTGTATATGCGACATTCTGGGGCTGTACATATTTATTCGGATTCTGGTCATCTTTCAATATAAATCCATTTCAATACATTAGCACTTCAGAAATCATTACCCACGTAGTTAAAGTTCTATACCAGCCCTTCATAATGGTGTTATTTATTCTATTAATTGAAGGGTTATTTTTCTCAAAAGAAGAAGAACTGGATCAAACTAACGAACTGAAAGACTTTCGCAGCAGAATAATCATGGTAACAGTAATTGCAGGCGCGGCACTTTACTTCGCGGCTTCCAGTGAAGCCTTATACGCTGCAGCAATAAGCGTCATCATGACTTTGGTCAGGCCTTTGTCATATGCAGATATATTTAAATCCTCGTTTAGCTCCAAGCCAATCCGAACTGCAATGGCAGCTTTGACAATATCAATTCCTTTATTCTCTGTCCTTTCCGCACACACAGAAGCAAGAAACATTATAAACAACAAAGGCAGTTTAAATATGATTCGAAGGCCATCAGAAACTTGCGTAAAAGGGTGTATATTGATAGGCAAAATAGGTGAGTACTTTTCTGTTCGAGGAGCTAACGGCAAAACAATAATGTTAAAAACAGAAGAAATGAAAACTTTTGAAATCTATGAGGGCACCGAAAAACCGTTGCACAAACAATAAATCGCAAACCACAACATACAATCAACTGGACCAACGAGGAGTTAGCCTGCTTTCGCAAAACCATCACTCGCTACCACAAAAGCAAAACCATTAAACCGCAATTTTATTTAGGTGTTAGTTAAAGTTACAGCCTTAAGTTTACCCATTAGCTCTTGAGATAAGTTGGCGTTATTTACGAATGCCTCCACATCGGTAAGGCTTGGCGTAAGCCCTGGTACGTGAGTGTGCGCAGCCAGCTGAGTGTTCATGACCTGTACTAAGTCGATGAGATCGCACAGCGAAATTAGGGGCCAGAAATTAGGGGCCAGACCACAATATTCAGTCGATTTGTCTCGCCTGAGTTGCGAGCAAGAGCACGTAGTAACGACGCGTAAGCCTCCGTCCTATCCCAATCCTGATAAACTCCCCTACCTTCGCCCCTCTGATTCAGATTCCCCCAATGCCTCTACAACCCGCCCCACTCTCCCGCCGCTTCTCCGTCGCCCCGATGATGGATTGGGCATAGGCGTCCCCGTGCACCCCGATCTGCCTAGCTAATCCCGAGAAGGCTCGTTGCTTTGTAGCAATTTCTAAGCATGCAGCAAGTACAGCCGACAAAGGGCACTACCGGTACTATGCTCGTTCTTTTACGAAAGGAGTCGATGCTATGGCAGACGAGTATTCGTTATCGGATGTGCTCGAACGGATGTACCAGAATCAGCTCGGTCTGGAAGCAGCCTTGATGGAGCTAACGCTTCATGCTGAACAGCAAGGATTGGCCGAACGGAGAAAACGTCCGAGGTGCCTTATGGGTGATTGGCGAGAATGCAGGGTACATTAAGCAGGGGTTGGCCAAGCTGAAAGGTAAGGAGGCGAGCTAGATCCAGCTTTCCCCAGCCAACTTCAGATCAACCGGGAAGTAGCCTCGACTTTTGCGCGTAACGCGGACCGCAATCGTCTTCGCTCCGCTGTTCACTGCGAGCGCTCATCCGTCATGTGAGTCGTTCATGGCGACCAGGTTTGCTGCTTGCTATGGCACGTTCCAGTAGTATGAACACATAGATATCTTTTCATCCAAAAGCTGCACAATTTGCATGAAATATGCGAACGTAATCACCCTACCAACAAACCGTATATGACATATTATTTTCTGCGAGTAGCTTTAGTATGGAAAATCACTATTTAATAATTGACGAATCAGGGGCCAAAGGTTATTCAAAAAACCCGGAGAAATACGATGGCGAATTTGGCGCAATGGCGGGATTCCTGATGTCAAGTGAGCATTATGAATATTGCAAAGACAGATTTGAAAGTACCATACCTCCTAAGAATGATAATGGAAAGCGCCATATAACTGACTTTCCTTTTGATATGCAGCAATCGATTCGAGATCATATCTTCGACATATTCGAAAAAGAAAGAATACAGTGGATTTATGAAGCCATTTTTGTTCAAGGACTTTACGAATCAGAGTTTTTGGAGAGCAGGGGCGGAAGTAAAAACAAAAAAGAATCATTACATGCCAAATTATTTATGGGGCTAATGATAAAAGTTATCGCTAGCCTGAACGACTTCCGCGACAAAGAAATTGAATTAACAATTATTTCCGACCAAATAGACACTGGCGTAGTAAGAATATTAAAACAAGAAATTATTCCTTACCTTTCTCTAATACACGGACAACCAATAGAGAGCAAATTCACCATCTTTGATCATAAAACAAAGAAGGTCAAAAAATACGTCCTAAAGTCGTCAATGACCCACCAGAAAAACACCCAAAAATACTTAAGCATTAACATTAATCTTGTCTGCGAAGATTCAGCAATGACATTCTTCGCAGATATTCTTTCTAACAGCGCACATTACTATATAAAGAAAAATTATGAAAACTATCGAATCGTAAAACTCAACTCTAAACAAGCCATTGCTGGACACCCTCTCATTCCGCTCCTAATGCACGCTTACGATGCGCGTGACGAAAGCTTCTTATGGCCTAGCGACATTCTGTATCGGCGAAACAAAGACCAGCCTGGTGTTGAGCTATAGATATTGTACTCCTGCCAAGCAACCCCAAATTTCCCTTTTCCTCGATAGCTGCCTTCAGCGGATAGCAGCTATCTATCCACTTGGCGACTACTTCGTATCGTTAGGGATTCGAACCCGTTCCGGCTCATCCGCAGGCCGCTAAAGGCCAGCAAATAGTGGGTGCGCAACATTTAGCTGCGGTGCTGAACGGCCTACCGCGGCCCTGAATCTGCCCTAAATTTGCCCTAACTAGCGGGTTAGCTACCGCCGAAAATATCGTTATGCAACGCTCACAAAATATCAAGCATCACCAATCCGAATTTCAACGGGCAATCGGGCAAATTCAAAATCACCAGACAAAATCCTCAAGCACCAAACGCCTGCTATGTTTGCTCGGAACTGCACAGCTATAGAATAAGTGAGATTGGCAACGAGCCTCTCAGTTCCCTTCGTCACATTCAGCGGTAGTCGGAAGATTTCATACCCATTTGGATCGTCTACGACGATATAAAAGGTGAGTTGCAAACCCAATGGCAAATAGCCCAAAGAAAAGATTACCGCGGTCGGCCAGCAGACGTCAGCAGGAAGTGCAGGATACTTCCAGAACTCCCCGGCGCCACCCAGAACGTTAAGCAGCGAGTTCGTAGGATGTATTACTTCCGCTATTACAATTGCGCAAACATTCAACCCTGACTCAATGTCCGTTGAGTTGGCCTCCCGAGCTGTTGGAGGAAGCGCAAATCCTGGCGACCCTCTTTTTCCACCCTTAGCTATGATTGACCTAACTGTTTTTCCATCGGGCGTTATGAAATGTATCTCTGAGTCTTCTCCATTCTCAGCATGTTCGCCAGGATAACGTTGAGAAGCCCCCCCTCTTCCAACGACTAGCTTGACGGACAATGGCCCGTTATCAGATTCAAGCTCGCTCATGGAGAACTTCGCAACGAACCTATCCCCTCCACCTCCACCTTCGCCCCCCACCGCATTTTCATTTTCCGAACCGGCTCCCCCACCGCCTGCACCAGGGTGCTCGGCATTGGGCAATTTATAATCGAAAAGGCTAAGGTCTATCGGATCACCATAATAATGCGTATCCCCTCCTTTT
Organism: Pseudomonas tensinigenes; assembly: GCF_014268445.2. NCBI lineage: Bacteria > Pseudomonadati > Pseudomonadota > Gammaproteobacteria > Pseudomonadales > Pseudomonadaceae > Pseudomonas > Pseudomonas tensinigenes. Next base: position 4,658,837 of record NZ_CP077089.1, read on the forward strand.
CCTCCGCCCCCTCCTCTAGCGTTCGTACCGATAGCTCCTCCACCGCCTCCCCCTGCAGCCCGCGAATTTCCGCCTGCCCCTCCAAGCCCCAATACTGAGTCAGCTATCGTGATGATGTGCTCGGATGCAATCAATGCTTCGTTTGCCATCTCAGAGTTCAGTATCCAACCTTGACCGCCTATTGCATCGAACTCGTTGAGCTGTTCCTGCTTCCAAGTTTTGAGTAACTCAGGTGGAAACGCGGCCGCTCTATTTGGTTGATCGATCTCCCATGCGTGCTCCAGACAGAGTATTAAAAGGTTGCTTGAAGACCGATTTTCTTGCTCGGTCATGTTCTCATCCCATCGCTCACCACCCTCGCTACGAGCACAGATATGGGCAACATTGGAATTCAAAGATCGCTCACCTGTTTCAGGATCAACTTTATAAAGCGGGCGCCGGCAAGATGGGTAGGCGCACCTAAATGCGTTTGCATACAGTGCTTTCACTGTCGCTGGAGATGGTGGGCGATGTTCTTTCGGCATTGCGAGCTTCCTTCAAGATGTTGTCTGATCTTAGGCCAACTTTTCACCAGGCAAATAGGGACAAGACCACAATCTTCAGTCGATCCGTCTCGCCTCATCAGTGAGCAAGAGCACGTAGTAACGACGCGTAAGCCTCCTTCCTCCTATCCCAATCCTGATAAACTCTCCCACCTTCGCCCCTCTGATCCAGATTCCCCCAATGCCTCTACAACCCGCCCCACTCTCCCGCCGCTTCTCCGTCGCCCCGATGATGGATTGGACTGACCGCCATTGCCGTTTCTTCCTACGCCTCCTATCGAAGAACGCTCTGCTCTACACCGAAATGGTCACCACCGGCGCGCTGCTCAACGGCGATCACGAACGCTTTCTCCGTCACAACGAAGCCGAGCACCCTCTCGCTCTGCAGCTCGGCGGTAGCGTTCCGCTCGATCTGGCCGCCTGCGCGCGTATGGCCCAGGAGCACGGTTACGACGAGGTCAACCTGAACGTCGGCTGCCCAAGCGATCGTGTGCAAAACAACATGATCGGTGCGTGCCTGATGGGTCACCCGCAGTTAGTGGCAGATTGTGTGAAGGCGATGCAAGACGCGGTGACAATCCCGGTGACGGTAAAGCATCGCATCGGCATCAACGGTCGGGACAGTTACGCGGAGCTGTGCGATTTCGTCGGCACTGTTCGCGATGCCGGATGCACCAGTTTTACCGTGCATGCGCGGATTGCGATTCTGGAGGGGTTGTCGCCGAAGGAGAATCGTGACATTCCGCCGTTGCGCTATGACGTGGCGGCGCAGCTGAAGGCGGATTTTCCGGCGTTGGAGATTGTGCTGAATGGCGGGATCAAGACGATGGAGGCTTGCCACGAGCATTTGCAGACGTTTGACGGTGTGATGTTGGGGCGTGAGGCTTATCACAATCCGTATTTGCTGGCGGAGGTGGATCAGCAGTTGTTCGGCAGTTCGGCGCCGGTGATCAGTCGGGCTGAGGCGTTGGCGCAGTTGCGTCCTTATATAGCCGAGCATTTGCTCGCCGGTGGGGCGATGCATCACATCACGCGGCATGTGCTGGGCCTGGGCACGGGGTTCCCGGGGGCGCGAAAATTCCGTCAGTTGTTGTCGGTGGATATTCACAAGGCCACGGATCCGCTGGCGTTGCTGGATCAGGCGGCTGAGTTGCTTGAAGGTCGTTGATTGATGGTTTGAGTGTGCGGGCGACGCATGAGCGTTGCCCGTTGTTTTGTTGTACTGACAGGATGTCTTTTGTTTATGCCCGCGTTTACTTTTTCTGCTTTCAAGCGTTTCACCCTCCTCGCTTTGTTCAGCTTCACTTCCGACGTTTATGCGCATTGCGATGGCTTTTGTATGGGCCGGACCGATACGCCGTGGGAGGTGACGCAGTTTTCCGGCTTCACTTTGGTGTCTTTAATCCTTGCACCTATTTCGTCTAGCCAGGAAACGACCGACAGTCACAAGCGTGTTTACTCTGCTGAAGAACAGGAAGACGCGCGACTCTATCTCGCCAGCGACGGCATGCTGCAGGCCGCGTATTTCACCTCGGCCTTGCAGCGCTATCGCCTGGAGTCGCCGGATTCGGCGCTAAACGATCTCGCCGTTGCGGCGTTGATCAGCGCTCAGTGATCAGGCGGCCGCTGCTGCGGTCCAGTTGACCCAGCCAAACAGCCACGTCGCCAGAATCAACAAACCAAACGCGATCCGGTACCAGGCGAACGCGGCGTAGCTGTGGTTGGCAATAAACTTCAGCAAGCCACGCACGGCGATCATGGCGAATATGAAGGCAGTGACGAAGCCGAGGGCGAAGACTGGCAGGTCGTTTGGCTGGAACAGGTCGCGGTATTTGTAGCCGGAGTACACGGCGGCGCCGACCATGGTGGGCATGGCGAGGAAGAACGAGAACTCGGTGGCGGCTTTGCGCGACAGGCCGAAGAGCAGACCGCCGATGATGGTCGAGCCGGAACGTGAGGTGCCGGGAATCATCGCCAGGCATTGTACGAATCCGACTTTCAGTGCGTGAGACCAGCGCATGTCGTCGACGTGTTCGACGCTGATCACATGGCTGCGCTGTTCGGCCCACAACATGATGATACCGCCGACGACCAGTGCCACGGCGACGGTGATCGGGTTGAACAGGTATTCGTGGATCGCATCGGCGAACAACACGCCCAGGACCACGGCGGGCAGAAAGGCAATCAGCAAGTTGAGGGTGAAACGCTGGGCATTACGTTCAGTGGGCAGGCCTTTGACGATTTCGAAGATCTTCGGTCGAAACTCCCAAACGACGGCAAGGATGGCACCCAGTTGAATAATGATGTTGAAGGCCATGGCGCGTTCGCCGCCGAATTCCAGCAGGTCGGCGACGATGATCTGGTGGCCGGTACTCGAGATCGGCAAGAACTCGGTCAGGCCTTCTACCGCACCTAATATCAACACCTGGAAAAGGGTCCAGAAATCCATTAATCCTCCGTCAGAGCGCTCTTGATGAGCGACCGGGTAATAACACTCAGGGGTTGAGTATCTGCAGTGAGACCATTGACATACATAAACGCAAAAGTTCATCAGCCACAAAGATTACGTCTTATTAAAAGACACACTCAAGCCATGTTAGTAATCGTCGGCCGACGAACTACGCAGAAAATATTTAGGCCTTTCTGCAGAAAAAAGTTGCTCGGACAATAAAGTGTGATCAATATCACATTATGCAGAGATGGCCAGACAGTGGCAGATGGACATAGACAAAGCCATCGCAATAAGCTCAAAATAGTGGCACCATTGCATATCGCCACCATCTAAGCAGTAGTTCACCCCTCCGAGAAAATCAACTAAAAGCTTGAAAAGCTTAATTATTGTTAGAAAACTCGGGAGACACGTCTAAAATCCGCGCAAATGTTACCAATTGTCAGTCACAGATGAGAACCGGTGCTTTAACATCCCGATGTCAGCACTTAATTCGAGTCAATGCATGATGCTCTCAGGGAACTTAGCGACTAGAAGCCCGCGCCCGACAAACGACGAACCTGGTGTTCTTACTCTGGGTCGTACCCGTGGCGTGGCTGAACATTTCAAAGCGCTAGTCGCCCAGCATTTACGCACTGATATGGCGCTCGAAGCCGATGCGTACACTAGTTCATATCAGTTGAATGAACAGTCTGGTTCGTATCGAGCGATATTCCTGGTTATCGACAGCCCACAAGCCCTCGAAGACAATCTTGCGCTGGTCGAGAACCTGCGCAGCGACAACTTGAAGCCGATCATTTGCGCGGTCATCACCGGTCGCGGCGCCTTCAACAAGATCAAATATTATCTGGCTGGCGCGGATGTTTGTATCAAGCTCAATACCCTTTCCGACGATAGCGCCGAGTTGCTGGGCGAGTTCTTCAACAGCGAAGAATGGCAACGCGATATCGATCTGACGCTTGATCCGACCCGTATCTGCCTGATGGGCACCAGCAAGAAACTCGATATCTCGTTTGCCGAAATGAAGATCCTCGAAGCCTTCGCGCAAACCAGCAATCACATTCTGAGCCATGATGAAATCGCCAGCATCATGGGTCTCAACACCAATTTCTACGACCCTCGCGCACTGGAAAAATCAATCAGTCGCTTGCGTGGAAAAATCAAGGACATGTATGGTACAAACGCGATTCAGAGCATTCGCGGCTATGGCTATCGCCTGCTGCGGGGTCTGATATCGACTGCCTGACTCTCGGGCAGCCTTCCCTTTTGCATACGTACGAAGGATCGTCTGATGCAACCATATAGCTCCCGTTCTGCTTCACGCCTGTTTGAAATCAAGCAATTGAATGAGCGCGACAACACGACCCATAACAATAAAACTCCATAACATAGCAGCAGATCGAGTGGAATTTATCGAGGGCCAATCTTGGGCCCAGACCCTGCCTATCGATTACTTCCGAGGAAGTCATTGCTCGCCTGCCGATTTTTCTTTTAGCCAATTTTGGTGTGTATTTAGGAGAGAGACATGGAAACTAGTACAACCCTCCCAAGGAAATATTTTGTTGTCGTGACTCACAGTACAACGTCGCAACGTGAACTGGAGAGCATGCTGTCCAGTGAACGTTTCAATTCGTTTGAAGGGGTGGATTCGCCCTCTTCCGCTCCAATGGTGATGGAGTTCACATATCCAAACATCAGTCGAAAAAATGTTGCGCGCAGTATTGAACACGATACTCAGCGAATATTGGCCACACTTGAGTCCGAATGGCGGGCAGCGCAATCGGCCAATCCCTTCCAGAATGTCCCGGCGATAAGCGCGGAAACCCGCAATATGCCGCCCGCCATTGAAGGTGATATGCCTGGCAATGAAACCTGGCATCTCAACCCTGATCAGGGTGCACTGGTCAAAGAAGGTGTTGAAATCAGCCTGACTGGCCTGGAAACAGCATTGGTCAGGAAAATGCTCAGCCATGAAGAGCGTGTTGTCAGTCGTGACGAGCTGATTCTCAGCATCGGTCGAGAACCGGAACAATATCGCGGCCTGGAAATGTGCCTGAGTCGTCTGCAAGACAAATTCAAAAGCGCCAGTAATGGTGAGCGACTGTTTCGTGCCGTCAGAAATCGCGGTTATTGCCTGATTCAGGAAGTCGTCGCGTAACCACGAAAATCTCCACGAACAGAACAAACAGAAAAAGTGCGATTACAAAAACAACAAGAGCACTCTGTTTGGCTAGATCTTCCTCCCTGAATTAAACATTCCCTGCCTCCACCCTCCAACAGTAACAAATACAACATACTTTATTCACCCCTCGCTCTACGACCTTTTCTAACACCCTTCTATTTAATTATTAAAAAGTTGGCACTTTGCCATCTTGTTAGAACTCGTCAGACACCATTCCAGCCAATAACTTAGTCTATTGACTGACGACAGTTCGGCATATCGATGTTGTTACCTCAGGACACTCGTTAAAACAAAAACAATAAGTCTGCATAACAACTCGGATTTCAACTGTTGAAACCTGAATGGACGTCTTTTGGGGATACCGTATGGATCTTTCTTTAAGTATCAATCGAAGCACAGGCCTCAAGGGACTGACCTTTTGGGGCCAATGGGCGCTGGCACAAGGCTTTGTGGTGACGCTGTTGTTCATACTCGCTGAGCAGCACACCGGGACGGTCGCGTTCTACTACCGAATGTGTGCAACCCTGGCGGTACTGGCGTCGGTGCCGGCTTATACGTTTAGCGGTGTGTATCGCAAGCGTGACAATTACCTGACCGGCCTCGGTCGGCTGTTCATGGGCTGGTCGATGACCATGGCGGCGTTGGCGTGTATCGCTTTTGTCTGCCAGGCCGATGAGCTGTTTTCACGGCAGGTGATTCTGAGCTGGGCGGTGTATGGCTTCCTCGGTCAGGCATTTCTCTACGCTCCGCTGCATGCGTTTTCCAAGTACTACCAGCGTTCGCGTAAAAGCGAACACAAGACACTGATCGTCGGCACCGGCGAACTGGCGTTGGGTCTGGCGAAGAAGCTCAGCCAACTGGAAAATCTGCCGTTGGTAGGTTTGGTCAGCAATGGCGATGTGTCTGCGCTGAGTTCGGATGCACCGCGCGTTGTCGGCGATCAGGAACAGTTGCTGAAGCTGATAGAGGCGCATGACATCCGTCGCTTGTACATCACCCTGCCGTTGTGTGAAGCCGCGAAAATCGAGGCGATTTATGGTGACTTGCTAGGGGCCAACGTTGATGTGGTGTGGGTGCCGGACTTGAACAGTCTGACCCTGCTCAATCACTCGGTGAAAGTCGTGGACGGTCTGCCGGCGATCTACTTGAACGAGAGCCCGCTGACCAGCCGCCCTACCGCTGCGTTGAGCAAGAGCTTGGTAGAGAAAACCGTGGCGTTTCTGGCGATCATCGCGCTGAGTCCGATCCTGCTGATCATTGCGCTGGCGGTGAAGATCAACTCGCCCGGCCCGGTGTTCTTCAAGCAGGATCGACATGGCTGGAACGGCAAGGTGATCAAGGTCTGGAAGTTCCGCTCGATGCGTGTTCACGATGACCGTGACGTGAAGCAGGCCAGCCGTAATGACTCGCGCATTACCGCAGTCGGTCGCTTTATCCGCCGCACTTCGCTGGATGAGTTGCCGCAACTGTTCAACGTGTTGCAGGGGCATATGGCCCTGGTCGGCCCACGCCCGCACGCCGTCGCGCACAACAACTACTACTCGGGGAAAATCCTCGCGTACATGGCGCGTCACCGGATTAAACCGGGGATCACCGGGTTGGCCCAAATCAGCGGCTGCCGCGGTGAGACAGACACCATCGACAAGATGCAGAAGCGTGTGGAGATTGACCTGCAGTACATCAACAGCTGGTCGTTGTGGCTGGATCTGAAGATCCTGGTGAAGACGCCGTTTACGTTGCTGTCGAAGGATATTTACTGAGGTTCGAAGCTGTATACCGCAAGGGGACGAAAGTCCCCTTTTTTGTGGGTGGGATTTGGGAGCGGGAGTGGATTGTGGAGGGATGTCAAAAAACTTGTGGGAGCGAGCCTGCTCGCGAAAGCGGTGGGTCAGGTAACAATGATGCTGAATGTACTGACGCCTTCGCGAGCAGGCTCGCTCCCACAGGGATTCGGGAATGGTTAGGGATTTGTGGCGTGACAGATAACCAATGTAGGCCTTCGCCTGCTCGCGATGGCGGTGTGTCAGGCAACAGGATGCCGACTGTACGGACGCTATCGCGAGCAGGGTCACTCCTACAGGGGATTCGGGAATGGCTCGGGATTTGTGGTGTGACAAATAACCAATGTGGGAGCGAGCCTGCTCGCGAAAGCGTTGGGTCAGGCAACATTGATGTTGGATGTGCTGACGCCTTCGCGAGCAGGCTCGCTCCCACAAGGATTAGGGAATGGTTAGGGATTTGTGGCGTGACAGATAACCATTGTAGGAGTGAGCCTGCTCGCGATGGCGGTGGGTCAGGTAACAGGATGCCGACTGTACGGACGCTATCGCGAGCAGGCTCACTCCTACAGGGGATTAGTGGTTGGCTTGGGATTTGTGGTGTGACAAATAGCCAATGTGGGAGTGAGCTTGCTCGCGATAGCGGTGGGTCAGGCAACATTGATGCTGACTGTGCTGACGCTTTCGCGAGCAGGCGAAGGCCTACAGGGGATTTGTGGTTGGCTCGGGATTTGTGGTGTGACAAATAGCCAATGTGGGAGCGAGCCTGCTCGCGAAAGCGGTGGGTCAGGCAATGATGATGCTGACTGTGCTGACGCCTTCGCGAGCAGGCTCGCTCCCACAGGTTTTCGGGTGTTCGGGAGATCCGCGCTTACTCAGTAATCTTCTCGAAATTCCGATAAAACATGTCCCCTTCCCGGCTATCGGTCATCGAGTGCAGCTGATAGCTGCGGCTCAGTCGCGCGCCACCGTCACGGGTCAGTGGGGCCCAGACCAGGTTGGCGCGGCGCATGGTCGACATGCTCATCATTTCGTCGAACGGGATCGACAGGTAGATGCCTTTGTCGAAACTACCTTCGCCATACTCGGCACTGCCCGCCGTGGTGATCGTCGCCCACGCGCCAAAGCGCACGCCATTGAAAAACTCGCGCGAGATGTCCAGCGTGCCGCCCCAGTCTCCGGCCAGATAACGCCCGACGCTCACCGCAGCCAATGTATCGAACGGCAAATCGGTATACGCCGTGACATGCCCGGTCACCACCGAGTAATCACGCAGGGCAAAGCCTTGATCGAAATCGCGCTGACGCACCCAGTTCAGGTCCGCGCCCACCGACCAGCGCTCACCGGTCGGGCGGAACAACACTTCACCGCCGACACCGGCAAACATCGATTCCAGATAACCGCCATAGACCATGCCATACCAGTCTTTATCCAACTGCTCGGCATGACTGACCTGGAACAGCGGCATGGTCGTGTTGGACGTGGTTAGGTACTGACGCAAATCCGTGCGCACACGCGGCAAACCGCTCGGCGCATCGTAGCTGAATTTGTCGAAGTTGTTGGCCAGGTTGGCGCTGAGCAAACCGCTCCACCAGGTGTTGCGGTTGAAGCGGTATTCGGCGTCGGCATCGGCGCTCAATTGATAGAGCAAGCCATCCGGGCCGCCGACGTTCTGCTTGAAGCCCAGCCCCACACCATAGCTGAAATGCTGCGGCGCTTCGGTGTAGAGGGTCTTCTCGTTGTGCGGCATCGCCGGGTTGATCTCGGTGGTGCGGTGCAGCGATTCAAGTGGCTCTTCGTTGTTGATCACTTCGCGGAAGGTCTGGCGCGGCAAGCTGGTTTCTTCCAGCGGCAAGTCGTAGCGCTTGTTGACCACGGTGAACCAGTCGATGTCGTCGTTGACGCTGTTGTCGAGAATCCGGCTCGCCCGTCCGACTGCCTTCGACGAATGGAAGTAGCGCTGCTGCTCGCCATAGACGATCAGCTCGGAATCACGCTGGGTAATGCGCTCGACCTTGTAGCCGGCATTCTGCTGCAAACGCTGCGAGACGTTGGCCCAGTTGACCTGATCCATCGCCGTGGCCGGTGCCTTCGCCGGCAGCGGTTCCGGGGTCGGATCGTAAGTCTTCGCCGGTGCCTTGCGGCTGACGAAATTGGTGTGAAAGGTCACGCCGAACATCGCCGTATTACCGCGCTCCCACGCCGCGCTGACATCGACCGAATCGGTGACTTTGAACACCGCGCCAAGGTTGATCGGCGAGTCCTGTTTGATCTCGTTTTCCTTCGGCTCATGCTTGTAGTCGTTGCCTTCGAATTCGAGTTTCAGACTGAGGCGATCCCACGGCGTCTGGTAACTCACGCCACCGAAGAACGACGGCCGGCCACGGAAGTACGAACCCGAGTTGACGTCACCGGTGCCTTCAAGCGCCGGACGGGTATCGAAGCGATCGCTGACGTAGCCCAACGGGTTGTCGATATCGCCGCGATTACCGAGGTAACCCCAGGCAATCCCGGCGCTGAAATCGAAGTTGTCGTAGCGCTTGTTGGCGACGAAAAATTCACTGGAGAACAAACCGGTACCACCGATATCTCGGAAGCCCAGCGCCACGTCGGGCAGCCAGTGACTTTCCTGCCACAGCCGGACTTTGACGTCGACCGCCTTGTCCTTATAGCTTTGACTACCGCTGAGGGCCTCCGAGCCGTACGGCCGGTTGGTGATCGCGGTGTAGCGAAACGAGCCTTCAAGCCAGTCCAGCGGCTGCAACGACACGCTGTAGCGGCTGTACGGATCGGTGCGGTTGGCGTTGACGCTCAACTCGCCGGCCGGGGCCATGCGCGCGGTTGGCGTCTGCAACAGACCGGTGCCACCGAAGTCATTCTGGGTAATGCGCGGCTCGGCATGGGCCAGACCGCAGGGCAATAACAACACAGCTGCAAAACGTAACTTCAACGAACCACCTCGGCCAGCTGCGTGGCAATGAATTCGGCCAACTGCTGATTCAGTTCAGGAAGAGGCGGATCAAGATCATCATTTTTCACCGGCACCAGAATCTTGCTGCCGGCCACCGGGAATTGCCCGGACTCACGATTCCAGTGGGCGATGCCGACACGCCGCGACACGCCGTTGGGCTGGATCAGCCACAGGTAATCGGCTTCGGCATCGGCCAGAATCGAACAGCCTTGCAGGTATTCACGGGCCTCCTGCAACGGCTGATACGGCAGGTGACACGGCTCGGCCACCGCGCCCAGCACTTGTACTTCATCGACGCGCTTCGGATAAACCAGACGATCGCCGTCATCGAGACGAATGTTGCGCGCGAAGCCGACTTCCAGCGCTACCGGATCGAGATCGGCGATCTGCCGCCCCGTCACCGGCATCTGCCGCACTTCTTCGGCAATGCGCTGCGCAAGCGCCGCACGACTCGGCAGATCGAACAGCATCGACATGCGTTGCAGCACCTCGAGATCGAACAGCACGCCAACCTTCAGCCGTGTCTGCTCTTCTATCAGCGACTGCCGCAGCAAGCCGCCCGCCAGCCAATAGCCCTCGGCATTCGGCACGGCTTCGCTGATCACATCGAGCAAGCGTCCGCCCGGTGGCAACTTGACCGGCCCGGGATTGGCGACATCGCCCGACACGGTGACGGCCGCCTGACTCACACTCGCGACCAGCAACAAGCTCGCCGACAACATTTTCAGGCGCATCACGGCAGGTGCCTGCGATCAGGGGTCAGTTGCACGACCTTGACGCGCAACTGCGACGTCAGTTGCTGCTCGCTCTGCAAGATGAAACCGTCACGCGGGTCGACCCAGTAACGATTGGTCGCGCTCAGGCCAATGGCCGGGGCGTCAATGTGTTCATCGACACGCAGCACGGTGTATTCCTTGTCGAGAATCTGCAGGGTCTGTTCGGATCGGCGCGAGAAGCGACTGTTAACGATCACCCCGACTTCCTGCCCCTTGTAGAGGTCGATCCAGCGCCGTGTGGTGAAACCGTCGGCGACGTGATGCAGGCCTTGTTTGAACGGCGCGTCATCGGCCAGCCGCGTGCCATCGAGATCGCCTTCCAGGCCCAGGCCAATGGTGCGCACGGCGAGGCCATTGCGCAGCAGCAGAACCTGTTTGCCCGAGGCGACCCAGAACTGCAGGTCTTCGCGCTCGCGCACCAGCGCCAGCACGCCGGAGCCGGAAGGCGTGGTCAGTTTCAGTTGCGGGTAGTTGACCCCGGCCACTTCGGCCGCCGACACGTCCACTTCATCCGGGCCTACGACTGCCGCTTTAAGGTTGTTCAACGAAGCGCTCATCAGCGGGTTACAGCCGCACAGCAACGAGGCCGCCATCAGGCACAGGCCAACTTTCAAAATATTCAAAGTCGGCGACCTTATTTGCTGTTGTTACTGTATTCGCTCCAGTTCTTCGCAGCGGAAGCGCCAGTGCCGACAATCGATGCCGATGGCACCAATTGGCTGATCAAGCGGTTCCAGCGAGTCACGTTGGCAGGCCCGACATACACCACGTCCTGCGGGCGGACTTCGAAGTGCGAAGCGAGCGCCATGGCGGTCGGCGATTCGGCTTCCAGCTGATAGATCTTGGCCGGTTCGACATCGAGGTTTTCCACGCCACGAATGACATAGACGGCGTTGCCATTGGAGGTGGTCTGGGCCAGGCCACCAACCGATCCGAGCACGTCGGTGAGGTTCATCGTCGCGGTCTTGAAACTCAGTGCACGCGGTTGATTGACCTCGCCCATCACGTAGATGCGCTTGTTGTCGTTGTACGGCAGATACAGCTGATCGCCGCCCTTGAGGTAGACGTTCTGCAACTCGGAATCCTGCTGATTGAGCGAGTCGAGATTGAGCGGATAGGTGCGCCCCTTGCGCGTCAGCAACAGCCCGGACAAATCGGCGTTGTTGGTGTCGATGCCGGCCGAGCCAAGGGCTTCGACCACGCTCAGCGGATTGGTGGAAATCGCTTGCGGGCCGGCCTTGGTTACCGCGCCGGTGACCACGACTTTCTGGCTGGCGAAACGCAACACCGCGACATCCACCTGCGGCTCGGCGATGAATGCCGACAGCCGCTGTTCGATGTCCGAGCGCAGTTGCTGGATGGTCCGGCCGGTGGCCTGGACTTCCTTGATGAACGGGTAATAGAGCGTGCCGTCGGAACGCACCAGTCGGCCGTTGGCATCGATCTGTTGTTGCGCGCCCGATGGCGCCGTCAGCTCGGGGTGATCCCACACGGTGATGTACAGAACATCGTTGTTGCCGATGCGGTATTCGGCCGGGGTCGCCAACAGTTCCGGCGGCAGCGACTCACGCTTTTGCGTGGCGCGGTTCATGGCGATCAGCTTTGGCGTGATCGGGATCAGCTCGACCCGGCTGCTTTCGCTGGCACCCTGGCGGGTGATGTCACTGGTGCTGAGGTATTGACCGGGGGAAAACATGCAACCTTGCAAAGCGAGACTTGCCAACATTAAAAGATAAACACTACGAGTCATAATGGCACTACGCTATTCAAGGGCGAATCCAAAAACAAAGTCACCCGACTTGCGTCGGGCGACCCTGTACTGCACTAACAGAACTTCCTGTTAGTTATGCGTGCCGGTTGTACCGGTGGTACCCGTCGTACCGGTGGTACCGCCGTTGGCACTGCCACCGCTGTTAGACGCCGCTACAGCACTGGCAACCATTGCAGTACTGGCTGCGGGCGCTTGAGAAGCCGCCACGTTGCCACCTACATTGGTTACCGCTGTCAGCGGTGCTTCAGCGGCGGTAGCCCAGTTGCTCAACATCGTCAACAGGGCAACTGCCATCACTTTTTTCATATCAACTCCTTTCTAACATTCGACCTGTTAAAAAACTGGCCTGAGTTAGCGGTGGTGAGTTCAAGTCCGCAAAAAGCGCGAACATGATCCGTCGTTCTTTCACAGTCTTACCCAACTGATAAAAGTCGAACGGCAGGTTTATATCTACGGACTTGCAAAAGGCTTTGCCAGTGTAATTTCCCGACGTTATCTAACAAGCTGACTGAAAATAACATTGGACTAAATGGCCATCATTCCAAGTAGCCCTTGGGATGATTCGATTGCCAGCGCCAAGTGTCAGTGACCATGTCCTGCAAGTTGCGCGTGGCTTTCCAGCCAAGTTCCTTCGCAGCCTTGGAAGCGTCGGCCCAACTCTCGGCGATATCCCCGGAGCGACGCGGCATCATGCGATACGGCACCGGTTGCCCGCAGGCCTGCTCGAACGCGTGGAGCACCTGCAGCACACTGTAGCCATCGCCGGTGCCGAGGTTCCAGGTATGAATGCCGGTGCATTCGGAAATGGACTGCAGCGCCTTCAAATGCCCGTCCGCCAGATCGACGACGTGGATGTAATCGCGCACGCCGGTGCCGTCGACCGTCGGGTAATCGTTACCGAAGATCGACAGCTCTTGCAGGCTGCCGACCGCGACTTGGCTGATGTAAGGCACCAGATTATTGGGGATACCGTTGGGGTCTTCGCCCATATCGCCGCTATGGTGGGCGCCGATCGGGTTGAAGTAGCGCAGCAAGGCGATGCTCCAGCGCGGCTCGGCCAGGCTCAGATCACGCAGGACATTCTCGACGATGAGCTTGGACTGGCCGTAGGGATTGGTCGGATTGCCTGTTGGGAAATCCTCGCGGATCGGCATCTGCTCAGGCTCGCCATACACCGTGGCCGACGAACTGAACACCAGACGGAACACCCCCGCCGCCGCCATTGCCTGGCACAGATTGATGCTGCCGCTGACGTTGGTCTCGTAGTACTCGAGCGGCTTGCGCACACTCTCGCCGACCGCTTTCAGGCCGGCAAAATGCAGCACCGCTTCAATGTTGTGCTCGCGGAAAATCCGGTCGAGCAGTAACCGGTCACAGACATCGCCGCGGATCATCCAGGCACTCTTGCCGCAAATGCCCTCAACGGCGTGCAACGCGGCTTCACTGCTGTTGCAAAGATTATCCAATACAACAACTTCATAACCTGCTTCAAGCAATGCAAGTGTGGTATGCGAGCCGATATAGCCGGCACCACCCGTTACCAGAATCTTCATAGTGCTATCCGTCTTTGGATGAGTGACAAGTAGCGTGTCAAGCCTGTTTTATTGAAGATGTGTCACAATCCACACAAACAGGCGACAACAACCGAAAACAAAACTAGTTCAATGACTGGCAATAAATATTTTTGCAGGTCACACTGTATTGCTTGGTACTTATTAGCACTCCCTGTGCACTCATCACTATCAACAGATACCGACTAAAAATAACTAATAACGCACTTACCGACATCTCATAACATTGTCGTGTTTTACCGCCACTGGCATTTGCCATTAATAACCTGACTCAGGTATTAAAGTAAGCCTTCAATCCAACATTGAACTTGTACGCCCTTTATTAGTGCGCGCATCTGTCGCCTGTGTTCCATGACTGTCCAGGATACTTTTATGATTCGTAAATGTTTGTTCCCCGCTGCCGGCTATGGCACGCGTTTCTTGCCGGCTACCAAAGCCATGCCGAAAGAGATGCTGCCAATCGTCAACAAGCCGTTGATCGAGTACGCCGTTGAAGAAGCGCGGGACGCCGGTCTGCAACACATGGCCATCGTCACCGGTCGCGGCAAGCGTGCGCTGGAAGACCATTTCGACATCAGCTACGAACTCGAACACCAGATCCGTGGTACCGAGAAAGAGAAATTCCTCGCCGGCACCCGCGAGCTGATCGACACCTGCACCTTCTCCTACACCCGTCAGGTGGAAATGAAAGGCCTGGGCCACGCGATTCTCAGCGGTCGTCCGCTGATCGGCGACGAGCCGTTCGCCGTGGTACTGGCCGATGACCTGTGCCTGAACCTCGAAGGTGACGGCGTGCTCACCCAGATGATTGAGCTGTACAAGAAATTCCGCTGCTCGATCGTCGCCATCCAGGAAGTCCCGGCCGACCAGACTCACAAGTACGGCGTGATTGCCGGCGAACTGATGTCCGACGGCATCTATCGGGTCAACAACATGGTGGAAAAACCGGCCCCGCAAGATGCGCCGTCGAACCTGGCGATCATTGGCCGCTACATCCTCACCCCGGACATCTTCGACCTGATCGCCGACACCCAACCGGGCAAGGGCGGCGAGATCCAGATCACCGACGCGCTGATGAAACAGGCGCAGAACGGTTGCGTGCTGGCCTACAAATTCAAAGGCCTGCGCTTTGACTGCGGTGACGCCGAGGGCTATTTGCAGGCGACCAATTTCTGCTACGAAAACGTTTACCTCAAGGGCCGCTGAGACGGCTCCCTTCACCCAACGAGGCCACCATGAACATTGCACAACATTCCGTAGAGATTGAACGCGAGGTGGGTAACCTCGGGGTGATGAGCTGGTTGTCCCGCCATCAACCGTTGCCCAGCGCCAACGAGTCCTGGCTGGGCACGATTCTGCTGGTGGAGCGCATTGGCGTGTTTCCGGCGTCCGGTGATATCCGCCGGCCGCTGCGCGACCCGTATCCGCTGCTCGCGCATTTGAAAAAACTGTATGGCGAGCAAGCGTTGGAGATGGATGATCAGGATGGCCTGAAAGTGATCTTCAGCGACTGGCGTTTTCGCGTGCGGATTTGCTGCAACGATCCGGCGATCATCATCAACGTTGAGACGCGCTGCGATACGCGGCTGATGCCGCAGAAGATTGCGGAATTGCTCGAGCAAGTCGACGCCTTCGAATAACTCCCCTCACCTGATCGTTCCCACGCTCCGCGTGGGAATGCATCCAGTGACGCTCTGCGTCACCCAGCGAAGGGACGCGGAGCGTCCCGGGCGGCATTCCCACGCGGAGCGTGGGAACGATCACCGCTCTGGGGTTTGCGCGTTATTTAGGGGCGGTGTCGCAACGATCCTTGGCGCCCATGATCCAGCCATAAAAGTAATCAGCAATCACCTTCCCGCCCGTGGCCGGCACCGGATGAATCTTGTCCGGGCCGATCATCGCCGCCGCGTAGCGTTTGACGTCCGGCCCGAACGCGCACTGAAGATTGGCGTACCCCAGATGCTGCTCACGCGCCCACGGCTCAAGCACCTGCGCATACGCCGACATCGGATACGCACTGGAGCGCGTGGTGTCCTGGCGCATGATCAGGTTGATACTCGCCTGCGGCTGAATCTCACGCAGCATGCCCACCAGCCCCTGAACGTTCTGCAGATACTGCGCGGGCTTCACGCCGAAACCCTGATCATTGCCACCGAGCATGATCATGTAAACATCAGCGGGGATCTTCGACACGGCAGCTTTCCACTGCACTTGCCATTGCGGGTCCTTGTGATAGAAGTCCGCAGAGGCCGCACCGGAGGCCGCCAGTTTCGAGACACGAACGCCGTTCTGTTCGTTGCTCATCCACAGGCCGAACAACGTCGGCGCGCCCTTCACCACTTCCAGTTTGAAGGACCAGTCTTTCGCTGCAGACAGGCCTGCCAATGGCACTTCCTGAACCCCAGCGCCTGTCAGCGTCATCGGCTGCCAATCTTCTGAAGGTGCCCAGCGGTAGCGGATCTCGCTGGATTCACCAGTACCGAGGTAAAGCAGTTTCGCCTGAGTGACAGCGGTATCGATACGCGGCGTAGGACTCGCATCCACTTGCAACCATGCGCCGGGCCGGCCTGTTACCGTGCGACTGTCCGGGCTTGCTTGCCCCAACTCTGAAACCTTCCAGTCGCCGCCAAAGTACTTGTCACTGCTGCGGGTGTATTTGAAATGCGTGCCGCCAAGCGCCGCGCCGTGGTTGAAACCGACGTAACCCGGGCCGGCAAAACCCACCTCCCCGGCCACGCGCTGCACCAGTTTGTTCAGATAGAAATCCTGCCCGGCGCTGTAGCTGTCGCCGATCACCGAGACCGACAAGACCTTGCCGGCCTTGCCTTCACGCCACTGCGCAAAACGCTCGCGGGCATCGCCTACCTGAACCACCGACGCTGCCACGGGTTGCGCATCATCTACTGCCAACATGCAAAATTTCCTTCAGTCTGGAATGGCCCACTGAATAACGGGATGTACACAGATCAACTGTAGGAGCTGTCGAGTGAAACGAGGCTGCGATCTTTTGATCCTGCGTTTCAAAAACAAAATCAAAAGATCGCAGCGTGCCGCAGCTCCTACAAGAGATCTTGTGTACGACACGGATCCACTGTGGGAGCGACGGTGCGACGATTCGACCTGCTCGCGAAGCTCTTAGCTGCGTTGTGGTTGCACCACTGGAGTGACAGGCACCAACGGTTTCTTCTTCGCCACCCGCTCACCAAGGAACAACACAGAGGTGAAATTGAACCGGCTGAAAATCATCGACAACACCACTGGCCCGAGCAGGCCGCAACTCAAGCCACCGAGCACCAGCAAACTCTCATCCTTCACCCCCAACCGCACCAGCACAAACCGCGACGTCGCCGCGAACAGCACATGAAACAGGAAAATCGCATACGAATAACCACCAAGCCAGGTCAGCGCCTTGGAGCGCATATCACTCGACAGCAAGGCGATGCAGGAGACACAACCCACGGTCAACCCGATCAGACTGCGACGATCAACAATCAACTCACGATCAATCGCCGCGACGTACAGCAACGTCAACGAGATCAACACAAACACCAACGGCCCGATCACCTTGAAGCGCTGCTTCAACGCGTCGACATTCTCTTGCCCAATCATCCCTGCAACGAAAAACGGCAACAGGTAAATCGCGCCGTTAATCCCGAACGCATCGAACTTGAACGGCGGCAACAAAAACAGCAGCGCCGCAAACGCAAACAGCCCATACAGCCGCGTCGCCGAACGCAGCATCCCGCGCCACTCCAGCAGTCCGACGAACATGAAAATGATGAACACCGCTTGCAGGAACCAGAAGTGGTTGATCGGCACCCAGAACGACAACAACGCGTCGATCACCCCGACGTCCTTGTTCACCCCCGGCCCTACCGCTTGCAACACCGAGAACGGCACGCCAACGCAAAACAGCGGCACGATCAAGCGCCGCACCTTGCCGCTGAAGAACGCGGAAAAGTCATTGCCGCGAATTTTGTAGATCGAATAGATGTACCCGGAGATGAACGTGAACAACGGCATACGCACGTACACCATCGAATCGGCGATCACCCGGAACGGCGAGCCGATGTCGATCTTCAACCCGCCGCCCAACGGCCCGATGACGTGATAGAGCACCAGCAACAGGCACGCCAGGCCACGCAGGGTTTCAATCTCCAGGGACTTTTTCTTGCTCGACATAAAGCACCTGCCTCAATTCAGAATTCGTGATTCGACCTGCACCGGTTTGTTCGCCCGCAGCATCAAGCCCAGGCCAACGAACAACACCGGCACCACCATCGAGAAGTGCCGGGCGAAGGAGCCGAAGTCCGGCTCGAACAGACCTTGCACCAGCAGAAACGCCAGCGGAATGGCGATCAGTTCCTTGGGTTTGGTCTGGATCGGCGCGCCCTTGTAATCAGTCGAGGTGATGACTTTGAACAGCAGCAGCGCGGTCATGATCATCAACGCCACGAAGATCACTTGCCCCGGCCCGGACAACAGAATCAGCTCCACCGGAAACGACAAACGGAAGAAGATGATCATCGAGTCCAGCGCTTGCGAAACGAAGTCGCTGCCGCTGAGCCACGACACGATCAAGGATTTCGAGCCCTCCTCGCCCGCCGTGCGCAGTTCGTTGTTACTGGCGCGAATCGATGACACCGGAAAGCCCAGTGCAAGCTGGATCGACATAGCTACCGCGAGATAAAACAGGAACAGCATCAGAAAGAACGTCGTGCGCGACACGTACTTTTTCATCACGCAGACGCCCACCCACGACAGCGAAAACAGGATCCAGTAGGGCCGAATCAGCACGCCGTAAATCACCGCCGAGAGAAAGAATCCGCCGCGATATTTGCGCGTCAGCGAGCTGAGCAGAATGCTCAATACCGCCACCGACACAATGATTTCCTTGGTCAGGTTCTCCAGGAAAAACGAACGCACAATGCCCCACAGACACAGGGTGCCGAAGATCGCCAACGGCATGCGCCGAAACACCACCACCGGAATCGCCGTGAGGAAAAAATTGCAGAACATGCCGTAAGCCCAGGCATTGGTCAGGTTGATCCCGGTGGGCCGCAGCAGGAATGCCGAACACTCGTAGGACGAGCGATCCGGCGAGAACGGGTTCCAGAAATTGCAGTTGTCGGCACGCGCGTAGGACGACCACAAGGTCATCGCATCCGGCCCCGGATCACGCGGGATCAGCAGCGGCATGGCCACCGACAGAAACAACCCGGTGAAGAGGATCAGGAACGACACATACGAATCGAGTCTCTTGCCACGAAACTCAATGCACGGCAGTTTCAGGCCCATGACAATGTGGCCTTTTTCGCCTGGGTCGCTCGGGTCAGCACAGCAATCACCACAAGCTGCACGATGATCGCGAAGACATTGCCCCACGCCGCACCGTAAATCGAATAATGCTTGATCAGCAGATAGCTGACCGGCACTGACACCAGCAGGCAAATCGCCGCACTGGCCAGCGACACCCGACTGTTTTTCGAGGCAATCAAACCGCCCCAGACAATGTCGCCAATCGCACGCAAGGCGAAGGAAAAAATCAGCACGCCGAGGATCGCATTGTCCGGACGCGGCACGCTGGTGGCGACGTAATCGAGCACCACGTTGAAAAACACATAGATCGCCACCGCCACCGCAGCCGACACGACTAGCGAGCGCATGACCCACTTGTTGATGAACAGTTGCTTGACGGTGAATGCCTGCTGATCAGCCTGAAAACGCTTGGCCAACAGCGGAATCCCGACCACCGCGACCACCGCGTACGACAACGCCTGCAAGGTGTTCGCCGCCGACCACGCGTACACGTATTGACCCAGTTTGGCGTACGGTTCGAGGTCGGCGATCAGAAAACGCTCGGCGTACTGACTCAACGCAATCAACCCGGTACCGAGGTAAAAGGGTAATCCCGCTCTCCAGACAGTGGCGGTGGCCAGTGTCCCGGCTTCTCGGCCGTGATGAACGTTCACCACAATCAGGTAACCGGCGATGATCACCAGCACGTTGGCGGCGACCCACAGCCACAACACACTGGCGATTCCCGAGACCCAACCGAGCATCATCCCGCCCACGGCCAGAACCGCCCACAGGCCGGTCTTGATGAAGAACATCAGTGCGCCCGCTGTGGCTTTCTGCGCAGAAAACACGAACGAGTTGATCTCGAACGACAGGTGTTCAGTAAGCAATACCAGCGTCACACAGAGGATCAGCGCGGCGGTCGCTTCAACTGTCTGGAACAGTGAATAAATCAGCACCGTCACCACCGACAGCACCAGCCCCACCGCCAGATACAGCAGCAAAACCTTGTCGACCACGCGGCGCGAACTGCCGCCGACGCTGATCAAGCGATTGATCTCGGAACTGAAACCGACGCTGTAGAACTTCGACGCAATCAGCGATGCTGCGACCACCACGCCGTAAAAACCCAGCGCCTCATACCCGAGGTAATGGGTGATCGCCAACACCAGCAAAAACTTCGCGCCTAACGCTCCGCCGCGAAGCAGCAGCCGAAATATCATCGAACGACACCCTTGATAATGTCGTCCATGGCCACGGTTTTCGCCTCGATTTCACGGCAGGTGTCGGTCAGGCGTTTGCCGAAATTCGACAGCGCATTCGGCGCGTAAACCGTGTCGATGATGGTGTCGACATTGATGTCGCCGCCGTTGATCACCCAGTCCTCGACGCCCATGTCCTGATAGGCGCCGAAGCCTTTGCGCTCGTAGCTGATGTGGTACGCCGGCACGCCGGAAAGCAGCGATTCGATGGCGCCGTGCAGACGCACGGAAATCACCAGGTCCGGTTGGTATTTGGCAATCGTCGCTTTCAACGACAACAAGTCTTCGGTGATGCCCAGTTCGCGATAGAACGCACCGTCATCGTTACCGCGCACCGCGCTCTGTACCGCACAGACGACTTTGCTTTTGTTCTTCAGGCGCTGCAGCAGCAACTTCAAGTTGGCCACGTAAGCGACCTTCTTTTCCTTGCTCCACTCCGGCGGCTTGCGCAGCACTACGCAGACCGTGGCTGGCGACGACGCGCAGCGGGTGAATTTTGCCTGCTGGAGGATTTTGCTCGCCAACGACTGCACCGCCAGATCCGGCGCGCGGTAGACGTTGGCACAGGCATCGAAAATCGCCGAAGAACGATTGTCACGCACAAACACCGCGTCGGCGCTGGCGTAGTGCTCGACGATCTTGCTGCTCTCGCCGTGGAACGGGCCGATGCTTTGCGGCAGGTACACCGACGGCACTTTGCTGAGAATCGCGGTTTCCAGTTGCTTGGCGTGGCCGAGTTTCAGCTTGATGTGTTCGAAGGCGCTTTTCGAGCGCATGTAGCCGCCGCCGACACCGACGATCAAGTCGGTTTTCTTCAGCAGATCCGCCAGCCCGGCGTAGGACTGATTGAGGAACACCGCTTGCTTGACCCGGCCCAAACCCTTGGCCGCCATCACCGGCGCGTCGAAACGCGGGTGCGGCAAGTAGCTGAAAGAGTCCGGATCGGAAGCGACCACGCTGATCGCGGTGTCTTCGCCAAAGTTGCGCTGCACCAGGGCGATGGCCAGATCGACGAGCAAGCCGTCACCGGAGTTGGAGGCACTGTAGCCATGCAAAATCGTTACGTTCATATGCTTGAGTTCTACTTAAAAAGTGGGAGCGCGGTACAAGTCGTAGGTCTGGCGAATCATCAACGCGGCGCTGAAACGCTCGCGGACAATGCTCCGACCTTCGTTGCCGAGGTCGAGCAGGCGTGGCTTCTGGATGATCGTCAGCACATCAGCCAATGCCTGGTGATCACCGGACGGGAAGACATAACCGGAGACTTCATTGGTGACCAGTTCAGGCAGCGACGTGCAGTTGCTGGCGATCACCGGCAAGCCCATGGCCATGCCTTCCAGCGGCACCATGGCGAAACCTTCCCAGCGACTCGGCACGATCAGCGCATCGGCTTTCTGGTACAGCGCCTGCACTTCGCTCGGCGTGACCCATGGCAGGTATTCAACAGAGTCCATCGGTGGGCACTCCACCGCGTCCTCGTTCACCGCGCTGCCGACCACGGTCAGTTTCAAGTCTTTGCGCTGCACGTTGGCGAAGGCCTTGAGCAGCACGTCGAAGCCTTTCTGATAATCGAGGCGACCGACGAAGAGCAGATGAATCGGCTCGGGACTCGCCGCTTTCGGCGCGTCATCCTTGCGATGAATGCCGTTGTAGATCAGCTTCATGCGCTTGCGCTCGATGCCGAAGCGCGCGGCTTTGTCGAGTTCGTACTGGCTGACGCAAATGATCACGTCGGTGACTTTCTGCAGTACTCGCTCGATCCACGCATAGACTTTCTGCTTGGTCGGCGAGCTTTCCATCAGGAACGAAAACGCGTGCGGGCAGTAGACGATTTTCGGCTTGCGCCACGGTCGCAGCAGCACACACACGCACCGGCCGATGACTCCGGAAAAGGTGCTGTGCAAATGCACCACGTCGGGTTTTTCCTTGAGCATGACCTGGGTCAGGCGCCAGGCGAAACGCAGCAACGACGGCACATTGCGCCCGGTGCGCGGGAAGGTGCGGATCTGTTGCGCGCCGATGCCGTGCAACTCTTTGGCCTGATCCTCCGGGACCAGATACACCAGCTCGTAGTTCGCCGCATCGCCTTCGGGCGAAGCCGAAATCGTCCGGATCACCGTCGCGACGCCACCTTTGATCGTCTCTGCCACGTGCAGTATTTTCTTCACAAATCACCCACTTCAAACAGGAAAAAACAGTCGCTGACAGTCAGGATTTGTCGGACGCGTATTCGTAGTTGTAATAACCGTTGCCGCCGTTGCCGTAGTAACTGGCCGCACGCTTCTCGACGCCGTTGAACACCGCGCCTTTCAACTCGATGCCGTTCTGCGCGAAGCGGCGGATGGTCAGTTCGATCTCTTTCGCCGGGTTCACCCCGAAGCGCGTGACGATCAGGCTGATCCCGGCTTCACGGCCAACGATGGCCGCATCAGTCACCGCCAGCAGCGGCGGCGTATCGATGATCACCAGGTCGTAGCGTTCGCTCAGTTCGGCGAGCAGCTCGCGGAAGTTGGCGTGCATCAACAGCTCGGAAGGATTCGGCGGGACCTGACCACGACTGATGAAGTGCAGGTTGTCGATTTCGACCTTGTTGATTGCCTGATCGATGCTGCAGCGCTTGACCAGCAGGTCGGACAAGCCGTTGGTGATCGGCGTGTTGAGGGTTTTGTGCAGGTGACCTTTGCGCATGTCGGCATCGATCAGCACCACGCGCTGACCGCTCAAAGCCATGACCGCCGCGAGGTTGGACGAGACGAAGGTCTTGCCCACTTGCGGGCTCGGCCCGGAAATCATGATGCGGTTGTTGGTCGAATCGAGCCCGGCGAAGTGCAGGCAGGTGCGCAGGCTGCGGATCGATTCGATCGACAGATCCGTCGGATTGCGCAGGGCCAACAGATACGCT
This sequence comes from Pseudomonas tensinigenes, assembly GCF_014268445.2. Taxonomy (NCBI): domain Bacteria; kingdom Pseudomonadati; phylum Pseudomonadota; class Gammaproteobacteria; order Pseudomonadales; family Pseudomonadaceae; genus Pseudomonas; species Pseudomonas tensinigenes. Next base: position 4,682,339 of record NZ_CP077089.1, read on the forward strand.
GGCTTGTCGACACCGTCGCGGGCGCGGCCTTTTTTGTTGTCTTCTTCATCCTGCAAGGCGCTGTACGGGATCGACGCGTACACCGGCAAACCGAGTTGTTCGATGGCTTCCGGGCCTTCGAGACCCCGGCTCAGGGATTTGCGCAGCAGCACCAGAGCGACGCCGACGAAGGCGCCGAGGAAGGTCGCAATCAGCACAATCAGGGCTTTTTTCGGTTTGACCGGGCTGGTCAGGTCGACATCCGCCGCATCGACCAGACGCACGTTACCCACGGCACCGGCGCGGACGATGTCCAGCTCCTGGGATTTGTTCAGCAACTGCGTGTAGATCTGCGAAGCGACTTCGACATCGCGGGTCAGGTTGAGCAATTCCTGCTGTGTCGCGGGTAGATCGCCGACCTTGCCTTCCAGCGACTTCTGTTGCTGGGTCAGTTCGCCGATCTGGCTCATCAACGCGCGATAGGCCGGGTGCTGTTTGGTAAACTTGCGGTCCATCTCCGCCTGCTGCATTTTCAGCTCGGAGATTCGCGTTTCCAGCGCCACCGACTGACCGAGCACCGACTGGGTTTCCAGCGAGATGTTCACGGTCTTGCCGTGGGTCTGATAGGCGTTCAGCGCATCGCTGGCCTTGGCCAGATCACGTTTGACCTGCGGCAACTGGCTCTGCAGGAAGGCCAGACTCTGCGCCGCTTCCGCCGAGGTACGACGCACGTTCTGATCGACATAAAGCGCGGCGATCTTGTTGAGAATCTTCACCGCTTCAGCGGCGTCGCTGCTGGCCAGCGCCAGTTTGATAATCCCCGATTCCTTGCCCTGCTCGGAGATATCCAGTGCGTCCTGATAACCCTGAATGGTCACGATCCGTGGGTTGCGCACCACCTCGAAACGCGTACCGGGATTCGCCAGCAACTGGCTGATCTGCCCTTCTACACCGTCCTGCGCGAACGCTTCGCCGGCGACGCCTTCGACCAGCAGGTTGTCGTTGTCATCAAGCAACTGGAAGTGCTTCTGTTCGCCGGCGATCAGGGTGAGTTTCTTGCCCAGCAGTTCTTTCGGCAGATTGAGCCGGGCGAACTCCAGACGCTCACCGCCCCAGGCGTAACTGTTCAGGCCGAAACGCGGTGCGGCGACGCTGGTCTCGGTCTCGCCGCGATAACGCCGGGCGAGAAAGCCGCCAATCATCGGGAAGGTATTGGGGGTGACATCGATGTCCAGGCGCAAGTCGTCGACAGTCTTGCCGATCACCGCGCGGGATTTGATGATGCCGATTTCGGTCACCGACGGCGATTGCCCACCGAGCATGCTGTTGAGGTCGGAGAACCCGAGCATGTCGTTCTTTTTTGGCTCGACCTGCACCAGCGCATTCGCCAGGTACACGGGCGTGGCCAACACTGCGTAGGCCACACCGGTAACCATGAAGGCGCCGGTGAGCGCGCCGATCAACCATTTCTGGTCGATCAAACTGCCGAATATGCCGAGAAGATCAATACTGTCTTGATCATTGTCGCGGGTGCCGATGACGGACGGTAACTGCATAAGTCTGTTCTTACCATTCATTGATCTGAAGAATATTCATCAACGCGCGAGGCGTTGTGCCCATGAGCTAACAGCATCTTCAATCAATGCATGGGCATGAATAAAAGCGGCCTTGCCTTGACGATACGGATCTTGTATTTCGCGCTCGCTCTGCCATTTGCCGAGCAGAAATACTTTGCCTCTGGCGTGAGAGGCAATCTTCAATACTTGATTAACATGCTGTTTTTCCATCACCAGAATCAGGTCTGATTCATTGACGATGTCTGCGGTCAGTTGCCGTGCGATGAAGCCTTCGGCGTTATGGCCATGGTCTTCCAGCACTTGCCGGGCGGACGCTTCGACGCCCTCGCCCACCCGTGCCGACAGGCCTGCGGAGGAGACGGTGATCGCTGAGGGGGCCAGCGCGTTACGCAGCATCAGTTCTGCCGTCGGACTACGGCATATATTGCCCACGCAAACGACAAGGATCTTTCTGAACAAGGTTTTACTTTCCTGTGTAATGTCAAACGGCCAACATCCCGAGAGCAATTTAATGAACCCTCAGATCTTTCTTCACTCGGAAATAGATTCGCCCTGTTAGTACCGAAGCATTAAGTACCACAGCGTTTAAAAGCCCCCCAACCACTATTAACGGACTAAAAATAACTGTGATTTTCGGCTGATTGTTTTCCGACAAAAAATAACATTCGCGCACTTAGTGCCATCACCTCACTCGAAAATTGAGCAACGAGATCATTTATTCGCAGTTGTCACTTCTCTTCGGGAGAGCAGACATGAAAACAACACATCTCAAAAAACTCGGCGCGTTGGCACTGATGGTGGCCGGGGCTACAACTCAGGCTCACGCCAGCGAACTGTTGCCCAACCTTCCGGCGAAGAACATCGGCGTGCAGGTGAAGATCCAGAACTTCACGGCCGCCGACGCCGCGCAGATCAAATCGGCAGGCTTCGGTTTTGTCCGCTTCGGTGTGTGGAGCGACAGCCTGACCGCCAAGGCTTATCAGAAACAGGTCAGCGACGCCTTTGCGGCGGCGCAATCTGCGGGCCTGCCGGTGTTGCTGACGGTCCGCGCGATCAAGGCGTTGCCCGCCACATCGAGCGCCGAGCTGACCACTGCCGGTGAAGGTTTCGCCAAAGCTGTGACCGGGCTGCAACAGTCGTACAGCGCGCAACTGGTGGCGATCGAGTTATGGAATGAACCGGACCTGGAAACCTACTGGCCGACGCGCAATTTCGACACCACGTTTGTGCCGTTCATGAGCGGTGTGTGCAAGTCGCTGCAGGAGCAACCGCCATCGACGCCGGTGATCGGTTACGGCTTCGCCCGTCCACCCAGCGCAGGCTCGGCTGCGACCGTGGCGCTTAACCGCATCGTCAGCGAATACCCCAAATGCCTGAGCGCCGTGTCCTATCACCCCTATGGCATGACGGCTACGCAGATCAGCAACGCGCAGAACTTCATTCAGCAGAACTTTCATGTGCCGGGGATCATCAGTGAGTGGGGTATCTCGGCACTTGCTTCCAACGGCGGGCCTGAAGGCCAAGCGAGCAAGATCAACGCGTTTATTGGCGATGTTAAAAAACTCAACATCCCGCTGACCTCCATCTACGAATGGAAGAACAGTGATTCGGGCAGCAACGATCGCGAGAAGAACTTCGGCCTGCTGACCTCTGACGGTCAGCCGAAACCGGCACGGATGTCCGTCGAAGCCCTGTTGAACGCCCAGTAGCGCATGCACAACCGGCCTGTACGCAGGTCGGTTACTTTGAACCTGTTGGCCGTTTTGGCATCGTATTCATCGATAACCCGCCCCACCTTTCAAACAATCGTTTTCAGGTTGTTGCCGCAGGGGCCATCGATACACGTACCCGCCCTTGAGTGGCTGTCAGCGCTCGGGTAATGTCATCAGACCCATAGGACAGAGCACGCCCATGACTTCCAAGCTGGAACAACTCAAACAATTCACCACCGTTGTTGCCGACACCGGCGACTTCGAAGCGATCTCCCGTGTCAAACCGGTCGACGCCACCACCAACCCTTCCCTGCTGCTCAAAGCGGCGGCCATTCCGGCCTACGCCGAGCTGCTGAACGCCTGCGTCAGCGACTGCAAGGGCGATGTCGGCCTGGCCAGCGACCGTTTCGGCGTCGCAGTGGGTCAGGAAATTCTCAAAGTGATTCCGGGCCGCATCTCCACCGAAGTGGATGCGCGGCTGTCGTTCGACAAGGATGCCGTGCTGAAACGCGCGCATCGCTTGATCGAGCTGTACGACAAGGCCGGCATTGGCCGTGATCGCGTACTGATCAAGATCGCCTCGACCTGGGAAGGCATTCGCGCCGCCGAAGTGCTGGAGAAGGAAGGCATCCAGACCAACCTGACCCTGCTGTTCTCCTTCGCTCAGGCCGCCGCTTGCGCTGACGCTGGCGTGTTCCTGATTTCGCCATTCGTGGGCCGCATCTACGACTGGTACAAGAAGGCCAACGGCAACGACTACACCGGCGCCGATGATCCGGGCGTACAGTCGGTCACCCGCATCTACAACTACTACAAGTCCAATGACTACAAGACCGTGGTCATGGGCGCGAGCTTCCGCAACCTCAATCAGATCGAGCAACTGGCCGGCTGCGACCGCCTGACCATCAGCCCGGACCTGATCGACAAACTGGCGGCCGACACCGGCAAGCTGGAGCGCAAACTGGCACCGGGCAACGCCGGTGAAGCCCGTCTGAGCCTCAACGAAGCGCAATTCCGCTGGTTGTCCAACGAGGACGCAATGGCCACCGAGAAACTGGCTGAGGGCATTCGTCAGTTTGCTCGCGACCAGGAGAAGCTTGAGGCGCTGCTGCAGGCCAAGCTGTGATTTGAGTGGGTGAAATGCAAAAAGGGCGAACCTGTGAGGGTTCGCCCTTTTTTGTGGGTGCTGGATAATTTTAGTGTTCTTGCCGACCGCTTTCGCGAGCAGGCTCGCTCCCACAGGGGGATTGGTGATCGACGCCGCGTCAGTGTGGGAGCGAGCCTGCTCGCGAAGAGGCCCGTCCGATCGGCATCACTTAATGCCTTTCCAGAGCATTCACCAGATCATGAAACGCTTCACGATTGGAATCGTTCAGGCCCATGAGGATCTTGTGCGCTTCGAGCACCTTGATCCGCACCACTTCTTCCGACTGGTCCTGATCCGGCAGATCGTCCAGGCACTCCGGGCATGGCACCGGGTGGTTGACGATGTTGAACACCTGCTCGAAGCCCATCGATTGCAACAGACGGGTGATGTCTTCGTGGGTGGTGACGACAGTCGGCAGCAGGCCGACCTTCTGCCGCGACAGGATCGACAGTTTGGCCAACAGGCCCAACGTCGTGCTATCGATGCTGCGGGTTTCGGTCAAATCGATCACGATCGCGTTGAAATTCAGCGCGGTGAAGATTTTCTCAATAGTCGCATCCAACGCCGAACACAGGGTCAGGCGAACTTCACCGACGAATTTCAGGACGAAGGTGCCGTCCTGCTCGGCGAACTGGATTCTACCGGTACTCATTAAAGATTCCTGCTCAACACCAACAGGGCGATATCATCCGGCATCTCCCCTAGCGTGGCCAATCCAAAAACTTGCCGCAGACCATCCAGGCTGCCGCCCGCCGACTTCACCCGTTGAGGCAAAGCGGCTTCTTTTTCCTTGAGCGTAGGTTCTGGCAAAAGATCCAGAATGCCATCGGACATCAGCGTCAGGCTGAACGTCGGCGGCAGCTCAAGCACGTGGTCTTCGTAGGTGGCTTCATTGAAGAGTCCCACCGGCAGACCACGCCCTTCGAGATAACGAACACTGTCAGGCGTGTACAACACAGGCAACGGCAGATGGCCGCCGATGCTATAGGTCAACAAACCGGTCTCCTCGTCGATGACTCCACCGACCATTGTGACGTGTTTACCCAGCTTACAACTGATCAGCCCCCGGTTGATATGACCAAGGACTTCCGAAGGCTTGAATTCCGGCAAAGTGCCGTTGCGCTTGGATTCGAACAACAGGCGCGTGGTCATGAACTTCAGCAGCACGGTGACGAAGGCTGAAGAGGCGCCATGACCGGATACATCCGCCAGATAGAAAGCAACCCGGCGCTCGTCGACACGGAAATAGTCGACAAAATCCCCCGACAGGTACAACGACGGGATGATCTGGTGCGCGAATTTGAATTCGTCGATGCTCCACGGGCTTTCCGGCAGCATGTTCATCTGCACCTGGCGACCGGCGTTCTGGTCTTCCTGGAGCAGGTTCAGGCTGGCCTCAAGCTCGCGGTTGGCCTTTTCCAGCTTCTCGCGGTAGCGCTGGTTTTCCACCAGCAGGCGCGCACGATCCAAGGCCCGGCGCACAGAGTGCTCGAGCACAGCCAGATCTTCGAGAGGCTTGATCAGGTAGTCCGCCGCGCCCAGGCGCAGGGCCTCGACCGCGTCGTTCATCACGCCGGCACCCGACACCACGATCACCGGCGTCTGCGGCGACCGCTCGGTGACCTGACGGATCAGTTCAAGACCGCCCATCTGCGGCATGCGCAGATCGCAGATGACCAGGTCGGGCGTGTCTTGCTCGAATACCTGAAGACCCTGTTGGCCGTTGCTGGCCTGCAGGACGCTGAAACCACTGTCTTCCAAATAGGCCGCGAGGCTCGCGCGCACTACTTCGTCATCATCGATTATCAGCAGCGTGGCACTGGTTTTTGGCATGTGGGCAAACGGCGCCAGAATTAGGTTGGCGTAGTTGGCGGGGCATTCGGCCCTGCGCAGACTACTGGATTCGCTTTCTAGCCTCTCTACTGCACCGCTTTCGAGCATTGGCTGCAAACGCGGTTACACCAGAGGTGCCCTTCTATGGCGCAGACGGTACTCCCATCCGCAGAGCGTTTCAAGCATGCGCCGATGGTCGCTTGACGACTTTACTTGTCAAATCACCGAGAGTTATAAGAACAGCTCAAACCGTAACCCAATGGAAGGACGAACCTATGAGTCAAACCAGTCGGGACTACAGTGAAAAGCGCGATTTCATCCGCATGCGGGTCGATGCCGATGTCGTGTTGATTCATGAAGGCGATCAGATTTCAGGGGTGTGCATCGATCTCTCCAGCAGTGGCATGCAGGTCGAAGCGCCGCGCCAGTTCGCGGTCGGCGACCGCTTGAGCGTGCGCATCGACTCCGAACACGCGGCGCTCAGCGGACTTGAAGCCGAGACCGAAGTGGTCTGGGTCAGGGCACAGGATGGTGGCAGCCAGAAACTCGGCCTGACCATCCTCAAGATGAAATAGCTGCACACAAAAAAGGCGACCCTGAGGTCGCCTTTGTTTTTACCGGTCGAGATTAAAAATCGTCTTCGACCTGGCCATCCTTCACTTTGAACTCGCGGTTCTGCAAGTAAGCGTTGCGGATGAAGGTGTACTTGTCGCCGCTGATCAGCTTCTCGCTCGACAGCAGGCTGGCGCGGGTGTCGACGATGTTCAGACCGAAGATCGAGTTACGCGTAGGCACGTGGTCGATGTAGCGATACATACCGGTGTAGCTGTCGACGTACTTGGACGGCGCATCGCGCAACGTGCTCGGCCCCATCAGCGGCAGCATCACGTACGGACCGCTACCTACGCCCCAGTAACCGAGGGTCTGACCGAAGTCTTCGTCGCTACGGTTAAGGCCCATCTGGGTACCGACATCGAAGAAGCCGAGCAGACCGAAAGTGGTATTGAAGATCAGGCGAGCGGTGTCGACGCCCGCAGCAGCCGGTTTGGCTTGCAGGATGTTGTTGGCAAGGTTGGTGACGTCACCGACGTTGCGGAACATGTTGTGGATGCCGTCTTCGAGGAACTGCGGCGTGACAAACTCATAGCCCTGGGCCAGTGGCTTCAGCGCGTAAGTGTCAACGAAGTCGTTGAACTGGAAAATCGGGCGGTTGACGCTTTCCCAAGGGTCTTCTTCCGTTGCTGCCTGAGTGGCGAACGGCGCCAGCAACAGACCGGCACATACACTTAGCTGAGCGAGCGGATAGCTCCAGCGCATAGAAAAACTCCTTGGATATGTACTGTCGCGGACATCGGGGCCCGGGCATTAAGGCCGCTAGTATAAGCGCAAATGCCCGTTTGGACAGTCAGCCAATTGTGCAAAGTTGTAGGACGCTTCCCACCCCGAGCTTCACATAGCCGTCACGCAACTGTCACCTGGAATGACTAGCCTTAGCGCTATTTCAGGGACGTTGCCATGACACACGCCGAAACCTTGCCCGTCGCCACGTCCAGCCTGACCGCCGTACTGTTTGGACTCAGCGGTTGTCTGGTGGATTTCGGTGCTCGCGCCCGGCAACAGACGATCGCCCTGCCCGAGCATGCCGAAGCCACACCGGGCGCGCTCGACAGCCTGCACAATTTGCAGCGCCAGCAGATTCCCTGCGCCTGGCTGGATGAACTGCCCCCTGCCCTCGCCCAATCGTTGTCGGCCTTACTGCCGGCGTCGATCAAACCTGCGCAACATTCGGCAACACTCAATCCGTGGCCTGCGCCAAATGCCTGCTGGCAAGCCTTGATGGACCTGAACGTCGCCACTCTGGACGGCTGCGTACTGGTCAGTGGCGAACCGCGCCTGCTGCAGGCCGGCCTGAATGCCGGGCTATGGACCATCGGCCTCGCCTCCTGCGGCTCCCTGTGCGGCCTGGCGCCGAGCGAATGGCAAGCCTTGAGCCAGAAAGAACGCGAACAGTTGCGTGGCAAGGCGACCGTGCAGTTATTCGGGCTGGGCGTGCACTCGGTCATCGATCATCTGGGCGAACTCGACACCTGCCTGGCAGACATCAGCCTGCGCCGCCTCAAAGGTGAAAAGCCCTGACCGGGATCATGCAGGTTTGCCGGGAGTGGATTAATCTAAAGGTCAGCCATAGACCTTTGGCGCGCGGCTGCGGTCAATGCCAGTGCCTATTGATAAAAGGAAACCACCATGCCCGCCCAAGAACTGCAAAAACAGCTCGAGACCCTGCGCGAGCAGCTGGAGCAGAATCCGCCGCTGTCGGAAGCCGAGCGTGAGGATTTGCATGCGCTGATGGCGCAGATTGAACTGGAACTTGAACTCGAAACCAAGACCAACGATTCGAATATTGCCGACGGCGTGAACCTCGCCGTTGAACGCTTTGAAGTTGACCATCCAACCATAGCCGGCACCCTGCGCAACATCGTCAATGCGCTGGGCAGCATGGGGATCTGATTCCCGCCGAAACGCAAAAAGCCCTGCCATCACTGGCAGGGCTTTTTCATGTCTACGATTTGCAATGCAGTCCCCTGTGGGAGCGAGCCTGCTCGCGAAGGCGTCGTGTCAGTCGACATCAACGTTGAATGACACACCGCATTCGCGAGCAGGCTCGCTCCCACATTGGATATCGCACATTCTGGATCTTATTGGCGCACCAGGCGGTGATTCGGCAGCTGTACGCTTTCAGTGCTGCGATACGGGTTGATGTCCAGACCGCCGCGACGCACGTAACGGGCAAATACCGTCAGCTTTTCTGGCTTCAGCAGTCGCTGCAGATCAAGGAAAATCCGCTCCACACACTGCTCATGGAAGTCCGAATGCTGGCGGAAGCTGACGATATATTCCAGCAGACTGGCATGATCCAGCGCCGAGCCACGATATTCCACCACCACTGTGCCCCAGTCCGGCTGACTGGTCACCGGGCAATTTGATTTGAGCAGGTGGCTATAGACCGTCTCTTCGACAACCCGCGATTCATCGCAACGCAACAGTTCCGGGCGCGGATGCTCATAGTTGCTGACGCTGATATCCAGATCGTCGATGCACACGCCCGGCAGCGCCACGACGCCCTCCGCTTCAACATCCTTCAGGCTGCGAACCCGTACACCCACCGGTTTGCCGGCAGCGGCCGACAAATCCTTGACCAGCGTTGCTTCCAAAGAAGTGACGTCGGCAAACGGCGTCTGGTTCAGCGAGTTCAAATACAGCTTGAACGACTTCGATTCGATGATATTCGGCGAATCCGCCGGGATGCTGAATTCGCCGATCGCCACCACCGGTTTACCCGACGGCAGCAGCCACGACAACTCGAAGCAGTTCCAGAAATCCACACCTTTATACGGCAGGGTTTCGGCGGTCAGACCCAGCTCGGCCCATTTCGCGGTGCGCGGAATCGGGAACAGCAGGGACGGCGTGTACGTGGCGATGTATTCGCTGGATTTGCCCAGCGGCGAGTGTTCGGCTGCGGGATGCATGGCAGAAACCTGACTGAAGAATCAGCGGATTCTACCAGCCTTTGCCCGCGCCTTTGAGTGCTTACTGACTGACAGTCAGTTTGCCGACCATGCCCGCCTGATAATGCCCGGGAATATTGCAGGCGAATTCCAGGCTGGTCGCCTTGCTGAAGGTCCAGGTCAGTTCGGCGGTTTTGCCCGGCTCGACCAACACACTGTTGGGATCGTCGTGCTTCATGCCGTGGCCCATCGCCGCGTGATCCATACCCGCCATGTCGTGGGACATTTCCTTCATGCCAGTAGGCGTGAGCATGCCGCTTTGCTGCATCTGCAACATTTCCTGCTGGTGTTTGGCATGCATCGCCGCGTCGCCGAGGTTGAATTCGTGCAGCAATTGGCCTTTATTCACCAGCACAAAGCGAACGGTCTCACCGGCCTTGATCTGAATCGCCTTGGGATCGAAGGACATATCGCCCATCACCACTTCAATGCTGCGCGAGGCTTTGGCGGCCGGTGCTGGCTGGCCGAAATCATAGGTGTGCGCGGGAGCTGCAAACGCCGTCGAACTCATTGCCAACAAACAGATGGCCAGGGATTGGCGTAAAAACATGGTCGTTCTCCAACAAGATAAGGTTCAGCTTATGGGAAACTTTAGCCGGCCTGCGCTGGCATCTACCTGACAGGCAGATTACAACTTTGTCAGGTTGGCGTTTGACGCCAGCGCTCACGGTATAAAGCTTTAGTTTCTACCCCCCCGAATAAACCCGAGCTGCTCATGAAACTGTTGATCGTCGAAGACCAAGCGAAAACCGGCCAATACCTGCGCCAGGGCCTGACCGAGGCCGGGTTCAACACGGAACTGGTGGCCGACGGCAACAGCGGCCAGCAACTGGCACTGAGCGGTGACTACGCGTTGCTGATCCTCGACGTGATGCTCCCGGGACGCAACGGCTGGCAGATTCTGCAAGCAGTGCGCAGCGCCGGGCTGGATACGCCGGTACTTTTTCTCACGGCCAAAGACGCCGTGGAAGACAGGGTTCATGGCCTCGAACTCGGTGCCGACGACTATCTGGTCAAGCCCTTCGCTTTCTCCGAACTGCTCGCGCGGGTGCGCAGCCTGTTGCGTCGCGGCAGTGCCACACCGCAGGAAACCAGCCTGCAACTGGCCGATTTGCGCCTGGACCTGATCCGCCGCCGGGTTGAACGCTGCGGTCAGCGCATCGACCTGACCGCCAAGGAATTCGCACTATTGGAGATGCTCCTGCGTCGCCAGGGCGAAGTGCTGCCGAAATCGCTGATCGCCTCGCAAGTCTGGGACATGAATTTTGACAGCGACACCAATGTCATCGAAGTGGCGATCCGCCGTTTGCGTCTGAAAATCGACGACGAGTTTCCCAACAAATTGATCCACACCGTACGCGGCATGGGTTACGTGCTCGAAGAGCGTGGCGCCTGATGCGTCGTTTGTCCCTGAGTTCGCGCCTGGCCCTGTTGTTTGCCGCCTGCACCGCCGTGGTTTCACTGTTTGCCGGGGTGCTGTTCAACCGCGCCAGCGAGGCGCACTTCATTGAACTCGATCAACAGCAACTGGACGGCAAACTGATCGGCCTGCGCCGCGCCCTGCAGGATCTTCAACCTGCTCAACGTGAGGCGCGGCTGGCGGATGAGCTGAGTCGTCAGGCCGATCTGTCGCTGCGCATCACCGGCAGTGACGGCCAACGCTGGTACGACAGCTCGACGCAGATTCCCCAGGATTTGCCGCCAGAATCCGGCCTGTCGACCGTGAGTCACGACGGCACCGACTATCGCGTGCTCAACGCCCCGCTCTACCCGGAAAAAGCCGATTCACCGCAATTGAACTTGCTGCTGGACATCACCCATCACCAGCATTTCCTGCAACGCATGCAGCACCTGATCTGGCTGACCGTCGGGTTGTCAGCGCTGGCCACCGCTTTGCTCGGTGCCTGGGCCGCACGCAGCGGCTTGCGGCCATTGCGACGCATGAGCGCGGTCGCCCGTGGGATTTCCGCACAATCGCTGAATGCCCGACTGCCGGAAGCGCAAATGCCGCCCGAGCTTGCGGAAATGGCCCACAGCTTCAACGCCATGCTCGCACGCCTCGACGACTCGTTTCAGCGGCTCTCGGCGTTTTCCGCTGACATCGCCCATGAGCTGCGTACACCGCTGTCGAACCTGCTCACTCACACTCAGGTCACCCTCACCCGCCCACGGCCAATCGAGGATTACCGCGAAGCGCTGCACAGCAATCTCGAAGAACTGCAATGGATGGCGCAATTGGTCAACGACATGTTGTACCTGGCCAAGGCTGATCACGGTTTGCTGATGCCCAAGCGCGAACCCTTGGAATTGGCGGATGAAACCGATCTGCTGCTGGAGTTTTTTGCGCCGCTGGCGGAGGACGCCGGGGTCAAGCTGACGCGCGACGGCAATGCACGGATCGCAGGTGATCGCAGCATGTTGCGCCGGGCCTTGTCGAATCTGCTGGATAACGCGCTGCGGTTTACCCCGGCTGAGGGTTATGTGAGCTTGCGGATCGTTGATCAAGCGAGCGTTGTGCGCATTTCAGTCGAAAACAGTGGCGAGGGAGTTTCTGCGCAGTTGTTGCCACGCCTGTTTGATCGATTTTATCGGGCCGATCCGGCGCGACAGGAAGGCAGCAATGAGCATGCGGGATTGGGGCTGGCGATTACTCAATCCATCGTCCGCGCCCATGGTGGGCAAATTCGTTGCGAATCTGAAGCGGGATGGACGCGGTTTGTGATTGAGTTGCCTCGAACCTGATCGTTCCCACGCTCTGCGTGGGAATGCAGCCCGGGACGCTCCGCGTCCCTTCCAGAGCCGAACGCGGAGCGTCCGTTGAGGCGTTCCCACGCAGAGCGTGGGAACGAGCATGGAATCGCTTAAGAATATCTCAGCGCGTGAGCCGGCTCGATCTTCGCCGCCCGCCAGGCCGGATACACCGTCGCCAAAAAGCTCAGAATAAAGCCCGCCGAACAGATCAACAGCACATCCCCACCCTGCAATTCCGACGGCAGATTGCTGACGAAATACACATCCGAACTGAAGATATGCTGCCCGCTGACTCGCTCGATCCAGCCCACGATCTGACTGACATTCAGCGCGGCGATCACGCCCAACACGCCGCCAATGATCGTACCGACAATGCCGATCACCGTGCCCTGCACCATGAAGATCGCCATGATCTGCCGTGGCGTGGCGCCGATGGTACGCAAAATCGCGATGTCCGCGCCCTTGTCGTTCACCACCATGATCAGGGTCGCGATGATGTTGAACGCCGCCACCGCGACGATCATCAGCAACAGCAGGCCGATCATGGTTTTTTCCATTTTCATCGCACTGAACAGACTGCCCTGGGTGTGGGTCCAGTCGTCAGCCTTGAAGTCCGCACCCAAACCGGCGGCGATGTCCGAGGAGACTTTCGGTGCGGCGTACAGGTCTTTCACCGCCAGACGCACGCTCTGCACCTGATTCGGCTCCCAGTGCTGCATGGTCGCGGCATCTGCGACGTGGATCAGGCCCATTGAGCCGTCCAGTTCGGCGCCAACCTTGAATACGCCGACCACGTTCAGTCGCTGCATACGCGGGGTGATGCCACCCGGCGCAGTGCTGACTTCCGGGACGATCAAGGTGATTTTGTCGCCGACATTGAGGCGGAATCGCCGCGCGGTGATTTCACCAATCACCACGCCGAACTCGCCGGGTTTCAAGGCATCCAGACGGCCCTGAACAATGTGCTGGGCAACGATGGAGACCTTGCCTTCCTGCGCCGGATCGACGCCGCTGATCTGGATCGGCTGCATCAAGCCCTTGTAGGAGAGCATGCCTTCCATCTCAGTGAACGGCACGGCGGCAGTCACTTCAGGATTTTTCATCGCGGCGGCGGCCACTGGCTGCCAGTCATCGATCGGCTTGACGCCAACGATGGTCGCGTGCGGCACCATGCCGAGGATGCGCGAGCTCATTTCGCGCTGGAAGCCGTTCATCACCGACAACACCACGATCATCGCCAGCACGCCGAGGGCGAGGCCGATCATCGAGGTCATCGAAATGAACGAAACAAAGCGATTGCGGCGCTTGGCGCGGGTATAGCGCGTGCCGATAAAGATCGATAACGGTCTGAACATTCGCTGGGGCACCGTATAAAAATAAAAGACCCGACGCCTTTGCAGGCGCCGGGTTTCAGCCAATCAGATAGGCGTGAGGCGACCTTCTTGCAGGTGCAGTACGCGATCCATCTGGCGGGCCAGATTCATGTCGTGAGTCACCACCAGAAACGCGGTGCGCATTGAGGTGCTGAGTTCCAGCATCAAATCCTGAATGCCCTGGGCGGTGTGGGAGTCGAGGTTGCCGGTCGGCTCGTCGAGCATCACCAGACCTGGCTTGTTCACCAGAGCGCGAGCAATGGCCACACGTTGACGCTCGCCACCGGACAATTCCGCCGGTTTGTGTTCCAGGCGATGACCGAGGCCGACGCGTTCCAGCAATGCCGTGGCGCGCTGACGGGCTTCCGGGATCGGCGTCTTGCCGATCAGCAGCGGCATGCAGACGTTTTCCAGTGCGGTGAATTCCGGCAGCAAGTGGTGGAACTGGTAAACGAAACCGAGCGAACGGTTACGCAGCAGGCCACGTTTCTTCTCGCTCAGTGCCGACAGCTCTTCACCGTCGAGCCAGACGCTGCCCTTGGTCGGCGTATCGAGACCGCCCAACAGGTTGAGCAACGTACTTTTGCCCGAACCCGAGGTGCCGACGATCGCCACACGCTCGCCCGGGTGCAACTCCAGTTGCAGGCCGGCCAGTACTTCTACCGATTCCGGGCCTTCCTCGTAGGATTTGCCCAGGTTGCGGCAGCTCAAGATTGCTTGTTCACTCATGCCCGACTCACTCATAACGTAGCGCCTCCGCCGGCTGGGTGCGCGCGGCACGCCAGGCGGGATACAGGGTGGCGAGAAAACTCAGGACCAACGCCGCCGCACAGACCATGACCACGTCCTGGCTCTGCACCTGCGACGGAAGATAATCAATGAAATACACGTCAGCATTAAGGAATTTGTGGCCGATCAGGCCTTCCAGTGCCGAGATCGCGGCGCTGACATTAAGCGCGGCGAGAATCCCGAGCACCGCGCCAATCGCCGTACCGACCACGCCGATCACCGTGCCTTGCACCATGAACGTGCGCATGATCGTGCCCGGCGTCGCGCCCAATGTGCGCAGAATGGCGATGTCGCCCTTCTTGTCATTCACCACCATCACCAGCGTGGAAATGATGTTGAACGCAGCGACGGCGACGATCAGCAGCAACAGCAGGCCGATCATGGCTTTTTCCATGCGGATCGCCTGATACAGATTGCCGTGGGTGCGCGTCCAGTCGCGGGCGTAGTAATGATCCTCGCCGAGTTGCTGGGCGATGTTCCATGCTACGCGCGGCGCCTGAAACAGGTCGTCGAACTTCAGGCGAATGCCCTGCACCTGATCAGGCTTCCAGCGGTGCATCTTCGCCAGATCCTGCAGGTTGGTCACACCCAGATAACCATCGAGCTCACCGGCGCCGACATGGAAAATGCCGACCACGGTGAAACGCTTCATGCGCGGAAACATCCCGGCCGGGGTCACACTGACCTCCGGCGCAACAAAGGTGACTTTGTCACCGATGCCCACGCCGAGTTTGGTCGCGGCCTTGTCGCCAATCACGATACCGAAGCTGCCCGGCGTCAGATCGTCGAGTTTGCCCTGCTTCATGAAGTTGTCGATGATCGACACATTGCGCTCGAGCGCAGGGTCGATGGCGTTGAGCAACACCTTGGACACCTGACCGTTATTGGTCAGCAGGCCCTGCATCTGGGTGAACGGGGCAACTGCCGTCACCTGCGGGTTCTGTTTGACCTTGGTGGCCAGGCTTTGCCAATCGTTGATCGGTTCGGTGGATTCAATGGTCGCGTGGGGCACCATGCCCAGCACGCGGGTGCGCATCTCATGATCGAAGCCATTCATCACAGAGAGCACGACGATCATCACGACCACGCCAAGGGCGAGCCCGATCATCGAAGTCAGGGAAATGAATGACACAAAATGATTGCGACGCTTTGCACGGGTATAACGCGTGCCGATAAATACGAAGAGAGGTCTGAACATGTCGGGGCTTGTTCGGAGGGAAAAGGAACGTCCTTGTGGCGGGGGTCGATAACCAGCTTTACACTCAGACCACCGCCGCTACCATGGGTTCGCCATGTCGACATTAGATGAAGAAGATCGCCGCGAATACTACCGTATCGAGGACACGATCGCACTGGAAATTCGGCCCCTGTCCGCTCCCGAAGCCGCAGGCCAGGAAGTGTTGCAGGATGCTTCCCCACTCTTCAACCTGCTCAGCGAACTGCACCTGAGCGAATTCGAGTCGCAGCACCTGTTGCGCCAGATCAGCGAGCGCGACCGGGCCATCGCCGCGTTCCTGAAATCCCAGAACAAGCGCATCGACCTGCTCAGCCAGGTGGTCGCCCTGACCGTGCTCGGCCATATCGGCGAGCCGCAACCGGTGATCATCTCTGAAGGCGGGATCGACTTTCAGTATCCGACGCCGATCGCCACCGGCGCACACCTGTCGGTGAAACTGGTGCTGATGCCGCAAGCGCTGGGCCTGCTGCTGCGCGCCCGTGTCACCCATTGCGACCGCAAGGGCGAGGGGTACGACGTTGGCACCGAGTTCGAACACTTGACCGACGCCCAGCGCCAGTTGCTCGCCCGCTATATCTTGCAGAAGCAGGCACAGGAACGACGTCTGGCCCGCGAACAGAACGAATCTGGCATTTAACTTAAGGAAGCACCGTGACCCTCATCTACGGCCACCGCGGCGCCAAGGGCGAAGCACCGGAAAACACCCTGAGCAGTTTTCAGGAATGTCTCAAGCACGGCGTACGCCGTTGCGAACTCGATCTGCACCTGTCCAAGGACGGCGAGTTGATGGTCATCCACGACCCGACCCTCAAGCGCACCACGGAACGTCGTGGCAAAGTCGTCGAGCACACCGCCGCCGAGCTGGTGACCTACGACGCGCGCAAGGGCGGCCCGGGCTGGATCAAGCCGTGCCCGATTCCGACGCTGGAAGAGCTGTTCGAAAAGTGCGATTTCGATCACTGGCAACTGGAAGTCAAAAGCGCTTCACGCACTCGCGCGGCAACCACCGTGCTGGCGATTCGTGAAATGGCCCAACGGCATGGCCTGCTCGACAAGGTGACGATCACCTCGAGTTCGCGGGAAGTGCTGAAAGCGGCGCTGGATCTGGTGCCGGATGTGTCACGGGGACTGGTCGCCGAATACGCCTGGCTCGACCCCTTGAAGGTCGCGGCCAGCTATGGCTGTGAGATTCTCGCGTTGAACTGGACGCTGTGTACGCCGGAACGCCTGCAGAAGGCGCAGCGTCAGGGGCTGCATGTGTCGGTGTGGACCGTCAACGAGCCTGCGCTGATGCGCAGACTCGCCGACTTCGGCGTTGACAGCCTGATTACAGACTTTCCCGGTTTGGCCACTGCCACCCTCGAGAATTGCTGAAATCGGTCTCCCCGGCCGGCTCAGGCCACCGGCCGGAGCCCGTCAAAAAAGCCGGTTGAGGCCGTCGTACGCCGCTACCCGATAGGCTTCAGCCATGGTCGGGTAGTTGAACGTCGTGTTGACGAAGTACTTCAGGGTGTTCAGTTCGCCCGGCTGGCTCATGATCGCCTGACCGATGTGGACGATCTCCGAAGCCTGGTAACCGAAGCAGTGAACGCCCAGCACTTCCAGGGTTTCACGGTGGAACAGGATCTTCAGCATGCCTTGCGGCTCGCCGGCGATCTGCGCACGCGCCATGCTCTTGAAGAACGCCTTGCCCACTTCATACGGCACTTTGGCCTGGGTCAGCTCCTGCTCGTTCTTGCCGATCGAGCTGATCTCCGGAATGGTGTAGATGCCGGTCGGCACGTCATTCACAAAGCGCCAGCTACCGTTATCAACGATGCTACCAGCGGCCGAACGACCCTGGTCGTGGGCGGCACTGGCCAGGCTCGGCCAGCCGATCACGTCACCGGCGCCGTAGATGTTCGGCACGCAGGTACGGTAAGCCTCGTCGACTTCGATCTGGCCACGGCTATTGACCTTGACGCCGATGTTTTCCAGACCCAGCGTGTCGGTGTTACCGGTACGGCCGTTGCACCAGAGCAAGGCGTCGGCCTTGATCTTCTTGCCGGACTTGAGGTGCAGGATCACGCCGTTATCGACACCTTCAACGCGATCGTAATCTTCGTTGTGGCGCACGGTGATGTTGTTGTTGCTGAAGTGGTAGCTCAACGCCTGGGAGATTTCCGAGTCGAGGAAGCTCAGCAACTGACCACGGTTGTCGACCAACTCGACCAGCACACCCAGACCGCTGAAGATCGACGCGTATTCGCAACCGATCACGCCGGCACCGTAAACGATCAGTTTGCGCGGGGTGTGGTTGAGGCTGAGGATGGTGTCGCTATCGTAGATACGCGGGTGGTGGAAATCGATGTCCGCCGGGCGATAAGGACGCGAACCGGTGGCGATGATGATGTGCTTGGCCACCAGTTTTTCGACCACACCGTTGGCGCAGACCACTTCGATGGTTTGTTCGTCGGCGAAGCTGCCGGTGCCGAAGAACACGTCGACGCGGTTACGGGCGTAGTAGCCGGTACGCGAAGCGACTTGTTTGGAAATAACCTTTTCAGCGCTTTTCAACACGTCCGGGAAGGAGAACCAGCGTGGCTCGCCGATCGCCCGGAACATCGGGTTGGTGTTGAACTGCATGATCTGCCGCACCGAGTGACGCAGTGCCTTGGACGGGATGGTACCGAGGTGGGTGCAGTTGCCGCCGACCTGGCGACGGCTGTCGACCATCGCGACCTTGCGCCCTGCTTTGGCGGCGTTCATTGCCGCGCCTTCTCCCGCCGGGCCGGAACCCAGCACCACCACGTCGTAGTTGTAGACAGCCATGCGTACTCCTCAGAACAGGCCGCGGTGCCAGCAGCACCGGCGGCTAAATCACGCCGAACGGCGGCGCGAAGGAACAATTGGGGGTCAATCAAGAACCCGGACACAGTCTATAGAAGCGTCAACGCCGCGCACATTAACCCTTGGTCGCGTCGTAGGCTACTTTTGCCTGCACTACAACGCCAGCTTTCGTATTGTTCTCAGTCAGTTTTCTTGCCACTGAGGCGTTCGAAAGCCGTGTTGGTGCGGACGACAAAACCTGTATCGGCACGAATTACAAAGAATGCACCAATCTCATGTTTTTCGGCATAGTCCCACGCCCTTTCCGGGCCAAGAATCAGCAACAGCGTCGATAGTCCATCAGCCATCAGCGCTGAAGGATGAATCACCGTGACTGACGCCAGGCTGTGTAGGACCGGTGCCCCCGTGCGGGCATCAAAGGTGTGGGAATAGCGCCGACCGTCCTGCAGGAAATAGTTGCGGTAGTCGCCGGAGGTGGAAACGCCGTAGCCGTCGACATTGATGATGCGCTCGGCGACTTGCTGATCGTCGCGGGGCTCTTCCAGAGCGATGCGCCACGATGAGCCGTCAAGCTTGCGACCCTTTGCCTTTAGCTCACCCGTGGCTTCTGCGAGGTAATCGTGGATACCGAGGGTGTCGAGTCTCGCCGCGATAGTATCGACGGCATAACCAGCGGCGATGCTGTTGAAATCGACCTCGACGGCGGCATCCTTGCACAACTGATCGCCATTGATATGCAGATGCTGGTGACCAACCCGCTGCATCACCTCGGCCAGCGCAGCGGCATCAGGGACTTTCTCTTCACGACCTTGCGGGCCAAAGCCCCAGAGGTTCATCAGCGGTTCAACAGTCAGGTCGTAGGAGCCTTCGCTTTGCGCTGAGAGTTGTTCGCCAGTTCGGACCAATTCGAGTACCGACGCAGGCATTTTCTGACAGCTGTTGGCGGGCAAAGCGTTGAAGCGCTCGATGTCCGAATCATTGCGATAGGTGGATAACTGCCGGTCGACTTCGCCAAGGATGCCCTCCACCTCACTGCGAACCTGCGTCGCTTCAGGCATGCCTGCGTGACGCAGGTACTTGATCGAATACGTGCTACCCATGGTAGGCCCGCCGAAGCTTTCCATGGACTCGCCATTACCGCAGCCAGCCAATACGCCAGCCAGCATCACAAGCCAAAACAAGCGTCCAGTGAACAATTATTCATCTCTCCGTAAAACCGCGGCGGCCATTATGAATTAAAGGATCTGCAACATCTCTATACAAAATCCAATAGCGAGTACCTGAACATGTCCTCCACCACGGGCAAAGGCAAAGCGATCTTTCGCGTTGTCAGCGGCAACTTTCTCGAAATGTTCGACTTCATGGTCTATGGCTTTTACGCCACGGCCATCGCCAAAACCTTCTTCCCCACCGACAGTGCCTTCGCTTCGCTGATGCTTTCGCTGGCTACTTTTGGTGCCGGTTTCCTGATGCGTCCGCTGGGGGCGATTTTCCTCGGCGCCTACATTGACCGCCATGGTCGTCGCCAAGGACTGATCATCACCCTCGCGCTGATGGCTGCCGGTACGGTGCTGATTGCCTGTGTGCCGGGCTACGCGACCCTCGGCGTCGCCGCACCGCTGCTCGTACTGTTCGGTCGCTTGTTGCAAGGCTTCTCGGCCGGCGTGGAGCTGGGCGGTGTGTCGGTGTATCTGGCAGAAATCGCCACACCGGGCCGCAAGGGCTTCTTTGTCAGCTGGCAGTCTGCGAGCCAGCAAGCAGCGGTGGTCTTCGCCGGATTGCTCGGTGTAGGTCTCAACCATTGGCTGAGCCCGGAACAAATGGGTGACTGGGGCTGGCGCGTGCCGTTCCTGATCGGCTGCATGATTGTGCCGGTGATCTTCGTCATTCGTCGTTCGCTGGAAGAAACCCCGGAATTCCAGGCACGGAAACATCGCCCTACCCTGCGGGAAATTGTCCGCTCGATTGGTCAGAACTTTGGCATCGTCATCGCTGGCATGGCGCTGGTAGTGATGACCACGGTGTCTTTCTACCTGATCACCGCGTACACCCCGACCTTCGGCAAGGCTGAGCTGCACTTGTCGGACTTCGATGCGTTGCTGGTGACGGTGTGTATCGGTCTGTCGAACTTCTTCTGGTTGCCGGTGATGGGTTCGGTGTCTGACAAGATCGGACGTAAAC
The DNA here is from genome assembly GCF_014268445.2 of Pseudomonas tensinigenes. NCBI lineage: Bacteria > Pseudomonadati > Pseudomonadota > Gammaproteobacteria > Pseudomonadales > Pseudomonadaceae > Pseudomonas > Pseudomonas tensinigenes. The sequence continues at coordinate 4,703,313 of NZ_CP077089.1, forward strand.
CCCTACTGCTGGCGGCGACGATTCTGGCGATTCTTACAGCCTATCCGGCGCTGTCGTGGCTGGTGGCGAACCCGAGTTTCAGCCATTTGCTGATCGTCGAGTTGTGGCTGTCGTTCCTGTACGGCTCGTACAACGGTGCGATGGTGGTGGCGCTGACCGAGATCATGCCGGTGGAAGTGCGTACGACCGGGTTCTCGCTGGCCTATAGCCTGGCGACGGCGACGTTTGGCGGGTTTACCCCGGCGGCGTGTACGTATCTGATTCATGTGCTGGATAACAAGGCTGCGCCGGGGATCTGGCTGAGTGGCGCGGCGGTGTTGGGGTTGATTGCGACGCTGGTGTTGTTTCGTGGCAACAAGCATGAACTGCGCACGGCGCAAGCAGCCGTGCCTGGCGGCGCCCGATAGGACGCTTTCGCGAGCAGGCTCGCTCCCACAGGGGATTTTCTGAGCGACACAGATCCAGCGTGGGAGCGAGCCTGCTCGCGAAGGGGCCAGCACTGACAACACAACTCTAAAAGGCACACAAACAAAAACGCCCCGACCAAAGTCGGGGCGTTTTCATGTGCAGCTATCGCTTAGCGCGGGAACGCTGGCGGATTCACATCAGCCATGTCTTCCATCACGCGGATAACCTGGCAGCTGTAACCGAACTCGTTGTCGTACCAGACGTACAGAACAACGCGGTTGTCCTGCACGATGGTCGCTTCAGCGTCGACTACACCGGCGTGGCGCGAGCCGACGAAGTCGGTCGAAACCACTTCCTGCGAATTGACGAAGTCGATTTGCTTGTGCAGATCGGAGTGCAGCGCCATGTAGCGCAGGTACTCGTTCATCTCTTCACGGGTGGCGGCTTTCTCAAGGTTCAGGTTGAGAATGGCCATCGACACGTTTGGCGTTGGAACACGGATCGCGTTACCGGTCAGTTTGCCGGCCAGCTCAGGCAGGGCCTTGGCAGCAGCGGTGGCAGCACCGGTCTCGGTGATGACCATGTTCAGCGCGGCGCTACGACCACGGCGATCGCCCTTGTGGAAGTTGTCGATCAGGTTCTGGTCGTTGGTGTACGAGTGAACGGTTTCGACGTGACCATTGATGATGCCGAACTTGTCATTCACAGCTTTGAGCACCGGCACGATGGCGTTGGTGGTGCAGGAAGCGGCGGAGACGATCTTGTCGTCAGCGGTGATTTCACCGTGGTTGATGCCGTGAACGATGTTCTTCAGCTTGCCTTTGCCAGGCGCGGTCAGAACGACGCGGTCGATACCCGGGCACTGCAAGTGCTGGCCCAGGCCATCGGCGTCACGCCATACACCGGTGTTGTCCACCAGCAGCGCGTCTTTGATGCCGTACTGGGTGTAATCCACTTCAGTCGGGTTCTTCGCGTAGATCACCTGGATCAGGTTACCGTTGGCAGTGATGGTGTTGTTTTCTTCGTCGATGGTAATGGTGCCGTTGAACGAACCATGTACCGAGTCGCGACGCAGCAGGCTGGCGCGTTTGGTCAGGTCGTTTTCGGCGCCTTTGCGCACGACGATGGCGCGCAGACGCAGGCCGTCGCCACCACCGGTTTTTTCGATCAGGATGCGCGCCAGCAGACGGCCGATACGACCGAAGCCGTACAGCACAACGTCGGTGCCTTTACGTGCGGAAGCGTTTTGCTGGCCAACCACGTCAGCCATTTCTTCACGAACGAACTGCTCGGCGCTGCGGCCATTGCCTTCGTTGCGGAATTTGAACGCCAACTTGCCCAGATCTACCGAAGCCGCGCCGAGCTTGAGCTCGCTCATGGCTTTGAGCAGCGGGAATGTTTCGTGGACGGAGAGTTCGCTGTCGTCGGAAGAACGGTGGCGCGCAAAGCGGTGAGCTTTGAGAATCGCGATGACAGACTGGTTGATCAGGCTGCGGCCATAGATCGAGCTCACCACGTTGTTATTGCGGTAGAGCTGACCGATAAGCGGAATCATCGCTTCTGCGAGTGCTTCACGGTCGATCCATTCACCAAGACACTGGTCGGGCTTCTGAGTCACGGTAACCTTCCACATGTAGGGGCAGAAAAAAGGGGCTACATTATGCCGCCGACAACCTCCTGTAGCAATGCGCGCTTGTCGCGAAATCGGTAACAAAATTCCGTTCAAAAAAATTACGCCTCTCTCAAGCCCAGTAAATCCGGGGCTTTCAGCGCAGTCAATTTTTCGACGACTGTTAGACGATGTCTGTAACCCTCCGTAACACCACCGCGTTTCGGCACTACATAACCACAAAAAAACGGCTGGTTTTTATGGTTACCACTACATTTCGTCCAAACGGCGAAGATAGACGTAGTCTGCAACTGACAGGCGGCACCTGACGCCGCTACAATTACCGACTTTGTCGCAAAGCCTGGAGCTCAACCTTCCGTGCCCGTTCTGCGTCTACCGCTACTCCCTGCCGAGGCAGGTAAACAGCATTGGGGCAATTTGCCCGGTGCTGCCCTCAGTCTGGCGATTGCCGAGGCTGCCAGCGCTGCCAAGCGCTTCACCCTGCTACTGACCGCCGACAGCCAGAGCGCTGAACGACTGGAACAGGAGCTGAGTTTCTTCGCCCCGGATTTGCCCGTGCTGCATTTCCCCGACTGGGAAACCCTGCCGTACGACCTGTTTTCGCCGCATCAGGACATCATTTCCCAGCGCATCGCCAGCCTGTATAGGCTGCCGGAACTGGAACATGGCGTGCTGGTGGTGCCGATCACCACGGCCCTGCATCGTCTGGCGCCGACCAAATTCCTGCTCGGCAGCAGCCTGGTGCTGGATGTCGGTCAGAAGCTCGACGTTGAACAGATGCGCTCGCGTCTCGAAGCCAGCGGCTATCGCTACGTCGACACGGTGTATGAGCACGGCGAGTTCACCGTGCGCGGCGCGTTGATCGACCTGTTCCCGATGGGCAGCAAGTTGCCCTATCGCATCGACCTGTTCGATGACGAAATCGAAACCCTGCGTACTTTCGATCCGGAAAACCAGCGCTCCATCGACAAGGTCGACTCGGTCAAGCTGCTGCCGGCCCGTGAGTTTCCGCTGCAAAAAGACGCGGTCACCCGCTTCAAGGCGCGCTTCCGTGAGCGCTTTGACGTCGACTTCCGTCGCTGCCCGATCTTTCAGGATCTGAGCAGCGGGATTACTCCGGCCGGTATCGAGTACTACCTGCCGCTGTTCTTCGACGAAACCTCGACCCTGTTCGATTACCTGCCGCAAGACACGCAAGTGTTCTCGCTGCCGGGCATCGAGCAAGCGGCGGAGAATTTCTGGAACGACGTGCGTAATCGTTATGAAGAGCGCCGCGTCGATCCATCGCGTCCTTTATTGCCACCCGCCGAATTGTTCCTGCCGGTGGAAGATTGTTTCGCCCGCCTGAAGAGTTGGCCGCGTGTGGTTGCCAGTCAGCAAGACGTCGAAACCGGCGTCGGCCGCGAGCGATTCCCCGCGCAGGCGCTGCCGAACCTGGCGATCGAAGCCAAAGCCACGCAACCGCTGGCGGCGCTGTCGGCATTTCTCGATGAATTCCCCGGCCGCGTGCTGTTCACCGCTGAATCCGCCGGCCGTCGCGAAGTCCTGCTGGAGTTGCTTGAGCGTCTGAAGCTGCGACCGAAAACCGTCGACAGCTGGCCGGACTTCGTCGCGAGCAAGGATCGCCTGGCGATCACCATTGCCCCGCTCGATGAAGGTCTGATGCTGGATGACCCGGCGCTGGCACTGGTCGCGGAAAGCCCGCTGTTCGGCCAACGCGTGATGCAACGTCGCCGCCGCGAGAAACGTGCCGACGGCAACAACGATGCAGTAATCAAGAACCTCACCGAGCTGCGTGAAGGCGCCCCGGTGGTGCACATCGATCACGGTGTCGGCCGCTATCTGGGCCTGACGATTCTGGAAATCGACAATCAGGCGGCCGAATTCCTCACCCTCGAATACGCCGAGAACGCCAAACTCTATGTGCCGGTGGCCAACCTGCATTTGATTGCGCGCTACACCGGCAGCGACGATGCGCTGGCCCCGCTGCACCGCCTCGGCTCCGAGGTTTGGCAGAAAGCCAAACGCAAAGCCGCCGAACAGGTGCGCGATGTCGCCGCCGAACTGCTCGACATCTATGCCCGCCGCGCCGCTCGCGAAGGCTACGCATTCGCCGACCCGAAGGCCGATTACGCGACGTTCAGCGCCGGTTTCCCGTTCGAAGAAACCCCGGATCAGCAATCGACCATCGAAGCCGTGCGCGAAGACATGCTCGCGCCGAAACCGATGGATCGACTGGTCTGCGGTGACGTCGGTTTCGGCAAGACCGAAGTGGCCATGCGCGCGGCGTTCATCGCTGTGCATGGCGGTCGTCAAGTGGCGATTCTGGTACCGACCACCCTGCTCGCCCAGCAGCACTACAACAGCTTCCGCGATCGCTTCGCCGACTGGCCGGTGACCGTGGAGGTAATGAGCCGCTTCAAATCGGCCAAGGAAGTGAATGCGGCGATTGCCGATCTGGCGGAAGGCAAGATCGACATCGTCATCGGCACGCACAAGCTGCTGTCCGACGACGTCAAAATCAAAAACCTCGGGTTGGTGATCATCGACGAAGAGCACCGTTTCGGTGTCCGTCAGAAAGAACAGCTCAAGGCCCTGCGCAGCGAAGTCGACATTCTTACGCTGACCGCCACACCGATTCCGCGCACGCTGAACATGGCGGTGTCGGGCATGCGCGATCTGTCGATCATCGCCACGCCGCCGGCGCGTCGCTTGTCGGTGCGCACCTTCGTCATGGAGCAGAACAAGAGCACGGTCAAAGAGGCCCTGCTCCGCGAACTGCTGCGTGGCGGTCAGGTTTACTACCTGCACAACGATGTGAAAACCATCGAGAAATGCGCTGCCGATCTCGCCGAACTGGTACCGGAAGCACGTATCGGCATCGGTCACGGACAGATGCGCGAGCGCGAACTCGAACAGGTGATGAGCGACTTCTATCACAAGCGTTTCAACGTGCTGATCGCCTCGACCATCATCGAGACCGGCATTGACGTGCCGAGCGCCAACACCATCATCATCGAGCGCGCCGACAAGTTCGGCCTGGCGCAACTGCACCAGTTGCGTGGTCGCGTTGGCCGTAGCCACCACCAGGCTTACGCGTACCTGCTGACGCCGCCGCGCCAGCAAATCACCTCGGACGCGGAAAAGCGTCTGGAGGCGATCGCCAACACCCAGGACCTCGGCGCCGGTTTCGTACTGGCCACCAACGACCTGGAAATCCGTGGCGCCGGTGAACTGCTCGGCGATGGCCAGAGCGGGCAGATTCAAGCCGTCGGTTTCACGCTGTATATGGAAATGCTTGAGCGCGCTGTGAAGTCGATCCGCAAGGGCGAGCAACCGAACCTTGATCAACCGCTGGGCGGTGGCCCGGAGGTCAATCTGCGCGTACCGGCGCTGATACCGGAAGACTATCTGCCGGATGTCCACGCACGCCTGATTCTGTACAAGCGCATCGCGTCGGCGACCGATGAGGAAGGCCTGAAGGATCTGCAAGTCGAGATGATCGACCGTTTCGGCTTGTTGCCGGAACCGACGAAGAATCTGGTGCGGATCACGGCGTTGAAGTTGCAGGCCGAACAATTGGGCATCAAGAAAGTCGATGGCGGGCCGCAAGGTGGACGTATCGAGTTCGAAGCGCAGACGCCGGTCGACCCGATGACGCTGATCAAGCTGATCCAGAGCCAGCCAAAACGCTACAAATTCGAAGGCGCGACGATGTTCAAGTTCCAGGTGCCGATGGAACGCCCGGAAGAGCGCTTTAATACTGTAGAGGCGCTGTTTGAGCGCCTCCTCCCGAAATCTGTTTAAAGGACGCCGCATGCGCCTGTTTCGCTCGCTGACTTTGCTACTCACCCTGGTAGCACCTTCGGTTTTTGCCGATGACCTGTATCAGGTCGAAATGATTCTGGTGCGCCAGAACGCTGTGCCGGCCATCGTCAGCCGTGCCGCGCCGGAAGACTGGGCCGCTGGCGCTCAGCGCCTGGGCGATGACAGCAAACGCACACCTGCGCTGAATGACGTGGTGACCAAACTCACCGCCAGCGGCGATTACAGCGTGCTGATGCACAAGGCCTGGCAGCAAACCCTCGGTGAAGCGCCGGCGAAAGTCGCGGTCAGCGACGGCCAGGAGCAGTTCGGCCAGTTCCCGATCGAAGGCACGCTGGAGATGAAGCTCGGGCGCTTCACCGACGTGACTGCCGACTTCTGGGTCAATCAGATCGACGCCAATGGCCTGGTCACTGCCAGCGAGCGCCTGAAACAGGACAGCCACACCAAGAATGGCCAGCTCAACTATCTCGACAACGGCCATCTGGCCCTGCTGATCAAGATCACTTCCCTGACCGCGCCTGCGCCACGGGAAGCGCCTGAAGCGATTCCGGACTGATCGAAGTCCTTATGAACCCGCCGCTGAGCAAACCGTTGGCGCCCTCTTGGGTCAGCCGATTCAAGGAACAGAGCCTGGAGCGTGGCCGCCGCTACGCCGTGGAAAACCGGGTACGCATCGCCCAGGTCGGCGATGCAACGATTACCGCCAGTTGCGAAGGCTCTGGCGGTAACGTTTACCGTCAGACGATTCATCTGCGCGAGTCAGCCAAAGGCACTTTGCTGCTGGTGGACGCTGGCTGCACCTGCCCGGTTCGCACCAACTGCAAACATTGCGCAGCGGTGTTGCTGAAAGTGCAGGAAACCCTCGACTACCCCGCCGCCGCCAAAGACGCCGAACTCTTGGAAAAGCTGCAAGCCGTGCTGGAAAACCGCAGCCCGAAAGCGCCGCCGCAAGTGCTGGTCGATAATGTTCAGCCGATGCCGCGCCTGTGGCTGGCCAGCGTCGAGTTCAGCGCTTTCGAACCGCGTAACGGCAAAATGCAGCGCTATATTCAGCACCGCGCGGCGTTGTCGTTCAGTTATCTGGATGAGTACGTCAGCGGGCAGAAGCACAGCGACATCCTGATCCGTCAGGAAACCCAGACGTTGCGGATAAAACGTCACCCGGAAGTCGAACAGTCCTACCGCGAACAGTTAAGAATCCTCGGCTTTCGCATCGCCACGCGGCAGAGCAAAGCGCTGCCGGAAAGCGCCGGCGAGCTGTACGAGATGGTCAATGACAGCGCCTGGCTGACGTTTACCCTCAACGATCTGCCGAAACTGCGCAGCCAAGGTTGGGAGCTGCAGATCGATGAGGAATTCGGCTTCGATCTGACCGCCGTGGATGACTGGTATGCCACGGTCGAACAGGTGCCGGATCGCGACTGGTTCGATCTGGAACTGGGCATCATCGTCAACGGTGAGCGCCTGAGCCTGTTGCCGATCCTGCTCAACCTGATGCGCTCGCACGCGGAAATCCTCAACCCGGAACGCCTCGCCCGTCGCCGCGATGATGAACTGATTCTGGTCAACATTCCGCAACGCACCAGCGAGCATGGGCCGTTGCAAGTGGCTTTGCCGTTGGGCCGGTTGAAGCCGGTATTGATGACGCTCGGCGAGTTCTATTTGCAAGAGCCGGGCGAAACTACCCTGCGCCTGAGCAAGGCCGATGCCACGCGTCTCAATTCACTGGAAGGTCTTCCGCTGCTGTGGGAGGGCGGCGAACATATCCGCACGTTTGCCCAACGTCTGCGTGATATTCGTGATTTCAGCGCAGAAGCCCCAGAGGGCTTGAATGCGACACTGCGCCCGTATCAGCTCGAAGGCTTGAGCTGGATGCAATCGCTACGGCAACTGGAAGTCGGCGGGATTCTTGCGGACGACATGGGCTTGGGCAAAACCCTACAGACTCTGGCGCATATTCTCAGTGAGAAAATCGCCGGTCGCCTCGATCGCCCGTGCATGGTGGTGATGCCGACCAGCCTGATTCCGAACTGGCTCGATGAGGCGGCGCACTTCACCCCGCAACTGAAAGTAGTTGCGCTGTACGGCGCCACTCGCAAAAAGCACTTCGACAATCTGGCGGATTACGACCTGATCCTCACCACTTACGCACTACTACCCAAAGACGTCGAACGTCTGGCCAAGCAGCCGCTGCATGTGTTGGTGCTGGATGAGGCGCAGTACATCAAAAACCCGAACAGCAAAGCCGCTCAAGCCGCACGCGAGCTCAATGCACGCCAGCGCCTGTGCCTCAGCGGTACGCCGCTGGAAAACCACTTGGGTGAGTTGTGGTCACTGTTCCATTTCCTGCTGCCGGGCTGGCTCGGCGACGTGAAAAGCTTCAACGCCGATTACCGCGTGCCGATTGAAAAGCGCGGTAGCGAAGTCAGACTTCAGCACCTCAACGGTCGAATAAAACCGTTCCTGCTGCGCCGGACCAAAGAGCAGGTCGCGACCGAACTGCCGCCGAAAACCGAGATCATCCATTGGGTCGATCTCAACGAAGCGCAGCGCGATGTGTATGAAACCATGCGCCTGGCGATGGACAAGAAAGTCCGCGACGAGATCACCCGTAAAGGCGTGGCGCGCAGTCAGATCATCATTCTTGAGGCGCTGCTCAAGCTGCGTCAGGTTTGCTGCGATCTGCGTCTGGTCAACGACGCCACCCTGCCCGCTCGCGGCAGCACCTCGGGCAAGCTCGACAGCCTGATGGAAATGCTCGAGGAGTTGTTCGAGGAAGGCCGGCGGATCCTGCTGTTTTCGCAATTCACCTCGATGCTGTCCTTGATCGAAGACGAGCTGAAAAAACGTAATGTCGCTTACGCGCTACTGACCGGCCAAACCCGAGATCGGCGTACGCCGGTTAAGGAATTCCAGAGCGGCAAGCGTCAGATCTTTCTAATCAGTCTGAAGGCTGGTGGCGTGGGCTTGAACCTGACGGAAGCGGATACGGTGATTCACTACGACCCGTGGTGGAACCCGGCGACCGAGAATCAGGCGACGGATCGGGCGTATCGGATTGGTCAGGAGAAACCGGTGTTCGTTTACAAGATGATTGCCCGGGGCACGGTGGAAGAGAAGATTCAGCACCTGCAAAAGGAAAAATCCGACTTGGCGGCAGGCGTGCTGGATGGGCGCAAGGCCGGGGACTGGAAGTTGCAGAGTGATGATATCGAAGCGTTGTTTGCGCCGTTGCCGGATAAGCTCGATAAGCGTTGAGATATTTGTCGCCTGTTAAATAGCTTTCGCGAGCAGGCTCGCTCCCACATTAGATTTGTGTGATTCACAAGATCCCTATGAACACTGGATTGGTGAATGCCACAGATCCAGTGTGGGAGCGAGCCTGCTCGCGAATGGCTCACCTCGGTCTAACGGTTAAAACCCAGGCTCAACCCTTGGATACAGGCAACGGCGCAAACAATGCCTCAATGTCACTCTGCTCCAGCTTCCAGCCACCCGTCGTCCCACCCTCAAGCACCGCCCCGGCCAACGCGGCTTTCTCCTGCTGCAACGCCTGTATTTTTTCCTCTACCGTGCCGCGAGCGATCAACTTGTAAACAAACACCGGGTTGTTTTGCCCGATTCGATACGCGCGATCGGTGGCCTGATTTTCCACCGCCGGATTCCACCAAGGGTCGAAGTGGATCACCGTGTCTGCGGCGGTCAGGTTCAAACCGGTGCCCCCGGCCTTCAGACTGATCAGAAACAGCGGCACCTTGCCGCCCTGAAAATCCTTCACCGGTGTGCGCCGATCCGTGGTGTCACCGGTCAGCAGCGAATAGGCAATGTCACGTTGCTGCAATTCTTCCTCGATCAAGGCCAACATCGAAGTGAACTGCGAGAACAGCAGGATCCTGCGCCCTTCGCCGAGCAGCTCTTCAAGCATCTCCATCAAACTGACCAACTTGCCACTGCCGGAGCGCAGCGCCTTCGCCGTCAGCGGCATCTTGATCAGGCGCAAGTCGCAACAAACCTGCCGCAGCTTGAGCAAGGCATCGAGAATGATGATCTGACTGCGCGCCACGCCACTGCGGGCAATTTCGTCGCGGACTTTTTTGTCCATCGCCACGCGAACCGTTTCATAGACATCGCGCTGGCCGTCGCTGAGATCGACCCAATGGATGATTTCGGTTTTCGGCGGCAACTCGGTGGCGACCTGATCCTTTTTGCGACGCAACAAAAACGGCTTGATGCGTGCCGTCAGGTGCTGCATGCGCTGAACATTGCCGTGCTTTTCGATTGGTGTGCGGTAATCGCGATTGAAGGACTTGCTGTCGCCAAGCCAACCGGGCATGAGGAAATGAAACTGCGACCACAGCTCGCCCAAGTGGTTTTCCAATGGCGTGCCGCTCAGGCACAAGCGCTGGCGGGCTTGCAGGTCACGGGCCGCTTGCGCCGCTTTGCTGATCGGGTTCTTGATGTTCTGCGCTTCGTCGAGAATCAGCACGCTCCACAGCTGCGGCTGCAAGGTCTCCAGATCCCTCGGCAATAACGCGTAAGTGGTCAGTACCAGATCGTACTCAGCCAGATCAGCGAAATCCTTCTGCCGCCCCGAGCCGTGCAGCGCCAATACTTTCAACTGGGGGGTGAAACGCTCGGCCTCGTCGAGCCAGTTGGGAATCAGGCTGGTCGGCATCACCGCCAGAGCCGGGCAATCAAGGCGACCGGCGTGTTTTTCCGTGAGCAGATGCGCCAGGGTTTGCAGCGTTTTGCCCAGCCCCATGTCATCGCCCAAAATACCGCCGACCTCAAGCTCGCGCAGAGTCTGCATCCAGTTCAGGCCTTCGAGCTGATACGGGCGCAGTTGCGCGTTAAGGCCCGCCGGTGCAGCGACGTGGGTGTGACTGGAATTCTGCAAGCGCTTGGCGAAGGTGCGCAGCCGCTCGCCTCCCTGCCAATCCAGCGGCACGCCATCGAGCATACTCAAGCGCGCGGCATCCGGGACACTCAAGCGCAGTGCATCGCCCTGATGACCGCCCAGGTACAACTCGCCCAGCGTGGCCATCAGCGGTTTGACCCGACTCAGCGGCAGCGCGACCTTGGCGCCTGAAGGGTCGCCAAAACCGCTGGGTTTCAGTTCGATCAGGAGTTTTTCGTCATCGCTGCGTTGTGCCAGATTGACCGGGTCAAGCAAGCGCGGCTGGGTGCGCAACAAGTGCAGAAGGATCGGCAGCAAACTGTAGCGCTGGCCATTGACGACGATACCCAACTGCAAATCAAACCACTGATGCCCGGCCTCTTCTTCGACCTCGGCGTACCAATGCTCAACCGGTTGCACATTGAAATGAAAGCCGGGACTCATCTCCACTTCCCAGTTCGAGGCGCGCAACGTGGCAAGCCCTTCGTGCATAAACCCGAGCCAGGCGGAATCATCCGGCAACGTGAACATCTCACCGGGACGATCCAGCGAGCTCTTGCGCGTGGCTTTCTTGAAGCCGAGCCTTTGCAGTATCTGGCGCAGTTTCTTTTCCACCGCAGGCTGGCGTTGAATGCGCTGGGTTTCGGTACCGTTGAGGATCATCACTTCCGGGTTGCGATCCACCGTCGGCTGGCCGTTGTAGGTAAACACCAGGGCGGCGCGGTGCTCCAGAACGTATTCCCAGCGCGAGCGCTCCCGACCGCTGACGAGGGTCAGTTGTGGCTGAGGAAGTACGTCGTCGATGATTCGTTCGGTCAGTTGGTGTGGCGGCGGGATTCTCGTCGCGGCGCTCATGCGATGGCTGAACTGCATGGCCTGACGCGCCGGAATGTCCGGCGCCAGAGTCAAATGGCTGGCCAGTTTTTCTTCCAGCTCATTGAACAGAGGGCCAATCTGCCGCTGTTCACGATCCAGGTAATAAAGCGGCTCCAGCGCCAGTACGGTTTCCTGCGCCGCCTCGGCACTGCTCCACTGCGCGCGGAACCCGCCGTCAGCCTGCTCGGCCCAGGCGAACTGGCCGATGCGCTTCGCGCCCGGCACCAACGGTCGCAGATCCTCGAAATCGAGGAACAGCCGCGAGGTGCGCAGGAGCATTTCCAGCAGTTCGGCGCCGCTGCTGCCTTCCAGCGGATAGCCGCTGTAATAGGCGTGGTGAGAGTGCATGGCAACCAGCAGCCTGGCAATGCGCAGATCCAGCTCGGACAGGTAGCCGGGCTGACGCATTAGCATTTCCGCTAGCGAATACATCGTTTTGACTTCGCGTAACTCGCCGCTCTTGAGCTGGGAAACCTTGAAAATATCGAGCAGCCACTTGCCGCTCACAGGCGTTGGCTTGAGCTTGTAAAACAGGCGCGTGCCTGCGGTTTGCGCGCCTTCTTCAGCAGGCTTGGCCGGCACGGGAATGGTCGAAAGCCAATGTTCCAGCGCCCGCCCCAAAGGGATCTGTGCGTCACTTTCAGACGCATCATCAGCACTGCCCTGCAGGTGATAGAGCACCGCAGCGCAATGCTTGCAGTCGATTACGACAGGACAGCTGCACAAGCAACGCAAGTTGACGGAACCCAGCCGATCTTCGGACAGGTAAATGCTTTGTTCATATGCCTGACTTTCCGAACCGACGCAGAACGCCTCGATCTTTCTGTCATTGATTTCGATGATCTCTACCCGGTCCTCGGCGGCATAAGCGCGAGCCTTGGCCAGCGCCTTGCTACTGAATGCCTGAGTCCAGGCCAACGACTTGAGCCGTTCGATGAGAATGCTCATGGGCAGTCCTTAGCCGGCCAACACCCGCGCCAATGCCGACTTCACCTTGCCCATGCCGTCATGCAACGCCTGCTCGATCTCGGCCATGGTGATCACTTCGGTGGTCTTGCCCGCTGCCGGGTTCACCACCAGTGCCAGACAGGCGTAATCCAGATCCAGTTCGCGGGCCAGTGCCGCTTCCGGCATACCGGTCATGCCGACGATGTCACAGCCATCACGCTCAAGACGCACGATCTCGGCGACCGTTTCCAGACGCGGGCCCTGGGTGCAGGCATACACGCCCTGATCGCTGTACTCACAACCTTCGGCAGCCACAGCGGCGATCAATTGCTGACGCAACGGTTCGCTGTAGGGGAAGCTGAAGTCGATATGGGTGACGTGCTCCAGATCATCGGCGAAAAAGGTGTGCTCGCGGCCGCTGGTGTAGTCGACGATCTGGTGCGGCACGCAGAAATGCCCGGTGCCCATCTCAGGGTGAATACCGCCCACCGCGTTCACCGCGATGATTGCCTCGGCACCGGCCTGCTTCAAGGCCCACAGGTTGGCGCGGTAGTTGACCTTGTGCGGCGGGAAGCGATGCGGGTGGCCATGACGTGCAAGGAACAACACTTCCTTGCCAGCGTACTCGCCAATCTGCACGTCGGCCGATGGCGCGCCATAGGGCGTGTCCACCGCCAGCGATTGGCGAATGGTCAAGCCTTCGAGCTGGGTCAGGCCGGTGCCACCGATGATTGCGTAAACCGTCATAGCGAAAAATCCTTAATCGATCAGTTGAGCGTCTTTGAGCGCGCCGATGGCGGTGAGCCAGCGCGGATCCTGCCGGTAATCAGTACTGGCGAATGCCTGGCCGCGCATGCGCGCGATGCGCGCGGATGGCTTGACCTTCATCCGTTGTGCGGCCCTCAGGGCCAGTTCGGCAGCGGCGCGGTCGTTGCACACCAGGCCCATGTCGCAACCGGCAGTCAAAGCGGCTTCGATGCGGCTGGCGGCGTCGCCGACCACGTGGGCGCCGGCCATCGACAGGTCGTCGCTGAAAATTACGCCGTCGAACTGCAACTCGCCGCGCAGAATGTCCTGCAACCAGCGGCGGGAGAAACCGGCTGGCTGCGAGTCAACCTGCGGATAGATGACGTGCGCTGGCATGATCGCGGCCAGTTGTTTACTGAGTTTGGCGAACGGCACGAGGTCGTTGGCGCGGATCTCGTCGAGGCTGCGCTCGTCGTTCGGGATCGCGACGTGGGAATCCGCTTCTGCCCAGCCGTGGCCAGGGAAGTGCTTGCCGGTGGCCGCCATGCCCGCGCTGTTCATGCCGCGAATGAATGCACCGGCGAGCAGTGCGGCACGCTCGGGATCGCCCTCGAACGAACGAGTGCCGACGACGGCGCTGCGCTGGTAATCGAGGTCGAGCACCGGGGCGAAGCTCAGGTCGAGCCCAACCGCGAGTACCTCGGTGGCCATGATCCAGCCGCATTGCTCGGCGAGGTACTCGGCATTCGGGTTATCGGCGATGGCGCGCATGGCCGGCAGACGCACGAAGCCCTGACGCAGACGCTGCACGCGACCGCCCTCCTGATCCACCGCCAGCAAAAGATCCGGGCGAATCGCGCGAATCGACGCACTGAGTTCACGCACTTGGCGCGGATGCTCGATGTTGCGCGCGAAGATGATCAAGCCGCCCACTTCGGGCTGACGCAACAGTTGGCGATCTTCGGCCGTCAGCCAGATACCGGCGACGTCCACCATCAACGAGCCTTGCAGGCCAGCAGTCATAGAAATTCCTTGAAAACGAAAAACCCGATCCGCAGAAAATCGCTACCGTGAGCCATGCTCGGCAGGTCGGCAATTTCTATGAAGATCGGGTTCAGAACGAGAGTCGGCATGGGCGGCTAGCTTAGCGGATACAAGCTGCCGCGCCCACCCGTGTGCGGTTAAACCTTGGCGGCGACCGGCGTCGATTTGCTGCGCGGACGCAGTTGCGCGGTGGCCATGGCTGTGTCAGTGACGCCGGTTTCGGCGCGCATGCCTGCAGCGAGGAATGGCACCATCAGGCGCATCACTTGTTCGATGGAGGTGTTGACGCCGAAATCGGTCTCGGCGATTGCGCGCAAAGCCTTGATGCCGGACATGCTGAACGCGGCGGCGCCGAGCATGAAGTGCACGCGCCAGAACAGCTCGATCGGCGGAATGCGTGGTGCGGCTTCGTTGACCAGCAACATGTAGCGACGGAATACCTTGCCGTACATGTCTTCCAGGTAGCGGCGCAAATGGCCCTGGCTCTGGCTGAACGCGAGACCGAGCAGGCGCATGAAGATCGACAGATCATTGCCGCTGCGTGGCTGAACCACGAGGGCCTGTTCGACAAGGATTTCCAGCAGCTCTTCGAGGGTTGGCTTGTTTTCAGGCTTGGCCTGACGACGCTCCAGCTCTTTATCGAGACTGATGCAGAACGGCCCGAGGAAGCGCGAGAAAACCGCCTGGATCAGGGCTTTTTTTGAACCGAAGTGATAGTTCACCGCTGCCAGATTGACGCCAGCCTTGCTGGTAATCAAACGCAATGAGGTTTCAGCGAAACCTTTCTCCGCGAACAACTGCTCAGCAGCATCAAGAATGCGTTCAACGGTTTCCGACTGGGCCATGGCTACTCCGCCTGACAAACACTTGTTTGAAACATACGTTTCAGCCTGTGCCTTGTCAAGCCTGCCAGTTCGTTTTGGGAATGGTCGGTCAGCTATTTAACCACACAAGGCCGACGCTTTATTAAACGCTTCTTCTGACCGTCCGGCGGCAGGCAAAAAAACGGGCATTGCCAAGCACGCTTCACTGTATATAATCCCAGTCACTGTATAAAAAGACAGAGCGATCAATATGCTAAAGCTGACGCCACGCCAAGCCGAGATTCTGGCCTTTATCAAACGCTGCCTCGAAGACCACGGCTACCCGCCGACCCGTGCGGAAATCGCTCAGGAACTTGGCTTCAAGTCGCCGAACGCGGCTGAAGAACATCTCAAGGCACTGGCCCGCAAAGGTGCCATCGAGATGACCCCTGGGGCTTCTCGCGGTATTCGCATTCCCGGCTTCGAAGCCAAGGCCGACGACTCCACCCTGCCGATCATTGGCCGGGTCGCTGCCGGCGCGCCAATCCTCGCCCAGCAGCATATCGAGGAATCCTGCAACATCAACCCGACCTTCTTTCACCCTCGTGCCGACTACCTGTTACGCGTGCACGGCATGAGCATGAAGGACATCGGCATTTTCGACGGCGACCTCCTCGCGGTGCACACCACCCGTGAAGCGCGTAACGGCCAGGTTGTCGTCGCACGCATCGGCGATGAAGTAACGGTCAAACGCTTCAAGCGTGAAGGCAGCAAGGTCTGGCTGATTGCCGAAAACCCCGAGTTCGCCCCTATCGAAGTTGACCTGAAAGATCAGGAACTGGTGATCGAAGGCTTGAGTGTCGGCGTCATTCGCCGCTAAAGGAGGCTTTATGCAGTTCCCGCACCCCCCTCAGCAAACACAACTGCCTTTATTCGAAGCGTTTCTGGCGCAACCGATGGCGCCGGCTCTGAAAGATGTGGTCGAGCGCCCGTGGAATGCCGAACCCGAAGTATTCAGTGAGCTGTCACTGCGGGGTGCTGCCGGGAACTGCCTGAACCTGCTAGCCCCGATCCTTCGCGAACTCAGTGAAGATCAGGACGCGCGCTGGCTGACGCTGATAGCGCCTCCTGCAAGCCTGACCCAGACATGGCTGCGGGATGCCGGTTTGAATCGCGAGCGTATTCTGCTGCTGCAACCAAGGGGCGCTCAAAGCGCTCAGCAACTGGCATGCGAAGCCCTGAAACTGGGTCGCAGTCACACCGTAGTCACTTGGCTCAACCCGCTGAACGCAAATTCACGGCAACAACTGATCAACGCCGCACGCACGGGCGATGCTCAGAGCCTGAATATTCGTTTGGGTTGATTGGTGGTTATACGCGCTGTGTGAAGCGCAGGGCTTCTCCAGGGAAAGAGAAGCCGATCTGAAGCGGTAACGGCAAAAATTAAAGAGACGCCAGGATCAATGAAGAACCCGCGGCCCCTCTTCCTTATCAAACTCGCCTTCAACCATACGGCCGGCCATCTGCACGCCGACGCTTAACATCGCCTTGGCGATTTCCACATGCTGACCTTGCAGGAACGCCTTGGCATCCTCGGAGAAATCCAGCGTCACCAAAGAACCCTCGTCCTCAGCCCTGCGCAGCTCGATTCGGCCGTCTGGTAACTCGACAATTTCTAGAAAGGACGTTGGCATATAGGTCTGTTCTCCACGAAAGGCAGGGATTATATAGACATCATTCAGGCTTCGCTCGGGATCTTGACCAGCAGCATGTTTCAGATTGCCACCGTGTCAATCACCCTCAGCACTCGTTCAAGCCTTCGCGAAAGCGAATCGCCAAGCCTTTCAGATTCTGCCGCCAGCTCTCCAGCTCCTCTCGACTCAGCTCTTCTGGCGACTCATCTTCATCCAGATTAATCGCCTGAATCAGCGGCTGAGTCACGTCCCCTTTGGGCTTGTGTGGCACCCGTGGCGGCTGAAACAGCGCCGAATGCGCAGCCAGCAGTTTCGCCAACCAGGTTTCAGAGTTACCTGCCAGCTCGACCATTTCGGCCAACTCGGGAATCGCGATCGACTCCAGCACTTCACGCGTCAGCAGCATCTCGGCCCGCGGCGCATTGGCCTGCGGCAGACGATAGAAACCCGCGATCTCATGACAAAGCCCCAACAAGGCGCCGTACAGGTGAAACAACGCCGATTCTCGACCAGCCTGAATCAACGCCAGAGAATTCATCGCCCGCCCTTCTTCAGCGCGAGCCAGGGCTTCGAGCGACAGGCCGGCGAAATAGATCTTCTGATTGGTACGGGTATAGAGTTCGTGAGCCATGACGGCACTCTCCACAACGAAATAATTGCTTCACACAGGCCGGACAGTGTCGTGGATCAGTCGATCCTACCGCAAGCACAAAACAAAAAGGCCGCATGAAAACCCGTGGGTTGTCATGCGGCCTTTCAGTATCAGACTAACGCTTACTCGGCTTTGGCCTTCGTACGCTTGTCTTCAACCGTCCACTTACCGCCGTCGAAGTACGCCTTCCAACCGGTAGGCTTGCCGTCGACTTCGGTCTGCACGTATTGCTCTTTGGTCTTGCGGCTGTAGCGAATAACCGCTGGCAGACCATCAGGATCCTTCTTCGGCGCGTCGCAGAGGAAATGATACTTCGGATCGATTTCGTCCTTGTGCGGCACAATCTCGATCACCAGCGGAGCACGGGTCTCACGGTTTTTCGGGAACTGGCTGGCGGCCAGGAACAGACCAGAGGCGCCATCACGGAGGATGTAGGTGTCGTTGACCTTTTCGCATTTCAGCTCAGGCATCTTCACCGGATCCATCTTCGGTGGCGCTGCATCACCGCTTTTCAGCAGTTTGCGGGTGTTCTTGCACTCAGGGTTGGTGCAACCGAAGAACTTGCCGAAACGGCCAGTCTTGAGCTGCATCTCGCTGCCGCACTTGTCGCATTCCAGGCTCGGACCTTCGTAGCCTTTGATGCGATAGCTGCCCTCTTCGATTTCGTAGCCTGCGCAATCCGGGTTGTTACCGCAGATGTGCAGCTTGCGCTTCTCGTCGAGCAGATAAGCGTCCATCGCCGTGCTGCAAATCGGGCAGCGATGCTTGCCACGCAGCACCAGCGATTCCGACTCACCTTCGTCGTCCGCAGCGATCTCGTCGCCCGGCACCAGGTTGACGGTGGCCTTGCAGCGTTCTTTCGGCGGCAGGCTGTAGCCCGAGCACCCGAGGAACACGCCAGTCGACGCAGTACGAATCTGCATCGGACGGCCGCAAGTGGTGCAAGGAATATCGGTCATGACCGGCTGGTTGGCGCGCATGCCGCTGTCCGGGTTTTCGGCTACTTCGAGTTTCTTTTTGAAATCGCCGTAGAACTCGTCCAGCACACTTTTCCAGTCGCGCTCACCCTGTGCCACGTCATCGAGGTTCTCTTCCATGCCGGCAGTGAAGCCGTAGTCCATGAGGTTGGAGAAGCTTTCCGACAGACGCTCGGTGACGATGTCGCCCATCTTTTCCGAGTAGAAACGACGGTTGTGCAAGGTCACATAACCGCGATCCTGAATGGTCGAAATGATCGCAGCGTAAGTCGAGGGACGACCAATGCCACGTTTTTCCATTTCTTTAACCAGGCTGGCTTCCGAGTAACGCGCCGGCGGCTTGGTGAAGTGCTGCGACGGATCAAGCTTGATCAGCTTCATCACGTCGCCCTGAGCCATATCAGGCAGAACGTCGTCGTCGCCTGGTTTGGCAATCTGCGGCATGACGCGGGTGTAACCGTCGAACTTGAGGATACGGCCCTTGGCGCGCAGCTCGAAGTCGCCAGCGCCGACGCTGACAGTGGTCGACAGGTATTGCGCCGGCAGCATCTGGCAAGCGAGGAACTGGCGCCAGATCAATTCGTAGAGGCGCTCAGCGTCACGCTCCATGCCTGCGAGCTTGCTCGGCGTGGTGTTGGCGTCGGAAGGACGGATCGCTTCGTGAGCCTCCTGTGCGCCTTCTTTGCTGCTGTAGACGTTTGGCGTTTCCGGCAGGTACTTCTTGCCGAACTCGTCTTCGATATAAGTGCGCGCCATCGCCACGGCATCAGCCGAGAGGTTGGTCGAGTCGGTACGCATATAAGTGATGTAGCCGGCTTCGTACAGACGCTGGGCCATCATCATGGTTTTCTTCACGCCGAAGCCCAGACGGTTGCTCGCAGCCTGTTGCAGGGTCGACGTGATGAACGGCGCCGAAGGCTTGCTGCTGGTCGGCTTGTCTTCGCGTTTGACGATGCTGTAGCTGGAAGACTTGAGCTTCTCCAGCGCAGCCATGGCCTGGGCTTCGTTGAGCGGCTTGAAGGCCTCGCCTTTCTCGCGAGCCACTTCGAAACGCACGGTCGAGCCTTTCGTGGTGCCGAGATCGGCGTGCACTTCCCAGTACTCTTCCGGGTTGAACGCACGAATTTCGCGCTCACGCTCCACGACCAGCTTCACGGCAACCGATTGCACGCGACCGGCGGACAGGCCACGAGCGATTTTCGCCCACAGCAGCGGCGAGACCATGTAACCCACAACGCGGTCGAGGAAACGACGCGCCTGCTGCGCGTTGACACGATCGATGTCCAGCTCGCCCGGTTCCGAGAAGGCTTCCTGAATCGCCTTCTTGGTGATTTCGTTGAACACCACGCGCTTGTAGCGGCTGTCGTCACCTCCGATGGCTTCGCGCAGGTGCCAGGCAATGGCTTCCCCCTCGCGATCCAAGTCGGTTGCGAGATAGATGGTGTCAGCATCTTTGGCGAGCCGGCGCAGCTCTTCGATGACCTTCTCTTTACCCGGGAGGATCTCGTACTTGGCTTTCCAGCCATGATCGGGATCGACACCCATACGCGAGACCAGCTGCTTGCGCGCTTTCTCTTTCGGCGAGAGCACCGGACCTTCGCCCGCAGCAGCCTTGCCGCGCTTGGCGGCTGGCTCTTTGCTGGCGCTAGCCGAACCGCTGGTGGGCAGGTCTCGGATATGGCCGATACTCGACTTCACCACGTATTGGTTACCCAGATACTTGTTGATGGTCTTGGCCTTAGCCGGGGATTCCACAATGACCAGCGATTTGCCCATGGATCAGAAAATTCCTGAATTCTAGAAGTGAAAGGCGGTTGGCGCCTGACGCGGCACCGCTATATATAGTTGATACAAGGTGAGGTCAAGCACAGGGTTCTGTGCGCCCTCGCCTTATGCCTTGGAAAAAAGGCTCGGTTCGGCTTGCACCAAAGCAAAGCGTGGCACCTGCTCGCCGTCAACTTCGACTGACTCGAGAAACATGCTCAGTGGACGCACCCAAAAGCCGTAATCGCCATACAGGGCTTGGTAAAAGACCACTTCTTCTTCGGTCTCGGAATGCCGCGCAACACTGAATACACGGTACTGCGGTCCTTTGTAATGTTGGTAGAGCCCAGGTTGTATCGGCATGCTTCGGCCCTCACTCAAATTTTTTCAAAATAAAAACAAAATAAATCCACAAAAACAAAAACCGGGGCACTTGGCCCCGGCTTCCATCGACGAGACGCTTAAACGCGTTCGAAGACAGTGGAGATGCCTTGGCCGAGACCAATGCACATAGTGGCCACCCCGAAGGTGCCGCTATTCTGCTTCATCACGTTCAGCAAGGTGCCGGAAATACGGGCACCGGAGCAACCGAACGGGTGACCCAGGGCGATCGCGCCGCCGTGCAGGTTAACCTTCTCGTTCATCTTGTCGAGCACTTTCAGATCTTTCAGCACTGGCAGGGCCTGTGCGGCGAAAGCTTCGTTGAGCTCGAAGAAGTCGATATCGTTGATCCCAAGGCCCGCACGCTTCAGGGCTTTTTGTGTTGCCGGAACTGGACCATAGCCCATGATCGCCGGATCCACACCCGCCACTGCCATCGAACGGATAACCGCCATTGGCTGGATACCCAAGTCCTGCGCACGCTGCGCCGACATCACGATCATGCACGAAGCACCATCGGTGATCTGCGACGAAGTACCGGCAGTCACGGTGCCGCCCTTTGGATTGAAGGCTGGCTTGAGAGCCGCCAGACTTTCCAGGGTGGTTTCCGGACGAATGGTTTCGTCGTAGTCGAACAGTTTCAGGAACCCGTTCTCGTCGTAGCCCTGCATCGGGATGATTTCGTCTTTGAACTTGCCTTCCACCGTGGCCTTGTGGGCCAACTGGTGGGAACGCACGCCGAAAGCGTCTTGCTGTTCGCGAGTGATGCCGTGCATTTTGCCGAGCATTTCCGCGGTCAGGCCCATCATGCCCGAGGCTTTCGCCGCGTACAGCGACATGTGCGGGTTCGGATCGACACCGTGCATCATGCTCACGTGGCCCATATGCTCGACGCCGCCAACCACGAACACGTCACCGTTGCCGGTCATGATCGCTTGCGCAGCAGTGTGCAATGCGCTCATCGACGAGCCACACAGACGGCTGACGGTCTGACCGGCCGAGGTGTGCGGGATCTGGGTCATCAGCGACGCCATGCGCGCGATGTTCCAGCCCTGCTCCAGGGTCTGGTTGACACAGCCCCAGATCACGTCCTCGACTTCAGCAGGATCAACCTTGGCGCTGCGTTCCAGCAGTTTGCTGATCAGGTGCGCCGACATGTCTTCGGCGCGGGTGTTGCGGTGCATGCCGCCCTTGGAGCGGCCCATCGGAGTACGACCGAAGTCGACAATCACGACGTCTCTTGGATTCAAGCTCATAAAATTTCACTCTCGCTCAAAAGTTGGGACGCTTAACCGAAGAACCGTTGGCCGGTTTTGGCCATTTCACGCAGTTTCGCGGTCGGGTGGTACAGCGCGCCCAAATCAGCGTACTGGTCAGCCAGGGCAACGAACTCGGCAACACCGATCGAATCGATGTAGCGCAGCGCACCGCCACGGAATGGAGGGAAACCGATACCGTAGACCAGACCCATGTCGGCTTCGGCAGCGGTTTCAACGATGCCGTCTTCCAGGCAACGCACGGTTTCCAGGCACAGCGGGATCATCATCCAGTTGATGATGTCTTCGTCAGTGACTTCGCGCTGCTCGTAAACGATCGGCTTGAGCACTTCCAGCACCGATGGATCGGCGACTTTCTTCTGCTTGCCTTTCTTGTCGGCCTCGTAAGCGTAGAAGCCCTTGCCGTTCTTCTGGCCCAGGCGCTTGGCTTCGTAAAGCACGTCGATGGCCGAACGACGGTCATCCTTCATGCGATCCGGGAAACCTTCAGCCATTACGTCACGACCGTGGTGACCGGTGTCGATGCCGACCACGTCCATCAGGTATGCCGGGCCCATCGGCCAGCCGAATTTTTCCATGACCTTGTCGATACGGACGAAGTCGACACCGGCGCTGACCAGCTTGGCGAAACCGCCGAAGTACGGGAACAGTACGCGGTTGACCAGGAAGCCCGGGCAGTCGTTGACGACGATCGGGTTCTTGCCCATTTTCTTGGCGTAGGCAACGGTGGTGGCAACGGCCAGCTCACTCGACTTCTCGCCACGGATCACTTCAACCAGCGGCATCATGTGCACCGGGTTGAAGAAGTGCATGCCGACGAAGTTTTCCGGACGCTTGAGGGCCTTGGCCAGCAGGCTGATGGAAATGGTCGAAGTGTTGGACGCGAGGATGGTGCCCTCTTTGACCTGACCTTCCACTTCAGCCAACACGGCTTGCTTGACCTTAGGGTTCTCGACGACAGCTTCGACAACCAGATCGACGTGACCGAAATCGCCGTAGGACAGGGTCGGACGAATGGCGTTTAGCACTTCAGCCATTTTTGCAGCGGTCATGCGACCTTTATCAACGCGGCCAACCAGCAGCTTGGCGGCTTCGGCCAGACCCTGCTCGATGCCGTGCTCGTTGATGTCTTTCATCAGGATCGGCGTACCTTTGGAGGCCGACTGATAAGCGATACCACCGCCCATGATGCCGGCGCCGAGTACAGCGGCCTGCTTCACGTCTTTGGCGATTTCGTCGTAGGCCTTGGCCTTTTTCTTCAGTTCCTGATCGTTCAGGAACAGGCCGATCAAGCTCTGCGCGGCAGAGGTCTTGGCCAGTTTGACGAAACCGGCAGCTTCGACTTCCAGCGCCTTGTCACGACCGAAGTTCGCGGCTTTCTGGATGGTCTTGATCGCTTCAACCGGCGCCGGGTAGTTCGGGCCCGCTTGACCGGCGACGAAACCTTTGGCGGTTTCGAAAGCCATCATCTGTTCAATGGCGTTCAGCTTGAGTTTTTCAAGTTTCGGCTGACGCTTGGCCTTGAAGTCGAACTCGCCGGAGATGGCGCGCTTGATCAGTTCAAGGGCAGCTTCCTGCAGTTTTTCAGGAGCAACCACGGCGTCGACGGCGCTGACTTTCAGGGCGTCTTCAGGGCGGTTTTCCTTACCGGAGGCAATCCATTCGATGGCGTTGTCGACACCGATCAGACGCGGCAGACGCACGGTGCCACCGAAGCCTGGGTAGATGCCCAGTTTGACTTCCGGCAGACCGATCTTGGCCTTGGTCGACATGACGCGATAGTCAGCCGCCAGGCACATTTCCAGGCCGCCGCCCAGCGCGATGCCATTGATGGCCACAACGGTCGGAACGTTGAGGTCTTCGAAATCGCTGAAGATCTTGTTGGCTTCGAGATTGCCAGCAACCAGCTCGGCATCCGGCAGCTTGAAGTTGTCGACAAATTCGGTGATGTCGGCGCCGACGATGAACACGTCCTTGCCACTGCTGACGATCACGCCCTTGATCGAAGCATCTGCCTTGATGGTGTCTACGGCCTGACGCAGTTCGTTCAGGGTTAGACGGTTGAACTTGTTGACGGACTCACCCTTGAGGTCGAATTTCAATTCGACGATGCCACTTTCAAGAGCTTTAACCGTGATGGCTTTACCTTCGTAAATCATCAACTGATCTCCACGATATGGAAGCTGAACAGTACACGTCGGACGCAGGCGAATGGCTCGGCAGGACGCTTTTTCGTCGATGCTGACGCCAATCCACCCGGCACACCCGCCAACGCGATAGTCGGGATTCTGTAGGAGCAGTCTGTAAGACAAACGCTCAATTCATACGCCCGTTTGATTTGGGTACGTCACCTTCACGGAATTTCCGACAATTGTCAATCGCCCAAAATACGGGTTGAAATGCGACTTTGCGGTCATTTCTGTAAGACGAAGACCCGCAACACGCGTCTGCATGTGAAGCCATTCATAGAATCAATAGTTAGAAAAGTCGCCCTAATTCGCAGCAGCCCTTGTTTAAAGGGCTACGCTGGGTGGACGACAGGGAAATGCGCTGACTGACTCAGCATCAAAAAGATTTCCGGCCTGCCTGGCCACCCCAGCCCGATGAATCATGTCGGGCTTTTTATTGCGCGTCTGCCGGACGTTCCCCACCGTTGCAGTGGGAAAAGTCCGCGCGTCATGCCAGTGCTTTCAGGGTGGCATCGATATCCAGCAAAACCGTGGCGTCGCCCTTCTCGCCCCAATACAAGGCGATCATCTGCTTGTCTGCCTCGACTTTGAAAACGTTGCCCGGCAATTTTTCGAAATGATTAAGCAGCGCAGGGTCCTCGCAGACTTCCTGCCACTGATTGACCCATACACCCGGCGACTTCTGCCAGTAAGTCCAGCAGGCAGGCGACTTGCCACGGCGCGGCCGATGATACTGCGCGCACGGGTTCGGCGGCTCTTGCGCCAGCCAGTGCGGCCATTCCTGAGGCGCCAGTTGCATGGCCAGACCGATGCGGCGCGCCTCCATGCGCAGGGCGATGCGACCGCTTTGCGCGCGCGATGGGCGCAACCACGCCAGCGGACTTAAAACCACCAGCAGGATTGACACCACCAACCAGACCGTCATATCTCTATTCCCAATTCTTGGTGAGCGCATTGTGTCACTTTGGAACCAATGCGCTTGAAACCAGCCATACTTAACAATATTGAACCCTCACGAGGAGCACCTCATGCCCTACCACCACATCCTGGTCGCCGTAGATCTGACCGAAGAGTGCGACCCTGTGATTCACCGCGCCCGCGAGCTATCGGTGAGCAATGGCGCCAAGCTTTCGCTGGTGCATATCGTTGAGCCGATGGCCATGGCGTTCGGCGGCGACGTGCCGATGGATCTGTCACAACTGCAACAACAGCAGTTCGATCAGGCCAAGGAACGACTTGAGCGTTTGAAACAAAAGTACACTGAGCTTGAAGGTGCCAATTGCCACCTGACCTATGGCCAGCCACGCCAGGAAATCCATCATTTCGCCAAAGAACAAACGTGCGATCTGATCGTGGTCGGTAGCCATGGTCGTCATGGTCTGGCGCTGTTGCTCGGCTCGACCGCGAATGACGTTCTGCACGGCGCGCCATGCGACGTATTAGCGGTACACCTGGTCAAACGTTGAAACACTGATCATTGGGGGAGCGAGCCTGCTCGCGAAGGCGTTGGCACATTCAGCATTAATGCCGCCTGACACACCGCATTCGCGAGCAGGCTCGCTCCCACATTGGATCTCCACCCGCATATGAAAAGCCCGGCGCTCATCACTGAACGCCGGGCTTTTTCACATCAGGATCAATCAGGCATCCAGCTCGGCCCAACGCTCCATCAACGCATCCAGCTCAGCCTGCAACTGCTCCAGCGAAGCAATTACTTTGGCCGTCTCTGCCGCAGGGCGCTGATAGAAGCCAGCTTCAGCCATTTCGGCTTCCACGGCAGCGATCTGCTGCTCCTTGGCGTCGATATCGCCCGGCAGCGCTTCCAGCTCGCGTTGCAGCTTGTAGCTCAGCTTTTTCTTGGCAGCCGGAGCAGCAGCGACAGGCGCAGCAGCCACAGCCGGTTCAGCGGTAACCACCGCCGAATTCAAGTCAGCCTTGCCCGACTTGCTTTCAGTCACGCCCAACAGGCGCGGCGATCCGCCCTGACGGATCCAGTCCTGATAGCCGCCGACGTATTCACGCACCTTGCCTTCACCTTCGAAGACCAGGGTGCTGGTGACGACGTTGTCGAGGAATGCCCGGTCGTGGCTGACCATCAGCACGGTGCCGTTGAAAGTCAGCAGCACTTCTTCGAGCAGCTCGAGGGTTTCCACGTCGAGGTCGTTGGTCGGTTCGTCGAGTACCAGCAGGTTCGCCGGTTTGCTGAATAGCTTGGCCAGCAACAGACGCGCACGCTCACCACCCGACAGCGCTTTGACCGGCGTGCGGGCACGTTGCGGGCTGAACAGGAAGTCGCCGAGGTAGCTCAGCACGTGACGGCTCTGACCGTCGATATCGATGAAGTCGCGACCTTCAGCGACGTTGTCGATTACGGTCTTTTCCAGATCCAGCTGATGACGCAATTGGTCGAAGTACGCCACGTCGATGCGCGTGCCCTCTTCCACTTTGCCGCTGGTCGGTTGCAGACCGCTGAGCATCAGTTTTAGCAGGGTGGTCTTGCCGGTACCGTTGGCGCCGAGCAGACCGATACGGTCGCCGCGCGTCAGCACCATCGAGAAATCCTTGATCAGGAACGGGCCGCCCGGGTGAGCGAAACTCACGTTCTCGAGGACCATCACCTGCTTGCCGGACTTGTCGGCAGTGTCCAGCTGAATGTTGGCCTTGCCGGTGCGTTCACGACGCTCGCTGCGCTCGACGCGCAGGGCTTTCAGGGCGCGGACGCGGCCCTCGTTACGGGTCCGGCGCGCCTTGATGCCCTGGCGGATCCAGACTTCTTCCTGGGCCAGTTTCTTGTCGAACAGCGCGTTGGCGGTCTCTTCAGCGGCCAGCGCGGCTTCTTTGTGCACGAGGAAGCTGGCGTAGTCGCCGTTCCAGTCGATCAGGCCGCCGCGATCCAGTTCGAGGATGCGTGTGGCGAGGTTTTGCAGGAAGGAACGGTCGTGCGTGATGAACAGCACGGCGCCCTGGAAATCTTTCAGCGCTTCTTCGAGCCAGGCAATCGCACCGATGTCCAAGTGGTTGGTCGGTTCGTCGAGCAGCAGCAGATCCGGCTCGGACACCAGCGCCTGTGCCAGCAGCACGCGACGACGCCAGCCGCCGGACAACTGGGCGAGGGTCTTGTCGGCCGGCAGTTGCAGACGGCTCAAGGTGCTTTCAACCAGCGTCTGCAAACGCCAGCCATCACGGGCTTCGAGGTCTTGCTGAACATGCATCAGCTTGTTCAGGTCTTCTTCAGTGACGCAGTTCTGCGCGAGGTGATGGTACTCGGCGAGCAACGCACCCACGCCATCAAGGCCTTCAGCGACCACGTCGAACACCGTCCGATCGTCGGCCACTGGCAGTTCTTGCGGCAATTCGCCGATTTTCAGACCGGGGGCACGCCACACCGAGCCTTCATCGGGCTTCTGGTCGCCCTTGACCAGTTTCATCATGCTGGACTTGCCAGTGCCGTTGCGGCCGATGATGCACACCCGCTCACCACGGGCGATCTGCCAGGACACCTTGTCCAACAACGGCATAGCGCCGAACGCAAGGGACACATCGCTGAATTTGAGCAGGGTCATGAGCTTCTCCAAAAACCGGGCGCGCATTCTACCTGAGTTAGGGCTTCAGCAGGCCGGCAATTTGTCTGTCGAAGCACTCTGCACAACATTTGTTGCGAACTTGTGCTGCGAGGCCCGCAAAGCTTTCGCCGCTTGCTGGCAAAAGGCTAAGCTACAGACAATTCAGTGCTGATTCGTGTCGGCACTTGTCATGATTTCTCTGCCCGGATGTCTCATGCGCAGTCGCCTTTTCAGTGTTTTGTCCTGTTTGCTACTTACCGCCGCTGCCGCTCAATCCGCCCAGGCGGTGGACCTGTCCACCCAACGCCAGTATTACGATGAAGCCAAGCGCGCCTTGGCCAAAGGCGATACCGGCCCGTACTTCCGCTACAGCCAGGCGTTGGCCGATTACCCGCTGGAACCGTACCTGGCCTACGACGAACTGACCGCGCGCCTGAAAACCGCGAGCAACGCCGAGATCGAGAAATTCCTCGCCGAACACGGTGACCTGCCCCAGGCCAACTGGATGAAGCTGCGCTGGTTGCGTTGGCTAGCCGACCGCGGCGACTGGGCGACCTTCGTCAAATACTACGACCCGAAACTCAACTTCACCGAGCTGGATTGCCTCAATGCGCAATACCAGATCACCCACAACAAGAAAGCCGAGGGTTACGCCAACGCCGACAAGCTGTGGCTGACGGGCAAATCGCAACCCGCCGCGTGTGACGCGCTGTTCGGTATCTGGGCCGCCGACGGCCAGCTCACCGAGCAGAAACGCTGGGAGCGCACCAAACTCGCCGCTCAGACGCGCAACTATCCACTGGCCAACAGTCTGGTCAATGGCCTGACCACCCTCGCCCCACGCGGTCGCTTGCTGGTGGATGTGGCGCAGAAACCGGAACTGCTCAATCAACCTTCGCGCTTCACCCCGGCCGATGAGCCGATGTCCGACGTGGTCAGCCTCGGCCTGCGTCGCCTCGCGCGTCAGGATCCGGACAAGGCCATGGCCCTGCTCGACGGCTACGCCAGCAGCATGCATTTCTCTCGCGATGAAAAAGTCGCGATCGCCCGGGAAATCGGCCTGACTCTCGCCCGGCGCTTCGACAGCCGCGCGCTGGACGTGATGACCAAATACGACCCGGAGCTGCGCGACAACACCGTCTCGGAATGGCGTTTGCGCCTGCTGTTGCGTCTGGCCCGTTGGGACGATGCGTATCAGTTGACCCGCCGTCTGCCGCAGGATCTGGCCACCACCAACCGCTGGCGCTACTGGCAGGCACGCAGTCTGGAACTGGCCCAGCCGCAGAACCCGGAAGCGCAGACGCTGTACAAAGGACTCGCCCGGGAACGTGATTTCTACGGATTCCTCGCCGCCGACCGCTCGCAATCGCCGTACTCGCTGAACAACAAGCCATTGGTCCTCAGTCAGGCGCTGGTCAACAAGGTTCGCAACACGCCGGGCGTGCGTCGCGCGCTGGAATTCCATGCTCGCGGACAGATCGTCGACGGGCGTCGCGAGTGGTACCACGTCAGCCGCCATTTCAATCGCGATGAAATGGTTGCCCAGGCGAAACTGGCTTACGACCTGAAATGGTACTTCCCGGCGATCCGCACCATCAGTCAGGCGCAGTACTGGGACGATCTGGATATCCGCTTCCCGATGGCCCACCGCGAAACGCTCGTGCGTGAAGCCAAGGTACGTGGTCTGCATTCGAGCTGGGTGTTCGCCATTACCCGCCAGGAAAGTGCCTTTATGGACGACGCGCGCTCCGGCGTTGGCGCCAGTGGCCTAATGCAATTGATGCCCGGCACCGCCAAGGAAACCGCGCGCAAGTTCAGCATCCCGCTGGCCTCGCCGCAGCAAGTGCTGGACCCGGACAAAAACATTCAGCTCGGCGCTGCTTACCTGAGTCAGGTGCACAGCCAGTTCAACGGCAACCGCGTCCTCGCCTCCGCCGCCTACAACGCAGGCCCTGGCCGAGTGCGCCAATGGCTGCGCGGCGCTGATCACCTGAGCTTCGACGTCTGGGTGGAAAGCATCCCGTTCGACGAAACCCGTCAGTACGTGCAGAACGTGTTGTCGTACTCGGTGATTTATGGCCAGAAGCTCAACTCGCCACAGCCGCTGGTGGATTGGCATGAGCGCTACTTCGACGATCAGTGATCAAGCAACTGACGCCAAGAAACGAAAAATGCCCGTATCGCAAGATACGGGCATTTTTATTTACACAACCTGATCGGTGACTTAGTGAATGGCAGGGTCGGTGACAGGACTCGTTGAAGCGCTCTTGCCATCATTGAACTGCAACGCCGCCAACCGCGCATACAGCGGATTGCTGGCAATCAGCTCCTGATGAGTACCAATGGCCACAAGCTTGCCCTGATCCATCACCGCAATCCGGTCAGCGTTTTTCACCGTGGCCAGTCGATGCGCGATCACCAGTGTAGTGCGGTTCTGCATCAGGCTTGGCAGCGCTTCCTGAATCAAGTGTTCGCTCTGCGCATCGAGGGCGCTGGTGGCTTCGTCCAGCAGCAGGATCGGTGCGTCGACCAGCAACGCCCGGGCAATCGCCAGACGCTGACGCTGACCGCCGGAAAGACCGAGGCCACCATCGCCGAGATGGGTCTGGTAACCGTTGGGCATTTTCTCGATGAAGTCGTGGGCGTGA
This sequence comes from Pseudomonas tensinigenes, assembly GCF_014268445.2. Classification (NCBI taxonomy): domain Bacteria; kingdom Pseudomonadati; phylum Pseudomonadota; class Gammaproteobacteria; order Pseudomonadales; family Pseudomonadaceae; genus Pseudomonas; species Pseudomonas tensinigenes. Next base: position 4,733,639 of record NZ_CP077089.1, read on the forward strand.
GCAATTTTTGCCGCGTCCTTGACTTGGTCCAGCGTCGCCCCCGGATTGCCGTAACGAATATTCTCTTCAACGCTGCCGAAAAACAGCGCCGGCGACTGCGAGACCAAAGCGAAGTGACGGCGCAGGTCCAGCGGATCGAGGCTGGTCAGCGGCACACCATCGATCAGGATCCGCCCCTCCAGCGGGTCATAGAAGCGCAACAGCAAGTCGTACACCGTGGACTTGCCGGCGCCTGACGGCCCCACCAGCGCGAGTGTTTCGCCCGCCCGAATGGTCAGATTCAAGCCGTTGACTGCGTAGCTTTCCGGACGCGAAGGGTAGGAAAAACGCACGTCCTGCAATTGCAATTCGCCCCGCACGCGCTCCGGCAGGGTCACAAGCCCGGCGGTTGGCGGCTGGATGATATTTTCCGAACCCAGCAATTCAGCGATGCGCTCGGCGGCACCCGCCGCGCGCTGCAGTTCGCCAATCACCTCACTCAACGTACCAATCGCACTGCCGACAATCAGGCTGTAAAAAACAAACGCGGCCAGTTCGCCACCGGTGATGCGCCCGGCGATCACGTCCATACCGCCGACCCACAACATCACCGCCACCGCACCGAGCACCAGCACGATCACCATGGTGATCATCCACGAACGCTGAAAGATGCGTTTGCGCGCCGTGTCAAACGCGTCCTCGACCGTCGTCGCAAAACGTCGCTCGTCCTGCACCTGATGGTTGTAGGCCTGCACGGTTTTGATCTGGCCGAGAGTTTCCGACACATAGCTGCCGATATCGGCGACGCGGTCCTGGCTCAGCCGCGACAGGTTTCGTACACGCCGACCGAAAATCAGGATCGGCGCGACCACGAACGGCAAGGCAATCACCACGATGCTGGTGAGTTTTGCGTTGGTCACGAACAGCAGGATGACACCGCCAATCACCATCAGCAGGTTGCGCAGGAACATCGACAGCGACGAGCCGATCACCGATTGCAGCAGCGTCGTGTCGGCGGTCAGTCGCGACTGGATCTCCGAACTGCGGTTGTTCTCGTAGAAGCCGGGATGCAGATAGACCAGGTGATTGAACACCTCACGGCGAATATCGGCCACGCAACGCTCGCCGATCCACGACACCCAGTAAAACCGCGCGAACGTGCCGACCGCCAAACCCAGCACCATCAGCATGAAGATGCCGATGCTCTGGTTGAGCTGATGCGGCGACTGGGTCATGAAACCGCGGTCGACCAACAGTTTTATCCCCTGCCCCATCGACAGCGTAACGGCGGCGGTGACGATCAACGCCAGCAGCGCAGCGATGACTTGCCAGCGGTAAGGGGCCAGAAATCGACGGGTCAGACGCAAAGCGCGACGGTGTCGTGATGAAAGCTTCGGGGTCATTCAGGTACACATCCGTGTTGATGAAAGGGCTAGCCTAAACCTTCTTGCGGCGGAACTCTGTAAATCACAATGAGTCAGGTTAAATATGCCCCCAAAGACTAGGCCATAGTTACTATTGGTCTAAAGTCCCGGTTGAGACGAGCGGTCGTTTCTGTTTGAGTGGAGATGCCTCCACTGACAGACCGCAGGAGTTTGTCACAGCCCGGTCACGTGGAGGTTTTACCCTAGGCGCACAACCTGATGAGGAGACAGGCCATGTCCTTGCAACACAGCAGCGATGACAAAGTAATTGAAGTGATCCGCACCAGGCCCGACCAAACTCTGGGTTGCTCGATTATCGATAAAGATGGGCGTGAGGTACCGATCACTGAAGACATGATCCAGCAAGCGTGCAGCGAACTGGAGAAGCGATTGGTCAAGCCTGCCGAACAAGAGTGATATAGCCACCGTCTTCTTGACCCGGCCCCTTTGGCCGGGTTTTTTCTGTCTGCAGATCAGGTATTTGTGGCGCGGCCTTCGCGAGCAGGCTCGCTCCCACAGGGGATCTTCAGTGAATCACAGATCCATGTGGGAGCGAGCCTGCTCGCGAAAGGGCCGACCCGGTTTCTAGACAGCCACCGCCCCCAGCGCCGCCACGATCCTCGCCAACTCTGGCGACGCCCCTTCAATCCGCACCTTCAGCCCTTCAATCTCACGCCGCACCGGATACTGTTTGCGCAACACATCAAACGCCGCCCGCTGCTCACCGACATTACCTACGAGGCTGCGGCGAAAATCCGCATCATCGCGGCGCGGGTCGTAGACACCACGGCACAACATCGCCAGCGCCCAGGCCGGATCACTGTCGCCATGCAGGGTCACTTGTGACAACCACGGTGACGGCAGCAACTCGCTGAGTTGAATACTCGCTGGCTGGCCGATGAATTGGCAGTAAGCCTGATAGATCTGCGCCGTTCCGCGCTGTTTGCCATCAAGGCTGTAACCGGCAATGTGCGGTGTGGCCAATACGCAGAGATCAGCCAGTGCAACATCGACTTCAGGCTCAGCTTCCCAGACGTCGAGAACGGCCTGCAGGTCTTCACGCTCCAGCAGCACTTTGCGCAACGCGACGTTATCCACAACCGGACCACGCGCTGCGTTGATCAACCAAGCGCCGGGCTTGAGTTGCTGCAAACGCTGCTGATCGAACAGATGCCAAGTGGCCCCGTCGCCGCTGCGGGTCAATGGCGTGTGCAGACTGATCACATCGCACTGCTCGATGATCTGCTCCAGGCTGACGTAATCGCCGCCTTCGGCAGACTGACGCGGCGGATCGCAGACTTTGACATTCCAGCCCAACCCTTTCAGAACCTTGATCAGGCGCCCTCCCACCTCACCGGCGCCGACGACACCATAGGTGCGCTGAGTCAGATCGACGCCTTCTATTTCGGCGAGGGTCATCAGGCTACCCAGCACGTAATCGACCACGCCCCGGGCATTACAGCCAGGCGCACTCGACCAAGTGATGCCGGCCTCATTGAAGTACTCGAGATCCAAATGATCAGTACCAATGGTGCAGGTGCCGACAAAGCGAACCTTGCTGCCCTCCAGCAACGCGCGGTTGACGTTGGTCACCGAGCGCACAAGCAACACGTCGGCCTGCTCGACCGTTGCACGGTCGATGGAACGGCCCGGGACCCGGCGGATCTCGCCGAAACCGGCAAAAAAGGCATCGAGCAGCGGGATATTTTCGTCGGCAACAATCAGCATGGCGGGCTCCTTTGGCGGATCGGCAGTTTAGGTGCAGATCGGTCGCCGGGCCAGCGGGCTTTGCGCTTACAAATCCGCAACAGAGGATTTTTCCTGACCAAGGCGTCAGCGGCGTAGAATGCGGCGCCTTGCGCATCAACACCTGTGGACGCTTTGCCCGTGAATTCTGTAACTGATCAACCTGTCGCTGTTTCCCTGACCCGCCCCGCGCGTATTCGCCTGGAGTTCAAGAACCTGCTCGCCCTGGCGTTGCCGATCATCATCGCGCAACTGGCGACCACGGCCATGGGCTTCGTCGATGCGGTGATGGCTGGCCGCGTCGGGCCAAAAGATCTGGCGGCGGTGGCGCTGGGCAACTCGATCTGGGTGCCGGTGTTTCTTTTGATGACCGGCACCCTGCTGGCAACCACGCCGAAAGTCGCCCAGCGTTTTGGCGCCGGTACCCACAGCGAAATCGGTCCGCTCGTGCGTCAGGCGTTGTGGCTGGCGCTGGTGGTCGGGCTGATCGCGACAGCGATGCTGGTCGCCGCCGAACCGGTGCTGCACCTGATGAAGGTCGATCCCGAGCTGATCGGCCCGTGCATGCAATACCTGCACGGCATCGCCAGCGGTCTGCCGGCGGTGGCGTTCTATCACGTGCTGCGCTGCACCAGTGACGGTATCGGTCGTACGCGTCCGGCAATGGTGCTGGGCCTGTGCGGTCTGGCGCTGAATATTCCACTGAACTACATCTTCATCTATGGCCACTTCGGCGTGCCGGCCATGGGCGGCGTTGGCTGCGGCTGGGCCACGGCGATCGTGATGTGGGTGATGGCGCTGGGTCTGGCCGGTTATGAGCGCTGGGCGCCGGCCTATCGTTCGAGCGAGATTTTCAGCCGTTTCGACTGGCCGCAATGGGCAGTGATCAAGCGTCTGCTGGGGATTGGTCTGCCGATCGGCATCGCGGTGTTTGCCGAGTCGAGTATTTTCGCCGTGATCGCGCTGTTGATCGGCAGCCTCGGCGCTACCGTGGTGGCCGGGCACCAGATTGCGCTGAACGTCAGTTCGCTGGTGTTCATGATTCCGTACTCATTGGGTATGGCGGTGACCGTGCGTGTCGGTCAGGCGTTGGGCCGCGAAGAACCGCGTGAGGCGCGCTTTGCCGCTGGCGTCGGTATGGGCACCGCACTGGCCTACGCCTGTCTGTCGGCGAGCATGATGCTGTTGCTGCGCGAGCCGATTGCGGCTATCTACACCGCTGACCCAACAGTGATTCACATTGCGGCAATGCTGATTGTGTACTCGGCGCTGTTCCAGTTTTCCGACGCGATCCAGGTCACCGCTGCCGGCGCACTGCGTGGTTATCAGGACACTCGGGTGACGATGATCCTGACCCTGTTCGCCTATTGGGGCATTGGTTTGCCGGTGGGTTACGCCCTCGGCCTGACCGACTGGCTCGGCGAGCCACGCGGCCCGAGCGGCTTGTGGCAGGGTTTGATCGTTGGCTTGAGCTGTGCGGCGTTGATGCTGTCGATCCGTTTGACGCGTAGCGCGCGCAAACGTATTCGGATCAGTCGCTCGGCGGGCTAAGTCCTTTAAACCGGGACGAAAAAATGTGGGAGCCAGCTTGCTGGCGAATGCGGTGTATCAGTCGCCATCAATAGTGACTGAGATACCGCTTTCGCGAGCAGGCTCGCTCCCACATTTGGTTTTGCTTTCGCCTGGGATTCAGGCGTGTTTCTTGCGGATCCAATACAGGTAAGTACCGGCCTCTTCATGTTGGCTCACCAGTTCATGGTCGAGAAACACGCAGAATTTGGGGATATCGCGTTTGGTCGATGGATCGGTGGCGATCACTTTGAGCAGGCCGCCGGGCGCCAGGTCACGGATATGCTGGTGCAGCATCATCACCGGTTCCGGGCAATTGAGGCCGGTGGCGTCGAGGGTACCGTCGACCGGGGTATCGATCATTTCACTCATGATTCACTCCTGAAACTGGCCGGCATTGTCGCGCATTGCCGGGTATTCGGTCATCTGTGGCGTTACGCCACACCTCTGTAGGAGCTGCCGAAGGCTGCGATCTTTGCTTTTCAAGATCAAAAGATCGCAGCCTGCGGCAGCTCCTACAGGGTTTTGTGTTGTTTCAGCGGGATTTGGCTTTCTTGATGTCATGCCGACGCAAGTGGCAGGTCACTTCTTCGCGGTCGTGATACAGCTGTTTGCAGCCGATATCGACCTTGATCCCGCGTGCCTTGAAACCATCGGCAATGCGTTCGAGCAAACGCTTCACTTCGGCGTAACGCTGCTTCATCGGCAACTTCAGGTTGACCACCGCCTCGCGGCAATGCCCCTCGCCGATCCACTCTTCGAGCATCGCGGCGTTACGCGCCGGTTTCTCGACGATGTCGCAGACCATCCAGTCCACCGGCTGCTTAGGCTTGAAGGTAAAACCGTCGGCCATCAAATGCTGCACCAAGCCAGTGTCCATCAGGCTTTCAGCCATCGGGCCGTTGTCGATGGCGGTCACCAGCATGCCGCGATTGACCAGTTGCCAGGTCCAGCCGCCCGGCGCGGCACCGAGGTCAACGCCGGTCATGTCGCTGTGCAGGCGATCTTCCCACTGATCACGCGGGATAAAGTGGTGCCACGCCTCTTCCAGCTTCAGCGTCGAACGGCTCGGCGCCTCACGCGGGAACTTCAAGCGCGGAATGCCCATCGGCCACATCGCCGAATTACCGGCATCGGCCATGCCGAGAAACACTTCACGACCGCTCTTGAAGGTCAGCAGCAGACGCGGTTTATTCGCGTCTTCCACCAGTTTGCCGGCGCCGATCAGAGCCTTGCGCAGCGGGCCTTCGAATTTCTTGCAGAAGTTCGACAGCTCTTTGCCGTCATTGGTATCAACGACTTCCAGCCACAGGCTGCCGCACACCGGGAATTCGGCCATGTGCGCGAGGATCACGCTGATGCGATCAGTTTCCGGCAGATCGATGAACACCCCGCGCGCCCATTGGCGCGGGAAGATCAGCTCGGCGAAACGCTGGCCGCGCATCAGGCGTTCGGCGCCGTCTTCTTCGGTGCAGACAAACTCGGCGCAGGCGGTAGCCGCTTTGGCCTTGGCGTAGCCGGCCACGTTGAGTTGCGCGGCGAGGTCGGAAATCTCCGAACAGACTTCGCCTTCGAAGCCTGGCCGGCAATGCATGAATAGGGTGTTCATTCTTACTCCTGGGCAGAGGGCGGTGATTCGGCCCCTGCGCGATGCTCAGGCCTTGCGTTGCAGCAAAGCCTGTCACGAAAACCGGCGCATGATAGCCGATGTCGGAACCTTGGACTTGCCCATAGAGTCCAGTTATTAGCCAGCTAATGAAAACAGGGCTACGTTGATAGCTCTGCCCGTCCCCTCAATCCGTAGCCGTGCGGATTCAAAGGAGTGATTGTAATGCCGTCCTTCGATAGCCTGAAAACGCTCAAAACCCTGCAAATCGACGACAAGACCTACCACTACTTCAGCCTGCCGGATGCCGCCAAAAGCCTGGGCGACCTCGACAAGCTGCCGATGTCACTGAAAGTCCTGCTGGAAAACCTGCTGCGCTGGGAAGATGAAAAAACTGTCACCGGCGCCGATCTCAAAGCGATTGCCGCGTGGCTCAAGGAGCGTCGCTCCGATCGCGAAATTCAGTACCGCCCTGCCCGCGTCCTGATGCAGGATTTTACCGGCGTACCCGCCGTGGTCGACCTTGCCGCCATGCGCGCAGCGATGGCCAAGGCCGGCGGCGATCCGCAGCGAATCAATCCGTTGTCGCCAGTGGATCTGGTGATCGACCACTCGGTAATGGTCGACAAGTTCGCCACCGCCAGCGCTTTCGAACAGAACGTCGACATCGAAATGCAACGCAACGGCGAACGTTATGCGTTCCTCCGTTGGGGCCAGAGCGCTTTCGACAATTTCAGCGTGGTGCCGCCGGGCACCGGCATCTGCCACCAGGTCAACCTCGAATACCTCGGCCGCACCGTGTGGACCAAGGATGAGGACGGCCGCACTTATGCGTTCCCCGACACGCTGGTCGGTACCGATTCGCACACAACGATGATCAACGGCCTCGGCGTACTCGGCTGGGGCGTCGGCGGGATCGAAGCCGAAGCGGCGATGCTCGGGCAACCGGTGTCGATGCTGATTCCGGAAGTGATCGGCTTCAAACTGACCGGCAAACTGAAGGAAGGCATCACCGCTACCGACCTGGTGCTGACCGTCACGCAGATGCTGCGCAAGAAAGGCGTAGTGGGCAAATTCGTCGAGTTCTACGGTGACGGCCTCGCTGATCTGCCACTGGCCGACCGTGCGACCATCGCCAACATGGCCCCGGAATATGGCGCGACGTGCGGCTTCTTCCCGGTTGATGACGTGACCCTGGAATACTTGCGCCTGTCCGGCCGGCCACCGGAAGTGGTGAAACTGGTCGAGGCGTACACCAAAGCGCAAGGACTGTGGCGCCTGCCCGGTCAGGAGCCGGTATTCACCGATAGCCTCGCACTGGACATGGGCAGCGTCGAAGCGAGTCTGGCCGGACCGAAACGCCCGCAGGATCGTGTGTCACTGCCGAACGTACCGCAAGCCTTCAGCGACTTCATCGATCTGCAATTCAAACCCACCAGCAAGGAAGAAGGACGCCTGGAAAGCGAAGGCGGTGGCGGTGTCGCGGTAGGCAATGCCGATCTGGTCGGGGAAACCGAATACGAATACGAAGGCCACACCTATCGCCTGAAAAACGGCGCCGTGGTCATTGCCGCGATCACCTCTTGCACCAATACCTCCAACCCGAGCGTGATGATGGCCGCCGGGTTACTGGCGAAAAAAGCCGTCGAGAAAGGGCTGACCCGCAAACCGTGGGTGAAGAGTTCGCTGGCGCCGGGTTCGAAAGTGGTCACCGACTACTACAAGGCTGCGGGGTTGACGCAATACCTCGATCAGCTCGGGTTTTCACTGGTCGGCTACGGCTGCACCACCTGCATCGGCAACTCCGGGCCGCTGACCGAGCCGATCGAGAAAGCCATCCAGAAAGCCGACCTCACCGTCGCTTCGGTGCTCTCCGGCAACCGCAACTTCGAAGGCCGCGTGCATCCGTTGGTGAAAACCAACTGGCTGGCCTCGCCGCCACTGGTGGTCGCCTACGCTTTGGCCGGCAGCGTGCGCAGCGACATCAGCAGCGAACCGTTGGGCGAAGATCAGCAGGGCAATCCGGTGTACCTGCGCGATATCTGGCCATCGAGTAAAGAGATCGCTGATGCGGTGAATCACGTCAGCACGGCAATGTTCCACAAGGAATACGCCGAAGTGTTTGCCGGTGATGAACAATGGCAGGCCATCGAGGTGCCGCAAGCGGCGACTTACGTGTGGCAGGACGATTCGACCTACATCCAGCATCCACCGTTCTTCGACGATATTTCCGGGCCGCTGCCGGAAATCAAGGATGTCAAAGGTGCGCGGGTGTTGGCCCTGCTCGGCGATTCGGTGACCACCGACCACATCTCCCCTGCCGGCAACATCAAGGCTGACAGCCCGGCCGGGCGTTATCTGCGCGAAAAAGGCGTCGAGCCGCGGGACTTCAACTCCTACGGATCACGGCGTGGCAATCATGAAGTGATGATGCGCGGCACCTTCGCCAACATCCGTATCCGCAATGAAATGCTCGGCGGTGAAGAGGGTGGCAACACGATCTACATGCCGACCGGGGAGAAACTGGCGATCTACGATGCAGCGATGAAGTACCAGGCTTCGGGCACGCCGCTGGTGGTGATTGCCGGGCAAGAATACGGCACCGGTTCCAGCCGTGACTGGGCGGCCAAGGGCACCAATCTGCTGGGCGTGAAAGCGGTGATCGCGGAAAGCTTCGAACGGATTCACCGTTCCAACCTGGTGGGCATGGGTGTGCTGCCGCTGCAGTTCAAGCTTGATCAGAACCGCAAGAGCCTCAACCTCACCGGCAAGGAAACCTTTGAAATCCAGGGTCTGACCGGCGTCGAGCTGACACCGCGAATGAACTTGCCGTTGGTGATTACTCGTGAGGATGGCAAGCAGGAGAAAATCGAAGTGTTGTGCCGCATCGATACGTTGAATGAGGTGGAGTACTTCAAGTCGGGCGGGATTTTGCATTACGTCTTGCGCCAGTTGATCGCCTCATAACGCACAAACCAATGTAGGAGCTGCCGCAGGCTGCGAGCTTTTGACTTTGGCTTTTTAAAGCAAGATCAAAAGATCGCAGCCTGCGGCAGCTCCTACATGCAGACGAAAAAAAACCCGCCGAAGCGGGTTTTTCCCAAGACCATTATCGACTCCCTGTCGGCAGCGATCCTTGCAAATGGTCGATCATCCCTGATCCTGAAACACTCCCTGTGTCTCAGTTGATGTGTGTAGATTACGCAGTGGATCCAATCGGCAATAGTCGTAAAAGCTACCAGTGCGTGTAAGACATTCGCCATAGCAACCCTTCCGAAAATCCTTAGCCGTGTCAGGCATCGAGCATTGAAGCGGCGATCTGTGCGACTTTCAGCTGCCCTGAGGCTTGCTCCAGCGCGTCATCCTCCAAAAACCACGCAGCCGACAAACCGGCGAACGCCAGCACCCACTGCAGCAGCCTGCGGCGATCTAGCCCGGCAGCTCCGACAATCACATCCAACTGCCGGCGAAAACGCGCGGGATCCGTCGCCGTCGGCAAGTCCGGGTTACACATCAGGTTGGCGTAGTCAAAACCACGTTCGCCCCTGACCCGCTTCGGATCGATTGCCAACCAGCCACGCGATTCGAAATCCAGAACATTGTCGTGATGCATGTCGCCGTGCAGCACCACCACATCCTGTGGATCGGCGAGCAAGGTTTCCGCGGTTTGCAGGCTCAGACTGTAGAGACCGTCATGTTGGGCAGCAGCGACTCGCAGCGAAGCAAACCATGGCCCCAACTCCACCAGCGGCGGCGGTGGCGTTACGCGCGGTGCATGCAATCGTGCCAACGCCGAACAGAGAATCCGGCTCGCCTCGTCATCTTCGCCATTCACTGCCATCTGCATCAGCGAGCGTCGGCCCATGGCGCGTTCCATCAGCAGGCCATCTTCGTGATGCGCCAACACCCGCGCGGAACCGTCACCGCCCCACCAGGTCATCAGCCGATTGCCGTACTTCTCGTCGACATCCAGCGCCACCTTGAGCATGGCCGGCCTGTCGTTCACGCGTACCGGCAGCAGACGGCTGCCGGGCGTGATGATCGGCGCGCCGTCCGGCACCAGTGCCCAGCGTTTCAGCCAAGGTTCGAAAATGTCAGCCACCGTCACGCTCGCGGGCCTTGGCGCTCTCGGCAAGAAACTGTTCGAGCCGGCTCAACTGCTCCTCCCAGCCACGGCTGTCCATGAAATAGGCCTCTTTCTGGCGAACGTCGGGAATATGCGCGAAACCTGACTCGGAAACCTTGAGCAGTGTGCCGTCCTCATAATCCTGCAGCTCGAACTTGACCAGCGTGGTCGGCTCTTGGGAATAGTCAATCTTCGGATTGACTGCATACGGATGCCAGCGGAACGAAAACAGTTGCTGCGGCTCGACCCGCTCGATCAACACGTTCCACAACACATGTTCATAACCCGGATACGTGACCTGCCCTTGCGTCCATTCACCAGCAATAAACCGCCTGCCCTCCAGCGCCACGCCAAACCACTGGCCAAACGCCTCGGCATCGACCAATGCACGCCAGACATGCGAACGCGACGCCTTGAGCGTGATTTTGCGTTCGAAACTATTGGGTACTGGTTTCATACGTCACCTCCTGTTCTGAACACTAGGCCTCTATGACCACATGTCCAATGTGAAGTTGTATCAGAGCGGTGCAGTCATTCATCAGCAAGGAAACATCAAGCTGCAGTTTTCTGACCGGTACTGTGATGGATCCAGGCACCCTTCGCCCAACGAAACTGTTACCTTTTCCAGCGAATTTGAATCAACAAGGACGAATCATGCCGCCATCCCTCGCCGAACGTTACCGCGGTGCCCTGCTTGGTCTGGCATGCGGCGACGCTGTCGGTACTACGGTTGAGTTCAAACCACGGGGATCATTCCAACCGTTGACCGATATGGTCGGCGGTGGCCCGTTCCACCTCAAGCCAGGGCAGTGGACCGATGACACCTCGATGGCCCTGTGTCTGGCAGAAAGCCTGCTGAACAAGAATGGCTTCAATGCTGCCGATCAGATGGGCCGCTACCTCAACTGGTGGCAATGGGGCTATCTCAGCTCGACCGGTGAATGTTTCGATATCGGCATGACCGTCAGTCAGGCGCTGGCGCAATATCAGCAAACCGCTGATCCCTTCGCCGGCTCGACCGACCCGTACAGTGCCGGCAACGGTTCACTGATGCGTCTGGCTCCGGTGGTGCTGTTCTACTTTCCCGACGCCCGGCAAATCCAGAGCTTTGCCGCCGACAGTTCGCGAACCACCCACGCAGCACCAGAAGCCATCGAAAGTTGCCAATTGTTGGCCGGATTGCTCGCCAGAGCGCTTGAAGGCGCGAGCAAAGCAGAACTGCGGCAGCTGCCTTTCGCCAGCTTCTCGCAACCCAAGGTCGCCGCCATTGCGCGTGGCGATTTCCTCGGTCTGTCCGAGGCAGACATCAAAGGCAGTGGCTACAGCGTGCAGTCGCTGGAAGCGGCGTTGTGGTGCTTTCACCACACGGACAGCTTCGAAGCGGCCATTTTGCGGGCGGCCAACCTGGGCGATGACGCCGATACCACCGCCGCGATTACCGGACAGTTGGCCGGCGCCTATTACGGCGTGCGGGGGATTCCTGAACACTGGCTGGAAAAGCTGCACGACGTTGAAGAGATTGCGGCGACCGCCGACCGTTTGCTTGCGGCTTCCCGAGTGCGCCCGCCGGAATAAGCGCAACACACCCGCTACACTGCTCGGCACTTACTTCGATACAGCGAGATTTGACTATGTCCCCACGCCTGCTTCTGGCCCTCACGCCCCTCCTGTTCACCCCCCTCGCCCATGCCGCCGTCGACTGCGCCAATGCCAGCGACCAGGCGACAATGAATCAGTGCGCCGGGCAGGACTTCAAAGCGGCGGACAAGGAGTTGAACACGGTGTACCAGCAGATCAGCGGGCGTTTGAAGGACAACCCGGATGGCAAGAAGCTATTGGTCAGTGCACAGCGGGCGTGGCTCGGGTTTCGGGATGCCGAGTGCAAGTTCTCATCGTCCGGGGTAACTGGCGGGAGCGTTTATCCGTGGGTCTACAGCAGTTGTCTGACCGGGGTGACCAAGGTGCGGGTCGAGGCGCTGAAACAGTATTTGAAGTGTGAAGAAGGTGACATGAGCTACCCGGTGCCTGGGGCCTGATTTTTTGCCACGGTTTTGAGGAATCTTTCGCGAGCAGGCTCTCACATTGGAACGCGTTTCAAATGTGGGTCAACGCCCGTACGACCCTTCCCGGACAGTGTCCGATGAAAAAATCGAGCGCATTCTGGAAGCAGTCCGATTAACGCCGACATCAAGTGGACTGCAGCCCTTTGAATTGCTCGTAGTGACCAATGCAGAGGTTCGCGAAAAGATCAAAGCCGTCAGCTGGAATCAGCAGCAGGTTACCGACTGCTCTCATTTGTTGGTGTTCGCCGCGTGGGATGACATCACTGCGGAGCGGGTCAACATGATGTTTGACCTGACTAACGAAGTTCGCGGGACCGTTAATGAAGGATGGGAAAATTATCGTCAGATGCTCTTGGGCATTGTCGCTGGACGTGGCAAGGAGGCTAATTATCAGGCGGCCGCGCGGCAGGCTTATATCGGTTTGGGCTCGGCTTTGATCGCCGCGGCGTTTGAAGAGGTCGATGCCACACCGATGGAAGGTTTCGACCCGGCAGCCATCGATGAAATTCTCGGACTCGCGGCCCGCAACTTGCGCAGTGTAGTGATTCTGCCGCTGGGCCATAGAGCCACTGAGGGAGACTGGCTGGTCAACCTGAAAAAGGTTCGCCGCTCGCGGGAAAACTTCATAACCGAAATCAAGTAAACCCGGTAAGAGCGGGCGACTCAAACATGCCTGTCGCGTGTGTCCCGCTCTAATCAATCCCTGACCCCGTCATCGATACCAGCGGCCACCGAGTGGATCGCGTCCCTCCTGCGCTCTCGACTTGTTTCGAATTCGAGAGCCCATCGACCTTGGAATTCTCCCCATAGCGAATGAACTGAGAATGATGCTATGGCCCCCCGGCATCACGATGCCAAGAGCGACCTTCACAAAACAAGAACAATTTATTATTGCCATTCGATAATTTAACATCGAGAATTAGTCATCCCAATGACACCGCAAGGATTTTTCATGAGTACTCGTAACAACGGATTGGCACTGCAGCGCATGCATTGGGTCGGACTACTGGCAGCGATTCTTGTCTGGGTTTTGGGGGTGACCGAGGTCGGTGGCAACGCTTCGATCTGGTTCTTCAAAACGGATGAAATGCTCGCGGCGCTGCTCTACGCCTTCGCCGAAAACTCGCCGCAATTACTTGACCCGTTTGTCGAAGGTGCCCTGCTTGCCCCCGACACATGGCTCTCGCCACTGGTCACTGCGCTGCTCGTCGTTCTGGATTTCCTGCCCGTCCTGCTTTCGACCTACGTGCTCTGGCTGACCGGGTTGTTTTTCCTGCGCTTGTCCCGCGGCGAAACCTGGACCGAGCGCAATATCAAGGTGTTATGGCGAGTGGGGATTTTGTGCATCATTTCACCGGCCGCCTACCCGCTGGTAGAGACCCTGCAAGGTTTGGCCCTGTCTATTGATCTGCCGCCAGGGGATCGTATTTTTCAGTTCTCGGTCGGCCTGTCTTCCACTTCTGCCTACGAGATTGTCAAAGGCGTATTGCTCTGTTTGTTTTCAATTATCATGCGCGATGCAAAAGTACTCAGCGATGAGCAAAGCCAATACATATAGAACAATACAATGACCATTATCGTCCGCCTTGACGTTGTCATGGCCACGCAAAAAATTCGCTCGAAAGAATTGGCCAGCCTGCTGGGCATCACCGAGGCCAACCTGTCATTACTGAAAAATGGCAAGGTCAAGGGCGTGAAAATGGCCACCCTGGACAAGCTCTGCGCAGCACTCGATTGCCAGCCAGGCGATTTGCTGGAATACCAGAAAGACTGAACCTTGCGCATCCGCGCGAGTTAATTGTCGTCAGTCCACACCGTTTTACTCTTATTCAATCCTTAGTTTGTAAGGCGACTTTGTCATGACCCGGTTTTTATTCTGCGCGCTGTTTTTCCTGACAGCGTTGATCAGCGGCTGCGCCACGCAAATGGACGTAGCGCTAAATGCCACACCTGATCCGGATTATCATTTTGATCGAAAGGCGACTGTACTGGTGACGTCTGCGACTGGCAGCGATGAAAACGCGCTGAATGCCCGTTACTATCTTCGCGACATGGTTAATGCGTTGAAAGACAGGGGCTTCCAAGAGGTTTATACCGACGCCAGTCTGCCGAAGAACCATGCGCCGATAAAAATGACCGTCAGCCTCGATGTCGGCAGCCGACAGGTGACTTACCGATATACCGCCACCGAGTATGGGCAAGTGCCGAACAGCACCTCTACCGTGTGCAAGACCAGCAAGAAAAAGGACGATCGGCTGACGTGCACGAGTAAACCGAACACGACCTATGGTCCGATAGGTACCTCGGAGCGCACCGGTTACACCACGCTCAGCACCTTCGTTGCCACTGCACGCGATGAAGTCAGTAAGCGCCCGGTCTACCTGCTTCGCGCTTCGTCATATAACGAAGACTGCCAATCCTCCAAGGTCGAAGACTTTCTAGTGGAGCAAGGCCTGCAGAACCTCAACTTCGAGGACCGTGTTCAGCGCAACTACACCGTCACGATGCCCGAGGGTTATCGCTGCAAATAGGCTTTGCAGGGCAACTCACAGCCTCAGCTCAACCAGCATGAGCCGAGGCTGCGAACCGTTAGACGTGCGGGTCTCCAGGCGCTTTGGTCGGCGCCGCGTATTGCGGCTTGAGATGACCGTCCTGATCCAGCAGCCAGGCATCCATGATCTGCCGCACCACAGGACCGGCGACACGACCACCAGCCTCACCGTTCTCGATCATCACCGAGATCGCAATCTTCGGATGCTCAGCCGGCGCAAAGCCAACGAACAAGGCGTTATCGCGGTGGCGCTCGAGGGTTTTCTCGCGGTTGTAGCGTTCGCCTTGCTTGATCGCCACCACCTGCGCCGTACCACTCTTGCCAGCGATACGGTATTGCGCACCGGCCGCGGCCGCACGAGCAATGCCTCGGGCATCGTGCATCACCATCTGCATGCCGTGATTGACCTGCTCCCAATCTCGCGGATCCTTGAGCAGGATGTTCGGCATCGGATGCTCATCGACCGGAGCGACGCCATCGACGGTTTTGGCCAGGTGCGGCCGGTTCCATACACCTTTGTTGGCGATCAATGCCGTGGCCTGAGCCAGTTGCAGTGGCGTGACTTGCATGTAGCCCTGGCCGATGCCGAGGATGACCGTTTCGCCCGGGTACCAGGCTTGTCGGCGAGTCGCGCGTTTCCACGCTTGCGATGGCATCAGGCCGGGCGACTCTTCGAACATGTCCAGAGAGACTTTCTCGCCGAGGCCGAACATCGCCATGTAATCGTGCAGGCGATCGATACCGAGCTTGTGGGCCAGGTCATAGAAGTAGGTGTCGTTGGAACGCATGATCGCCGCGTCCATGTCCACCCAGCCGTCGCCGCTGTGGTTCCAGTTGCGGTACTTGTGATCAAAGTCCGGGAGCTGGTAATAACCGGGGTCGAAGACGCGGGTTTGCGGCGTCACCACACCGGCATCGAGGCCAGCGATGGCCACTTCTGGCTTGATGGTCGATCCCGGCGCGTAGAGTCCGCGCAGTACACGGTTGAACAGCGGCCGGTCGATCGAATCCCGCAGTGCCGAGTATTCCTTGGAGCTGATACCGGTGACGAACAAATTCGGGTCGAAGCTCGGATTGCTGACCATGGCCAACACTTCACCAGTCGACGGATCGAGCGCTACCACGGAACCACGACGATCACCCAGCGCGGCTTCGGCAGCTTCCTGCAGCTTGATATCAAGGCTCAGGACGATGTTCTGGCCGGGGACCGGGTCGGTGTGTTTGAGCACGCGGAGTACGCGTCCTTGGGCATTGGTTTCCACCTCTTCGTAACCAACGTGGCCGTGTAGCTGGGCTTCATAGAAACGTTCGATGCCGGTTTTGCCAATCGATTGGGTACCGCGGTACTCCACCGAGTCGAGGGTTTTGGATTCTTTTTCGTTGATCCGGCCGACGTAACCGATCGAGTGGGCGAAGTGCGCGCCGAGCGGGTAATGGCGAACGAACTGCGGCTCGACGTCCAGGCCCGGAAGGCGGAACTCGTTGACGGCCAGTACGGCAATTTGCTCTTCCGTCAGCTCATAGAACAGCGTCACCGGCGTAAACGGGTGGCGGGACTGCTTCATGGCTTTATCGAAGACTGTGCGATCTTCCGCAGGCAGGTGCAGGAGATTGATGACTTCGTCCAGTTCTTGATTGACGTCGGTGGCGCGTTCGCGGGTGATGGTCAGGTTGAAACTGGGACGGTTATCCGCGAGCAGTACACCATTGCGATCGTAGATCAAGCCGCGTGTCGGCGGGATCGGTAAGACGTGGACGCGATTGTTTTCAGAGATGGTCGAGTGGTAGTCGAATTCCACCACTTGCAGGATGTACAGGCGCACGACCAGGGCGCAGCTGACGGCGAGGACGAACATGGCGCAGGCGATCAACCGCTTGTTGACCAGACGCGTCTCTTTTTCGTGATCCTTGATCGGGATGGGCTCAGGCATTTCTACAGCAACTCTTTGACATAAACATAAATGAGTGCCGATCCATGGGCATGACATCAGTCCGTTAAAAAACGAGCTGCACCATACCAAAAACTGCTCGCTCACTCAGAAGGAATTTCCCCAATGGCATCTCTTGCGACGGTTGGGGGCAGGTCAATGCGCTGTAAGAACTTTCCTGCGGGCAAAACAAAACCCCAACTGCTTTCGCAATTGGGGTTTCGGAATTTAATCTTGACGATGACCTACTCTCACATGGGGAAACCCCACACTACCATCGGCGATGCATCGTTTCACTGCTGAGTTCGGGATGGGATCAGGTGGTTCCAACGCTCTATGGTCGTCAAGAAATTCGGGTACTGAGTCGTGGCCAAGTGGCCTCGCTTCAGCAAATTGGGTATGTGACAGCTTTCGGTGTTTTGTGCTGCTTTTTTAAGTGCAGTCGAACTTTCGGTTCGTTTCGTCTTCACACACCGCAATCTGGTGCCTTTTCAGGTCAGCAAATTGCTTGGGTGTTATATGGTCAAGCCTCACGGGCAATTAGTATTGGTTAGCTCAACGCCTCACAGCGCTTACACACCCAACCTATCAACGTCGTAGTCTTCGACGGCCCTTCAGGGAACTCAAGGTTCCAGTGAGATCTCATCTTGAGGCAAGTTTCCCGCTTAGATGCTTTCAGCGGTTATCTTTCCCGAACATAGCTACCCGGCAATGCCACTGGCGTGACAACCGGAACACCAGAGGTTCGTCCACTCCGGTCCTCTCGTACTAGGAGCAGCCCCTCTCAAATCTCAAACGTCCACGGCAGATAGGGACCGAACTGTCTCACGACGTTCTAAACCCAGCTCGCGTACCACTTTAAATGGCGAACAGCCATACCCTTGGGACCGGCTTCAGCCCCAGGATGTGATGAGCCGACATCGAGGTGCCAAACACCGCCGTCGATATGAACTCTTGGGCGGTATCAGCCTGTTATCCCCGGAGTACCTTTTATCCGTTGAGCGATGGCCCTTCCATACAGAACCACCGGATCACTAAGACCTACTTTCGTACCTGCTCGACGTGTCTGTCTCGCAGTCAAGCGCGCTTTTGCCTTTATACTCTACGACCGATTTCCGACCGGTCTGAGCGCACCTTCGTACTCCTCCGTTACTCTTTAGGAGGAGACCGCCCCAGTCAAACTACCCACCATACACTGTCCTCGATCCGGATAACGGACCTGAGTTAGAACCTCAAAGTTGCCAGGGTGGTATTTCAAGGATGGCTCCACGCGAACTGGCGTCCACGCTTCAAAGCCTCCCACCTATCCTACACAAGCAAATTCAAAGTCCAGTGCAAAGCTATAGTAAAGGTTCACGGGGTCTTTCCGTCTAGCCGCGGATACACTGCATCTTCACAGCGATTTCAATTTCACTGAGTCTCGGGTGGAGACAGCGCCGCCATCGTTACGCCATTCGTGCAGGTCGGAACTTACCCGACAAGGAATTTCGCTACCTTAGGACCGTTATAGTTACGGCCGCCGTTTACCGGGGCTTCGATCAAGAGCTTCGCGTTAGCTAACCCCATCAATTAACCTTCCGGCACCGGGCAGGCGTCACACCCTATACGTCCACTTTCGTGTTTGCAGAGTGCTGTGTTTTTAATAAACAGTCGCAGCGGCCTGGTATCTTCGACCGGCATGAGCTTACGGAGCAAGTCCTTCACCCTCACCGGCGCACCTTCTCCCGAAGTTACGGTGCCATTTTGCCTAGTTCCTTCACCCGAGTTCTCTCAAGCGCCTTGGTATTCTCTACCCAACCACCTGTGTCGGTTTGGGGTACGGTTCCTGGTTACCTGAAGCTTAGAAGCTTTTCTTGGAAGCATGGCATCA